>NZ_JSZD01000008.1:0-323 GCF_000788125.1 Acinetobacter sp. neg1 | reverse complement strand
GGGTCACCGCTGGTCTTGTCTTCTGCTGTTGCAGCATCAGCTCCACCTACGATGTTTAACTTGTCACCCAACTTACGGTGTACATCTTTACCCGCATTACCAGCAAAGTTGAGACCTTTATTGGTCAGGTCATTCACACCATTAGTCACTTTGTCATCGACTGACTTGATCGCATCATTGATGTTGTTCTTGCCTGTACCACCAATGTTGTTGGTTGTAATGCTACCGTCTGGATTAACAGTCGTATTACCACCGATGCTGTTCTTGATGCTGTCAGAGATATTCTTCACCTGACCGCCATTCACTGCATCTTTAGATCCATT
>NZ_JSZD01000014.1:50-298131 GCF_000788125.1 Acinetobacter sp. neg1 | reverse complement strand
AACCAGTAAAAATCCACACAAGTTGTTCTTCTATTCTCTTAATGATCTTCTCGATGATTCGTCATCATCAAGCTAGGTCGGCTATATTACTCTAAATTTCTTCAAAGTCAACAGGTAATTTCGATATTTTTAAAACTTATCAATCAACCCAAGAATCCAACCTATCTAGCCAAATCCTTGTTTCTCAACAAGTTTTTATCTGCATCACCGCCGATGGATGTGCATTCTACAGCATTCCCAACCCAATGCAACACCCTTTTCCAAATTTATTGGAATTATTTAATCAAGCGCATACTTTTTGAACTGAATAGTTACTTTTATTGGCTTTCCTGAGTGATTAAGAACTTTTTTTAAACAATTAAGTCCAGTAGAATATGTCTCTTGCTTCACACTTTTTGGCACTTCTGATTGAAAATACGGTTTTTGAATATAAAAGCTCGATATCTGTTGCTTGCAGTATTATTTACTGTAAGCCCGCTTTGCTATGCCATTTCAACTCATAACTTCTATGAGTTAGCACTATCTATATTAAGTTATAGCAAATGGACAAATACATCCCGTCCTTCTATCTGTGTGATTGATAATTCAGAAGCGGCAAGTCAGTTCCAGATGAACATCCGACAGCTTGCCTATGATTATCAGGTTCAGGCCGTAAGCGCGAAAGATTTCCCTAAGACAGAATGTCATGTGGCCTATTTCACTACGACATCACCACAACAGCAGCAGAATCTGATCCAGTCCTATCCCTCTCGCTCATTACTTTCTTTAAGTACCAACAATCCTGCGTGTGAGGTGGGGAGTATTTTCTGCTTATATAATAAGAGAACCTATTCAACTTTTAAGGTTAATCTGGAAGCGCTGAGTTATTCCAAAGTTCATATCGATCCACGAGTTTTACTCTTGGCGAAGAATGCGGAGTAAGTACAGATGATTTCCAACTTATATCAATCAACCTCCTTACATGCCTTATTCCGTAAATCCCAGTTTGCGATTTTTGCCATCACTTTTGTAATTTGTTCTTTTACTTTTGCCACAATTTCCATGTTTACCATGGAAACCTACGCTAAACAGAATTTACAACTGTTGAGCCAGACGGTTCTTGAACGAATTCAACCTGCTGTGGTGTTTAGAGATCGTGGGGCAATCGATCAGATTCTAGATGACTATACCCGTGAACATGCCATTCGTACGATCCATGTTTATGACCCTCAACATCAGCTTCTTGCCGAAAGTACTAAAAAAATAGCCCACACCTCAACCATGCAAGATTTAATGGATCGATGGTTTTTACATGATCCAGTTAAGTTGATGATTGTTCATCATAAGAAAAAAGTTGGCGAACTGGTGTTATACGGAAGTTCAGAAAACATTTTGCACTTTCTGAAAACGATTATTATCGGTTTGGCAATTTCAATGTTCTTTATTGTGATTGCTTTATTATGGTCAGTGAATATTACCTACCGCCAAATCATGCAGGCAATTAAACCACTGACCCACATCGCTCAACTGGTCAGCGACCAGAAAGCTTATAATCTTCGTTTTCCAAACAACCATATTAAAGAGTTTCAGAACTTAAATACGGTGTTTAATGAACTGTTAGAAGAAATTCAAATTTGGCACACTCACCTTCAAAAAGAGAATCGTCAACTTTCATTTCAGGCACATCACGATCAGCTTACCGGTTTGCCAAATCGTCATTATTTCTACCAAGAGCTTTTCGATATTTTTGAGAACCCACAGTATCGTCACAATTCTGCCCTATTATTTATCGACAATAATAATTTCAAGATGATCAATGATCAGTTTGGTCACTTGGCAGGTGATGCTGTTCTAAAAGAAATGGGCGAACGTTTAAAACTTTCTGTCCGCCATGAAGATTTTATTGCCCGTTTGGGTGGGGACGAGTTTGCTATTATCCTGCATTCTATCCATCATGCGGATCACTTACAGACCATTGCTGAAGGTTTACTGGCGAGTTGCAAGGAGCCTTTAGATTTCAACGGTGAAATGATTCATTTTGGTTTTAGCTTAGGGATTGCCTTTTCACAGTTTGCAGAGAATCCAGAGGATTTGATTATGCAAGCGGATCAAGCCATGTATAAAGCTAAAAGTTTAAATCCACATTGGTTTCTTTATAAACCAGAAATTTAGGACATGTTATGCGCGCTCACACCATTAAAATTTCATTTATTGCGTTACTCTGCCTAACATTGGCTGGATGTTTAAGTTTTGGCCCGTTGAAATATCGTCAGGTTAAAATGTTAAAAAAAGAGGGGTTCGTTTTAACAGATGAAGGCTGGAGTCTCGGCTTACCAGAACGGTTATTATTTGATTTTAATAAAGTCGATATTAAGCCAGAGCATCAGCAAGAGATTGTACGTCTTGCAACTCAGCTCAATAAATATGACCTGCAAAAATTAAAAATTGTGGGACATACAGATAATATCGGTAATCCTGAATATAACCAGAAACTCTCGGAAGAACGTGCTCAAAGCGTTTCTACTATTTTCATCGATCAGGGTTTTAAACCAAATAACTTAACTGTTCTGGGTCGTGGTTCAAATCAACCATTTGTGCCAAATACCTCGGATGAGAATCGTGCCAGCAACCGCCGCGTGAATGTAATTATTATTCCTTAATACATTCCAGTCATAAAAAAGCCGACCCAATCTAGTCGGCTTTTTTTATTTAAATCAGTTCAATAATATCGATCGTCGGAGGTACTCTAAACCGAAATGGTACACCCACCATTCCTGTGCCTACAGTCACAAACACATCCGCATGCTCATGCGTGTAAAAACCTTTTTTATGCCCAAGAATAGACACCCGCTTCATAATATAGTTGGTAATCCACGGCAATTCGATCTGTCCGCCATGCGTATGGCCCGATAACATTAATGGTCGAGTAGGTAATTCAGGCACCATATCAACGGTGTCAGGATTATGCGACAGAATCAGCCAAGGTTTGTCTTGAGGTAAGTCTGGCATAAAGCGCATATTCGCCTTCCCAGCCCACAAATCACCGATACCAATGAGACGAAACTCATCAAAATCAACAATCTTACCTTCTATATCAATCACATTATTCTGCTCTAACGCTTTGCTCAACAATGCCTGAATCGGTGGACCAGGATATTGTTCGTCGTGATTGCCAGGCACAGAATATACAGGTGCCTCAATTTGCTTGAGTACTTCCAGCTCATGTACCAAACGGTTTTCAGGTTCATAAGTCCAGTCCCCTGCCACCACAACCAAATCAGGTTTTTCCTCATTCAGTTTTTTCACAATCGTTTTTAACTGACGTTCATGACCTGAAAATAATCCGACGTGCATATCGGCAACCAATGCGACTTTGACAGGACGGGTAAATTCACGTTTTGGATCGAGGCGATATTGATGACGTTTGATATGAACCTGATGTGGCTCAATAAAGCGCGCATAGATCAGTACGCTACTTAATAAAAAGATGAACCCCGCCTGATGCAAGCTGTAATAACCGACCCAGCCTGCGTAAAGACTAAAGAACCAAAGCGGAACCAACAAATACGAAAGATAAAATGCCAGCAAATGCACAAAGGCTTTAAAGGGATGAATGGTTTCTGTACGTGCCTGATGGATCCAGGCTTGAATAAATGCCCATAATGCCAAAACAGCAAAAATAAGGTAAAAACCAAAAATAATAGTATCTGAATCCGACATTACAGCCCTCATTAACTTCACTTTAGGGACATACGTCTCATCTTATATTTATCTTTTTCGATGAAATGGTATACTCGAGCCCAACTTTTAATCAGTAACGATTATGACGCAATTTTCTCATTTAAATGGCAAACATACAAAGATAAGTACAACCGCTTACAATAAAAATATGCTTGCGATTTATTGCGCCATGACGTTAACGATGACGGGTTGTAGCACACTACCCAAGCATAAGATTGAGCCTGTGATTCAAACGGTTGGTCAGATCGATACCACCCAAACCTCTTTAGCTCAAGTGATTCGTCCTTTACAAGAACAGCACCCCGATCTGACTGGCTATCATGTGTTGTATGAACCGCTAGAGGCACTGGCAGCCCGTCTCCGTTTGATTGACAAGGCAGAGAAAACGCTCGATTTACAATACTATATCTGGGATAACGACAAGGTTGGTGCTTTGGCACTGCACGCTTTAATTCGTGCCGCTGATCGTGGGGTAAAAGTCAGATTACTGATTGATGATAATAATGCCAAACATACTGAAGGTATTTTCTTAGCGCTGGCACAGCACCCCAATATAGAAGTTAAATTATTTAATCCTTACCGATTTCGTAAATATCGTGCACTGGATATGGTGCTCGACCTAAAACGTATCAACCGCCGAATGCACAATAAAAGCTTTATTGCAGATCATCAGGTGGCCTTGATTGGTGGTCGTAACATGACCAACCAATATTACAATGTCAGTGATACTTATCAATTTTCTGATGTTGATGTGATGCTGTTCGGTACTGCTGTCAATGATATTTCCAAATCATTTGATGATTACTGGAATCATGAATATGCCTACGATGTCCGAGAAATTGTGAATCCAAAATCACATCGACTTAGCTATGAAAGTTTAAAGCAGCAACTCGATGAACACTATAAACGGATTACCGTACAGAATTATGTCGATTTGACCAGCCGCTCCCAAGCCATTGATTCACTTATGAATCGGGATATTTCTCTGGAATGGGTCAAAGCTGAGGTCGTGAAAGATTCACCAGATAAAATAAAATCAAAAGCCAAAAAAGAAGAACATCTGAATTTCCAGCTAATCAATCATCTGGAACAGCCTGAAAAAAATATTGATCTGATCTCGGCGTATTTTGTTCCAGAAAAGAAAGGCGCGAAAATCTTAGGTGACTTAGCCCAAGAAGGCATCAAAGTCAGAGTACTCACCAACTCCTTTAAAGCCAATGACGTCGCTGTAGTCCATGCTTTTTATGGGAAGTATCGTCAGGAACTATTGGAAAATGGTGTGCAGCTTTATGAGTTTCTTCCAGCATTGGATAAAAATGATTTAGATAAACATACCGAAGATTTAGCGAAAAAAGCCAAGGTTAATCTTAAGGGACTCAGTCGTTCGAGCCTACATGCCAAATTGATGGCTTTAGATGAGAAACAGGTGTTTATTGGCTCATTTAATTTTGATCCACGTTCAGCTTATTTAAATACTGAAATTGGGGTGTTACTGAATAGCCCACCATTAGCGCAAGCTGTACATGCCACCATGGATCAAAACCTGAAAACCTATGCTTATCGTTTAGTGTTGGATGCAAATAAGAAAATTACTTGGCAGAGAGAAACACCAAGAGGTCCTTTGATTTATACCAAAGAACCTAAAATGAAATGGTGGCAAAAAGCAGGCGTGAAAATCATTTCATGGCTGCCAATCGAAGGCTTTATGTAGACTCAGCCGTTTCTGGCAACACAGTCAATACCTTCTGCTGCAATTTAGCTAAGCCTGCGCGCATCTGGCGATCAACTTCTTTGGTTAAACTATCGACGGTATGCCCTTCGACTGAAATCGCAGGCAAAGTCATCAAATGTGCGGTGACTTTCGGCATTTCTAAAACACGCTGCACATGTTCTGCAAAGGTCATTTCGCCAATAAACGGCGCAACCAAATCGAGCTCTCCGTTCTGATTGACATAGCAAATCACACACACCTGTACAGGACGTTGTGCCTCAATGGCTGCACCTAATAAACGTCCATGTACCTTTTTGACTTTACTTCCGTCGGTTGTGGTCGCTTCAGGGAAGAACAGAACAGGAATATCCTGTTTTAAAAATTCAGTAATCTGTTCACGGATACGGATTGAATCTCCCGAACCGCGTTTGATAAATAAAGTCCCGCCACCTTTTGCCAGTTTCCCCAGGATCGGCCATCTTTCAACTTCGGCTTTCGCCAGAAAGAAAATTCGTGCGCCAGAACCAAGTACAGCGACATCCAGCCATGAGATGTGATTACTCACCCAAAGTGCAGGTTCACGTGGAATGGTGCCATGGACTTCGACTTCGATATTGAAAACTTCGCATAAACGGCGGCAGAAGTACTGCACATAACGCGTATTTACAGGATTATTTGGATCCTTATATAAACCATGACGGTAAATCAGATAAAAACCTTCACCTATTGTTTCTAGGCCTGAGGCTAACTTTTTACTATACAAACTCAATTTAGAGATTAGATTTAATGGTGGGTTAGTTACCGCAGTTGCTTCTTGAGTCATAAATCATTAAAACCGTACGCATAGATGCACATGTGCATTGAATTCATCCAGTTATATCATGCCGCTATCTACTTATAAAAGTTACCTGCATCATAAAAAACGAATGCGAGCATAATTTTTTTCAATTTTAAAAGGTTTATTAGATCAATTATTATAAATAAATCGAATTTATTGATTGAAAGGTGATGTGATGAATCAGCAAAGCACAACATCAGAAACCCAAACCACCATTCCCTATGGCTATGCTTTAAGAATGATTCTCGGCTGGTCAATTTTATATATGGGCACTCTGGTCGGATTCATTGAGCTTTTACGTCGTAATGTCATATAAATCGAGTAAGCCTTTGCCCTTTCGTTGAAGTTTATTCTAGAATAAGACTTTAATAATAAGGATTACCTACTCGCGTGGAAAATTTTGAGCAGCGTCAAAGCGGTGAACGGGCAATTTTAGTCAGTGTGTCTGTTCAGCTACTCGATGATCTTGATGCTGAAGAGTTTCGATTGCTCGCTCAATCCGCTGGTGCTGAAATCCTTGAACATCTTTCTGTTCAACGCAATAAACCTGATCCCAAATTTTTTATCGGATCTGGCAAAGTTGATGAAATCGCTGAACTGGTCAGAGAAACAGAAGCAGAGCTGGTCATTCTCGATCACTCGCTTTCGCCTGCCCAAGAACGTAATCTTGAGCGAATCTTGAAATGTCGTGTGATTGACCGCACAGGTTTAATTCTGGACATTTTCGCCTTACGCGCCCGTACCCATGAAGGGAAATTACAGGTTGAATTGGCTCAGCTTAAACATTTATCTACTCGCCTGATTCGTGGCTTTACTGGTAATTTAGAACAACAAAAAGGTGGTATCGGTCTACGTGGACCAGGTGAATCACAACTTGAAACTGACCGTCGTTTAATCCGTGTTCGGATTACCCAGCTCAAAGATAAACTGGTAAAAGTACAACAAACCCGTTTGCAAGGTCGTGCAGCAAGACAAAAAGCAGCCATCCCAACCATTTCACTGGTCGGTTATACCAATGCCGGTAAATCAACTTTATTTAATATACTGGCAAAAAGTGATGTCTATGCAGCGGATCAACTGTTCGCAACACTGGACCCAACATTACGTCGTTTAGACTGGGATGGTATCGGCACTGTAGTATTGGCGGATACCGTCGGCTTTGTCAGAAATCTGCAACATGATCTGGTTGAATCATTTAAAGCCACATTAGAAGAAACCTTAGAAGCCACTTTGCTGCTTCATGTGATTGATAGCAGTAGTCCAAATATGCCAGAACAGATTGAAGCCGTTGAATCTGTTCTCAAAGAAATTGGTGCCGATGCGCCAATTTTGCATGTTTATAATAAAATCGACCAGAGTGGCGATGCTGCTAAAATTATTTATAAAGCCGCTGATCTACCTGACCGTGTTTATGTTTCCGCACATTCAGGACAAGGGTTAGATCTACTTGCTCAGGCAGTTCAACAATGTCTATTGGGCCAGTTACAAGATTTTGATTTAGTGTTAAAACCTGCTTATGGGAAACTCCGTACCCAGTTATATACGCTGAATGTCATTCAATCCGAGCATTATGATGACCATGGCAATTTACATTTATCGGTCTGTATTGCGCCGCATAAACTGGAACAACTCATTAAACAGGCACATTTGCCATTAGACGAAATACTTGGAAAAAAAGCTTCCTTATTCCAGCGACCTTTGGAAGAATTTGAGATCGATCAACCATCACCCTAATTGCAATCAGCCATCGTTTAGATCAGCGAGCTTAAGAGAAGAAAATGAAAGAGATTGATTGGACAGCCTGGTTTTTTACGATTTTATTAATCATTGTATATCGTGAGGGGGCTGTTGCGATCACCAAAGCCTTTGGTCATCCAGAATTAGGCAATCTCGTTGGACTGCTGAGCTTACTGGTGACCTTATTGATTTGGAGACGTTTCAAAAAAATCTCCAATCGTTTGATCGATACCAATAACAAGATCATGAAAGAAAGTGCTTTTGCCTTTCTGCCTATTTGTGCGGGTTCATTAATTATGCTAGTGCATTTAGGTAAAGAAATTCCTTTATTTTTATTTATCTTAACCTTTAGTACGTTATTGCCGCTGTGGGTTTACGCCAAAATGGCAAAACGCTGGTTATAAGGGGCTGATCTATGTTTATGGTTATTTATGGATTTATCATCACCCTGATCAGTTACCTGATTGCAAAGCCCTTAAATAAAAAATTCCCGCAAATTCCATTGATCGTTTTTGCTGTCTTTATTGTGATTGGTTTACTGTTCATTTTAGGCGTTCCCTATGAAAGCTATCTGGACAATGTAAATAACGTGTTTAACCATTTACTGGGTTATGTCACTGTTGCTTTGGCAATTCCACTGGCGGCAATGCGCTATGACGATTTGCCGATCAAATCAATGCTCGGAATTTTATGTTTTGCCAGTATTAGCGCGGTGGCACTGCCGATGGGTCTGGCTTATTTACTGCATATGTCTGAACCGACCATTCTGGCTTTTGCGACGCGTGCCGTGACCACACCGATTGCACTGAATATTGCGACTCTGCTTCATGCACCTCTGATGTTGGTGACGCTGATTGTCATTTTATCTGGGGTCATTGGCGCTGCATTTTCGCCGTGGATCTTAAAACACATTCATGATGAACGTGCTTCAGGTCTGGCTTTAGGTCTGGCAGCACATGCCATCGGTACTGCTCAGGCATGGCAACGTGGCCCTGTCGCTGGCCGATATGCCGCCTTCGGCATGGCAGTAAATGGCGTGTTTACAGCAATTTGGCTGCCTACTTTTATTTTATCTTTATCTTAAAATTTGCCACAAATATCAGTTAATTATTGAACTGGTTGTCATAAATCATCCATAATGGCGGGCTTAACGTTAAAAGGATTTTTAATGATGGGCAAACAATTATTAGGTGCGTTATTCTTAACTGCGGTGAGCAGTTTTACTTTTGCAGAGGATATTACGGGGCTCTGGCAAAGTATTGATGACAAAACGGGGGCACCTAAGGCATTAGTTGAAATTCGCAAAGAAACGAATGGCACCTATGCTGGAAAAGTCGTAAAACTCACACCACGTACAGGCTATACACCAAAAGAAACTTGTGTAGATTGTCCTGCGCCATATACCAACAAACCCATTGTCGGTCTGGATGTCGTGACAGGTTTAAAATACACAGATGGTTTGAATTATACCAATGGCCGTATTCTCGATCCAAATACAGGCAAGGTTTATAGTATGAAAGCCAAATTAAGTGCAAATGGCAAACGTCTGCATTTACGTGGATATCTGGGCGTTTCTGCGCTAGGCCGTAATCAGATCTGGATACGTGCCGAGTAAAAATTTGTAGGGCTAATAAATTACTCTACTTATATTTAAATATGTTTAAAAAGCCTCTTCATCATCTAAAAATGGAGGGGCTTTTTTTAATGAAAAAATAAAAAACTATCGAATTTTCAAATATAAATATACAACTGTAAAATAATGATTGAATCTTTAATTAGAGATACTACATAATAAAAACGGGTGTTAAACGGATTTTAATGATGAGCAAAAAACTAATAAGCGTTTTATTTTTAACAATGATCAGCAGTTTTACTTTTGCAGAGGATATTACGGGGCTCTGGCAAAGTATTGATGACAAAACAGGGGCGCCAAAAGGGTTGGTTGAAATTCGAAAAGAAACCAATGGAACATATACTGGCAAAGTTGTAAAACTCACACCACGTACAGGCTACACACCTAAAGAAACCTGTGTAGACTGCCCTGCACCTTATACCAACAAACCGATTGTAGGTTTAGATGTGGTGACAGGTTTAAAACATAGTGAGGGCCTAAACTATAGCAATGGCCGTATTCTTGATCCGAATACAGGCAAAATTTATAGTATGAAAGCCAAATTAAGTGCAAATGGCAAACGTCTGCATTTACGTGGATATCTGGGTGTTTCTGCACTGGGCCGTAATCAAATCTGGATACGTGCCGAATAAGACATTCTGGTTAAACAAATCAGCAATGCAACTCGGATGATCCAACGTCAATCCATCGTAATCTAAGACAAAGGCTTCTTCATCTTTGTAAAAGGTGAAGAAGCTTTTTCTATTCTCTTTAAAACTGACAGGCATAAAATGATGCCAATGTCAGATCCTCTTACATGTACGTAGCGACATGAGAATCGAGATTAAAAAAGCAATAAAAAGCCCTGTATCAAACAGGGCTTTTTATTTAAAACAATATCAACTTAACGATTTTGTAGCTTGGCATAATCTAAAAGTACATTTGCCGCTTCGGTGATGAAGGTTTCTTCTTCAGGAAGTGGCGGACGTAAATGCGCTTTCATTTTGGCACGAGATTCAATCAAAGCATCAATCGAAGCTTGGTAACTTTCCCAGTTTGCATAAGGTGCCAGACCTGTTGCTGCACGGCGCTGATTTTCAGCATTCAAAGTTTGCTTTTCTAGATCAAGTAACTCTGCACGACGCTGGTTGATATCCAGCACCACTTTCTTCTGATCAGAGGTTTTCTTGGCAATCGCTTTACGCGTTTCCAAATACTTAAACTGTGAATCGGCTGCTACACGTTGCTGAGATGATTCCGTTAACTTGGCAATATAAGGTTGTACTGAACCTTCACGCTTAAATGGTGCAGTTGGAATCGTATCCCATTTCAAAGCATTTTTCGCTTTACGTTCACCAAACTCTTCATTATAGATATCAACGAGTTTGATGTCTGGCACAACCCCTTTATTTTGCGTACTTCCACCCGTAATACGGTAGAACTTACGTTGGGTCAGCGTTGCCTGACCATAAGCCAGTGAATCCAGTTGAACCTGCGCCGTACCCTTACCTGTAGTGGTACTACCAATGATAATACCGCGCTCATAATCCTGAATCGCAGCCGAGTAAATCTCACTTGCAGAAGCCGATGCCAAGTTGACTAATACCGCCATTGGGCCAGCATAAAGCTGTTCGCCGCCATCCGTATCTTCAAACACATTAACATTGCCATTGCCATCACGGATCTGTACCACTGGCCCTGACTTGATCACCTGACCCAGCATACGTGCCACTTCTTCTAAAGAGCCACCTGGGTCATTACGCAAGTCAACCAAAATACCTTCAACTTTTTGAGCTTTCAGCGATTCCAAAGCTTTAGCCGTATCTTCAGAAACTGAACGGTATTCAGTTCCCGCACGGCGTGAGCGATAGTCAAAATAGAATGATGGAATTTCAAGAACACCAAATAGATGTTTTTTACCATCACGGGTGATTTCAACCGTACGCGAACGAACACCCGCATCTTCTTCCTGAATAATGTCGCGCGTTAAGGTGACATTACGTGCCTGACTCATTGGTGCCCCTGCACCTAATAAACGAACCACTACTTTGGTGCCACGTTTACCACGAATCAAGCCAACAATTTCCGAGCTCGGCCAGCCGATCACATCCACCATTTTATCGCCATCTTGAGCGACACCAATGATGCGGTCTCCTGATTTCACCTGACCAGACTTACTTGCAGGGCCACCCTCAACAATCGTTTCGATCTTGGTGTAATCTTCATTGCCACGTTCTGGACGGATCGAAACACCAATCCCCTCAAGTTGCAAGGTGGTCTGACGATTCAGCTCCATCGCATCAATTGGCGGATAATAGTTACTATGCGGATCATAGGTCGCCATCATCGCATTCAGGGTTTTATCAAGTACATCATCACTCTTGACCCGACCAATACGCTCTAACTGGCGGGTATAACGCTTGGTTAGCGTCTGAACTGGAGTTAAATCTTCTGGACCAGTCAAATCCTGACCATTGGCAAGCGATGGATCTGCTTTTAACGCCTTTTGCTTGGCCTGTTCTTCTTCTTTGCTAATCGTCAAATTAATCAGCTGTGAAACCAGCATTTTTTGCCAGTGCGCCCGTTGCTCAGCAGCGGTCTGGAAATAAGGTGCTTTTTCACGATCCGTCTCAAGATAGACATCTTTTTGATTTAAGTTCTGTGGCTTCTTCAACTCGGCCAACATAAACTCATAGAACTGTTTCAAACGGTCACGATATTGAGCATGAATGGCAAAAGGCCCAATTAAGTTCCCTGCTTTTAATGAGCTACCAAAAGTTGAACCATACTTATTCTTATAGTCCGCAACTTCACCGCTTAAAAATAATGAATGATCTGGATCAAGACTATCAAGATACATATCCAAAATACGGTTTGAAGTGGTTGCATCTAAACGCATATTCAAATAATGCTGGCGATCAACCAAAGTTGCGAGCTGACGTGACACGAGCGCTTGTTCTTGTGATGGCTTGATGACGGTTGAAACAACTGGAGTCTCGGTCGCCGCAAACGCCTCATTCATGGTATGAGAGAAAAATAAACCACCAGTCGCAATCGCAACTGCACACGCTATCATTTGAAGTTTCATAAAATTTTGGTACTTCCTTGGATATGGCAATTATTACACGCTGATACTGTCAATATGAACACATTTCATTCGATACTTTACCAACTTGCAGAACTCATTGGTCGTCATAAATAAATGACCAATAAGCACTTATCATCAATATCATGTAGTTTTATCATATTCTGTACTGACAAAATGTAGCAAATCATTGCACAATTTAGCTATCGTTTTTTTCATCAAAATTCAAACGGAATCCTTATGATCGGCGCATTGATGCTAGATATTGCTGGCACAGAACTTACTCAAGAAGATATTGAACTATTACAAGCTCCGCAAGTCGGTGGCATGATTTTATTTGCGCGCAACATTGAATCACCTCAACAAGTCCGTGCTTTAACCGATCATATGCGTCAAGTCCGTCCAGATATTCTGATTGCTGTCGATCAGGAAGGGGGACGTGTACAGCGCTTAAGACAAGGCTTTACCTTGTTACCTGCAATGGGACGCTTAGGCGAGCGTTATCTCACTCATCCTGAGCAGGCAATTGAACTGGCTGAACAATGTGGCTGGCTCATGGCGATTGAAGTATTGGCTGTCGGCATTGATTTTAGCTTTGCACCTGTTCTCGACCTGAATGACGTTAGTGATGTTATTGGTGACCGCGGCTTTGCAAAAAATATGCAGGATATCGTTCCACTTGCAGATGCCTTTATGCGAGGTATGAAAAAAGCAGGTATGGCGACGACAGGTAAACACTTCCCAGGGCATGGTTCAGTCAAAGCTGACTCACACGTTGCAGCTGCAATCGACAACCGTTCATATCAGGAAATCTATGATAAAGATATGCAAAGCTTTATCAAGCTGATGCCACAACTCGATGCCTTGATGCCTGCTCATGTGATCTATGATCAAGTTGATCCAAATCCAGCAGGGTTCTCACCTTTCTGGTTACAAGAAATCTTACGTAAACAACTTAAATTTGATGGTGTACTCTTCTCAGATGACTTGAGTATGCAAGCTGCTTGTGTTGCAGGCGGTGCGGATGCACGTATCCTAGCAGCATTAAATGCAGGTTGCGATATGGGTCTGGTATGTAATGACCGCGCCGCAGCATGTACCGCATTGGATGGCATCCAAACATTGGCTTTACCAAACCAACAACGTTTAGAGCGTATGCGCGGTAAAATTCCAAATATCCAAATCGGTACCACATTAACTTTAGACGATGAAAACTGGCATAACGTCAGAAAAGTCATTGAAGAATTTAAGAATTCATTCTAACTTAGCTCACATCAAAAAGATGTTTTTGCCGATATACGATACTCGGTAAAGTCATCCGCAACCTGCGTGATCTCAAAAGGATAGATGCCATGTCTACCCGTTTGCAATCAATCACATGCAAGGAGTGAACAGGTTTTGCGGATGACAATGCCTTTGGTTACTTTTTGGGCAAAACCAAAGTAACTCCAGCTGAAAGCTTATCCTGTTATTAGATGAGAACTCGGCAAGACACCGTTATAAATATCGTTAAAAATAAGAATCAGGAAAATAGAGTCTAGGACAGATGACACAACAACTTTCAAAACATCGCCATATTTCATTTACTGCACACTACACAGGCTATATCTGGTATCAAATGGGGATCTCACATCCAGCACTGGCAACAAAAAAAGGTAAGACCCTCGCCGCCTTAGTCCATCCAATTGAAAGCTGGGCCGAAAAATATGTTGGCGGCAGCATGCGTACCACATTAAAACAACGCCACACCATGCTTGATTCACATTTAGATGCATTGATCCAGCAACATCCCGACTTGCAGGTACTGGAAATTGCCTGTGGCCTATCCCCTCGCGGCTGGTGGTTTAGACAACATTATCCTGAGATCACCTATCGTGAGCTAGACTTGCCGGACATGGCAGCCACAAAACAAGCAGCATTACAACAGATTGAACAAAATACCGATGAAGTGTTGTCTGTCGACTTATTTACTGAAGCATTTGCTTCAGCATTTGAAGTTTTTGACCCGCAACGTCCATTGGTGATTATGAGTGAAGGGCTGATCAACTACTTTGAAAAGCCGTTATTACAGCAACTCATTCAAGCCATTGCCACCTACGGCCAAAATTTTAAAGAACTGCACTATTTAACAGATATTTATCCAGAACCAACACAAAACAAATTGGCGACCATTATCTGGAACAGCAGCCGTTTACTCAAATGGATGTCACGCAGTGCCTTTAGCTTCCATTTCAAAACCCCTCTCGAAGTCGAAAACTTTTTCCATGCAGCAGGTTTTAACCAAGTCGATGTCTTGCAACCCAAACAATTTTTTGAACAGACCGCTTTAGAAAACAAGCAACAACATTTAGGCGATTTAGTCTGGGTCATTCAGGCAAGCAATAAATAATCTTCAATAAAAAAGGGAAATGGTTGATCCACTTCCCTTTTCCAATTTTGAAAGATTGATTAAATCTGTTTTTGACGCTCAATAAAGCGGGTTAAGCGCTCAGCCACATCAAAACTACCATGCTTAAATAAGATTCGTAACCCTTGTTCTGTTGCATCAAAAATTAAGCATTCAATCTTAAACTCGCCTTCTTCATCCGCTAAATTCAAAGCCAAATCACGTGAATGCTGACTGACAAAATCAAGCTGTTCCAGTTGATGAAGTTTCAAGTAAACGCCAAAGAAGGTGATATCAACAATGCTCACCGCTGCCTCAGTATCTAAATGACGATGGGTCAGTTTGGTTTCTGGTTGCAAGACTGGAATACGTTCTTCACCACGACGCTCAATCTGTTGCATCTGTTCACGATTCATCGGAATGATGCCATCCAGATTGTCGATAGATTCACCTTTTAAGAAGGTGGTAAACAGATTCATGGTTTCTTTACGACGTTGCAATTGCGGGACATGATCTGCATTAGCAATCAAGGCAAACTGCATGTCTTGGCATTGCAAGGCAAAATCGGCATTTTCATGGGGCAAGGTAAAGCTATCGTACTGCCCTGCCGCAACCAACGTTTTACATTGTGGTACAGGCACATTACTTAAACGCAATAAGCGGTTGCAGTTAATTTCATAACGCTCGCGCTCTGTGGCGCTAAACTCAGCCATCTGTCTGAAGAACAGGCGCTTAGCAGTTGGCGACATGCGTGTTTTGTCCAGTTTCGCATGATTCACAAGATAGAGAATAACAGCCTGTCCAAACTCTTCCATGCGATCTTCACGCATTAAATGCAAAGACTCTTCAAGCAGCATACGCCAGCTTTTACGTGTCTTCTGCATGACCCCCATCAATACCATACGGTCAATCAGTTCTGGACGCTGGTCTGCAAATGAAGAAGCGACCACCGACCCCAATGACATCCCCATCATTGAAACCTTATCGATACCAACAATATCAAGCCATTGACCAAGCATTTTTGATAAATCAGGGAGTTCCAGAATTCCAGCAGATTCACCTGTATCAACATTACGAATCTGTTGATTCGCGCCCATTGAAGGTAAATCGATTAAAATCACAGGCCCGCTCTCAAAGAGTTGCTCAACGCAATACTTATAAGAGTTAAAATTTTGAAATGCGCCCCCGACAATGACAATCGGCGTGTTATAGATCGTTTTAGGATCTGCAATCGCCATATATTCAATTTTCCAACCATCGATCCATGTTGTACGCGCTGGTTGTTTAAAACTGTTTTTATTGTATATGTCGAAAAAACCAAAGCCTGTGTAGGTATGATTTATATCCGAGTCCATTTGGATAATGGAATTCATGTCCTTCCTCCATCCTTGTTTATTTTTCTGTTGCAAGCATCACACTTTTACCAATTGCTAGCTGCAAGTTAACAAATTTATAAAATTTGTATTACATTTATCCTATACTTTTTCATTCTATACATATGCACGTTTTATACGCAATCATTTCCTTAACCACTTATCTTGTTTAAATGAATAATCTTTTGCAAAATATGTAGTCTTGGCTTTAGATTCAATATCTTCATCGCACTAAAATAAAAAATTTTGCGCCAATTAACGTTTTATAATTTTTTGAATTGTTAGTTTCGCCTATTCATTGTTCAGCATTTGGCTGTTACTATCTTTATAAATACATGCAAATATCAAACTGCTATGCAAGATTCTATTCAAAATTATATGCAACAAGTCGGTGCTCAAGCGCGTCAGGCATCTCGTATGTTAACGAGTGCATCAACGCATTTGAAAAATCATGCCTTGTCTGCCATCTATACAGCCTTGGAAAATAATCAGGCTCAGATTTTAGCAGCCAATCAAATTGATATGGACAATGGTCGCCAACGTCAATTGGATAGCGCCCTGTTGGATCGTTTAGAGCTTACCCCCGCACGCTTTAAAGGCATGCTCCAAGGCTTAAAAGATGTAATTGGTCTTGTTGACCCAATTGGTGAAATTACAGATTTGGCTTATCGCCCTTCAGGTATCCAGTTGGGTAAAATGCGCGTTCCTTTGGGCGTGATCGGGATGATTTACGAATCAAGACCGAATGTGACCCTTGAAGCGGCATCACTGGCGTTGAAATCTGGTAATGCGATTATTTTACGTGGTGGTTCAGAAGCACTTGAGTCAAACAAGGCGATTGCGACCGCGATCCAGCATGGTTTACAAATTTCGGGCTTACCTGAGCATGCGGTTCAGGTGATTGATACGCCAGATCGTGCAGCTGTTGGACATCTCATCACCATGACTGAGTTTGTTGATGTAATTGTTCCGCGCGGTGGTAAAAGCCTGATCGAACGTATCAGCAATGAAGCACGTATTCCTGTCATTAAACATTTAGATGGCAACTGCCATGTGTTTGTTGAAGCTCAGGCCGACCTGCAAAAAGCGTTACCGATTGCCCTGAATGCAAAAACGCATCGCTACGGCGTATGTAATGCCATGGAAAGCTTATTGGTTGACGAAGCGATTGCTGAAGAATTCTTACCACGTATTGCTGAACTGTATGCCGAAAAGCAGGTTGAACTGCGTGGCTGCCCTGAAACCCAACGTATTTTAGGTGTCTCAGTCAAGGCTGCAACGGAAGAAGACTGGTACACCGAATATCTAGGGCCAATTCTTGCTGTAAAAGTTGTGACTGGAATGGATGAGGCAATTGAGCATATCAATAAGTATGGTTCACACCATACCGATGCCATCATTACTGAAAACTTTAGTCTAGCACGCGAGTTTTTGGCACGCGTTGACTCAAGCTCAGTGATGATCAATGCTTCTACCCGCTTTGCTGACGGTTTTGAATATGGTTTAGGCGCGGAAATCGGGATTTCAACCGATAAAATCCATGCTCGTGGCCCAGTTGGCCTAGAAGGTTTAACCTCGCAAAAATGGATTGTATTTGGCGACGGTCAAATCCGCCAATAATTAAATTTACTATATAAAAAAACGCCTGATATTGATCAGGCGTTTTTTTATTTTTATTACTTATGCAGTTAAGTTCAGATTTCTTGACATATGCCCTTGCTTAGCTCAAGTTGTTGCATGACCTGCGTAACAATTTGTTCAGGTGATAAAGCAATATCAATCGTAATTGCTTCACAAGCATCAGGTTCTTCTAAAGTATCCAGTTGGGTTTGTAATAAGGATGGATCAAAGAAATGTCCCGATCTGGCTGCCAGCCTTTGTTGTAATAACTCATACGAGCCTTTTAAGTACAGAAACTTAATGTTCTGGTCTTGTCCTCGTAAAATATCACGATACATTCGTTTTAAAGATGAGCATGTAAATACCGTGGTTTCCCCCATGCTTTGCTTTGTTTCGATCACCTGACGAATGGCTTGTAACCAAGGTAGACGATCTTCATCTGTCAAAGGTATGCCTTGGCTCATCTTACTTTTGTTGGCAACCGAATGCAGTGTATCACCGTCAACGAAATCACAAGCCAGACGCTCCGACAATAACTCACCAATGAGGGTTTTTCCTGTCCCACAGACACCCATTGCAATCACAATCATGAATTATCTCCCTCTAATCCTTACAAAATAGCGCTAAGCAACAATGTAAAAGACAAACCAAGTACTGAAATAATCGTTTCCAGTACCGACCAAGTTTTAAGTGTCTGTCCAACCGTCATACCAAAATACTCTTTGATTAGCCAGAAACCTGCATCATTCACATGTGAGAAAATTAAAGAGCCAGAACCTGTCGCTAATACCAGAAGTTCAGGTCTAACCACCACACCAGCTGCCGCAGCAATCGGCGCAACAATACTACACGCCGTCGCCATAGCCACTGTAGCCGAGCCTGTTGCCAGACGTATCAAAGCGGCAACAAACCACCCTAACAATAAAGGTGAAAGATTTGCTTTTAAGGCAGTCGATACAATTTCATGGGAAATCCCACTATCTCTTAAAATACCACCAAAACCGCCGCCTGCACCGACAATCAACAAAATACCAGCAATTGACGCCAGACATCCACCACAGAATTTTTCGATTTGCTCACGATTGAATCCTTGCATGGAACCAAAGGTAATAAAGCTGACCAATACTGCAATCAGCAATGCAATATCAGAAGAACCAATGAAACGTAATAGCTCATTTGGAAAGGTTTTTGGAACAAAGAAAATATCTGCCCAACTTCCGACCAGCATGAGTACAACGGGTAACATGATCGTAAACAGCGTAAGACCAAAGCTTGGTAATTCGCGAGTTCTGTCATGATTTACTTCAACAAATTGTGTCGCCAATGGGTTGTTTTCAGGCAATTTGACATACTTGTTGATCCATAAAGCATATAACGGACCCGCAACAATGGCAGTCGGAACACCGACCAATAAACTGTACATAATTGTTTTGCCAATATCAGCATGATAGGCCTGAACCGCGAGTAAGGCAGCGGGATGTGGGGGAATTAAACCATGCACCACCGATAGACCTGCGACCATGGGCAAGCCAACGACAAGTAATGATTTACCTGTCCGCTTAGCAATATTGAATACGATTGGGATCAGTAGTACAAAACCGACTTCAAAAAAAACAGGAAGACCAACGATAAGTGCAATAAACATCATGGCCCAATGAATATACTTTTCACCAAACCATTCAATTAAAGTAATTGCAATCCGTTCTGCACCGCCCGACTCGGCCATCATCTTGCCGAGCATGGTGCCTAACGCAATCACAATTGCAAGGTGACCCAAAGTGTTCCCAGTCCCCTTTTCATAGGATTTGACAATCCCGTCCATTGGCATACCAACGGCAAGACCTAAACCGAGAGAAACAATAATCAGAACTAAAAAGGGATAAATTCGAAACTTCGCAATCATAACCACTAAAGCAATAATCGCGATTACAGTGTAGATAAGCAACATGCCACCTTGAACCGTCTCCATGTAAAACTTCTCCTTGGAGTAATACTATTTAGGCACCAACCTAAACAAAGGTCTTCAATCAAAGTAATCCTACTGTTGAGACACTAATTTTTTATATTTAGATATGACCAGCGTTCACTGGCCATAACGACACGACATCTAAAGCGCATAAAATGCACTTCATTTTTTATAAATTTTGACTAGATTTATAAAGCTTTTAACTGGCTCGCAATTTGTGCCAAGCGAGTAATTTCAGCCCAGTCCTGAGTCGCGACAGCCGCTTTAGGTGTTAACCATGAACCACCGACGCACACGACATTAGGTTGTTTTAAGAAATCTGGTGCTGACTCAGCCGTGATTCCACCCGTTGGACAAAAACGTAAGTTTGGAAATGGACCATAAAAGGCTTTTAGCATTTCAACACCACCAGCCTGTTGAGCTGGGAAGAACTTCACGATGTCATAGCCCAATTCAATTGCCTGAATCAGATCACTTGGTGTCATCACACCCGGTAATAGAGGTAAGCCAGCATCTTGTGCAGCCAAATGCAGATCTTTAGTTAAACCCGGAGATACACCAAATTGAGCACCAGCTTTTTTAGCTTGAGCACAATGTTCCGGTTTGGTAATGGTACCGACACCCACCACAATGTCATCAGCCAATTGACTCGCACGCTCAATCGCAGCCAGTCCCGCAGTGGTACGTAAGGTAATCTCAAGAACTTTTACACCACCCGCATGTAACGCGCGTGATACATCTTCACCTTGCTCGGCAGAATCAAATGCCAATACAGGAATGACTGGACCTAATTTGACGATATCTTCAATTTTAATCATTATTTTTCAGTTCCTTTGATTCAAATCTGCTCTGGCGAATTTTCACCAACTAATGCACCAAACACAGATGCGCCGTGTTCAGCTGGCGCAGCAGCAGCACGGAAAACACCAAATAATTCACGGCCAAAGCCAACTTCGTTTTCAGCCTGATGTTCTGGCTGCGCAACAGGTCGTGCTTGCCATACATCGTTATCTATTTCAACATCGAGTACGCCTGCCTCAGCATCAATGATCAACATGTCCCCAGTTTGAACTTTAGCAATCGGTCCATTTAACAAAGCTTCTGGAGATAAATGAATTACCGCAGGAACTTTGCCTGAGGCACCAGACATACGCCCATCTGTCACTAAAGCAACATGGAAACCTTGATCTTGTAAAACACCCAGCACTGGCGTCAGACGATGCAATTCTGGCATACCGTTGGCACGGGCACCTTGAAAACGAACAACTGCAATAAAGTCCCGGTGCAACTCACCACGATCAAACGCAGCTTGCACAGCTTCTTGAGAATCAAAGACAATTGCGGGAGCTTTAACTTTACGATGTTCAGGTGCAACAGCAGAAATCTTGATAACACCACGACCAAGGCGACCTTGCATTAAACGCAAGCCACCATCTGGTTGAAACGGGGCGTCAATGCTACGAAGGACTTTATCATCAAGACTTTGAACCACACCGTCAACCCAAATGAGCTTAGCGTCAATTAATTTAGGTTCTTTTGTATAATGTTGTAAGCCTTTACCTGCAACTGTCGTTACATCGTTATGTAGTAAACCAGCCTTAAGTAAGTTACGAATAAGGAATGCTACTCCACCCGCAGCTTGGAAATGGTTTACATCGGCTTTACCATTTGGATAGATTTTTGCGAGTAGCGGAACAACAGCAGACAACTCATCAAAGTCATCCCAGTCAATCAAAATGCCAGCCGCACGTGCAATTGCAATAAGGTGTAACGTGTGATTAGTTGAACCGCCTGTAGCGAGTAATGCGACGATGCCATTGATAATGGCTTTTTCATCAACAACATGACCAATAGGTGTGTAGTTACCTCGCTCTGCAGTTAAGTCAAGAACACGCTTAGCGGCTTCAGCGGTCAGTGCATCACGTAATGGTGTATGAGGGTGAACAAATGCGGCGCTCGGCAAATGTAAACCCATCACTTCCATTAGCATCTGGTTACTGTTCGCAGTCCCGTAGAACGTACATGTCCCCTGACCATGATAGGCTGCTGATTCAGCTTCAAGCAAAGCATCGCGACCCACTTGGCCTGTAGCAAATTGCTGACGGATTTTGGCTTTATCATCATTCGATAACCCACTACTCATCGGACCAGCGGGAACAAAAATCGTCGGTAGATAACCAAATTGTAAGGCACCAATCAGTAAACCTGGCACGATCTTATCGCACACCCCGAGGCACAATGCAGCATCGAACATGTTATGCGAAAGTGCAATCGCGGTACTCATCGCAATTGTTTCACGTGAAAACAATGACAATTCCATACCAGCATTACCTTGAGTAATACCATCACACATTGCTGGTACACCCCCAGCAAACTGTGCCACACCACCATTTTCACCAGCGGCTGTTTTTATAATGTCTGGAAACGTTTTGTAAGGGGCATGTGCCGAAAGCATTTCATTATATGAAGACACAATACCAATATTAGGTTCACGTCCAACTTTAATAATTAATTTTTCATTATCTTCCATGCTGGCAAAACCATGCGCTAGGTTGGCACACGAAAGCGCGCCACGAGCTGGAAATTTACCTTGGGCATGTTCAATACGTTGTAAATATGCAGAACGCGTTTTTTGGCTACGCGCAATTACTCGTTCGGTAACTTTTGCCAATATTGGGTTGGGCAAGTCCATGCTGGACGCTCCTGTACAACTGGATAAGCTGGAAAATAAATGCAACAGATGATCGACATCCTGATCACCTGTTAAAGGACGTACAATAGTATTAATGCAAAAAGCGACATGCAAGCCCTCAGCAATGCAACAAACTTGTACAAAATAACAGCGCGAATATTTTTATCGCTTAATTCCCTTCACAGAAATGGTTTTACTTTTGTTAATATAAATTGACCCATCAGAATGAATAAATATGAGAAAATTCTATTATTTTCAAAGTAATAAAATATATTTATACATGTAGAATTACCTCTACTTTCAGTGCCATTTTATATTAAAAATATTTATCATTTATTGTTTAAACCTATATAACAGTGGCAAAGGTTGAACTTCATTTACGTATATTATTTGTAATATATTTTTCAAATTAATATAAGAGACATCATTTATTATTTAAGAAACACTTCCACTTAATACTTGAATTTTACACTGAATACTCATCTGTTCTTTATAAAGATATAGAAGAATCTGATTGCATCATCTACAAAAAAGCCGCATATCATGTTTAAACTTTAGACTAAAAAGTTTAGGTGTTATAAAGAAAGGGTTGTCAGATAGTGCTTAAGTCTAATGGGCTAAAGTCTATCTTCGCCAATACGACGTCCCATGTTAAAACATGGCGCTTGATTCCACTGCCTCATACGTTCGTTGCAGCAAGATCAAAGTGTTGATCATAAAATTTAAAATCTGTTAGGTGTTCAAACGTGGCTATATCTGTATTAGTAATTAACTGTGGTTCATCATCAATCAAATACGCGCTCATCTCGGAATTCCGTGAAGATCGTATTTATGGTTTGGCAGAAAATCTCGGCGCAGCAGATGCCCGTATTAAAGGGGTCACACTGGGTGGTGAACCGTTAGAACTTTCAATTCCTTATGCAGATCATGCCAAAGCGCTTGAAACCTTATTGGCACGTTTAGCCAACTATAACCCGCAAGCCATTGGTCACCGCGTAGTGCACGGCGGCAATATCACCAAAGCAGAATTGTTAACACCTGAACTAGTACAACGTATCGAAGCTGCGACTCCTCTTGCCCCCTTACACAATCCAGCACATTTAATCGGGATTGAAGCCACTATGCGCTTGTTCCCGCAACTGCCACAGGTTGCTGTTTTTGATACCGCATTCCATCAGACCATGCCTGAACACGCTTATCGCTATGCACTGCCACAGTATTTGTACACCGAACATCAAGTGCGTCGTTATGGTTTCCATGGCACTAGCCATGCCTACGTGACAGAACGTGCCAGCGAACTGGCAGGCCATAAAAATGAAGGCGGCTGGCTCAGTGCCCATTTAGGTAATGGTAGCTCAACCTGTGCTGTATGGAATGGACACAGCGTTGATACCTCGATGGGTATGACCCCGCTTGAAGGTGTGGTGATGGGAACCCGTAGTGGTGATGTCGATCCGAGTCTTCACCTCTTCCTTGCCAGCAATCTTGGCTGGGATATCCAGAAAATTGACAGTATGCTAAACAAAGAAAGCGGCTTACTGGGCTTGTCTGGCTTATCCAATGACATGCGCACCTTGGTGGAAGCTTCTGAAAATGGACATGAAGATGCAACACTTGCGATTGAAGTATTCTGCTATCGTCTAGCCAAATCTTTATCCGCTTTAAGTTGTGGTTTACCACGTCTGGATGGTTTAGTCTTCACAGGTGGTATTGGCGAAAACTCAGCCTATGTACGTGAAAAAACGTTGGGCTATTTATCTCACTTTGGTTTGCAATTTAGCAAAGAGAAAAATGATGCTTTAGCACGCGGTAGCGAAGGCCGTATTGATAATGGTACGGGTCCACAAATCTGGGTCATTCCAACTGATGAAGAAGGCCGTATTGCCAAAGAAACCCGTCAAGTGATTGAGCCAACTGCTTAATTTATTCAAAATATAAAATAGTGATAAGGTCATTATGAATACAATTTTACTCATCCCAACGGGGGAAGGTGTTGGTTTAACATCTGCTTGTCTAGGCATGATTTATGCGCTGGACTGTAAAGGGATCAATGCGGGTTTTCTAAAGCCATTTTCTCAGATTGCAGATGCACCTGTAGATCGTACTACCACCCTTTACCACCATCTATTTCAACACCCTTCAGTTGAACCGATTAGCTACGAAAAACTGACCCAGCTGATTGCCTTGGGCGAAACCGATGAATTACTGGAAGAAGCAGTAGCACTCCATCGCCAGATTGCCGCCAATCATGATGTGATCATTGTTGAAGGCTTGGTGCCGAATGGACAAGATCATTTTGCCAGTGAAATCAATGCAGCACTCGCGCAAGCACTAGATGCCCAAGTAGTTCTGGTCAGTACCGCTGATTTGGCAGATCCTCGTAAAACGGCGGAAAAAGTCGACGCACATTTACGCCAGTTTGGTGGTGCCGCCTCAGCACGTACTACAGGCGTCCTGTTCATGCGCACCAAGGGTCTTCCAGAGGGCACCGCAGAAATTCCAGTTACGCTTGATCCAAGTTTACGCCTAGACCAGCATATCGAAGCCTTTGCTCTGGAACTGCAACGTTATAATCGTTATATGGGCACAAATGACCTACCGATTATTGGACTGGTACCATTCAGTAATATTCTGAGTGTGCCGCGTAGTCTGGATATTGCCCCAGTCATTAAAGGAACTTGGTTGCATCAAGGTGAAGCCAAACAACGCCGGATTTTACATACCAGTTTAATTGCTTCGAACATCGAATCTGAGCTACATAAGTTTGTTGCAGGTGAACTGATTATTAGTGCCTCACAACGGACTGATGCGCTTCTGGCAGCTAGTCTTGCCAGTAGTAATGGTACGCCGTTGGCAGGTCTGGTCTTAACTGAACAGGCAGCGCCTGCGGATAACGTTTTAGAATTTTGTCAAAGCGCAATTAAACAAGGTTTACCCATCTTACATACGCCATTAGATACGTTGGAAACGGCGCAACTATTACATCGTTTTGGTAATGAAATTCCAATTGATGATACTGAACGTGCCGAGCAAGTGACGCGATTTGTTTCCAGCCATATTGATAATAACTGGCTTGATCAACATACCCAGAATAACCTGCACCCTCGCCTGTCACCTTCAGCTTTCCGCTATGAACTGGTACAAAAATCGATTTCAGCCAAAAAACGAATTGTATTACCAGAAGGTGATGAACCACGTACCGTACAGGCCGCAGTGATTTGTCAGACGCGTGGTATTGCGCAATGTGTCTTATTGGCAAAACCAGAATCAGTGGCGGAAGTAGCAAAGGCACGTGGCATCCAACTGCCAAATGACTTAGAAATTATTGATCCAGATAGCATTCGTGATCAATACATTGAGCCGATGGTTGAGCTGCGTAAAGGCAAGCTCGATGCCTTACAAGCCAAAGCACAACTGCAAGATACCGTGGTACTTGGCACCATGATGCTGGCTCTGGATCAGGTCGATGGTCTGGTTTCAGGCGCGATTCATACCACTGCCAATACGGTACGCCCTGCATTTCAGTTGATTAAAACTGCACCGAACTATTCGCTGGTGTCATCCATCTTCTTCATGTTGTTGCCTGATGAGGTCTATGTGTATGGCGACTGCGCGATTAATCCTGATCCAAATGCCGAACAGCTTGCTGAAATTGCGATTCAGTCTGCCGACTCAGCCAAAGCCTTTGGTCTTGATCCGCGTATTGCCATGATCAGCTATTCAACAGGAACGTCAGGCACAGGTGCAGATGTCGAGAAAGTGGCTGAAGCAACTAAAATTGCACAACAGCGCCGCCCAGATTTATTGATCGATGGGCCATTGCAATACGATGCCGCTTCAGTTGAAAGCGTGGGTCGCCAAAAAGCACCTGATTCTCAAGTCGCTGGTCGTGCCAATGTCTTTATCTTCCCAGATTTAAATACAGGGAATACCACTTATAAAGCAGTGCAACGTGCGGCAAATGTCGTCAGCGTTGGGCCAATGCTACAAGGCTTAAACAAGCCTGTGAATGACTTGTCTCGTGGTGCGTTGGTGGATGATATTGTATTTACTATCGCCTTGACCGCGATTCAGGCTAAGCAACAAGATTAAATCTACGATTCAATCGAAATTTAAAAAGCCCTTTATTGAAAGGGCTTTTTTATTAGCGGTATTGAGCCAACCAGATGGTATGTCCCGTACATTCAACGTCTTCAGCAATCATTTTAATCAGCTTAAACCCATTGTCTTGCAGCAAAGTCTGATATTCCTCAGCCGAGAGACTAGCATGGTACAGTGGTTCTCCACCGAGTTCACCAATTGTCTCACCCTGCGCAGGACCACTGCTAAACATGAGTGCAGTACCTGATTGTGCATATTTGGCAAAACGATTAAACATCTTTCGCTGATCATCTTGGGTTAAATGGAAGAAACTATCCCAAGCAACAATCCCCTGAAACTCTTGTTCAGTAAAGTACTCCCGAAAATCTTGCTGCACCCAGACCTGTTCAGGAAAAGACTGCCGTGCCATTTCAATCATGTATTCCGAAGCATCAACACCTGTTATATGATGTCCTTGAGCAATAAAATAGGCAGCAATAGGTTGAGCTGAACCACAGCCCAAATCCAAAATACTGGCCGAGCTTGGGAGCAACGTTAGAAAACGATCGAGCCAAACTTTCTCAGATAGTCCTTTGCCTCGTCGTTCAATCCATTCACGAGCATGCTTCTGATAGAGTTCAATAATATGCTGTGCTAGATGTTTCTGTACCATATCCTTGCTTGCCTATTATGAGTCATTCCCTTTTAAAGCCCTTGAGCAAAATCTTAACAAGATTCTGGCTTATTTAATGCCTGAACTTTCTTGGTTTGCGGCCCTTTTACAAAGAAAATTGCATTGCCACATAGAATTAAAATTACCCCAATCACCGCATTCATTTGCCAGTGATAACCTTCCCATATCGTTGAAATCACTAAAGCAACCAAAGGAAACAGTAAAGTACTATACGCTGCCTTTCCTGCCCCAATACGCCCCACCAGAAAGAAATAGGCAGTAAAGCCGATCACCGAACCGAAGATTGCCAGATAGAGCAAGGCACTCACGGCGCTGAATGGCATACTCGGAAAAAAGTTGTCCTGCTTGAACCACGAGATCACAGCCATCAATAATGAACCATACAACATGCCATAGGCATTGGTGGTAAAAATATCTAGCCCATGTTTCTGATGGCGCGCACTGATCATATTCCCCAGAGAGAAGCCATAAGTGCCTAAAATACACAGTCCGATACCCAGCAGAGTATGACTGTTTAAAGTAGTGCCCACCACGTCATGCCAGAATAAAGCAACAATTCCCAACACTCCAAGTAATGCGGCAGGATAAAACCGCGCAGATACTTGCTGAGAGAAAAACAATCTGGCATTGATGGTATTGAAAATCACGGCCATAGAAAAAATGACCGCTTCTAAACCACTGCTAATATATTGCACCGCATAGTAAAAACAGACGAAGTTAAAACCAAAAATACAGCACGCCTGTAACATACAGAATAAGTGATCTTTCGGCGCCAGCTTTTGCAATTTTCGGCTCATTGCAACGAAAATAAACAAGACCAGTGCCGCGATAAAGAAACGCCAGAACACCGCAACATTGGCTGAAATCCCACTTTGTTGTTGCAGCGTAATCGCAATCCATGTTGTCCCCCAGATCACCACCACCAAAGCATATAACAGCGCATTCATCTCTTTTAAACCAAACTTGATCACAACGAATGCTATTTTGCGAGATTTGATGACCTGAGTTCTTGCATAATCTTGCGGTGATTATCATAGAGTTGCGTTTTTCTATAGACTTTTTGACCAGATGACAAAACTGGCTGAAAGTTCTACACTAAACTGGATCATATTTGGCACTGCGTATAGAAGATGAAATATCAGATTCTAGATCAATTACAGCAATATAAAGCGCAATTGCTCGACTCGGTAGAACTGGGTTCGGGTATGCAGTTGGCCATGTGGCAAAATAATCAGGATCGTGTCAGTGTCTGTAGTAATCACCACACTTTGAGTATGTATATTCAAGGGGGTTATGAAAGTTACCAAAAGACACCACAGGGCTGGCACAATGGTGGCGGGCCAGATCGTATGTGCCTAATGCCACAGGATTTTGAATCGACTTGGGATCTACGTGATCCACTCACCTTTGTACATCTGTACTACACTGAACAGCACTTGCAACGGGTAGCTGAGCAAGTCTGGGATCGTGAACCTAGCCAGATCATTTTAAATCCGCAGATTTTTGTAGGCGATGCACAAATTTCCATGATCTATCGGCATTTTTTACTCAATGGTGCATGGCAAAACCGCGAAAATCACTTGCAGATGAGCACCGCCACCACGCTGCTACTCAATCACCTCATCAAGAATTATAGCCATGCTCAATGGCAAGCACCCGAAGTTAAAGGTGGACTCTCCCCTTATGTGCTTAAGCAGTTATTGGAATGGATTGATCAACATTTACATTTGAGTTTGACCTTGTCTGATCTGGCTCAGCAAGCACAACTCAGCGAGTATCATTTTGCCCATATGTTCAAGCAATCCATGCACATGCCACCGCATCAGTATGTCATGCAACGCCGTCTTGAACTGGCACATCAGGCACTCGAACTCACCACAGCCAATTTGACTGAAATTGCGGCTCAATATGGTTTTAGTTCCAGTAGCCATTTTAGTCATCGCTTTAAGAAACAGTTTGGCTATTCGCCATCCCAAATCAGAAAAAACTAAAACACAAAATTTATCCTGAAGCGTGCTTGATGATCAGTCTCATTCTTTAGACCTTTCGCCAAATCTGAGCTAAAACTCCCACAATCATTCCTTTTTGTCATATAATTTAGCCCGCCAGCTAATCGCCCGCTCAAGAGAAATTTGATATGACAACGATCATCAAACAAGATGACTTGATTACATCAATCAAGGATGCCCTGCAGTTTATTTCTTACTATCACCCACAAGACTTCATCCAAGCGATGAGCCGTGCCTATGACCGTGAAGAAAACAAAGCTGCAAAAGATGCTATTGCACAGATCCTCATCAACTCACGTATGTGTGCTGAAGGTCACCGACCAATCTGTCAGGATACAGGGATTGTTAACGTTTTCCTTGAAGTTGGCTTAGACGTTAAATTTGATTTAACCATGAGTCTGGATGATGCAGTCAACGAAGGTGTACGCCAAGGTTACCTAGAGAACTCAAACGTACTGCGTGCTTCTGTTTTAGCAGATCCAGCTTTTGGTCGTAAGAATACCAAAGACAATACGCCTGCCGTAATCCACTACAAACTCGTACCTGGTAATAAAGTAGATATTACTGTGGCTGCAAAGGGTGGCGGTTCAGAAAATAAATCTAAACTTGCAATGTTGAATCCATCAGATTCGATTGTGGATTGGGTACTTAAAACTGTTCCAACCATGGGTGCAGGCTGGTGTCCACCAGGTATGCTCGGTATTGGTATCGGTGGTACTGCTGAAAAAGCCATGATGCTTGCTAAAGAAGCACTTATGGAAGAAATCAACATGGACGAATTACTTCGTCGTGGCCCACAAAGCAAAATGGAAGAACTCCGTATCGAGATCTTCGAGAAAGTGAATGCATTGGGTATTGGTGCACAAGGTCTTGGTGGTTTAACCACAGTGCTTGATATTAAAATCAAGGATTACCCATGCCACGCAGCAGGTAAACCAGTCGGTATGATTCCAAACTGTGCTGCAACTCGTCATGCACACTTCCAGTTAGACGGTTCAGGTGTTGCACATATTCAAGCACCAAAACTTGAAGACTACCCTGCTGTGACTTGGGATTCTTCTCAATCGAAGCGTGTCAACCTTGATACCATTACGCAAGAAGAAATGAATGCATGGAAACCAGGTGATACATTATTGTTGAACGGTACGATTTATACAGGTCGTGATGCTGCACATAAGCGCATGGTCGACATGTTAAATAATGGCGAAGAACTTCCAGTCGATCTAAAAGGTAAATTCATTTACTACGTAGGTCCAGTTGATCCAGTCGGTGATGAAGTGGTTGGTCCTGCTGGTCCTACAACGGCTACTCGTATGGACAAGTTTACCCGTCAAGTGCTAGAAGCAACTGGCTTGTTTGGCATGATCGGTAAAGCGGATCGTGGTCCAACTGCAATTGAAGCAATCAAAGACAACAAAGCGACTTACTTAATGGCAGTAGGCGGTGCGGCTTACCTTGTATCTAAAGCAGTACGTGAAGCTGAAGTAGTTGCCTTTGCTGATTTAGGTATGGAAGCAATCTACAAATTCGTAGTTGAAGATATGCCTGTATCTGTTGCGGTTGATGTGAATGGTACTTCAATTCATGCCACTGCACCAAAAATCTGGCAAGCCAAAATTGGCAAAATTCCAGTGGTTGATGCAGCTGCGTCATAAATAATACTCATACAATAATCATAGCCGAATCATCGTATTCGGCTATTTTTTTGCCTAAAGCTTCTGCTAGATTATAAAGATGAGAAGAATAAGGAAATGCAAATGAATAAATATTTACTCAGCATGCTGCTTGGTCTGAGCTTACTCGGCAACATACAGCACGCCTTTGCATCTCCTGCACAAAGCAAATCAATCAAAGAACTGATCAAGCTCAGTGACCTTGAACATGTTTTAAATACCTCACTGGATGAGATGCAACCAACACTGGATCTTGAGGCTGAAAATATTCTATTACGGGTATTGGGCAAAGATGAACTCACCACAACACAAGAACATCTAGCGGTGCTGGAACTCAGTCAATTATTAAAAGAAACCAGCTCAAAAATGTTTGCTCGACCTGAAACCATTCAAGCGATTGAAAAAATCTACGCAGATGCACTCAGTGAAGAAGAAGTCCAAGCCTATTTAAAATTTTTAAAGACACCTGAAGGCCAGTCAATTAATCAAAAGACATTGCAAATCACCACCCACGTTTTTCAATACATGAATAATATCAGTCAAAAAACCTTGAGTGATCCAGAACAAAGTTCACAACTTAAAGAGCAGTTTCTTACGATTATAAAACCGCTGATTCAAGAAGAATAAACGGCTCTTTTTATTGTCATGATTACCAGGTCAAAGGGTTCCAAAGCTTAAATGGTTTGACTAGATGTACCTCTGACTTTGCATCATACTTCGCTGGTTTTAACTCTTGCGGTTTAGAACGCACTTTACCTGATGCATCCTGCGCGACAAAGTTATAGCTAGATGATTTTAAACGGGTAAAGGCAATTTCCTGATGCGCCACTTTATCAGGCATGACCATAAATGGCCCTGTATGCTCACTGCGGGAAATCTTATTTTCTTCGTCATACTTGATGAAATAAGTCTGAGCAGCATCTACCGTAAAATCCAGATATTTCGGCTTTTGGAAATGTAGTCCAGCCAATGGTCGGCTCACACTCAGACGATAGGTGCCTGCGGGTAGCTCCAGCCAGTAATAGTGATTATGCAATAGACTTGGGATACGGTGTCCGTTAATGAATAAATTGGCCGCAGCAATTTCCTGACGGTTCCAGCGCGTATCAGGACGATATAAATAGACCACCGCTGCTTGTTCATTTTGCGGTTTAACTGGCGCGAAATACTGACCTAATTTTTGATTGACCCAGCCGCCCACACTAAAGCCGCCAACATGATATTGATCAAATAAACCCGGTTCTTTTTCTGTATCCACAGGCGGTAATGTTGCAGTCAGTGCGGTTGGTTTTTCTTCAACAGCTTTATGGCTTTGACAGCCAGCGAGCACCCCTGCACAACATAATGACAATATTAAATAACGCATGACATCCCTCAAGGCGTTTTCTTGAATTTATTTTTAACAACGCAAAACTATGCGGATTTTTTTCAATTTTAAGATTAACACCTCATTGCCCAATTGCAAATAAAAAAAGCATGAAAAGCCAAGCCTTTCATGCTTTTTCAGATGGACGAGAATTAAGCCGATTTAGAATCGACGACCTTCAAATCCTTCTTTTCAATCAGTTCTGGTGTACCTGTCTGTGGTAGACGTTCTGGCTTAAAGGTTGGCTTCGCCGTACCGTTAATGACCGCTTCATCTACAATAACCGTGCCTACATCAGTACGACTTGGTAAGTCATACATGGTTTCAAGCAACACATTTTCAAGAATTGAACGCAGGCCACGTGCACCTGTATTACGATCTAGCGCTTTTTTCGCTACTGCACGTAATGCAGACTCATCAAAGACAAGATCGACATCTTCCATCGTGAACAGATACTGGTATTGACGTGTCAATGCATTTTTAGGCTCTGTCAGAATCTGCATCAATGCTTCTTCATCCAGTTCTTCCAAAGTTGCAATCACTGGCAAACGACCAATAAATTCAGGAATCAAACCGAATTTAACCAGATCAGTAGCTTCCACCTGACGGAACAATTCAGAGACTTTTTTACTGTCATCTTTATTCTTCACATCAGCGGTAAAACCAATCCCGCCCTTCTCTTGACGTTGCTGTACGATTTTTTCCAGCCCAGAGAATGCACCACCACAAATAAACAGGATATTTGCGGTATCAATCTGGATGAATTCTTGCTGTGGATGCTTACGACCACCTTGTGGCGGAATAGAAGCAACCGTACCTTCAATCATTTTTAATAATGCTTGTTGTACGCCTTCGCCAGACACATCACGGGTAATTGAAGGATTTTCAGATTTACGCGTAATCTTATCAATCTCATCAATATAGATAATGCCTTTCTGTGCTTTCTCTACATCGTAATCTGCTTTTTGCAACAACTTCTGCACGATGTTTTCAACATCTTCACCCACATAACCCGCTTCGGTTAAGGTGGTTGCATCTGCCATCGCAAACGGTACGTCAAGTAAACGTGCAAGCGTTTGCGCCAGTAATGTTTTACCTGAACCTGTAGGGCCGATCAGCAAAATATTACTTTTCGCAATTTCAATATCTTGATGCCCATGTGTCGACTGCCCCACTTTTAAACGCTTATAGTGGTTGTAGACGGCAACAGATAAGGTTTTCTTTGCAACATCTTGCCCAATAACATACTGATCTAAGGCAGCACGTATTTCATGTGGTTTCGGCAAAGCTTTAGTTGCCCAATCGCCAGCTTCAACTTGTTGACTAGTTTGTACTAGGTCCAAGCAGACATCCACACACTCATTACAAATATATGCGTCCTCACCAGCAATCAATTTTCCAACTTCAGATTGCGTCTTACCACAAAATGAACAATGTTTTTGTCCTTGAGGATGTTCGGACATATTTACTCCACAACTTAAATCTTAAACTTAGGTCCTAAAAATCAGGGACGTTTGCTCAGCACTTCATCTACTAAACCATATTCTTTGGCTGCTTGTGCAGTCATGAAATTGTCACGATCTGTGTCACGTGCAACAGTTTCATAATCCTGACCACTATGTTCAGCCATCAAGCGGTTTAAACGCTCTTTAATAAAGAGAATTTCACGCGCATGAATTTCGATATCAGATGCCTGACCACGGAAACCACCGAGTGGCTGGTGAATCATGACACGTGCATTTTCAAGACAGTAACGTTTCCCTTTCGCACCCGCATTCAACAAGAATGCACCCATTGATGCTGCTTGTCCCATGCAATAAGTTACAACATCAGGTTTAATAAACTGCATGGTGTCATAAATCGCCATACCTGCAGTTACCGAGCCACCTGGTGAGTTGATGTAAAGATGGATGTCTTTTTCTGGATTTTCCGCTTCAAGAAATAACATCTGCGCAACGATTAAGTTCGCCATGTTATCTTCAACTTCACCCGTTAAGAAAATAACACGCTCACGTAATAGACGTGAAAAAATATCGAATGAACGCTCACCACGAGATGATTGTTCAACGACAACAGGAACTAAAGCATTTTCAATTGTTGGAACATACATACGTTTACTTATTCCTAAATTATTGTGACTCGATCTATGCCAACAATATGAGGGATAATCGATGAAATTGCAAAAGGTTCAATCTGAAATATTCGATTATTTAGACTAAAATCTGGTAATTTTTCGAGAAATTAACACTTTCATAACATAGGGTTTTAAGCACTTGCAGCAATACTTTCGAGGATAGAAATTTTCGAATTCTACACGCTCTACTCCCTCGTATTTCACATGCTAAATGATAGAACAGAATTTAAGCCATAACTGCACAATTCATTTTTTAACGATCTACCCAATGCATATAACTTTATCCTAAAGAAAAAGGCGCTTAATGCGCCTTTTTCTTTAATCAACTTTTTGAAAGATTAGCCACGACGAGCTTGTTGTTCTTTCAATAAGTCTTCGTAGCTGATCGCAACATCTTTTACTTTAGCAGCAGCTAAGATGTGATCAACAACTTGATCTTCTAACACAACAGCTTCGATTTGAGCACGTTGTTGTTTGTCATTTTTGAAGTATTCAACAACTTCTGTTGGATCTTCATAAGAAGAAGCCATGTCATCGATGTAAGCATCAACACGTGATTGGTCAACTTCAAGTTTAGCATCAGCCAATACTTTGCTTACCAATACGCCAAGCTTCACTGATTTTTCAGCTTGCTCTTTGAACAATTCATCTGGAAGCATGCTGCTGTCAAATGCGCCTGCACCTTGAGCACCAAACTGTTGAGTGAATTGCTGGATCATTTGTTGACGTTGACGGTCAATTTCTTGAGCAACCATAGATGCTGGAACTTCGATTTCGTTAGCAGCAACAAGTGCATCAAATGCAGCTTGTTTAACTTGGTTACGAAGACCGTTGCGAACTTCACGTTCCATATTCTTACGAACGTCAGCTTTTAACTTGTCTAAGCCTTCTTCTTCAGTTAAACCAAAGATTTTCAAGAATTCAGCATCGATTTCTGGAAGTTTTGGTTTTTCAACTTGCTTCACAGTGATTTTGAATTGAGCAGCTTTACCAGCCAAGTTTTCAGCTTGGTAATCTTCTGGGAAAGTTACATCGATAACTTTCTCTTCGCCAGCTTTCATACCAACGATACCGTCTTCAAAACCTGGGATCATACGACCTGAACCAAGTACAAGTTTAAAGTCTTCAGCAGCGCCGCCTTCAAACTTTTCACCATCAACAGTACCTTCGAAATCGAAAGTCACTTGCATGTCTTTCTTCGCCATACCTTTGGTTACAGCCCAAGTTTGACGTTGTTTTTGCAAGTTTTCGATCATTACATCAACGTCTTTGTCGTTGATTTCTGATGATTTACGTTCAACTTCCAAGTCAGCAAAAGCTTTCACTTCAACTTCTGGATAAACTTCAACAGTTGCTTCAAAAACTAAAGCATCATCTTTGTTTTCAACTTTCTCAATGTTCGGCATACCGACTGCATTGATTTTTTCTTGTTGAATTGCTTCAAATACGGTGTCACGAATGATGTCATTCACAACTTCTTGATAAATGCCTGCACCATATTCACGGCGAACAACATTCAAAGGCACTTTACCTGGACGGAAGCCGTTGATCTTCACAGTTTTGGCAGTGCGTTGTAAGCGAGCTTCAAATTGCTCGTTAACACGGCTCGTCGGTACAGAAACATTTAAACGACGGGCAACGCCCGAAACCGCTTCAGTCGTTACTTGCATGGCTTCCTCGATATATAGTTAGTAATAACAATTTTTAAAGTGCCACATTATATGACAACTTTCTGGATATACAAAATCGGAAGCTAAAAAAGCAAATATATTTTTCATTTTGTTCGAAATCATAGTTTTCTTAAATGAATCTTAAATTGAATGTTACTTTTTGTTGTTAATGATAAATATTATCATTATAATTCGTAATGATTTTGAGCACTTTTCTATTTTTCTCGTCCAGCTTTGGAACTCTAGTTATGAGTAAATTTAATTTATCCCCGCTTTCTTTTGCATTACTTGGGGCAATGACCACTTCGGCTTTTGCTGATACAACAACATCTGAAAACACCAATACACACCAACTTGCAACCATTGTGGTATCAGCTTCTGGCTTCGAACAAGATATTAAAAACGCACCAGCTTCTATTAGCGTTGTGACTAAAGAAGATATTGAAAAGAAAAATGCGACCAGCATTGCAGATCTACTTTCGGATGTGCCAGGCATCGATATCCGTGATGGTATTGGAAAAACCTCAGGCTTAAATATTAAAATGCGTGGCCTAGGCAATGAATACAGCCTCATTCTGATTGATGGTCGCCGTCAAACCACCTCTTCTGATGTGACTCCAAATGGTTTTGGCGAATCGGCAAATGGCTTTTTACCTCCACTGGCTTCAATCGAGCGTATTGAAGTGATTCGTGGACCAATGGCAACACGCTATGGTTCAGAAGCGATGGGTGGTGTAATTAACATTATTACCAAAAAAATTAGCAATGAATGGAATGGTAATGTCACCGTCAGTGGCAATGTGATGGAACATGGCGGCGAAGCTGATTCATGGAAAACCAGCGTTGTTGTAAATGGTCCAATTATTCAAGATAAGCTAGGTCTACAGTTACGTGGTTCTTATTTAGATCGCCAAAAGTCAGAACGTGTGCCAGGCACTTCAGGTCGTGATCCACGTCCAAGTGAAGCAGATATTTATGATGTTGGTGGAAAACTATCATTTAAGTTAAATGATCAAAATAGCTTCTGGATTGATGGTTTTCACTCAAGTCAAACTTATAAAAATGATGACAACCGCTTAGGTACACTGGATACCCCAGAACGTGCCAATGGCTATAAAGATGAGCTGGAATTCAAACGAGACCAAATTGCTGCCGGTCATAATGGTGACTATAGTTTTGGTCAATGGAATTCTTATGTCAGCCAGACTAAAACAGAAACAATTGGTCGTACAATTCCTAGAAATACATTCCCAGGGAATGCTTCAGCAGGTCAGGACCGTACCTTAAAAAATACTGATTTTGTTGCTGATTCGCATGTCATTTTACCAATTGCAGATCACAAACTTACTGTCGGTGCTGAATACAAAGAAGCTGAAATTGCTGATGATATTGCTGGCATTGGTGCAAAATTCAAAAGAGACTCTTTTTCTGTCTACGCAGAAGATGAATGGCGCATCCTAGATAATCTTGGCTTTACACTGGGTGGTCGTTATGAGGATCATTCTGGCTTTGGTGGTCAATTTAGCCCACGCGCCTACCTCGTCTGGAATGCAAATGACGAACTTACAATTAAAGGTGGTGTCAGCACAGGTTATAAAGCACCGTCAGCAAAAGACCTTCACAATGGTATTGTGAGTATTAGTGGGCAAGGTACATCATTTAACATTGGTTCTCCTAACTTAAAACCAGAAGAATCAACCAACTATGAACTTGGCTTCAACTATAATAATGGCAATTTAGACCTGACCACGACAGCATTCTTTAATAAGATTAAGAACCTGATTACTGAGGGGCCTGAATTACTGAACTGTTTCTCTGCAAAAAAACCAAATCAACCAGGTTGTGTGAGCTATGGATCGCATATCACTCAGGATACTTTTTCACAAAAAATTAATGCAGATGAAGCTGAAACCAAAGGTGTTGAGCTCAGCTTGAAGTACAGTATTATTCCTGAATGGGACATTAAAGCTGCATATACCTATATGGAATCAGAAATTACCAAAGGTAAAAACAAAGGTTCTTATCTGAGTAATGTCCCTAAAAATGCATTTAATATGACTTCAACCTGGCACATCAATGATGCCTTTGATGTATGGTTACAACATGAATATAAGTCAGACCGTAAGCGCTACAATACAGAGCAAACCGCTGGTGATGCCGCTATTATTTATAATGCAACCAACAATAAATTAAAGGGTTATAACTTGTTTAATCTAGGTGCAAGTTATAGTGTCAATGATCAATTACGCTTCAATGGTTCAGTGAACAACCTGCTCGACAAAGACTTTAGCAGCAATGGCTCATATATTGATGCCAATGGTAATCCCGCTTCTTATTATGACTATATGCAAATTAGTTCTGGGATGTCTGGTACTTATCTGGCAGGCCGTAACTACTGGTTATCTGTATCTTATGACTTCTAAATAATTTATAAGCTGTAATAAAAAAAACCTGCACATGCAGGTTTTTTTATACTTATTCCCCAATCACGTCATGTCATGCTTATAAATTCGTAATTCAGTCAGTATTGATACACTGGAAAAAATAATCTAAACGTCAAAACTGCGATCACTTTTCAATCCAAGCGTTCGATCACATTCATTAGCTTTTAACTTTTACTCCCACTACTCTTTTCCATTAAAAATAACAAGCTGATATTCAAAAGTTTTCATATTGACTAAATATAAAAAATTAAAACCCGCTTCATTCAAATGAAAAAAATCACCAAATCTAAATTAAAAGTTAATCTTTAAAAAACAATCGTTTTTATAGATTAAAGAAAAAAATCAACAAATTAACTACATTTTAGAACAAAACTTTATTCATATTTCCATAATTAAAAGCTTAAGAGATTGAAAAAATCAATTTCAAACAAATGAATATAGAAATAAGAATGATTATTCTTTGCATAAATTTTTACACAGTCTAGGCGTGCCTCATGTCTTTTATTAAATCACGGAAGAAACTTGTCTCTTCTGCAATTGCATCATCACTTTCTGTCATTGCAGTACCTGCTCTTGCACAAGAACAGCCCGTTCAACTCCCAACAATTCATGCGCATGCCACTCAGGAAGAATCGTTAAAAGTTGACCAGTCTGCAAATGCAAAATTTGTTGCACCTCTTAAAGATACACCGAAGTCAGTCTCCATTCTTTCTCAAAAATTGATTAAAGATACCAACTCAAATACCTTACTCGAAGCACTTCGTTATGAGCCCGGGATTACTCTAGGGGCTGGTGAAGGTGGTACACCATTTACAGATATGCCTTATATCCGTGGTTACAGCGGTCAATCATCAATTTATGTAGATGGTGTCCGTAATACCACCTCACAAAGCCGCGATATGTTTGCCATTGAACAGGTTGAAGTCATCAAAGGCTCTTCATCTGCACTCGGTGGTGGTGGTAGCGTTGGCGGTAGTATCAATCTTGTCCCTAAAGTGGCTCATCAAGGTGATGTCTATCAAGGTAGTATTCAGGGCGGTACAGATAACTATCGCCATATCCAGCTTGATGCAAATAAAGACTTTGGTAACGGTATCGCAGGTCGTGTTGTCGTTATGGGTCATGAAAATGAAAAAGCAGGTCAACACAATGGCGCAGAATTTGCTCGTGCAGGTCTCGCATCAAGTCTTGCTTTTGGCTTAGATACAGCAACTCGCGGTACATTTAGCTATTACTATTTACGCAGTAATGATGAACCAGATGCTGGCATTCCATTCAATAATCCAACGCGTGCCCCTGCCGGCGTCACACTTAACCCAGGCGATGGACGTCCCGTTAGTGTAAAAGCTGGAACTTACTACGGCTGGAAAGACCGTGATTTTGACAAGCGTGAAAATCACATTGGTACCTTCAAATTAGAACATGATTTCAACGAAAATCTAACTTTGTCAAACGTGGCGACTTACAACAAATCTAAGTCAGACTATGTTTATACCAATGCAGATGACTCAAATGGCAATATTTACCGCGGTACAATCGCTCGCCGTGCTTTAAGCCGCATCCTCGATACCGATGCTTATAGTGATCAGCTTTCTTTAAGAGGTAAGTTCAACACTGGTACGTTTAAACATTCATTTAATGTAGGTACTGAGTGGAGCTATCAAAATACCGATCAGGGTATGCATACCTTTACCAATGCTGCCGGCCAGACAACTTCAACCATTCTCTCTTCGAATGTCAGTGGCTGTGACGCGGCTTCCGCTACGTCAAATGGCTGGTGTACAGGTTTAAATAATCCAGGCAATGGTAGCTTTACTGACAGTTTGGGCAGCATCAAAGGTCAGTCAACAACACGTAGCCGTACCGCCTCCGTTTATGCTCTAGACAGCATTGAATTTAACCCACAATGGTTACTTAACCTAGGTGTTCGTTGGGACAAATTTGATACTGAGAAGAAATACAATAAAGATGTCTACGCAACCAATGCTGGCGCTTATGACTATACAAAAGTTGCAACAGCCAAAGGTACTAAATACGAAAGCGATGCTGACTTCTTTACCTACCAAGCAGGTTTAGTCTTTAAGCCAACTGAAGCTGGTAGTATCTATGCAAGTTTTGCGACTTCTGCAAACCCAGTCGGTGTTTTAGCTGAAGGTGATAGCAGTGATAATGCTTTAGGTACCACAGATATTGTGAATAACCTAAAACCTGAAGAAGCACGCACTTTTGAAATCGGAACCAAATGGGACTTATTTAATGAACGTGCCAATTTAACCGCAGCTATTTTCCGTACAGAAAAGCAAAATACTCGTATTCAAATTGATCCAACCACAACCACTAATGCTGGCGAAAGTAAAGTAGATGGATTTGAAGTAAGCTTAAACGGCAAAATTACCAATAAATGGGATATCTCTGCAGGTTATAGTTACCTAGACAGCGAAATCACTAAAGCAGCTTATAACGCAGTCGCTCAAGAAGGTAAACCGCTTCCATTCGTTGCGAAAAACAGCGCAACTCTCTGGTCAACGTATAAAGTATTACCAAACTTAACTTTAGGTGCGGGCGCAGAATATCGTGATCAAGTGTTTGTAAACACGACAGCACCTAAATTTTTGCCAACGTATACCATCTACAATGCAATGGCAAAATATGATGTAAACAAAAATGTGAATTTACAACTTAACGTAAATAACATTGGTGATAAACGTTACTTTACCAGCGCACATGCTGCACATTATGCATTTGAAGGTAATGGTCGTAACGCGGTACTTGCTGTTAATTTTAAATACTAAGCAAAAGCCATAATAACTTTACGGCATTCTACTTAGTTCATATAAAATAGCCTCGTCATGAGGCTATTTTTACAAATGCAATAAATATTCAAAAGGTGTTCACCGTGATCCATCATATTCCCAATGTATTAAGCAAAGAACAAGTTGCAGAATTCCGCCAATTGATGGCAGATGCAAATTGGGTGGGTGGAAAAATCACTGCTGGGACCCTTTCAGCTTCAGTGAAACAAAATCAACAACTTTCAGAACAAGATCCGCTGACCCATGCACTTAGCGAGATTGTGATTAAAGCAATTTGGCAAAATCCACTTTTTCAAGCCGCAGCATTACCACATAAAATTATTCCGCCCTTATTCAATCGTTATGATGAGTCTGAAAGCTTTGGCTTCCATGTCGATAACTCGATTCGTCTGATTCGTGGTTCTTCTGAACAAATCCGCACTGATTTATCATGCACCTTGTTCTTGAGCGAACCAGAAGAATATGAAGGTGGTGAACTGGTCATTGAAGACACTTATGGCTACCATGAGATTAAACTTCCTGCTGGTGATGTCGTGCTTTATCCATCAACCAGTTTGCATGAAGTCAGTAGTATTAACTCTGGCACCCGTTTCGCTTCATTCTTTTGGGTACAAAGCCTGATTCGGGACGATAGTAAGCGCCACCTATTGTTTACACTAGATGAAAGTATCCGTGAATTGCGTAAAACTCATGGCGATGCTTATCCAGAAGTGATGAAACTCACCAATATTTACCACAATCTGATTCGGATGTGGTCTGAACTCTAATTCACATACTTTTCAGCCTATAGAGATAAAATTAATTTTTTTATCTCTAATCATTAAAATTACGGAAAATTTTCCCCATTAAAATTAAAATAGCGCAAAAAACAGGGAAATATTTTCCATTCATTGTCTTTAAAATGTTTTATAGACCTTTGCAGCCGTCTGTATTTTCACCTAGACTGATCACAGTTAGATGATTAATATAACTGCAAAATTAAATAACCCATATGAATGGTAGATGATGAAAACAAATCGCGGCTTTACCCAACCGTCTCATACAACACATCTCGCTGCTGCTCTTCTCCTGATGCTGCGCCTCGCGCGCGTATAAATTTTTTGCCTACATTTTTAGGCACTCGATCCCCAAATTCGCTTTAAATTAATTCTTATAGACACCATATATATTTGTAGCACGTTGCCTTTTATTTGACTCAGCAACCATGCTACGACAAGGAGTTATCTCATGATGTTGGCTGACCCAAGCAAAAAATACCGCCGTATGTACCAACGCGTCGATTTACCAGATCGCCAATGGCCAAATAATGAAATCAATCAAGCGCCAATCTGGATGAGTACCGACCTTCGTGACGGTAATCAGGCAATTTTTGAACCGATGAACATGGATCAAAAATTAAAAATGTTCAAAATGTTGGTCAAGATTGGCTTTAAACATATTGAAATCGGCTTCCCATCTGCTTCACAAATCGACTTTGATTTCACCCGTATGTTAATCGAAGAAAATTTGATTCCAGATGATGTCTATATCGAAGTCTTGGTACAGGCACGTGATCATTTGATTGAACGTACTTTTGAGGCATTAGTCGGTGCAGAACGTGCCATCGTGCATATCTACAACTCAAACTCTCCAACATTCCGTAAGAAAGTTTTAAATGTCGATGCCAATGGCTCAAAGCAGCTTGCGATTAATGCAGCAAGTAAAGTTAAAGAATATGCAGCGCAATACCCTGCAACAGAATGGATTTTCCAATACAGTCCTGAATGTTTCTCTGCAACAGAATTAGAAGTTGCCAAAGATGTTTGTGACGCTGTGACTGAAATCTGGGAAGCATCTCCGACCAATAAAGTCATCTTGAACTTGCCTGCAACCGTGGAAGTGTCTACACCGAATGTCTATGCCGATCAAATCGAGTGGATGCACCGTAACTTGGCGCGTCGTGATGGCGTGATTATTTCTGTGCATTGTCACAATGACCGTGGTTGCGGTATCGCAGCGTCTGAGTTAGCAATTATGGCAGGTGCTGACCGAGTTGAAGGCTGTGTGTTTGGAAATGGTGAACGTACGGGTAATGTTGACGTTGCTGCAATTGCCTTGAACATGTATACCCAAGGTGTTGCACCAAACTTGGACTTCTCCAATATCAATGAAGTCATTGCAACGGTTGAAGAATGTACGGGTTTACCTGTGCATCCTCGTCATCCATATGCTGGTGATTTAGTCTTTACCGCGTTCTCTGGTTCACATCAGGATGCGATTAAGAAAGGCTTCGAGTTCCAGAAAAACGAAGAAATCTGGGATATGCCTTATTTACCAATCGATCCTAAAGATTTAGGTCGTGACTATGATGCGGTGATCCGTGTGAATAGCCAATCTGGTAAAGGCGGTATTGCTTACTTGTTAGAATCGAATTACAACGTTGCCTTGCCACGTCGTGTTCAAATCGAATTCAGCCAGATCGTACAGCAACATACCGATGAAAATGGTACTGAAATCAGCGCCCATGAAATCTGGTCTTTATTTGAAAAAACCTATGTGGATGTAAAAAACAGTCATTATCACACCAAGCATTATCAATTGTCGGATATTAATGGTACACAAATCATTGAATTAGACGTTGAAATTGACGGCGAAATTCAACGCCTACGCGGTGAAGGCAATGGTCCGATCTCGGCCATGTTAAATGCTTTACAGTTACCAATTGATGTTGTGAATTATGAAGAGCGTAGCATCAGTTCAGGTGCCAATGCCAAAGCCCTTGCCTTGATTGAACTTCAAGTGAAAGGTACAGGTAAAAGTGCCTTCGGTGCTGGCGTACATGACAACATCGTGACCTCATCAATTGAAGCCATTATTGCATGTACCAACCGTTTGATTGAGCAAGGTGTCTTGACCACCGATCAAGTGGCTGCCGCAGCCGTTTAGATGAGTGAAATATCACATAATCGTCAGTAAAGCTGAGTTGTAATATCAGAAAAAATGACTTTTGAAAGGATACCTGAATTGGTATCCTTTTATTATTAATGATTTATTATAGGGCGAATCATTCCAGTGTCTTTTCCATCGGATTCAGTGGGTTTAGTCACACCACAAAAGTTTCAATTTGAACAACCTCTAGAACTTGAATGTGGTCGAGTATTACCACGTTTTGATTTAATGGTTGAAACCTATGGAACACTCAATGCAGATAAATCAAATGCTATTCTGATTTGTCATGCACTCTCAGGACATCATCATGCCGCAGGCTACCATCATGAAGATGATAAAAAAGCAGGCTGGTGGGATAGCTGTATTGGCCCTGGAAAAGCAATAGATACCGACCATTTCTTTGTTGTTTCATTAAATAATATCGGGGGCTGTAGTGGCTCTACAGGACCAACCTCACCCAACCCTGAAAATGAAAATCGTCCTTATGGTCCAGACTTTCCACTGGTTACCGTGCGCGACTGGGTCAAAACCCAAGCCATGCTTTCTGACCGACTCGGTGTTGAGGTTTGGTATTCCATTATTGGTGGCTCTTTAGGGGGCATGCAAGCCTTACAATGGTCACTAGACTATCCTGATCGCCTAAAAAAATGTGCCGTTATTGCCAGCGCACCAAAATTATCAGCTCAAAATATTGCCTTTAACGAAGTTGCACGCCAATCAATTCTGTCAGACCCAGACTTCCATCATGGGCGTTATCTGGAAAATGACAGCTATCCAAAACGTGGCCTGATTCTGGCACGTATGGTGGGTCATATCACCTACTTGTCTGAAGAAGCCATGAAGCAAAAATTTGGTCGTGACCTCAAGTCAGGCAAATTTATGTATGGTTTCGATGTCGAATTTCAGGTTGAAAGCTATTTGCGTTACCAAGGTGAACAATTCAGTCGCAATTTCGATGCAAATACTTACTTGATTATGACCAAGGCACTGGATTATTTTGACCCTTCCCGTGAATACGAGCATTCTTTAACAAAGGCCATGAGTAAGCCGAAATGCCAATTTTTGGTGATTTCATTTACCACGGACTGGCGTTTTAGTCCAAGCCGTTCACAGGAACTGGTGGATGCGTTGATTGATAATCATAAGCCTGTCAGCTACTTGGATATTGATGCTGAACAAGGCCATGACTCTTTCTTGTTCCCTATTCCACTCTATGTGAAAACACTACGGGCATTTTTAGGTGGAGAACAACAGTTGAAATCGACACGACAGGAGCAGCACTGATGCGTATAGATCAACAACTCGCCGAAAAATGGATTAACCCGAACTCTAGCGTGTTAGACTTAGGCTGTGGTGATGGTGAATTGCTGGCTCATATGAGCAAACAGCACAATATTCGTGCCTATGGGCTAGAAATTGATCAAGAAAAGATTGCAATTGCCATCAGTCGGGGGTTAAATATTATCCAACAGGACTTGAACCTTGGTTTAAGTCGCTTTGCCGACCAGTCTTTTGACTCTGTGGTTATGGCACAAGCTTTGCAAGCTGTAGATGCACCTGATGTATTACTTCGTGATATGGTGCGTGTCGGCAAACAGGCAATTATCACTTTTCCAAACTTTGCGCATTGGAAGACGCGTTCTTTTCTTGCATTGAAAGGGAAAATGCCTGTTTCGGAAGCTTTACCTTATATGTGGTATAACACCCCGAATATTCATTTATGTACTTTCCGCGATTTTGAAGCCTTGTGTGCTGAGAACCGGATTAAAATTATTAATCGACTTGCCGTTAATGGTGACCAACAAGGTAGTATGCTCAGCAAGCATATGCCGAACCTATTTGGTGAAGTCGCAATTTATCGAGTGAGCGCTCTATGAAAAAGACATTAATCAGCACATTTTTATTTGGTCTGATCAGTATACAAGCGCACGCTGACTATGTTGCCCAACCACAATCGGTAGCAACACAGGCAGCGCGATATTCAGTGATGGATATCGGTGGATTACAAAGCGCAGCGAAATCTGGTCAGGCTGGGGCACAGTTTTATTTAGCGACCCGTTACCAGTATGGTAAAGACGTTGCTAAAGATGAGAAACAGGCATTTGCTTTATTCAAGGCCGCAGCGGATCAAGGTTTATCTGCAGCGCAGTTAAATGTTGGCCGTATGTATGCCGATGGTATTGGTACCAAGAAAGATGAAGCTTTAGCGCGTCGTTATTTCGAGAAAGCGGCAAGTAATGGTGATAACCGTGCCAGCTTTAATCTTGCAATGATGGAAGAGCAAAAGAAAAACTATATGGGTGCTTATCAGTGGTATGAGCTTTCAACCCGTGATGGCATGCTCGATACCAAAGTAATCAAACTTTCTGAAGGTAAGAAAACGGCGTTGGCGGCTAACCTGACTCAAGACCAGATCCGTACTGCACGTGACCGTGCTGATAAATGGATTCAAGCGCAATAATCTTAATTGTAAGATTTAGCGAAAATATAAAACCGACTTTCTATGTCGGTTTTATATTTAAGAAATTTAAATCATTGAATTCCTCAATATTGTAATCCACCATAGCAAGAAAAAAATCCTCAAAATTTGGAAATCTATCTATTTCTTCTCCTGCTAGCCATATTACTTGGCCTTCTATTAAAGTTCCTTTAGCACCAATTACAAATAAATCCTTATCAATCAAAGTTGTAGCTATAGGTAAAACACTATTTCTAGTTATATTTTTTTGATCAAAATAAGAATCCTCAATAGCATCTAATAAACCTTTTGCATAGCTCATAAGTGGGCTCGCAATTAGATCAACTGTTCCAAATAAATCAACATATTGATATATTCCTTTCCAACCATTCGCATAACTAAGAAAATTGAAATATAAAGGGTCAGCAAATTTTTCTAAGTATTGCTCTACTTCTAATAACTGTATTTTAGTTGCCGCTACTTCTGGCAAATGATATGGCCAAATATTTTGAATATCAGCCTCATTTATCTTATATTTAACATAAGCCATTTTAGAAATCTGTGTAGGCCAATCCATATCTTCCTCTAAAAATTATTCTTAACTACATCTGATATCATATGAAATATAAAATTAAGTAGAATTAGAAAAATACCATAACTCTAATGGCATTAATATTTTTTTCTTATAACACACATATTCACTACTAATTTCTTAAAAAAATTTCTAAAATTCTACTCAATCTAAGCGAATTTAAAATTTATATGTCTACCCAATCATGGCTCAACCAAGGCAGTCTTGTTCTTGCAAGTAATAACAAAGGCAAAGTGGTCGAATTTGAACACCTCTTTCAACAACTCAATCTTCCTGTTGAAATCATTCCTCAAGGCAAACTGGATATTGAAGATGCAATTGAAGACGGTCTCAGCTTTGTTGAAAATGCCATTATCAAAGCACGCCATGCCTCTAAACTTTCAGGTAAACCAGCCCTAGCAGATGACTCAGGACTTTGTGTTCCAATTCTAGGTGGCGCACCAGGCATCTACTCTGCACGTTATGCAGGCGAACACGGTAATGATGCTGCCAACAACCAAAAACTTTTGGCCGATCTCGCACCCTTCCGTAAAGATGGCGAAGTGATTGAAGGCATGTTTGTTTGCGTACTCGCGCTCGTTACTCATGCAGAAGATCCACTTCCACAAATTTTCCAAGGCATTTGGAAAGGTGAGATTTTAGAGGCAGCTCGTGGCGAAAATGGCTTTGGTTATGACCCTTTATTTTGGCTACCTGAACTCAATGTTTCGAGTGCTGAACTGAGCAAGGCAGAGAAAAATAAGATCAGCCATCGCGGGCAAGCCATGCAGCTGTTTAAAGCAAGTCTAGTTTAAAATACTAAAGTGCCCTCCTAAATGAGGGCACTTTTTACATGCAATAAGATGCCATACAAAATAATGGCCAAACAGCTCACCATTGTTCCTGCCGCAATATATCGGGCTGAAATGCCAGTACCCTGATAATGCGTTTCCAACGCCACAATATTGGCGGCTGGCGGCAAACAGAATAAGAAGAACAAAACAGGAAGCAATAACTTAAGCTGTGGAATCGGGATCAAATAATAAGTCATGGCGCAGATCAGCACGCCACACAATAATTTCAACATCAGCGTACGCGTAATTAAAAGTAGATCTACAAAATGTACCCGAGTATGCCTCAGCCACATTCCTAAAATACACATGCCAGCAAAGCTCATCCCAAACTTGGCAATCTCATATATCCCTTCTAACAGCATATTTCCTTCTAGGCGCTGAACTCCCAGAAGCCACAAGATAAAGGCAATCAATAAGGCAAGCACAGGCGGTGATTTTATAACTTTATGTAGCGTTGCGAGATGATTCGCCGGTCCTTCTGAAACGGCTGCAACTGCCCAGATATTGCCAAATAATGAACCACCGATATATAGCGCAATCATGGCAGCGCTGACCTGTTCGCCAAATAAGGCAATGGCAAATGGAAAGCCTAACCAGCCGATATTGCTATAGCTAAAACACAGCGCTTGTAAACGATCTTTTGAATAATAAGCAAATAGATAAAACAGAATAATGGAAGAGAGAAAACTAAACAGAATCAGCGCAAAACTGCCGGCCTGATAAAACACCATATTGTAAATAATCACAACTGGAATAAATAAGCGCGCCAATAAGGATGACAAGACTTTCTTACACTTCTCCGCAAGCTTAAATTGAGCAAGCAACAAGCCGAAAATGAAGGCACTGAGTGGAAGAATAAAAGTCATATTATCTAATTTTGATCGCTTATTTGGCAGCTGTATATGCTAGCACTGTTTTGGGTTGTGCCGATGTTTGTCTTAAAACTGCAATATAAGTGTCACATCTTTGTCATGCCTAGCTGTTGAGATATATCCAAAGTTTTATAGGAATAAAATTATGGCTGGTTTATCGATTTGGCATGTGCTGATTTTTGCAATCGTGGTGATTTTACTTTTCGGTACATCGAAGCTTAAAAACTTAGGTAAAGATGTCGGTGGCGCGGTTAAAGATTTTAAAAAATCGATGAAAGAAGATGAAGTCGCGACGCCTTTAAATGAACCTCGCACCATTGATGCTCAAGTTAAAAATACTGAAAGCTCGGTAAAAAGCTAAGCGAGTACGACTATGCTGAATATTGGAATGTCCGAACTTTTTGTGTTCGGCATTATCGCTTTACTCGTACTTGGACCAGATAAGCTGCCAGAAGCAGCTCGTTTTGCTGGTAAGTGGTATGCAAAAATAAAACGTATGATCAGCAATGTTCAGAATGATATTGATCGTGAACTTCGTCTTTCGGAACTACGAGAACAGATGCAGCAGGAAATGCAGCGGATTACTGAGCTAGAACAAAAAATGCAGGCTCAAATCGCCGAGTTAGAACAGCAAAAAAATATCAGTTTAGAAGCAGAGACGGCAACGCAACTGCAAAAAACAATACAACATCCACATTATCATTATTTAACGGCGACACGATCTTCAGTCTATCTTACACAGCATGTCACGCTCACTGACCCAATTCCCCAAATCGATCCAACGCTCTCGATTCCTGAATTCAAGGTGGCTGTATGAGTGCACCCTCAACATCTCCACTTCCTCATTCAAACTTGAATGACAACGAGCAAGACATTCCGCTGGAAGAGATGCCTATCACCAAGCATTTGATGATTCTTCGCCAACATCTCTTTAAAATTGTTGGAATATTACTGCTTTTATTCTTTTGTTTATTGCCTTTTGCCAATCGCACTTATCAACTACTTTCAGAGCCATTAAGAGCACAACTACCTGCAAGCTCATCGATGATTGCCACAGATGTAACTGCAACATTTATGGCGCCGTTTAAACTGAATTTTTTTGTGGCCTTGATGCTGGCAATGCCTTTTATCATTTACCAGATCTGGTCTTTTGCAAAACCAGCGTTATATGAAAAAGAAAAAAGTCTGGCCATTCCCCTATTACTGAGCAGTATTACCTTATTTTATACAGGGATTGCTTTTGCTTATTTCATTGCACTCCCTTCAATTCTGCATTTCTTTATTAGCGTGTCGCCTGAAACTGTTGCACCAATGACAGATATTAATAGCTATCTAGCATTTTGCTTAAAGCTATTTCTTGTCTTTGGTTTAACCTTTGAAATTCCAGTAATTACCCTTCTGCTCATTCTGATTGGTGTCGTCAGTACACAAAGTCTGATCGAGAAAAGACGCTTTATTGTCGTGGGTTGTTTCTTTATTGCCATGTTTGTTACACCACCCGATGCAATTTCGATGATCATGCTCGCTGTTCCTATGTGGCTCTTATTTGAATTGGGCTTATTCTTCGGAAAAATAATCGAAAAAAGAAAAACAGCATAAGTAAAACAAAATTTAAAAACAGGTCTCAGACCTGTTTTTTTATTGTCATTTATCCATTGATTTTTCACAAATCTGTCATACAAGTGTCAATGCTTCGTCACATTAAAACACTAAGTTTATGGGGGGCAAACTTTTAGAACAACTGTCATTATTTAGGAATTTTCCATGACCGAGCTATCGCCATATCATGAAGATCAAGAGTTGGACAACAATACATCTGACAACATCCATTTCAGAGATATTCTAGAACAACATATTAGCCGTCGTAGCTTAATTAGCAAAACGGCAAGCGGGGCTGTTGCATTAACACTTGCATCAACATTAACAGGCTGTAATGACGACGATAATTCAAATAATAATGGAACGCCAACGACACCGACCAATCCAGATAAAAAACCAGAAAAATTAACATTTAATGCGGTTGCAAAAAATCTAAATGATATCGTAACGGTTCCTGAAGGCTATCAAGCCACTGTTTTATATGCTTTAGGTGATTCAATTAACCCTGCTTATCCTGAGTGGGATGACAACAATATTCCTTCTGGCCCAAGCTTCCAGTTCCGTTCAGGTGACTGCCATGACGGTATGCACTTTTTTGGCTTAAATGCAGCAACACAACGTTTTGACGAAAGTGTATCTGATCGTGGTTTATTGGTCATGAACCATGAATACATCAACCCAACCTTCTTACATCCTAAAGGCCCAACCAAAGTTGATGGTCGTCGTCCAGAAGATGAAGTCATTCGTGAAGTAAATGCACACGGCGTGTCAGTCATTGAAATTAAAAAAGACCAGACCACCCAGAAAGTCGAAGTTGTTAAAAATTCGGTTTTCAACCGTCGTATCACTGGTTCTACCGTGATGGATTTTGCGGGTGTTGCAGCTGGTTCAACGCTATTGGCAACAGGATATTCTCCTGCTGGCCGTCAAACACGTGGTACCCACAATAACTGTGGTAATGGTTATACACCGTGGGGCACATACCTGACGACTGAAGAAAACTTTATCGGTTATTTCGTTCGTAGTGCAGGCGATGATGCGTTGCGCCGTCCAGAAGAAATCATTGCTTTAAAACGTTATGGTTTAAAAGCTGGCTCAAGCTCACGCTACGCATGGGAAACAGCAAAAGGCGGTGTAGAGTCACAAGATTTATATGACCGCTGGAATGCAGATGTAAAAACGGATACAGCAAGCTCAGACTATCGTAATGGCCCAAATACATTTGGCTGGATGGTTGAAATTGATCCGTTTGATGGTCGCCAAAACCCAGTGAAACGTACTTCTTTAGGCCGTTTCGCTCATGAAGATAGCGCATGCCGTGCAGTTGCAGGCCAACCACTTGCCTTCTATATGGGTGATGACTCACGTGGTGAATATATCTATAAATTTGTATCTGATGCGAAATGGGATACGAAAGATGTAAATGGCGGTTACCGTGCTGGCGATAAATACATGAATACTGGCAAACTTTATGTTGCCAAGTTCAATAACGATGGTTCAGGTCAATGGATCGAATTAAGTTATGGAAAAAATGGATTAGATCAAAGCAACACAGTTTATCCATTTAGCTCACAAGCAGATGTTGTTACATTTGCACGTTTAGCAGCAGATTCTGTTGGCGCAACCAAAATGGACCGTCCAGAATGGTGTACGGTAAATCCAGAAAATGGTGAAATCTACGTCACTTTAACCAATAACTCAAACCGCGGTTCAAGCTATCCAACAGATGCAGCCAACCCACGTGCTTACGAAGACCTTTATAACAATGAAACCGTTCAAAAGGGCAACGTAAATGGTCATATTATTCGTTTCCGCGAAACGGGTGACCTGACCACTGCTGAAAGTTTCAAATGGGATATTTACTTATTTGGTGCAGAAGCATCAATGGCTTCAAATATCAACCTTTCAGGTTTGACAGATAATAACGATTTATCTAGCCCAGATGGTATGTGGTTTGACCCTCGTGGTGTACTTTGGATTCAAACTGATGACGGTGCTTATACAGATGTAACCAACTGTATGATGTTAGCTGCATTACCTGGCCAGATTGGTGATGGTACTAAAGTAACAACATCAAACGGCACAGAGACACTCGTTGGGAAAAAAGTAACTGATGATACACTCCGTCGCTTCCTGACTGGGCCAAAAGAGTGTGAGATTACAGGTATTGCGATGACACCAGATTACAAAGCCATTTTCATTAATGTGCAACATCCTGGTGAAGACTCAGCGGACTATGCAACACCAAATAGTCACTGGCCTGCAACACAAACCAACCCTGGTAATACAACTGCTCGCCCACGTTCAGCAACAGTCGTCATCACACGTAAAGATGGCGGTGTAATCGCAGGATAATCCTTCGATCCACTCAAAAATGCCGACTCTATGTCGGCATTTTTTATTTCTGTAAATCTACACTTAATTCAACAATCTCACCCTGCTCTTCTCCTTGCTGAGATTTTTCCAGCCATTGCCATTGTGTAGGCGTAAGTCTTAAAAAGTTAGAGCATCGTGTTCCATATACAGGACTCTGGATAAAAGTTGAAGACAATAGAGCTTCCATTTCAGTACTGATGCCTGTGTCAGGTAATAAATCTGGAATGACTTTGCGCTCATCCTCCAAAATATCCCAAGCCGCATGTCTGAGTTCAGATTCCAGAATCTGGGGTTGTTGCAACATTGGTAAAAATTCTTGAGTAAAGCGCTTGCGCAAATTTCTGGTCTTTTGCCAATCTTCGGACATTAGGCCATTGGACACTACGTATACCCCATTCGGCAGCACTTGAGGTGCCTCCCCACGGTTACTCATGTAAACCGCCTGTTCCCGATCTCCAACAAATAGGTTGAATCCTGCATAGTCCTGTTGTTGCTGTTCCAGTTGCTGTGCAAAACGAATCGGTGCCAGATCACTTTCCAGAAAAGATTGAATCAGATGCCCACGTGATGTTGTATAGGATTGCTGATCCCGACCATTTCGGAAATTGGTCAGAATGGCCCATCGCCCTGATGCAGTTACACCCATCCATGTACCGCCTGACTGTAAGTCCTGCCCAGCCACAATCACATGATTTGGCCACTGATGTAGGCTTGCACTGGGACGGTGATAGAATTCATCACGATTTGAAAGTAAGCATAATGGCATCTCATCCAGCACATGCCATGCGAAAGCAACAATACACATTGATTTGGTTCTCACATCTTTACACATTGAATGTACAACATTTTTCACATCATTCCGCTACAATCTGATCAAAACTTAATTCCAAATTCTAAATTGAGGAACAGCAATGCTGACCTATCCAAATATTGATCCAGTTGCGCTGAGCTTAGGACCAGTCAAGGTGCACTGGTATGGACTCATGTATCTCTTGGCTTTTCTATGTGCTTGGGGTTTAGCATCGTATCGCGCTAAACAACGTGATGGCTGGACTGCCGATATGGTTTCAGACCTGGTCTTTTACGGGGCGCTGGGCGTTGTGCTGGGTGGTCGTGTAGGCTATGTGCTGTTTTATGAATTCGGTAAATTTCTGGAAAATCCACTCTGGTTATTTCAGGTCTGGACAGGTGGCATGAGCTTCCACGGTGGTTTCCTCGGCGTCATGATTGCAATGTTGTTCTGGTGTAAAAAATACCAGAAAACATGGTTTCAAACCTTGGACTTTATCGCACCATGTGTACCAACAGGTTTAATGTTTGGACGTTTTGGTAACTTTATCGGTGGGGAGCTCTATGGTCGTCAGGTTCAAGATCCAAACTATCCTTTCGGGATGATTTTTCCGACAGACCCATTAGGTCTAGTGCGCCATCCCTCACAAATCTACCAAGCCATCTGTGAAGGGCTGATCCTATTTATCGTGCTGTGGTGGTTTAGTTCTAAGCCACGTCCACGTATGGCAGTTTCTGCACTGTTCCTGACTGGATATGGTGTCGCACGCTTCTTTATGGAATTCTTCCGTCAACCCGATGCAGACCAAGGCTTTATCTTGTTTGGCTGGATGACCAAAGGCCAGATCCTCAGTTTCCCAATGATCATCATTGGTCTGTGGATGATCTGGTATGCCTATCGTCGAAATATCTATGACTGGCAGTTAAAGAAATAACAGGATGGGAGCTTAGGCTCCCATTTTTTTGCTCTTTATAAAATACGAATAAAAAGCGTATAGTGATTTTATAAAATAACGATTCCCAACAGACCAAGGCGATGTCAGATCACAATTCAGGTTTTAAAATCCATCAACTCGTTTTATCACGATCGCCCCTACACTTGAATCGGGAGATTGTGATAGAAATAGAAAAAAGACTTGGCCTTTCATTCCTTAATGAAGATCAGCCGCATCGGGTTTGTTTTGCCAATCTAAATGCTGAACTACAAGACGCCTATAAACAGGTTTTCAGTGCAATCGACCTGCTTGATTATGTCTATGCCATGTTGCTCTCAGAACAAGGCAATCTCGATAAGATCTCTCTGCTCAGTGAAAATCAGAGCATGATCGCCTATCCAACCGATCCTCTACAGTTTTGGCAATTGGTTCGAGTCGGACAAAATTACCGTCTTTCGATGCGTTAAAGTTTTCCAGCCAGTGCTTTTACAACTTCACCCAAACGTTTGCCTTGTGCTTCACACAAAACCTTTTCATCTTGACTCAGGCTTTGGTCATGGCGTGGTCCGCTGACATGACTGGCGCCATACGGCGTTCCACCCGTTTTGGTATTCGACAATGCTGGAATCGAGTTCGGTAAGCCCAAGATCATCATGCCGTGATGAAACAACGGCGGCAGCATCGTCAATAAAGTACTTTCCTGCCCGCCATGCATTGAACCTGAAGAGGTGAAGACACATGCAGGTTTATTATGCAAAGCACCATTCAACCATAAGCTGGTGGTTTGATCCCAAAAGTACTTCATTTCGCTGGCCATATTGCCAAAACGGGTCGGTGAACCCAACGCTAAACCTGAGCAATGCGTCAGATCATCCAGACTACAATAAATGTCACCATCTTCTGGAATACTGGCCTCAGCCTGAGTTACCACCGTCGCCAAGTTGGGCACGGTTCGGATGCGTGCAGTCACACCCGCAGCTTCAATTCCATCGGCGATGAGGTGCGCCATTTGCTTAGTTGAACCATATTTACTGTAATAAAGAACAAGAACGTAAGGTTGCATCACTTTCAAGAATTTTGTTAAAAAGAACACTATACGACATTTTATACATTTTAGGCTGTTACAAGTCCTGTGCTTTCACAGGATTTTTATTAAAAATAATTAGGATAGAACCCATGATCTTACACCGTTATCTAAAAAAACTGCCCTTTTTAGAAAAAACATGGTTTCAATTTATTGTGTTTGTGTTACGGCGTTTTGAAGCTGACCGCTGTCGGGAACAAGCAGGAGGACTGACCTATACCACCCTGTTTGCAGTCGTGCCAATGTTGACTGTTTTTCTGGTGATTATCTCTTCCATTAAAGCATTAGAACCAGCTCGGCAACAGCTGCAACAACTGATTTATAGTAACTTTTTACCGAAAAGTACCATTGCCTTTGATAAAGCCTTAAATGCATTTACCGAGAAGTCCAGTAACCTCACGGTGATTGGTGTGCTGTTCCTGTTTGTCACCACCGTTCTGATGCTGACCTCTATTGAAAATGTATTTAACCGGATCTGGCGGGTGAAAGAGACCCGTACTGGTCTGGTCGGTTTTATGCGTTACTGGACCATTATTTCACTGGGGCCGATCGTATTAGGCAGTGCTTTTGTACTGTCTTCCACAGTCGCTTCGATGAGTATTCTCAGCAATAATTTTGCAGGCTATCAGCTGGATGGTGCATTTCTGCTCTGGCTGATCTCGTTTTTACTGACTATTGTTGGTTTCTTCATTTTATACTGGACCATTCCCAACCGTATTGTCCCTGTCTTTTCAGCTTTTATTGCGGCCTGTTTTAGTGCGACGGTATTTGAGGTTTTAAAACGTTTTTTTGGCTGGGTCATGAGCAACTTCACCAGCTATGAAATTGTCTATGGTGCATTTGCTGCGGTGCCAATTTTCCTGCTCTGGATTTACCTCTCTTGGAATATTATTTTACTGGGTGTGGAAATCAGTTTTGCCCTCACCGCATTCCATTCTGGAAAAGAACAGAAACGTCATCCAATCTTGATGTTACTCGACATTCTGGAACTATTTTATAAGAAGCAACAGATTGGACAAAGTGTCAGTGAGAAAGAGCTGTTGAATATTATTGGGCGTGGTGAATTAGGTCGTTTACCTGCTTATATCCTGCAACTGGAACAGCAAAACCTGATTATGCGTACCGATAAAGATGAATATGTACTGGTTCGTAATTTAGCGCAGGTTGATTTCTGGAGCTTCTTCACTGCCCTTCCTTATCCATTGCCATTACGTAATGATGTTGAGCATATTCACCAAGATGATGAATGGATGGAACGACTCGGCCCATCCCTGATTGAAAGTAATGATTATTTAGCTGCCAAGCTCTCTATTCCGCTTTCCACCATCTTTGAACAAAAATAGTCAAAAGGCCTCAATCGAGGCCTTTTTTATTTCCTGAGCCAGCCTTGCAAACTGACCACCACAATTCCAAGTAACACCAGCGCTGAACCAATCACAAAATTCAGTTCAATTCTTTCACCCAGCAACCACACACCAAAGGCCATGCCAAATAACGGAGTGAGGAAGGAAAAAACGCCCAATCGGGAAGCCAGATAATTGCGTAATAACCAGAACCACGCTAGAAAACTGGCAAAGGATACAATCAAGGTATGAAAGGCCAAACTGCCGATCACCAGCGGGGTAAAATGAATCGTGGCTTGTCCAAGGAATATAGCCAAGCCAAACAATAGAACAAAACTACCAGCCAGTTGATAAAACAAGGTTTGCGTGACGGCAGCTTGTGCCAGAGAAGATAAACGCACCGTAATTGTGGTTGCAGCCCAAGCAATACTTGCTGCCAGCGCCAGCAAATCTCCCCATAACATTTGCTGTTCTAACTGCGTTGCACCCTGATTTGCTCGCATGAAAGTGACCACAATCCCTAGAAAAGCAATAGCAATACCGCCCCACTGCAACACACTTAAACGCTCGGAAGGAAGCTTCCAATGCAGCCCCAAAGCCACAAAGATCGGTGCGGTATACAACAGCACCACCGCATGAGATGCAGACGTCCATTGCAAGGCCTGCGCCAGCAGAAAGAACTCTAACGAAAACAAAAAAGCGACCAATGCGCCTGCTTTGAGATTCTGACGATTGAATAACTGACTGGCTTTATCCAGATATAACAAAGGCAACAACAGAACAGCAGACAAACCAGAACGTAATGCAATCTGCATTAAGGGCGAAATATCGGGAGCTGCCATTTTTAAAATGACTTGTTGTAAGCCCCAGATCATACACAGTACGATCATCAGACCTGATGCGGTTGCATCTAATGCTTTGCGCTCATCCATAGCACGCTCCCAATTCTATAATTTGAGAACCAATATAAGACTGTCAGATTTTCATGATATAGTGAAAATCTGACAAGACATGCGTGTTTTCGGGCAATTCTCATCTTATGAAAAAGTCAGCACAAAGGATTCAGGATTTTCAGGCGATTCCGACCTACAATGATATTCCTGCGCCGTTATGGTTAAGCGTTCGGGATGCCCCCGCAGAGACTTTTTATCCTAAACATGCTCATGCCTGGGGTGAGTTTATTTATGCTTTTGATGGCGTACTAGAAGTCAATATTGAGCAAATCAATTACCTTACGCCTCCACCTTATGGCATCTGGCTACCGCCACATTTGCAACATAGCGGGATTAACCGTAATGATGTGACCTATTGTACGCTTTATATCCATGAGTCTTTATGCCAACGGATGCCGCAACAGGCAGGTATTTTACTGTCCGCACCACTGGTTTCTGCGCTGCTGGAACATATTCGCCATCATTCATTTTCAGAACAAGAACCAGAATATATACGCCTTCTACATGTTTTACTGGACACATTAACGCATGCCGAACTTGTCGGTAGTTATTTGCCTACCACTCAACATCCAGCACTGGCGAAGATCCTGACCCATTTACATGAATTTCCTGCCGATAACAGTACTCTTGAACAACTCGCACACATGATCAATATGACCGAGCGAACCTTAGCGCGTTATAGCCAAAAAGAATTGGGGATGTCACTGCATGAGTGGCGGCAACGTTTAAAAGTCATGAAAGCCATGTCGATGCTGAATCAGGGAAAAACCATTGAAAGCATTGCCCTAGATCTAGGCTATGCCAGCTCATCGGCTTTTATTTATATGTTTAAACGCTGGATGCATTTCACGCCCGATCAATTTCGCAAGCTCTATCAAGGTCGTTAGGTCAAGGTAGATCAAAACGTTTTAAATTGTCCTGTTCGTAAGGTGCATCTTCAGCTGGATAACGTAACTTTGCCTGACCTTTTTGCTTCGCCAATGACCAGATCAAACTTTCTCCAGCAGGCAAAATATCAGGATGTTGCTGATACAAAGGATCGGTATAAGCTTGCTCAGTCTCAATCCATTGCCAACCTTGTTTTTCGAACGCTTCAATCACGTCATTCAAAAATGCAGCATTAATCGCATTTACATGGAGTAGCAACACATGCTTTGGAGAATAGCCAATCGTTTCAACAGCCAGTTGATCGTAATAGGCAGCTCGATCGAGTAAATGGGCAATATACGCTTGTTTTAATCTTTCAAGTTGAGCTGTATTTTTCTGTTTCTGATAAGACAAATATTTCAGATTATAAAACCAGTCACTGGCATCGATACTTACCGCACCTGACTGATAGCCCTTCTGTTTTAAATATTGGGCAACACTATCCCGCTTTTCCTGAGTATTGCCTTCTTTTAAGAAAGGATAACGATATCTGGCAACCCAACCTTGTAAAGGACGAAAAACCTGCTCCGCACGCTGAATACCCGCAATGTACTGCTGACTAGAGATTTGATCTTTATTGAGGTTGAGATGTAATTCGCTATGATTACCAATCCGATGGCCTTGTCTACCCCATTCCTTGACCAGCTGTAAGCCAGCATAATCTCCAATTTTAATCACACTTGGGTAAATCATACTTTTGAGCTGATGCTGTTTAAGCTGTTGTAAAATTTGCTGATTAATCTGAGTCGCTTGTGCATTCAGATCAGGATTTACGCCATCATCAAAACTGAATGCAAGCTGTTTCGCATGGCTGATGCTGGTCATTAAAAAGAGTGCGACATATAGCCAAGTTTTCATTCTATTTTTCTCATTGTTAAAAAATGGCGCTGATATTTTCATAGCAGCGCCATTTTATTGATGGTGATGATTATGCTTTTACAAAGCTATCCCAATCATATTCACCAGACTGGGTAATCAGTTTCATGGTCAACTGATCATTGGCACGTAAAGCGCCGACACCTGCGGGTGTACCCGTCATAATCACATCACCTGCTTCCAGACTAAAACATTGATTGATCTCAACCAGTAATGCACCAATATCCCGAATCATATCTTTGCTAAAACCATGCTGACGCTCAACGCCATTAATGGTGAAAATGAGTTCTAACTCTTGTAAGTCACCCACTTCATCTGCTTCGATCCAGTCCGCCAAAAGACAGGCGCCATCAAATGCTTTGGCACGTTCCCATGGTTCGCCTTTGGCTTTTAAATCCCCTTGCAAATCACGCAAGGTTAAATCTAGCCCCAAGGTCACTGCACCGATCGCTTCTAAAGCTTTGGCAGGATCAGTTTCCTGAGATAAAGGATGGGTGATTTTCAAACAGATTTCACATTCATAATGACACTCACCTAAAGCCTGATTCCAGCTAATTCCTTGCGATAAAGGACTCAAACTGCTGGGTGGCTTGATAAATAAGATCGCACGATCAGGAATAGGGTTACCTAATTCTTTCGCATGTTCAGCATAATTTCGGCCTACACACACAATTTTTGAAGGACGTGTACTCATGAATGTTCCTTGTTCTTTGAACCGCTGATAAGTTTACTTTTTAAAACTATTTTCAAATTTGGTTTGATCTGCTGAATTTTCAAATGCACGCTTCGGTACAATGATGACCGTATGGCTTTTCAGTTCCAGCATATAAGTCAGCTTGCCAATTGCAAAGGATTGTACCTCGGCATATTGGGCTCTCTGGGTTTTGCCTGTTGAATACAGCTCAAAATGATCCTGATATAAATCAACACCCTGTTCACTTTTCCCAAATTGATAACGTACAAACTGGCGCTTGAACAACATCGGCAATAACCAGTAGCGCATCACACCCTGCATAAGCAAGAAAAAAGCACCCAGCGCAACATAATAACGCCCTACCCCAGAGAAGCCTAAATAAACGCCCCATAGGATAATGGCAATACTAATCACGGGAGTCAGAAAACGACTAAACGTCTTTTTACCAAAAGTGACCAGAGCAAAACCATCTTGTGATTCTTCCAGATTCAGATAATAGCGCACAGAGACTGTTGGACGTTGTTCAGACATTTTTAAATTTCTAACATTTGAAAAAACTGACCTATTAGAACATAAATGCTTCGCGGGGAAATCACATTTATGGCGTTTTGATACAAAATTTAAATGTGATATTTTCTGTTTTTTGTTTCGCCCTTTTATCAATTCTATTTTTAGAAGTATTTATTAATACGAGAATTATTTAGATGCACCAGCTTTTCAGATCTTTATTCCTTATTTTAGGTATTGTGCTTGCCCTCACAGCCTGTAGCCAACAAGCTTTCTTCGACAAAATCGTGCCCCAAGAAGAAAATACCTTTGCTCAAGAGATGTTTACCCAGCTCAGCCAAAAGAATTATGTAGCTGTTGAAAAGCACCTAAGCCCTGAGTTACAAGATGAGTCGACACGTACAACGTTAGTTAAAATGGCCGCTTTTTTCCCTAAGGAAACCGTTAAAGAAGTCAACTTAATCCACGCCCAGAAATCGCTATTTAAAGATGATGTCACTTATCACTTAATATTTGAATATGAATATTCTGATCAATGGTTGATTAATAAAATCTCCTTACGTCAACATGACAATACCATTAGTATTCTCGGCATGCATACGGAACCAGTTGATCGAGCCCTGAGTAAAGTTAATGAATTTACATTTAATGACAAAGAACTTATACATTATCTCACCTTTATTCTGGCCATTTTTATTCCCCTCTTCATTATTTATGTATTTATCTTATGTATCAGAACGCCAATGCAAAAACGTAAATGGTTGTGGCTGATTTTTATCAGTTTAGGTTTTATTAAGTTTTCACTGAACTGGACTAGTGGTAGTTATGCAATTCAGCCAATTAGCTTTTTACTATTAGGTGCGGGTTATTTCCAAGACAATTTGTACAGTCCAATCATTTTACAAATCTCTTTACCGTTGGGTGCAATTCTGTTTCTTTATCGACGTCATAGCCTGACAACTAAAGATTAAATATCATCAATCCCACTCAAACTGACACTTGAGTGGGTTTTACACAACACGACTATTTTTCAACACTAAAAAATCTTATTAATAATCGGCAGGGATATGCTCAGTCATGAGGTATTAACCCCTGTCCACCAAATCACAAATAAAAATCAAAGGAATGTGATGCGTTATTTGAATGGTCTACTTGTCTCTTGTATTTTTTTAGGCATCACACAAAGTTGTTTTGCACAGATTCTGTCATGGAATGACAATATTCCCAGTGCCTTACAACCATTTCAGAACAATCCACAAACATTGGCAAGCTATACCCAAAACAATATTTTTATCTTTGGACATCCTGTAACAAAAACTGCGGTGCCGACCTTAAAAACCAATCCTCAGCCCAGTGTGAGTTTCAATTCAGCGGCGATTATTGTGCCTGTCAATGCCCAACAGGTCGCCAAAACCCTGACTGACTTTAGTCAATATGTCGGTTTATTTCCCACCTTGAAATCTGCTAAAACACTGCAACAGTCAGGCAATATTGTGCAGATGAAATATCGAATCTCAATTCCAACCCCTATTCCTGTATTGAATTTCAATGAAGATGTCACCTTACAGCATCAGATCAAATCCAATAGTATTTCCAGCTTAGTGATTGATGCGCCTATTCCCTACGGGGTAGGCAAATTTGAATGGTTTGCATTGGATGAGCACCGTACCTTAATTACCTTGACTCAATGGGGCGATTTAAATCAACCGAAGGGTTTTATTTTTAAGAAAATTCTGAATGCTATTCCCGAAGCCAAGTTAGGTCTACCAAGTAGCAGCAATGCCTTTGTTTTGGAGGCCTTGCGCAACCGCTTTAACAAGCAGACGGTCACGCCATTAAATGCAGGACAACTCCCGACACCACAATTAAATCCAGCTCAGCTCGCCAAAATTAGCCAGTTGATTCAGACTACACAACAACCGGTAAGCTTTATTCATGCACCCACCAGTATCCTTTATACGCATGGGCGGGAAGCTATGCGTTTTACTACCACCTATCAATTTTATAAACAGTCACCGCAGCAACTGCAAAAATGGTTAACACCCGCTGCCTATCAGGAATTGTTTCCTCGCCAGATTAAAAAAGTCATCACCACACCGATTCAGAATCAGGGGCAAGATGCTGATATTCAGGTCAATTTCGGGCTTGGTGTTATCAATATCCCCTTCGCTTTTAAATTACATTTTAATTATCCAGAAGCGACTAAAAGTAGTTTTTATGCCAATGGAGGGGATTTAAGATTTATTAAAGGCGAGATGCGATTTACTGAGATGAATCAAGGCACTTTATTTAAAATGACCAGCAGTATGAAAGTCGATGAGAAAGCCCCCTTTTTATTAAGAGCAATGCGAAGCCTGCCTTATCATGAGGTTCTACCAGCCGTTGGCGGTAATGCTGTCTTTGTTCAGAAACTCAAGGCAAAAATTTGAGGCACAAAAAAACCGCATTTAAGCGGTTTCTTTTTTCAAATTGGTGCGCTCAGAGAGATTCGAACTCCCGACCCCTTAGTTCGTAGCCAAGTGCTCTATCCAGCTGAGCTATGAGCGCATATTTGATGGAGGGCATTATACGCACTTTTTAGCAAAAGATAAGTCCTTTTTCCAAAGTTATCGATCAACTGGCTATAGATTCAGCACATGATCCAGATACAATCAGCGTAACGAAGCCCGTTTGACTAAAAAATATGTTATTCACCGCTATGATTAAAAATATCATCATGGGCCAATTCAAATCAGTACCTAAAAAGAACTTTAAATAGATTAGTTATTAAAATTCAATTAACTAATTAATTTTTCGATACATCATCATAAATGACTCTGTAATTTTTATAAATAATCTATAATTTCATAATATTAATAACAATTAAAATCCAGACTTTAAAATTAGATTCCAATTCTTTGTTTTATATCAATTTTATAACCCATTAAAAATATGATACATACTGCAATATTGACATTAAAGCGTTAATCAACCAATACTAATTGGTATATTATGAGACAGGAGTCACATAATTATTAAGCTAAATAAAACAAAACTTTAATAATTATAGGTATATCGACATGTTATTTAAAAATATTTTATCACCAATTACGGGTATTCTCTCGCTTTCGAGTAGTAATAGCCAAGCAACGGCGCCAGTTCCTGTTAACACTGTATCGACAACAAATCATGTTCAGGTCGAAGATACCACCATCACCAATAATAGTAATGGTTCAGGTGATGGTTTATTAGGCGGTGTTATCACAGGCAATGGTCATCAAAATTACGGTGTTGGGGTTGGTAACGCCCAAGATCTTAATTTTCCTTTCCCTTTTACGACAGCTTTTCATTCATTAGGCAATTCATTCCCTTGGCTTGGAGGTACGTCATCTGTAAATACGGCGACGACAACATCTTCGACTCACGTCCAAGACAATGACATTATCAATAACAGCAATACTGGCGCAGGTGCTGGGAATGGCAGCAATGGCGGTTTATTAAGCGGTATCGCTTCTGGAAACGGCGATCATAATTATGGCGTTGGGAATGGCAACGGAGATGATGCCAATCTTACGACACCTGTTACAGTGCCATTCGAAGCTTTAGGTAATTCTGTTGCAGCGCTTGGTAATGGCGATCTGGAGTCAGTTAATACAACACCAACCAGCTCAACTACACTCATTGAAGACAATGACACCACCAATAATAGCAATACTGGCACTGGCGCTGGGAACGGCAATGGTGGTGGCTTACTAAATGGTGTGGCAGCAGGAAATGGCGAACACAATTATGGCATTGGTAATGGAAACGGTGATGATGCCACAGTCACGATTCCATGGACGACACCTGTTCAAGCGGTAGGTAATTCGATTGCTGGCTTGGGTAGTGGTGATGTGAATTCTATAAATACCGCACCGACCTCCTCCTCCACCCACATTCAAGATAATGACACCATCAATAACAGCAATACAGGTACGGGTGCTGCGGGCAATGGCAGTGGTGGTGGCTGGTTAAATGGTGTCGCTGCTGGAAATGGCGAACAGAACTATGGCATTGGCAATGGTAACGGTGATGACGCCAGTATCACGACACCCGTCACAGCACCATTTCAGGTACTCGGCAATTCAGTTGCAGGTCTTGGTGGCGGTGATGTGAACTCCGTTAATACAGCACCAACTTCAGCTTCTAATGTGATTCAAGACAACGATACAACTGACAACAGCAATCAAGGTACAGGTGTCGGAGGCTCGGGTAATGGCTTAGGTGGCTTACTCAACGGCATTAGTGCAGGCAATGATGAACATAATTACGGAATTGGCAATGGCAACGGTGACGATGCCAGCGTAACCGTACCGTGGACTACGCCAGTGCATGTACTCGGCAATTCATTTGCAGGTTTAGGCGATGGCGATGTGAACTCGACCAATACCGCACCAACCACCACGTCCAACATTATTCAGGACAATGACACAACCGATAACAGCAATAGTGGAACAGGTCTTGGTGGCGTCGGAAATGGTATTGGTGGTTGGGGCAATGGCCCTGCCGCAGGCAATGGCGAACAAAACTACGGCATTGGGAATGGCAATGGAGATGATGTCGATATTACTGTGCCTTGGACTACACCATTGAATGTACTCGGAAATTCTGTTGGCGGTGGTGGCAATAACTCATCTACCAATTCAGCACCAACCACCACACTGAACCATGTTCAGGACAATGACAGCACTGATAATAGCAATAGTGGAACAGGTACAGGCGGCACTGGCAATGGTCTGGGTGGCTTACTCAATGGTATCAGTGCTGGCAATGGTGAACACAACTACGGCATCGGCAATGGTAACGGTGATGACGCAGACTGGACTTCTCCAGTTGTGACTCCAATCAATGCCATGGGCAATAACGTTTCATGGTTCGGCAGCAATGATCCGGCTCATACAGGCAATACCTCGGTCAACAATGGATCAACCAATACCACCAACATCGTAGAAGACAATGATCATATCGACCATAGCAATAGTGGCGCAGGCACTGCTGGCAATGGAATCGGAGGCCTACTGAGCGGTATTGGTGCAGGCAATGGTGAGCAAAACTATGGTATCGGTAATGGCAATGGTGACGATGTAGGTATCACCACACCCATCACGACGCCAATCAATGGCCTAGGCAATGAATTCTCATTCTTTGGTGATGCCAATAACTCATCTCATAATAATGCTTCGACCACCACCACCAATATTGTTCGTGACAATGACACGACAGACAATAGCAACAGCGGCGGCACAGGTGTAGGTAGTGGTTCTGGCAATGGTATCGGTGGTCTACTCAATGGTGTCGGTGCAGGCAATGGCGAACATAATTATGGTATTGGCAACGGTAATGGTGATGACGTTGGTGTGGTTATGCCAATCACCACCCCACTCAGCGGCTTGGGTAACTCGTTCTCTGTCTTTGGAGACTCGACCACAAGCTCAGTCAATAACTCATCGACCACAACCGTCAATCATTATGAAGACAACGACACCACCGACAATAGCAACAGCGGCACTGGCCTGACTGATGGCTCGGCTGGCAATGGCGTTGGTGGTTGGGGTAATGGCCCTGCATCAGGGAATGGCGACCATAACTTTGGTATTGGCAATGGTATCGGCAATGATTCTAGTGTCGTTGCACCCATCACAACGCCAATCAGCGGTTCGGGTAATGCCTTCTCCCTCTTTGGCAATGCCACTTCAAACTCAGTCAACGACTCCTCAACCAAAACCACAAACTACTTCCAGGACAATGACAGCATTAATAACGGCAACAGCAGTAGCGGTGTTGGCGGTACGGCAGGTAACGGCGTTGGTGGTGGCTTATTAAATGGTGTCGGTGCAGGCAACGGCGAGCACAACTACGGTATTGGTAATGGTATTGCTGATGATGCCAGTGTGGTTGCTCCTATTACCACGCCAATCAACGCATCGGGTAATGCCTTCTCTCTCTTTGGTAATGCCACTTCAAACTCAGTGAATAATTCTTCGACCACAACCAATAACTACTTCCAGGATAACGATACAACCAATAACAGTAATAGCGGTGGTAACGGTACTGGCAGCGGTTCAGGCAATGGCACAGGAGGCGGATTATTAAATGGTGTTGCCGCAGGTAATGGCGAACACAACTACGGTATTGGCAATGGTATTGCCGATGATGCCAGTGTGGTGATCCCGATTACGACGCCAATCAATGCATCGGGTAATGCTTTCTCGATCTTTGGTAACGCAACAGCCAACTCAACCAATAATTCCTCAACCACAACCAATAACTATGTTCAGGACAATGACTCCACCAATAATAGTAATAGTGGCGGCAATGGCGTAGGTGGCGGTTCAGGCGGCTTGCTTGGTTTGGGTGGTTTACTCAACGGTTTTGCAGCAGGTAATGGTGAACATAACTATGGCATCGGTAATGGTATTGCAGACAATGCCAGCATCGTCGCCCCGATTGCCATTCCGATTAACCTCTCAGGTAATGCAATCTCTTTATTTGGTAGTGCAACTGCCAACTCTCACAATAATTCATCGACCACAACCAATAACTATGTTCAAGACAATGACAGCATCAACAATGGGAATGGTACAGGCAACGGTGGTAGTGGTAATGGTTCAGGCGGCTTGCTCGGTGGTATTGGCGCAGGCAATGGTGAGCATAATTACGGTATTGGCAATGGTATTGGTGATGATGCCAGTATCGTGACACCGATTACGATTCCAATTAACTTCTCAGGCAATGCCATCTCGGTACTCGACCTCAGCGGTTTAAATGGTGAAGGTGAATTTAATCCACTAAGCCCAGTGACCAACATTATTCATATTGTGGCGGGTGATGGCGAAGGCGGTACAGGCCTACTCGGTACAGTGACTGGGGTTGTTGGAGGCGTCACTGGCGGTATTGGTGGTGAAGGCGGCCCTCTTGGTGCAATTACTGGAATCATCGGCGGTATTACTGGTGGTATTGGCGGCGGTGAAGGTGGTCCTTTAGGTGCAATTACTGGAATTATCGGTGGCATTACTGGTGGTATCGGTGGCGGTGAAGGCGGTCCTCTTGGTGCAATTACTGGAATCATCGGCGGTATTACTGGTGGTATTGGTGGCGGTGAAGGCGGTCCTTTAGGCTCAATCACTGATATTATCGGCGGCATCACTGGCGGTATCGGCGGTGGTGAAGGCGGTCCTTTAGGCTCAATCACTGACATCATTGGTGGCATTACTGGTGGTGACTTAGGTAACAATCCAGTTACTGGTGTGATTCAAACTGGTATTGATGTACTGCAAGGTGTTGAAAGCCTGAAAACAGATATTATCAACACTGGTATTAGCACTGTAGGCGGTGCAATTGGTAGCGTACTTCCAGGCGTTCATCCAGTTACTGACTTGACTAATCTTGGAACCCTCACCTTTGAAACTTCTCGCGATACAGTCAATGGCACACTTGAAGCCATTTCTGATTTAGCAGGCGCTGATATTGGCGGTGCTGCGGGTTCTCTTACTGGCGTTGTCGGTACACTAATCACCAACGGTTCAACAGCTTCTGGTCTGGTTCAACATGCAGTTGGTGACCTCACTGATGTGGGTGGATTGTTAGGTGGCATTACTGGTGGTATTGGCGGCGGTGAAGGTGGTCCTCTTGGCGCAATCACTGGAATTATCGGTGGTATTACTGGCGATATCGGTGGCGGTGAAGGCGGACCTTTAGGTTCGATCACTGACATTATCGGAGGAATCACTGGCGGCATCGGCGGTGGTGAAGGTGGTCCTTTAGGCTCAATTACTGACATCATTGGTGGCATTACCGGTGGTATCGGCGACGGTGACGTGATTTCTGGAGTCGCTCAACCTATTCAAATTGTGGTTGGCAGTGGTAGCTTAACTCTCGATCTTCTGCAAGACAGTCTGGGTAGCCTATCAAATGGCAATCTATTCGATGGCATTAGCAACCTTGTTCATGTCAATAACGAAGATGGTAGTGTTGATAACATCTTAACTGCGATTACTGGCACAGTTTCATCAAGTTCAGGTATTGCTGTAGGTGAGCCAAATCCAAATGGCGGCTCTTTAACAGATATTATTTCAATCACCTCACCATTATCAGGCTTAACCGATCACCTCTTCGGTTCTGTTCATCACTTTTAATCTTTAAATTTTAGAAAAGCTGCTGAGGTCAGTGGCTTTTCTATTCCCTTAGACCACAATTTCAATCTACTTAGGCAAGAATCGTAGTTTTCATTAATAAGTTTTTTTTAACAACACATTGCTGACCTATAAAAAGATCATCATTTTTTACTTGATTTTTATTTTAAAAAAACTTACCAAACAATATTAATACCATGATTTTTATCTATTTTTTAAACATACTATTTTAGTCGAAATATTTATTTTCAAATGAGTAACAAATTTTATAACTTTTCCCATTTCTGCCTAAAAAAGGAGCGCTTTTGAGTGGGAAATCCATTTTAATTGACTGATAAATTTGATTATATTTTATTCTAATGAGTTTATCGCCCTTTTTAGAATAAAATACACATGTAGATTTAATAGAATATTTTATATAAAAAAAGAAATATTATTCAGCAACTTAAACTCAAATTTAACAATCCAGATCAATACCGTTACAGATTGACAAAATAACTGCCACATATAACACTAAAATAGATTAATGTGACTTTAATCACAAAATAATCATAGCAATTTAATAACTACTTAGAACAACACAACTTTAAAAATATAGGTATCGTTATGCTTTTTAAAAGTCTTCTATCACCCATTAAAAGCATTACTTCGAGTTTAGTCGATAGTAATAGCTCAACATCACATGTTGGCGGTTCACTCCTTGCTCCCCTGTCACTCTCTACCATTACCAATATCGTTTCAACAAATACACTCACGAATACTGTTAGCAGTATTACTGGCGGAGCAGCCAACAATCCTCTTGGGGCAGTTACAAACATTCTTGGTAGTGTGACAGGTGGAACAAGTGGTAGTCCTCTTGATTCTGTCACACATATTATTGGAGGAGTTACAGGTGGCGCTACGGGCAATCCACTGGGCGCAGTTACCGGAATCATCGGTGGTATCACAGGTGGAACTGACGGTGGCCCATTAGGTGCCGTCACAAATATTATTGGTGGTATCACTGGCGGGGCTGGTGGCAATCCACTCGGTGCAGTAACAGGCATTATCGGTGGTATTACAGGTGGTACAGAAGGCGGCCCACTTGGCGCGGTCACTAATATTATTGGTGGCATTACAGGCGGTGATTTAGGTAATAATCCTGTCACAGGTGTAATCCAGACTGGTATTGATGTTCTTCAAGGGCTTGAAAGCTTAAAAACTGAAGTGATCAATACAGGTATTGATACGGTTGCAAATACAATTATTGGTGCAGTTCATCAATCTGAACATCCAATTGGTGATCTTGCAGATTTGGGAACGCTTACATTTGAAACCTCTCGCGACACTGTAAATGGCACACTTGAAGCCATTTCTGATTTAGCAGGCGCTGATATTGGTGGTGCTGCGGGTTCTCTTACTGGCGTTGTCGGTACACTAATCACCAATGGTTCAACGGCTTCTGGTCTGGTTCAACATATTGCTGGTGATCTTACCAATGCAGGCGGAATCATCGGTGGTGGTGACGGCGGTCCTCTTGGTGCGATCACAGGTATCATTGGTGGCATTACTGGCGGTATCGGCGGCGGCGAAGGTGGTCCTCTGGGTGCAATTACTGGAATTATCGGTGGTATTACTGGCGGTATCGGTGGTGGTGAAGGTGGTCCTCTGGGTGCAATTACTGGAATTATCGGTGGAATCACTGGCGGTATCGGCGGCGGCGAAGGTGGTCCTCTTGGCGCGATCACTGGAATCATTGGTGGTATTACGGGTGGTGATCTAGGCAACAATCCTGTCACAGGTGTCATCCAAACTGGTATTGATGTACTGCAAGGCGTTGAAAGCCTGAAAACAGATATTATCAACACAGGTATTAGCACTGTCGGTGGTGCAATTGGTAGCGTACTTCCGGGTGTTCATCCAGTTACTGACTTGACTAATCTTGGAACCCTCACCTTTGAAACTTCTCGCGATACTGTAAACGGTACACTTGAAGCCATCTCTGATTTAGCAGGCGCTGATATTGGCGGTGCTGCGGGTTCTCTTACTGGCGTTGTCGGTACACTAATTACCAATGGTTCAACAGCTTCTGGTCTGGTTCAACATGTAGTTGGTGACCTCACTGATGTTGGTGGCTTGCTTGGTGGTATCACAGGCGGTATTGGCGGCGGTGAAGGTGGTCCTCTTGGTGCAATCACTGGAATTATCGGTGGAATCACTGGCGGTATTGGCGGTGGTGAAGGTGGTCCTTTAGGTTCAATCACTGACATTATCGGCGGCATCACTGGCGGTATCGGTGGTGGTGAAGGTGGCCCATTAGGTTCAATCACTGACATTATCGGAGGTATCACTGGCGGCATCGGCGGTGGCGAAGGTGGTCCTTTAGGTTCGATCACTGACATTATCGGCGGCATTACGGGTGGTATCGGTGGCGGTGAAGGTGGTCCTTTAGGCTCAATCACTGACATCATCGGTGGAATCACTGGCGGTATAGGTGGTGGTGAAGGCGGTCCTTTAGGCTCAATCACTGACATTATCGGCAGTATTACAGGCGGCATTGGCGGCGGCGTAAATAGCGGAGATATTATTTCTGGTATCGCTCAACCAATCCAGACCGTGATTAGTAGCGGAAATGTGGCTGTTGATACATTACAAGACCACGTGAGCACCCTCTTCGGTGATGGCTCGCTTGATAGCCTCAATAATCTCATTAGTATCAGTGCTGGAAATGGCGACTACAGTATCCATGGTAGCGTTGATGGAATTTTAGATGCGATTACAGGAACAGTTTCATCAAGTTCAGGTATTGCGGTGGGTGAACCAAATCCAAATGGTGGTTCTTTAACCGACCTTGTATCGCTTCAATCTTCTTTAGATAATTTAACTGATCATCTCTTCAGTTCAGTAAATCACTTCTAAACAAATCAATAAAAAAGCCGCTATTATTAGCGGCTTTTTATTTTTTAACAATATAACCGTTTACACCCTAAAAAAACAACTCACATAAAAACCCCGAAATCACTTAAATCAAATATGAAATCTAAAAAATAATAAATACACCTATAAAAGATTAAAATAATTTTATTTAAACCACTCCAATAACCACTCCGCTATAGTGCTTGATAAAAACAATTCACTCTATTAAAAATCTACCTGTATTAAAGGCTTAAGCATTTTAATATTTTTAAACAACACAACAATGACACATCATCCCTAAGGGATGCTTTATAAACTTTTCAGGATGAAAAAATGAGAGTTACGGTTTTAATTGCCAGCATATTCACGATCATCACCAGTTCAGCATTTGCTGCTCCTCACATGTATGGTGAGATCGACGCCAGTGTTGATTATTTACCCGAAAAGAATGCCCATACAAAAAATAAAGATGTATGGAAAATCAACACGAATAGTTCCTTTGTCGGTCTTAAAGGTGAGGAAAAACTAACAGATCGTTTAGACGCAGTTTACTTAGTCGAATGGGCATTTAATGCTGATGGAGATGGTACCGATTGGTCACAACGGGATCGATATGTAGGTTTAAAAGATAAATATCTAGGTACGCTAAAAGTTGGCAAACATAATTCACCGTTAAAGAGACTTTCAAGCCCAGTAGATAGCTTTAACAACTATGTTCGTAATACCGCAGATGTCACTGGCATTATGCCTGGTGAAAACCGGATTAATAATTCGGTGTTATATGAATCACCTAAGTTTTCTGTGGGTCAGGATGCCAATGTTGAATTTATTGCCCTTCTGGCAACTGGAGAAGGCCAAGGTATCAAAAGCAGTCAAGGGGGCGTTACTGTTGACGGTAAAGGCTTAGGTGATGCATGGTCAAGCTCTCTGACCTATACCAATCCATTCCTTGTCGCAGGTATTGCCTATGATAAGGCGATCCCAAGTAACTTTTTAGGGCAAGGTTTCCTGAACGCATCCGATACAAATATTGATATCGATAGACTATTGGCTGCAGCAAACACAACACGCTTAATCACCCGTATTAAAGCAACTGATGACCTTGCTTTAAAAGCTTTGATTCAGAAATCTCAAATCGAACAAGCAAAAGGAAATCCAGAAGGTGCAGCCAATATTGATGATTCAGTGGGCTGGCTTATCGGTACGGAATACAAGATTCCAAATCATGAAAAATGGAATGTACAAACCCAATACAGCACCAACAAAACCAGTTTTAAAGATCAATCTGCCGACTATACAGCCCAGCAAATCATGACAGGTATCGGTTATTCATTTAGCAAGCAGGTAAGATCGTATGGCTATACAGGCTATGCGCGCTTTAAACAGGCAAATCTAAAGGATAGTCAAACTCTTGTAGGCACAGGTTTAGAATTTAAGTTCTAAGTCCCTACATCGCTCAGAATTTATAATCATTAAAAGCCAGAAGTTGTATATTTCTGGCTTTTAAACACAGGAGCAAGATCATCTCTCACAACAGGAAAAACTATTTTACTCATCAGATTAATCCATTAAAAAATTAAAACCGTTTAAATTCAGCAATCCGTACCTTCTACATCCATTTTTAAAAACACCTAACACTCCAAATAAATTAACAATATAGGAATATTTTAAAACCACACCATTGACTCATAAAATATAGTGCTAATCTCAATAATAACCAAGTCACACAATAGTAAAAATCTAAAACAGAGGTTAATGGACCACCTCCAAACTAAAATTCAATTATTAATAGAAATTCTAAACTCTTATTAAAAGCAGCACCATTAAATATGTATGCATTTGCATATCAATATAATTGTTTACGGAGAAACATTTAAAATGTTAAGAAAAATTTTATTCACAACTACATTGATCACCTTAGGATTCGGTTTATCTGCATGTGATAAGAGCAAAGGCCAAGTCGGAGAACCCAAACGTCCTGAATGTATTGCCCCTGCTAAACCGGGTGGTGGCTTTGACCTGACTTGTAAACTGGCACAAAAAGCATTTAGAGAAACTGAACTTCTCAACTCTCCAATGCGAGTGACCTACATGCCAGGCGGTGTGGGTGCAGTGGCATATAACAAGATCGTCGCTAATGATCCAGCAAATGACAATGCCATTGTCGCATTCTCAACAGGCTCACTACTTAATTTAGCCCAAGGCAAATTCGGACAATACACCGAAAAAGACGTACGCTGGCTCGCAGTGGTCGGTACAGACTACGGCGTTGTTGCTGTGAGTGCTGAATCACCCTACCAAAATCTTAATGACCTGATTCAGGCTCTTCAGAAAAATCCTAAATCAATTAGCTTTGGTGCGGGTGGCAGTGTTGGCGGTCAGGACTGGATGCAAACCGCAATGTTGGCGAAAGCCGCTGGCGTCAATCCGAAAGATATGACTTATATCGCGATGGAAGGTGGTGGTGAAGCCATTACTTCAGTTTTAGGCAATCATATTCAAGTTGTCAGTGCAGGCATTGCGGAGGTTATTCCTCATGTTAAATCAGGCAAGTTACGCGCACTTGCAGTTTTTGCACCTGAACGTCTTCCGAATACCTTAGCAGATATACCAACAGCCAAAGAACAAGGTTATGACATCCAGTGGCCTGTTGTACGAGGCTATTACGTTGGTCCTAAAGTGAGTGATGAGGCCTATCAGTGGTGGAAAACAGCATTCGATAAAATGCTCACCGATCCAAAGTTCACTCAGACCCGCGAACAGTTTGATTTACTGCCATTTTCGATGACTGGCGCCGAGTTAGATCAATTCGTCTTACAACAAACCAATCAGTTAAGAGATCTCTCCAAAGAGTTCGAACTCATTACCAAATAATCCCGAAAACAATAAATAAAAGTATTTCAGCCTCTGGAGGTTTCTCTCGCTGAAACTCCAGTGTCCTGAAATGTATCTAAAAACCAGATCAGAAAAGGAATGATTATGCCCATAGAAAGAATTTTTTCAGGGATTTTAGGGATTGTGAGTCTTGGTCTGCTTTATTTATGCTGGAGCTATGTTGCACCCATTCCCTATGATCCATTGGGGCCACGCCCCTACCCCGCACTTCTATTATTACTATTAATTTTATGTTGTTTTTATCTCGTTATTCGGCCCAAGAAACTTGCAGAGTTACTTAACCTAGGGCTATCCAGAAGCATCTTAAAAAAAGTTGGTTTGCTCATGTTATTCATGCTGATTTACGCAACCACTTTTGAGCTTTTAGGTTTTCCTATCTCGACTGCCCTGATGTTTTTTCTGGTCGGCCCTCTTTTCGGTGGCAGCCTCAAGGCTTCACTTGTCACTGGCATTGTCTTTGGTTGCTTACTCTACGGACTATTTGATTATGTACTAGATGTCCCTCTGCCATTAGGCCTCTTTAATTAAAACGGGGAAGAATAAATGGATGTTTTTGAATATTTAATGTACGGTTTTCAGGTTGCACTGACCCCACAAAACTTACTTATTGCCCTTATTGGTGCATTTATCGGAACCATTGTCGGCTTATTACCCGGCTTAGGTCCGATTAATGGCGTGGCCTTACTGTTACCCTTTGCTTATGCGCTTGGCCTACCTCCTGAAAGCGCACTGATTCTTCTTGCTTCGGTCTATTTAGGCTGTGAGTTTGGGGGACGAATTTCAGCAATTCTGATCAATGTGCCTGGTGATGCGGCAGCCATTATGTCAACGCTTGATGGTTATCCACTTGCTAAACAGGGTAAAGCTGGTATTGCATTATCACTGTCAGCCATGAGCTCATTCATTGGAAGTATCATTGCCATTGTTGGGATTATTTTATTTGCTCCCCTTTTGGCAAAATGGGCGATTGTGTTTGGCCCCGCCGAATATTTTGTTCTGATGGTATTTGCACTCACCTGCTTAAGTGGTTTAGTCAGTGATCAACCTGTAAAAACAGCAATCTCCGCTTTAATTGGTTTATTACTCGCGACAGTGGGCGTAGATGCTGTGACAGGTGTATATCGCTTCACTTTTAACTCTGTCAGTTTAAGTGACGGAATTCAATTTACTACGATCGTGATTGGTTTCTTCAGTATCAGTGAAATCCTGATCATGCTGGAACAAACGGCGATTGGGCAAAAAGCGTTAGGACAAGGTAAGCGTAGTCTATTCAATTTAAAGGAATTTACTTTTACACTCGGCTCTACCCTTCGCAGTTCTTTTCTAGGCTTTATTATTGGTATTTTACCCGGTGCAGGTGCCACGATTGCCAGTGCTTTGGCTTATACCAGTGAACGCAAGCTGGCAGGCAAAGACAGTAAATTTGGTGAAGGAGATTTACGCGGAATTGCTGCGCCAGAAGCTGCGAATAATACCTCAGCATGTGGCTCGTTTATTCCAATGTTGACTTTGGGCGTGCCTGGTTCTGGAACGACAGCGGTCATGATGGGCGCTTTAACTTTATATAATATTACGCCAGGTCCACAACTCTTTACCGAGCAACCAACGATTGTGTGGGGACTTATTGCTTCGCTCTTTATTGCCAGTGCCCTACTCCTATTTATGAACATTTCACTGGTTCGCTACTTTGCCAAGCTCCTGAGTGTTCCACATTTCATTTTACTACCCGCCATTGCCGCAGTAAGTTTTGTTGGGGTATATGCCATCCACAGTACGATATTCGACCTGATTTTAATGGTCGTACTCGGTATCTTTGGTTATATTTTACGTAAGCTCAACTTTCCGCTTTCAGCCCTGATCCTCGGTTTTGTATTGGGTGGACTGATGGAATCCAGTTTACGTCGTGCTCTTTCTATTTCACATGGTGAATTATTTATTCTCTTTGATGGTTATATCACGAAGGTGTTATGGATCATGGCAGGTATCATGATTGTGTTGCCACTGATTCGCTGGTTACGTAGCAAACGTCAAAGATCTTAATTGCATGGCCAATAGCAATCATGTATTGCTATTGGCACCTTTGCTTTGGTTTATTCACTTATTTTCGGTGGTTTGAATGATGTACCTCAAGTATGCGTTGAGTCTAGCGGTTGCCTTTTTAGGTGCCCACTTGGCGGAATGGTTACATCTGCCACTTCCATGGCTACTTGGGCCTTTATTCATTACCGCATTTCTTAAAATGAATCATGCGCCGATCGAATGCCATCACAGCGCACGTAATATCGGCTTGTCGATTTTAGGACTGACGCTAGGTCTCTATTTTACTCCTCAAATGATTCAACTGATTGCAACGCAGTGGCCTCTTCTGCTTGGCGGGCTACTCTTTGCCTTATTCTTGGGTGCAATCGGCTCTGCCATATTGTATCGCTGGGGAAATGTTGACTTTAAAACGGCCTGGTTTGCTTCCGCAATCGGTGGTGCAAATGAAATGTCTAACTTGGCTGAGCATTATCAAGCCCGCGTCGATAAAGTTGCCTCTGCCCATACCTTACGTGTGTTAATGGTGGTGGTCATTGTTCCATTTTTTTATCAATTTATGGGATGGCATGGCCTTGATCACAGTACGCTTCATCGTCATGGCGAAGTGAATTGGTATGGTCTTGCCCTGTTAGCAAGTTTGGCTTACTTTGCCAGCCGTATTTTTAAATATTACAAGCTGCCAAACCCTTGGACCTTCGGTGCACTACTGGTTGCAATTTTATTTACCACACAAGATATTCACCTGTCGGCGATGCCAACAACAATTTTACATTTAGGCCAAGTCTTACTGGGCTGGTCTTTAGGCAATAAATTTAAGTCAGGATTTTTCAAAACCGCACCGCATTATCTCAGTATTGTGGCCCTAAGCAATCTAGGCGCCATTCTGTTCGCTGGCTTGCTCGCCTACACCCTCTCCTTCTGGACAAATATTCCCTTACCCACACTTGGTTTAGGTCTTGCCCCAGGTGGTGTAGCTGAAATGGCATTAACCGCCAATGTGTTACAGCTCGGCGTGCCTATGGTGACCGCATTTCATGTGATCCGTATGGTGGGTGTGCTTGGGACAGTGGGTTATCTTTATCAATTGTTTGAAAAGAAAATAGTAAAAGTAAAATCTAGCTAAAACTAAGGAACGCAATGCCAAAAACTATTTTCGAGAACCATAATGCAGAAGAAAATTACATCTCAAACCACTTTAAATCTGCCTTCCTATGCTTTCTTTATTCTTTCATAATTTTATTAGTTTTTAGCTCTTTGCACCAAGCAGCCTTACACCAAGTAGACCTTGCTAGAAATCACACATGGAAAATCTCAAAACAATATATCAACTCAACCAACCAATTTCACATCCGTCGTGAACGAGCTGGTGCATCGTTGATACTTCCAACAAACGTCAATAATTCTTTAACAATGAAGTGTGATGTCAAACTCATGAAGTTATGCCAGCAAGAGCTTAAGCAACCGACTCATGCGATCCAAACAATCTATTATTATCAAACAATTCCGATAGGAAATAATCGGCCCGAATACCAGCTTAAAGCTATTGATTATATTGATCTTAAAGGAAATTTAATTCATCTAAATTATCAGCAATTAGCCCCCAACACCCCAACCGCGATACAGAAAAAGAATTGGAAGCTCTGGATAATCACATTCATTAGAGCATGGATGTTTTTATTGATTGCTTTTATGGTGTCTACTTTATTAAAAATATTCTCAAATAAATCAAGAATTATACTCATGGCTTTACTGAGCCTATATTATATTTTAGCCGTTTATAGCAGCGTGATGATTTATATCTCTTAAAATTCAGGCACAAAAAAACCGCAATTAAGCGGTTTCTTCTATTTAAGTTGGTGCGCTCAGAGAGATTCGAACTCCCGACCCCTTAGTTCGTAGCCAAGTGCTCTATCCAGCTGAGCTATGAGCGCATTACTTAGGTTGCCAATAATGGCATGTGTTACTTTAAATCTTTACTTGGTGCGCTCAGAGAGATTCGAACTCCCGACCCCTTAGTTCGTAGCCAAGTGCTCTATCCAGCTGAGCTATGAGCGCCTTAAGTAAAGTGGCGGTGAGAGAGGGATTCGAACCCTCGATACAGTTACCCGTATGCATCCTTAGCAGGGATGTGGTTTCAGCCACTCACCCATCTCACCGTAACACGAGCGCAATAATACAAACTAAAACCACATTACACAAGGGATGTTCCTATTTTTTTCCACTATTTCAGCTCAATCAAATACTTTTTAATCAATTTACGCATTTTTTCAGCATTTTTTAGTTCTACGCTTGTTAATATAGTGTTCTCTCCTTTATTCAGATCGGAGCGATAAACAGAATCTTGCAATCTTTGACGTGCAGTTAGAGTTTGAATGACTTATGCTAAACCGATCTGCCAGATGTGAAATGAAACGATATGACTAAAAATTGGGCTGATCCCGAAGCAAAAGCAGAAGCGCAACGTTACGATAATCCTATTCCTAGCCGAACTCTTATTTTAACTACATTAGAACAATTAAAAACTGCACAGTCTCATGCAGAGCTGGTTGACCACTTTAATATCCCAGATCAAAAAAGTATTGATGCATTAAACCATCGTTTAAGCGCAATGGTGCGTGATGGGCAATTAATGAAGGATGGTTTCAAATACCAACCTGCAACAGATTTACCGAGCCATGAAGCAACGGTCTATATCAATAGTAAAGGACTGGGCACCGCCAATATTGCTGGTCAGGATGATGTCCTCTTGCCTGAGCGTGAGTTACGTCTAGTCTTTAATGGTGATCGCGTTAAAGTACGCCAAACGTCTGTTGACCGTAAAGGCAAAGCTTGGGGCTTTATTACCGAAGTGGTACAACGTCGCGTTAAGCAGATTATTGGTAAAGTCTCTGAGCATGATGGTGAATATTTCATTCAACCCAGCAATCCCAATCAGCATCAACCGATTACCTTAGAAAAAGAATTGATTGAACATGCCAACGCCAAAGTTGGTGATATGTTGCGTGTTGCCATTGATGACTATCCGACCCGTGAAGAACTGGCGACAGGTCATGTGGTTCAATCCATGGCAGACAAAGCAGATACGGAAATCATCATTCCGCAGACGATTTTAGAATTTGGTTTGCCTTATGAATTTCCAGAGGCTGTGATTAAAGAAGCAGAAAGCTTTAAAGAGCCTTCTGAGCAGGATCGTCAAGGTCGTGTTGATTTACGTGATCTGCCATTGGTTACGATTGATGGTGAAGATGCGCGTGACTTTGATGATGCGGTCTTTGCTGAAAAACGCCCAGGCGGTGGCTACCGCGTTGTCGTCGCCATTGCAGATGTCAGCCATTATGTTCGTTTAGATTCGCCGTTAAACGAAGAAGCAGAAGATCGTGGGACATCAGTATATTTCCCGCACTTCGTGTTACCAATGCTGCCAGAAGCATTATCCAATGGCTTATGTTCTTTAAATCCACATGTTGACCGTCTATGTATGGTCTGTGATTTAAAACTTTCTCGTGCAGGTAAAGTCACAGGTTATGAATTCTACCCTGCGGTGATGCATTCTAAAGCGCGTTTGACCTACACCCAAGTCGGTCAATATTTTGAAGGCGCAACGGATGCTATCCCAGAAGATAAGACTATCCATAAATCGCTGAACACCCTATTCCAGCTTTATCAAACCTTAAAAGGTCTTCGTGCTGAACGTCATGCAATGGAATTTGAAACCATTGAAACCTACATGACCTTTGATGAGTTAGGTGGAATCAAGGAAATCTTGCCACGTACACGTAATGATGCGCATAAGCTGATTGAAGAATGTATGTTACTGGCAAACGTTGCAGCAGCTGAATATGCTCTAGAACATGATATTCCTATGCTTTATCGTGTGCATGAAGCGCCTGAATTCTCACGTATTCAAAAAGTCCGTGACTTTGTGAAGTTACTCGGCTTGCCGTTTCCTGAGCAGCCAACCCAAGCCGATTACCAAGCCGTGATTGAAGCGACCAAAGATCGTTTAGATGCACCAAGTATTCATGCAGTGTTATTACGCTCAATGATGCAAGCATATTATGGCGCGAAGAATGCCGGACATTACGGTCTTGCTTATGAAGCGTATACACACTTTACTTCGCCAATTCGTCGTTATCCTGATTTATTGTTACATCGTGCGATTAAGGCTTATCTTGATAAGAAACCTTACCCGCTTTCAGGTGCAGCATTAGATGATGCAGGTGAGCATTTTTCACAAACTGAACGTCGTGCCGATGAAGCTTCACGTAGTGTCACAACATGGTTGAAATGCCATTATATGCAACAGCATTTAGGCGATGAGTTTGTTGGTATCATTAGTGCCGTGACTGAGTTCGGCCTATTCGTCACCCTCAAAGATCTTTATGTTGATGGCATGATCCATGTCAGCCAATTGGGTGAAGACTTCTTCCTGTATGATCAAGCCAGCCAAAGCTTAATCGGTCAAAATCGTGGTCAATCGTTTAGTCTCGGCGATGAAGTCAAGATTCAAGTGGCAGGTGTAAATCTGGAAGAACGTAAAATTGACTTCCAGTTGGTTCAGCAATTAACGCATTTAGGCCGTGTAATTCGCCAGAAAGCACCTCGTACAGCGAATCCTTCTAGCTCAAATCGTGCTTCAACAACTGAAGAAGTCTTTGGTAAACCCGCCTCTACAAAGTCTAAAGTAAGTGAAGACGGCGAAAAGCCTGTGCGTAAGAAAAAAGATAAGAACAAACCAAGCTCTTATAGCAAAAAGCCAGCTAAAAAAGCAGCGGCTAAGCCTGAAACGAAAGAAAAGGCCAAAAAGAAAGTGAAAAAGAAAAAGTCGAATGCGAAAGCAAAGGCTGAGTAATTGATAAAAGATAAGGGAGCTTCGGCTCTCTTTCTTTTTTAGAGTTTCATCCTTTCTTAAATTAAGTTCTATCTAAAAATACAAGTACTCCCCAAAAGCCCAATAAAACAAGATACCAAATCTGCCCCACCAATTCTTTCCCACCAAAAGTACTCAGTATTTCAAAAGTGAGTCCGGATGCAAACAATGCTAACAGCCCAAATACGGCTAGCATTATTGCCCAATCCCCCAAGCCATATAAACGTTGTGGTTCTTCACCACCTTTCTTACGTTTAAACCAGCTTAGGAATAATTTATAGTAGACATATAGTGCCCCAGCGCCACATACAAGAAAGAATAACGTCGAGGCTGGACTATTGGCAGATGGACTTCCTGTTCCTCTAGAGCCAATATATATCGCATTATTTACCGTAGCCCCAACTTGAAGAGATACAGTCAAGAATAAGAAAAAAGCACTGATATTTTTTAGCATAATAATTACGGTTTAACCCATCCTTCCTCTAATCACTCGACAAAACTTAATTAATTAAGTCTTTCTTTAGTAAATAGTTTATTAAACAAATGATTCCCTTCAGAATTGCTATTCCGAAGATAGGCTGTCTTCTCATCACCATAACGCATACATATCCTCCATCAACCATAGACATTAATGATTTAAAAATACATATACATGTTTATGAATAGAGAAAATTAATCTAAATATAAGAGATGAAGCATAGTCACACTTGATTTCTCCCTTGCTAAGCCCTACATCTATAACTATGTTTAAAGATGATATGGCAAAAATACAATGACACTACAGCAAGCGACACTTCCCGTTCCTCAGTTTGATCGCATTCAACTTGCCGAATTAAAACAACAGATCGAACAGACGATTCAAAATGGTCAGAACTTCTTAAATCAACTCAATGAAGTTCCGCAAGGCACAGAAGCCCAACTTGCAACATTGACCGAAGTCGATCAACTTGAAAATAACATGAGTGAGTCATGGGGCATTTTGTCGCATCTGAATGCGGTCATGAACAATGCCGAAACCCGTGAGGTTTACCAAGCACTTTTACCAAGTTTGAGCGAATATTATACCCAATTGGGTCAACATACACCGTTGTATCAAACTTATCAGCAGATTCACGATAGCGCTGCATTTCAGACACTTAGTGAAGCACAACAAAGCGCCATTAAACTGGCTTTACGTGACTTTAAACTGTCTGGTGTTGCACTCGAAGGTGAAGCGAAAAAACGTTATGCAGAAATCTCGGCACGTTTGTCCCAGTTGTCTTCGGACTTCTCGAACCACGTGCTCGATGCAACCCAAGCCTACTTCAAACCATTAACCGAAGATCAGCTCAAAGGCTTACCACAAAGCAGTATCGAACTGTTAAAGCAGTACGGACAACAACGCGAGCTAGAGCAAGCCGTTGCCACGCTCGACTTCCCTGCTTATTTTGCGATTATGACCTATGCCGATGATCGCAAATTAAGAGAAGAACTCTACAAGGCTTATGTCACCCGTGCATCTGAACAGTCCGACAAGACTGAGTTTGATAACACACCTGTGATGGAAGAAATCCTGAGCTTACGTCAGGAAATGGCACAATTGCTAGGTTTCAATAATTTCGCTGAATATTCACTTGCCAGTAAAATGGCACCAGATGTCGAAACTGTCGATAAATTTCTGGTCGATCTGGCAGAACATGCGCGCACCCCAGCACTGGCTGAAATTGCAGAGCTTAAGGCCATTGCTCAACAAGACGGTCTTGAAGAACTCAAACCGTGGGATGCAACCTATTACTCTGAAAAGTTAAAACAACAACAGTTCAACCTTTCTCAAGAAGCGCTTAAACCATATTTCCCAGCACCCAAAGTGGTACAAGGTTTATTCCAAATCGTACAACGCCTTTACGGTATCCAGATCGTCGAACGTCAGGCACCCGTTTGGCAAAATGATGTGCGCTATTTTGAAATTGAAGATCAAGGCCAAGTGGTCGGTGGTTTCTACTTCGATTTATATGCCCGTAATGGCAAACGAGGTGGTGCATGGATGAGCGGTTTCCGTTCCCGTGTGCAAACGGCAAATGGCCTGCAAAAGCCAATTTGCTACATGGTATGTAACTTTACGCCGCCGATTGGCGATCAATCTGCCCTGCTGACCCACGACGAAGTGATTACCTTATTCCACGAGTTTGGACACGGCTTACATCACATGCTCACCGAAGTAGATAACATCTCGGTTGCAGGTACACACGGCGTGGCGTGGGATGCAGTTGAATTACCAAGTCAGTTCATGGAGTTCTGGGCATGGGATAATGAAAGTCTGGATGTCCTGAGTGAACATACCGAAACCAAACAAACCCTGCCACAAGAACTGCTATCCGCGTTATTGAATGCACGTTTCTTCCAGTCAGGTATGCAAACCCTGCGTCAGATTGAATTTGCCTTGTTTGACCTAACGATCCATCGTCAAGCACCAGCATTAAACAGCCAGCAGATTCAGGAAACATTGGACGAAATTCGCAATAAGTTTGCCGTTGCCCCGACTGTTCCATACAACCGTTTCCAGCACAGTTTCAGTCATATTTTCGCGGGTGGCTACGCTGCGGGCTACTACTCATATAAATGGGCAGAAGTTTTAGCAAGTGATGCCTTTGACCGTTTCGAAAGCGAAGGTATTTTTAATACCGAGACTGGAAAAGAGTTTAGAAAGTTTATTCTAGCAGTTGGCGGAAAAGATACAGCACTTGATGCGTTTCGCAATTTCCGAAAAAGAGAGCCTAAAATAGATGCGTTATTACGTCATCAAGGTTGGACGAACACAGATAAAACCGCTTAAACTATGTCATTATTATTCACAGGGTGTAATTAACTGACATGAAAAGACAATTCATCGCGGGTGCAAAATGTCCCAAATGTGGAGCGTTAGATCGTGTGGTTAAGATCATCACTGTGGATGACGAGTGGATTGAATGTATCGACTGTGCTTATAGCGAGAAGCGCCCAACCCACGTGGAAGAGCAACAACCCGCTGAGCCAGATGAAATTGGGGTGATACAGTTCAAACCTCGTCATTTTGACTAGAAAGGTTAAAAATGATGTCCACATATCCAACTGAAAATTCCAGATTATTATGGATGATAATCGGTGGAATAAGTGTTGTTGTGGTTCTGTTCCTTGCTGTCCAATGGTTTTTAGCACAAAAAGATCAGCAATCGACAACAATGCCAACACAACCTGTTGCAGCTCAAACTACTGTTACAAGCTCTCAACCAGACACGACAGTCAGCAATGAAACAGTGACTGCGGAAAATGAGCCTGTTGAACCAATTAAACTGGTTGAAGAATCGATTATTAAAGCGCCTCTTCCCACCAATGACAGTCTAGCCAAGGAAGAAATTGCAAAACTGGATGATATTCACCTGCAACTTCAAGACCAGCAACATGAGCTTAAGCAACAACATGAAGATGTTGATCAAATGCTTAAATTAAAAGAAGAGCAGATCAAGTTATTAGAGGCGCAACTCGCTACCCAGAATCACTCTTAAAACAGAAAAAGCTTTAACCTTCGTTAAAGCTTTTTTATTACCGAACGTTTTAATCTAAAATTTGTTCAGAACGAGATTTCAACTGAAGCGGTTTTTGAATCGTTTGTGCAATCAAGATTCCCACCAAAGTCAAACCACCACCAATATAATGGAACATTTGCAAATGTTCTCCGAGTAGAGCCACTGCAATCAATGCGGTAAATAAAGGCAACAGGTTCATAAAAATACTGTTGCGATTCGGCCCTAAATGCCTGACCCCTTCAATCCATAAATAAGACAGCAATACCGATGAGAAAATGCTGGCATACACAATCAACGGAATAGTTTGCTGATTCAGTTGTATATCTTGGGCGGGTAAAAACAGAAAGAATGGCAATACATATAAAATAGCAAAACTAGACTGTACGAAATTAGATTGCCAAGCAGGAATCGGCATTTTCCAGCGTTTTAACAACACGCCATATAAAGCATAGCCTGCTGCTGCAATCAGCATTAAGCCATCGCCGAGATGTACGCCCTGCCCCCATATATTGCGAATACTACCGTGACCCAATAAATATAAAATGCCATAAAAAGAAAGTGCGCCACCGAATAACATGCCATAGCTGATTCTGTCTTTGAGCATCACGCTACTCAAGATCATGGTGAGTAATGGAATCAAGGCGGTGACGATCGCCATATTGGTTGCCGTGGTCGTCGATGCGGCCTGATACGATAAGAATTGGAACAGTGACACTGACAAGAAACCGCCCAATGCCAATTGCTTCCAGTATTGCCTGATGGTGTGCCGGTTTTTCCAGACAGGAATCAGAACAAACGTACTCATCACGGCGAGCGCCAGTACCAGTCGATAAAAAGTAATCGCCACAGGAGAAATGGCATGACTCGCCATTTTGGAAACAACAACATTGCCAGCCCAAAATAAAATGGCGAACAATGGATAAAAATAAGCTTTCTGAAACATAATCTAAACCTGTACATTGCCGTACAGATCATGCTAAAAAATAATCAACTTATAGTTTCTCGATAAAAAGACGACAACTATCGTAAAAAGGACAATTTATTTCAGGTTTGCTCAGTATGGGGAAAAACTTTAAACATGGCTTCTTGGATTATCCAGTCTATGCCTTCTCGGAGAATTATCCGCATGGCCATATTGAAGACTGGCATAGTCATGACCGTATCCAGCTAATTCATACCCTGACAGGCGTGATCCGTGTCCAGACCCATGAAGGAATCTGGATTATTCCACCTGGACGTGGTGTGTGGATTCCCGCACACAAACCCCATGCCCTGTTAAGTAGCGGTGATGTCAGAGCACGAGGCGTATTTATTGAAGATACCTTGCAGCACGATATACGAAATGAATGCCGTGTAGTTGCGATTCCTGCCCTATTAAGGGAGTTAATGAGCAGCGCGATGGACATCCAAAACGAGATTCAACCTGAAAGCCGCAATGAAAGATTATTGCAACTCATTCTGGATGAAGTCCGTTTGTTACCTGCACTGGCTTTTAATTTACCTGATCCACAAAGCCCGAAGCTTCAGCAGCTCTGTCAGAGAATTAAAGAAAGTCTGGCTTTGGAATGGAGTCTGGAAGAGAGCGCACAACAATTACATATCAGCAGTAAAACACTGGCACGTCATTTTCAAAAAGAAACAGGCTTACATTTTTCTCACTGGGTTCGACAGGCAAAACTGATGCAAGCCATGATTGATCTCGCCATGAATAAGCCCGTACTCAATGTTGCCTTAGATTTGGGATATGAAAGTCCCAGCGCTTTTAGTGCGATGTTTAAACGTGAAACCAGCATGACACCCAGTGATTATCTAAAACAATTTTCCAGCCCTACACTTTGAATGTCGGCATTAGTTCAAGTCTATTGGCCTCTATGGCATTTGTGACTGTTCGCGCCCTCACTCAAACCGAACCACCTGAACGCATCGTATTTTATTTCTGCCTAATCGGCTCTTTGCTTTCAGTGATTCCGATGTTCTGGGTTTGGCGACCTTACCACCTGTATGAATTATTTTTCCTGATCTCAGCAAGTGTATTGGCCAATGTCAGCCAGATTTTTATGTCTCACGCCTATCGTCTAACACCAGCTGGACAGATTGCACCTGTCAATTATATTGCGATTATCTTCGCGGGCATTTGGGGATTTTTGCTCTGGAATGAAGTACCTGATTTATACAATGTGATTGGCTTCGGTATCATTTTATTGGCAATTTTATTATGCAGTCCGCTGATCCAAAGCAAAAAGCGAACTTCATAAATAAAGACATTAAAAAAGCACCCGTAGGTGCTTTTTTAGGTTCAACTGTTAGTGCTTATACCAGCCAAACATCTGGAAGATATAAGGTGCATAGGTCACCAACACCAACGATGAGAACAATACAATAATCGGCAATAACCAACGTTCATAACGGAAGTAGAAACTGGTGTATTTCTCTTTCGCTTCCCTGTCGGCGGCCGAGACTTCCTCATCCCCGACCGAGAGCCTCGTCAGCAAGTGGTTCAAGGCAACAGGTGGTGTCACATAACCAAACTCAAAGGCAACCAGTACAATCATCCAGAAATGAATCGGATGGATACCATTCTCGTAGGCCACAGGTGCAACCGTTGCAGCAACCAGAATCACCGCACCAAATGGATCTGTCGTCATACCAATAATGGCAAGTAGCAGTGCAATAAAGGCAAGTGAAATATAAATATTACCGAGATGTGTTGGTAATAATTCCACAACTTCAGCACGTTCAATTAAGCCACCGACGCTTGCAGACAATGCCATAAGCAGAATCAACGCACCAATATGCCCAACTGTTTCTGAGGTTGCAAAACGTAATGCTCCACCAAAACCTAAGTGCTTACCGCCATGTGGATCATGTGATTTCAGGAACTCGGATTTTTTCTCATGTTCACGAACCAGAGCTTCATGCTTAGGATCAACCACAGGCGCTGGTGCCACTTTTGATGCAAATAACTTGTCAAACAAGATCATTGCAATCAATACCAACGGTAAAATCATTGGTGCAGTGAATTCATTGATAGACGTATCTAAAGCCAGCTTATAGAACATCACGACGGCGAAACCGATAATCACATAAGGAATGACAGGGAGACATGCGCGTAACATGCCTGGTACCGCAACTTTAGGTGAATTCACACGGAATTTTTCTTCGGCAAGAATCAATGAAACACCAAGGAAAATAAATGCTGTTAGCCAGAAGACATAGATACCATGATCAAATAATTCGGTAGATGTCACATGGCGACTGTCTAACATTGAGATCAGGATTACAAGTAGACATGGACGAATCACCACACCTAAAGAGCCTGACATTGCCGATACAGCTAAGGCGTATTGACGACGAGCGCCCGAATTCCAAACTTCCTTATAGATGATTGCACCCGCTGCAATAACGAAAATCCCTGAAGCACCTGTATAGGCTGTTGGAATCGCTGCCGCAATCAAGATTAACCAAGTTAACGTTTCAGGCGCCAAGTTCCATGGACGCAGGATATTTAAGAATAAATCCATGACACGGGTTTGGGTCAGCAACATACCAGCCCAAATAAACAGTGCAAGATTCAGGAAAATACCCGAGAACTCAACCAGAATACCCAAGTAGATCCCTTGCCCCATTGGATAGTCCATGAAGAAGGTAAATACAATACCGGTCACCAAAGACATGAAGGCATACAACGGTACACTGAGTAAGGCTAAACCAAAGTTACCCTTCGGCTGAGCCGTTTTCGGTATAAAGATAAACTGGAAAATACTGATAATGGTCAGGGATACGAATAACGCAATCCATAACCAGTATAAGACTGTGGTTTTACCAGCAACTTCAACGCCTGAATTCAAGACTGAATGATATTGGCTTAAGACCGAATAACTTAGTAAAGCATTCCCCGCCACCATCAATGCTGAATAAACACGGAAGTCAATTCTGGTTTTCGGTGCACGTAAACCAATGTGGTGGTAACGCAAAGACGCTGTAATTGAAGCAAATAAAACCATAACCAGTAGAATTACAGTCTGGTTTTCAGAACCTAATTTGAAAATTCCGAAGAATGTTGTCTCAACTTTACGATAAGTACGAATACTTGGATGTGCTTCCAAATGCTTCATCGCTTTATCATAGAATTGATATTTTTCTTCACACTGCTGCTGTGCTGCCAATAATGAGGTACGCACATCAGACTCAGAAGCAGCCCCGAACATACTTGCAAATTCATCCGCAGCATTGGCCTTCATCTGCTCTTGAACTTGTGCATCAATGTTAGGATGTCGATCGCAAGATGGTTTTTCAGGCTCCGCCCTCAAAAACGAATATTGCATTCCTGTGGTTTGATCACCGTAAAGCCGCTCCCCCATACGGAGCATTTGACCGTGAATCATCTCGCCAGTACCAATAAGCAAGGTCATTAGCAACAAAGCAAGAATGATGAATGTTGATATCCAATCATTCCAGATATAGCCTAATCGGGCTAATCCAGACTTTTTCTCTTGATCATTTTGCATGTCTATTCCAGTTTATTCTTATCAACATCCATCCAAAGATGTTGAATCATGCGCTGTCCATGGTTGATAGATAAATGAATTTACCCTCTTATTAACCAATCCCTTTAAACCGCTTAAATTTGAATCAATCTTTTTCAAAAAAGAATGACTACAATCACTTTTTTGTTGGTTGTTTTTATCAATTTATGTGTTCTCTATTTTTTTCCTTCTTACAAATAAATAACTTAACCCACATAGGAGGCCACCGATAGCACCAATTAAATGTGCTTCAGTCAGGACTGGGCTGCCAATCAACTGAGCTGTTCCAGTTTGTCCAAAGGTATTTTCCCAAATCAGTTTTGCTGCAATCAGGGCTAAAACCAGTATTGCAAACTTACGTTCTTTCTTATATTGCAGATAAACCAGCCCTACGGCGGTGTACAGACCATGTAGCACACCCGAAAGCCCAGCATAAGCATCAATATAAGGTAAGTAGAAATAGAAAACTAAACTAATGAATGGCGGCAAAATCAGTAGTAATGCCCATAAATGCCAATTGCGGACATGCGGAAAAATGAAAGGTAAACACGCAAATGCCAGCATATTTAAAAGAAAATGAATCCAGCCGACATGTACCCAGTGTGCGGTCCATAAACGCCAGAACTCACTGAGTAAACTCGGTCGCCAGTAAATGAAATGATCAGCAAAAACTTGCAGACATGCCGATATCGAAACACATATCGCGATCAAAATGACTTTTTCTATCCATATTTGATCTTTCATTTATCGACCACCTCTTGAAAAAACAGACCTTTTACAAAGTGTAGATGTTTGCAATGTAAAAGGCCGTTTAATTCAGGTTACTCTGCTGGTGTTTCTTGCGCTGGAGCAGCCTCATCCTGTGCAGGTGCAGAGGCACCCTCGCCACCATCAAAGAGTGAATCCAGTTCAGCCGAGCTTTCTTGTTTATCATCCCAGAATGTGGTCAAGCCTTCATCGCTTGCTCTCACACCTGTATTTTCAGTCCAATAACGATCTGCGATGCCGCGAACCATCAAACCTGCCATTTTATCGATAAGTCTGAACTGAGGATTTGCAGGTTTGTCATCACCTGTTGCTGCTGCATAAGAACGAAGCGCATCACGTAATTTTGCATCATCGCCACTGGCTTGTGCTGCCACGGCATATAAAGCATGCGATAAGCGAACACCTTTCTTCTCACCGATCGCCATCGATTGCTTCATTGTGGCATAAGGTTCAGGTTTACCATCGCCTGCACCTGGCAATAAAGTCCAGATCACGGCGCGAGTCGCCATTGGCGCACCCCAGAATTTTTCATTGTCCAGACAGGTCATGCCACGTTCAACAATCCCTGCTATATCCTTAGGAACATTGATCGCACCGCCAGAGTTAATGTCATTGGTCATGGCTTGTAAACCACTCACCATACCCAACAAATAAACAGTCTGATCCAGATCATTACGCATGGTTGGGCATGAATCACCTAATTTATATTTGTATTTTGATTCCCAACGATTTGCAAAAAGTTGATAGCCTGCATATTGACGTTCAGCCGCAATCCCAGCCCAACGTTTCTGTTCAATACGAGCATCTTGTGCTTCCGATACCTGACCTGCTTTAGAAGCACGCAAATAGCGTAACTCTGCTTCCAATGCCTGATTTTCAGCACAAATTCCTGCTGCGGTATAAAGCAGAACTGCCATGCGGGTTGGGTCTGCACCCATATCTTTGGTCGACATCACTGCCGGTGTTAATGCATTTCCTGAGTTACACACCATTTCAGCATCATCCATTGCCAAAATCGGTGGAACAATATGTTTTTCACCAAAACCTAAGGCGACATTCGCTCCAGTTTTAACGACGTAAGAACATCCAGATAACATTGATGTTGTCAGCAAAGCAACCGCTACGCCCTGTCCCATTTTATGGAGTTTAGACATACTTCCTGTCCCTCTAATAATTTGTTTTTTCCTTTTAGCTGTACATTATCAGATGCAATACTTGAATTAAAGAGTAATTGCTCTAATTTCACGGGGACATTTTGACATACTTCACAAATGAATGAATTGACAGATTTGCGGGAATACAGAAATTTCAGGCAAAAAAAAGTAGCATTGCGACGGTTCAGCACATGCTACTTATTAACTGGTAAAATCGTGAAACTCTTTATATTTTAGTTTTGTTGAAAATAATCCTTGAGTAATGTTCCAGCTCTTCCTACTACAATCGCCATAACGATCGCAATTACCAGAAACATCCACATTGAAATCTCCATAGAGACCTCCTACACTTTTGTATCTACTTTTGATAGATACTAGATTGGCGTTCACCATCGATATTCACGGGAGAGTGATATATTGATGATACTTTCAATCTCTTTCTCTTGGTCACAGCAACAGGTTGATGTGATTCAAGATATTCCCTGAGTAAAGTTCCTGCTCTTCCTACTACAATCGCAAAAACAATTGCGATCACCAGAAACGACCATGTTGGAATTTCCATTTTGGACCTCCACCACACTTTACGTTGGTGTTTGTACTTTAACGAAAATAAATCAGCCTTGACTGCCAGATTGTCTGACAATCATAATTTTCACTATTTTTTAGAGTATTTAATCTAACAATTTGACTAAAAAAGACACTTAAAACAACTATGCTATTGAAATTTATAAAATAATTAATTATATACAGATGTAAAATTGTCAAACAATTATGCAAGTTTTGCGTGTAATTTTAGGTTTTTCCACTGTAAAAGTGATAACTGATCCCACCAAATAATGAAATTTTTATGTTCTGGATCAGAAAAATAAAGCACGATATAGGCTTGATGATCGATTATTTTTTCGATTTTGCGGCACTGGATGGGGAGAGATGAATCATAAAACTCAAATGACCATTCCTGCTGATCCAGATGTTCAAAACGTTTTAATCGGGGTTGTTTAAGAAATAGAAACCAGCTCAACGCCAATAACAAGCAACTGCTTAACCATAAAGCTAAAGAAAGTAGAGAATAAGTGAGGCTAACAATCAAGAGTAGAATAAACAGTTGCAATGCAATCGAAAAACGACTGTATTGCAACTCAAAAACGCGATTAGCCATGAACATAATGTTTTAATTTTAGAATAAATTCTTTCAGTTCAGTACGTGGAGGTTCCCCAACTTCCATGAACCAGTCCAGTAAATCTGGATCTTCCTGATCAACCAGCTCTGCAAACAAGGCCTTTTCAGCAGGATCCGCGGTGAGATAGTAGCTTTTAACATACGGGTCAAAATATACATCGATTTCTTTTAAACCGCGACGTGCACGATACACGACCTTACGTTCTTCCAGTGTCATTTCATCAGACATTATCTGTTCCACTATGCAACAATTTTCTCTCATAGTGTACCCGATCCCCGTTTAACTTCGCAGCGTTTTTTCTCAAGTGACCAAATACATCAATCAAATTGAGCATTGATCACATTGTTCACTATTTTCCCTTTCTTGTATGGTGAGGTAGATGATTTACATTCAACAAACTAGGGAAAATATAACAAATGCAATCAGGTGCAATTCGTCCAGTTCCAAACATGCTCGCGCGTAAACTTTTTACTTCTGATCATGAAGCATTTCGTGAAACTGTACGTAAATTCTATGAAAAAGAAGTTGTTCCCAATATTGAAAAATATGAAAAACAACAACATGTTGACCGCGACCTATGGAATAAGGCAGGCGAACTTGGCCTGTTATGTACCACCATGCCAGAGCAATATGGCGGTTCGGGTGTTGACCGACTCTACAGTATGATTCTGATCGAAGAACAAGCCTATGCAATGGATTCCAGCACTGGTTTTTCATTACATTCAGATATCGTTGCCAACTATATCAACAACTTTGGTAATGAAGAACAAAAGCAGCACTGGCTTCCAAAAATGGCAACAGGTGAAACGGTTACCGCGATTGCCATGACCGAACCAGGGACAGGTTCAGACCTTCAAGCTGTACGTACTACAGCGGTACTGGATGGCGATGAATATGTCATTAATGGCTCAAAAATCTTTATTACCAATGGCTACCTATGCGACATGGCCATTGTGGTCTGTAAAACTGGTAATAATGAAAAAGGATCAGCCAATCTTTCTTTAATTATTGTGGAAGCAGATCGTGCAGGCTTCAGTAAAGGAAAACCTTTAAATAAAATCGGGATGAAAGGTCAGGATACTTGCGAATTGTTCTTTGATAATGTTCGTGTTCCTAAAGAAAACCTGCTCGGTATGGAAGGCATGGGCTTTATGATGCTGATGAAAGAATTGGCATGGGAACGTATGTTGGTTGCTATTATTTGTCAGGCTGGTGCTGAAGCTGCTTTTGCGCATACCGTTCAATACACCAAAGACCGTAAAGCGTTTGGTAAACCAATTGGTACCTTCCAGAATACCCGCTTTAAACTGGCTGAGTTACGGACTGAAATTGATTTCTGCCGTACTTATTTAGATCGCTGTATGGAGTTACAACTCGAAGAAAGCTTAGGTGTTGATGCTGCCGCAGCTGCAAAATACAAAATTTCGGATATGTTCTCGAAAGTTGTCGACGAATGCTTACAATTGCATGGTGGTTATGGCTATATGCTCGAATATCCAATTGCACGTGCTTATATCGACAACCGTGCCAATCGTATTTATGCAGGTACCAATGAAATCATGAAAGAGTTGATTTCACGTACCCTCTAATAAATCTATAAAACCAAAGGGATCACGCTAGATGCATGATCCCTTTTTTCTTTATTTTGGTGCTAATTTCTCATTCGCCGTTTGAGCAGGTTGCGGATTCATCCGTTCCATTAACTGCTTCACCTTAGGATTTTCACTGTATTGTTGCATGGTCGTATTGAGTGCATTACGCGCATTTTGTGTGGTGAAATGTGCAACCTCACTGCCGACATCACTTGCCTTCTTCGCCCAGACTTTACCTTCAGCAGATTGATAAAAATTTAAAGCTGCTTGCAGTTCTTTTTGATTAAAGCTTTCAACATAACGCTGCACAATAAACTGCTTACGCTGTTCACTATTCAAGTTTTTACTTAAATCGGCATAGAAGCTTTCTGGTAAATCTTTCGGCAAACGCATCCGAATTTGCTCTAAAATCATTTTATCTGTGTTTTGTAAACCTTGCTCGGTACCATCAACAGATACCAGTTTTTGTGCAATCGCTTCCTTCTGTTTTGCATCATCTGCAAAAGCCAAACCACTTGATAATATCAGCCCCAAAATGATGAGTTTTTTCATCACACTATCCCTAATCTTAATTTTCTAATCTGCCCAATATACGTGATATTTTTAGAATTCAAAGCCTCTTTCAAATAAAAAAACCCTATGCACTGACATAGGGTTGTTCAATTATTGAGTATTTAAATTACGATACCAATTTTGGTTTACGATCTGCATGTTCATCACGTTTGTGGAACTGTAGAACACCATCATTAAATTTAGCATCTTTCAATTCTTTACGGTCTGCCAAATAGTTATTGGTAATTTTCCAAGGGGCTTGCTTGCCTTGTTTAGGCATCACATCTGCCGCACGAGCAATATAGCCAGAAGACATTTTGCCCATAATCGTGTCATGTTCAAGTTGCGATGGATCTGCATGCGCAATCACTTCATCAAAACCATTCTTGTCCATATGATTAAGCAAGCGGCAAATGTATTCAGCTGCAATATCAACTTTTAATGTCCAAGACGCGTTGATATAACCAATGATCATTGCCATATTAGGTACATCGCTAACCATCACACCTTGATATAACATGTGCTGCGATGTATTCATCGGTTTACCGTCAATTGAACCTTTTACACCACCCAGAATCTGAATTTCCAGACCTGTTGCAGAAATAACGATATCCGCTTCAAGATGTTTACCAGATTTTAGTTGAATACCATTCGCCGTGAATTTCTCAATTTGATCTGTTTCTACACTCGCTTGACCCTGACGTAATGCTTTAAACAAATCGCCATCTGGTACTACACATAAACGTTGATCCCAAGGGTTATAGCTTGGAGTAAAGTGCTTCATGTCAACTTTACCTTTCAACTGCAATTCAATCCCTTTCAGTAATAAGCGACGCACAGTTTTTGGATATTTTTGAGCTAAAGCATAAATACCACGTTGCATACCAATATTACGTGCACGCGTAAATTTATAAGCAGTTTCTTCAGACATAAATTTACGGGTTTTCTCGTAAATAAAGTCAATTGAAGGTACTGTTGCAATATAGGTTGGTGAACGCTGTAACATCGTCACATGGCCTGCCCCACCTTTCACCATTGAAGGAACCAAGGTAATCGCAGTTGCACCACTACCAATGATCACGACTTTCTTACCCGTGTAATCCAGATTCTCAGGCCAGTGTTGCGGATGAATGAACTGACCCTTAAAATCTTCCTGTTTCGGGAATTTCGGTGCATAACCTTGATCATAGTTATAGTAACCCGTACAACCCATCACGAAGTTTGCTGACCAGATTTGCTTTTTCTTGTTGCTGTCTTCTACTTCAACAGACCATTTTTTCTTTGTTGAATCATAGTTTGCAGAAAGCACACGATGACCAAAATGGATTTTTTCTTTCAATTGATTTTCGCTAATGACATCACTCAAATAGCTTTTGATTTCAGAGCCACTCGCAAGTACTTTTTCTTTTGCCCATGGTTTGAAGTTAAAACCAAAGGTCGACATATCCGAATCAGAACGAATACCAGGATAGCGGAATAAATCCCAAGTCCCGCCAAAACTGTCACGACGCTCTAAAATTTCAAATTTGCGTTGTGGGCAATGCTTAGAAAGATGTACAGCCAATCCGATTCCTGAGATCCCTGCACCAATAATTAATACGTCAACTTGCTTTTCCATTTTTTTTATACCCTGTATAAACCATGTCTTTATTAAAGCACAAATTTGACAATACACAATGTCAAGTTTAGTCATTCATCGGTTTTTTTATATCAGTTCGGGACATTTTGATAAAAAATCGCTGTCAAAAATGTTGAGATTTTTGCTTGGATTTCTTGGATAAGCAGGGTGAGTCGAGTAAGAGGATTGGGGAAATTTTAAAGTGATGACACATTGATTGTGTGCAATCTCAGCACAGCATTGTTGTTAGAAAAAATCCAAATAAGATAAGACAACTTATTAAAATCAGCCTAATACGTCTTTTTATAGAAGAATTTAAAATGAATGACTCTGAAAAATGGCTTTTGAGCAATTTCAAATAATACAGTCTTTAAAAGTTTGTAAATGAAGAACCTAGAGCAGAAAAAGCTTCATTAAAAGCTCATCTGTATATTCAGCATTATTTTTCAAAGCTTTTTGCTCCGCCCCATAGACCTGAAAGCCAAATTTTTCATAAAGCCTAATTGCTGACTGATTTCCATCAGCAACTGTCAGCAAAATTTGTTCGACATGCGCTTTAGCATAGGCAATAACAGTGCGAAGCAATGCACATGCAATACCTTGTCTTTGAAATTCAGGTTCAATAAATACACTAGATAAAATAGCCTTATGCGACAGCTTTATACCTTGCTCTCGTGTTAACGTCGCCAAACCTATAATTTTATCTTTATGATAAACCCCGAAGATTGTTGAACTTGATAAGCAACTTTGAAAAAAGCTTAACGGCTTTACGACTTCTGCATCATAAGTAGAACCAAACATTTCTGGGGCTTTTGCTAAAGCTGAAAGCCGAATCTCTCTGAAATCATTCAGCTCATCTACATCTAAAATTTTAATCTCAATATCTAACATATGTATCTGTTTAAATTTTTTATAGTATCTCGGCTTAATTTAGCATATTGGTCAAATACTCAAAGCAGTATTGAGAAGCAAATTATTATTGAGAATCTTCTCGTCTCAAAAATGATTAAAAATAAACAATAAAAAAGGCCGGTTATTACACCGGCCTTTTTTGGAACAACTGACTGTTCTACACGTAGAAGTATTATTTTACTTCACGGTCAACGAGTTCAACGTAAGCCATCGGTGCAGCATCACCTGCACGGAAGCCCGCTTTAAGAACACGAAGATAACCGCCGTTACGTTCTTTGTAACGAGGGCCAAGAACGGTAAATAATTTACCAACAGTTGCTGCAGAACGAGTACGAGCAAACGCTAAACGACGGTTTGCTACTGTATCGTTTTTTGCCAAAGTGATTAAAGGCTCAGCAACGCGGCGAAGTTCTTTCGCTTTAGGCAAAGTTGTTTTAATTAACTCGTGCTCAACTAAAGCATTTGTTAAGTTTTGGAACAACGCCTTACGGTGGCTGCTTGTACGGCCTAATTTCACACCACTATTACGATGACGCATGGTGATAGTCCTACTTAATTAACGGCTACGATAGGCAAAACGGTCATCCATACGGAGACTAGCTGGTGGCCAGTTCTCTAAACGCATGCCGAGTTGTAAACCTTTCGATGCCAAAACATCTTTGATCTCTGTTAACGATTTTTTACCTAAGTTAGGAGTTTTTAACAACTCAACTTCAGTACGTTGAACAAGATCACCAATGTAGTAAATATTTTCTGCCTTCAAACAGTTAGCAGAACGAACAGTTAGCTCGAGATCATCTACTGGACGAAGCAAAATTGGGTCAACTTCTTCGCGAGGTTCTTGAGCAACAGGAGTTTGATCTTTCTGAAGATCAACAAAAATTGCAATTTGTTGTTGCAAGATTGTTGCCGCTTTGCGGATTGCTTCTTCTGGATCAACAGTTCCGTTAGTCTCAAGATCGATCACTAACTTATCAAGATCGGTACGTTGTTCAACACGAGCATTTTCTACTGTGTATGAAACACGCTTGATCGGGCTATAAGAAGCATCTAACTGTAAACGACCTACTGGACGTGTTTCACCTTCAGGGAAACGTGAGTCAGATGTTTCATAACCACGACCTTGAGCAACTTTAAGGCGCATTTTTAATGAACCTGAAGAACTCAAAGTACCGATTAAATGATCAGGGTTAACCACTTCAACATTATGAGGTAAACGAAGGTCAGCTGCAGTTACGTCACCTGCCCCTTGTTTCTCTAATGTTAAATATGCTTCATTTTGATCGAACAGCTTAATAGACAATCCTTTTAGGTTCAGCAAGAGCTCGACGATGTCCTGCTGCAAGCCTTCTAAAGTACTGTACTCGTGCTCGACGCCTTCTATTTCCACTTCAACCACAGCTGCGCCAGGTAAAGAAGACAATAGAATGCGACGTAAAGCATTACCTAGAGTATGACCAAAGCCACGCTCTAAAGGTTCCAGAATCACTTTTGCCGAGGTCCCGCTCACCGCTTCGACCTTGATCGCTTGCGGAGTTAGAAACTCGTTTGCAGTACGCGTCATTTATTGCTACCTCAAGGATTATTTAGAATACAATTCTACAATCAAGCTTTCGTTGATTTCAGCAGGTAAATCAGAACGATCTGGCGCAGCTTTAAACGTACCTTCTAACTTAGAATGGTCAACTTCCATCCAAGCAGGGATACCACGTTGAGCAGCTAATTCAATTGCGCTTTTGATACGTAATTGTTGTTTAGCGCCTTCATGTACTGCAATTACATCACCAGCTTTAACTTGGATAGATGCAATGTTAACACGACGACCGTTCAAAGTGATGCTACGGTGAGATACTAACTGACGAGCTTCTGCACGTGTAGAACCAAAACCCATGCGATAAACAACGTTATCAAGACGGCTTTCAAGCAACTTCAACAAGTTTTCACCTGTTGCGCCTTTAACACGAGCAGCTTCTTTATAGTAGTTACTAAATTGACGCTCTAACACACCGTACATACGACGTACTTTTTGTTTTTCACGTAATTGTAGTGAGTACTCAGATTGTTTGCTACCACGAGCTCCGCCATGTTGGCCAGGAGCTTTAGCATGTTTTTTAGTCTTAACGTCAAATGGTTTAACGCCAGATTTTAATTGCAGGTCTGTCCCTTCGCGGCGAGAGAGTTTGCATTTTGGACCAATATAACGAGCCATGAATGTTTCTCCTTACACGCGACGTTTTTTAGGTGGACGGCAACCGTTGTGCGGAATTGGAGTCACATCGGTAATGCTGTTAATTTTATAACCCACTGCACCTAATGCACGAACCGCAGATTCACGACCAGGACCAGGACCTTTTACAAGGACGTCCAAGTTTTTCAAACCGTAATCTAAAGCAGCTTTACCAGCAACTTCAGCAGCTACCTGAGCAGCAAACGGTGTTGATTTACGTGATCCACGGAAGCCTTGTCCACCTGAGGTAGCCCAAGCCAATGCATTACCTTGACGATCGGTAATCGTAACAATGGTGTTATTAAAAGAAGCGTGAATGTGTGCGACACCTTCAGAGACGGTACGAGTGACCTTCTTGCGTGCGCGAGTATCTTTAGCCATCTTTTAGCTTCCAGAAATCTTATTTCTTAATCGGTTTGCGCGGACCTTTACGGGTACGTGCGTTAGTTTTGGTGCGTTGTCCGCGAACAGGCAAGCTGCGACGATGACGAAGACCGCGGTAGCAGCCTAAATCCATTAAACGTTTAATGTTCATGGAAATTTCGCGACGTAAATCACCTTCGGTCGGAACCTTAGCAACTTCTGCACGAATCGCATCAAGCTGAGCATCATCTAATTCACGAATTTTCGTAGTTTCAGTGATACCTACAGCAGCTAAGATATTCTTAGCAGTGTGGCGACCTACACCAAAAATATACGTGAGAGAGATAACAGCATGCTTGTTATCCGGAATGTTTACACCGGCAATACGAGCCATTCAATTTTCTCCAAAAAGGCAGTCAAGATAATCAACCGCCCCACAAAAATCTTGAGGGGCGGATAATAACCTAATTAGCCTACTGAAATCAACAGGTCTTAATTAAATTAACCTTGACGCTGCTTATGACGAGGTTCTGCGCTACAAATTACGCGAATTACCCCATTACGACGGATAACTTTACAGCTACCACAAATTTTCTTTACAGAAGCTTGTACTTTCATGATGAAACCTTCTAAGTGCGCTTATCCCTTAGGATGAGCAGTCGTTTTTCTCATTAACGTTTGATTATCATACTGATGCGAAGTAAGGTGCGCTTGGAGTTGCGCCATAAAGTCCATTACTACTACCACTACAATCAGTAACGATGTCCCACCCAAATGGAATGGAATACCGAACGAGCTTTGTAGCACCATAGGCATTAAACACACTACAGTGATGTAGATTGCACCAATGAAGGTCAAACGGTTAAGAATATGATCTAAATAACGAGCCGTTTGCTCACCTGGGCGGATACCAGGCACGTATGCCCCGCTACGTTTTAAATTCTCTGAAACCTCTTTAGGACTAAATACTAGCGCCGTATAGAAATAACAGAAGAAAATGATCAACGCGCCGAAGAGCATTAAATACAACGGCTGTCCAGGCGATAACACCAATGCCAGATCTTGTAGGCTACGTTTTACAATCCCTGCATTTGGATCAGCACTTCCTAACCATTGTCCCAAGCTCGCTGGAAATAATAACAATGAGCTTGCAAAAATCGCTGGAATTACACCTGCCATGTTAATTTTTAACGGCAAATGTGTTTGCTGTGCAGTAAATACACGACGACCTTGTTGTTTTTGTGCGTAGTTCACTGGAATACGACGTTGTGCTTTTTCAATAAACACGATCGCAGCTAATACGGCTAATGAGAGTAAGCCGAATACAACCAAACCAATTAAACTACCCTGACCATTCTGAACAGACGTAAACGACTGAATCACAAGATTTGGCAAACCTGCCACAATACCTGCGAAAATGATCATCGAGATACCATTACCAACACCACGTTCGGTAATTTGCTCGCCCAACCACATCAAGAACATTGTTCCTGCAACTAACGAAGTTACTGCTGGAACATAGAATGCCAAGCCTGACGTTAAGGTAATACCTTGACTAATCAAGCCAGCACACATCCCTACACCTTGCACGAGTGCAAGAAATAAGGTGCCATAACGCGTATATTGATTGATCTTACGTTTGCCTTGCTCGCCTTCTTTTTTCAAAGCTTCCAGCGAAGGAACTACCGTAGACATTAACTGCACGATAATCGATGCAGAAATGTACGGCATGATCCCTAACGCCAGAATCGACATGCGTTCTAATGCACCGCCAGAGAACATATTAAATAAACCTAAGAAGGTACCTTCATTAGCTTTAAAAAAATGTGCTAGCGCGACATTATCAATCCCCGGCAACGGAATATGCGCTCCTAGTCGAAAGACCAATAACGCGCCAATCAAGAACATTAATCGACGAATAATTTCACGGTATTTCACATGAAACGGTTGGCCTTTCATCATGTTGACATGACCTGAAGAACTAGGAGTCATAGACACTCGAGATTACTCCTCGACTTTACCGCCAGCAGCTTCAACAGCAGCTTTAGCGCCTTTAGTCAACACAACACCTTTAACAGTGAATGCGCGAGTGATTTCACCAGAAAGAACGATGCGAGCACGAATTTGGTCACGACGAACAACATTCGCAGCTTTTAAAGTTTCAAGGCTAACAACATCACCTTCAACTTTATTCAACTCAGACAAACGTACTTCAGCAGTTTTCAAAGCGATTTGGCTAGTGAAACCGAATTTAGGCAAACGACGATATAAAGCAGTTTGACCGCCTTCAAAGCCCGGACGAGTACCACCACTTTTACGTGAGTTTTGACCTTTGACACCACGGCCACCAGTCTTACCAACACCAGAACCGATACCACGGCCTAGACGACGGTTTTCACGTTTTGCACCTTCTGCAGGTGAAAGTTCATTTAAACGCAGAGTCATGGCTTATTCCTCTACACTAACCATATAGTAAACTTTGTTGATCATACCACGGTTAGAAGGCGTATCTTGCACTTCTACAGTATGACCAATACGACGCAGACCTAAACCTTGAAGGCAAAGTTTATGATTTTTTAAACGATGCGATGAAGATTTAGTCTGGGTAACTTTAATCGTTTTCATGATTGATTACCCTTGAATTTGTTCTACTGAAAGACCACGTTTCGCAGCGACTTTCTCAGGAGAAGTCATATCACGCAAACCTTTGAAAGTTGCGTTTACTACGTTAGCAGCATTTGTAGAACCATAACATTTAGCAAGTACGTTATGTACACCTGCAGCTTCAAGAACAGCACGCATAGCGCCACCAGCAATTACGCCAGTACCTTCTGAAGCAGGTTGCATGTATACACGGCTTGCGCCATGACGAGCATTCACAGGGTGTTGTAAAGTAGTACCCGCAAGGTCTACAGTGATCATGTTACGACGAGCAGCTTCAAGTGCTTTAGAAATAGCAGCTGGAACTTCACGTGCTTTACCACGACCAAAACCTACACGACCGTTACCGTCGCCCACAACAGTTAATGCTGTGAAAGAGAAGATACGACCACCTTTAACAACCTTGGCTACACGATCAACGGCAACCAGCTTTTCAACGAGACCTTCGTTTTGTTCAACTTTCGCCATGATTAGAACTCCAAGCCGCCTTCACGAGCAGCATCAGCCAAGGCTTTGATACGACCATGATATTTAAAACCAGAACGGTCAAATGCAACTTTAGTAACACCAGCTGCTTTAGCACGTTCTGCGATCAAAGCACCAACTTTCGTAGCTGCATCTACGTTACCAGTAGTACCACTACGCAAAGATGCATCTAAAGTTGAAGCTTGCGCTAAAACTTTGCCACCATCTGCTGAAATAACTTGCGCATAGATGTGACGCGGAGTGCGGTTTACACACAAACGAGTCGCACCCAATGCACGAATGTGCAAGCGTGTGCTTTTCGCACGACGCAAACGGGTTTGTTTCTTTTCGTTCATAAGAACCTCGCGCCTTATTTCTTCTTAGCTTCTTTACGAAGAATAACTTCATCCGAATAACGAACACCTTTACCTTTATATGGTTCAGGAGAACGGTATGCACGGATTTCCGCTGCCACTTGACCTAACAACTGCTTGTTTGCTGATTTCAAAATGATTTCAGTAGCAGTTGGAGTTTCCGCTGTTACACCTTCAGGTAAAGCGTAGTCAATTGGGTGTGAGTAACCAAGGTTAAGGTTTACAACAGTACCTTTAACCGCAGCTTTATAACCAACACCAACAAGCTGTAACTTACGTTCGAAGCCTTCGCTAACACCTTTTACAAGGTTGTTCAATACAGCGCGAGCAGTACCAGCTTGCATCCAAGCGTCTTTCGACTCTTTAGCCGGAGCAAGTTGAAGTTTACCTTCTTCCTGTTTTAGCTCGACCAGCGCATGCAGGTTGAAAGACAATGTACCTTTGCTGCCTTTCACTTCGACCTGCCGGCCGTTCTGAGTAACTGCTACACCATTAGGTACAGTTACTGGGGCTTTAGCCACACGAGACATGAGGAATCACCTATTAAGAAACAAAAGCAATAACTTCACCACCGATGCCCGCAGCACGTGCAGCGCGATCAGTCATGATGCCTTTGCTTGTAGAAACAATTGCAATACCCAAACCTTGCTTAACGCTAGGAATTTTATCTTTACCGCGGTATTGGCGAAGACCTGGACGGCTTACGCGCTTAACGGTTTCGATAACTGGTTTGCCTTCGAAATATTTTAAAGTAATTGTCAGAGTAGCTTTTGTCTCTTCTTGAGCAACTGCTACATCTGAAATATAACCTTCTTGTTGAAGAACGTTTGCAATCGCAACTTTCAACTTAGAAGAAGGCATAGAAACAGTTTGTTTCTTAGCCATTTGTGCGTTACGAACACGGGTTAACATGTCGGCAACGGTATCTTGCATACTCATTTAGTCGCTCCTTACCAGCTTGCCTTAACAACGCCCGGTACATCACCTTGCATTACTGTGTCACGTAATTTGTTACGGCTTAAACCGAACTTACGGAAGTAACCATGAGGACGACCAGTTAAACCACAACGGTTACGAAGACGTACTGGAGATGCGTTACGTGGCAATGCCTGTAACTTTAATGTCGCTTCGAAACGTTCTTCGTCACTCGCATTTACATTTGCAATCGTTGCTTTTAATTCAGCACGTTTTGCAGCGTATTTAGCAACTGTCTTTTCGCGTTTCAATTCGCGATTAATCATACCTTTCTTAGCCATATCGACCTCTTATTTGAACGGGAAGCCGAATGCACGCATAAGCGCACGGCCTTCGTCATCGCTACGAGCAGTGGTCGTAATAGTGATATCTAAACCACGGATACGATCAATTTTGTCAAAATCGATTTCAGGGAAAACGATTTGCTCTTTTAAACCCATAGAGTAGTTACCACGACCATCAAATGATTTCGCAGAGAAACCACGGAAGTCACGGATACGAGGGATTGCGATCGAGATCAAACGATCCAAGAATTCGTACATTTGGTCGCCGCGTAAAGTAACTTTACAACCGATCGGCCAACCGTCACGGATTTTGAAACCAGCGATTGATTTACGAGCAAGAGTCACAACTGGTTTTTGACCAGCAATGAGTTGCATATCAGCAACAGCGCCATCTAATAATTTCTTATCAGTTGCAGCTGCGCCTACACCCATGTTCAGGGTGATTTTCGTGATGCGAGGAATATCCATCACGTTCTTAACGCTAAGTTCTTCTTTTAACTTTGCTTTAAGTTCGTCGTTGTAACGTGCTTTAAGTCTGGCCATTGCCTTTTCAACCTATTACTTCGCTACCGCCACTGATTCACCATTTGATTTATAAACACGAGTTTTCGCGCCATCAATCACTTGGTAACCAATACGGTCAGCCTTTTGGGTTGTAGCATTAAAAATTGCCACGTTTGAGATATGAAGCGTAGCCTCTTGAGTAACGATACCGCCTTCAGCGCCAGTTACACGGTTTGGCTTTTGATGCTTCTTCACTAAGTTAAGGCCTTCGACCTTAACTCGATCTTCAGAAACAGACAAAACAACACCTTGTTTGCCTTTTTCTTTACCTGCGATCACGATTACTTGATCGCCTTTTTTAATCTTAGCCATGATTGCCTCTTATAGAACTTCAGGAGCCAATGAAATGATTTTCATGAACTGTTCAGTACGAAGTTCACGAGTCACTGGTCCGAAGATACGAGTAGCAATCGGAGCTTTGTTGTTGTTCAAAATAACAGCTGCGTTATCGTCGAAACGAATAACTGAACCGTCTGGACGACGGATGCCGAACTTTGTACGAACAACTACAGCATTCATCACGTCACCTTTTTTAACACGTGCGCGTGGGATTGCTTCTTTTACAGTAACTTTAATAATGTCGCCAACTGAAGCATAACGACGGTGTGAACCACCAAGTACTTTAATACATTGTACGCGGCGTGCACCACTGTTGTCTGCTACGTCGAGCATACTTTCGGTTTGAATCATTGCCCTACTCCAAAACCGAGCATCACCGGTCACAATTTCGAAAGGCTCAAAGAGTACTCGAAATTGTCCGATGATGCAACAAGAACGTCTAATTACTCAGCAGCAGCTTCAACTACTTCCACTAAAGTCCAAGCTTTAGTTTTAGAAATTGGGCGGCTTTCTTTGATGGTTACCAAGTCGCCTAATTTAGCAACATTGTTCTCATCATGAGCGTGTAATTTAGTTGAACGGCGGATTGATTTGCCATACAACGGGTGTTGAACGCGGCGTTCAATAAGCACAACAATAGACTTGTCCATTTTGTCGCTTACGACTTTGCCGGTTAACGTGCGGACTGTTTTTTCACTCATTGTCCGTTCCCCTGTTTTTCGGTAAGGAGTGTCTTAATACGAGCAATTGTCTTACGAGCAATTTGCACTTCATGCGATTTGCCTAGTTGACCAGTTGCTTTCGCCATACGAAGACGGAATTGGTTAAGCTGTTGCTCATCAAGCAAAGCTTTCAACTCTTCTACCGACTTTTCACGTAGATCTTTAGTTTTCATTACATCACCGTCCGAGTCACGATAGTGGTTTTAAACGGGAGTTTAGCAGCAGCTAAAGCAAAAGCTTCACGCGCTAACTCATCGCTAACACCTTCAATTTCGTACAGGATCTTACCTGGCTGGATCTGACAAACCCAGTATTCCACGCTACCTTTACCTTTACCCATACGAACTTCTAATGGTTTTTCGGTAATTGGTTTGTCTGGGAATACGCGGATGAAGATTTTACCACCACGTTTGATACGACGGCTAATGGTACGACGTGCAGCTTCAATCTGACGCGCAGTCATACGACCACGTTCAGTTGCTTTAATTGCAATCGAACCAAATGATACTGTACTACCACGATGCGCTAGACCAGTGTTACGGCCTTTGTGCACTTTACGGAATTTGGTACGTTTAGGTTGCAACATGGATTATTCTCCCTTGTCAGCAGCACGGTCACCGCGACGACCACGACGCTCTTGACCTTCACCACGACCACGACCGCGTTTAGCTGGACGCTCTTCAGCAGGAGCAGGGTTCATGACTTGTTTCATGCCACCTAAGATCTCACCACGGAAAATCCAAACTTTAACACCGATCGTACCGTATGTTGTTTCTGCGCGCATAGTTGCATAGTCGATGTCAGCACGAAGTGTATGCAAAGGTACACGACCTTCACGATACCACTCAGTACGAGCGATCTCTGCACCACCTAAACGGCCAGAAACTTCAACTTTGATACCTTTAGCGCCAGCACGCATAGTGTTTTGAACCGCACGCTTCATAGCACGACGGAACATAACACGCTTTTCTAATTGAGAAGCAATTGCTTCAGCAACTAAACGTGCGTCCAAGTCAGGGCGATCAATTTCATTGATGCTAACTTGAGCTGGAACACCCATAATATTGGTGAGTTCGCGCTGTAATTTTTCAATGTCTTCGCCTTTTTTACCGATAACGATACCAGGACGAGCAGTGCTAATAGTTACTTTAGCAGCGCCTGTAGGACGTTCGATAAGAATATTGCTGATCATCGCGTTTTTAAGTTTTTTGATTAAAAACTCACGAACTTGAAGATCTTTAAGCAAGTATTCAGCGTATTGCTTCGGATTCGCATACCAGTTAGCGTTATGGCGTTTCACAACACCTAGGCGGATACCGATTGGATGAACCTTCTGACCCATATCAAACCCCTACCTTAACGGTGATGTGACAAGTACGCTTAGTAATACGATCTGCACGGCCTTTAGCACGTGGCATGATACGTTTAAGGCTCATGCCTTCATCAACGTAAATCGTAGTTACTTTAAGGTCATCAACATCTAAGCTGTTGTTGTGTTCAGCATTCGCGATTGCAGATTCAAGTGCTTTTTTAACGAGCACAGCTGCTTTCTTGTTGCTGAAGTTTAAAATGTCTATCGCACGTGCAACCGACTTACCACGGATCAAATCAGCAACTAAACGTGCTTTTTGTGCCGAGATAGCGGCACCGCGTAATTTAGCAGTTACTTCCATCATAGCACCTATTAACGTTTAGACTTCTTATCAACACCGTGACCACGATAGGTACGAGTTGGCGCGAATTCACCCAATTTATGACCAACCATGTGTTCAGTAACAATTACTGGAACGTGGTTACGGCCATTGTGAACAGAAATTGTTAAACCAACAAAGTCTGGAAGGATCATTGAACGACGTGACCAAGTTTTGATCGGCTTACGGTTGTTAGCAGCTACAGCAGCTTCAACCTTAGCGAACAAATGTGCGTCGACGAATGGACCTTTTTTTAATGAACGAGGCATTATTCAGATTCCCTTACTTGACGCGACGGTCGCGAATAATCATCTTAGTCGTACGCTTGTTGGTACGTGTCTTGTACCCTTTAGCTTTTTGACCCCATGGGCTTACAGGTTGAATACCTTTACTACGCCCTTCACCACCACCGTGCGGGTGATCTACTGGGTTCATCGCCATACCACGAACGGTAGGACGAATACCACGCCAGCGCGCAGCACCAGCTTTACCCAATGAACGAAGGTTGCTTTCTTGGTTAGAAACTTCACCAATTACAGCACGACATTCAACATGGACTTTACGCATTTCACCAGAACGTAAACGAACGATAGCGTAAGAACCATCACGACCCAACAACTGAACTGAAGTACCAGCAGAACGTGCTAATTGAGCACCTTTACCGATTTTAAGTTCAAGATTGTGAAGTGTAGAACCGATTGGCATGTTACGAAGTGGTAAGCAGTTACCTGGACGAATTGGAGCATCGTTACCAGATTGAACTTTATCACCAGCACGTAAGCCTTTAGGTGCAATGATGTAGCGACGTTCACCATCAGCATATTTCAATAAAGCAATATGAGCTGTACGGTTAGGATCGTATTCGATGCGCTCTACAGTCGCTGGAATACCATCTTTGTTACGTTTAAAGTCAACAATACGGTAGTTTTGCTTATGACCACCACCCACGTGACGTGTAGTGATGTGACCATTGTTATTACGACCACCAGTACGTTTTTTAGCTTCTACCAACGGTGCATAAGGCGCGCCTTTGTGAAGGTGGTCATGAACCACTTTCTCTACAAAGCGACGTCCTGGAGACGTTGGCTTACATTTTTGAATTGGCATAATTCTCGTCCTTATTCCGCTGCGTTTTCAGCGGTATCGCCCAAGTCAGCCATTTCTACATCTTGGCCAGCTTTCAGGGTGACGTATGCTTTTTTCACATCAGAACGACGTCCTAATGTTTTACCAAAGCGTTTTGTTTTACCTTTAGTGATCGTTGTATTGATTTTTACAACTTCAACACCGAAGAGCTGCTCAACTGCTTTCTTGATTTCAAGTTTGTTTGCATTTAATGCAACTTTGAACACTTGAACACCAGCAGTATCACCTAAAACTTGTGCTTTTTCTGAGAATACTGGTCCTAATAGGACTTGATAGATACGTTCGTTGTTCATCCGAGTTCTACCTCAATTTTCTTAGCAGCAGCTACAGACATTACAACTTTATCAAATGCGATCAAGCTAACAGGATCAATAGCAGTAGCATCAACCACATCAACGTGTGGAAGGTTGCGAGCTGCGAGATACAAGTTCTCATCTACAGCATCTGTAATGATCAATGCGCGAGTTGCATTCAAGTCAGTAAGCTTTGCAAGCAATTCTTTAGTTTTTGGAGCTGCAACAGCAAACTCTTCAACTAATACAAGACGATCTTGGCGAACAAGTTCAGCTAAGATACATTGCATTGCACCGCGGTACATCTTACGGTTTACTTTTTGAGACCAATCTTGTGGGCGAGCAGCAAAAGTTTTACCACCACCAACCCAGATAGGGCTACGAATAGAACCCGCACGAGCGCGACCAGTACCTTTTTGACGGAATGGTTTTTTACCACCGCCAGAAACATCTGCACGTGATTTGTGAGCACGAGTACCTTGACGACCACCAGCTAAGTAAGCTGTAACAACTTGGTGTACAAGAGCTTCGTTAAATTCACGTCCGAAAGCAACTTCAGACAATTCAACAGCAGAGCCGGAAACAGTTTTTAAATTCACAGTATTTCCCCTCAGGCCTTGATGGTAGGACGTACAACAACGTCACCGCCAGTTGAACCAGGAATAGCACCCTTAACAACTAAAACAGAACGTTCAGCGTCAATAGATACGATTTCAAGACCTTGAACTGTTACGCGTTCGTCACCTAAGTGACCAGCCATTTTCTTGCCTTTGAACACGCGACCAGGAGTCTGGTTTTGACCTGTAGAACCTAATACACGGTGAGATACAGAGTTACCATGAGTAGCATCTTGCGTACGGAAATTCCAACGCTTAACACCACCTTGGAAACCTTTACCTTTTGATTGACCAGTTACGTCAACAATTTGACCAACTGTGAACAAATCAACACCGATAGAAGCACCAACTTCACGGCCTTCAAGCTCAGCTTCAGTAACACGGAACTCTTTAACTAAACGACCAGCAGCAACACCAGCTTTCGCGAAGTGACCTTTCTGAGCGTTAGTTACGCGCGATTCGCGACGTTCACCAGTAGTTACTTGAATTGCTTGATAACCATCAGTTTCAAGTGTTTTGATTTGCGTAATGCGGTTTGGATCGACTTCGATAACTGTAACAGGTACAGATACACCAGCATCCGTAAAGACGCGAGTCATACCACATTTGCGACCGACTAAACCAATAGCCATGTGCATAAACCTCTAATAAAGCGGCCTAATTAACTTAAAAGTTAATCAACCGAAAGCCTTAACCCAAAGCGATCTGAACATCAACACCAGCAGCAAGATCTAACTTCATCAATGCATCAACAGTTTTATCTGTTGGTTGAACGATATCGATCAAACGTTTATAAGTGCGGATTTCGTACTGATCACGAGCGTCTTTGTTGACGTGTGGTGAAGTAAGAACGTTGAAGCGTTCGATGCGAGTAGGCATCGGAATTGGACCACACACTTGTGCGCCAGTACGCTTAGCGGTTTCTACGATCTCTTGAGCAGATTGATCAATCAGACGATGATCAAAAGACTTCAAACGGATACGAATTCTCTGGTTAGACATACCAGTAAACTCCAAGCCAAATATATAAAGAATCACCCATGACGCACCTCACCTTTTGGTAAGTGTCAAGGGCAGTGAAAATCACTATGGTCGTGATCGATGCCACGACTGTAATGCGTTGACTACTTTCTTCGTAGTAAACGCCCTCCATTTGAGGGTCGCCCATTATAACGATTGTTTAAGTCTTATGCAATTCTTCTTTTCATTTTTTAAGCATTTTGTCAGCTCAAGCACTCACCACATAATCAATCGCCTGATTCAGCAAACGGTTTCCCTGCTCAAATTTACTTTTCAAGCTTCTTTTTAATTCAGCAATAGGCTGTACATACCTTCCATTAAAAACAGCCATCTCTTCCTCCCCCTCAATTAACAGCGCCAAGGCGTGTGGTGTCATCTCTGGATGAAACTGAAATCCCAATACATTACGTCCAATCTGATACATCTGATTTAAACACGCCTTATTTTCCGCTAGACGTATTGCGCCTTTGGGAATTTCAAACGTTTCGCTATGCCACTGTAAAATATTCAATTGTTCTGGTATCTGGAAACATTGCTCTGGAATGTGTGAAGCACGTCCTACATCCATCCAGCCAAGCTCCTGATCAGGATTACGACTGACTGCTGCACCCAAGGCATTCGCAATCAATTGTCCACCCAAACACAAGCCAATGGCAGGTTTTCCCGCAGCCAAATAACGTCTTAGCCACCTTTTTTCTAATTTTAACCAAGGATAATTCGCCTCATCATTCACGCTCATCGTTCCCCCCATAATAATCAAGAGGTCAACTTCATCTATGCGTGGCAGCGCTTCAAGCTCCAATGGCAAATCGACAGGTAATGCAAAAAATTCTGTTGCTGTAATTTTTGCGTGATGTGCTTTTAAAAAGTCATAGCAACTGCCAAAACCTTCGCCAGCGATGTGCTGAAAATAATGCACTCTTAAATGCGACTTCATGCGCGAAAACCTATTATCGTTAGAATGATGATTAGTCTTAGCAAAAATAAAGCCAGTTTTTATTGATGACCTGAATCTGTACCGATTCTGTACAAAAGCAGCAAAGCACTAGCAGCTTTCATCATTTTCTCTTAACCTGAGACGCATTCTATTGATTTAATTTTGCCCTATGACAACTCACAATAAAGCACAAACTGATCTCATTCATGCACCACGTAAAGCCCCTCAATACATAGAAACCATCCAACCTCCCCTATTTCGTGCATCTACGATTATTTTTAAAACAACAGCGCACCTTTTTGATCGCCACTGGACTGATGCCTATGACTATAGTTATGGCACACACGGCACCCCAACTACTTTTACATTAGGGGACAATATCGCAAGAATTGAAGGCGGAAATTATTGCCTGCTTGCACCCAGCGGCTTATCTGCAATTAATCTGGTGAACAGTACATTTCTAAGCACTGGTGATGAGGTGTGGGTCGCCGACAATATCTATGGCCCCAATCTTGAACATTTGAATAATCTGCAAGACCGTTACGGCATCAGCGTAAAAGTTTACAATCCAGTTGATGCAGCCAGCTTTCAACCCACAGAGAAAGCCAAATTAATCTGGCTCGAAGCAGCTGGCTCAGTCACCCTAGAATTTCCCGATCTCAAAAATCTGGTCAAGAAAGCCCAACAAGCCAATATACTCACTGCATTAGATAACACATGGGGTGCAGGACTTGCTTTTAATGCCTTCGATTTCTCTGATGAACATTTAGCGGTCGACATCACTGTACATGCTCTTACCAAATACCCAAGCGGCGGCGGCGATATTCTCATGGGTTCAGTTGTGACTCGTGATCAACAATTACATCACAAGCTCTATCGCATGCATGCCATTCAAGGGATCTCTGTATCAGGCGATGATACTGCTCAGATCCAACGTAGTCTGGCACACATGTCGCTTCGCTATGAACAGCAAGCACAAAGCGCCCGTGTGTTGCTGGAATGGCTCAAACAACAGCCTCAATTTAGTCAGGTTTTACATCCAAGCTCACCAGATTCAGCAGGTCACTCGTTCTGGTCAGACATTTGTACCACAGGCAAAAGCGCAGGCTTGGTCAGCGTCATTTTTAAAGCCACCTATGACTTGACGGCGGTTCGACAATTCTGTGATAACTTGAAATTGTTTAAACTTGGATTTAGCTGGGGTGGCCCAGTCAGCTTAGCCATGCTTTATGATTTAAAGCAGATGCGTTCGCTGGAAAATACACATTTACAACAAGGTTTATTGGTGCGCTTCTGTATAGGACTAGAACATCCAGAAGATTTAATCCAAGATATTCAAAACGCATTAAAACAGCTCGATTGAGATCAAAAAAACAGGTGAAGAATGAGTACACCAATCGTTATTGCTAAAAAAACCACAGATACAACACAAGATATTGTTTTGCATTCTAAATTTGCAAACCGACATGGTTTGATTGCTGGTGCAACAGGTACGGGGAAAACCGTTACTTTAAAAGTACTGGCAGAAAGCTTTTCCCGACTGGGTGTACCCGTCTTCCTCGCCGATGCCAAAGGCGATGTTTCTAGCCTTGCCAAAGCTGGTGAGAGCAATCCTAAATTTGATGAACGACTGAAAACCTTACAACTTGAACCCGTCCCATTTGCAGCTTCTCCTGTCATTTTCTGGGATTTATTTGCTCAGCAAGGCCACCCGATCCGCACCACGATTTCCGAAATCGGCCCCTTGCTGCTGGCGCAAATGCTTAATCTGAACGATACACAAGAAGGTGTCCTTTCGGCCGTGTTCCGTGTTGCTGATGATCAAGGCTTACTGCTGATCGATTTTAAAGATTTAAAAGCAATGCTGACCTACGTCAGTGAAAATGCTGCTGAACTAAAAGCTGAATATGGCAATCTCTCTCCTGCCAGTCTAGGCGCGATTCAACGTAATTTACTGGCCTTAGGCGATCAAGGTGGAGAACAGTTCTTTGGTGAACCAAGTCTAAATATCCTCGATTTCATTCAGACCGATACCAATGGACATGGCTATATCAACATCTTAGCTGCTGACAAGCTAATGAATACCCCGAAACTGTACGCCACTTTCTTACTCTGGATGATGTCGGAACTGTTCGAACAACTGCCAGAAGTCGGCGATATGGATAAACCAAAACTGGTGTTCTTCTTTGATGAAGCCCACCTGTTATTTGACAATGCCAGTCCAGCTTTACAACAAAAAATTGAACAAGTGGTTCGTCTGATCCGCTCTAAAGGTGTTGGGATTTACTTTATTACTCAAAACCCGCTGGATCTACCTGAAAGCGTTTTAGGACAACTCGGGAATCGCATACAACATGCTTTACGTGCTTTTACCCCTAAAGATCAGAAAGCTGTCAAAACTGCCGCAGATACTTTCCGCGCCAATCCAGAGTTTAAAGTTGATCAAGCCATTACCGAACTCGCAGTTGGTGAAGCATTAATTAGCTGTCTAGATGAACAAGGCACACCACAAATCGTAGAGCGTGGCTGGGTCATGCCGCCCTACTCATCATTTACACCGATTAGTCCCGAAGAACGCCAAGTGATCATTTCACAAAGCATTGTCGCTGGTGTTTACGATCAAGCGGTGGATCGGGATAGTGCCTATGAAATGCTGCAAAAGAAAGTATTGCAACAATCCCAGCAAAAAGAAGCCGATGATCTAGCACAACAACAAAGTAAAGAACAGGAAGCGCTCGCCAAGCAACAGGCCAAAGAGCAAGAACGTTTTGCCCGTGAACAGCAAAAAGCTGCTGAAAAAGCACAACGTGACCGTGAAAAACTGACACAGGATATCGTGGGAACATTTGCCAAAAGTGCCGCGCGTAGTCTAGGCGGTAGTACTGGACAGAAAATTGTGCGTGGTCTACTCGGCTCCCTCTTTGGTAAAAAATAAAACAATATTCGATTGAAAATTAAGGGATAATTTATTATCCCTTAATTTTTTTATGGCTTTTATTTAATTTAGCATTGCAAATCTATTTTTAAAGGTATATTTTAAATACATCTTATAAATGATAGCCAAGAGAGATCTCCTATGACTCCGCAGCAAATTGACCTTGTTAAAGCAACAGTTCCAGTTCTTCGTGAAAACGGCGTAGCGCTGACTGGATACTTTTATAACCGCATGTTGGGTAACAACCCAGATTTAAAAGAAACCTTTAACATGGGACATCAGCGCAGTGGTGCACAGGCACAGGCGCTTGCGGGGGCAGTTTTAGCTTATGCGGAGAACATTGAAGATCCTTCTGTGCTTTTACCTGTGGTTGAACTAATTGCGCATAAACATGTCAGCTTAAATATTCAGTCACCAGATTACGGCATCGTGGGTGAAAACCTGCTGCATTCCATTAGTGAAGTACTGAATATTTCAATGGAAGATCCATTAATTGGTGCATGGGCTGCGGCTTATGGTCAATTGGCTGATTTATTTATCAGTACTGAAAAAGCAATTTATGACCAACATCAACAAACCAAAGGCAGCTGGTTAGGCTGGCGTAATTTCAAAATCGCCAAGAAAGTCGTAGAAAGTGACGAAATCACCTCTTTCTACCTTGCGCCTGTTGATGGTGGTGAATTACCAAAATATGAAGCAGGCCAATATATTTCAGTTCGTGTGTTCGTACCTGAGCTTAATTTAAGACAACCCCGCCAATACACACTTTCAACTAGTCCACAGACAGATTACCTACGTATCTCAGTAAAACGTGAAGATGAAAAAGGCGAACTTGCTGGTGGTTGGGTATCAAGCACATTACATGGTTTAGCTGAAGGTTCAGAAATTGAAGTGTCTGCACCGACAGGAAACTTCTATTTAATCGACAGTAACAAACGCAATGTATTTATCAGTGGTGGTGTCGGCTTAACTCCAATGATCGCGATGCTGAATCAATTGGTAACTTTAGATATGCCACAGCCTGTCAGCTTTATTCATGCATGTCGTAGTAGCCAAGTCCATGCGATGAAGAAGCATATTCATGAACTGAAAAGCAAATATCCGCGCTTAAGTACATTCACTGCTTATGAATTTCCACATGCAGCAGATGTGCTCGGTGAAGATTATGATGTCGCTGGTCGTTTAGACCTCAGCACCTTAGATGCAGGGTTATTACCAGCCAATGCCGATTACTATTTATGTGGGCCGATGCCATTTATGGCAGAGCAACACAAGGCACTGGTAGCACGCGGCATCCCTGCTGAGAATATTCACAGCGAAGCCTTTGGTACAGGTGGCGTTAAGCTCAGCTAATTTACACCACATTTTGTATAAGGCTAGCCTGTGATAGACTAGCCTTTTCTATTTATTGCTCCAGATTGAGCGAAACCACATGCAACTTAATAAGTTTACAGATTATGCACTCAGAATCCTGATGTATGTCGCTCGCCCGAGTGATGTACCGTATACGATTGCAGATATCGCGCAGGACTTACATGTGTCACAAAATCATCTGGTGAAAGTGGTTCACTTCATGGGCAAACAGCAATGGATTGTGACCATTCGTGGCAAAGGAGGCGGTCTTCGCCTAAACCCTGAAGCCAAGAGCTTGAAGTTAGGTGAGATTGTCCGAACCTTGCAAGGTAGCCATCAAATTGTTGAGTGCAATACCCCACCCTGCGTATTACGCTCCCATTGCGGTCTGAAAGGTATTTTAGATCAGGCACTAGAAAGCTTTTATCAAAGTCTGAATCAATATACGCTCGGTGAAGTGGTTCAGCACGGTATTGTTCCTTCTCCGATCCATTCAGAGATTAACTTTTTAGAGTTGTCACAGAAAGCTTAATAAGCACTTCAACATCAAGATTCGCACGAAGCCGTCACATCCTTTATAATGGTCGTTGCTATTTCAATTCAAAAGTAAGCTTCTATGCGTCGCAGTGAAAAATCCAAAGACACCAAAGCCAAACTCGCTCCCAAACAAAAAATCAGTTATGAGAAAAAAGCTGACCCTGCAGTGACTGAATATGCAGTACAGTCTCTCACTTGGTTACGCCAAGCTGAATTTTTGATGAGTGCGCCAAAACTGTCTTTATGCGTAGAAGATACAGGCTATGAAATTGCATTTGCTGGTCGTTCTAATGCGGGTAAATCCAGTGCCATCAACACCTTAACTAATCAAAAGCAACTCGCACGTGCTTCTAAAAAACCTGGTCGTACTCAAATGATCAACTTTTTTAGTTTGGGTAATCCTGATCAGCGTCTGGTTGATTTACCAGGTTATGGTTATGCGGCTGTTCCGGAAGCTATGAAAATCGTCTGGCAAAAAGAATTGGAAAATTACCTGATTCACCGTAAGAGCTTACAAGGTCTAGTGTTATTGATGGATATTCGTCATCCATTGCAACATTTTGACTTGATGATGCTGGAATGGGCACATTCACGTCATTTATTCGTGCATATCCTGTTGACCAAAGCGGATAAACTGAACCGTGGCCCTGCCAACAAAGTGCTGTTAGAAGTTAAACAGCAGTTGAAAAAGATGAAACTTGATTTCTCAATTCAGTTGTTCTCGTCATTGAACCGAATCGGCTTAGAAGAACTGGCCAGTGTGATGGCAGGTCGCTTGAATTTTACTCTCGATCAACCGACAGAATTTGACCTCGATCAGATCCCTGAAGCCTCAGAAACTGACGTAGAAGAATAAAAAATGCATTTTATGCAACTTGATGCATTAAATAATTTTTAATTGTCCCGAATTGCTAAACACAAACACTAGGTAGTTTACATATACTGCTTAGTGTTGGTTCATTGCACTATCGATTAGGACTAAACAACAATGAAATTACTATCATTTGTGAAGAACAAACTTGGTTCTTCGATTGACTATAAAATCCTCCCGCGCAAAGTTAAATTTGATTGGGAAAATACACCAGTGGATTGGATTCCAAACCAGCCTTTTGCCAGCTATTTTATTAATGAAATTAACAATATTCTACCTGCTGGTGAGTTTTGGTTTTGCCGTTTATATAACAAAGTCCTCCCTGAAATTACCGATGAAAAACTAAAACAGGATGTGCAGGCATTTATTCGTCAAGAAGCCATGCATGCCGTTGCGCACACCTCTGCCAACAAGGAATATCTCAGCCAACGTAATATCGATATTCAGCGCAATCTCGACATTATGGATTTCTTATTCACCAAAGCTTTGGCAGATAAACCTTTTGGTAAAGAAATTCCAAAAGCTCTTGATCATCAATGGGATTTATTCCGTCTCGGAGTGATTGCCACCGTTGAGCATATGACTTGTGTATTAGGTAAATATGCGCTTTACAACAAACGTTGGGAAGAACTGGGCGCCGATCCTGAAATGCTTGATTTGATTAAATGGCACGGGTCGGAAGAAATTGAACATCGTACCGTTGCCTTTGATCTTTACCGTCATTTAGGTGGTAGTTATATCGCACGTTACTATCTAAGTGTTGCAGTCATTGCGGGCGTTTTAGGACTCTGGGTCGACGGCGCAGCGCATATCATGAGTCAGGATCCACGTTTCGCTGATAAGAAGCCAAGTGTGTTTAAGCCATGGATCTGGATTGAATGGTCGAAGATAGCATTAAAAGATTCTAAAATTTTGCCGGGTCCAGCATGGTTAGTGGCACAGCAATTGGATTATTTAATGCCGTGGTACGATCCTGTTAAGGAAGGTAATACTCAAGATGCCGTGAATTACTTAAACAATTCACCAGCCGCAAAACGTGCTTTACAACAAGCCGCTTAAACTTTAAAGACAAAAAAAGCAGGAGTAATCTCCTGCTTTTTTTATTCCAATTCAGCTTAGCCTGCTTCAGTCTCTGCCTGTTTGGCATAACGATCTACCACCACACTGATCATCATGTCACCCTGTACATTGACCACTGTACGTACGGTATCTAAGACACGGTCGATCGGCAGTAAAATCGCAATCGCTTCGGCTGGTAGCCCCACAGATTGTAATACCATGATCATGGTGACCATGCCTGCACTTGGAATACCCGGTGCGCCCAATGAAGCAATCATCGCGGTTAAGCAAACGATAACTTGCTGAGTCAAACTTAGATCCAGTCCCATCAGATTCGCAATAAATAAAGCTGCGGCTGCCTCATAGAGTGCCGTACCATCCATATTTAACTGCGTACCCAGTGGAATCACGAAACCTGCGGTTTGTGGTCGCACTCCTAGATTTTCCTGAGCACATTTCATACTCAATGGCATGGTAGCAGAACTTGAGCTGGTCGCAAATGCGGTGACCAATGCAGTTCTCGCACCTCTGAAAAAGGTGATCGGATTCATGCGCCCGAAGATCCAGAGTAAGGCAGGTAACACCACCACTCCATGAAAAATGGTTGTCCCTGTCACCACCGCAGCAAACTCAACCAGACGACTGAGTACGGACAGATCTTCCGTCGCAATCAACTTCGCCAATAACGCAAAAATACCAATCGGCGCAAGCTTCATTACCCAGCCCACCAGCATCATCATGATGTCAAAAAATTGCTGGCTGATATTACGGACTAAAGCAAAACGCTCCCCGCCCTTGACCAAGGCCACGCCAAGGAATAAAGCAAATACCACCACCGCAAGCACATTGCCTTCGCTGAATGCTTTGAAGGGATTAATTAAGGTATTTTGAATAAAAGTAGTGAAAAAGCTGGACGGCGTTAAGGTATCGGGTGTTTGGTGATTATCCATGGCAGCCTGAAACAGCTGGATATCGACACCTTTGCCCACATCAAACAAATGCGCACAACTGATCCCTAAAATCAAAGCCAAAGTGGTGGTGGTAAAACAACTCAAAGCTGTAATTTTCCAGACCCGACCAAATTGACCGCCTGCTTGTAAATTGGAAACACCCACCACAATTGAACTAAAGATCAATGGAATCAGTAGCATTTTCAGCAAGCCAATAAAGATACTACTTAAGACACCAAGACCATATAGACTGTAGTCAACAAATGCCGTTTGCGGATAAGCAATTAGCAGAAAACCAAATGCTACACCGAGCACGGCTGCAATCAAAATCTGTGTATTTAAATTCATTGTGATTGATAAAGCTCTTTAACTTCACCTTACTATGGCATGCTCATGTTGAAGAATCGAGCAATTTTTTGTCAGCCTTATGCTAAAAAAGCCATCATAATGATGGCTTTAGTATGAGCTTATTTTTATTGAGTTTCGATTTCTCTGAGCCGAATCAAACCTTCTTGGACAGTACTACAGACCAACTGACCATTTTGCCACATCCGCCCAAAATTCAGACCGCGAGAACTAGCACTCACTGTTGCCTCCATATCGTAGAGCATCCATTCATCAGCACGTAACGGACGATGGAAATAGATGGTGTGATCAATACTTGCACATTGCAGATTCGGAGAAATCCAAGATAAACCATGTGGACGCAATGCCGTCGTCATCAAGGTAAAGTCCGAATAGAACGCAACAATTGCCTGATGTAATGAGATTTCATCCAGATCTTTCGGAATCGTACCGTGGGTACGAATATAGTGCGCATAAAATGGAGCTTCAGGTTGAGGCTGAAATGGATTGATTAACTGCGTTGGACGAATCTCGACATGACGTTCACGCATAAAGCTGGCACGCACATTTTCAGGTACGAAATTAATCAGACTTTCTTTCAGTTCATTTTCTGACTTTAATGTTTCAGGCGCAGGATATTCTGGCTCTTTGTGCTGATAGTTCAACCCTTCTTCCGGATAGGCAAAAGATACCATCGCAGAAAAAATAGTACGTCCATGTTGAATGGCACGAACCTGTCGGCTGGCAAAACTCTTACCATCTCGAAGTGGATCGACTTCGTAGATAATCGGCGCATTGACATCGCCCCCGTACAGGAAATAGGCATGTAGAGAGTGTGCCGGACGATCCGTCGTATATGACGCTGCTCTCAAGGCCTGTCCAAGAACCTGTCCGCCGAATACCCGTTTGCCTACCAAATTGCGGCTATTGCCTCGGAAAATATGCTGTTCCAGCTTTTCCAGAGTCAAAAGTTCAACCAATTCTTGAGTTAACACATTCATGTAATATTCTTCCAACATCAATGGGGAGAGATCAACCAATCCTTTCAGGGTTGATAATTTTGATTGTGCCACAAATTCAAATGACAATGGTCAGGATAAAATGATTCATCCGTCACGTTAATCGTATTTATAACTGCTAAAAATACGATTTTTAACGATAAAATCTACCAAATACGCTATATTTTGTCAGAAAATAACATACCGTTTTATGTAAGAATACCGCAGAATGTCGTGTTCATCATGAATCGATGCCAGGATTATGATTTAGGAGTTTGTAATGTCCAAGACTGGATTTGGTCAAATGTATCGCCAACTTTCGAGTAAGTTACTTGACCTTGTGGTAACCCCACATGTTCTTGGTGAAGTTCCTACAGAATCCACCACAGCAGAGCAAAATACAACAGAATCAAATAAGTTAGTTTGCTATGTTTTACAGAATTATTCGCGTAGTAACGCATTGGTGGTCGATGGTGAAACCCGTCGCCTCAATTTAAAACCAGCACTGGATCCGTTGAGTTTTGGATCATATCAAGAAAAAAACTCAGTCCTGTTTTTACATCACAACGAAAATAATTTCTTTAATACGCAAACCTTCCCTCCTCGCCTATTGCAACTTGTTGAAGCGCTTGAACAACATCCTGATGTTGATGTTCAACTTGTGCCTGTTACGGTACTTTGGGGACGTTCGCCAGACAAAGAAGATTCCTGGTTCAAACTTTTATTCTCTGATACATGGGCAACCCCGGGTACAGTCAAACAGTTGATGAATATTGGTCTGCACGGCCGACAATCTTATTTAGAGTTTCATGAACCACAATCGCTACGTGAACTGGTTGACTATGCCAAGACCAATCATCCAAATGTTTCACCAGCAACCTATATTGCCAGCTCACTAGACACTTACCTCGATCAACAGCGTGAAGTGGTTCTCGGCCCCGATTTATCAGATCGCCGTAATGTGATGCAATCGGTAATCAAGTCACCTGAAGTGCAAGATGCGATTCGTCGTGAAAGCATTCAGCATAAAATCAGCATGCTCGAAGCAGAACGTCGTGCAATTGGCTATGTCAATGAAATCGTCTCTGATTACTCGGCATCTGCAGTGCGTTTTGCCGATATGGCTTTAACCCGTTTATGGACACAGCTCTATGACGGCGTTGAAGTCCATAACTTCAGTACGGTTCGTGAACTGGCAAAAGACTACGAAATCGTTTACACCCCTTGTCACCGTAGCCATATCGACTATTTATTATTGTCATACGTGATTTATAAACGTGGCTTGATGATTCCGTATATCGCAGCAGGTGATAACCTCAACTTACCATTTGTAGGCCAGTTATTACGTGGTGGTGGTGCATTCTTTATTCGTCGCTCTTTCCGTGGCAATGCACTTTACACATCTGTATTTAAAGAATATTTATACAGCATCTTATCGCGCAACACCCCAATCGAATACTTCATTGAAGGTGGACGTTCACGTACAGGGCGTTTATTACCGCCGAAAACAGGTATGTTGGCGATGACCATTCAAGGGCATTTACGTGGACCAGCCAAGCCGATCGTATTTGTTCCCACCTATATCGGTTATGAGCGTCTGATGGAAGGCTCAACCTATGTTGGTGAAATGCAAGGTAAGCCAAAAGAAGCCGAGTCAATTTTTGGTATTGTAAGAACCTTACGCAAAATTGAACGCATCTTCGGTAAAGTGCATGTGAACTTCGGTGAACCTGTGTTCCTGAATGACATTCTGAAGCAGAATAATATCGAGCAAAACCCGACTGACGTACCAAGCTCTACCGAGATTTCAACGGTCGTTGCAGACTCAGCGCATCTGATTCTGGAAAACATCAACCGTGCAGTGGTAATCAATCCAGTTTCATTGCTTTCTTTAATCTTGCTTGCAACACCAAAACACACTTTGGATGAAGAGATCTGTGCGAAACAACTCGACATCTATCGTGATTTGGCAACCCAGCAACCTTATGATGAACGCACTCAAGTGACCTCTTTATCAGGTAAAGAAATCGTTGCCTATGGTCTCAAGTTGAAACTAATTAAACGCGTACAACATGTATTAGGCGATATTATTGCGATTGAAGATAACCAAGCAGTCTTGCTGACTTACTTCCGTAATAACATCCTGCATGCCTTTGTATTACCGTCACTGGTCGCTTCTCTGGTTGAGCACAACGGAAAAATTCACAAGAATGATTTAAGCAACGTGATTCGCACCTTATATCCATTCTTGAAAGCTGAACTGTTCATGAAATGGCAAGTGAGTGATTTACAGCAAAAGATTGATAGCTATATCGATGCATTGGTGAAGATTGGCCTGATTTTCCAAGATAACGATGGCAACCTGTTTAGCCCAACACCAAACAGCGAAGAACATCAAAAACTGGTTACATTGGCAATGCCAGTGAAACAGAGCCTAGAACGTTACTACATGACGCTGGCACTGATCACACAACGTGGTTCAGGGAATATCTCAACCAAACAAGTGGAAGAACTAAGCCATTTACTGGGTCAACGCCTGTCTGTGCTGTATGAATTCAACTCGCCAGAGTTCTTCGATAAAGCGCTATTCCAGAGCTTTATTAAAGTCCTGACACAGCAAAATTACATTCGTAACAATGAGCAAGGCTTCATTGAATATGATGATAATTTCAGTGAAATGGCAGCTGGGGCACAACTGGTGCTGGATGAAACCACCTTACAAATGCTACAGCACATCACCACTTTTAGTGATGAAGAACTGGCTGAGGCATTGGAAGCAATGGCATCACAACAAGCCAAACGTCGCCTAAAACGTAAGAAAGCATAAGCATAAAAAGGCAACTTCGGTTGCCTTTTTCTTTCACTGTTAGTGGCGACAGCCCAAATATTTAGGATCATCCTGACAACGCAGCCGATTAATCAACTCGACAAAGTACGCATCGTAATAGCCTGCATCGACATAACGTTTACTAATCTTGGCCACCAAAGCATCGTATCCCTGCTTTTCATAACCCGAGATATCCGCCCAGTAATAAGCAGGTAAATGATTTTCCCACTGGATCGCCTGTGCAGCCAAGACGTTGCTATTATTGACAAACCATGTGCGTATCTGATGACCAAAACCAGCAGGATAAGCTTGAGGCCGAATCACAATATTCATGGCAAAATAAGCCACAGGAAAATTCACCACCTGTGTGGTCTCACCAAATTCTTTTTTTAAGTTATATGGCAGTATTCCATAAGCGGGAGCCGCCAGAATATCAATCTTTTTACGTTTAAATGAATCAACCGCATTAGAGAAATCGACATAAATCGGCTTCGAACCCACACTTTGCACCAAAGCCAACTGTGGGGGATTATCGGCCAGAATCCCAATGGTTTTATTTCTTAGCTGCGACACTTTATTGATCTGCTGGGTATTCATGATCATATAAGCCGTTCCAATCGGAATCATCCCCAGCATTTCATAATCCGAACCAACCATCCGCTTTTCAACATTAGGATGATTTAACAATTGTAGAAAGGCGCGCACCACACGATTATTCGGGATGAGTCCAATTCCTCCCGTTGTCGCCATAAAATTGTTATAGCGATGCGTATTAAAATTTGAAGCCACCAAACCAGAACATTGTTTTTGCTCAAAGGACTGTATCGCATCTTTTTCATTTTTAAAGACTTTAAACTTGAGCTGCACCTGATTTTGCAATGCGTATGTACGAACATCCTGTAAACGGCGGCTAATATCCCCTTGTATACCCAATGGATCAAATACACACCAGCTTTGTTCAGTCGCCCAACTCGCTGTTGTTATTAATCCAAGCAGGCCCATGCACATTATTTTTCTCATTGATCACCCTTTTACACCCTACAGCAAACCTCGTGCTCAACTCAGGCAGTTCCTTTCCGGAATCTGTTGATAGTTATGATTCAAAATCCATACCAACTCTTTAAGCTTTCTTTACAGTGTAGTCGAATTATTTTTCATTACTATGGACAGATAAAGCCGCAGCGTAGTCATTAAAGCAAATCAAATGGTCAAATTTAAATCCATTTTTTGGCAATCGTGTGGCATAAATTTGCTTGCCAGTCTGTTGTTCTGAAAGTAATTTTAAAGGGGCTAAATTTAATTGCTGTTGAAACCACAACAGAATTTCGTGCATCGGAATAGGTAAATTATTGGTGACAATATAACTTGCTTCGACTTGAGCCAAGTTAACCAATAACGCTAAAAATTTCGCCAAGTCATCAATATGAATACGATTACTGAAATGAACCGTAGGATAAGTCGAGCTTTGCTCAGCCAGTTTTTTGAGTCGGGCAATGGAAGTGCCGTATATTCCTGTAGGACGAACAATAATGCTATGTTGCGGATAATGCTGCTGCCACATCAGCTCCATACGCCGAAGCAAATGTCCTTGCGGATCAGCAGGTTGAATCTCGCTCTCATCATCAATGCGCTCCCCTGCATTTTCACCATAGACGCGGGTTGAAGATACAATCACGATGCGCTGTACAGGGTGCGCTTTTAAGGCTTTAGCAATAGGTTCCACACTGTCGACATAGGTCTGCTGATAAGCTTCAATACCGCTTTGGGCAGGTGCAAGCAGCATGTACACCATCTGTATCGGAGGAAACCCCGTCAAATCAAGTTGCTGGATATCCTGAATATAATGGGTCGCGTAACAATCTGTTTTTGCACTGCGACTTATTGTGCTAATGTGGTGACCTTGCTCAAATAAGTGTTTAGCGACACGCTGAGATGTTTTACCATAACCAATAAATAAAATATGCATACACACCTTTGACCAGAGATGACATCAGTTCAGCAATTACAAGGCGTTGGTGCTGCCGCAGCGACCCTCTTAGAAAAGCTTCATATTTTTAGCACGGATGATTTGTTATTCCATCTTCCCCGTGACTATGAAGATCGTAGCACTATTATTCCAATGAATCAGCTGGTCGTTGGACGAAGTTATTTGCTTGAAGGTGAGGTTCGCTCTGTGGACTTCCCACCTGGAAAAAAGAAATCCCTTGCTGCACTGGTCCAAGATGATTTCGGAAAGGTCACCTTACGCTTCTATCATATCTATAAAGGCTTAACGGATCGTATCAAAATGGGGCAACGCCTGCGCATTTTTGGTGAGGTCCGCGTTGGTGCACGCGGTCTAGAAATGTATCATCCTGAAATTCAAGTGATCCAGCAACATACTGCCCTGCCTAAAACCCAGCTTACTGCGATTTATCCAAGTACCGAAGGCCTGACCCAACCCAAATTACGTGAGTACGTGCGTCAGGCACTCACTCATCACAGTGATGACCTGCCCGAATTATTGCCGAGCAAATATAGCAATGGCTATGAACTGAAAGAGGCGTTGCATTACATCCATGAGCCGCCAACCGATGCCAACATGTTACAGCTCAATCAAGGTTCACATCCTGCACAACAGCGTCTGATTTTTGAAGAACTGGTGGCGCATCAAATCAGTCTACTCACACGTCGAGCTTATATCCGTCAGATTTCAGCCCCACGTTTTAGTAGCAGCAAAGTATTGGCCAAGAAATTATTAGAAGGCCTTCCTTTTCAGATGACCAATGCGCAAAAACGCGTTTCTAAGGAAATCTTGCAGGATCTTAAACAAGATCAACCGATGTTACGTCTGGTACAAGGTGATGTTGGCGCTGGCAAAACCTTAGTCGCCGCTGTCGCAGCCTGTCATGCGCTGGAAGCAGATTGGCAAGTGGCACTGATGGCACCGACCGAGATTTTGGCCGAACAACATTATTTAAACTTTAAACGCTGGTTTGAGCCTTTAGGCATTCAGGTGGCTTGGCTGTCAGGCAAACAAAAAGGCAAGGCCAGAACACAGGCAGAGCAACAAATTAAAGAAGGTCATGCCCAACTGATCGTAGGCACGCATGCCCTGTTTCAAGATACGGTTGGTTTCTCTAAATTAGGTTTGGTCATTATTGATGAGCAGCACCGTTTCGGGGTCGATCAACGTCTTGCCCTGCGCAATAAAGGTGCTGACCAGTTCACTCCCCATCAATTGGTGATGACAGCAACCCCAATTCCCCGCACCTTAGCCATGAGTGCCTATGGCGATTTAGACACCTCGATTATTGATGAGCTGCCGCCAGGTCGTACTCCGATTCAGACCGTCACCATTCCACTCGAACGTCGGGAACAGGTATTACAGCGCATAGCAACCAATTGTCGTGAAGGTAAACAGGCTTATTGGGTGTGTACTTTAGTCGAGCAATCTGAAACGCTGGATGCCCAAGCCGCGGAAGCAACCTACCAAGAGATTAAAGAACGCTTTCCAGACATCAATATTGGGCTGGTACATGGCAAGATGAAAGCCGATGAAAAGCAAGCGGTCATGCAAGCCTTTAAAGACAATCAATCACAACTGTTGATTGCCACCACGGTGATTGAAGTAGGTGTCGATGTGCCCAATGCTTCGATTATGGTGATTGAGAATGCAGAACGTTTAGGTTTATCTCAATTACATCAGCTACGAGGTCGTGTAGGTCGTGGTGCTACAGCCAGCTTCTGCGCCCTACTCTATAAAACGCCGCTATCACAAAATGGGCAAGAACGACTTTCGATTTTACGAGAAAGTAATGATGGCTTTGTGATTGCAGAAAAAGATCTAGAAATTCGCGGTCCCGGTGAATTGTTAGGGACCAAACAAACGGGCGATATGGGCTTTCGTGTAGCTCGCCTAGAACGAGATGACCATCTGCTCACCCAAGCGCATTATGTGGCAGAGCAAATCCTGAAAGACTATCCACAACATGCAGAAGGTCTGCTCAAACGCTGGTTACCTGAAGCCCCAAGATATGCCTATGTTTAAATTACTGGGGAAGTCCGCACAGCAGCTATTTGATTATTTTACCCCGTGTAGCCTGTGTGATATTGGTATGAAACGGCACTTTGGCGTTTGTCAGAGTTGCTGGCAACAACTACCTTGGTTCAAACAAAGCATTGAACGGAATCAACAGCAAATTCTGGTGGCCTGCCATTATCAGTATCCGATTGACCGAATCATTCAACAATTTAAATATGAACAGAAACTGCATCATCAACGTTTATTGAATGGCCTGTTATTACAAGTCAGACTTCCAAAAGTTCATGCGATTGTGCCTATGCCCATTTCAACAGATCGTCTGGTCGAGCGTGGTTTTAACCAGACACTTTTATTGGCACAATCTCTAAGTCAGCACTTAAATATCCCTGTCTGGCAGCCAGTACAACGTTTGGCCCAACATTCTCAAAAAGGCTTATCCCGTCTGGAACGGCTAGAAAATATTGAACAGCAATTTGTTGCTGTAGCACCAAACCAGATTCGTTATCGCAAAGTTCTGATTGTCGATGATGTGGTCACAACAGGCAGTTCAATTACAGCTTTATCACAAGTGCTTGAACAACTCGGCTGCCAACAGGTTTATAGTCTGTGTCTAGCAGCCGCACAAGATCAAGAGATTAATTCAAACCATGCTGCTGACACCACGGAATCACAACTTCTTTAGTTAAAGGCGCCAATATCGTCGCTTGGTCATCCAGATCAATCCACTTCATCTCAGCAATCTCGGCTGCAATTTGTGGTGCCTGCTTTAACTCAACCGCATATACATAACTAATCAAGGCATGATCAGGTTCATTGGCTGCCGCTGTTCTAAATTCACCAACAAATTCTTTTAACTCACATTCGCAGCCAATTTCTTCCAGAATTTCACGCTGAATCGTCACTTCAGGTGCCTCATCTAGCTCAAGCTTACCACCGACCTGCATAAAGGCATGCGTATTTTGCTTACGGACCAACAGTAATTGATTTTGCTCATTCAAGATAATGGCGGCAGCAACAGTAATGGTTTTCACAATTTTATCCTCAAGCCTGAATTTCAGTGGTGGATAGCCACTTTGGGGTTGCAGGTTGATAAGCAGCAAATGCAGCCAGAACCTCTTCAATCTGTTCTGCCACAATGAGCTTATCTACAAAACGTGCTTGGGTAAAACCACTGTCAACTGAGGCTTGAAGCATTTTCAGCAGATCGGTATAGAAACCATTTACATTTAAAAAAGAACAAGGCTTTTGATGGATTCCCAACTGACTCCAAGTCCATTGCTCAAAGATTTCTTCGAGTGTTCCCGCACCGCCTGGCAAAGCCACAAATGCATCAGATAGCTCAGCCATTTTGGTCTTGCGCTCATGCATATTATTAACCCGATACAATTCAGTTAAACCGGTATGAGCAAGCTCTCGATCCACCAAGGCATGGGGAATCACACCAATTACCCGACCGCCAGCCTGTAGCGCACTATCAGCCACCACACCCATCAAACCCGAACGTCCACCACCATAGACCAGCGTTTTGCCTTGCGCTGCAATCATCTGCCCTGTTAACTGAGCCATTTGCTTGAAAACAGGATCATTCCCTAGAGAGGAACCACAGAAAACACATATAGAATTCATACAATTAAAACCGTTTTATAGAACTGTCATGCTGATAAAGTAGGCTATGTAACAAGATTTTTGAAAAAATAACGTTTAGGCAAGTGTTTTTCGTTTCATCCTTGTCTAAAATACACGCTGCTTTTCGGTAAAAGACCGGAAACTTTACATCGACTGCGCAAGGAAAAAAGACATGCTTGAAGCCTTTTATGCCACTGAGCGCGGTAGTCTAGAAGATGCAACAATCAATGGCAGTTTCGACCTTCATCCTGATCTGGTCTGGATTGATCTCATCGCCCCATCCCAAGAAGAACAACAATGGATTCTGGATGCGTATGAGCGAAACCTACCTACCTTAAAGTCACTTGAAGATATTTCCTCATCGGCACGATTCTACCGTGATGATGACGGAATTTTGCATATCAGTACCTATTTTTTAACAAAGAATAAAAATTTTCAATCTGATCGTGAACAAGAAGACCTCGAGAATACACTCGCAGCTACCGTCCACACGGTTGCTTTTCTACTTGATAAAACGCAACTGATCACGCTACGTGGCGAGAAACTGGTTGCCTTTCGGGCCTTCCGCGCTCGGGCAAGACGCAATGATTACAGCATCGACTATAAAGATCCAGTATGGATTTTATTAGGTCTACTTGAATCTAAACTGGATGAACTTTCAGATATTCTGGAAGACACGCATAAGTATTTAGAAGAATATTCAGCCGAGGTTTTAAACGACCACCATCGTGAACAGATCCTTGATCTGGATGACATGATCACACGGCTCGCACATCAGGAAGATATGTTAGGAAAAGCTCAGCTTTGTTTGACCGACTTACGCCGAGTTCTGTCTTTCCTTTCCCGACCGCGTGCTCTAGGCAGTCATATTTATGATCCAGATATTCGAGAGATGAGTGAAGATGTACGCTCTCTACTTGAGCACAACACCTTCCTGTTTCAAAAACTAAAATTCTTACTGGATATTACCACTGGTTTTGCCAATACCGAGATGAATGAGACTTTCAAACGCTTCTCTATTCTTCCAAGTATGCTTGCTCCTCCAATGCTGGTTGCCAGTATTTATGGTATGAACACAGAGGTTTTACCTTTTTCTCATGGCACTACCAGTTTCTGGATCGTGATTACGCTGGTATTAACTTTCCTGATTGGCCCGACACTTTACTTCCGTTGGAAGAAATGGATTTAATAAAAAAAGCACCTTACGGTGCTTTTTTTATCTCTACAAGAATCATCAAATCAATTTCAGATCATCTTGTAAATGACAGGCTTGGATGATTTTCAGCATTTTTTCAGACACATTCTTAAAATGCAGACCTTTATTTTCTGGCGTTTGACGCAACCATTGCACCAGTACAGCCAAAGATAAAGTATTGCCCTGTTCAAGCTGGCCCAAATCAACAACTAAAGGAAAATTCTTATGCTGTTGAATATGCTTTAAGCCGGTTTGATAGATCTGCTCTGCATTTGCAAAATTAATCGTTTTTGAAACGACAAGTTGCTGATCAATATACTGAATCACCCGTCACCTACTTATTTTTTGCTAACTGCAGCATCTGCATCTGGTTTAAAGGTTGCAATCGCTTTATTAATATCGCCACCGTTACGTTGAACAGTTGCAGCGAACTGGTTACGGAACTGTAAGCCCAAGTCGATACCAGACACGTTAATGTTACGTACTTTCCACTGGTCACCCTTGTCCGTTAACTGGAACGACACAGGGATTTTCTCGCCATTGTGCAAGAAGTCCAAAGTCACAACAGGTGTTTTGCTGTTGGTCGATTTAAACGGGCGCATGGTATAGCTTTCATTGGTATATTTTGCGAAAGCACCGCCATAGTTCTCGATAATCACTTCACGGAAGTTCTTCTCGAACTGTGCACGTTGTGCAGCATTGGTATATTGGTTATTCGCATAAGTACCCAACACAATACGCGTAAACGCTTGAGAATCCACATACGGGTCAAGGTTTTGACGAATAATGCTTTTCACCAATGTAGGATTATTTTGCAACTTGGCATGATCCGCTTTTAGACGCGTAATTAAGCCATCAGCCACACGTTTAACAAAATCAGGTGGGGTTTCTGTTGGTGCTGCAAATGCCGCACTTGCAAGCATTGTCGATAATACGCTTGCGGTTAGCGTTTGTTTCAATAATGTATTCACTTCAATCTCCTAACCTGAATTACTCAACAAAAGAAGGTTCTGCTTCAGCAGCTGGCTGTGAAGCTTGGCTCTCTGTCGCTGTTGAGCTTGATGTGGCTTTACCAGCACCACCAGTAATAAACTTACTGATCAAATCTTCTAAATCCATTGTGCCTTGGGTATTTGAAACCACGTCACCACGTTTAAGGTAATTCACACCGCCACCTGGGACAACTTTCAAATATTTCTCACCCAATAGACCATTGGTTGCTACCATTATATAAGCATCTTCATCGAGTGTGGTGATGGAGGTCATGTTACTGGTAAGTTGCTGTTCCATTTCTTTTTGTTTCGCAGCATCAGCTTGCTCATAGTCAGAACTATAGTGCAACTCTTCTAGTGCATTCTTCTGCACCTCTTTAAGTTGTTCCGGGTTAAAGCTGGTGAGCTTACCATCCAGATCAAATTTGACTGTCGCCAGACGAGATACAGGATCAAGCGTAATCGATTCAACACGACCGATGGTCACACCACTCATGGTCACTTTGGCACGTGGCTTTAAACCATTTACGTTGTCAAACTGTGCTGTCATGCTGTAGCTATCACGTAGATTAGTACCTACCAACCCACTCACTTTCATCGCAAGAAAAAATAGAGCGACACCGAAGATAATGACAAAAATACCTACGGCCAGCTCACTAGTACGTGATTTCATTAAATCCCTCCGAACATGACCGCAGTCAACACGAAATCAAAACCTAATACACAAAGTGAAGAATATACGACCGTTCTGGTCATTGAAGTCGCGATACCTTCTGGGGTTGGTTCACAAGCATAACCCTGATACACCGCCACCCATGTACAAATCAAAGCAAAGACAATGCTTTTGATAATGGTGCCATTAAAAATGTCATGCCAGAACTGTACGCTACTTTGCATACCACTCCAGAATGAACCTTCATCAGCACCTAAAAAATCAACACCAACCAACTTGCCGCCAATAATACCAATCGTTGCAAAGATCACCGTAAGCATCGGTAAACTCACAATACCCGCCCATAGACGAGGAGCAACAATCTGACGCAGTGGATCAACACCAATCATTTCCATGCTGGCAAGTTGTTCACTTTGTTTCATGGAACCAATTTCAGCAGTCAAGGCTGAACCTGCACGTCCTGCAAATAATAATGCAGCGACAACAGAAGCAAGTTCGCGTAGCAACGTCAGTGAAATTGCAGTACCTAGCATTGCTTCACTGCCAAAAGTCACCAGAATGCTATACATCTGCAAACCCAGCACGGCACCAATGAATAAGCCTGAAACAGCAATAATCAGCAGGGACATCACCCCGACACGATACATCTGATAAACAAAGCGCTGAAAACCACCTTTTGATGGCATGGAAAATAAAACTTGCAGGAGCATCAGCGCGGCAGCACCGATTCCTTTTATTCGCTCAATAACGAGTCTACCTAGCCAGGCAATCGCATTCATGGACGAACCTCGTTATCTAAATATGCTTGATGAGTAAATTGATATTCCACAGGCCCCTCAGCTGAACCTGTTAAAAACTGACGGACAAAAGGTGAAGCATGATTTTTTAATTCTTCTGGAGAACCTTCACCCTGAATCTTACCTTCAGCGACCACATAAATATAATCAGCAATCGACAAGGTTTCAGCCACGTCATGCGACACAATAATAGTCGTTAGATCCAAAGCATCTCGTAGCGAACGGATGAGACGGGTTAATACACCCATCACAATCGGATCTTGTCCAGCAAATGGCTCATCATACATGATCAGCTCAGGATCCAACGCAATTGCACGCGCCAAAGCAACACGACGGTTCATACCGCCTGAAAGCTCAGTTGGCATTAACTGCTCAGCGCCACGTAATCCGACTGATTCCAGTTTTAAAGCCACCAGCTCTGCAATAATATGTTCTGGCAATTTGGTATGTGCGCGGATTGGGAATGCCACATTTTCATAAACCGACATGTCTGTGAATAATGCACCACTCTGGAATAACATTCCCATACGTGCACGTGCAGCGAATAATTCATGACGCGACATGGCAGCAATATTTTTCCCATCCAGCAACACCTCGCCATGATCTGGACTCAACTGCCCACCAATCAAACGCAACAAGGTGGTTTTACCTGTGCCAGATGGTCCCATAATTGCAGTAATTTGACCACGTCGAATTTTGAGACTGATATCGTCATAAATGACGCGTTCTCCTCGATTAAAGCTTAAGTTTTTAACTTCAATTAAGGCTTCTGCATCGAGAGGAGATTTGTTATTCATAATGGCATTCATTCCTGCACTTTTTATGCACGCATACTATACACTGAAACATTAAACGCTTGTTTCCATTTTGATAAGGGATGTATCAAGAGTATTTAATTTATGTAGTTATTCTTGGGAATAATCTGGCTGGTTGTATGATGAGAATTAACATTAAATGACTCAGCGTTAATCGTATCAAACAACGCATAAGCAAAAAATAAACCGTTACAGAGCATTAAAATGACGAATAGGCATGGCAGCCCTTCACTACACATGAAAGACCAAGCTTGACTCAAAAGGCTTTTATTTTGCTTAACCTTATTCATTTCTTATATAAAATTTGAATTAGTACACATTTTTATAATTTTACATGACTAAACCGAAATAAAAAAGCCAGTTTTTCAACTGGCTTCTTCATTCTATCGGTTTTTAACGATTAAAAATCGTTTTTGCGACGACGGTCGCCACCGAAAGTTTCTTCACGTGAACCGCGTACTGGACGCTCATCGTTACCAAACTTACGCTTTGGACGGTCATCACCACCGAAGCTGCGTTTTGGACGATCATCACCGAAGCTACGCTTTGGACGATCACCGAAACCGCCTTCACGTTGTGGACGATCACCGAAATCACGTTTTGGACGGTCACCGAAGCTACCTTCACGACGTGGTTTATAGTCTACACGGTTACCACGGTTGTCATCATTCGAGTCAAAGCGCGGTTTATCGTTGAAACCACCTTCACGACGTGGGCGATCAGAATTGAACTCGCGACGTGGACGGTCTTCACCACCAAAACTACGTTTTGGACGATCATCAAAACCGCCTTCACGACGTGGACGATCTGAATTAAATTCGCGACGTGGACGGTCTTCAAAACCACCTTCACGGCGTGGACGATCTGAATTGAACTCGCGACGTGGACGGTCAGAGTTGAATTCACGACGTGGACGATCTTCGCCACCAAAAGATGGACGCTCACCACGTGGCTTGTCATCAAAGCTACGACGTGGACGATCATCACCGCTTTCACGACGTTTGAAGTTACCTTCACCTTCAAAACGACGACCACCGCCAAAACCACCACGACCACGACCGCCGCCATCACGACCACCACGACCACGACCACCGCCATCACGACCTGAACGTGCAGGAGGTGGAGATGGCTCTAAACCTTCGATTTCAGATACATTTAAACGTGCATCTAAATAATCTTCTAAAGCACGGATTTTGCCACGCTCACGGTAAGTTGCCAAAGTCACAGCTTGACCTGTACGACCCGCACGACCTGTACGACCAATACGGTGTACATAGTCTTCATTTTTCATCGGTAAACCGAAGTTAATTACATGTGAAATCGTTGGTACGTCTAAACCACGCGCCGCAACATCAGTTGCAACCAAGATTTTTGCACGACCTTCACGAATGCTACGTAAACGACGGTTACGAACGGTTTGTGGCATCGCACCATGTAATGCAACAACAGAGTGACCCGCTTCAGCTAATTCTTCAGCAAGCATATCTGTATCTTCTTGCGTGCTTGCAAATACAACAGCTTGATCTACAGACTCATCAGATAACCAGTGAGTTAATAATTTTTTCTTGTGTTCAAAGCCATCAGTCCAATGTAATGTTTGAGTTACATCAGTGTTCGTGCTGTGACCAGTTTCAATTGCAATACGTTGCGGATCATTCATCATGCGTTCAGCAAGACGGATAATACGATCAGCAAAAGTTGCAGAGAACATTAATGTTTGATTACGGTTTGCAGCTAATTCACCAATTGCTTCCAAGTCTTCAGAGAAGCCAAGATCAAGCATACGGTCAGCTTCATCAACAATTAATGATTCAACTTTATCAAGTTTAATTTGACGACGGTTTACAAGGTCAAGTAAACGACCAGGAGTCGCAACGACAACTTGTGCACCTTTAAGCTGTTGAATTTGCTTACCGAAAGGCATACCACCCATAATTGCAGCAATACGAACACCTTTCATATGACGTACAAATGCAATCGCGTCTTGGCTGACCTGTTGAGCCAATTCACGCGTAGGAGAAATAACTAAAATCGTTGGCTGAGTAACTGCTTTCATGCGCTCTTTAAATGGCACAAAAGTATCTTCACCCGCTAAAGCGTTTAATGTAGGAAGTAAAAATGCTGCTGTTTTACCAGAACCAGTCTGGCTTGAAACTAATAAATCTTTACCTTCTAATGCAGCTGGAATCGCTTGTTCTTGCACAGGAGTTGGTGTCGTAAAACCTAAACCTTCTAGGGCTTGTTGTAAGGTTTCGTGCAAAGAAAATTCGGCAAAAGTTTTGCTCATAGAGAGTTTCACCCTTGTGGGTGCTCCATTTTAATAAATACAAAAAATAGACATCGGCAACAAGCGGCAAAGCGACTCAAGCTGAAAATATATGAAATTCAGCGGCGATCCGAATAACGACGATGTGGACTAAACGCACGCTTGATTACTGCCTCAACCTGAAGAATCGCTAAGCGATTTGGGCGCAAGATGTGGTCCTCTCTATGGACAGCGTGCGCTAATATGAATAGAACTGAATGTTCAGGTAATGAACTGGAATTTAAGTGCGTGGGCGGATTATAGCAGAATAATTTTAAAAGTCACCTTTTTTAATTGGTTTTTCTATTACATCACATTTATTATCAGGGCTTTCAGCTCCAAACCGCTTTAAAATTAGACAGCAGATTAAAAGATATACAGCGAAATATCAGCAAGTTAAAAATAATAAAAAGTTCTTTTTTTTATGAAGCTCGCGCAATTACAAACAGAAAAATAATATGTATTTTTACAAAAAATTGAGAGGGGCATGCCAATTTCAAGGAGCTTACATCCTAACCCTCCCCACATAAGACACTTGTGCTGTTCATTCAACATGACATTTTAAATCCACATAAAGATTAAAGCGTGAATAAGTTTTAAATTTCTCTTTTTCTATCTCATTATTTAAATAAATTATTATTTCCTCATCGACCTCAAAGCAATCAAATAGATCAGAATTTCGTTTCCCTATTTTCTAAACGCATAAAAAAACCCTCAAAGTATTGAGGGTTTTTTCTATATCTACAAATTATTTTGCAGCTTCGCCCCAAGCTGGAACAACGTTTTGCATCAATGGCTTTAACATCTTAAGTGAACATGCAAGCACCTGACCATTGTCAAATGATTCATTACCACCGCGTGCATCAACAACAACACCGCCCGCTTCTTTCACGATTAATTCGCCCGCAGCGATATCCCACGGTTTTAAACCAAGTTCAAAGAAACCATCAAAACGACCTGCAGCAACATAGGCCAAGTCTAAAGCAGCTGAGCCGCCACGACGGATTTGCGCGCCAGATTTAGTCACTGCCAATAATGATGCAAAATGTTGTTCTGCATAAGAAACAATTTCACCATTACGCTTTGCACGGTACGGATGGCCTACTGCAAGGAACGTATTTTCAAGGCTTTCTTTTACATTTACACGGATACGGCGTTGATTCATCACTGCACCACGACCGCGGCTTGCAGAGAACAGCTCATCACGTACTGGATCATAGATCACACCGTGTTGAGTCACACCTTTATGTTGAACTGCGATAGAAATACAGAAATGCGGGAAACCGTTGATAAAGTTTTGTGTACCGTCTAAAGGATCAATCACCCAGCACCAATCTGCATCGTGACCTTTACCTTCTTGCATACCAAACTCTTCACCAAGGAAGCTGTGGTTTTTATAGCTTTTGCGAAGTGTATCAATTGTAAGTTGTTCCAAGTAACGATCAACACGTGTTACTGGACCATCAATGCCTTTTTCTTCAACTTGTAAATCGAGTTTATGACGATTTTGATGTGCCTTTAAAAGCTCTTGACCAACTGTTTGAGCCGCACGCGCAGCCATAACCACCATAGGTTCCATTGAACACCCACTACAAATTTGAAGATTTTGACAAAGAATAATGCATAAAAGCGCGTATATTCTAGCAAATATAAGCGCTTTTAGGGGAAAAATGTTGCGAAAAATTATTTTCGCGTTTACATCAACTTATAAGTTAGAACCAAGCTTGCTCAATTGAAGCTAAAATTCCCTGAGCATCTAAACCACAATCTTGCAACATTTGCTGATGCGTGGCTTGATGCAAGAATGCATCTGGCAAACCAAGATTCAGGATTGGTTTTACAATTTTTGCTTGAGCCATGAATTCATTGACGGCACTGCCTGCTCCAGCCATTACGGCATGTTCTTCAACAGTGACAAACAGTTGTGTGCTTTCTGCCAAGTCACGAATCATTTGTTCGTCCAATGGCTTTACAAAACGCATATTCACAACACGCACGCCAATAGCATGCTGATGTGCAAACTGTTCTGCAGCTTCAACCGATGGCGCAACGCGGCTACCAAAAGCCAGAATGCTGATGTGCTGTTCAGCATCAACATTAAATTCAGCAACGATTTCAGACTTGCCAATTTCCAAAGCTGTCATTTGCTGTTGAATTTCAACACCCGTACCCGCGCCACGCGGATAACGTACCGCAGTTGGTCCTTCATAGAGGTAGGCGGTATGGAGCATCTGACGACATTCATTTTCGTCTTTCGGCGCCATAATAACCATGTTAGGCACAGTACGCATATAAGCGTAATCGTATGCACCTGCATGCGTTGGGCCATCTTCACCCACTAAACCTGCACGATCGATACCAAAAGTGACATCCAGATTCTGCAAGGCAACATCGTGAATCAACTGGTCGTAACCACGTTGTAGGAAAGTTGAATAAATCGCGACAACCGGTTTTAACCCTTCACACGCCATGCCAGCGGCTAAAGTCACCGCATGTTGTTCAGCAATTGCAACATCAAAGAAACGCTCAGGATATTGCTGTGCAAATTTCACCATGCCTGAGCCTTCACACATCGCAGGTGTAATGGCGAGCAGACGTTCATCTTGAGCAGCTTCATCACATAGCCATTGCCCAAATACATCTGAGTATTTAGGAGGTGATTTTTTTACGGGTGCTGCTGCGGTTGGCGCGATCTTAGTAATCGCATGATAGGTAATCGGATCTGCTTCCGCTGGTGCGAAACCTTTACCTTTTTTAGTATAAATATGAACTAGACGTGGACCTTTACGTTTTTTAAGTGCATGGAAAACCTGTGCCAGTTGTTCCACATCATGTCCGTCAAATGGCCCGAAATAATCAAAACCAATTGCTTTAAATAAATTATCAGCGGCATCTGTCGCAGATTGATGCAAACGTGAATTATAGGTCCACTTTGGATGAGGTTGAACATAGGCTTCACCCTGTTCATTCACATTGATCAATTGCCCCGTTTCCCAAATGGCAGCCAGATGTTTGGCAAAACCACCCGTACTACAAGAGATCGACATATCGTTATCATTTAAGACTACGATCAAGTCCGCATCATGTGCAACTGCATCATTCATGGCTTCAAATGCCATACCTGCCGTCATTGCACCATCACCCACGATTGCAACGACATCACATGGATCTTTTTGATAACGGCGAGCCAGTGCCATACCCAAACCTGCTGAAATAGCAGTTGAGGAATGGCCTACACCAAAGGTATCAAATTCAGATTCATCACGTGCAGGGAACGCAGCCAAACCATTTTTACTACGAATGGTAGCGATGCGATCACGACGACCTGTCAGCACTTTATGCGGATAAGCCTGATGGCCCACATCCCAAACCAAACGATCATCTGGCGTATTAAAGCTATAGTGCAAGGCCACAGTCAGTTCGACTACTCCTAAATTTGCACCAAAGTGTCCACCGCTCTGCCCAGCTGCATACAAAATATATTGACGTAACTCATCCGCCACTTGAACGAGTTGGCTTTGCTCGAGCTGACGTAATTGTTGTGGATGATCAATTCCATCTAACAATGGCGTAACAGGGCGTTGAGTTGGAATTTCGGTATACAACATAATGTGGCAAAGCCTTTTTAAGCCTGGCAAGTCCGAAGCTGGGTTAAATGGGGGCAATCATACAATTAAATATGATCTGCCTTCAATCAGCCACACGTGCGAATGATGTAGTGCTGAACATTCTTATGCAATTTTTAAAGAATGACCCGTAGATTATCCTGAATTATGTCACTGTTTATCAACCATTATTGTGTGCTTTGTATGAAAAAGAAAAACTTATATAAAAAATCAGAAATTCCAGTTCGCGCAATCTTCACACATTAAGCTATACTCAGACTGTTTTTATGATCATAGTGAGTTCTCTGTGCCGATTGAATTTATTGCAACATCAAAGCTGCCGACTGCCTTTGGTGACTTCAATATTTCCGTGTTTCAAGATCCAGAAACGGGTGAGGAACATGTGGCGCTTTCTAAAGGGTTAGAAACTGCTCCCAATAAGCCTGTACTTGTGCGTATCCATTCAGAATGCTTGACTGGTGATGCTTTCGCTTCACTTAAATGTGATTGCGGCCCACAGTTACAAGCCACTCAACGCCTGATTAATGATGCAGGCCAAGGCGTAATTTTATATTTGCGTCAAGAAGGGCGTGGTATTGGTTTAACCAATAAAATCCGTGCTTATGCCTTGCAAGATCAAGGTCATGATACCGTTGATGCGAACCTGTTATTGAACTTACCTGCTGATGCGCGTCGCTACGATATGTGCAGCATCATGCTCGATCATCTTCAAGTTAAAGAAGTGAAACTGGTCACAAATAATCCACTTAAATTAAAAGCATTGACTGATCTGGGTATTAATGTGGTGGAGCGTGTCCCACTGACTGTCGGTCGCAACCCATTCAATGAACAATATTTAAAGACCAAACGTGAACGTATGGATCATCTCTATAAAAAAGATGACTTCTAATTCATTTTTCAAAATGTTTAAAAATAAAGCAGTTAAGGGATTTTAGTTGTAAAAAACAAAAATCCCTTACTTTTTTTATGGATTTATGTTTTGATATCAGTAATTCCTAGATCTTATCAAGAGGATCATCATGCAGCATCCAACTTCAGCTGATATTCAACGTGTTCGCGAGTTTCTACTCGATCTACAGGCACGCATTTGTGCAGGACTAGAGCAACAGGAACGTGCAGGCGGTGGTACCGCTGAGTTTATCATTGATGATTGGCAACGAACCGAAGGCGGTGGTGGTCGCTCTCGTGTTTTGCAAAATGGTGAAGTGATTGAAAAAGGTGGGGTCATGTTCTCCCACATCAATATCAGTAAACTCCCCGCTTCAGCGACTGAACGTCATCCACAAATTGCGGGTGCAAAGGCACAAGCACTGGGCGTATCGTTGGTGATTCACCCGAAAAATCCGAATATCCCAACCTCTCATGCCAATGTCCGCCTATTTGTGGCTGAGCCTGAAGGCCAAGATCCAGTGTGGTGGTTTGGCGGTGGTTTTGACTTAACCCCATTCTATCCAGATGATGAGGATGTGCTGAATTGGCATCAAAAAGCCCATGACCTGTGCCTGCCTTTTGGTGAACATGTTTATGCCGAACATAAACAATGGTGTGATGATTATTTCTATTTAAAACATCGTGATGAACAGCGTGGTGTAGGCGGTTTATTCTTTGATGATTTAAACCAGTGGGATTTCGAAACCTGCTTTAAATATATGCAGGCGGTCGGAAATGGTTATTTAGAGGCAATTTTACCAATTTTTGAAAAGCATCGTGAGCAACCTTATACCGAAGCTCAACGTGAGTTCCAGTTATATCGTCGTGGCCGCTATGTTGAATATAACTTGGTATATGACCGTGGTACGTTGTTCGGCCTACAGACTGGCGGGCGTATTGAATCGATCTTGGTGAGCTTGCCGAATCTGGCAGGCTGGTCATATCGACCTGAATGGGATGCAGATTCGGCTGAGAAGCGTCTCACCGATTATTATCTAAAACCACGAGACTGGCTGGGTTTAAATAAATAAAAGAAATGATTCATCCCTGACCTATAGTTCAGGGATGAAATCTTTTAGGGAATCTTAAAATAAAAATATTGCGGTATTGGGGATGGGGCGCTGGATTAAGTCTGATCTAAAATTTTGCATCAGTTCCCGACTCAATGACTGCGGTGTATGTTTTAGCGTGAGCAATAATTGTAAGAACTGCCCATGCGTAAATATAGCTAAGTTTTGATGTACATATTCCTGTGCCAATTGTCTTAATTTTTCATGAACACACTGCACTCGCACATATAAGTCAGCAAAAGATTCCGCATCATCGGCATCCCGATAGTCATAATCCATTCGCTTCCAATACGCATTAACCCATTGCTTGCGATCATCCAGATTGGTGTTAGCGCATTTCCTTTCCGAGAGATAACTAAACTCATGCAAGTTGTGATCGACTTCTGCTGTGATCTGATATTTGTGTAAAATCGGTTGTGCGGTTTGATAGGTTCTTTGGTATTTAGAAATAATGACGTGATCAATAGTTGGCAATGCTTCACAAAGTTGTTCTGCCTGCTGCTTACCCTGCTCGCTCAATGCAATTGCAGCATGCGATCTAGTTCGCCCATTGATATTGGCTTCACTCTGCGCATGCCGAATTAAATAAATACTCATCTTTAAAACTAGACCCAACATTTGCAACTCTAAAAATATCAAAGCATGTTCTTGTCCTGAAATCATGCCCTCTTTGAATGTTCAGGTGTAAATCAATATTGCAGCATCCCCCTCAACTTTATAAACTTTAACGACCTCATAAGAATGATTCCCTCATGACCAAACAATTTGCTGTAATTGGAAATCCGATTGAACAATCACGCTCACCAGAGTTACACCATGCATTCGCAGCAAAAACTGGGGTCGACTTAAACTATAAAAAAATTCTTGCGCCATTGGATGGTTTTGAAAATACAGCCAAAGCATTTTTTGCCCAGAATGGTGTGGGGATGAATGTCACCGTACCCTTTAAAGAACAAGCCTTTGCGTTATGTGATCAACTAACTGAACGTGCCAAGATTGCCAAAGCTGTGAATACGCTGTGGATGGAAGATGGCAAGCTCTATGGCGACAATACTGATGGTCAGGGTCTGGTTGCAGCAATTCAAGCACTAGGCTGGGAACTTAAAGATAGCCGTATTTTGATTTTAGGGGCTGGTGGTGCAACGCGTGGCGTGATCTATCCATTAGTACAAGCAGGCGCGAAGCAGATTGTGATCGCGAATCGTACCCTCGCCCGCGCGGAACAACTGGTTGAAGATTTAAAAGATGCTGTGCCACAAACTGAGCTTAAAGCGATTCGCCTAGAACAGCTTTCAGGTGAGTTTGATTTTGTGATTAATGCAACTTCAGCAAGTTTAACGGGAGATGCTTTACAGTTGCCTGAAAGCTTAATTTTCCATCATGCTTATGAAATGGCCTATGGCAAACCTTCCAGCTTTCTGGATCAAGCCCAACAACGCCAAGTGCCTGCTACGGATGGTTTTGGCATGTTAGTGGGTCAAGCAATTGAAGCGTTCTCTATCTGGAATGGGGTTAAACCTGAACTGAAAGATTTTTTATAATCGATTAAACATTAGATAGAAAAAGAGCCTGTATATTACAGGCTCTTTTTTGTGGTGAATTACTTAAGATTTAACATCTTCTGATAGACCTCTTTAAAGATGCCATAATCAATAAATTCATTATGTTCAATCTTTAAGGCTTTGATCGATTGCTCAGACAGTTTGTTTTTACGTGCATCGACATATACCTGCCCCAAGATATTTGCCGTTTGTTCGAGCCAGCGTTTTTCTTCACCTGACACACCGTTATCTTGTTCGAACTGGATTTGATATTGCTTGGCAAATAACTGCTGCGGCTGCTTATACTGCGCCTGTAGCTTTTTCCATGCCTGACGCTGTTGATCACCCTGCATTGCATCACTGACGATATGATGAACCGAACGTCCTAAACGATCATCAAACTGGTCTTCATATTCCAGATGATGTTTCTTTTGCAAAGCTTCAATCTTTTGCAGTGCTTTTCCTTCTGGATTATAAACATCTTCATCGGCATACCAATAAGCATATACACTGGCAATTTCCTGCAACTCTTGGCTTGAGTAACGCTGCACGATGTGTGGCGCACTTTCTGTCAATTTAGCAATAAACACTGCTTTATAAGTTGGCTCATAAGCACGTGTTGCATCATAACGCTGTTCCGCAATGACATTGAGCTGATCATCTAAAGATAGCGTATACGGCTCCGCTGAACGCTCCTGAATACCGGTCTGCCCCAACTTTTCAGAGAAGCTGTTCACTGCCTGCTCTAGCATTGAACCTTTGCTGGCTTCTGCCCATGTTTTCGCCTGTTTCAACTGAGCCTGATCAATCGGCGTACCTTTACCATAATTGGAAATCAGCATATCTGCCTTGACATTAAAGCGTGATTTCAACTCAGGCAGACCATAATTTAAATCATAGTCAATCTTCACAGCACGCCCTTTGGCATCCAATCCGACATCCATAATAAATGGGTTACGTTTATCAACAGGCGGTAAAGCTTTCTCAATGTCCGCCTGATGTTTAAGCCAAAGTGTTTTAAATGCCTGATCATCAACAAACTGGTTTTGATCGTAAACCGCAAATTCTTTTTCAACAGCTTGTAACTTCTGGATATAAGTCAAGAAACCTGGTTCAACGGGCTGATCCGAGAAGACGTCAATGCCATATACACTTTGACAATACTGTACGTCACCATAAGTCGTGTTTTTAGTGTTTTGCAATACCGAACATTGTTCTTCGCTTAAGCCAGTTTGCGCCTCAGCTTCTGAGGCAGTTGCTTCATCTGCTGCCGCGTCTGCCTGCTGTGAAGCTTCTTCTGCAGCTGCTACAGCGTCATTCGCGGCTTGACTCGCATCTGCACTCTCATCAGCATAACCTTCTTCGACATCCTCAACCCCAAAGTGCTGATTCACAAGACGATATAACTGTTGGCTAACTAAGTTTGCATCATCTGCCGAATCTTTTGCTTCCAGTAATGAGGCTTTAGATTTTGACTCCTCGGCATTGGCAACTTCGTCTGTAACCAGTTTTTCTAAATTCTGCGCTTTCAGGTTTAAAACGCTTTGCATCAAATATTTTTCATTGACCTTGCTATATAAGTTCGCTTGTAAAATCAGTTCTTCAACCGAGGTTTTTAAACGAATTTTTTCTACGACACCAGCCGCCTGATCAGCGGAGGAAACAGATAAGGCCTGAATATTATTTTGATCCGCAAGACGATAGTAAACCGCGCTCGACGCTTTGACATATTCAGCAAATTTCTTGTAATCCACTTGCTTGAAAGCATCCTGATATTTTGAAAAATCCAGATAGGCCAGATTGTTCTGGTTTTCTTTATTGACCAGATAAGGCATCAAGGCAAAGTAGTTGATGTAAAATTTATAATTATTCAGATCAAGTACCATTGGCACTTTGGCTTGTACCAGCAGCGTCGGCTTTTCATAACGCGCGGTCAGGTTAAATGATCCCATTTTCTGGCGATAATGCACTGAACCATCATATTCAAACTGCATTTCATTCAGGATATTGGTCATGATCTGAGTAAATTTGTCGGCCTTGGAACGACCAGAGGTTTTTTGATCTTGCGCCAGTGCCGTATACAAGGCTTGCTTCTGTTTATTGTTTAAATTGACCTTCTGATCTCGTAAGTATTGGTCAACTTTTTGCTTAAGCGCTGGATCTAAAGATGCAGGTTCAGCTTTTGCATTATTTTTACTCGGCTCCTGATCAACATGAATAGTGAATTTCCCACGATAGTCATAGCTTGGATATTCATAGATGGCATTGAGGCTATTCACCGCCTTCTGCTCAAGGTTCGCCGAAGCTGGATTGGTTTTAATGACATGTTGAGAACATGCAGAAAGACTGAGACCCATTAAACATAAAGTTAAATATTTTAGACGCATAGCTTTACCAAACACCTTTATATCATTATATTTTCAAGTATAGAATTAAGTATTTTTCACGTTTAATATTAGTTTAGACACCAACAGAAAAGTGATTTTTCCATCTCCATCGAATCTAGACGATTCGCTTTTCTGACATTCTTTTCCCCAGTGATTATCAATGTATTTTTATCACCATTGTGAATAATCAAAGTATCGAAACAGATAATCCAAAATGATTCAAATACAGGATTAAGATTATGCCAGCTTATAAAGCCCCGCTCCGTGATATTCGTTTCTTAATGAACGAAATGTTAGATTATCCAGCACATTACCAAACTTTGACAAGTGGTCAAAATGCGGATGCTGATACGGTTGATATGATTCTTGAAGGTGCGGCAGATTATTGCGAAAACGTACTTTCTCCGCTTAACCAGTCAGGTGATGAAGAAGGCTGTACGTTCAACAATGGTGAAGTGACGACACCTAAAGGCTTTAAAGAGGCGTATGACCAGTTTGTGATGGGTGGCTGGCAAGGTCTTTCTTATCCAGAAGAATTTGGTGGCCAAGGCTTGCCAATGTCTTTAAACCTGATCAAATCTGAAATGATGGGGACTGCCAACTGGTCTTTCACCATGTATCCAGGTTTAAGTACAGGTTGTATGAACACCATCATGCAGTTTGGTACAGACGAGCAAAAAAATACTTATATGCCTAAACTGGTTGAAGGCACTTGGTCAGGCACAATGTGCTTAACTGAGCCTCAATGCGGTACAGATTTAGGTCAGGTAAAAACCAAAGCAGAACCAAATGAAGACGGTACCTATAAAATTTCTGGTACCAAAATCTTCATCTCTGCGGGTGAACATGATTTAACAGAAAACATTATCCATATCGTATTGGCTCGCCTTCCAGATGCGCCTGCTGGTACACGTGGTATCTCTCTATTCATCGTGCCTAAATTCATCCCGACTGCTGATGGTGGCGTGGGTGAGCGTAATGCGGTGTCTTGTGGTTCTATCGAACACAAAATGGGTATCAAGGCTTCTGCAACTGCCGTGCTTAACTTTGACAATGCAACAGGCTACTTGATCGGTGAGATCAACAAAGGTTTACATGCGATGTTTACCTTTATGAACACGGCTCGTATTGGTACCGCAGTTCAAGGTATTGCACACGCTGAACTGTCTTTCCAAGGTGCTTTACCTTATGCCAAAGACCGTATGTCAATGCGTGCCCTTTCTGGCAAGAAAGAACCTGAACGTGTAGCTGATGCGATTATTCACCATGCTGATGTTCGTCGTATGTTATTGACGCAAAAAGCGATTGCTGAAGGTGGTCGTTCAATGATCTACCATGCGGCAAAACTTGCGGACAAAATGACAGATGCATTGGTCAGTGGCGATCAGGCAGCTTATGAAGCTTATGATGACAAGCTTGGTTTCTATACACCGATCTTAAAAGGTTTCTTGACTGAGCTTGGTTTAGAAGCAGCCAACCACGGTATGCAGGTTTACGGCGGTCATGGCTATATCCGTGAATGGGGTATGGAACAAATCGCACGTGATGCCCGTATCTCAACGTTATATGAAGGCACAACAGGCATTCAGGCACTCGACTTGATTGGTCGTAAGGTGCTCTTAAGCTCGAAAGGTAAAGTGGTTCGTGATTACACGGCTGAAATCTTGAAGTTCTGTGCAGCACACGCACGTAATAAATACTTACGCCGTTTCGCATGGGATTTAACCAAGCTTTGCGCACAATGGAACACTTTAACGGTTCGTATCATGCTCGCTGCACGTAAAGACCGTGACATCGTTTCTTCAGCTTCGGTTGATTTCTTGATGTTCTCTGGTTATGTGATGATGGCTTACTTCTGGGCACAACAAGCCGTTATTGCCTCTGAGAAATTAGAAGCAGGCAACGGTATCGAAACACCTGAATTCTATAAAGCAAAAATCAAGGTTGCTGATTTCTACTTTGACCGTTTATTACCACGCGCTCAAGGCCATGCCGAGTCAATGGTAACAACGTCTCGTACCTTGACTTCACTTGCACCAGAACACTTCAGCTTCGATTACTAATCAAGGCTGTAAAAAAAGAGCGCTTCATGCGCTCTTTTTTGTTTTGCAAAAGATGGTCGTTTATTCCACTCTTTTAAAAACATAAGCCTGTTGGGGAAAAGGATATTCTTTAAAGAATTTACGGTTATTGCCGTTCCCTTCATTCCACATCTTTTCCAGATTAAAAACCAGATCCTGATTTTGATTAATCTGATAATAAAGACTTAAATCTGCCGCATCACAACGAACCATAATTTCATTCAATTCTTTATGGACGTGCCAGTGCACCTGCTTACAGGTTTGTTCAATCTTGGCAACGCTACGTGTTGGATCAGAACCGAGACGCCCAAAGCTGGTATTGGTCCAGTACACAGAACCATCACTTAATAAATTCAGAATATATTCAGCTTCTTTTTCATTATTTACACAGCCAGCGAAAGGATCTGTACAGGGAATGCGGGCATGATAACGACCGACATAAATCAGATCGGCTTCTGAAGGCTGACTATGGTTCTGTTGACGTACCACTGGGTGTGGCAAAGTTGCTTGTCCAGCAACCTGATTGAGTGACATCGCTTCTGTATCAGAAGAAGCATGCTCTTGTTCATCTGCGAGGACATGACTCGCCTCACGATCCGATTGCGTCTGGGGTTGTTGTCTTACAGGTTCCGGATGACGGCCATCACAAGCAATCAAACCTAAACTCAATAAGACTCCTACACTAACATGCTGTAAGAATAACCTGAACTGCATATCTATAAATCTCTAACATCAACATCGCTATCGCGTACTTTTCACTACATTCCCTAAAATTTTGCACAATAAAATATAGGGTTCAATTGAGTGCTCGTTCATCGCCTAGAAAGGTAATCAAAACGGCCGCAACAAGATGGAAATAGCAAATTAAAAAGCAGTGTGCTTTAAGTCGGTGCATTTTAGGCGATACTGTTGTTTTTTCCAGCAACCATTTACACAACTTAACTAATCTCTCATCTGTTTAAACTTTAAAAAAAATCAATTGCCCCTATTTCTTAAGTAACAGCAGCCATTCAATGAATATTTTACTTTTTGCTGCCGTTTCATGAATTTAAGGAGACAAACTCGATGACCAACTCTGGTTTATATCGCTCAAACCAACAAAGCATGATCGCTGGTGTAATGGGCGGTATTGCGGAACGATTTGGTTGGAATGCAAATTTATTACGCCTGATCTTTGTTGTGATCTCGATTATGAGTGCCGCCTTTCCAGGTATTTTGGTGTACCTCATTTTGTGGTTGGTCATTCCAAAACAGCAACAAGCTCGTGTTGACCATGTTCAAGGCTACAACCAGCCTGTGAAAACAGTTTATGAAGACCAAGGCATAAAACGTTAATTTCACTTTTACCTTTTTGGTCGCTACGGTTGAAATTACCCCTAATCCAACCGTAGCTTTTTTTATTTAAACCAATTTTCGGTTAAGCTGCTGTTGTAAGGCAGCGATCATATCTGCACGACTGATAATTCCCACCAAACGCTGATTCTCCACTACAGGAATATAGTTAAAAGACTTTTCTACAAAGTACGGCACTAAATCCTGAATTGGCTGTAACGGATCAACGGTCACCACTCTCCGACTCATAATCTGCCGCACAAAATGCTGCCATGAATTACGTGGATCGGTCGCGCCCTTAAACCATTCCACCACTTCGTATAAAGCCAGCGTTCCCACTAGATTTTCTTCTGCATTGACCACAGGCAAACTCATCAGATTAACCGCTTTGAATTTATCCAGTGCCTGATGAATATCATCATTTTCATGCAGTTTAATGACATCCCGACTCATAATATCCTGACAGACAAATGAGTTGACCAGACGCTCATTGGCATGCTCTTGTGCTTCTAAAATGATTTTTTCCAGATCATATTGGCTAATGTCCAATAGCTCGGTGTGATGCTCTAAAGCGTATTCAATATCTTTCGGCTGGATCGAAACTTTCTGTGTCGGTGTTGGATCTTTAGATCGCTCATTCACATGTGCAGTTAAAGGATAATGGCGCCCAATCAAACGGTTAAATACCACCGCGAAAACTAATAATAAAATCGAGTTCAGAAGTACGGGATATAACACGAAATGGAAACCCAGCCGATGTACCGCTTCCCCACCTAACACAGCTGTAATCGCCACTGCACCACTCGGTGGATGCAGCGAATCTGTGGTCATCATCATAAAAATTGCTAACCCGACCGCCACACTAAAAGCGCTCGTCAGGTCAGGCAAAAATTGAGTACAGGCAACGCCGATTAAACCCGCTAAGGTATTACCAACCACCACATTCCACGGTTGCGCTAAGGGACTATTGGGCACAGCAAATAGCAGTACCGAAGAAGCACCCATAGGTGCAATGTACCATGCGTTCATGCCACCCAAGACGTACCAGCTAATGAGTGAAGAAATCGCCAAGCCACATAAAGCGCCGACACCTGAAAGCATCCTCTCCCTCAAAGGCAGGACTTTATAATTAGGTTTGAGAAAATTTAGCCAGTCTGATGGGGTAGAGCTCACAATGCACCTTGCTGGAATAGTGTTGTTTTATTCGAGACAGAAGTATACGCCTAAATCCCAACTAAGATGTATTTAATCTATATCTTTATGACATGAGCAAATCTGATAACCTAAAATTCTCTTGTCATTTTGAACAGATTTGTGCCTTCTACAAGGAGCTTTTCTATTTTCACTACCATGTCATATTCGGGATGGGGATATGGATAAAACCGACCTATTTACACTATTAATTTGTGTGCTTGCAGCCGTATTACATGGCCTGAGTGGTTTCGGTTTCCCCATGATCAGCACCGCTGCTCTTTCACTGGTTTACCCATTATCAACTGCCGTGGCGATGGTCATTATTCCTTGCATTCTCATGAACTTGAGTATGTTAAAAACGGCACAGCAAAACTCATTTATTAAAACACTAAAGGACTACTTAACAAGATACTGGTTATTGATTGGGGCAAGTCTCATTGGAAGTTTGATCGGGGTCAACCTACTGATCAAAGTCCCTGAAGGCTATTTAAAAATCATGTTGGGCATCGTCATGCTGTTGTATGTGATAGACCAGTTTCGCCACAAACCATTGCAAATTTCCGCCTCACTACGAAACATGCTACTGTTTGGCCTACTGGCGGGTATTGTCGGTGGTGCAACCAATGCCATGGCACCTTTTCTGATGATGTATCTATTAAGTACCCGTCATCAAAAAAATGAAATCGTCATCATTAGTAATTTAAGTTTTCTTGCCAGCAAGCTGGTTCAACTCTTGTTACTTTATCCAAGTCTGCTTAATTTTGATCAGGCGCAAATATGGCTTCTGGCTATCGTGACAATAGTTTCTCTTATCTTTGTCTATTTAGGAGCAAAAATCAGAAATCGACTTTCCCAACAGAAGTTTAAATACATCATTTTTATTATTTTAACAGTGCTTGGTCTCAATGCACTTTGGCAGGGATTCCTGCTGCTTTAAAACACTCAGATTCTATTATTCTTTTTTTCTTAACTGGTCAAAGCGTTTTCAACAGGACTCTATAACGCTTGAATAAGGATATTTTTATGAATGTACCTCATTTAGAGACTCCGACCAATGCAATGCCCAAAGGCCTGCTTAAAGGCTGGGTGATTATTATCATTGCAACTTTATTATCTTTAGGTCTCTATCAAGTTCTACCTTATGATGAAAATGCCAATAAAGGTTTAAGCCTTTTATTATTTATTGCAATTTTATGGCTAACAGAAGCAATTCATATCACAATTACGGCTCTCTTGATTCCCGTATTGGCTGTACTGATCGGAATGCCTTCCGAAAGCAAAGGCGAACTGGTTCCTATTAGTACGAGTAAAGCCCTAAGTACATTTGCCGACCCAATTATCTTTCTGTTCTTCGGTGGTTTTGCTTTAGCAACAGCCCTACACATCCAGAAGCTTGACCGTAAAATCGCAATGTGGATTATTTCCATGTCTCGAGGACATTTAGGCATTTCCGTCCTGACTATTTTTCTTGTGACCGCCATTCTGTCCATGTGGATTTCCAATACTGCAACAGCAGCAATGATGCTACCTCTAGCGTTAGGATTGCTTTCACATTTAGATGTAGCTAAAGAGCGTAAAACCTTTGTATTTATCTTACTTGGGATCGCCTACTCTGCCAGTATTGGCGGTTTAGGTACTTTGGTCGGCTCTCCACCAAATGCGATTGCAGCGAAAGCACTGGACTACGACTTTACCGACTGGATGAGAATCGGTTTACCTATGATGCTGCTGATCTTGCCGGCTATGTTAGTCAGCCTGTATTTGGTATTACGCCCAAAGCTGAATCATAAAGTTGAGTTTAAAACCGAGCATATTCCATGGACGAAAATGCGTATTGCCACCATGTTGTTATTTATCGGTACGGCACTGGCCTGGATTTTTAGTAAAAGTCTGAGTGAAAGCTTCGGGATCAGCCAACCAGATACTTGGGTGGCACTGAGCGCAGCCTGCCTCGTTGTCATATTAGGAACTGCGACATGGAAAGATATTGCGGATAATACCGATTGGGGTGTGTTGATGTTATTTGGTGGAGGTTTAACCTTAAGTGCAGTACTCAAAGATTCAGGTACATCTTTAGTGCTAGGTCAAACTTTGGCAAATGCATTTGGTGATGCCTCTCCTTTGCTGATTATCATAATTGTTGCGACCTTTATTATTTTCCTGACTGAATTTACCAGCAATACAGCGTCTGCGGCCCTACTTGTGCCTGTCTTTGCAGCGATTGCGGATCAAATGGGAATGCCTAAAGAAATTCTAGTCATCGTGATTGGTATCGGTGCTTCATGTGCCTTCATGCTTCCGGTTGCAACACCTCCGAACGCAATTGTATTTGGTACAGGTTTTGTCCAACAAAGTGAAATGATGAAAGTCGGTTTTATCCTGAATATTTTATGTATTGCACTCGTTTCCAGCTTTGTTTATTTATTCTTTATCTAATATTGAAAAAGCGCTTCGGCGCTTTTTTATTAAGCCCCAATAAATGGATGGACTATCTAAACATATTTTTCATTGAGATAACGCCAATAACGTTTCGGCAAATATTGCACATGTAATTTGATATTTTGTCGTTCTTTAATATTGATACTATTAAAATAATCCTTCCATAATTGATCATATAACGCCTCCTGCTCATCCAGCTCCAACTGGAAGCTTTGACTAAAGCCCGTTTCGATATTACGGTCAACCTCTTTCACATCCATCGAAACTTCATGAATCTCATGCAAGTCATAATACAGCCCATATTGACGTTTCTCATCATAAATCAGCCAGCGTTGATCCTGATAACGGCGTTTAAAATGCGGTTGAATCAAAGGCAACACATTAAAATCAGGCCGTATCAAACTGAGAAATAGCCCATCTGTCGTTTTCTTAAAGCGAATAAACGCCTCCATCCGATGCTTTTCACGTCCGACTTTTTTAGTCCATTGCGAAATCGCTAACACACTTGGATGTAAATAGTCCTTTTCTACAGAAAGCTGCTGCTGGAACACATAAACACAGTAATTAAATAAATGCTGATATGCCTCAAGCGATTCAGATAAAGACGTAAAATAAAATTGCCTTAATGCCGATTGTGACAGTTTTTGTTGCAGGCCTGACCAGACTCGTTGCGCATGCTGCTCATGCGTCGGCACCTCAATAAGACTGGCAAATAAGCCATGCTGTGTTTGATTTTCCAGACACAGTTGCACCTCAAATTCTTTGAACTGAAAGGCTCGAAAAACACAACTCAGCAACCCTGCCATTGAGCCATCAAAGCAATACGCCACTGGTGCATTCAACACGGCTAAAATCCCAAACTGAGTTGCGGTGATAATTGTTGCACGTACTTTGATGAACCTTGCGTCAAGATTTGCTGGCGAATGTAATTTGGAGACAGTTCTTTTTGAAAACGCGGACTATCTTCACAACGAATAAAAAATTTCGCCCGCGAATAGGCCACACCGAGCTGTTTCAATAAATCAATATGGATCTTGCCAAAGCGACGGGCCTGTACAATTTTCTTGGCTGATTTCACCCCGATGCCGGGCACACGCAACACCATCTGATAATCGGCACGATTTAAATCCACGGGGAATTGCTCAGGATGACGTAAAGCCCAGCTCAGCTTCGGATCAATATCCAAATCCAGATGCGGAAAGCACTCATCTACAATTTCATTGACCTGAAAGCCATAAAAACGCATCAACCAGTCACTTTGATAAAGCCGATTTTCGCGTAATAACGGCGGTGCCGAACCCACTGCGGGCAAATAATTATTTTCGGTATTGATCGGGATATAGCCTGAGAAATATACCCGTTTGAGTTTAAATTCTTTATAGTGCCGATCCGCCATTAACAACACATCCTGATCGGTTTCCTGATGTGCGCCCACCACCATTTGTGTGGTTTGCCCCGCTGGTACATATTTGGGGACGTGCTTGATCACCTGACGTTCATCTTTCAACTGAATCAGACGATCCCGAACTAAACCCAAATCTTTTTGTACTTCCTGATGCGACTTTTCAGGGGCAAAAGTTTTCAGTCCGACTTCTGTCGGCATTTCCAGATTGATGCTCATTCGGTCAGCATATAACCCAGCTTCATGAATCAGTTCTGGTGAAGCCCCCGGAATGGTTTTGAGATGAATATAACCATTAAAGTTTTCTTCAAGACGCAGTTTTTTAACGACCTGTAGCATGCGCTCCATGGTATAATCTGCGGATTTAAAAATACCTGAACTGAGAAATAGCCCTTCAATATAATTACGACGATAAAAATTAATGGTCAGGTCAACCACTTCCTGCACGGTAAAGGCCACACGTTTCACATCATTAGAACGGCGTGATACACAATAAGCGCAATCAAAAATACAGACATTACTGAACAGGATTTTCAGCAAAGATACACAGCGTCCGTCTTCGGTATAGCTATGACAAATCCCCGAATGACTGGCATTCCCTAGCCCCTTATCTTTATTTTTACGGTCACTGCCGCTGGAGGAACAGGACACGTCATATTTGGCAGCGTCCGCAAGAATCTGGAGTTTTTCACGAATGCGATCAGACATTTCAAACGACCTGAAGAAACAGAGAATATCGTTTAAAAATTAGCATTTCAAAGTTGTGAAATTAAGTACCCAAAAGATGCAATACGTCATGAGGTGACGTGTGGATTTTCACTTTAAATCCAGCCGACTTATTTCAACGTCATTTAATCGATCTATAAATATAATTAAGAAGAATCGATCTATTTTTTATTTCTGATCAGAACTTGCGGGTGAACTGTTAGAAGCCTTTGCCACTCACCACCAAAATCCTTATACTTAACCACAATTTTTGTTTGATTCCAGTGGATGCACCATGAGTCGTGCTATATCGCATATTGACACATTTCAGGGCTTGATTCTTGCCCTACAAAACTATTGGGCGGAGCAAGGCTGCGTCGTATTACAACCATATGATATGGAAATGGGCGCAGGGACATTCCACACTGCAACCTTCTTACGTGCTTTAGGACCAGAAACCTGGAACGCGGCTTACGTTCAACCTTCACGTCGCCCAAAAGACGGTCGTTATGGCGAGAACCCAAACCGTTTACAACACTACTATCAGTTCCAAGTGGTACTTAAGCCAAACCCAGATAATATCCAGCAGCTTTATCTTGATTCATTAAAAGCAATCGGCATTGATACGCTGACACACGACATTCGTTTCGTGGAAGATAACTGGGAATCTCCAACACTTGGTGCTTGGGGCTTAGGTTGGGAAGTCTGGTTAAATGGTATGGAAGTGACTCAGTTCACTTACTTCCAGCAAGTGGGTGGTATTGAATGTTACCCAGTCACAGGTGAGATCACTTACGGTTTAGAACGTCTGGCAATGTACCTGCAAGGTGTAGACTCAGTTTACGATCTGGTTTGGACCAAAGGTCAATTCGGTACAGTAACTTACGGTGATGTATTCCATCAAAACGAAGTTGAGCAATCAACCTATAACTTCGAATATGCACCAGTCGATAAAATGTTTGAGTTATTCGACTTCTATGAAGCCGAAGCGTCTCGTTTAATCGAAGCGGAATTGCCACTTCCAGCCTACGAACAGGTGATCAAAGCATCACATTGCTTTAACTTGCTTGATGCACGTGGTGCAATTTCTGTGACTGAACGTCAACGTTATATTTTACGTGTTCGTACTTTGGCGCGTTCAATTGCACAAAGTTATGTGGCTGCCCGTGCCAAACTTGGTTTCCCAATGGCAGAACCACATTTGCGTGATGAAGTATTGGCTCAGCTCAAAGCACAAGTTGAGGCAGAAGCAGCCCAAGCTGAAAAAGCGAAGGAGAATAAATAATGACGAAGCATACAGTTTTATTCGAACTTGGCTGTGAAGAACTTCCACCGAAAAGCTTAAAAACCTTACGTGATGCTCTCAAAGCAGAAACTGAAAAAGGCTTAAAAGATGCAGGCTTAAATTTCGCCGCTATCGAAGCCTATGCTGCACCACGTCGTTTAGCATTGAAAATTGTTGATATCGATGCGGCTCAAGCAGATACACAAAAACGTTTTGACGGCCCTGCTGTACAAGCTGCTTATGATGCTGAAGGCAAACCAACGAAAGCACTTGAAGGCTTTATGCGCGGTCAAGGCATTACGGTTGACCAGCTTTCAACTTTCCAAGCGGGTAAAGTTGAAAAAGTATGCTTCCTGAAAGATGTCAAAGGTCAAAGCCTTGATGTTTTACTACCACAAATTTTACAGACTGCATTGGACAACTTACCAATCGCAAAACGTATGCGTTCAGCGGCAAGCCGTACTGAATTCGTGCGTCCAGTAAAATGGGTCGTATTACTAAAAGATGCTCAAGTCATTGATGCAACCATTCAAGATCATAAAACAGGTAATGTGACTTATGGTCACCGTTTCCATGCACCTGAAGCAGTGACTTTGGCGCATGCAAATGACTACTTGGCAACCTTGGAAAAAGCGTATGTGGTTGCTGATTTTGAAAAGCGTCAAACCACGATTCAAGCACAAGTGAAAACATTGGCAGATGAAGTCAACGCCACTGCAATTGTGCCAGCAGACTTGCTTGATGAAGTGACTAGCCTTGTAGAATGGCCTGTTGCCTTACGTGCAACTTTCGAAGAGCGTTATTTAGCTGTTCCGCAAGAAGCCTTGATTACCACCATGCAGGATAACCAAAAGTATTTCTGTTTAATCAACGCCGAAGGTAAATTACAGCCTTACTTCATTACCGTTTCAAATATTGAGTCGAAAGATCCGACTCAAATTATTGAAGGAAATGAGAAAGTTGTTCGCCCTCGTTTGTCTGATGCAGAATTCTTCTTCTTACAAGACCAAAAGCAACCGCTTGCGTCTCGTAAAGACAAATTAGCCAACATGGTCTTTCAGGCACAGTTGGGTACGCTTTGGAATAAATCTGAACGTATTGCGAAACTGGCTGTGGCATTGTCGCCGATTACAGGTGCAAATGCTGCCGATGCAGAGAAAGCAGCATTATTGGCTAAATGCGACTTAACTTCTGAGCTTGTGGGTGAATTCCCTGAACTTCAAGGGATCGCTGGCACATACTATGCTCGCCTTGAAGGTGAGAATCATGAAGTTGCTGAAGCTTTAGGTGAGCAGTATTTACCTAAGTTTGCTGGTGATGTATTGCCGCAAACCAAAACCGGTACAACCATTGCTCTTGCGGACCGTTTAGATACATTGGTCGGTATTTTTGGTATTGGTCAAGCACCAACAGGTTCGAAAGATCCATTTGCATTACGTCGTTCTGCGATTGGTATCTTGCGTTTAATCATTGAAAATGAATTAGACATTACGATTGAAGAATTGGTGAACTTTGCATTGCAAGGTTATGGCGACATCATCAAAGATCATGACAAGACACGTACCGATGCAGTTGCTTTCCTTGAAGGTCGTTACCGTGCTAAATACGAAGATCAAGGCGTTGCAGTTGATGTGATTCAGGCGGTTCAAGCGCTTGCACCAAAATCTCCACTGGATTTTGATAAGCGTGTGACTGCGGTCAATCATTTCCGTACCTTGCCAGAAGCGGCTGCATTGGCTGCGGCAAATAAACGTGTTGCTAATATTCTTGCTAAAGAAGCAACGCCTGAAGGTGCTGTGGTTGAAGCGAATCTGGTAGAAGCTGCTGAAAAAGCACTTTATGCAGAACTTCAAGCATTGACGCCTGTGGTTCAACCATTGCTTGCTGCACGTAACTATACAGAAGCCTTATCTAAGCTCGCTGCGCTTCGTGCACCAATCGATGCCTTCTTTGAAGGTGTAATGGTGATGGCAGATGATGCAGAGTTAAAAGCTAACCGTTTACGTTTACTCGCTCAACTACGTGATTTATTCACGGCAATTGCGGATGTAAGTGTATTGCAGGGTTAAGTAGCAATTCTTAACACTTGTATAAATTTTAAAAACCTATTATCTTTTTCGATAATAGGTTTTTTTATAAATGACATGAACATTAAAGAAGAAATAAAAACAAGCGTTGCATCACTCAAAGTGAATTCAAGCAATGAAGCTGAAACCCGTAGAAAAATTATAGATCAAATACTAGAAAAAATCCTAGGATGGAATGTATTAGATATCTGCTACGAAGAAAAGGTACAAGAAGATGGTATTACAAAATATGCTGATTATATTATAAAAAATGCAAATAGTTCCATGCTTATAGAAGCGAAAAGAATAAGTATAAGATTTCAGCTTCCTAAAAACACATTATCAAAATTAAATTCGACGCTTGTAAAAGATGAGATAGGTGATGCTATTATTCAGGCTAGAGATTATTGTAGAAAAATGGGAATACCTTTTGCGATTGTAACAAATGGCGATCAATGGATTATTTTTCCAGCTTCAAGGATAGACGGTGTAAGTTTTTCAGAATCATCTGCAATAATTTTTCATAATATTGATGATGCTCTAAATGAAAGGTTTGATTATTTTTACAAACTATTATCCAGAGAAGGTTTTATAGATGAGAATCTTAAAATAGAACTCATTGGTAGAAGTGAAGATCAAATTGAAATTAGACGGCTTAACAAAATCTTTGCAGGAACAACAAATCAAACAAACCCAGTTTTTCCATTAATAGATAAAGAGGTAACCGTTGCATTTTCTGATTCTTTAATTAATGAAAACCCCGAATTATTAGAAAAGTGTTATGTATCTACAAATGATCGGCAGAAATTTGATCAAAAAATACAAATGCATTTGCAAAAAAAAGAGTCTTTATTTTCTAAATCTTTACGACCTATGCGCTCGAAAGAATCAAATAGTTTTAGAGAAAAAATTAAAGCATCTACTAATTTAAATAGGCCTCTAGCAATACTTATACTTGGCAGTGTAGGTTCAGGTAAAACCACATTTATTGAATACACACACAAAATTTCAGCCAAAGAATTTTTCAATGAAAAGTTACCTAATCCCCCCCAATGGATAAAAATAGACTTTCGAAATTTTTCTCAAAATCAAATACCACTAGATTTTATTTACAACAATATCTTCCAAACAATTACAGAGACTGAGAACCATATATTAAACAGTTATGAAAAAGTAGTTTCAAAAGCTTATAAACAAGAAATTGATAGTTTAAAAAAAGGACCTCTTTTCCTAATTGCTAATTCTCCAGATAAACTTCAAGAAAAAATTTCTGAAAAAATATATGCTGACTATGAAAACAAAATTGCATATATAGATAAAATATTAAAATACTATACTCAGATTTCGCCTGTTTTTGTTGTAATTGACAATGTTGATCAATTCGAATCTGATACTATTCAATCTGATATTTTTTCAGATGCTATTGCTTTTGCGGGAAAATTAAATATTAATTTAATTATAGCAATGCGTGAATCAACCTATGTTAATCATAGAAGTTCACCTACATTTGATGCTTTTGATTTTGACCCTATTCTAATTGAACCACCACCAATCCCTTCCGTCATCTCTAAAAGATTTAATTTAACTGAGCAACTCTTGGAAAGAAAAAAGGGAGCCTTTAAAACTCTTAATGGAGCAAATTTTGAAGTAAATAATCTAGCTGACTTCATACGATTAACTAAAAGCTCCGTATTAGGAACTGAAATAGGCAATCGTATAGATGTTTTATCAAATCATGATGTACGTTTAGCATTAAGAATGACCCGAGAATTTCTTTCTAATGGTTACACTGATCCAGGTAAAGCAATAAATTTTTATCAGAGTGGTAAAGAATATCGCTTACCTGTCCATGAAGCATTTAGATCCATATTACTAGGTAATAGATCTGTATACGATGAAAATTACTCTGTTATCGGCAATCCACTAGACTCAAAACTCAATCAAAACAATAGCGAATTATTAAGACTTTTTATACTAGCAGCATTAGTTAAACAACATTCTACAACTGGTTCCGAATTTATTACTGCTTCAGATATAGCCTATAACTTAACCCAAATTGGTTTTAAAGAAGAAATAACACTTTCAGTTTTAACAAGCTTATGTTCTCTTCGTTTTATTCATACTAGGTCACATAAAAATGCAGATATGACTAGTAGCTTTTATCCGAGTCGCTTAGGTGGACACGTCATAAAAATTCTTCTTGGCGATTTAACATTTATAGAGAATATTTTGATGGATACGTTTATTTCGAATAAAGAAGTTTGGGACCATATGAAAAGACTTAGTACAACTATCTCAAGTGAACGAGATATTATTCATAAACTCGAATTAAGGATAGAGCGTGCTAAGTGCTTCTATAATTATATGGAAAATTTATATGAACCATTATTAATAGAAGCCAACCACCGAAAACTAGATCCTATATGGCTTACCCATCCTTTAAAAGAGCAAAAGGATGGTTTTTATTCAAATTGTGAATATGCTATGCAAAGCGCTATACGAAATTATCCTAAAAAGTGATTTTATAATTACTAAAACTAACAAAATGCATATTTCTTATATTAGGATAAATTAAGAATATAAGTGAATATATTTTCTCTTAAGGAGCAAAAACAACATGCTTAATTATAAGTTTTTTTTCCTAACATTAGTTTTTGTTACCTCGTCTTCTCTCTGGGCAGCAGATACAGCAACCACCACAACAACTGCTTCGAATGCAGAACCTGAAAAAGCGATGCCTTATGGCGACAACCCAAGTATCGGTCGTGTATTACTTTATAAAACAGGTAAAGGCATGCAAAACTTAGGCAACTCAATTCAAGGTGCATCTGAAAACACATCTCAAAAGATCAGTGAAAGATGGCAAGACACCAAGAAATATACTGAAGAACAATCTGAAGTTGTTCAAACACAAGCAGAGAAAGCCAAACAATTTACGGCTAAAAAATGGCAAGATACTAAAGATGCAGTCGTCGGGACCAATGAAGGAAATGTTCCAATTGAGCGTGCTGGACTCAGTCAACCTTCATCAAATTAAACAAAAACCTCTAGCTAGATACTAGAGGTTTTTTTCCATCTTGCTTTAGCTTAAACAGGCTCGGTCTGTGGTTCGACCTGACGATCAATCAGGTATTCATTTAAATTAAAATGACTGAGTTGCTGGCGCATCTTAAACGTTGTCCACGGCCATACCGTACTGTTACGTCCATTACGATCAATGAAATAACTCTGACAGCCACCTTTATTCCAGACCGTGGTTTTTAAAGCGTCTTGCACACGTTGATTAAACTGAGCCATCCGCACAGGATCGGGTTCAATGGTTTGAATATTTTGTTGAATCGCCTGTTTGAGCGCATCAATAATATAGGCAAGTTGCGCTTCGATAATGATAAAAGCCGAAGAACTCACCGCAATATTTGGCCCAAACATCAAAAATCCATTTGGACAGTCAGCCACCATCGTTCCCATATAACCTTCTGGACTGCCCTGCCAAACCTCTGACATGCTTTGACCATGACGGTTAAAGACGCGTTGGGCAATTGGTGGTTCAGCCACTTCAAAACCTGTCCCGAGAATAATGACATCTGCCTCTACGCTACGACCATCACTGGCAAATAATCGATTGCCTTTAACTTCACTTAGGCCAGCAGCCACCACTTCAACATTCGGTTGTGCCAAAGCAGGATACCATTCATTGGACTGGAGAATACGCTTGCAACCAATCACATAATTCGGCGTAACTTTACGGCGTAATTCAGCATCTTTAATTCCCTGTTTAATGTGAAATTCAGCGATACGTTGTACTTGCTGCATCGCTGCATTACTTTGCAACCCGCCATTCAGCGTCTCAAAAATGCCGTATACCGAACCGCGCATAAGCGATTGAGCCACAGGTAGATATTTAAAAACTGTCTGGATCGGACGAGGCAAAGGCATATCCGACTTCGGCAAAACCCAGTGTGGTGTTCGTTGAAAGACTGTCAGTTGCTTTACTAAAGGTTGAATCTGGGGAATAAACTGAATGGCAGATGCGCCCGTACCTATCACAGCCACGCGTTTTCCAGTTAAATCCAGATCATGCCGCCAACGCGAAGAATGGAAAATTTCCCCTTTAAAATCTTTTAATCCATTCACATCAGGAATGACAGGCTCATGCATCGGGCCACACGCCATAATCGCAAACTGCGCATGAAACTCGCCTTGATTGGTACGCACAATCCAGCATTGTTGTTGATCTGACCAGCTTGCAGCCAATGCCTCATGCTGAAAATAGACATGCGGCAATACCTGATATTTTTGGGCGGTATTTTGCAAATATTGTTTGATTTCAGCCTGTCCAGCGAACACTCGACTCCACGAAGGATTCGGTTCAAAAGAATAGGAATACAACGCCGAAGGCACATCACAGGCACAACCAGGATAAGTATTTTCACGCCATACGCCACCCAGCTCATCCGCTTTCTCAAGCAAGATAAAATCATGAATGCCTGCTTCTTTCAGTTTGATCGCGGCCCCTAATCCCGCAAAACCACCACCAATGACAATGACCCGATGAAACGGTATAGCTTTCGATTTCATATTCATGCGCTCTTTTCCCTCTTTTTATATCGACAACACTATGGCATTAACCCTCCGCATGTTCATTATCAAGACAGGTCTTTTATCTGGTCATTTCTGACACAATTTGCTAAGTAGCATTTCTATTGGATTTATTTAAAAAAATAAGCTTAAAATTTACAGTGTTATCTCAAAACATGCCTTGAACTTCACGCCCCTAGACCACACACTAAAATGATAATTTCATAGGACTGGAATTTTGCCCATGATGCGTCGCCCATTTAAAATTATTTTTATTTCGATATTTGGTGGAATGAGTTTCACAGCTTGTTCCACTTTTCAGACTCCGAATCCAAGTTCAGCGCAAAGTCTGGAACAGGTTAAAAATATTGGTGCTTCTCCAACAACAGAAGGCAATATTGCGAAACTGATGAAACAGGACAAAAATTGCGTTATTGAATTCACGGGTTATTTCGATGGTGGGCAAGCGATAGAGCACTGGACCTTTAACCATTCAGGATTAATTTCAGCGAGTTCATCGACCCAACATACCACGCTTGTTTCAGCCAATACCTCAACAGCTTTTGACATTGATGATCCTGCTGTACAGGCAAATTTCAAGAAACTGCAAAGTAATTTCAGTGCGAATAATCTGGCACAGTGTCATTAAACTCATAAAAAAACTCGTTACATTGATGACTACGAGCTGTAACGAGTGATGGCTTTTAAACTATGCTTGGGATCAATCTTTAGCTTAAAAATAAGCTTAATTCAGACTGAGTCCATTGGTTGCCGCGAGTAAATCGAGACGTGGAAAAATTAAACCTGTTCGTGCATCCCTGACAGTTTTACCTGTTGCTTTTAAACGGTTAATGCTCTGGTTAATGGTTTCTGATGGTCTTACATTATTTGCCCGCAATACAGCAATTGCGCCCGCGACATGAGGGGTGGCTTGTGATGTTCCTCCCATCCGATAACCGCCTGCTGTAATCATCGCGCCCGGCGCAACAAGTGTGACCAGAGAGCCACCATTACTAAAGCAAGCAATTTGGTCAGCCTGAGTGGTTGCATCATTGCATACGGTTGCCTTGACTGCTCCTAGATTCGAATCATAAACTGCACCGACCCGTACTGCACCAGTCACACATGCAGGCGAAGCAATACCATCAGCATAAGCATCATTCCCCGCAGCAACGACTGGAATGACACCCGCATTCCGTGCTCTGGAAAAAGCGGTACTATAACTACTATTGCGGCATTCAGACGTATATTTACGTCCAGGAACACTTAAACTCAGGTTAACCGCTTTAATGTTATAAGTTCTTGCATTATTGACCGTCCAATTCAATCCAGCCAGAATATCACTGTCATAAGCTATATTCTGTTGCTGCCCATTGGTCACAACTGTTCGAAACGCATCAATACCAATAATCTTGGTTTGAGGTGCTACTTTTGCCACAATGCCTGAAACATTACTGCCATGTCCATCATTGTCGAGTTGATTATCATTCGGTGCACTATCAAAACTATAGACAACCCGACAGCTTGAAGCAGGTGTATTGACCGCAGTACAGCCAAAGTCAGCATACTTATAATTCACACCTGTATCAATCACTGCCACGCTGGTTCCCGCACCTGTAAAACCATTGTTTGCCGCTTGCGGCTGGTTAATTAAAGCTAAACTTTCAATCGTGGTGGCCGTATTTCTACGGTTGGGATACACCCCTTTTACCATAGGGTCATTTAAAATTTGGGCTAGAGTTTCACGATTTTGAATCCGGTATAAACCCAAAGGCAAACCATTAAATTCTCGCAACGTCTGAAAACCTGCGGTTCTGATCCATCTATTTTTAAACCGATTTTTACTATCCTCAATAAAATCTCGCTGTGCTGGATCTGACAGCGTATTTTCAGTATTGAGATCATATTCAATAATTAAGTCATTCGATTCATTGCTCACCAATGCATTAATATCAATTTTTCCTTGGGTAATTTTGTTGACAGCAGCAGCGCTGAATCGCTGTTTAAGCTGAGCAGAGTTGAGTGTTGCAGCAGAGGTTGTCGTTATACAAAAAACAGATAAACCGATAAATATTAAAATTTTATTGTTCACTTTTCATCTCCATCATTCTCAAATTAAGAATGGTTTTATTGTCTGGTTTCTTAAAAAGAAACCCTGATGATTTAAAGCTGTTTAATTTCGTTTGCAGGATCAGTCGCTGGATCAATCGGCTGTAGCGAAGGATCACTTTTCGTGTCATAAAATTCTGGTTCTTGTTGAGAAGTATCCGATAGGTTGTCTAGCGTTGAATTGGTTGCTTGCTTGGTTTTTACCTCCATTTCTTGTATTTGGGTTGTTTCCGAATGACTCGGACGCTCTTGATAAACCGTTGTATTCACCATTGACTTGGTTGGCTGTAAATACATCGCCACCATACCGAGTCCAATTAAAACCAGTAAAAATGCTGCCATCTTTTTCATTCTGTTCTCCAGCGCCTCATACTCGCCAAGATTTGGCTTTTACTTCTTCTATTTAATACAATTATTCTTTAGAAACTAACTGCCACTCCCTTTTTAGTCTTCAAATAAAAACAACAGATGCCCTCCATCAACAGATGAAGGATAAAAAATAAAGCTCCTTAAAGATAAAAATTATTATGCCGACGAAGCATGTTCAAACATGAATAAGTTGTGCTTCTTCTCATTTTTTAATCTTTTTTATATTATTTAGATATCCTTAATTTGTATATTTATTATTCTAAACTATGGAATAAATTTAGAATAACTGTTCATAACTTGCTAAATTATTATTCTAAAAATTAAATAAACACCAATATTTACAATTATTTAAATTCATATAAAAACTATATTTTTCATGTTTTTATTCCCGTAATCAATCTTCACAATTTCTATCTAAAGTGTGTTTGAGCTGTAATCTGGTTGTAATTTTTGATGAAAATCACACATTTCTACTTTTTAGCTCGCTATGATGCAATGGCGTTAATGAAGTACCACTTTACGGTACATCGCTAAGGAAATCGCAATGAAAAAAATGATCAAAACAGCTATCGTGACAACAAGTATCCTCGCTTCTGCTTCTGTTTTTGCACAGAGCGCTGAGGTAAACGCGAATGGCTCAGCTCAAGTCAATGTTCAATCTGGTGGCTTGCTTAAGGGTGTGACTGGCGCAGTAAAAAATACTGCTCAAGGTGTAGGTCACGTGGCACAAGGCGTAGGTCATACTGCACATAATGTAGGACATGCCGCTGTAAATACGGGCGTAACAGCCACTCAAAAAACTGTTGGAACAGCGACCCATATTGGTTCACATGTCGTGAACAAAACTGGTGAAGCAGTTAAAAATACAAAAGATTATGCAGTAGATAAAGCCGTTGATGGTAAAGAGTTTGCAGCCGATACCACTGCAAATGTCAAAAAACGTATTGAAGACAAAAAAGCATCTAACCAACCTAAATCGTTAAATTTAGGTGCGCAAACCAATGCGCAAGCGCAGGTGAATGGTAAAACTTCTGGTGTGAATGCCCAAACTGGCTTGAATGCAGATAAGAAAGGCCTTCAAACAGGTGCAAATGTCGGTGTGAAAGTTCTAGGCGTGAATGCCAATGTAAATACCAACGCAAAAATTGGTGCAAACTAATTCTTTAAGTCCGTTCTAAAAAAGCCCTTTGCAATGCAAAGGGCTTTTTTATGGAAAAGATCTAGTTACATAACTGTAGCTTGGTCTGCTCATCCACATTATTTTCAACAAAATGACTGAATCCCTGTTCATCACAGCTTAGTGTCAGTTGCTTATAACTGATGCTACAAAACTCTGCATAGCGTTTAAACACCAGTGGCGACTGGTCTAAAGCCAAGGCTTCGCCGACTTTTACCAGCTTGTGAATACCACGGTCATTCATGGTCAATAAATAATTTTCATTATTCAGTTCAAGTTCCACCAATGCATTGGCTGTGACGTTTAACGGAACAAGATAGTTCAGATTGGCTGCAAGCGTATCTGGACGATAACTCTCTAGTTTTAAGCTCACCAGATTAAAGACCAGACAGGTCTCCTGAGCCGTCATGACGGTTGGCTTTGAACTGCCTGCCTGTTGCACGAAATGCGGCTGAATCCCGAGCTTATGCAGGTTCTGTTCTGTGCCCTGCTTAAGATTAAATAATTGCTGAACCAGCTTTTGCTTCATGATCGCATCAAAATAGCGTTCATCCAGTTCAAACTCATTATTTTCTAAAATCTTTAATAAGGCATGATGATGTCTTGCCAACAAGGCATCCAGCACATGACGATAATAGAATTTACTTTGCTTTTTAACTTCCCGGACACGCTTGTAGAAATAAGTAATTTCAAAAGGTTTTTCGACAAAATCATTGAGCAATTGCGAACTTGCCAAAACCGAAAGTGCCTCATGACCAGTAAATGGCAAATGAATGACATGCATATTCGGCAATAAAGGCTGAATCTTTAAGAAATGCTCTTTATCTTCGGCAAAATAGGGGTCGTAAACAATAATGTATTCACGTGATGCATCCACTTCATCGGCCTGAATCTGCATGTCTTGATGAATACTTGCATCAAAAAACTCTGCATAACGGCGATCTTGAACGACATCTGGATCAATTGAATATTGTGGGACAAAAGCCACCACTTTTTGCATATTCAACAGGTTGGAATATTTAATCGCAGCATAGCCACCCATTGACCCGCCATAGCCCACAATTTCTTTGAATTGCTGCAAAATTGGCAAAATCTGTTGCTGCATTTGAAGCATGCTGCTTTTAGGAAACCATGATTTTTGTTTTGGCATAATGCCAAGGACGTTGTATTGATATTTTATTAATGATTTTTCAGCATTAATGGACATTCCTTTGGCGCGACTAATTAAATCGCCGAACGAAACCACTAAAGTGTTACTTGAACCTTTTAGAAAAATAACGCGAATATGTTCGTCTTCAAATACGATTTGCTTATCCATGCTCACACTGAAAAATTGATCCAAGGTCTGTAGCAAAAAGTCACCAAATGGTGGCTTTGCCAAACCATAATTGCGGAGTATCTTATTTTATAGAGATAAGACAGATTAAAAAGCGCAAAAGATGACACAATCCTTACACCCAGCCGCTCAAAAAGGCTTTAGTTTAGGTGCCGAACTGTACCAGCAGGTTCGTCCCAGTTACCCGCAAGATATTGCCATTTGGCTGCAAGATCGCCTCCAAATAGGTGAAAATTCCACTGTTATTGACCTTGGTTCGGGGACTGGCAAATTCTTACCCTACCTGTTACAGAGCAAGGCAAAAGTGATTGCAGTTGAGCCTGTCGCTGAAATGTTACAACAGCTTCAGCACAGCCATCCACAGGTGAAATGTATTCAGGCTTCCAGCGATCAATTACCGCTGGCAGATGCTTCAATTGATGCCATTTTGTGTGCCCAGTCATTCCACTGGTTTGCGAATATTGAAACATTAACTGAAATGCATCGGGTGCTCGCTCCATCGGGACATTTAGGGCTGATCTGGAATCAACGCGACACAACGGTTGATTGGGTTCAAGCACTGGCGGATGAAATTGCACCTTTAGAAGGTGATACGCCACGTTATCACAGTGAGTTATGGAAACAGGTGTTTGAGCATCAGCAACTATTTAACTTTGTTGAATTGCAGACCTTTCAGCAAAAACATCATGGCACGGTAGAGCAAGTGGTGAGTAAGCGTCTGTTGTCGACCAGCTTTATTGCCGCCATGCCTGTCGCAGAACAACAACAGTTAAAAGCAAAGTTCGAACAAATTGTATTTGATTTTACAGGCTTAACTGCGCAAGATCAGATTGATTTCCCCTATACCACTTTTGCTTATCATTTTCAGAAAGCTGCAAACTAAATATTTATCGAGTTGATCCATGCCTAGTATTAAAACCACATTTGCCCTGACATGTATGCTCAGTTCAGCCCTGCTCTTGAGCGCATGTAATAAAGATAAACAACCGACTGCCCAACAAGAGCAGCAAAGCAGTTCTGCCAATGATGCGATTGGTCAATTAAACCAGACGCCAATCAAACAGTTCCCTGCGACCGCAGATGATGGTCACGATATTGCAATACTGGATGACTATGACCGTCGTTTTACCGACATGAGCGATAGCATGGAAATGGAATTGGCGAAGATGAAAGAAGCCAATACATTAACGCCAGAATTTGAACAACAACGCCAGAAGGACAATGTCAAATCTGCCCTGTCTATGTTAAAAGATCTGGAACTAAAAACCGAGCAAGGCCGTTATATTCAAGGCTTGCTTTATGATTATTGGGAACAGCAGGCTAAAGTTTTAGAAAAGGCCAATACTTCAACAGCGGATAGCAAGCAGCAAGTTAATCAGCTCAATGAATATCTACATGCACAAAGCCAGTTACATCACTGGAGAAGCACACAGACTGCTGAAACCAAGGTACAGGAAGAATAATTTATATGCATAAAAAAGAGGGATTTCGCGTCCTCTTTTTTATTTAAATACAGCAATCAAGTTAAATATTCTGTTTCTCAATCCACTGAATTGAACTGACGCGGAACAATTCACACGCACCATCGCCCACACCACCTGGGGTAAGCGATGATTTCCACACCAGATCTTTATCACGAATTTCGACCAGTTCGCCTTTTAACTGCACCAGATCACCACGCTTCACTTGTTTAATCTGTTTGGCAATTTCTGGATTGGCAGGAATAATGTGCATATTCGATACCATTTTGATGGCCTGATCGGGTGGAACAGGTAATGTTTTCATTTTCCAGTTCAGGTAACGGTCATACTGTTGAACATCAATCGTCCGCGCAATTTGAGGGTCAGCAAAAAGTCCTAAACTGACCGCATAATCAATCGGAGAAAATTTGGCTTGCTCATCGTCATGATAGACTTTTGAACCGAGAATACGGAAGTTCCCATCAAAAGGCTTCAGTACCGAAATCGATTGATATTTCACAACGGGCGCTAAACCATTGGCAATATTGTATTCTTCCCCACTGGTCGATGCATGTGTCTGCCCAATTGCAACAACCATGCATAAACTCATCAACAGACGTTTTTTCATGGCTCAATCATCCTCAAATAACGAAAAACTTAGAAAAGCACTTCTCTTCATAGTATGCTTAGATGGTGAAAAAAAGTGCTTTTTTTAGTAACAATCAAACTCACTTTAGTCATATTTTTGTGGTGCAGTCACCCTACTTTTATTTTTGAATCAACGAATGGATTTCCATGATTTACCAATTTTACCAGCGTCATATATTTCCTCACTTACTTAATCAGGTCATGCAAACTGCGAGTCTGATGGATCGACGTCGTGAATTATTGTTACCGATTGAAGGAGACATACTCGAAATTGGTTTTGGTACAGGTCTGAATATTCCTTTCTATGGCAATGTCGATACGCTGTATGCCTTGGAGCCCAATCCAGATATTTATCTGCTTGCGGTTGAACGGGTACAACATGCGCCGTTCTTTATCAAACATGTGCAATCTAGCGCAGAGAAACTTCCCTTTGCAGATGCGTCTCTGGATCATGTGGTCTCAACCTGGACTTTGTGTAGTATTACGCAACTTGATCAGGCCCTTACAGAAATCTATCGTGTGCTTAAACCGACGGGAACCCTCCATCTGGTTGAGCATGTCAAACATCCAGACTCTGCGAAAATACAGTCCTTGCAGACTTTACTCACCCCTATCCAGAAACGTATTGCAGATGGTTGCCACCTCAATCGCGATATTGAACGACATCTATTACAAGCCAAATTTAAATTTATAGAAAAACAATATTTTGATGCCGAAGGCATCCCTGCAATTGCACAAAAGATGTTATTGGCGCGGGTACAAAAATTAGAGATCTCGCTTTAGTCTTCAAAATCGATTCTAAGGGTTTCAAAACGAATCCGCCCTTCACGTACCGCTTGAGCAATGGCCTGCTGTCCCTTGCTTAAGCGTGCACCACCACTTTTAATATCTAGTAGAATTACTTCGATATCTTCGGCAGTTCCATCGCCATCTCGGAAATCGGTATAACCATCAAACACCACATAATCGACTGGATCACCAAGGAATTTGGCATCACTGGGTAAATACTGGAACTCGGGCAAGATCGGCGCAAATTGTTCCGCCATTTTCCCTTTTAAGACCGCACGACTGGTATTGACACTTCGCTTCTGCGCATCCAGCAAAGCCTGTTTATGTTCCAGCTCCAGCTCGGCAATATATTTTTCATACTCTGCCTGCACACGACCGTTGCGGGTACTCGACAGAATAATGGTGGTGATCACAACCCCAATACAACCACCAATCAACATTGCAAGCCAAACCGACATAACACATTCCTTTTCCTGAATGCAGCTATTTAACTGCAACATTAAACTTTTGTCATGTGTAACACACTCGACGCAAAAAGATGCTAAGGTATAGTTGAATACGAGAGCCTAGTTAAATAAATCTAATTTCATGAAGACAATATTAATCGCAAATCAAAAAGGTGGCTGTGGTAAGACCATGACAGCGATCACGCTCGCTGCCGCACTATCACAAAAAGGCTATAAGGTCGCGTTGGCCGATGCCGATAATCAGAAATCATCTTTGCAATGGTTAAAGCAGCGTCCAGATACCGTGACAGGCATTCAAAGTCTGGATTGGCGACATGAAAAATCAATTGGTGAAGCACCGAAAAATCTGGATTATTTAATTATTGATGCGCCCGGCGCCCTGTCAGGTGAGCATGCAGAACAACTGGTCAGTGAAGCGCATGCAATCGTCACACCACTGCAACCTTCGTTCTTTGATATTGATAGTACCCGTCGTTTCCTCAAGCATTTACAAGACATTAAGCGTATTCGTAAAGGTAAGGTACAAATCCTGCTGATTGCCAATCGGGTTAAACCGAACAGTTCTAGCTCTAAAGACATTCAGGACTTCTTTAACAAGATTGAACAGGAACCTGTGGCATGGATTTCAGAACGTACTGCCTATGGCAGCTTAGCCATGCAAGGCCTGAGTATTTTTGATAAAACCCAGAAAAACTTTGTCAGTATCCAAAGCCAGTGGCAACCGGTGTTAAACCAGTTAGTCGATGATCCAAGCGAATGGTTCTAAAATGACTTGCTCCATCCTAACTGGATGGAACAAGTAAAAAATTTGGTTCTCACTCTTCATCTATTCAGAGTGAATTGATCTTCATTTGGGAGTGATGAAAGGGGCTGGATTAGGGCTAGGCTCATCTTTTTCAGCACTTTCATCTTTCAAGTTATGCTTCATTTCATCGCGATCTAGGCTTTCAACCGCTTTACGAATATTTTCATTACCGTGACTGCCCTCAGGGTTTTGAGAAGCAGCACTCTGATCTAAGGTCTGTTGTAATTGATCCGTATCTGTCAGCCCTTCAACCTCTTGATAACTGACTTTATCGTTACTCAATAGCTTCGCGACCTTGTCATTGGGCTGGGAAGCCTCATTGGGATTCACTTTTGCTTGATTATGCGGATCTGCTTTTTCAGGTGATTGATTCTGATTATTTGAATAAGCCATCGTACTACTCCTTAAAATTCATTTATGGATACGTGATGGATTTAATCTAGCAATATGCTTTGTAACTCTTTGCCGACTCCTGTATTAAACTCGATAGCAAATGTTGCTAAGGTGAATTCATGTATTTTATGCATCTGTGACGTAATAATTTTTCTAAATATGTCTGGTTCTTTTCAGCTTATTCAATAGCTAAAAAAGTATAGGGATGACATTTTAAACTCTAGGCTTTTATTGCCCTAAAAGATTTAAACGTGAAATTACCGAATGAAATTTTACTGTGCCCATTTTTCAGTTAATATGATTTTATTCAACTTTTATGATTAGAGACGGACGCTTGTGCAACAATACGCTCCCATATTACAACGCGTTTTGCTATTTGGACTGTTCTTTGTCCTGCTCTTTTTGGGATTCAGTATTCTCAAATACTTTATTGTCCCTGTGCTTTGGGCTGCCATTATTGCTTATATGACCTGGCCTGTGTATTTATGGGTACAGCGTCGTTTCTTTGGTGAAAACCGTCCAACCTTAAATGCCACACTGATGATCACACTGGTGATTTTAGTGATCGGGATTCCGTTCATCTTTGCCATCTTTATGTTGCAGTTGGAAGGGCGCAATTTATATTTTAATTTACAGCGTCAACTGTTCTCAGGCCATATTCAGATTCCTGACTTTATCAAGAACCTGCCGATTATTGGTAAAGACATCAGCCGTACCATTAATGAACTGAGTAATGATCCCAATAGCATTACCAAGAATATTGCGGAATGGATTCAAAGCCACTTGAGTTATGGACGTTTTGTTCTCAGTGAAATTAGCCGAAATCTGGTTAAACTCACTTTTGCAATCATGACCCTGTTCTTCTTCTACCGTGATGGACAAATGATCCTGTCTCAGGTTAGCCGTGCCTTGGAAATGGTGATTGGGCCACGTGTGCATCATTATCTGGACACCATTTCAGAAACAACCCGCGCGGTAGTCTATGGCGTCGGTTTAACAGCAGTGGCGCAAGCCTTATTGGCTGGTCTGAGCTACTTTGTGGCGGGTGTACCGAACCCAATGCTGCTCACCATGGTGACTTTTATCCTTGCCCTGATTCCTTTTGGTACGCCAGTTTCCTATCTGGGTGTCGGTCTGTGGCTATTTGCACAAGGCCAGACCATGGAAGCAATTGGGGTGGTTCTGTGGGGCGTATTGATTGTCAGCAGTTCGGATAATGTAATTCGTCCCTTGGTCATTTCAGGTGCCACCCAGATTCCATTTATCCTGATCATGTTTGGTGTACTGGGCGGGATTGCCAGCTTTGGTTTAGTCGGTTTATTCATTGGCCCTGTGATTCTGGCGATTCTGCTGGCGATCTGGCGTGAATGGTTGCATGAAAATGTTGAAGAACCGGTTGCCGCGCTGGATGCACCACCTGAGAACAAATAGGTTTGTTTTGTTTAATTTTTTGTCATTAATTGATTAATGTTACTTGCGGGATATCCCTGACTTTGTTTGAATCGTCAAATAAAGATAATTTATAAGGATATCTTCGCAATGACTTCTACGATTCAAAAACTCTCTTTACTGAGCTGTCTAGGCCTAAGTATTGCTGCCTGTTCCTCTGCTGATTTAGATCACAATGCATCTAAAATCCAGACCCAATCCACCACGCAAGAGCAAAAACAACTGGTACAAGTCTATCAGGTCGATGCCAAAGGTGTTGGCTCTTCAATTGGTACAGTGGCTTTTCAGGAAACCCCAAAAGGCCTGTTAATCACGCCAGCTCTCGGCAAGCTTTCTCCAGGTGAACATGGTTTCCACATCCATGAAAATGGCTCGTGTGAAGCGGCAATGAAAGATGGCAAAATGGGTGCGGCACTGGCAGCTGGAAGTCATTTAAATCCAAATAATGCGCCACATCACGGTACGCCAGAAGATGGTCATTTAGGTGACCTGCCTGTTTTAGTCGTGAATGAGAAAGGTTTTGCAACTACGCCTGTGATCGCGCCACGTTTAAAACTGGCTGATATCCAAGGTCGAGCAATCATGGTTCATGTCGGCGGCGATAATTATTCTGACTCACCGAAACCTTTAGGTGGTGGCGGAGACCGTATTGCCTGTGGTGTGATTAAATAATTTACCAACTGTGGGTATCTAAAAAGATATCCACAGTTTTGCTGTTGTTTTGAGCAGTATAAAAAAGCTGAGACATTGATCTCAGCTTTTTTATTAGTTCATGCCTTCTGCTTTACGTTCCAGCATGACCTGTTTTAATACTTTCCGAGGTTGTGCAAACCAGAAAGCGATCAGCACCACACTCGCCAGTGCAAAAGCCCAGATATGCACATGGGTATACAGCACCCGTACCAGTTCAATAATGACAAAATAACTGACCATCATCAGCATCGAAACTGCCGCTGCAACCGTGCCTTTTGACACTTCAGATGACATTAAGGCAAAGCGATACATCACAGAGAAACTGATCCCCTCGCCTAAACTTACCAATGTCATGCCAATCAATAAACATGGCACCAGATAAATTTGCCAGATCACCCCCAACACCAAGAACAGCGTTCCCAGTAACATAATCGGTAAGCCCATTAAAATGGTTTTACCTAAAGGGAAACGGTCAATAATCTTGATTAGGATGACATTACCAATAATCAGGCCAAAGAACACAGGGAACTGGGCCAAGCCATATTGCACACTACTCAGCTTCAACTCATCCACCAGAATGATTGGTGACAAAGCAATCCAGAGCATTAACGGCATACCAACCAAAGGTAAAGCAATGCTTAAACCGAGGAAACGGCGATTGCTAAACACTTTCTTGAAGTCATCAAAAATATAGCTAAATGGCTGTTTCGGTTGTTTGCGACTTTCCTGTGTAGCTGGCATAAATTTCTTTAAACCAAACCAGCTCATGAAAGACACCGCCGCAATGGCGACAAAGCCCCAATGCCACGAGACATAATCAATCAGGAAAGCACCCAGTACAGGTCCGAGCAAAGGTGCAAGCAAAGAAATATTTGCCATCAATGCCATCACCTTGATCGCATCACGCTCTTCAAAGGTTTCTTGAATCGCAGCATAACCCACTGCTGAAATCACAGATAAACCAATACCTTGCAGGAAACGTAATGTTAAAAACTGCTCGATATTATGTGTCAGCAAAATCAGTAAACAGCAGATCGTAAAGAAAGCCACGCCTGCCAGTAATACTTTTTTACGTCCAAGCCGATCCGAAAGTGGCCCAAGTAACCATGCCACACTGGCACCACCCAACAGATAGAATGACATTGACGATGGCGCCCAAGTTGCACTCACAGCAAACTGTTCTGTAATGGCCAGCATGGCTGGCTGAATCAGGTCATTACCGATATAAACCGAAAATTCAAATAGCACTAAAGCTAAAGGAAACATGAGCGTTATACGGTTTAACGTCATGTTCTGATTATTTGTCATCATGTTTTATTCACAAAAATAACCAACTAGCGCCCGTCCCATTTTCAAAAAAAGAAAACAGGATTACGACCACGAGATTTTATGGTTTAGATTTAAATTTTGATTTCATGCTATAAAAAAGCATGTGATAAATGTGAAAACACCGTATTCACTAGGTGTATATAAGAAAAACAATCTATTTACGTGAGACTGGTAAATGTTTTTACCTTTTGGCTAAATCGCCAGGCGCAACTTTAGCACTTTTTTAAAATGACAGCAATTTTAATCCATCTTCCACAGGGATTTTGACAATGTGAATAACCTAAAAGTTATCCACATTTTTGCATAGATTTTAGACTGGACAATAGAGTCCCGATAATTATGGGCATAACTCAAACTGGAAGGTTTCCGTATTTTCGCCTCTGGCACATTGATAACTTTGCTTCTTATTCACAATTTTCCAGACGTCCTGATCACGCTTTAATTGATATTCTGTACGCACGGCCACGACCGAATCATCCAATTGCGCCTGTTCAACCGTGATCTGTGCATCGGTAGGATTTTCTGCCGTATTAAATTGCTGATCTATTTTTAGATTATTTTCATCGTGAAATAAATTTGGCTGATCCAGCAAAACAGCATGCATGGCCGTACTTTTTTGAACCGCCGCCTGTTGTTGCGATTCGGTGATCGGTTGATTACATGCGCTAAGCAATAAAGCACATCCCAACAGCATTGCTATTTTATACATTTTGCCCCCTCCACTTCACATTGCTCATTTATGCTACTATACAAAACAGCATTGCCAAGCAACAAAATGTTATGGCGTGCAAGGATTTGTTGGATTCAGCAATCCCTTTATAAATAAACAAATAAATCGAAAATACTGATTTTATAACCTTAATATCACAACAATTTAGGCATACAGAGATGTCAGATTTAACTAAAAAATTAACTGTTATTTTAATACTGGGCAGCAGCTTGGTTGCCTGTTCAAAACATCCAGATAACGCTGCAAATGAGGCTGCTATTGCGACTGAAAGTGTTGCACTCGATAGCGAAGCGATTCAGGAAAATGTCGCGAAAAATCCTGAACAACTGGTGAGTCAGCAACAAAATGCGTTGGAGCAAAATCGTCAACTAGTTAAAAGCGCCCAACTCCAATTTGAAGTCAAAGATGTATTAAAAACTACCTCTGCGCTTGAGCAACAGTTATCGCAATACAAGGGCTATATCGAAGAAAAACAGATTAATTATCAAGTCAGTGATCGTTCTGAACGAGATCGTATCGATGGTAGTGTCGACATCTATGAAAAAATTACCCCGACTGTACAACTCACAGTCCGCATTCCCAATGAACAGGTCACGCCATTCCTGAATCAGTTATTGCCACTCATGTTGAACTTTAATAGCCAGAGCTATGAAGCCAAACGTTATGAATTAAAATTGCTTGAAGAAAAACTCAATACAGCCAATCAGAGTAATAGCGCTTCAAATGCTGTGAACAATCAACTACAGCAACTGACGAATCTGGAAGTCAAAGACCGTTTGGCTTATAGCACCATTCGAATTGAGTTTTTCCAGCAAGCGCAAGTACGCAAGAGCCGTGATCTCAATATCAATCGCATTGCAACTTTAGACAGCGATCCTTTACTCAGCCGAATTTGGGAAGCTATAAAAGTCGGACTCTATGGCTTAAGAGAAACCATCATCTGGTTAGTCATGCTCTGGCCGCTTTATCTTGCGATTGCAATCTTATGGGCGATCCGTCGTTGGTATAAAGCGAGAAAATCAAAAACCGAATAACTCCATTCTTGATTTTTGATCAATAGTATTTTGCTCATTTATGCATTTTTACTCATGAATAGATTTCCTAAAATGCGTCCATATTTTTAGAGATTTATTCCTGAGTCCTCCCATGAGCAATATTTTAATTATTAATGGTGCCAAACAGTTTGAACATTCAAATGGCGAATTGAATGACACCTTAACCGAGTTTTCCGAAGCACATTTAAAAACCTTAGGTCATAACGTACAGGTGACACGCACCGACAGTGACTATGACATTCAAGCCGAGATTGCTAAATATTTATGGGCAGATGTGGTGATCTATCAAATGCCAGGCTGGTGGATGGGTGCGCCATGGACCATGAAAAAGTATATTGATGATATTTTTACTATTGGTCATGGTTCACTGTATGCCAGCGATGGTCGTAGCCGTTCAGATGCATCTAAAAAATATGGTTCTGGTGGTTTAATTCAGGGTAAAAAGTACATGTTGTCTTTAACATGGAATGCACCGATGGAAGCCTTTACCGATCCAGACCAGTTCTTCCATGGCGTTGGTGTGGATGGCGTTTATTTACCGTTCCACAAAGCTAATCAATTCTTGGGCATGGAATCTCTACCTACATTTATCGTCAATGATGTCATCAAGGCACCCAATGTACCAAGCTATCTTGAAGCCTACAAAGCGCATTTAGATCAATTGTTTGCAGCCCATTAAGTGAGAACATGTCATGCTAATTATTATTGCTGAAATCCGTACCCATGCAGGTGCTGAGCATCGTCAAGCGGTATTAGATGCATTTAAAAAAGTGACGCCAACTGTACTAGCAGAAGACGGCTGTCATGGCTATGAAGCTTTGATTGATCACCTACCCGCGATTGAGATGCAGGCCACTGATGAGAATACCATTGTCATGTTAGAGAAATGGCAAAGTACCGCTCATTTGGAAGCTCACATGCAAACTGCGCATATGCAGCAGCATTTTGAAGCAACCAAAGACCATGTTGCGGATGTGAAAATTCGTATTCTAAACAGCGGGATTTAGAAAAAGGTTCACTATTAATCGAACCTTCATAAATTTTATGATACTCGGCAACGTCATCCACAACCTGCATGATTTTTATAAGATATTGTTTCTGCGAATTAGTTTAATAGATCCAAGAAGCGGACAGGTTTTGTGGATGACAATGGTTTTGCCTACTTTTCCCGAAAGAAAAGTAGGGCGAGCCGCAGGCTGGTTCTGGAATTAGATGAGTATTTGACCAGATTCCGATCATCTTATTTTTCTAATAGATAGATGGATATTTAAATTGAACTTAGCTCATGAATAAACGCATTGTATTACTGATAGTAATGCTGTTTTAAATGACGGCTATACTCAGTTAAATACACTTCCAAACTGGCACGACGATCGGCCTTCTGTATCGACTTTTCCGCCAACTGCTCGATCTTATGTTCCAATAAATTAAGAATCGTGGCTTGTTCTGCTTCAGGCAGTTGTACCTTTTCTTTCTGCTGCTTTTTAATTTCCAGATAATCCTCTGCCCAATGCCGTAATGGATCATTCGCATTCACTTGCGCAAACAGATCGGTGATCAGTAATTCAGGCATCTGTTCTTGGGTTGCCAACTCAGCCGACATTAAACCACGAATCGAATAAAAGACTTTTTTATAGGTAAAGTTATCTGCGGTTTGCATCACTTTCATCCCACCTTTTGCCAATGATAAATAGTGGTGATACAAGGCACTATAGTCGATTCGCTCTAGCAATCCATTACGAAAACCCTGCCATTCAGGAAAGGCATTAAAATACACAATATGTGCTCTGACCCACTCCAAAACAGTGGGGTTACTTTTTGCCAGTAGCCCAAACATTTTATCGAGGTCATAAGAAACAAAGTCAAAGTCTCCGTCCATGATCTCAATCAGATCACGATATTTTTTATAATCAAAATATTGGTCTTTACTCGGTAGATGAAAACCGCGTACATCGTAGTCACTATCAGGACTGGCCATGCCCCATAAACGGCTGCCACTTTCGATATAAAATAAGGGGATGTCTTGACGTTGTTGAAACAGTTTTTCGATTTCGTAATGGATATTCATTGCAATGGCTTCATTATTTAAAAATTTATACTTGTGAGAGACAATACTCTTTTTGACTGCACTCATTCATTTGATTTTAAAAAGATCACCAACTGATAAAATCAAGCTCTATTCAATATAACAAATAGGATCATGCATGCAACTGACTTATGCGGGACAGGTTTTCTTGGTGGTGGTTGCGACCTTATGTATCTGGTCTTTTGTACTGACAAAGTTTTGGCTAAAGCGTTTAGCCAAGAATCGTGACAGCAGTAAGTTTGAATTTGCTTATTTATTTGTTGTGGTGTTTAGCATCAGTTCTTTATTTTTCCCTTTTAGCTATTGGGTCTCGCAAGCGGTATATGGTTTAGCGACTAAGCCTAGCTATGATGCAACCATCGTGAGCTATCACTCTGAATGGGTTGATACCGAACGTACGGATTCCAACGGGCGTAAATATAAAACCAAAACTTTAATGCATACGGCACAAGTACAATTTAAAGATGATCAAAACAGAACATTGGTCTTGGATAATTCAGTTCGTTCAGGCGATGTTCCTGTAGTCGGAGATCATATTCAAGTGGTTTATAAGGCAGGTGATCATTCTGCTCAGGAAAAGAGTTGGCGCACGGGTCTACTGTTTGCCGCAGTCCTGTTTATGCTGTTTATTATGGGCTATATCTTGGTCATGATTATTGCCTATGCTTTGAATCGAAACATGGATCCTTACAAAGCCTTTGCCAACTTCTTAATTTTTAGAATCACTCTCCCGCTTGGCACCATGGCGATGTTTGGGATGTTATCTTATTCAGTTTTTGCCTATTTCTTTTTGGGAGATCCACAGAATCTACCTGTCTGGGCAGTTGCAATTTGTGGCTTCTTTGCACTCTGCCTTTTATCACTGATTTACCATATTTTGACAGGTTGGAAAGCGTATAGAAGGTAATGTGATTCCTCCGTTATTCTCCGATTTCCGTTAGATAAGCGATTCCTACACTTTTACCTTGAAAATCCAATATTGGATAATTTTTCATCAAGATAATTTCATCTAGAACTTGTCCAAATAGGATTTCACAGACCAAAAATTCATTCAGAATTTTCTTTTCTTCATCTTTCAAATATAGGCGTATCATATGAGTTGAATCTTCTATTTTTATAAATAAGATCATACTGATATATAAATCATTATTCTTGTTATGAAAATCAACGTAGTCAGCAGCAATGTCTTTATGATGTAAGCAAATATATCCCTGACAAATCATTTGTTTTTCTACCATTTATTCTTTCCTACATAACAAAAAAGCGCATCTTTCGATACGCTTTTAGCAGAATTTCTTTTATTTAATCAAGCATTAAAGATCAAATAATTTACCTGGATTCATAATCCCTTTCGGATCGAATGCCAACTTCAATGCTTTCATATATTCAATTTCTTCAGGCGAACGTGAATACTCTAAATATGGCTTCTTGGTCATGCCCACACCGTGCTCGGCAGAGATTGAACCATCATATTTTTTCACGGTATCAAATACATATTTATTCACCACCTGACACTTCGCAAAGAACTCATCTTTGGTCAAGTTTTCAGGTTTTAGAATATTTAAGTGCAAGTTACCATCACCGATATGACCAAACCAGCAGATTTCAAAGTCAGGATAGTTATCTTGAACAATTGTATCAATCTCCCGAATAAATGCAGGTACGTGGGTAATTAATACTGAAATATCATTTTTGTATGGAATAAACGGCGCGATTGATTCAGAAATATCTTCGCGTAAACGCCATAAGCTTTCGACCTGATCAAGGCTCTGGCTCATAACGCCATCAAGTACCCAACCTTGCTCCATACAATGCTCAAAGATTTCCATTGCCTTGTCGACAATCGGCTCATACGGCGCTTCAAACTCAAGCAATACGTAGAATGGGCATTGTGTTTCAAATGGACGTTGTACATGACCGCGGTCGAGTACCTTTTGCATCGCAAGTTCACCAAAGAACTCAAATGCTGTTAAGTCGATATCTTTCTGGAAAGCATGTAATACAGGCATTACTGCATCAAAATCAGGGACACCGAGAACCAGTACCTGTAAGTTCTGTGGTTGACGCTCAAGCTTGATTTCAGCTTCAGTGACTAAACCCAATGTGCCTTCGCCGCCGATAAATAAATGCTGAAGCGAATAACCCGTCGCATTCTTAATCATGCCTTTGTTTAAACGCAGGACATCACCTTTACCTGTAACGACTGTCAAGCCAAGTACCCAGTTACGGGTCATACCGTATTTAATGACTTTAATACCGCCCGCATTGGTCCCGATATTACCGCCAATCTGGCTTGAGCCCGCTGATGCAAAGTCCACTGGATAGTACATACCTTGCTCTTCGGCATAATTCTGTAATTGCTCAGTCACCACACCTGCTTGTACTCGTACCATACGATCCGCTGGGTAGAATTCAAGAATCTGGTTCATCTTGTCAAAGCTAATTACAATCTCGCCATTGGTTGCGACAGCGCCCGCTGAAAGACCTGTACGACCGCCTGATGGGGTAATTGCAACATTAAACTGGTTGGCAAGTTTGACAATGGCCTGCACTTGTTCAGTGCTTGAAGGGAAAACGATGACTGATGGGTTCGGATCAAAATGTTTAGTGTGATCACGTCCCCAATTTTCCAAACTGTCGGCATCGGTTTTAATACGGTTTTCACCCACAATTGCCGTTAATTGGGTCAATAACTCAGGTGTTAAAGCGACTGAAGCATTCATCGTTTACAGGCCTAGCAAGAAGTAAAGATAGAGCGTCTGGATAACAATATAATATTTTTCAATATTTTAAATTGTAGTATCCAACATATAGAAACTCGGCAGAACAGCGCAAACCTGATGGTTTCAGGTTTGACTATCAGATACCTGCATTTTACATAGAAGCAGGCATGGGATAAAGCGTAGGTTAAAGATACTGTGATAACAAAATGTGTTTAACCAATAAAATTCACTCTTAACTGAAAAATTATCATCAATTCTGATGCGGTAATTTTAAACGAAATATTTATATCTCAAAGCTGTATGCTATAGTACTGCAACTAAATTTTGGCCTTTGTAGCGGAGCCGTAATGAGCCAACATCTATCACTACCTAAAGACAAAATCCGTTTCCTTCTGTTAGAAGGTGTGCATCAAAATGCCATCGATACCTTAAACGCAGCGGGTTATACCAACATCGATTACCACAAAACTGCGCTTGAAGGCGAAGCTTTGAAAGAAGCGGTTAAAGACGCTCACTTCATTGGTATTCGTTCCCGTACACAATTGACTGAAGAAATCTTTGCAGCTGCGAATAAACTGATCGCGGTTGGCTGTTTCTGTATTGGTACAAACCAAGTCGATTTAAAAGCGGCAATGTCTCGTGGTATCCCAGTTTTCAATGCACCGTATTCAAATACACGTTCGGTTGCAGAATTGGTTCTTGCTGAAACGATTCTGTTGCTTCGTCGTGTACCTGAAAAATCGAAAGATACGCATGCGGGCGGTTGGAATAAAGCTGCGGTGGGTTCGTTTGAAACTCGTGGTAAGACTTTGGGTATCGTCGGTTACGGCTCGATCGGTTCACAACTTTCTGTATTGGCAGAAAGCTTAGGTATGAAAGTCATCTACTTTGATGCTGTGACTAAATTACCATTAGGTAATGCACGTCAAGTTGGCTCTTTAGATGAACTTTTAGAAACTGCGGATGTGGTGACTTTACACGTTCCAGATGTTCCATCTACGCGTAACTTCTTCAAGAAAGAACAGTTCGCGAAAATGAAAAAAGGCTCAATCTTCTTGAACGCAGCACGTGGTACATGTGTTGTGATCGAAGACTTGGCTGACGCAATCAAATCAGGCCACATCGCTGGTGCAGCGGTTGACGTATTCCCGAAAGAACCAAAAGCAAATGGCGAAGAATTCCTGTCTCCACTGCGTGGCTTAGACAATGTGATCTTAACCCCGCACGTGGGTGGTTCGACGATGGAAGCGCAAGCAAACATCGGTTTAGAAGTTGCTGAAAAATTCGTTGCTTATTCAGATAAAGGTATGACCCTTTCTGCGGTGAACTTCCCAGAAATCGCATTGCCACTTTCTGATGGTCAGCACCGTTTACTTCACATCCATAAAAACGTTCCAGGTGTGTTATCGAAGATCAATACATTATTTGCTGAACAAGGGATCAACATCTCTGGTCAGTCTTTAATGACCAAAGGTGATATCGGTTACCTCGTCATGGATGTTGATGCATCTGCGTCTCAAGAAGCGCTTGATACATTGAACCACGTTGAAGGTACCATCCGCGTTCGCGTATTGTTCTAATCTCTGTCTTAGAACAATCCAGAAAAAGCCACAGTTGATGCTGTGGCTTTTTTATAGGCATTTGAATTATTATGTGAATATTATACTGAATGTAAAAAAATAAGATGTCTAACCCTGTACTGAAAACACCTCTACATGCTTTATTGCTCCTGATGATTGCCATGTTATGTGTACAAGGCAGTGGTTCTTTAGCCAAAGTCCTGTTTCAAAGCTTTCCTGTACTGACCGTCTCTGCGATGCGCCTATTTTTTGGTGCAATCATTCTGGCCATCATTTTTAAGATCTGGACTATTAATTTCAAAGTGGTTCGCTGGAAAGCCATTCTGACTTATGGTGTCGCCCTTGCAGGGATGAATGCCCTGTTCTATTTATCGCTTGAACGTTTACCTCTTGGTCTAGCTGTAGCCTTTGAATTTATCGGCCCCTTAAGTGTGGCGCTCTATCATGCTCGCCAAAAATACGATTTTATTTGGGTCGGCTGTGCCATTTTAGGTCTGGTCTTATTGTTTCCATTACAGCAAGCGCAACAAGGTCTGGATCTCGTCGGGGTATTCTTTGCTGTGAGTGCGGGTGCATGTTGGGCACTGTATATTATTGCGGGGCAAAAACCGTCAGGTATTTCGGGTAATCACACCGTCTGCTTAGGCATGTCGATTGGTATGCTCTGCTTACTGCCTTTTGCGCTCTTTTCAGGGGCAATAGATCGGGTGTTTGAACTGCCAAATTTATATTATTTTATTGGTCTTGCGATTTTAGCCAGTGCCTTACCCTTTACCTTAGAAATGATCGCCTTGCGCAGTTTAACTCCGCTTAGCTTTGGTACATTGATGAGTCTGGAACCCGCGGTTGCTGCACTCTCAGGCTTTATCTTTCTGGGTGAAATGTTACTTTGGAATCAGTGGCTTGCCTTGGGTACGATTATCATTGCTTCGATTGGTTGTACCTTTACCACACAACATGCTCGACAGCAAAAAGAGGCTGGATAATCAAAGTATTCAGTAAGTGCATATGGAAGAATATTTAGAACTCACGTTGATGACCTTAAACACCTTGTCTGAGCAAGCTGGTAAACCCATCAACCAGTCAGCTTATCTGGCCTCTTTAATGCAGGCTTCAACTCAAGGCTATCTATTCGAATACCGAAATAATCAGCAATTACTGGGTTACTTCACTGTTGAGTACATGGAACAGCAGACCTGGTTTGTTCCAATTTTAGTTGTTCATCCAAAGTACCGAACACGAAAGGTATTTACATCATTACTTTCGCAACTCATTCAATTTATTGAAGCTAAACAGGCGACAACTTTAATCAGCCACGCATTAAAAAATAATACCTTATCTATAAAATTCCATAAACGATTAGGCTTTAACGTCATTCGAGAGAATCACATCGCTTTTGAATTTCAACTCGATATTAATGAAACAACCAAAAAGGCATGGTGTTCTTTTTATTCACAAGGAATACATTCTCATGGCTAAACACCTTATCATCGTCCTATGCATGAAGTGGCTACCAACATGAAAAATCTTCAGTTAGTCGCTGTGTTGTACATGGTTTTATCCATGCTGTCTTATCAAATCAGTGCTTCATTCGCCAAGCAATTGATTGCCACACTCGATCCACTCACAGTGACGATTTTAAGACTGTGTTTTGCCACCATTCTGGTTGCAGTCATGTTTCGTTCATGGAAAATCATTTCCAAATTAAAGGAACTCAAATGGCGTGATTTACTGTGTTATAGCGCTGCCTTATGCTGTATGAATATTCTGTTCTATACCTCTTTAGGCAAGCTTCCTCAAGGAATTGCTGTTGGTCTGGAATTTATTGGCCCGCTGGGTTTGGCACTGCTCTCGATTAAACAGCGCAGTGACTATATTTGGGTCGCATTTGCGATTTTAGGTATTGCTTTAATGGTGCCGTGGCATGATGCCAATGCGCAACATTTTTCCTATATCGGTGCGGCATGTGCATTGAGTGCAGGTTTCTTCTGGGCACTGTATATTTATTATGGACATCGTGTGGTACAGCAAAATATCGGCATGCATGCGCTGACCATTGCGATTGGTTTATCCGCCATGACCTTACTGCCTTTTGGTCTATGGAATAATGCTCCTGTACTTCTGGACACGCAATATTGGGGCAAAGCACTGGTCATTGCACTGCTAGCAACTGCGATACCTTATGCACTGGATTTAATGGCACTGAAACGTCTCAGCAAACTCAGTTATGGGACGCTTTCCAGCCTTGCGCCTGCACTTGCAGCTTTAGCAGGTCTGGTATTGTTACACGAGCGAATTAGCCTGATTCAATGGGTGGCTTTGGCTTGTATTATGGTCGCGTCGATTGGTGTCACGTTGCGCGGAGGGAAGACATAATTTTTTAAGGAAAGTATTAGGAACTGGAGATTGATATGGAAATTGATGAAGAGCTCACCCTTAAAAAAATACAAATCTTTCTGGCTTTTATGCGTTGTGGAAATCTTTCCAAAACAGCAACTGAAATGCAGCTCAGCAATGTCAGTGTTCATAAAGCCTTACACTCACTGGAAAGTGCCCTACGTTGTCCACTTTTTAAAAATGAAGGTCGTAATTTAATTCCATTAAAGAGCGCTTATGTATTTGAAGAACGTGCGCAAAAAATCGTACAGGACATTTTTATTACGGTAAATAAAACCAGAGAAGCTGCGGGCTTTGCAGCCAAAGTTCTACATTTAGGTTCTCTTTATTCTTTAACCGTAAAAACGATTCCCAATGTGATTAGCGGACTCAAATTAAGACGTAGTGAACTCGATATTCAATTACTTCTTAGTTCCAATCAGGATCTGGTGAAAAAGCTTAAAACTACAGAACTTGATGCCATTATTGTGGCACTTAATGAAACAACACAAGATGATGACTTTGAAATTTTACCGATGTTCTGTGATGATATTTTTTTAGCGGTAAATAAAGACTCTAAATATGCTGATTTTGAGGAAATTGATCTCAGTCTACTCAAAGAAGAGACCTTTTTGACTTTAACTCAGGGCTTTGCCACCCATAATGACAGTGATTTCATTTTTAAAAAAGCTGGTTTTTCACCTAAAGTCGCCTTACAGCTCAATGATATTTTTACTTTAATCAGTATGGTTAGCTCAGGCGTTGGTTTTGCTCTTTTGCCCGGCCGTATTTCTGCGGTATATGAAAGCTCAGTTAAGCTCATTCCTTTAAAACAGCAATACCATCTGCAACAGGAAATTGGGCTGGTATTTCTAAAAAGTAAGGAACGTGATCCCAATTTACTGGCATTAATTGCAGAGTGCCGTATGTTTGCTTCTCATGTGCAGAAATGAATGATAAGCAACTTATAACAAATGAATAAGTTGCAAATATTCATGCTTGATTAGTTAGCCGAAAATTGCATTTACCGTGAGAAAAAAGACAGATGGGCCAAGTAAACAGCCTAGACCTGTATAAAAGGTTGCCACTAATGCACCATAAGGAACTAATCGGACATCTGTACCTGCCAATCCTGCGGCTGTACCACTGGTTGTGCCAGCCAGCCCACCAAAGACCATGGCTGAACGTGGACTTTTTAGATACATGAATTTTGCAAGGAGTGGTGTGCCAACCATAAAGAACACCGATTTGATCAGGCCAATTGCGATAGAAAGCGCAATCACATCTGAACTTGCACCAATGGCTGTGCCTGTAATTGGACCCACAATATAAGTCATAGCGCCTGCGCCAATCGTTGTCATGGAAATCGGATCTCGATATCCCATAACCCATGCAACCATTACACCAATTACAAAAGGAACAATACAGCCAAGCGTGAGTGCAATCAGGCCAATTTTTCCTGCTTTTTTGACTTCTTTGACATCCACTTCAAACGCAGTCGATGCAATTGCCAGATCACGGATCATTGCACCGCCCAACAGCGCAAAGCCAGAGAAAATAGCAATATCAGAAATCCCTTTTGTACCTTGTGTATAGACGCCTGCAAAATACGCCACCACAAGCCCTAAAGTAATGGCGATTGCTGAGCTTTGCAGTTTTCCTTTGGTCAAATATTTTGACAGCAGATGAGATACAAACATCATCAAACCTGTGACCGCAAGTGCAGTCACCAAAGCATTTTTTGTAAATACCGTAATTAACTCGTCCATTGTTTAAGTCCTTTTGTTATTCATTATCGTGAGGATTATTTATGCTGCTTTTTCAGTGCCTTCTATTGTCCATTCATAGGTTTCATAATCACCACTTAATCGATTTAAATGGCGAATAACCAGCACCGTCCCAATCAGGGAGGTAATAGAAACGATCAGTCCCAACATACCGCCAGATAACGCTGCAACCACATTTTGCCCTGCCGACATCGCCACCACGATTGGAATATACATACCGGACCAATATAAGATTCCAAACTGTGTCACCTGTGGTAAATAACCTTTTTTTGCTAATAATTCTTTAGCGAGAATCAAAAGAATCATAGAGATGGCGACACCACCCACATTGGCTTTTACCCCGATAAGGACGCCTAAGGTATTGCCAAGATAATCACCGAGTAAATGACAAATCGCTAAAATTGCTGTTCCATATATAATCATTGTAAATCCCTCATATCCTTGGATTACTTACATTTTTAAATCACATTCCCATAGAAATCTGATTTTCCTGTTCTTTTTGCATTGCCATTCGAATGCTATCTAAGCGCGTTCCCTGAAATGACAATACAGTTCCTTCTTGAAAAGTTCGACGTGCAAGTGTCGTCAGTACCGTTCCCGGTAAAGCTTCAATCTGTAATCTGACACCTCGTTCCCATGCCGCCTGAATAGTGCTTTCCCAATCTACAGTGCGACTCATATTAAAAGCCAAGTCATCACCAATCTGTTCTGGCCTGCCAAGTGTACGCGCCGTTGTACCACTTAAATAACGTATTTTAGGCTGCTTTAAAGTCACTCCCTCCATAGACGCTGCAAGCTGCTCAGCTTGCTGACTTAATAATTCGCAATGCGATGGCACCGATACATCTAATTTTTTTGCCACTACACCTTGTTGCTTCGCCAAAACTGCAACTTGGTTCATGGCTTCAAAGCGACCTGAAATAACGATCTGGTTATGTGCATTAATATTGGCGACAAAAACCTGTGGCGTTATTTCATAAACTTGATTCACCCACTTCTCAACAGATGTGCGATCTGTACCTATTAATGCGGTCATGCCATATCCCGAAGGATAGGCGTTTTGCATAAGTTCACCACGATAGGCAACCAAACGAACAGCATCTTCATAGGCTAAAACGTCTGCTACAACTGCAGCTGACCAAGCACCAATCGATAGACCCGCGACATAATCAGGCATTAATTTTTCAGCAGTTAATAGGGCTGAACTCACCACACCTGAAATCAGTAAACATAGCTGTACTGAACGTGTCGATTGCAATGCAGCCGAGCTGTCCAACAACAAGACATCTTCTTTAAGTGCATCCGATGCACGCTCAAGGTATTCTTTAATCAGAGTCGTTTGTGGCAGGTCGTGCAGCATATTGCTTCTTTGCACTCCCTGTCCTGGATACACCCAAATCGAAGCCATGATACCTACTCCCTAATTCCATGGGTTTTCTACTAAAACAGCACCATCAGGACGCTTCAATAAAACTTTTCCACGATTCCCAGCCCATTCTTTTAACGCCAATCCACCTTGTGGAAGTTGAAGCTGTATATCCACATTCAGCCCTACTTGCTGAAAATTTTCGAGTAGCTTAATTGCCTGCTTTTTGGCAAAAGGTTGTTCAGCTCGAATCAACAAATCTATATCACTTTGCTGAGTTACCGTTTTAATGCCAGTTGCTAGCTCAAACCCGAAACTTCCTGTATACCCCCAACATCCTGAAAAGTTTTTCATAATGCTAGAAATGCTCTGTAAACGTTCTGCCAAGTGCTCAAACTGTTGCGTATCTACGCGAGTCAGCGCTTCTGGCTTAAGCTGTTTGCTAATTGCAGATCGTGGCATCTGAGCTGCATAGCGTTGATGACGAAATTGCCCTCTTACACCCACAGCCACCTGATCTACAGGAGTAATTGCCCGTCGAACGACAACAGGATCGCCTCGTAATAACACCTCTCTCACCCAAAGTGGAGCATCATCAGCCAAGCAATCGACCGTCATGCCCCACAGTAAATCATGGGCTTCGAGTTTAAGTTTCATGACCATTGCTCACGCAATAATTCACGGACTTTTTTAGACATCTGACGATTTTGTCCGTGAAGTCGTTGTTCCAGACCTCTGGACGGCTCAGCATGAATCTCTTTAAATGCTCGAGCAACTATCTGCTTCACTAACAAAAGATCTTCGTTTGTCGGTTGTTCAGGGTTTTCGACAGATAACAGTTCAGATAACAAACCAAGCGTGGCATAACTTTCAATGTCATAAGCCATTGGCGGAATGCTTGATGCCAATTGCTCTAACTCATCAACCGACCGCAAGGTAACGCGTGCAGCAGATTCCTTACCCATCGCATGCACCATAACACCTGAATCTTTTAAGGCAATAATACGATTGGCTTGGTATCCATGCGCCAGGAAAGCACCCGACATCGACTTACCAACCAATAAACTGACAATAGGATGGCCTGCTAATCTAGCTCTAGCATAGCTATCTACTGCACCCGCTAAAGCTTGATGAATACCTAATAATTCTTCGCGGCGCCCATAGGCCTGACTCGGGACATCAACCAAACATAAAATGCCGCGTTTATTTTCAGTCTGAGCATCGGCTTGAATCACGTCATCAACTGCTTTTGCTAAATTCCAGCCTTCCAGCAGTCCAACTTCACCTTGTCTCGCGCGTGGGAACAGATTATTACTGTCTTGGACAACTGCAATCACACGTACTGCTTGCTGATCGATCAGACCATCAGCCACCCAAACAGAAGCTGGAAAACCTTCAACTGTCTTAAAGTCCTGTGTAAATGCTTTAAACCAATGTGCACCACGAGTAGATGCTTTTAATGTATCAACGGCGATATTCATGCTTGCTCTCCTTGATACAAAGCCTGAACCTGTGCCGGAGTAATTTGCTCGGCAGTATCGACTTGTTGTAGCTGCGCTAAATAGAATGCGTAATTTGAACTGCGATGTTGATGAGGCAAACCTTGTTGCAAATAATCAATCACTTGTTGACGGATTATATTACGGTCATCATCAACATAAGCATCGGCCAAACCACTGGCGAAGCGCTGATTACCACCTGTAATACTCCAAATAAATGGACGATCTTTGGCGTTATATTCTTGTATGCCTGCTTCCTGCTCAATCACTTGTGGGCCATTCAACCCCAATCTGCCTTCTTGCGTCATCACAATATAACTGCATAATCCAGCAGCAATTGACATACCACCAAAGCACCCGACACTCCCAGCAACCACAGCAATCACGGGTTGATACTGACGTAAATTCACAATTGCGGCCTGAATTTCAGCAATTGCAGCCAAACCCAGATTTGCCTCTTGTAAACGAACGCCACCCGTCTCTAACAGTAAAATTGCAGCAGTAGGAATACCCTTGAGATTATCTTCAACCGCAAGCTCTAAAGCGCCCGCAATTTTGGCACCACCAACTTCACCCAAGCTTCCACCTTGGAATAAACCTTCAATTGAAATTAAAACTACTGGCTGTTCTTGAATAGAACCTTTTGCAATCACCACGCCATCATCGGCTTGCGGGACAATATTCTGCCGAATCAGCCAAGGTGACATGACGCGTGCAAACGGATCAAGCAACTCTCGAAAAGTGCCTTTATCTAACAATGCTTTGGCACGTTCCCTTGCGCTGAGTTCAATAAAATCCTGTTTATTTAACAAGCTCTCGATATCAGTCATGCGCAATCTCCTCTAATGCTTGTTCCAGACGTAAGCGAACCACACCGGGGGTTGCACCAAAGTCATGAATATCAATTTTGACCGCTGGCGGTGTTTGTGCAGTAAAAATTCGTTCAAACAGATTGTGCCAACGTGCCGCACTACCATCTACCGAAGTGACGACATGAATAGAAGCTTTCCCTTTCTCGCCAGGTTCCATCAAAATTTCTAAATCACCCGAGCCCACACATCCAACCAATGCTTTTTTTACAGGTGGCTCTGTCGCAACAAACTCAAAATGAAGTGTTTCCATCATCAAAATCCCTCTTTATTTTTTAAAGTTGACTGCTCAACACGATCTATAAACAAGGTTGCTGCCAACAAATCTGCAGCACCGCCGGCAGAAGCTTTCATACGAAGCAGATCAATCTCTAAAAGATGCAAAGCACGTCGGCCTTCCAAGCTTGAGCTTCCGCCCAAATCCAGTACTTGCTGTGCCCCTTGTTGCATACGCTTTAAACCCGATATGCCCGAGCGATAAAGCACGCAGGTATCGGTCAGGTCAGTCATCATGGCAAGCAAGGCATCTAGACGAGCGAACGCTTCTTTCATAGGTTTACTGCGACTTTGATAAAGCTGCTTTAAACCAAAATTCACAATCGTTGGAAAACCTTGTTGAGCCTGTTCTTTGGCGCCTAAGATGCCTAATTTCTTTTGTACCTGCTGACCATGACTTAAAGCCTGCTCAGGAATAAAACGATCTTCAAGCTGGGCAATCTGACCTGCTAACTGACATAGCTCAACAGCCGATAAATATTGTTGATTGGTACGTGCCAATGCTGCCGCCGTCACCATTAAACCCAAGGCCCAAATTGCACCGCGATGTGTATTGACGCCATCTGTCGCCAACATCATGACTTTTTCACCTTGGCGGCCAATTTCACCAATGTCTTCACGCAAAGCTAAACAAACTTTCCCGTGATGCACTGCGGCTTGAGCCATTGTCTCGAACATGGGCTGTAAACTTTTTGCAGAGCGCTCCATTAAGTCCAAAGTGAGATCATCATGTGCACCACTACCACGGCGATCAACCAAGGCAGGTTTTGGTGTCAGATTCACTTCATCAATCAGAGCCTCGACCGCCATATCTGCCAGAAGCTGACTATCGCTGAGTGTTTGATATTGAACTTGTGCCATCATTACCAACTCCTGAATTTTGCAGGGGGTTGATATAAACCATCTGACCATGTCACCAAGTCGGCAATATTTTTCGCAGCTAACAGCTCACGCGTTGCATCGGTGCGGCGAATGCCTAAATCCTCAGGAAATACCACCAAACCTTCACGTCTTAAACGCGCTGTCGTTTTAGGGTCTTGGCTTAAACCAATACTGGTCACGCCTGCCACCGCAGCAATCATGGCTTGACGCTCTTCTTGGCTGCTTGCTTTATATAGATAAGCAATGCCTTCTTCGGTCAGTAGATGGGTGACATCATCGCCATAAATCATGATTGGGGCTAAAGGTAGACCTGCCGTTTTAGCCACATCAATGGCATCAAGACGATCTACAAAAGTCGGCTTGCCACCCTCTTGGAAGGTTTCCACCATTTGAACAACTAACTTTTTACCACGTGCCAAATAGGTTTCTGTTTCATTGGCACCTTGCAAACGCATATCAAGCCACGCTGGCGTATCATGACGACGTCCACGCGGATCATGCCCCATATTTGGTGCTCCACCGAAGCCCGCTAAACGCCCTTTGGTCACAGTCGAAGAATGACCCATGCCATCAACCTGCAACGTTGCACCAATAAATAAATCAACCGCATATTGACCTGCCAGTTGACACATCATGCGGTTGGAACGTAACGCACCATCACGACCTGTAAAGAAAACATCGGGACGAGCTGCAACATATTTTTCCATACCGAGTTCGGTACCAAAACAATGCACACTTTCAACCCAACCCGTTTCAATTGCTGGAATTAAGGTTGGATGCGGATTCAATGTCCAGTTTCGGCAAATTTTTCCTTTTAAACCTAAAGACTCGCCATAGGTCGGCAAAATCAGTTCAATCGCCGCAGTGTTAAAACCAATGCCATGATTTAAAGATTGCACATTATGCTTTTCATAAATTCCGCGAATTGCCATCATCGCCATAAGCACATGCACAGGCTTAATGTGTTTTGGGTCACGAGTAAATAACGGTTCGATGTAAAATGGCTGGTCTGCCACAACCACATAATCAACCCAAGAGGCAGGAATATCGACACGTGGTAACTCTGAGACGTCATCAACCAGTTCATTCACCTGAACAATCACGATACCGTCGCTAAAAGCCGCTGGTTCAATGAGTGCAGGAGAATCTTCGGTACTTGGCCCTGTATAGATATTGCCATGACGGTCTGCCATAAAGCCCGCCGACAGCACCACATTTGGAATTAGATCGACCACCAAACGCGAATACAGTTCGATATAAGTATGAATCGCACCGACTTCCAATAAACCATCTTCAATGAGCTGGCTAATGCGCAAACTCTGGGGACCAGCAAAAGAAAAGTCCAGTTTTCGTGCAATGCCTTTTTCAAATAGATCTAGATGTTCGGAACGACCAACGCTTGGCATGATCATATGCAGATCATGCAAAACATCTGGATTGGTTTGCGCTAAAGAACGCGAGAGGAAATCTGCCTGTTTTTGATTATTGCCTTCGAGTACAACTCTGTCGCCCGGTGTAATCAATGTTTCTAAGACTTTAATAATGTCTTGAGTTGGAATGACCACACCATCGGTATATTGGTTTGCCATATCCAGCTTTAGCTGTTTAGCATGACGCCGCTTTGTCCATAACCGTTCTTTATTCTGAACTGAGCCTTCCATGTGTACTTACCTATAGATCACAGTTTTATTCTGAATCTATAAAAGCGCTTTATGAAATTTTGATCAATCAACCTACAGCGCTGGTTATTAACCTGAAGTTAATGGTTTTTCAGAAATCGCTGTAATATCAAAGGGTTTAAGCCTTTATTTATTAAAATATTTATGATGTTCCATTCAAAATCTGATATCCCAATCGACAAATCAAGATACTCACCAAAATCAGGAATAAAATACGGATAAAGCCACTGCCATATTTTAAAGCCAAACGTACACCCAATAATGAGCCTGCAATATTAGCAACCGCCATCATCAAGCCTAGTTCAAACAGCACATGACCAGTTGGAATGAAGAAGCTTAATGCCGCCAGATTGGTCATTAAATTGCCAATCTTTGCCAATGCCGAAGCATGTAAAAAATCGACCTGTAGAAAACGAATAAAAAAGAAAATAAAGAAACTGCCCGTACCAGGGCCAAAAATACCATCATAGAAACCAATGGCTAGACTACCCATTGCAGCCAGTACCAATAATTTTGGCGTGATTTGTTGATCGACATGGACTTGCCCAAACTGCTTTTTGGCGAAGGTATAAATCGCAATCACAATCAGCATGACCAAGACAATGGGTCTTAAGATATGTGTCGGAATCAATGATACACATGCTGCACCAATAAAGGAGCTAATAAAGGCAAACAGTGCAATCACGCCCAACAGCGACCACTGCAATTTCACCCGACGTACAAATGAAAATGCAGCAGAGCCTGTCCCAAAAATGGATGCCAGCTTATTGGTTCCAAATAAGGTGGCTGGTGCGGTCTGCGGTAAAGCGCCCATCAATGCGGGAATCTGAATCAGCCCACCTCCGCCTACGGCAGCATCAATTGTTCCTGCACAAAAAGCAAAGAACACCAGTGTCAGAATCAGTTCCCATTCCATGGATAATACCTTTTATAAATTTAACAAGCGTTTTGGTACCAAACGTTTTTTATCTGTGATTTCAGCCAGACCTAGACAACGTTCGCCATCGAAAACCAGTACTTCAGGCGCAGCTTCATGATCAATATTACTTTCCTGACCATTGCCAAAATATTTTTCACGGCCTTCTGGCAATTGCACACGCGGAAAATGCTCAACGGGTGCATACACAGGTAGCAATAAAGCATCCCGTTGTTCTAAAGTCAGGCCTTCAAGATATTCGATGGTATAATCTGGATTAATTTCAAAATGCCCGGTTTGGGTACGGTGCAACTTGGTTAAATGCCCACCACATCCCAAAGCTTCACCAATATCTTCACCCAATACACGAATATATGTGCCTTTCGAGCAGGTCACATCTAGCGTCAGGCTATCTTCGGTAAAATCAACTAAGCTTAAATCATAAATCGTAACTGGACGTGCTTCACGTTCAATCTCAATGCCTTTACGTGCCAATTCATATAATGGACGGCCTTCACGCTTCAATGCTGAATACATTGGTGGTACTTGCTGAATATCGCCTCTGAATTGCGCCAGCACCTGTTCAATACTTTCTGCCGTTAAAGTTGGTACTTCTCTCTGCTGGAGAATTTCACCTTCAACATCACCCGTCGCCGTGGTTTGCCCTAACTTGACCGTAGTTTGATAGCGTTTGGTTGAATCGAGTAAATAATGCGAAAACTTGGTCGCCTCACCTAAACAGATGGGCAATAGTCCTGTTGCCAATGGATCAAGTGCACCTGTATGCCCTGCCTTTTGAGCATTAAAAAGACGACGCACCTTTTGCAATGCTGAGTTAGAACTTAAACCTAAAGGCTTATTTAATAGGAAAACACCGCTTAAATGGCGGTAAGCACTTTTTTTCATAAAAAGAAAAATCAAAGCATAAAGACCTATTTTAGCAAAACTAGGTCAAGGATTTAGAAAAGGATTGGCTTTTAAGCACAAACAGACATAAAAAAATGCGCCAAAGGCGCATTTTTTTGCTTTACAACAAAGTTAAAATTAACCTTGTTTACGAGCTGGTAACTTTTCACGAATACGTGCAGCTTTACCAGACAACTCGCGTAGGTAGTAAAGTTTAGCACGACGAACGTCACCACGACGTTTCACTTCGATCTTAGCAACGATTGGAGAGTGAGTTTGGAAAACACGCTCAACACCAACACCGCTAGAGATTTTACGAACTGTGAAAGCAGAGTTTAAACCACGGTTTTTCTTCGCGATTACAACACCTTCAAATGCTTGAAGACGCTCACGGTCACCCTCTTTTACTTTAACTTGAACGATAACTGTATCGCCCGGTGCAAAAGCAGGGATGTCTGATTTTAACTGTGCATTTTCAACAGCTTGAACTAAAGGATGTTTACCACTCATGTGGAATCTCCAATATGTGCGGGAGAGAAGAGGTCTCTGACACCGCTGGGAATAGAGGCTAAAGCGCATATTTCCCGTTTAACTTTCCCCTTAAGACAAACGTCCTAAAGAGCCTATTTTTAACTTAAACCAAGTTTAAGTAGAACTCGAAGCGAAGCTTCTCGTTGGGTGCGAAGATAAACTGATACCAGTTTAACCTTTCGAATTTTTTAACCATTTAATTTGCTGTTTGCTCAACTCTACTTTTTCAACCAGTTCTGGTCGACGATCTAAAGTTCGTTGATAACGCTGCAAAAAACGCCATTTCTCAATATTGGCATGATGTCCTGATTTAAGTACCTCAGGCACATCTAACCCTTCGAAATGGTCAGGCTTTGTATATTGTGGACAATCCAGAAGACCATCTACAAAAGAATCTTGTATCGCAGATTGCTCGTCAGTCATAACATTGGGCAAACGGCGAATAATACTATCGAGCAACACCATGGCAGGAAGTTCACCACCCGATAAAACGTAATCCCCGATTGACCATTCTTGATCAACATAATGCTGGATTAAACGCTCATCGACGCCCTCATAACGCCCACACAATACAATCAAACCATCATAATCAACGAATTGTTGTACTGCCTGCTCATTTAAGGTTTTGCCTTGCGGTGACATATACACCACTGGGGCATGAACACAGCCTGCTTGTGAAGCAAGTTGTTTGGCATGATTAATTGCTTTTGCCAAAGGCTCAGCCATCATCACCATACCTGGGCCACCACCGAAAGGACGTTCGTCCACCCGTTTGTAATTGCCCTCAGCAAAATCTCGTGGGTTAATGCAAGTCACTTGCACGATGTCACGCTTTGCTGCACGTCCGCTAATCCCGTACGCTGTAATCGCTTCAAACATTTCAGGAAACAATGTGATGACTGCAAAAAACACCGCAGACTCCTCTATTTTCCTGCTGCGCTACTTTCCCTAAAAGGATTAGTAGTCTACGCCCCAATTGACGTAAATACGACCAGCTTCAAGATCAACGCGTTGTACCACATCTTTATGCCACGGAATCATTCGCTCTTCAGCATCAACACTGTCAGCAGTCGCTTTAACGACCATGACATCATTGGCACCTGTTTCAAACAGTTCGTAGATTTGACCGAGATTGACTTCTTGTTCTTCATCATCAAGACCTAACACCGTTAGACCTTTAAGATCAGACCAGTAGTACTCGTCTACATCTGCTTTTGGAAGCTGAGATTTGGCAATCCAGATATTTGCGCCAACCAGATTTTCTGCACCAGTGCGATCATTTACGCCCTTTAATGCAACAACCAAGCCTTTGCCATGTGGTTTCCAACGTTTCACATCTATTGTTTGCCAACCTGCCTTGGTCTCAATGTACCAAGGAAGGTAGTCAAACATATTACTCATAGGTTCAGTATTTGAATAAACCCAGAGCCACCCATTCAATCCATAAGCTGAACGTAACTGTCCAATCTGAATACGATCTTCTGGCACATTCTGTGTCGATGTCATGGGCTACCTACTACTATTACGCAGCAGTTGCAGCTTTTTTAGCTTGAGCAGCTAAAGAAGCAACGCGCTCTGAAGGTTGAGCACCTTGAGCAACCCAGTGAGCAAAACGGTCAGCGTCTAAACGAACTTTTTCAGCTTTACCTTGTGCAGTTGGGTTAAAGAAACCAATACGTTCGATGAAACGACCGTCACGTGCGTTACGGCTATCAGTTACAACGATTTGATAGAATGGACGTTTTTTTGCACCACCGCGCGCTAAACGAATAACAACCATGAGAACAACCTTATAATTTTTACGGATTATCCCTGCGCCGACCATCGGCAACACTTCAAACCCCTTTCATAGAGGGCGATATTCTACGTTAAATTGACTTTGAAATAAAGATTATTTTTCGGCTTATCCACAGCTTTGAATTTAATTGATAAAATCTGCTGGCTTACCAGTCTTCTTTATCTAATCCACAATCTTGAGCTGTAATATTTGCAGGTGTTTTGGTCTTACATTTAATGCCCGCACTGGTCAAAAGTAATGAATAATTTCGCGGGCTCTGGCTCACTGCTTTTAAAGACCATGTTTGAGCATTCACAGTTAAGGTAAGGGTAAATTTCTGCTTGCCACTGCTTGCGTCTAAAGGTAAAAGTAGACTGTTATTGGTTGCATTCGCTACCGAGTAATAAGGTCCCTGATTTGTAGATGTGCCTTTTAGTACAAATCCATCATAACTAAAGTTACGCGCCCGATGCTTTTCCAGCAGCTCTGCAACCTTTAGCATTTCCTGTTGTGCTGTAGATAGTTCTGCACGGCGGATATAAACCTGATAACTCGGAATAGCGATCGCTGCGATAATCGCAATGATTGCCACCGTAATCATCAGTTCAATCAAAGTGAAGCCTGTAGCTTTAATTAATTTACGCTCGTCGCAGGAAGGAGAGTGCACATCTCTCCTTCCTCTTAAGGCAACATAATAGTATCGCTTCCTTTTATTCATTACGTTCATACCAAGTCAGTGGAACCAGTTGGCGACGCATGGTATTCGCAGATAATTTGCTACTTCCGATTTTGTCTTTGGCATTTGGATTGAGCAGCTGACGTGTAATTCCATTTTTGTCACCCAGTCCAATACCCGCACCCACCATCGACTCAACAATTCCATGCCCAGCCCCAAAACTCATCGTGGTATCTTTGACATCTTGTTCACATACACCAAAAGGTAAGCAATAACGTTGCACTGTAGTTGCGCCATTGGCCTGAATTTTACAACCATTCCCTGCAGTGGTGTTTGGATTATAGACGCTGACATAGAGGCTCTTATTCATCACCACCATTTCACCCAGCACCTTACTTCCAGTCTGACTGGTTAAAGCAGTTTCATTGCCCTGAGCATCCAGTTCTTTTCCAACCACACTATTTGCCTGTACATACCAGCCATTTGGAATCATGGCCTTCACTTGTACCAGATTTTTGCCTTTTAGTTCACTTGCTGTCAGCATTGCTTTAATATCCGTGGCTAAAAATTTTGGCGTGCTATTACTGCTACTTGCAGTGGAGAAATTACGACGAACCACATCCTGATCAAAAAGATTATAAACAGTGCTGCTTGAATTCTTATCGCTATATGGCAGGCTGCGATTTCCTGATGCAATACTAATCACAGCAAGGGGTTGTTCATAGCCGTATACACTAAAGTTTAGTGCTTCATAGAAACGGCTATTGGCATCTTTAAACAGCATACTGTAACTACCACATCCGCCATCTTTGGTTCCGAAATCTTTACTCAAATCGATCCGCCAGACTTGACCTCCCAAATCACCAAAATAAAGATGATCAGTCACTCCATCTCCGTCTCGGTCAACTGCATTGATACGGCTCACAACACTATATAAGTCTTTCATTTTCATGCCATGATTGGTATCACCTGAACCACATGATGTGCTTTGATTATCGCCGCCTGCATACCAGATCAGGTCACCATTGTCTGCATCGAACATATACACCATACGTCCTTTGGTTGCATTTGAAATCACTGGTGCGGTTTTTTCATATTCCATATCATAGCCACCACCAACAATCATGACGCGTTTTGCTGCACCTTTATACATGATGCTGGTAATGGTCGGTTTAGACCAGCTTTGTCCCATTGCAGCTAAAGCCGTATTGGTTGTGGTTTTATAGGTTCCATCAGCTTGCAGACTAATAATACGATTGCGATCTGGATCAATGTGGAATTTAAGTTTAGGTTGACTGATATCGCTGAGATCTAAGGCATAGTAACTACGCCCTCCCATACGTAAACCACCATAGGCGATTTGTTTGCCTTTCGCGACCACTTTACCATCGCTCTTGATCTCACCAACAGTCGCGACAATTTCACTGCTGACACTGCCACTACTTACTGCTTTCATCCCATAAGCATATTCGCTATAAATAGTCCATGCACCATCAATGCCGTATGCCATATCTGCTTTTACGCCAGCTGGTTTTTCTAAAAATGCTTTGCTTTGTTGGGTATTTTCCAGCATTTCATTGGGTACAAAAGCAAAGCTTTCTTCACCCGTTTTGGCATCAACGACATGCAACAAACCTTGTGTGGTGCCAAATAACATATAATCCTTGCGTTCTTTAACACTGTTATCTGCATTAAAAACAGCTTCCTGAGTCAATTTAACAGGTGTTGAATGCAGGTTCATGCCCACTTTCCAGTTGGTACGATTTGCTTCAGTCAGGTCTGCTGTGGTTGCGGCATTACCCACGTTATATCCCAACAGATTCATAAGCAGATAACCTTTATCATCTGAACGGACTGTAGTTCCAGAACCGCATTTAACGTCCAGATACTTATTATTAATTGTCTTTAAGGCACCCACCTCAGTGAATTGATAGGCGGTTGTATTGTCAATTTGCTGACAGTCGCGATTGATCAGAACTTTACGCTCTGTAATGATCGGCTTGGTCGGATCTGAATTATCCGTTTTATTTTTCAGATTTTTGAGCTTGGCAAGCAACCCGCCCTTATTCCAATCCTGAACATCATAGCTGCTTGCTGAAATATCCCAGGCATCTTTCAGCTTATTCACAGAATTGTCTGTTTCAACATAGTATTTTTTGAAGTTACCTATCCAACTGGCTTTTTCAGTTGGTTCAAACATACTTTTATAAACATCATTACTCATACGATAAGGCGTAAGTGGATCTTCAGGAATGGTTTGTAAACCAATCGGATCACCGTCTGTTACACCTAAATTATCGTGAAAGTCTTTAATACTTTGTGCAATATTCTGGCTATTGGCTGCGTTATACCAGCCACCACCACCAATCACACCCCAACGTGCCATATTCTTGATATCTTCTGGATTACGCGGTAATAAACGATCTAACAAACTGGTAATTCCAGTTGTTAGGCCACTACCAATCAGACTATTCGGTAATAAACCATCTAATAGAGAACCCGTTACGCCAAGCAGATCCCTTACTGCTTTTGGCACAATACCCGTTAACAACTGATCCTGTGCAACATTGGTACTTGAAATCTGGGTCAAACCTTTAGTATCAGTGCTATTTTCTTGCCCAGCGATATAGTCAGGAAGTTGCAAGAAAGAGCGATCAAGTCCAATCACGGCCGTCTTAATTGGATTCGTTTTTAGTGCGCGAATATCACGTGCATAGGCGCCGATACACTGCCATGTCGCAAAGTCAGTATTGTCATTTGAGTTCTTATTATTACCTAGGGTGGTCGACTTCAAATCTGTTGAATTACATCTAAAGCTCCAACTATCATTCAAACGTCCATCTTTATATTGAACATTTAAACTCTGAGAGTTATCCAAAGAACGCGCCATTAAACGTTCCATTGCGACCTTAGTCGCTTCGGATTGGCTGCCTTTAGGTTGTAATAAAGAGTCAGTTAAAGTTGGAGCTATTGTCGGTACACCGCCAGCAATGACCATTAAGCCATTTGCATCACATTGTGGAGCAGTTGAAGGTGCTTGATAAAAATTACCATTACTTTTAATCAATGGATTAATTGTACTGTTATTCTTTTGGCTATCAGTAAAACCGCTATATTTCGCACTAACATCTGAGCGATATTCATAAAATATTTCTTGTGATCCTACACTTAATATCCCCAACACATTGAGCAAATTCGCATCAACAGATTTATAACCATTCGTATCTAGATTACCTAGACCTAAAAGCCCAACAAGTTCCCATTGTCCACTTGCACACGTTGTACCATCTGCCTCCCATCCAGTACACTTATAACTTGTTGGAATTCCCAAACCTCCTAATTTAAGAAGATAATTACGTTTTCCATATTGTCTTGCTCCAGTCCCTTTGGTGGTATTGCCAAGTAAATAAGCTCCTGTTTCTGCATAAGTACTTGCCATTGGGTTGTTCCCACCTAACCCCAGCATATTCAAAACATCTTTTAATGCATTGTTCGTATTTTCTAAATTTAAGAGCTCACCTACTGCATCAAATGGATTACTTAAAATTTTTCCTAATGTCGCAACTACATCATTCAGCAAACCACCCACCAGCTTAGGAACAATAGCCAATAAACTTTGTAAATTAAACTCACCTTTTGAGTCCATATTGGCGCTAGCAATATAATCAATGATATGTTGACGATGACTCTGTGTTTTTCCGTTATAGGTATAGACATCACTCAGCAATTTAGGCTCAAATACAATTGCCCCAGCACGATCATTCGCAATATGGTTATAAGGTGAAATTGATAACCCGACCATAGTGCTATCAGGTATCCGCTCCATATCTGGCAGACCCGCCTCACCCTTCTTACCTTTTAACACATCAGTCAGCGCCATACGGACGCGGGAGTTTTTATCATAGCAACGATAGATTCCCACAGTAGATGAATTGGTAATGGATTTGAGTAAACTAATATCAATCAACGGATCGCAGGTTTCACGAATATACTGTTCTGCCGATAAACCTGTTTTTACCCCTAATAGACCATTCAATAAATTATCTAACAGCTTGACGGTTGCATCTGTAGTTACGACCGTACAGGATTGGCGCGGGAATGGATAAGTTGTATTCGGCTGTTCAGTTTTGATTTCAGCAATAGAATCTAAAATTCCCTGCCCTTGTCCATTGCCGAGCACGCCTTTCAAAATTGCTTGATTAATAAGATCAGTTGCTTCTTTTGTGACATTAATTAGATCAGTCTGACCCGCAATTTTTATACCGAGATTTAATCCGTTTTTGCCCAGTACATCCGTAACACCTTGATCTACACACAGTGGATAATCTTTCACCAGATCCAAAAGACCAGCTCCCCCCATACTACGAGACTGATCTACCATCAACATTAATCGTTTTTTATTGCCCGCTGCAGGTTGATAAATTTCAATATCACTGGCCGATGTCACCGATGACAGGATTAAAAGGCTAGACAATACCGTACAACCCAACAGCAGGCCTTTAACTTTGTTCTTTTGTTGTTCTTCACACCTGTTGAGTTTCTTCATCTTCTTATTATTCATGGCATTTCTCCCTTATGAACCTGTAGGTTCAAAGTCAGACAAGAAACGATATTCTGCGACTTGTATGTTATATATTGGCTTTTCTGTATTTTGTTTTAGGCAGGCGGCAACAGCATTGACGCCATTATTGTCTATGCTTTTCGTCAGGCAACCTTTGTCAGGATCATTGTCGGCTTTAAATAAAGCATCGGCCGTTAATAATCCCTGCATTACCGATACAACATAGACACGCAAGCGAATATTGTTTTCAGTTTTTGCCCCTGTTACCTCTGTACCACGAGATAGGTCTGCAAAAGGTGACGTTGGTGTTAAGGCTCTTTTGATATAAACCTGAGTCACAACCTGTTTACGGCCACTTGAAGTTTTTGCTGAAGCCTCTGTACATGCACCTGCACCAGAACTATTAATATTAAAAGACTGACTATTTAGCCGATAACCCGCTTTACTTAATGCAAATGGATCCGTTCCTGAAAAACAAAATACGAGTTCTGCATCTTTGTTATTTTCGTTTTTAAAGAATCCCACAATGCCATTTGCAGAGGCTAAATTTTGTTGAGTGTTGGGATCTTGAAAATACATCAATGCTGCGTCCGCATTTTGGGCCAGCAGAGTCTGGATCTGATGATTACTCACCAGCTTTAATGAACTCACACTTTGACGTATCGCTAGCGTCCCAATAATCGTAATCATTAATAAAATCATGAGTACAACGATGAGTGTCGCACCACGTTGAGCCTGAATCATGTTCCAGCCCCCCCATTTGTACAGGTTGTAGTCTTACTGCTATCACAACCTTCCGAAACCCAACCCATTGCGTTTCGTAAAGAGATCGTTTGATTCACGACCTGACGTAAATAATTATCCTGATAAGTCGGTGTAAGTTTCACCGAGGTCCCCAAGACCTGAAATGGCTCTTTGTTCCGTTCTTTTATGATCGACTGATTACCCGTTCTATCATCAGAACGAACTAGCACTCCCAATTGAATGGCATGGACATGTGGCCGAACAGCCTGTGTGACTCCATCAATATTTTTTGACGTTGCCTTTAAGGCCATATAGTTTTTAATATCCGCATAGGCCAAGGTACTATTTGCACTATTGAGGTCGCCATCCATATACCCCAAACGCACCTGAAAGAAATCAACATTAGGTAAAATGACCTGACTATCTTCCCAAGCAAGTTTTAAACGATCAGTCGATGTCTTGGCATCCAATGAGGTTTGACTATATTGCGCAGCTTGGCAGCGTAAAGATTTACGTGAATCTTTTACAGTAGAATCAACATAGTAGCGCTGTACCACAAATGTTCCGCTACTCACATCCTTGCCTGAGCAGTCCAACCCACCTTGTGGCGCTTGATAACGGATGAGTAATTGATCATTGGTTAGGCCCGTCACATTGGCATTACCAAAACTGGTGAGCTGATTATTGGCAAAGCAATCTGCACAATTCAGATCAATCTTTTCACCAACATTGTTTGAGGTCAGCAAAATTCCCGCATAACCAATCTGGTCATTAACGGCGGGTACAGGCGAACTCAGATTGGCTTTACGAATATCATCAACAATAAAATTCAAGCCCAAACTGGCATTGTCCTGAATATGTGCCATGGCTTTTTGTAATTTATAGCTGGTAATCCCAGTAATAAACAGTTGAATTGCCGCAGCGACAATCAACAAACCTAAAGTCAGTGAAATCATTAGCTCAATCAATGTAAAGCCTGATTGACTGTTGGTATATGGCTTAAAATCTGCAAGGCTTCTTCCCATTTTAATAAGCCTCCAGAAATAGACAATGTGATCCTGAAACGTAAGCCCCATCTTTTATGCATGAAGCAATTCCAGTATTTCCTGCCAGATTGGTCTCGTCCCAGGCGACATAAATACATTGTCGGTTATTTCCAGTTGGACATTGATCCACAGCGAGATTCATTCCACTATCTTTGGCTTGTAGCGCAGCATTTTGTAAATCTTGTAGCGCGATCTTTTCAGGTTTATCCGCTACATTTGATACTGCTATTTTTGGCACCTCTACTGCTGCAACCTTATATTTCCCTGCTCGGGTCGCCTGTGGATTTGCACGCATTTTCTCTGCCAGATCGCGTGCAATGGTGAGTGCTATCACCTGCTTATTGGCTTCCAGACTGGAATCCACCGCCCGTAACTGCAAAGCAGCAAAACCCAATACGCTGATCGCTAATAAAACCAGCGCGACCAAGACTTCAACCAGTCCAACCCCTTGTTGTTTTATATTCATGGGCAGGCTCCTTCCGTGATAATGGTATCCCCAATGACACCGACCCGAACACAATAAGAAAGACCTTGTCGCTCTAACATAAAGTCTTTTTGTGCAGCAATGCTGCCATTGGTTCTAAAACTGAGACTTGTGGCTGAGGCATTTGTTTGAGACACGCCATTTTCTAAACGGGCAATAAAAATTCGTTGTGTTTCAGTTTTGGGAATCGAAATTGCAGTTGCACAATCATCGATTGATAAAGATGCTAGACATATACCAGTGCTTTGACGGAGTAGAACTGCTTGGCTTCTTGCTTCAGAAACCTTCATCGTCAGTTCACGTACAGAGGACTCTAACTTTTGGCGGTTATACATGGAGGCGAATGAAGGTGCAGCCATTAAAGCGATAATTGCTAAAATAGCGATGGTAATGATCAGTTCAACCATCGTAAATCCCGAGCAAGGTTTGGCCTGTGCACAAGATAAAGCGCGATGCTCCGCGTCGTAATGGGCTTGTTGCATATAGTCCTCCATATGCACAAATCTTTTTGTTGTAACAGCGCTCTCAAGTATTTTAAGTAAGTAAAATCAATTCATTATATAAATGAGAGAAGCACTATTTTTCGTGATTGTTTTCATGTTTAGTTATCAATCTCAACCTAAAATACACGAAAAGCTACCATTAGGGGATAAAAGGTATAGAACAGCAGATAAGTGATAATTTGATCACATTCACTTGTTATTATTGTCAATAATGTTAAATAACATCAAAAATTATTCATAAAAAAAGCAAACCTCTTTGGGTTTGCTTTCTCTAGTTTGCCAATCATCGTTATAAAAAGTTAGCGACCGTCCCAGTTAGTAGTTGCGGATGGAACACAGGCGGTACCACTATTTTTATCAGAACCTTTGGTCCAGCAGCGCTCTCCTCGATGGTTTAAAACGATGTGACCATCCCCTATTTGCGCTCCCGTTGGGGTTGCGGTCAATGTCCATGTGCCAGCAGTAACATTGGATAAAGCCAAGGTATATAACGCTGCGCCACCTGATTCTGGCAGTGTACCCGTATGCCCAACATCAGCAATTGCGATCGGTGTGGTACCATCGGATTTTAAAAATGTAAAATTCGCGATTCTGTAGCGTTGCAAACGTCCGGCAAGCTCAATCATATCTGCCTGTGCATCAACACGTTTGGTTCTCCGAACATATTCTTGATATGAAGGGTAAGCAATCGCAGCTAAAATCCCGATAATGGCCACGACTATCATCAACTCAATTAATGTAAAACCTCTGTTTTGCTTTACCATGTTGACTCAACTCCAGATCCTGAGCAATCTAACGCAATAGTTTTATCCTGTCTTTTACAGCGTAGACCATTACTGTTCAGAACAAAACTCCAATTTTTTGCATCAGCAGCTTGTGCCCGAATGGTCCAGCTTTGCCCATTAACGCCATTCGCAAAGAGTGTTTTTGTCGGATCATCGCCATCTTGCACAGTGATTGTATATTTGATTGCTGCACCTGTTGCACCTGCAGGTAAAACCACCTGATTCGTAGCTGGAGATGCATTGGGCACTATCGAAAAGTTAATATAATTAAAATTACGGCTTTTATGCTTTTCCAGCTCTGTTGCCAGCCGCTGTATTTCTTGCTGAGCTTGAGAGGCCTGAGCTCGGCGGGCATATAACTGGTAACTCGGTATCGCTATTGCCGCCAAAATAGCGACAATAACCACAACAATCATCAGTTCAACTAGAGTAAAACCCTTAGAAGGAGTGAATCTCTTATTTAACATGACTCATTCCTATCTTGAACGTTCATACCAGCGTTGAGGGATTAAACACATTTCACTACTGCCAGAAGAGATAACACCATTATTCGTCATCGCCCCACGGTTCCCTGTTGAAACACAGTAATTTTTATTGTTTTTCCCATCTCCTGGCCCAGGTCCACCATTACCACCTCCGCCACCACACTCTCCTAGGGTCGGATCACAGTCCTTAGCATCATCCACAATGGCAGTGTATTGGATTCCTGCCCCTAATGAACAGCCATCACCAGTACTACACGCAATACCTGAACCGGATACAACCGTCTTATCACATTGGCCATATGGCATACAGAACTGATTTAGGAAGCTTTCGCCTTTGACACCAGCACCACAGTCCCCAGATAAACCGGGTTTACTTCCATCAAATGTCGAGACAAATAGACGATTATTTAAAGCAATTGGTGTGGCAAAAACTTTGGCACTCTGTAGTTTGTTAGATTGGAAACGGTAAAACCATCCCTTCTTGGTATAAGGTGCAACAAGTGTCGTATTGTCATTTCGATTACTTGCTTTGACCTCCCCTAAATTTCCATCGCCTAAGTCTGCTAATGTCACTGTAGTAGTTGAATAGCTATAACCAGAATTATATAAACCACGGGCAGCTACATCTTTATCATAAATATTATAGACAGCATCATAATCATAGCCGGAAGTGCCAACAGTATAATCCTTCAACGGCGTACTTCTGTTACCACTACCAATTGAAACGACTGCAAAAGTACTTCCCGCATAATCATAAATCGAAAAAGCTGGCATCTCATAGAAACGAGGGCTTGTACCCGTAGTTCCTGAAGCTTTGTGTAAATTCAACAATAAGCGAGGTGTCTTAGCAAAACTTGAGGCTGTACTGGCTTTATTGTCTAAATCGATGCGGAATAATTGCCCACCTAAATCACCAAAATATAAATGATCGGCCAAGCCATCCCCATCACGGTCTTCAGTGCGAATTTCACTGACCACACTATATTTCATCTCAGAAACTGGAACTTTGGTTACACCTGTAGATGCTGCTGTAGTATTTGCTCCTGCCCACCAGAGTAGTTTTCCGTTATCGGCATCAAACATATAAACACCGCCACCTTTTTTATTGGCTTGTTCATAGGTATCACTTTCATATCCACCATTAACTATTCGGTTACCGCTTGCATCCAAGCCATCACCCTTCACCCCACCAGCATCATAACCACCACCCACAAACATTACACGCTTACGTTGGTTATTCCATTTAACCCATGCGATTGCTGGCTTTGACCAACTCTCTCCCATATCATCCAGTTCGTTATAAGTAGTCGCAGTTCCATCACTGCTATAAACTTTTTTATCGTCTGGCGAAATATGAAACTTCAATTTAGGGTCATTTATATTTTGCAGATCTAAAGCATAATAGCTTCGCCCCCCCATACGTAAGCCACCATAAACAATTTGTTTACCTTTCTGATTAATTCCTTTACCAGAACCGACGGTTAAGTTACCCGAACCATCTATCACATACTCGGTATAAGCAGTCCAAGGTCCATCAATTCCATAATAAAGATTTGCCATACCACCAGTTGTCGTATCATATTTTTGGAAAGCTTGTTTTTGTTTCTCAATCATTTCATTAGGAACAAAGGAGAACTTCTCTTCACCCGTTTTAGCATCCACAACATGTAATAAGCCTTGTGTCGTACCAAACAGCACATAATCCTCACGATTCTCAGAACCTATGACACCCTTCGTATACGTTACCTTCCCTTTGTTGGTTACCAATAGAGGAGATGAATGCATGACTGCACCAATCTGGCGTAACTCAGGTGCAGCGCTAAGTGAAGTGGTCGTAATTGTATTCGGATTTGCCGCATCAACCCCATAGCCTAAAAGCAACATCAGATAACCACGATTTGCATCATTTCGATAAGTTGCGTCAGTTAAATCAGCACTCGTCACACGTCGTAGACTTGAACCTGTAATGAATGTAGCCGCAGTACCCGTCCCACTTGCAATACGATTGGTTAATAATTTACGGTTTTCGGTTGTTTCGCCTGCGGTGATTTTTAATTTAAGTTGTGACCAAGCTCCTCCTCTGAGTGCAAACTTGGTACTTCCTGGGGTATTTTCATCCGCATCTTTAATTGCTTGTTCAGAGCTGACTGTCTTAGACCATAGATCGTAGTTATCAACGATTCGTCCTGTAGTATCCGTAATTTTATTACCGCTTTTATCTCTTAAAATTCCATTAATAACATTGTACTTTTTCAGGTTTCCTGCCCAAAGTTGATACGGCTTATCAGGTGTAGGCTGGAATTGAGGAAAATAAGCCTGTTTTTGTAGCACAGCTGGGTTCAAGCTATCTTTAGGAACGGTTGGGGATCCCGTCGTTACAGCAGGAATATCTGTGCCGAGCTCGCCCAAGAATGCATTTACACTATCGACAACGTCTTGAGAACTATTACCAGAATACCAGCCACCTTCTCCAAGAATACCCCATTGTGCTGCTCTCTTTACATTGGTATTAATCGTTCCAAGAGCATCAATATTTTGTTGCTGGGTTTTTGCCTTGTCGTAAGAGGGAATACCGTTAAAGTCACTACCAAACCCAACAACTGCTGTTTTAAACTTTAATCCTACTGGATTTTTAGCTGGATCTAGTAAAGCAGCAGAAAGTTTATTTAGACAATCGTAACTTGTATTATCGCAAGTAAAATTTTGGCCATTTAGACCTAATGCGCCTTGCATAAGAGGTAAAGAATCAGAATCCTGAGAAGGTTCACCATCAGTTAAAACATATACACCTTGCCCACTACATTTTTTTATGTCATCTGTTTGTGTGAGTGAAGCAGGCATTTGGTATAAGGTTTTATCAGTATTTTTTGTATCGCTTGCAGAATAAGAAAAGCCTGAGTTACTGTTTGCAATATTTATTACGCCTGTATAGTCATAACAGGTTTGACTTCGATAGCTACTACTTGTCTTTCCACTAATTGTACAACTATAACTATTAATTGAGTCTCCTGAAGGTAAATTGCTTGATGTACTACTCCAAGAATTACATGCAGAATAACTTGCATTCCAAGCTGTACACACCTCAACTTTAGCATTCCAACTAAACAAAGACTTTTGCTCGTAATAACGATAATACGGCATATCAGAAACAGTTCTTTGTCGAGCCTCAGTCGTTTTCCCCATTAGGTAGGCAACGGTTTCAGCATAAGAACGGGCTGTAGGTGTATTGGTCCACGTATCAAACCCAGCAATAGTATCAATCAATACCTGTCTTTGAGTTTTCGTACCAACCATCGCACCTAACTTTCTAGCAGGGACTAATACAGCACCTGAGTTTTGATAGTTTTTATTGCTGTCCACTGCTCCAAGTGTAGATAAACCTAATACTTTATCATCAGTAATACGAATAATACCCTTTGCACTATTTCCATAAAGCAAATCCATCATTCCATCTTTTAGGCGCGTGATCCGATCATAATATTTTGTGCCATTACTTCCCAAGCACCAAGATCTCACATATTTAGGACCACCAGAAATCGGTTGCTCTGTTGCCTGACTACGACCTCGATCCGAAACCCCACTCGGCAAATCACATCCATAGCCACTAGTATTACCATTATATCGGCTCATACTGCCCGAAATATCCAGCATGAACATCAAGGAAATCTCACCCGACTTAGCTTCCTGATAAATATCAATATCGCTGGCTTGAGTAACACTGGTGCTCACCACTCCCGTAAACAACCCTGCAATACTCATGGCGAGTAATTTTTGACGATAAAATGTGGTTTTACGATTCTGTTTCATATTTTTATTCATCTATATTTACCCCCCATTTAAGAGAAATTCTGAGTAATGTTGTATTCACTCACTTGCGTTGTGAAAGGCACATTTAAACTGGTTAGACATTCCGTAACGTTTTTCAAAGGATTATCTTTTACCGCTACTGCATTTTCATCAATTACAGGTGCAGTGGTTCCATCTGGAATAGTGACTTCACTCATATGCGACTGTAAGCATGTATTAAGCTCTGAACGATCAACATTGGTTAAACTTGGCATAAGCGAAACAGCAAAAACTTTGACTAGTTTTGCTTCCTCAATTTGTCCTGTTTTGGGATCGTGCCCTCGTGGACGACCGTAGAAAGGATCATTCTGAGTTACGGTTGAAAACTTTACTGCAACTTGGGTCATGACTGTTTTACGGCCGCTGGTGAACCAGTTCCCACTCGTATCAACCGCATCACAATAACCATCTGATCCCAAACTGTTGTTTGTAGGTTTCTTTGCTCCATCTTCCCAAATCATCAAACTTGCACGATTCAAATCAAAGAAACTGGTCTGATCGCCACGAAAACAAAATACAAGTTCCTTATTCTTATCACTTGCACCGCTGATATAACCAAACATCCCATTGGCACCTAAGCTTTGAATCAGTTGATCTGCCTCTTCGATATTAAAAAAAGATGCATCGGAGTTCTGCATGACCAATTGCGACACCTGACTATTGGTTGCAATATTCAGCCCCACCATACTTTGGCGAATCGCAAGTGTTCCTATCACGGTAATGGCTAATAAAAAGATCAACACAACAATTAAGGTTGCGCCAGTTTGATTCTGCCTCATAGTCCACGCTCCCCAATAACGTTACGTAAAGCAATTGTTTGCGCTACGACCTGTCTTATGTATTTAGGACTATCTGCTTTTGTTTTTTTAACTGTGACCTCTTGATCTAATACCCTAAAAGTCTGGTCATCATTAATACTATTCTCTTTATTAACAGCTTGAGCCGAGCGCGCCAATATACCGATTTGTACCGCTACAATGCGAGGACGTGGAGAAGCTAAAGTCATATAATCATTGAAGGTAATATAGCGTCGGCTAGCTGCGGGTGCTGTCACACTATCATCTTGAATGTTGAGTAGGACCCTAAAATGATCAACCCGTTTCATAATGATTTCACCTGCACCACCATATCCCGTAATAGCCATAGCTGGTAATGGATCTGTAGGGTTGACTGGTTTTGCGGCCTCAACTGGATAATGTCCAGCATCACAAGCTAAAGCTAGAGACTGATTTGGCTCATTCCCATTCTTATTATTGTCGACTCTTAGGAAATAGCGTTGAACGATAACTTGCTGTCCAAATTCACCACCTTTAGCTGGTTGGGTCACAGGAAAATTTAGGGCATTCCCCTCACAATCGTATCCCCCATTCCAGATTGTCCCTGCTGGATTCAGAACATACTGCGGCACATATTGAATCACCAATTGATCACTTAAAACATCAGTACCTTTAATCTGTACATTCGAGGGAGCTATACCACTTGCAGACAGAAATTTAGCTGCGACATTACTTCCTTCAACCTGATGAAAGATATTACTTAATGCCGTACCTTGCGCATCCTTCTGGGCATTTGTTGAAGAGGTTAGAACGATTCCTCCATAAGCCGTCTGATCATTAATCACTGCTTTAAAATTATTTAGATTCGCCAACCGAATATCTTGGGTTAAATAGTTCAAACCGAAATTGGCATTATCCTGTATATCGGCTACCCCCTGTTGCATCGATAAACTTTTTTGACCTGCTAAAAATAACAGGACCGCAGCAGCCGTAATAATCAAACCTAGCGTTAAAGAGAGCATTAATTCAATTAATGTGAAACCTGCTTGTTTTATCATTTTAATAGGTCTCCATAATCACACAGGTTGAGACTGGGTTATAAGCATTCCCATTCGTACAATCTCCTACTCCTGTCCCATCCGTTGCACTTGAATCCCCCCAAGCAACATAAATACATTGACGATTACTGGTATTTTGACAGTCCATAATATTCATGGTCATACCTAAAGAAGCAGCTCTTGTGGCAACCTGTGCGATATCAAAATCAGCTAACTCTTTATCTGTACATACTGTTGTACCAATGCATTCTTTTGCTGATGTTTTCTGTTTCTTAGAATCAGACAGTTCTTCCTGATATACACTAAATGAATTGCGATTGACCCGAATCCGCTCAGCTAAATCCCGAGCAAGCGTTATGGCCTGTACACGAGAAGTACTTTCAGCACTTGCCTCTAATGAGCGATACTGCAATGTCACAAAACCTAATACCCCAATGGCAAGTACTAATAGCGCAACCAAAATTTCAACAAGACCAACACCACGTTGATGATTTAAGCGTTTCATTAACATGCCCCATCTGTTGTTTGCTGAATGGTTCCCATACGTGAAACACTGACAGTTTTTGACTTGTCACCAGAACTTTTATTGCAGATTTCAATACTTGTATCGCTATTTACAGGAATGCATTTTGCAGGTGTACTACCATCTAAAGCACAAACCCCACCCGTCAAATTAAAGTAAACAGAAGTGTTAGAACCAGACTTTAAAACTGCTTTACCCACTGGCATCCAATTGAATTGAGAATCCGTATTTGCACTTGGTGTAGATGTAGAATCTGATTTTAAGGAAACCTCTACTTCTCTTCTTTCCTGTACAGCTTTTGCTCTTGCTTGATTTAAAGTCAGGATTAATTCTTGTGTACTTTTATTAAAGTTCTGGGCCAGCATCATATTGTTAAATACCGGCACAGCCATCATCGCAATCACAGCCAACACCGCAATTGTCACCATCAATTCAATTAAGGTGAATCCCCGAGTTTTCCCCATTTCCCCAGCACCTAATTTTTAAAAATTCACTACTCTATCTTAATTTTTATTTTTACAGAACCAATACAAAGCAGATAAGCAGCAAAAAAAACGGATGGAGTGTCCTCCATCCGTTTCCAGTTCACATTTTTCTAATAAAATTAGGCTTGTATCACCTGTATACGCAACTCTTTTGGTAGACTAAAAGTGATATTTTCCTCACGTCCTTGTAACTCTTTTGGTGGTGTTGCACCCCAATCTTGTAAACGTTGGATCACTTGTTTAATTAAAATTTCAGGTGCAGATGCACCCGCAGTCACACCAATTTTACTATCCGATTTAAACCAGTCTTTTTGCAGTTGATCTGCATTATCGACCAGATAAGCAGATTTACCCATACGCTCAGCCAATTCGCGTAAACGGTTTGAGTTGGAGGAGTTTGGCGAACCGACCACTAACACCACATCACACTGCTCAGCAAGATCACGTACTGCATCCTGACGGTTTTGCGTGGCGTAGCAAATATCATCTTTACGCGGGCCTTGAATTTGTGGAAATTTCGCCCGTAACGCATCAATCACTTTCGCCGTATCATCAATTGAAAGCGTGGTTTGAGTAACAAAAGCCACTTTATCTGGATGATTAACCGTTAAAGCTTCAACATCTTCTTCGTCTTCGACTAGATAGATTGCGCCACCTTTGGTTTTATCATACTGGCCCATTGTGCCTTCAACTTCTGGATGGCCTTCATGCCCAATCAGAATCGCTTCAGTTCCTTCACGTGCATATTTAGTCACTTCGATATGCACTTTGGTGACCAACGGACAGGTTGCATCAAATACTTTTAAACCACGGCGATCAGCTTCTTGCTGTACCGCTTTAGATACACCATGCGCACTAAAAATCACAATAGAATCATCAGGAACCTGATCTAGCTCATCAACAAAAACGGCGCCACGCTGACGTAAGTCATCGACTACAAATTTGTTGTGTACCACTTCATGACGGACATAAATTGGCGGATTAAAACATTCCAATGCCCGATTGACGATTGCTATAGCACGGTCAACACCAGCACAAAAGCCTCGTGGATTGGCCAACACGATTTCCATAACAACCTCTCTGATCAACTGAATTTTTACGCCAAACTATTTCGTTTAATGGCACGCTACACTACAATAGCCAAGATATTTTATCATATTCAGGAAAAATATCATGTCGGGTCTCTTGTTTGTCGTTTCTGCAGCCTCAGGAACGGGCAAAACATCTTTGGTCAAAGCCCTACTCGATCGAGTCAGCAACCTACACGTTTCTGTCTCACATACTACACGCGGTCAGCGTCCTGGTGAACTTGATGGTGTTCACTATCATTTTACCAGTAAAGAAAGTTTTTTAGCACAAGTCGATGAAGGTGGTTTCATCGAATACGCAGAAGTATTTGGAAACTATTACGGTACTTCGCAAGCCAAAGTAAAAGAACAACTCCAGCAAGGTCACGATGTTTTACTTGAAATTGACTGGCAAGGTGCTGAACAGGTTCGTCGACTTTTTCCTGAATCAAAACAGATCTTTATTCTCCCTCCAACCCAGTATGACTTAAGACAGCGCCTATCGAATCGCGGTACAGATTCTGTCGACGTGATCGAGCATCGCTTGAGTTGTGCCGTGGAAGATATGCGTCATTTTGCCAGTTTTGACTATGTCATTATCAATGATGATTTCAACAAGGCAGTGCATGACCTAGAAGCCATTATTACAGCAAACCGTTTGGTGACCTTGCAACAAAGCAACCGCCACCAGCAATTAATTGAAAACTTGATCACCCTTAATCGCGAATAACTTGAGTCTTGTATAAAAGCCTTTTATACTACTCAGTCTTTCAAATGTGATGTTCAGACGAGACAACTTATGGCACGTGTAACCGTTGAAGATTGTTTAGACCATGTAGATAACCGCTTCGAGTTGGTACTGGTAGCGAGTAAACGTGCACGTCAATTGGCACGTCAAGGTATGGAACCAACTGTAGAGTGGGATAATGACAAACCAACAGTGGTTGCATTACGCGAGATCGCAGTGGGTCATGTCACTAAAGAAATTTTAAAACAACGCGACCAAGACTACCAAACATCAAATCTTGATATGGTATTGTCAACAAATTCATTAAACTTAGAAGGTTTCACTTTCTAAATCGAATTTGCTTTGCTGAAAAGCCCATTGTGAAGACACTGGGCTTTTTTGTTTGTTGTAAAATTCAGCGTTATATTGGTAAAAACAATATACTTCATTGAAAAAATTTACGAGTTTTTATAATGAACAAATTGACAAGCTTTGCAATTTGCTTTTCATTAGAAGATAAGCTTATTCATTACTGAATTCATGTTAAAAAGGTGTTATATGCCAGGCGAAGAAGTCAGCCAAGCCAAGCAACAGCTCAAAGTCATCATTGAAGCCTATCTCAAGGATAGCGACGTTCAACGTGTGCTTGCTGCCTGCGATTTTGCTGATTTAGCCCATAGCGGTATTACCCGTAAAAGCGGTGAACCCTATGTATTACACCCGATTGCAGTCAGTTGTATCCTCGCGCATATGCGTCTGGATGCGGATACACTCATGGCAGCTTTACTGCATGACGTAATTGAAGATACTGAATTTACCAAAGATGAAATCGGGCAAAAATATGGTCTGGTGGTTGCCGAGCTGGTCGATGGTGTCACCAAACTTAGCCATTCCAGCGATAAAGAATATAACAAAGCCGCATCATTCCGAAAAATTCTGCAAGCAACGCTACAAGATCCGCGTGTCATTATTATTAAACTGGCAGACCGCTATCATAATATGACCACCTTGGGCGCGCTCCGTCCCGATAAACGCGCGCGTATTGCGCAGGAAACTTTTGATATTTTTGTACCGATGGCACGTCTGGTCGGTATGAATGAAATGGCAGACAACCTTGAACATCTCTGCTATCAAAATCTTGATCTGGATATGTTTAATGATGTGCAAACCGCATTATTAGAAACCAAACCAAAACGTTGTGAATATCAGGCGATCTGGGAACAGAAACTGACTGACCTGTTAAAAAACCATGACTTAAAAGGTCGTATTAAAAAGAAAAATAACAATATCGAATTACTCCGCCACTTTGTTAAAAATGAAATCGACCTGAATGAACTCAGCCATAGCCATGCCTTTGAAATTATTTTACAAAGCATCGCTGACTGTGACCGTTTAGTCGATGCGCTCAAAGATAATTTTCAGGTTTTACAATATAGCGATCATATTCGTCGTCCACTCCCTGGCGGCAACCAGTCCTTAATGATCAAGCTGAAAGGTGAGAAAACCACGCTTTCCTTGACCATTCAAACCGAACTGATGCGTAAAGCTGCGCGTTTCGGAGTAGTCCTTGGGGAAAATGCGCCACAGGCCTGCCGTTCTGCGATTCAAGCGTCTATGCAGAATCTGAATACATTGATCGATAGTGGTTGCGCGAAAACGACGTTTAGCGACTTACTCGATTATTTACACCAAGAAAAAATCTGGGTCTATACCCCACACGGGCAATTACACGAATTACCGCAAGGCGCAACTGTTGTTGATTTTGCCTATTCAGCTAGCCTATTTTTAGGCAACCATGCCGTAGGCGCCAAAGTAGATGGAGAAATCCGTCCTTTATCGACACCGTTGCACAGTGGACAAGTGGTCGAGATCATTACCGATGTCCTTGCGACACCAAATCCGGACTGGCTCAGCTTTATTAACACCCAAAAAGCCCGTCGTGCCTTACAGAACATGCTGCGTGAACAAGATATTGATGAACAACGTCTAGTCGGACAGCAAGCACTGAATCGTGCCTTAAAACTGTTCCAGCGCTCAATCAATGATCTTTCACCAACCGACTGGATCAATGTTCTGGAATGGCGTCATGTCAGCAGTAAAGATACGCTTTTTGAACAAATTGCGGTGGGTGATTTATTACCTCAACTGGTGGCAAATCATTTATTTTCGCAAGACTATTCACAGCATCAGGAAACTTCTGACCGCCTTATCGTGGGTACAGAAGGCGTCGATGTAAAATACGCACATTGTTGTAATCCTGTTTTGGGCGATCCGATTCAAGGGCATTTATCACGACGTGGTTTAATCGTGCATCGCTCACGTTGTCGTAATTTATTGCATGAACAACATCTACATCCAGAAAATATTATGCCGCTCAACTGGCAATCTGAAGAAATTGATGATGTCCGCTTTAGTGCCTACCTATGCATTCATATGGAAATGAATGATGAACAAATTTCCGATCTGATCTATCAATGCCGTAAAGCCAAAACAGGTGTTGAAATGGTTCAATCTCAAGACCATAAAACCTATGTCAACATCGTCGTCAGCAACCGTAATCAGATTGCACAAATCATTCGTGACTTACGTATGCACTTCGGTTTCCCTCGTATCGAACGCCTGAATATGCCAATTGTGCAACCTGAAGTGACTAAAGCCGAAACAGTGAATTAAGCCAACGTTACGGCTGCAACGTAAATCACAAACATGCGACCACAATAAAAGACTCAAGAATAAATTCAAACAACAGCGACTAAACAGTATTCAGCCCTTTCGTGTCTGCGCTTTTGTGTTAAAGTCGCATTGTTTAAGAGGAAACATAGGACTTAGGAGAGCTTAATGTCACGTCAAGTTATTCATACTGAACACGCCCCTGCTGCTATCGGAACATATTCTCAGGCAATTCTTGTTGGCAACACGCTCTATCTATCAGGCCAGATTGGCTTAGATCCGTACAGTATGGAACTTGTAGAAGGAATTGAAGCTCAAATCCGTCGTGTATTTGATAATCTGAAAGCAGTATGTACCGCTGCTGGCGGTAGCTTGGCAGACATTGCCAAACTCAACATCTTTCTGACTGATCTATCGCACTTCCAACTCGTGAATCAGATTATGGGCGAATATTTTGCTCAACCCTACCCAGCACGTGCAGCACTCGGTGTTGCCAGCCTGCCAAAAGGCGCATTGGTCGAAATGGATGGGATTGTGATCATTCCATAAGATATTTTTAACTTATAGTTATCAATAAGATAAAAAATACTCAAAATACCGCCGATAAAGCGGTATTTTTTTATTCAAATTCCCAATAAGCTTATTGTCTGCATTAGAATGAAATTCATTGACAAACGATAATAATTATCAATAATATCAATTATCGCATTTATATTTGTGGATCACTCCCATGTATGTCTGTTTATGTCGTGGAATTACAGATCAGGATATCAAAGACGCTGTTGCAAACGGCGCTGAAAGCTATCGTGAAATCCGTGACCTACTCGACATAGGCACGTGTTGTGGTCGTTGTGCACCTGAAGCACGCGCAATTATTAGTGATGAGCTTGCTGAAATTGCAGCACGCATCTCCATCGCAGCCTGATTTCGTTTAAAAATTACCTCTTAATTTACCGCATCTTTTACGACTCCACCGCTTCTTGCAGAACTTTTAAGTTCCTCATCCAGCGGTTTTTTTATGAAAATCATATTTCTATAATGATGTTACGGAGTTTCAAATACTCCACTTATGATTGTGATTTTCATTTGCCGTTCTATAAATTACTCGCCAGAACATTATTTGTTGATTAATATAAGATAAATTGCCTTAGCTACTAGGGCATCAACACTTGGTGTTTTTGGAGTAAACGCAATGAAAGGCAATCGCGAAGTTATCAACCAACTGAATCAGGTGCTTTACCACCATTTAACCGCCATTAACCAATATTTCTTACACTCTCGTATGTTTAATGATTGGGGTATTGAGCAGTTAGGTTCAGCCGAATACAAAGAATCGATCCGTCAAATGAAACACGCAGATAAAGTCATCGAGCGTATTTTATTTTTGGAAGGTTTACCGAACCTACAGCATTTAGGCAAACTCTACATCGGTCAACACACCGAAGAAGTTCTAAACTGCGATATTCGCAAAGTGAAAGAAAATATCGAAGCAATCAAGCAAGCGGTTGAACTTGCTGAAGCAGAACAAGATTATGTCACCCGTGATTTAGTTCAGGAAATTCTAGAGAAAGAAGAAGAATATTGGGACTGGCTCGATACACAACTTGATCTGGTTGAAAATGTGGGCATTGAAAACTATATTCAAAGCCAGATTTAAAAATACCCCAAATAAAAAAACCAAAGCATTGCTTTGGTTTTTTTATTGCAAAAAGCCTAACTTAAGACTTTTTGACCTGCGCCTTTTTATTTAATTCGATGATGTCTGCCAGACTCACCTTTTGTTTATACAGCTGTCTCAACACAACAAGCTGTTGCTCTGCTTCTTCTAACTTTTGATTGTAAGCCAGCAACTGTGCATACTTCTTCAAGTTGTACGGCGTGGCTTTATTCTTCACCATTTCCCCAAGCAGTCTTAAATCCACCTCAGACATCTCTACCTGTGGCTTTAACGCAATCCAGTCAAGACGTTGCTGGAACTGCATCAAAACTAAAATTTTAGAACTTCCTAGAACTTCTGCTGTCGGTTGTTGGTTTTTAAAGACCAGACGGCTATTGTCCTGATAAAGTTTATAATCACGCCAAATTAGCAATACCACGATAAGTGAGCACACGCCAACAACGCGAATGACATTGTTATTGACCATCACTCCTTTTAACTTCGGAGTCTGCGCCTGAATAAGTCCTAGCAAGAAACCCATTGGCAGCAAGAAATATGCATAGCGTTGTGGAAACTCGAGCATCGCATGAATCAAGATGGCACAGACCATCAAAATCGCAATGATCGAGGTGATATCCTTGGCATTTTTATTGAGCCAGAATAACCATAATGAGATATAGCCAATAATCAACAGCCCCAGAGGCACGCCATTCCAGACCAGTAAATCGAGCAACACATTATGTGCACTGTTATACCAGACTTGTACGGTATTAAATTGAATGCTCTCGACCACCGCTATGCTGGTTTGACTCCAGCCATAGCCAAACCAAGGTTTGTCAGCGATTGCATGTAAGATCTGTACCCACATACCAAGTCGTTCATGTCCTGAACCTGCACGTTGCACAATTGACGCTGTTTGAGTTACACCCGTATCGATACTTGAGCTTAAAAGCTGTGTCAGAACAGGCAATAAGTAACCCGCAATGACAAAGTACAACCCTACCCAAAGCAATAATCTTGGAAAATTAAATCGAGGTGAGTTTTTGTATTGCTTATAAATCCAGTAAAAGAACAGGAAAATACAGACTACCCAAGAGGTTCTTGATTGAGTCAGCGTGATTGCAAATAGTGTGACCAAGCTGGCTGGGATTAATAACCATAAGGTCAGCCTTCTTTTCTCATATAAATATAAGCCACCCATCAAGCCCATAATTAAAAAGGTTGCCAGATTATTCGGTTGTCCAAAGTTGGCATAAGGCCGTCTGGTTTTGAGCGGTATAATTCCATCAATATAAGCTTCGAGATTTAACCACTGTACGATGGCCATGATCGCACTGATGAACGAAATACTCAGCAATAGATAGCTTATGCCCAGCATGATGCGTTCCCGTTGCTCGGCTTGGAGGCTTAGGTTGTATCCTGCAATGATCATTAACCAGAATACAAAAAGATAAGCGGAGCTGAGGAATGCTGTACTGAAATCCGTAATTAGGCCAAAAGCCCACTGGCATAGCGGAATAAGAGCTATACCCAACATCAAGATTTGAGGACGCGGGATTTTTACATTTTTATTGAACAGCAGAGCGAGTAACGCCACGCCGCCGCCAAAGCTCGCCAGTTCACTGGAAAAAGTCACCCAGGGATAGGTATGGATTGGGGATAGCCAGGCAAAACTAAACGAGATGCTGGCAAGTAAAAAGCATAAAAATTGCATAGGTCATACATGAAAAAAGGCCTAGCGAATTATATCGTTAAGCCTTGAGATAGAAATCGAATATTAGATAAAAACTACAATTTACTTCCACGGACGTAAGTCGACAATCTTAACCACTTCGCCCTTTTCTTTGTTAATGAGAACGGTCATGTCTACTGCATTGGCTTTTAGAGGGACAAAGGCAGTTGCTTGTGGATAGTTAGATAACGTCTTTTCCACCAAAGCGTTATCGTTAAATTGGTTTAATACATCCAAATTTTGAGCACGTTGGTGAATCTGGTTTTTCACTTTATCTAATGGGACATAGCGTTCTGGCTTCTGAGCAATCGAAATTCCTCCCAGAACCTCAGCAAACATTTCATCACTGCGGATTTTTTTATCTGTGGCAAATTCAACACCGACAAATTGAGGTTTCAACCAAGAAGGTTGTTGATATTGAGGACTTGCTTGAGCTATCTTTTCGGTAAGAATCTCGTTATTACGCACAAGCTCAAAGCGATCTACATTATAAGCCAACCATGCTGGACGCCCTTGAGCAATGCTATAAACACCATAACCTAGTGCAATGATCTGAATCAGAATAATGATACTCAAGTCCATTTTTAAAGACTTCTTTCCTTCTTTATAAACCAGTAGCCCTAGTAATGGCCCAATAATGACGTCAATCGCTAACATCATTAAAAAGATATGCGTCACTCCAACAGCTTTTGCCAATGGAGATGGATACCAAATAAAAAATACAATCCCAACCACAATTAAAGCAATAAAGAAAGAAATTACTAAGTGACCTAGAAAAAAATTAAGGCGTTTTGACACTAAAATTACCTATCTATTCTCAAACATTAATATTTCTACCTACATTCTGCAGGTGCATATTTTGCAGGTAAAGTGCCCAAATCAGCAGCTAGGCCTTTTGCTGTAGCATTCGTAGCAGACGTAGTCGCACAGGCCCAATCTATTGTTCCATTTGATGTTGCTGTTAATTTAGTTCCACCGATATTCGGTGTTAATACTACCGTCTCTCCCAGTACATCATTTGGCAAACCAACTGCTGTATTACTCGTTAATGTCACAGTAATCACACCATCATTATTAATTTTTATATCATCGACATAACGCGTCTTTTTTTCGCTAGCAGCCCTTGCACTATAATTTGCTGCTGTACTCGCCATTACAGTAGCTCCACCCACAAGAAAGGATTCACTGATCATTGTTTTTGCAGCACTCGCCATCACCAAAGCTTCACTGACTTTTGCACGCGCAGCATGGTATTGATATGCTGGAATTGCAATAGCAGCCAAGACCCCAATAATTGCCACAACAATCATCAGTTCAATAAGGGTAAAACCTTGTGACGATTTATGCATGACCCAACTTCCTAAATATAATTTACTTCTCTAATTCAAGAACCATGCCATAAATTTTATCAATTATAATCAATAACTTAATTAAAATTAAATTTATTACATAACTACAATATAGTCATAATATGACAACTTTTAAAACTATATGTGTAAAAAAAAGAGTGCCTCAGCACTCTTTTTTAAAATTTCTTAAATAGAAATTAACGGCATTCTGATGGAGCAAATTTAGCAGGTAATGCATCAGCGCCCGCATTTCCAGCCATACCACGTGCTGTTGCTTGAGCATCAGTTGAAGTTGCACATGCCCACTGTACTGAACCTTCTAAACCATCCGCCAATGCAGTAGCTGTACCAGAAACGTCAATATAAGGTTTCATTACAACAACTTTCTGACGAGCATCAGTTGGTAAGCTATCATCAGCTGTAGTTTTAAGTGTAAGAATACCTGTAGCAGTAGCCGCAGTGATTGATTCTAAATATTTACTTACAGGTGCAGCACTTGTACCTTTAGTAACGGCTGTAGCTGCTGAATTTACGCCAACCATACCATTAGTTTGAAAGCCTTCCGAAATAGCAGATTTAGCAGCAGCGCCCGCAGCAATCACTTCTGATACTTTCGCACGCACTGTATAGTCTTGATAAGCAGGAATTGCAACTGCCGCCAAAATACCAATGATCGCTACAACGATCATCAATTCGATAAGAGTAAAACCCTTTTGCATTGATTTCATAACATTTCTCCAATGGATATTTTTATAAGCTTTTTTCAGCTACTTAGTATTTAGCATGTTTTATGCCAGTCCTTAGCTTAGCCAATTTTACTCTAAAAAAACAGGGACTTAAAAAATTTTCATATTGGATAAAAGCAGAGCAATTTAGACATTTTAAGAAAAAAAATGACAAATAACGTCATCTTTACTGCTTTATTATTCATTTTTTTAGATATCAAATTTGACTATTTTCTAATTGTATTTAAATTGAGCGACCTAAATCACACAAAATTTATTTTAATTATTTTTTATTTTTTCTTGCCGTTTATCGGAAGCTGGTAGCAAAGCTTGCGATTTAGAAATTTATATATACAGAATTGTCTGCACAATAATTTATTTTTTCTAAAATAACAAGCCTGATTTTTGATGAGAAATTAAAAACCGAACTTAATTTAAAATAATCGGTTCGTTTGGCAGTTCATTTTGATCATTCAGGTCTGACTTTACATAATACTGATCTAAAATCTGTCCAATTTCAGTAACACCATTGGTCACGGCTTGCAGATATTGCTTCTGAGCCAGCAATAACACAATACTTTGGCAAATCCCGTTCCAGATTTCAGTTTGGGTGGCATTCTTTAAGCCACGATCAATCACGATTTCAACTTTACGTTCGCACAAGTTCAAATACAGCAATACGCCGCTATTCAGCTCAGTATCCCAAACACCTAGTTCAGCAAATAGTTGCTGCGCCCGTAAGCGGGTATTTTGGTGATAGGCTTGCGAACATGGGATATGTCCTTCGATCACCATCTGTATTTCTCCTACATGGCCCTTTTCCGCCTGCTGTACCGCTTTAGCAATCTCGGTTCGGTCCTGCTTGCTAAAATAACGATGCGCCGAGGAGACATAGAGGAAATGCTTAAACCAACGTTTCAAACTTGGTTGCACATGATCATCCAGTTTAGGCTGGGTAATAATCTGTGTTGTATCTGTCTTGGTTACCATGAGCCTGATGCTCCTCCCCCGCCAAAGCTACCACCGCCGCCACTATAGCCACCGCCGCTGCCGCCAAAACCTCCACCACCACCGCCTCCGCGGCCGCCACCTGACAAGAACATCTGGAAAATCAGTTGCGCGAGTGAAGTAATCAATAAAAAGAAGATCCCGACACCAAGTAACAAGCTCATCACCAGACCAGCACCATTCACAAGGCCAGCGACTGTTGCTGCCACGGCAGCTGTTGAAGCACTTAAACGATTACCGACAATAAACGACCCGACCACACCTGCAATCAGAATAAATAAAGCCATGGTGAGGGTATTGTCTTTGGCTTGTTGCGCATGTAAGGCCTGCTCATGACGGTCTTTTAACTCTTGAGCGGCTTGTTGGGCAATCTCAGGGTCTAAATTCACAATACGGGTGATTTCATCTAGACCTGCTGAAATCCCCTGTGCGTATTGCCCTTGCTTAAAATAAGGCGTGATCTGATTTCGAATAATTCGGCTCAGCACCAGATCTGGCAGTACACCTTCCAGACCATAACCAGTTAAGATCTGGATATTACGGTCATTTACCGCAATCGCCATCAGCAAACCATTATCACGCTTGGCTGAACCCAGTTGCCATTTTTCTCCAGCACGGAGCGCAAAATCAAAGATCGCTTCTTGTCCCGTGGTCGGCACGATAATCACACCGACTTGGGCCTTCCCTTGCTGATAAAGACTCAGGATTTTCTGATTGAGCTGCTGCATTTCAGCATCACTCAATATCTTAGCCTGATCAATAACGGGCTGATTTAAGCTCGGCAATCCACGTATGGATTCACCTTCAGCCATATCATCAGCAACTTTAGGCAATACAGGTGTTTCATTATTCGATGTACTCGAAGGCGCGGGCTTATTCTTTTGCTGTTCCTGAATAATTTTGCCTGCAACCACCAGATCACTTTGATCCGTTGCGGTTGCAACCTCGGCCCAGACCGTATGTTGAAAACAAAGTGTCGCAAAAACGAGTAACAAGGCAGGCAAAAGCTGCTGTTTTAATTTTTGCTGTAACGCCTCTAACATACGGTCACTCCCCACCATTTAAAAACAATTTCAGAACTTAGTTAAATGAAACTGTTGGTGCTTGTTGAGCAGACTGTTCCGCCTTGAAGTTTTCTTTGGTTTTCATGCCAATCACTTTAGCTGTCAAGGCTTGAGGGAATTGACGTACATAGCCGTTATAGTCCTGAACGGTTGTAATATAACGGTTACGGGCAACCGCAATACGGTTTTCAGTGCCTTCTAACTGAGCTTGCAGGTCACGGAACTGCTCATTGGCTTTCAGATCAGGATAATTCTCTGAAACGGCGATCAAACGCGACAATGCACCCGTCAATTGGCTTTGTGCCTGTTGATATTTCTCAAATAATGCAGGATCTTCCAGCACTTCTTTATCGACTTTCAAGCCTGCAACATTAGAACGTGCCTGAGTCACCTCAGTCAGCACTTGTTCTTCATGTTTGGCATAACCTTTCACGACATTGACCAGATTCGGCACAAGGTCAGCACGGCGTTGATACTGGTTCTGTACTTCAGACCAAGATGCACTTACCGCCTCATCTTTCACTTGCAAAGTGTTATAACCACAACCTGTGAACAGGAGTGTGCTTGCCAATACGGTTGCGAGTGCTGTTTGCTTAATTGCTTTCATAAAAATTTATCCTCAGGTTTTTCTTTATATTTTTGCGATAGTTCATTGTAATGTGATTTTTTTGCTGGCTGTGTAACATTTATTAAAGTTGATTTATAACTGTTTAAATAAAAAAGGCATTACTCAACGATATTGATGTAACGCCATGCTAAGCAAACTTTATTTTTAAATGCGGCGATTAACTATACAGTTGAGAGGCCGTCCCCTCCTGAAAACTCACCATCCCATATTCATCCGCCATACGCGCTTTCCAGTAATTGACCAATTGCGTGTAATCATGTTTTGCAGGATGAAAATCGGCTTGATAGTAGGACAAATACTCTGGAATCAATTGAATAAACATTTTCGCCAATAAGTAAGTGCCAAACAGATTGCCACCCAGCTTTGGCAAGCTTTTCCATTTGTCCTGCCAGATGAGCCGTGAAGTCGCATAAAAAGTGAGGCTGGCAAAGCCTGTGGTCACACTACGCATCAGTAAACGACGGATACGGTCATCACCATAGACTTCCTGATAGACATCAAAAGCCACGGAACGATGCTCAATTTCTTCAATGGCATGCCATACCCACAATTTCATGGCATCATCATCCAGCGTACTTAAAATTTCTGGATGTTTCAGAATATAGCCACCTAACATTGCAGTGAAATGTTCAAAAGCACAGGTCAAAGCCAACTGTAATTTAGGATGAATATTACGCAGCAAATCATCCCGTTTCGCCAGCCATGCCTGAAAACGGTCTAAATTATAATCATCCCTACGCCATGCATCATTAAACTCGGTATGCGCTTTGGAATGCATCGCTTCTTGCCCAATAAAGGCCGCAATTTGCGCCTGTAATTGTGGATCTTTGACTTTGTCACGAACATTACGGACACTATTCACAAAATACTGTTCGCCAATCGGGAAGGTCGAAGAAAGTGCAGTCAGCAGATGTGACATGACAGGTGAGTTGGCAAAATAATGGCGTTTGATTTTTTCTGGATTAAATTGCAAACGGCGCACGGTAATCCCCAACGCTTTGGGGCGATTTAAATAGCTTTTTTCTACATTCGCATTTGCAAGGGCCATCGTGATTACCTTGTTCATTTTATAGTCCGTCTTCGAGTATTGCGCTGTACAAACATCTAGGACAGGGCAAAAAAGCTTAGAAGATTTGCCAAAACTACCAAAATGACAAGATGAAAAAATAAAGCCTGCATTGAGCAGGCTTTATTTCTATAGAATCTATCTTGTGTTGATTAAACGCCAAGATAATCCAGAATACCTTCAGCAGCTTGACGGCCTTCCCAGATTGCAGTCACAACCAGATCAGAACCACGTACCATATCACCACCCGCAAAGATTTTTGGATTCGAAGTCTGGAACTTGAACTCTTGTTGTTCCGCAGCAACAACGCGGCCTGAACCATCGAGGCTCACATTTGCACCACCAAACCAATCTGCTGGGCTAGGACGGAAACCGAAGGCAAGCAATACCGCATCTGCTGGCAAGATTTCCTCTGAACCAGGAACAGGCTCAGGGCTACGGCGACCACGGCTATCAGGCTCACCCATTTGGGTAGTCACCACTTTAACACCTGTCACTTTGCCATTCTCACCCACAATCTCGATTGGCTGACGGTTGAACAGGAATTTAACACCCTCTTCATAGGCATTTTTTACTTCGCGCGCAGAACCCGGCATGTTGCTTTCGTCACGACGGTAAGCACAGGTTACATCATGCGCACCTTGACGCAATGAAGTACGGTTACAGTCCATCGCGGTATCACCACCACCCAATACGATGACTTTCTTGCCATCGACACTGATGTATTCGCTTGGATCTTTTTCCCAGCCTTGGCAACGGTTGACATTGGCAATCAGGAAGTCCAATGCATCGTAAACACCATTCAGGTCTTCACCCGGGAAACCACCTTTCATATAGGTATAGGTTCCCATGCCCATGAACACGGCATCGTATTCAGCAAGCAATTGTTCAATGGTGACGTCCACGCCAATCTCGGTATTTAAGCGGAACTCAATGCCCATACCAGTAAAGATTTCGCGACGACGTTTCATCACATCTTTTTCCATTTTAAATTCTGGAATACCGAATGTGAGCAAACCACCAATTTCAGGGCGTTTATCAAATACGACTGGCTTTACGCCACCACGTGCCAAAATATCCGCACAACCTAAGCCCGCTGGGCCTGCACCAATAATCGCAACTTTTTTATTGGTCCACTTTACGCCAGACATGTCTGGACGCCAGCCCAAAGCGAAAGCAGTATCATTGATATATTTTTCAGCATTACCAATGGTCACTGCACCAAAACCATCATTTAAGGTACAAGCACCTTCACACAAACGGTCTTGCGGGCACACACGACCACAAACTTCTGGCAAGGTGTTGGTTTGGTGGCAAAGTTCAGCGGCTTGGAAAATCTGACCTTCTGCAATCAGTTTTAACCAGTTTGGAATGTAGTTATGTACTGGACATTTCCATTCACAATACGGGTTACCACAGCCTAAACAACGGTGGGTCTGATTCGCAGCCACTTCCGCAGTAAAAGGTTTATAAATTTCCACAAACTCTGCCTTGCGGACAGTAATATCTTTTTTCTCTGGATCTTGGCGTGCTACATCCAGAAATTGAAAGTCATTATTAAGGCGCTCTGCCATGTCTCTCTCCGTGGGTAGGCGCATCGATGTCCCTCATCTCTGCACCTGCCTATGTCTATGCAGTCGTGGAATTATTGTGGATCAGCTTGGGTTGTTTTCAAAAGCGTCTGTAAATTAGCAGCTTTTGGTTTCACCAGCCAGAACTTACGACTATAGAAGTCGAACTCATTACGGATCTTGTAAGCCCATGCACTACCCGTCTCTTGAATATGTTCATCCAAAATACGGAGTAGGTTTTCTTTATGGTCTTCCATCGCTTCTGTCGAGATACGATTCAGATCAATAAGTTCGTGGTTATAGTAGTCGACAAAGTCATTATCAAGGTCGAGTACATACGCAAAACCACCAGTCATACCTGCACCGAAGTTATGACCCACTTTACCTAATACGGTTACCACACCACCCGTCATATATTCACAACAGTGGTCGCCCGCACCTTCAATAACCGCAAATGCGCCTGAGTTACGAACCGCGAAACGCTCACCCGCAGTTCCCGCAGCAAAGACTTTACCGCCAGTCGCACCATATAAACAGGTGTTACCAATAATTGCGGTATTTTGGGTCTGGAACGGTGAACCTTTTGGTGGGAAGATCGATACACGACCACCAGCCATACCTTTACCGACATAGTCGTTGGCATCACCTTCAAGTTTGATATGCAAACCACCCGCATTCCATACCCCGAGTGACTGACCCGCAGTACCAATCAGGTTCATGACTACTGGATTATTTTCCATACCTAGATTGCCATAACGACGTGCAATCTCACCTGAGATACGCGCACCAATCGAACGGTCACAGTTACCTACAGTGAAGTTGAATGAACCACCTGTACCCGCTTCAATTGCTGGCAACATTTCTGCCACCATTTGCTCAGCCAAGACACCTTTATCAAATGGTGCATTGCCCTGAACTTGGCAATATTGCGCCTTACCGTCAGCAGCAGGATGTGAGGTCAATAATGCACTAAGATCAAGATGTGCATGTTTATCCGTTTCACCTGGTAATACTTCAAGTAAATCAACACGGCCAATCAAATCTTTCAGTGAGGCAACACCCAATGCAGCCAACCATTCACGCGTTTCTTCTGCAATAAACTTGAAGAAGTTGATCAGCATTTCAGGTTCACCAATATAGTGTTCCTGACGTAAATGATCTTGCTGTGTTGCAACACCCGTTGCACAGTTGTTCAAGTGACAGATACGCAGGTATTTACAACCCAATGCGATCATTGGCGTAGAACCGAAACCGAAGCTTTCCGCACCTAAAATAGCCGCCTTGATGACATCCAGACCCGTTTTCAAACCACCATCGGTTTGTACACGAACCTTGCCACGCAAGTCATTTACACGGAGTGCTTGATGCGCTTCGCTTAGACCCAATTCCCATGGTGAACCCGCATGGTGAATCGATGAAAGTGGTGATGCCGCTGTACCACCGTCATAACCTGAAATGGTAATGAAGTCGGCATACGCTTTTGCAACACCCGCAGCAATTGTTCCAACACCCGGTTCAGATACCAGTTTGACTGATACCATCGCTTGAGGATTGACCTGTTTTAAGTCAAAGATCAATTGTGATAAATCTTCAATCGAATAAATATCATGATGCGGTGGTGGTGAAATCAAGGTAACACCAGGTACTGAGTAACGTAAACGTGCAATTAAGCCATTCACTTTACCACCTGGTAACTGACCACCCTCACCCGGTTTTGCACCTTGTGCTACTTTGATCTGTAATACTTCAGCAGATGTTAGGTAAGCTGGCGTTACACCAAAACGACCTGATGCAATCTGTTTGATTTTCGAGTTACGAATCGTGCCATATCGAGCAGGATCTTCACCGCCCTCACCCGAGTTCGAACGACCACCAATGGTGTTCATGGCAATCGCAATCGCTTCATGTGCTTCTGGTGATAATGCACCTAAAGACATACCCGCAGAGTCAAAACGTGGCAGAATTTCTTCAATCGTTTCAACCTGATCAATCGCAATTCCATCCGTGGTTTTTAACTTGAATAAGTCACGAATCGTTGCAACTGGACGGTTATTGACCAGTTCTGCATATTCTTTAAAGTCAACATATTGGCCTGAACGTACCGCCTTATGCAAGGCATTGATCACGTCTGGGTTAAACGCATGGTACTCTTTACCAAATACGAATTTAAGCAAACCACCTTGATCAATCGGCTTACGGTTCTGCCAAGCAGTCGTCGCCAATTTCTTCTGGTCATTTTCTAGGTCAGCAAAAGTCGCACCTTGAATACGGCTTGGTACGCCAAGGAAACATTTATCAACCACTTCAGAAGATAAACCCACTGCTTCAAATAACTGACCGCCACGGTAAGAGGCAACCGTCGAGATACCCATTTTAGAAAGAACTTTGAGTAAGCCTTTCTCAATCCCTTTACGGAAGTTTGCTTGTGAATGGATTGGGTCACCCAATAATTCGCCTTTAGCAACCAAGTCATTGATGACATCATAAGCCAAATATGGATATACCGCAGTCGCACCAAAGCCTAGCAATACCGCAAACTGATGTGGATCACGTGCAAAACCTGTTTCAACTAAAATGTTCGCATCAGTACGCAAACCCGTTTTAATCAAATGATGGTGTACTGCACCTGTTGCCAATGCAGAGTTTGCAGGCAAGAAACCTTCACGGAAGTTTTTATCTGTTAATACAATCAGCGTTTTGCCATCACGTACCGCCTGTGCTGATTCTTCACAGATACGTGCGATTGCTGCTTGTAAACCTTCAGTTTCAGCATAGTTCAGATCAATATCAACCACGCCATAGCCTTCGCGCTCTTTTTCAACATCGCGAAGTTGCTGCATTTTTGAATTAGACAATACAGGGCTTGAAATGATGATACGGTCGGCATGCTCTGGGCCTTGCTCGAATACGTTCTGTTCACGGCCTAAACAGGTTTCCAGTGACATTACGATCGATTCACGTAATGGATCGATTGGCGGGTTGGTGACCTGAGCAAACTGCTGACGGAAATAGTCAGAAACATGGCGCACTTGACGAGACAATACCGCCATTGGGGTATCATCACCCATTGAACCGACAGCTTCCTGACCACTTTCTGCGATTGGACGTAACAGTTGATCGCGCTCTTCAAATGTTACCATGAACATTTTTTGCGCTGCTTTTAACTTATCACCTGTAAGACCTTGATCCACCAGTTGCTCTTCAAGCTGTGGATTTGCCTGTAAGCGAATCGCATGATCACGTAACCATTCACGGTATGGACGCATGTTTTTCAGGTGATTGCTGACATCTTTAGTATCAAGCACTTTGCCAGTTAAAGTATCGACTACAAGGATTTGACCAGGGCCAACACGGCCTTTAGATACGACATCTTCTGGCTCATAACCCCACACGCCAATTTCAGAAGCAAGTGTGATGTAATCATTTTTTGTGATTACCCAACGCGCTGGACGTAAACCATTACGGTCAAGCATACAGATCGCATGACGACCATCCTGAATCACCAGACCTGCCGGGCCATCCCATGCTTCCATATGTTTCGAGTTGAATTCATAGAAGGCACGTAAGTCAGCATCCAGAGTTTCAACGTTTTGCCATGCTGGTGGAACAAGCATACGTAGTGCACGGAACAGATCCATGCCACCGCCAACAAGAATTTCAAGCATGTTATCTAGGCTTGATGAATCCGAACCTGTACGGTTTACGATCGGATTTAACTCAGTCAGACCTGGAAGTAATGCATTTTCAAATTTTGGTGTACGTGCCAATGCCCAGTTACGGTTCGCCGTAATGGTATTAATCTCACCATTATGTGCAAGGTAACGGAATGGCTGTGCCAATGGCCAACGTGGCAAGGTATTGGTCGAGAAACGTTGGTGGAACACCACGATATGTGATTTTAAGCGCTCGTCAGCCAAGTCGGTATAGAAGTCAGCAATCGCTGCTGGCATCATGAGACCTTTATAGCTGATCACTGTAGTCGCTAATGTGGTCACATAGAATAATGGATCATTTTGTAATTTTTGTTCTGCACGACGACGAGCCAAGAAGAGCTTACGGTTAAACTCAACTTCGGTTAAGCCCATTGGGCAGTTCACGAGAATCTGTTCAAATGCAGGTAAAGATTGAAGTGCAATCTCACCTAAGGCATCGTTATTGGTTGGAATGACACGCCATGCTGCAACGGTCAGGCCCGCAGCTTCGATTTCCTTATTTAAAATGTTTTTCGCATTTTGCGCTAAAGCAGGATCAATATTTAAAAATACCGTACCAGCAGCAAAAATCTCAGTCAGGTTGGTTCCCAGTTTCTGAGCTTCGTCACGGAAAAATTGTTTCGGCATCGCCAATAACAATCCGCACCCATCTCCTGTTTTACCATCCGCGGCAATACCACCACGGTGCGTCATGCAACTTAAACTGTGAATCGCAGTTTCGACCAGATGATGGCTTGATTCACCCTTCATATGGGCAATCAGACCAAAACCACAGTTATCCTTAAACTCGTCAGGCTGATATAAACCTTGAGCGGGAGCTACAGTATTAGGCGATGGCATGTGCATAGCGTACCCTTCTTTCAACATGGCTCTTTCGAGCAACAAACATTCAATTCATTTTCTGCGATATTGCCGATCAACTCATTTAAAGTTCAATGCTTCGCGAAAACATTTTTACTGGCGGATTTGCAATATACGCCTTTCTTTTTAAAGACGCAGTGCATTTCGCCATCTAAAGTGTTTTCAGTTATTACACCCTCAAAAAAGTTTGTAAAGCACAAAAACTTTCCATTTCACTAAACTAATGAATCATTTAGTACCAAAAGGCGCAATGAGCAGACAAATTAGCACCACAAGAATGCAAAAAACATGCCATGTAAAATAGGATTTACTAAATCATTAAAAAAATTAAAATAACTTTAAATTATAAGGGGCAAAGAACTTGCCCCTAGTTATAAAACGCACCAAAAAAAATCATGTTGCTATAAAAAGAATCACTTCTGCACAATTTTAGTGCAACATCAATTAAATGGGTCGCTTACTTCTCGTTTAGAAGAATCTGAATTTTCTTTTATTTTTTCAGCATTTGTCGGTGCTGGAGGGGCCGATTGGCTTTGTTTAACGTTAACGACATTACCTTGTGCATCACGTTGAGTCACAGTCGTTTTAACAGTTGTTGATGAATCTGCCGCCCGATTGCTCGTTGCTGGTGCTCGATTCATTAACAAGGTTTCATCCACTCTAGGCAGTGCTGCAGGTCTTAACTGTACTGCATAAAGCTGATTGGTCGCCGATTTCATTTCATCAGAGCCCAAATCATTCACAAACTCAGCATATGTTGTCAGCTGTTGTGCTTTCGGCTTTATCGACTCAGGAAGTGTCAGATTGAGCTGGGCAAATTGACGGGTGGCTTCTTCTGCATTTGAAAAAGCACCATAAGTAAGCACATATTGCTCAACCTGATCTTCACCACTCAGACGGAAATAAACAAACTTCTTGCGATCAGCTCGATTTAACAAGAAATTTTTAATAATTGCTTCATCTGAACTGCGGAAAATTTCCATCGTCCACTGACGTTGATTATCCTTAACATATTTGGTTCCACGGAATTCAGGTGCATGATCATTAGAGACAACAACACGTGTCGTGGTATCTAATGGCTTCACCTCATCCGAGAGTGCACCCAGATGTGCAGTCGCTGCCACCTTTTCAGGTTGAATCTGAACCTGTGTTTCCGTTTCAGTCGGCTGTTGCTCTTTGACCAGGGCTTTAGTATCCGTAACGCCCCAGAATATCAATGCAGCAATTAAACAAGCCAACGCGAAAACGAGCCAGCTATATTGTTGAATATTTTGCCAAATTGATCGTGACACAGCCATGCTTTACCCAAATAATTAATTATGCAGATTGATTTGCAAGAATAGATTGTTTCATTAACTCAACATCAAAGTCTTTGGTAATCACCGCCTGACCTAAAGTTTTCAATAAAACCAGACGTAACTGCCCATTTAAGACTTTTTTATCATGAGACATATAAGCCAAGAATTCATCTAATGGAATTTTTGGACATGATATCGGTAAATTGGCACGTTGAATGATATTTTTTGTACGTTGCACATCTTCGGCTGAAATCCAGCCTAAACGGTGCGACAAATCTGCTGCCATTACCATACCCGTAGCGACAGCTTCACCATGCAACCATGTGCCGTAACCCAGATAAGATTCAATCGCGTGTCCAAAAGTATGCCCAAGATTGAGTAAGGCACGCTCGCCCTGCTCTTTTTCATCGTTTGCAACAATACGCGCTTTATGTGCGCATGAGCGATACACCGCTTCTGCCAATAAGTTTGCATCACGTGCAACCAAAGCATCCATGTTCTGTTCTAACCAGACCAGAAAATCAGCATCACCCAATAAGGCATATTTAATCACTTCTGACAGGCCCGCAGACAATTCACGATCTGGCAACGTCTCTAGCTGAGCCATATCCGCCAGCACCACTTGTGGCTGCTGGAAAGCACCCAGCATATTCTTGCCCAACGGATGGTTAATACCCGTTTTGCCACCTACGCTTGAGTCAACCTGTGACAACAAGGTGGTCGGTACCTGAACAAAATAGACGCCACGCTGGAAACAGGCTGAGGCAAAACCTGCCATATCGCCAATGACACCACCACCCAGAGCCAGTACGGTACAATCCCGATTAAAGCCTGCTTCAAGCAAAGCATCGAAAATAAGATTCAAATGCTGAAGGTCTTTATATTTCTCACCATCTGGCAAAATGCATTGAGCGACTTGTTTATCGAGCTGGGTCAAGGCATCCATATAATGTTGTAAATATAAAGGCGCAACCGTTGAGTTAGACACCAGCATGACTTGTCGACCATGTAAATAAGGCTCAAGCAATTCTTTTGGATCTAAATGACTACCAATAAATATTGGATAACGACGATCACCCAACTCAACATGTAACGTTTGCATAATGACAACCAACCAGCGATTACTTAACTTGTTTAGATAAAATGACGTGCAAGATACGTTGTGCTAAATCCCGTGCGGCACCTTGATTTGTTTCAATAACATAGTGTGCGACCTCGCGATATAAAGGATCGCGCAGTGCCAATAAGTCACGTAGTTTTTGCTCTGGATTTTCGACTTGTAATAAAGGGCGATTTTTATCGCGATAGGTTCGCTGTAGTTGTAACTCTACAGGAGTATAAAGATAAACAACGATTCCACGCTGTTTAAGAAATTCTCGGTTTTTCACTTGGGTGACTGCGCCACCGCCTGTAGCCAATACCAATAATGGACGAGAGGTTAAGTCATTCAATACATTGGTTTCGCGTAACCGAAATCCAACTTCCCCTTCTTTTTCAAAAATCCATGGAATTGTGGCACCTGTTTTACGTTCGATTTCATGATCGCTATCAATAAAATCACGGCCTAGCAATTCTGCTAAATGCCGGCCAACTGTTGTTTTTCCTGCCCCCATTGGCCCTACCAAATAAATATTTGGTAGGGTTTCAAACGCTTTGCTTGGCAACGCGCCACCTATATGAATTGCGATTATTGAAAATATATTAATGATTTCTGGTTAAAGTGTCATTAACAATTCTCGGCGTAATAAAAATAAGTAGCTCACGTTTATTGTCTGTTTTCAAGTCACGGCGGAATAAGCGTCCGACATAAGGTAAGTCACCCAAGAATGGTACTTTCACTTGAGAACTGATATTTTCCTGCTCAAAAATACCACCAAGCACTACGGTTTCACCATTATCCACCAGTACATTGGTATCAATCTGGTTTTTATTAATGGTGAGCTGTCCTGTTGGTGTCGGCGTACTTTGCGAGTCTTTGGTAATGTTCAACTTCATCATGACTTTACCGTCAGGAGTAATGCTTGGTGTCACATCCAGACTTAAGGTCGCATCAATAAACTCTGTTTTAGGCACGGCATTCGCACCACCACCCGTTGATGAGGTATAAGGAATTTTCTTACCCGATTCAATTTTTGCAGCTTGCTTGTCGGCAGTCATGACTTTCGGTGTCGAAATCACTTCGCCATAGCCATCGGCCTGTACCGCTGAAAGTTCTAAATCCAGCATAAAGTCTGACAGGCTAATTAAACCAAAAGCAATACGGCTTGCCCCAGGTGTAACTGCACCCAAGTCGACATTCAGGTTATCTGGACGTTCAATTTCATATTTCCAGCCACCTGTATCGCTATCTTTTTCAGGCTTTCTTAAATCCCATAATGTCTGATCACTACCGCCCACTAACAGGTCATTATTTTTAGTAATCCCTTGAGACAAGATTCCCCATTTCACACCCATCTCTTTGGTGAAATCAGTACTGGCACTGACAATACGCGCTTCAATCATGACCTGTTTAACCGATACGTCCAAAAGATCAACCATCTTACGGATCTGGTCAATTTTCTGAGAAGTATCATTCACGATTAAGGTATTGGTACGCGGGTCAATCGAAATAGTTCCGCGAGGACTTAACAAGCCACCCGCTAAATTGTCATTGCTGATTGAATTGGAAGAATTACCATTATTAGTATTCGCGTTCTTTCCTTGGGTAATCAGCTTTTCAATATCCGCTGCTTTTGCATAGCTTAACGTAATATATTCAGTTTGCAGAGGCGCCAGTTTTACGCTTTGTGCCTGCGCTTTGGCTTCTTCTTCCTCAGCCTTAATCAGCTCTGAAACTGGTGCAATCCAGATCACATTACCATTACGACGCTTGTCCAGATTCTTGGTTTTCAAGACAATATCCAAAGCCTGATCCCACGGCACATCTTTAAGACGTAAGGTGATATTACCTTGCACCGTATCTGCGGCAACCATATTAATACCCGTAAAGTCTGCAAGTAACTGCAATACACGGCGTACTTCAATATCCTGGAAGTCTAAAGAAATTTTATTCCCAGTATAGGTTTGGGTCTTGGCCTTGGTCGGTGATTTATCTTCAGGACGCTTTAAACTGATGGTCAGTTTATTTTCTGCCTGATAAGCCATATATTCATAGCTACCCGCAGATTGAATGGTGATGACACCATTTCCCTTGTCGTTATAGGCATCGATACTTGCGACAGGCGTTGCGAAGTCATTGGTATTTAAACGACGGGCCAAATGCGTCGGGATTTTATTCCCCATGGTACGCACAACAATCTTACTGCCTTGTTGTTGCACATCTACTGGTGTGTTATTCCCTAATAAATCAATAACCACCAGCCCTTCGCCTTGATTGCCACGCTGGAAACCAATATTGGAAATACCTTGTTGCGCCTGACGCACAGCAGCGACTGGAGCCGCCATTGCCGCAGGCTTGGCTGAATTAATTTTCAATACAAAAGTATTGCCTTCCACACGTGTCGTAAATGCACCAGCATCTTTCAAATTCACAATCACACGAGAACGTTGGTCGTCTGCCGCAACTTCAACAGAACTTGCTTCATTGGTTGAAACTGGAATAGAAGTTTGTTTTAAGGTTTGTTGTGCTTTATCAAAATCCAGAATCAAGCGAGCAGGCTGTTCAAGCTGATAAGCTTGTGGTTGCGGTGGCAAACCATTAAACATGACGCGGATTTCTGTACCTTGTTCAGCCAAATTCATGGGTACAATATTGGTCATGCTGACTTGTGCTGATGCAACCTGCATCACTGCAAGCGTAATCGCAGCCATAGAAAATTGACGGAATGCATGATTCATGGTCTTCGCTTCCCCAAATAAAGAATCTTTAAACTGTTTTTTCATTGTTATTCCCTTAATCTTATGGTGCTGGTCCAATGAGAACGAGTGTTCGAGGTCTTTCTACGTAACCTTCTCGTCCATCAGGTACGATTTCCACCAAATCTATCTGAGTCGGGCTAATTTTAATGATGCGCCCCTGATTCATCCCCAAATAACTACCCACTTGTACGCGCTCGATTTGCCCATCAGGTGTTTGAATCAAAGCAATCGTCTCGCTGCTTCTGCCACGCATACTACCCTTCATATTTAATGATTCCAGCGCATAGCTCTCTAGAGGTTGTGGCTGACGATTAAAGTTCGGATACACACGTTTGCCTGCCATAATCTTTAACTCGGCAGCTAAAGAACTTGGCATAAATGGGCTTTTCAGCTGATGTGCTGAATAGTTAAATAACGGTACAGGTGTAAATACAGGTGCAGGTTCAATCGGTAAAGGCGGCTGATTTCGGATTTCAGCCATCTTCTGGTTGACTGCATCAATACGCGAATCACATCCAACCAACCCCAATCCAAGCAACAAGCTAAGTAGTAATTTATAATTATTCATGGCTTACTTTCCTCCTGCAGCAGGTGGATTATTTGTCGCTGCCGCAGCGGCATTGGCCTGATCATCCGCACCTACATAACGGTAGGTCTTGGCTTTCACAGTATAATTCACCACAGGAATATCAGATTTTTTCTGGGTATCTTCTTTTGCTTCAACCGTAAAGTCATGCAAAGTCACAATACGAGGCAAGGCTGCAATACCTGTCACGAAAGCACCAAACGCATGGTAATCGCCTGTCGCATCGATACTGATTGGCTGCTCAATAAAGAACTCTTGTTTGACTTCATTTTCCAGACGGATGTTTTTAAATTTCAAGCCAGAGTTGACACCCGTCAAGTTGATGTCTTCAACCAGACTCGGAATCTCTGTTTCTTTTGGTAGCTGTTCTAATTGTTGATTAAAATTCGCTTCCATTTCTTGCAACTGCGCTTGATATTGTTGCAAGTTACGCAGTTTGGAATCTTTTTCTCTAAATTCATTGAGTAAGCTTTGTTCCTGCGCCTGAGCATTCTCAATCGCTTCGAGCTGAGATTTAATCACCACAAAATAACCCAGCGCAATCACAGCTAAAAATACGAAGATCCAGCACGTGATTTTGACGGATAAAGGCCAACTGCCGTAATTGTTCATGTCCAGCGTATTAAATTGCTGGAAGAACTGCTCGACCGTCATTTTCTTTTTCTTGACAGCAACGGTGTCTTGATTCAATTCATCTTGGTTCATTTCGCGGTCCCCACAGCTACTGTCCCTGATGCTGCCTGTTCTGTTGTTGGTGCAGCCTCAACAGTTGTACCAATCTCACCCAAATCTACAGTGACAATAAAACTTCCATAATTTTCCTCAACCCGAGGAACCAGCGAGCTTGCTGCTTTATCTTTGTTTTTATCTTCATCTACTGCAAGGAATGAATTCATAAAGGCATTGCGATACCACGGCGAAGCTTCAAGATTACGCAACAGTTCAGCCACGGTATTTGGGCTTTCTGCTTTACCTTCGATGGTGAATTTATCACCTGTACGGGTAAACTTGGTCAAGTACATGGTTGGTGGTGTGACGCGAACCAGTTCATCCACTAGACGTACCGTAACTGGGCGCTGCCCTTGTAAACCCTGAATCAGCTTCATGCGCTCAATAATGGCATTACGACGTTCTTGCAAACCATCCAGAGCTTTCAGTTGTGTATCCAAATTCTGATTGGTACTCACAATCAGCTGATTGGCCTGTTCCTGATCACTCAATTTATGGTCAAAATACATCCATCCTGAAAAGACCGATGCAACCCCTAATGCAGCAACCCCAACACAAAAAGCGACAAACTGTTTCTTTCTTTGTTCTCTTAGCTCATCACGCCAAGGGAGTAAGTTAATCTTTGCCATTAATCAAAACTCCTCATTGCCAAACCACATGCCACCATCAAAGAGGAAGCATCATTTTCAATTTTTTTAATATCAATTTGGGGAGAAAAACCCATTTGTAAAAATGGATTGGCAATGGTCACTCGGTAACCGAGCTTTTGTTGTAATAATTTCGCCAGACCAGGAATATTGGCATTCCCGCCAGCAAGTAAAATATGATCAATCTCATTGAACTGAGAAGATGAAAAGAAGAACTGGAGTGAACGTGCAGCTTGCTGAACGACTGCATCAAGGAAAGGCTCAAGCACCTCGGTATCATAATCGTCTGGCAGTGTTCTTTCTTTTTTGGCACGACCCGCTTCCTCAAAAGACAAGCCATAACGGCTTTGTACATCTTGAGTCAGTTGACGACCACCAAACACTTGCTCACGGGTATAGATAATTTTGCCTTTCTGCATCACAGAAAGTGTGGTCATGGTGTGACCAATATCCAGAATACCGACAGTATTGGCACCCATTGGCAAGGTATCGGCAAAGACACTAAAAGCACGCTCCATTGCGTAACTTTCAACTTCTGCGATTTTTGCGGTGAGGCCAGCCAGTTCAAGCACTTCGACACGCGTATCTACATTTTCTGTTCGCGTGGCCACGAGCAGTACGTTTACCCGGTTTGCATTGGCCAAACGGTCAGGTAAAACTTCAAAATCCAGACTCACTTCATCTAACGGGAACGGAATGTATTGCTCAGCGTCCATACGGATCTGAACTTCACGTTCTTCATCCGACATGTCAGCATCCATTTCTATAATCTTGTTAATGACCATAGAAGTAGGCACTGCAAATGCAACATTGGTGGTGTGAGGATTCGCAAGGTTGACGACTCTCTCAAGCGCATCACCCACCGCCTCTGGGTTCAGAATGCTTTTTTCCACTACACTATTTTCAGGTAATGGCATCACCGCATAACTTTCAACCCAATATCTACCGTTCTTTACAGAGAGCTCCAATAATTTAACAGTTGTCGAACTAATATCGACACCCACTAACCCCTTATTTGGTTTACGATATAACCTGAGCACAGTACTTTCCTATTTATTTTTTTATCCCCAAAAATTCAACATACTAATTTTGTTTTGGTCTTTAATTGATACGGATACAATAACTCATCTAACAATCCGCATGTCTAAAGGATATACTGACCACAATTAGTTTGCCATTCGCTCTTATTAAAACTTACTTATTATGAAAAAGCTATCCAGTTCTGGTATTGTTCGCCCATTTTTTTTGATCGTTATTATTATCTTAGTCTCACTTCCAATGGGATTTTATGGCATGTATCTCTATCTCGCGCCATCATTGCCAGATATGAGCTCATTAAAAAAAGCGCCTTTATTAAAACCATTGCAAGTCTATACGGCAGATAATAAGTTGATTGCGGAATATGGCGGGAAATTATCAATTCCTGTTAAGTATGAACAGATTCCTCCGACCTTTATTCATGGTTTCCTTGCAGCAGAAGACTCCTCATTTTTTGAGCATAACGGCATCAGTTTTAAAGGCTTAGGGCGAGCTTTGACTGAATCTGTTACGGGTTCTGATGTCCAGACTGGGGGCTCAACCATTACCATGCAGGTTGCGAAGAACTATTATTTAAGTCCAGACCGAACACTAAGACGTAAACTGACTGAGGTTTTTCTTGCACGAAAAATCGAACAGAATTTAACAAAACAGGAAATTTTGACGGCGTATGTCAATAAAATTTTCTTGGGTAAAAATGCCTACGGTATCGCTGCGGCTGCTCGTATCTATTACAACAAAAACCTGAATGAGCTAACCACCGCACAAATGGCAATGATTGCGGGTTTACCGAAAGCACCATCAAAATATAATCCTGTGGTTAACCCAGAACGTGCGCTTGAGCGTCGTAACTGGATTTTGGGACGTATGCTGCAGCTGGGTTATATCAACCAGAATCAGTACCAGCAAGCGGTTGCTGAGCCGATCAATCTAAACATGGTTGATCGCTCGGTGAGTAACGTTTTTCCCTATGTCGGAGAAATGGTCCGTTCCGAATTAGTTGAGCATTTCGGCGAACAGGCGATTGATTCGGGTTATAAGGTTTACACCACCGTTGATAGCAACCGTCAGCGTTATGCAGAACAAGCGATTCAAAATGGACTGGAAGCATATGACCGTCGTCATGGCTGGCGCGGTCCAGAAGCACATGACAAACCATTAAAACAGTTCATGGCTTATGCGAACACCTACCCTGCTCAAGTCACCAAAGTGAATAACAATTCTTTTGAAGCATTAATGCAAGATGGTTCAACCGTAACAGTAAACTGGTCAGGCATGTCTTGGGTACGTCCATATCGCAACGCCAATAGTGTGGGTGGCGCGCCATCGAATGCTTCACAGATTGTCAAAGTCAAAGATATTGTGCGTTTACGCCCAAATGAAGGCAAAACGGTATGGGCTTTGACTCAAGTACCAAAAGTACAGGGCCAGCTCATTGCCATTAATCCAAATGACGGTGCAATTGAAGCGGTTGTCGGTGGCTATAACTTCTATCAATCGAAATTTAACCGTGCTTTACAAGGTTGGAGACAACCTGGTTCGACCATTAAACCATTCGTGTATGCGCTGGCTTTAGAGCGTGGTATGACGCCATATAGCATGGTTAACGATAGCCCGATTACCATTGGTAAATGGTCACCAAGAAACGCGGATGGACGATATCTTGGTATGATTCCATTACGTCGTGCTCTTTACTTGTCACGAAACTCGGTTTCTGTTCGTTTATTACAAAATGTCGGGATCGAACGTACCCGCCAACTGTTTATGGATTTTGGTTTACAAGATGACCAGATTCCACGTAACTACACCATTGCCTTAGGTACGCCACAGGTATTACCGATTCAAATGGCAACAGGTTATGCGACATTTGCCAATGGCGGTTACCGTATCCAGCCGCACTTTATTACACGTATTGAAGATGCGTATGGCAAAGTCATTTATGAAGCAAAGCCTGAGTATGCATGTATTCCTTGTATTGCCACTGCAAAGAACGATGCGAAACAACAAACGGCTGATGCAAGCAAAAAAGATGAAGTAAAAGAAATCACCAATGCGACTTTGGATGATACAAATGCAGCCTCTGAAGTACCAATGACTGCTACTGATACTCAAAAAGCAAGCAAGCCAAATGGTGACTATCGTCAGGCACAACGTATCCTGAAATCAAGCTCGGCTTATGACATGGCCAACATCTTACGTGATGTAATCCAACACGGTACTGGACGTGCCGCGATGAAAATCGGCCGTGATGATTTGGGTGGTAAAACAGGAACAACCAACGATGCAAAAGATGCATGGTTCGCGGGCTTTAATGGCAAGTTGGTTGCTGTGGCTTGGGTTGGCTTTGACCAACCGCGTACTTTAGGTCGTCGTGAGTACGGTGGTGTTGCAGCGCTTCCGATCTGGACCAACTTTATGGGTCAGTCATTAAAAGACACGCCATCAGCATGGGTACGTCTGGATAAAGAAGCAAAAGATCCAATTTCGCGCGATAAATTACAGATCCAGCAAAGTGAAGACAAAAAAGAATATCGTGCTTCACCACCACTGGCTCGTCCACTTTATCGCCCAGCTCCGCCTGTACCAACACGTTCAACTCAGAATGACTTTTCTGACCTGCCGGGAACAACGCCACCAACCTCAGTTGAGGAACGTCCGATTGTCCCTGCCAAAAAGCAGCCACCAGCAATGGGGAATAATCCAGCACCTCAAAAAGAGCGTGACGGAATTGAAAATCTGATTAATCAGATTCAGTAACCAAAAAAGAAGCCATCAAATTGATGGCTTCTTTTTTTTCTGGAACAGATAAATCTGAAAGGAGGCGGTCGCTGCAAATTGTGATGACTGCTCTAGCAATTTGCGTCGTTCAGGATTGGCCTTATAAGCATACGGCGTCATGGCGATCAGATTTTTTAAAGCCTGCTGATCCAGTGACATGATGCTCTCAACCACCCGTTCCTGTTTTAGCTCAAACTGTGCATCCAACTGTTCCACAAACTTCTGTGGCTCATGCAAGTTCACTTGCTCAAACAGGGCTTCGCGCAAATCGTATAAATGACGTGGCGCAGGCGTGACCACAATCAGATAGCCATTCTCTTGTAGCACTCGCATGATTTCATCTTGGGGAATTGGACTAAACAGACTGGTGCAAAGGTCAATTGAATGATCCTGAACAGGCAAAGTCGCTCCTGTTCCCACCACCCAAGTCACTTTTGAATTCAGCTTGGCGGCTCTTTGCACCGCAGTTTTGGCAATATCCACCCCGATACACTGTTGAGTATGCGCCTGCATTGCACTGGTGTAATAGCCTTCACCACAACCAATATCCAGCACAGCTTCAGGCTTAAGCTGTTGCAAAATTTCCACTACAGCCTGCTGCAAAGGTTGATAAAAACCTGCTTGTAGAAACTCACGGCGTGCCAGTACCGACTCAGGCGTGTCCCCAGGTGACTTGCTATGTTTATGCTGCACCACATGTAAATTGACATAGCCCTGTTTTGCTACATCATAGTGATGCCCTTTTTCACAACGCCAGGAGTTTTCAACCAAATTCAATGATTGGCGACAAACAGGACACATCAACAAACTCATCTATTTTCTCCAAACATAAAAAAAGCTGGTCAATACCAGCTTCTTTCTTGAATCTTGGTTTAACGTAATTTTAAGGTCATTAAGCCTAACACGACGAGGAAAATCGTGATAATCCAGAAACGAATCACAACCTGTGTTTCTTTCCAGCCTTGTTTTTCATAATGGTGGTGCAGAGGCGCCATCAAGAACACGCGCTTGTTACGCATACGCAATGAACCGATCTGCAAGAATACAGAAATGGCTTCCATCACAAAGACACCGCCCATAATCGCGAATACGATTTCCTGACGAACCATCACCGCAATGGTACCGAGCATCGCACCGAGTGCCAATGCACCGACATCGCCCATAAAGACTTGGGCTGGATGCGCATTGTACCAGAGGAAGGCCAAACCAGCACCGACCATTGCCGAACAGATGACTACCAGCTCAGAGGTGTATTTTACATAAGGAATATGCAAATATTCAGCGAAACGGATATCACCCGATAAATAAGCAAATACACCTAAACCTGCTGCAACCATTACGATTGGCATGATCGCCAAACCATCCAGACCATCCGTCAGATTCACAGCATTCGATGCACCGTTAATCACCAGATAAGTAAAGACAATAAATGCCAAGCCTAGTGGAACCGCTGATAATGGAATCGAGAGATTCTTAAAGAAAGGAATCAGCAAGTCCAGCATATTCGCTGTATGTACCGCGCTATCCTGCTGTTTTGCAATCACATATAAGGTAATACCTGCACCTAGAGACGCTACCGAAGTCCAGAAAAACTTCTTGCGTGCCGGCAAGCCAGCATTGTCTTTATAACGAACTTTAATCCAGTCATCGGCCCAACCTACCGCACCGAAGACCACCATCACGCCAAGTACGATCCAGACATATGGATTGGATAAATCAGCCCACAATAACGTACTGATCCCGATAGAGAGTAAAATGAGGATCCCGCCCATGGTTGGGGTACCCATTTTTTTGGCATGGTTTTCTGGCGCAAAAGAGCTCACCGCCTGACCATATTTTAATGCCTGTAATTTACGAATCATGACTGGGCCTAATACCAGTCCGATCGTCAAGGCAGTCAGCAAGCTCAACAAAGAGCGCAACGTTAAATAACGAACAACCTGAAACGAACTGTTATAGTCCGCCAATTGTTCAAATAACCATAACAACATTTAAATTTTCTCCATCAAGTCAGCCATCAACGTTTCCATATGGGTATAACGAGACCCTTTAAACAGGAAACTCATTGACTGGGGTTGATGTGTTTGGACTAAATTAATTAAAAACGGTAATGCTTCTGCCTGTGTTGCAAAGGCATGTAACTTTTCTGAATGAGATGAACCTTGTTGCGCTGCTTCAGCGAATTCACCGACGACAACCAGATGCTCTAATGGTAACGATGCCAAGTCTCGGCCGAGATCATGATGCTCTTGCCAGCTACTGTCACCCAGCTCACCAATATCTCCCATCACCATGACTTTTAAGCCCTGCTGCTGCAAGAGCACCTGTGCTGCTGCACGCATGGAAGTCGGGTTGGCATTATAGGTATCATCAATAAACAGATGATTCTGCTGCTGAATAAAGTTCAGACGACCTTTGGCACCTTGTGCTTGCTCCAAGCCTTGCACAATATCATCAAGCGCAATACCAAGCGCTAAAGCAAATGCGGTCGCTGCTGCAGCATTCTGTACATTATGCGCCCCTGCAAATGGCAAGTTCACTGCACGAACACCTTGTGGCGTATGCAAATTAAATTGTGCCGATTGAGGATGAAGTTGAATATCGGTCGCAAAGACATCGCCGCCTTCACCAAAACTCAGAATCGGGTGTGCCTGTGCATTTTCACGAATAGTAGCTGCATAATCATCTTGTGCAGGAACAATTGCGGTGCCTTGCGGCAAAATATGTGCATAGATTTCTGATTTAGCACGGCAAATGCCCTCGCGGCCACCAAACTCACCCAAGTGCGCTGTACCAATATTCAAAATGCCTGCCACATGTGGCTGCACCAAATTCGAGGTGTAATCAATTTCACCTTGATGACTAGCACCCAGCTCCATCACGGCATATTGATGTTCCTGACGCAGTTCCAGCAATATCATCGGCACACCCAAGTCATTATTCAGGTTGCCACGCGTGATCAGGGTCGGTGCTAAACGGGATAAAATACTGCCCAGCATTTCTTTGGTGGTGGTTTTACCACTGCTACCCGTTAAGGCAATGACTTTCAACTGTTGGTTTTGCTGACGGCGATAGGCTCCAAGATGTCCTAATGCCAAGCGTGTATCTTTTACGACGAGCTGTGCAATATCAGCATCAACAGGATGCTCTACGATGGCAATCTGACAACCTTGTGCAGCCACTTGTGCTACAAAATTATGCGCATCAAAACGCTCACCCTTTAAAGCAAGAAACGCATCGCCAGCCTCAGCGTGACGTGAGTCAGTCAAAATACGCTTAATTTCACCCTGTGGAACATTTTGCTGATGCCACTCCCCTTGGGTGGCGAGTTGTAATTGTTCTGCTGTCCACAGTTCTAATGGAACAGTACTGGTCGTTGAGGTATGCATCGTTTTTATTTACCTTTTTTCACACTATTGCGCAGGATAAGCAGAATGTACCGAATGTGGCTGGGCAGCAATTGCAGATTGCACTTCAACCACGTCATCAAACCAATGACGCACGCCATCGATTTCCTGATAATTTTCATGCCCCTTACCCGCAATTACCACGATATCTCCCGCTTGGGCTTGCGCTACAGCAAACTTAATTGCTTCACGGCGGTCATGGATTTCATGCATCACATGGGCAGTAAAATCAATACCCTGCTTCATGTCAGCAAAAATCTGTTCAGGATTTTCAGTTCTCGGATTATCCGAAGTCAGCATGACTGGATTGGCATGCTCAAGCGCGGCCTGAGTCATGAGTGGACGCTTGCCACGGTCGCGATCTCCGCCACAACCAAATACCGCCCATAACTGTCCAGTGACATGACGTTTCAATGTGGTGAGTACCTGAATCAAGGCATCCGGTGTGTGTGCATAATCCACCACAAATAGACGCTCAGCATCCTGAATCACCTGCATACGACCCGGCGCACCTTTCAGTTGCGGCACAAACTGCACCAAATCTGCCAGCGCAAAACCTGCATATTCAGCTGCAATCAAACTCGCCAATAAGTTTTCGACATTAAAATGCCCAAGCAATGGGCTTTGTACCGAATAAGCACCCGTTGGGCTCATCAGCGTAAAACTCGCGCCACTTAAACGATATTGCAAATCAGCAATATGATAGTCGGCAGAGGTTTGCGTCAAAGAATAGGTGAGGATTTTAGGTTGCGATGGATTGGCTTTTGCCGCATCCAACATAAGCGGTGCATGTGCATCATCTAGATTAATGACGACAGCTTTTAAGGTCGTAAATTTGAACAGCAACGCTTTTGCTTCAGCATAGGCTTCTAGCGTACCGTGATAATCTAGATGGTCACGGCTTAAATTGCTATACACCGCAATTTCAAGATCACAGCCATTGAGACGGCCTTGTTCCAAACCATGCGAACTGGCTTCCAGTGCAACAAAACTCGCGCCTTGTTTGGCATAGTCATGCAGCGCATGTTGCAACTGCAACGCATCTAAAGTGGTGTGCGTTGATGGCGTCAAGTTAGGTAAGATCCCGTTGCCTGTGGTTCCCATGACCGCACAGCCTTTGCCTTGCGAGCTAATCAACTCTGCAATCAGACGAGAAATCGTGGTTTTGCCATTGGTTCCCGTCACCGCAATACCACGTAAGGGCTGCACAGGATCAACTGCCTGCAAATACTGCTTTTGCCATTCGCCCATTTGATAGCGAACATCAGGACAAACCCATTCATTGGCAAAGCCTAAAGCCGTTTCACTAATTACCGCCAATGCACCTGCATCTAAAGCATTCTGGGCAAATTGGCGTGTTTTTTCTGGTTGGCTATAACTACTCAAGGCAATAAAAATTTGTCCCTTATCAACCTTACGGCTATCCAGAGAAAAGCCCTGAAAAGGTTGGCTATACCAAGCCGCATCTATGCTGATCGGATGTATCTGTTGAAAACTAATCGACATAATCTACCTACGGATTGGATTTTATAGAAGTATCAAGTGGCTTATCTAAAGGCACGTTGAGGAGACGCAAAGACTCCTGCATCATCCGTGCGAATACTGGGGCAGCAACCAGACCACCGTAATAACGACCTTGCGGGTTTTCGACCACAACAATCATCGCCAGACGCGGATCACTGATTGGCGCAACACCGGCAAACAAGGCACGATATTCACTGTTCGAGTAACCTTTACGGTCTGCACGTAATTTATGTGCTGTCCCTGTTTTACCGCCCACGCGATAACCCGGAATCACCGCCTGTTTCGCAGTACCGCCCGGCATGGTCACTTGCTCAAGCATGGTAAGTACTTGGTCAGCAATTTTAGGTTCGAGAACTTGTGTTCCTTCTGGCGCTTTGTCCAGTTTGCGCAAGCTCAATGGCATTTGTACGCCATGATTCGCCAACATGGCATAGCCTTGTGCCACCTGTAAAATGGTCGCATTCAGACCATAACCGTAGGCCATAGTTCCCAACTGCGATGGATTTAACTTGCTACCTGAATAGAGTAGACCCGCACTTTCCCCTGGGAATTTAACGGCTGAACGATGACCAAAACCTGCACGTCTAAAGAAAGAAGGTACTGTATCTTTAGGCAGAGACAATGCGATCTTGGCTGAACCCACGTTTGACGATTTAATAATGACCCCAGATACAGTCAAAGCACCATAGTTATGCGTATCACGAATCGTATGCCAACCTAAACGCATTGAACCCGGTGAAGTATTGACGATGGTATTTGGTGTGTATTTGCCACTTTCCAGCGCCGCTGCCACCGTGAACGGTTTCATGGTCGAACCCGGCTCAAACATATCAATCGCACCGCGGTTACGCATTGCATCTTTATTGTTGAGACCATTTTTATCATTCGGGTTATAAGATGGCCAACTGGTCATCGCCAGAATTTCACCTGTTTTAACATCGACCGCAATCGCTGTTGCTGAACGTGCATTATTGGCAACACCAGCTGCCGTAAGCTCGCGATACATAATGTATTGCAAACGCGAGTCGATACTAAGCGTGATATTTTCGCCAGACTCAACTTCTTTAATGACTTCAGAAACCTTAAGACGATTACCTTTTTTATCACGAATGATTTTTTGCTCACCATCGACACCAGAAAGCTGTTTATTCAACTGCATTTCCAGACCTTCAATCCCCACCCCTTCACTATTGGTCAAACCAATAATCTGTGCATTTGGTTGAGGTTGAGGATAGTAACGCTTATAACTTTTTTCGGCATAAACGCCCTGAAAGTTGCGTTTAATAATCAGGTCAGCTTGCTGTGGTGGAATTTCTTTTTGTAAAACCAGATAACGTGAACGTGGGCGTGCCTGCATTTGTTTCTTTAAATCGGCACGATCAACACCAACAACATCTGCCAGTTCGTCCAGATTCAGGTTTTTATCTGGCAATTGACGCTTTAATTTACGGTTATTCGGGTCTTTTTTCAGTTCAGCAGTAATTTCATCAAACTGCTGTTTGGTTTCCCAATAATCTCGTGGGTCGATCACGATTTTCATGATCGGGGTACTAATCGCCAAAGGCACACCGTGGCGGTCACTGATCACCCCACGCATCGCCTCAAGACGTTCGGTACGCAAAATATTGGCATTGGCTTTATTTTGTAAAAAGTCTTTATTGACCACTTGAACATAGAATGCACGTGCAACCAACACAACAAAGCAAAGCAGTACCGTGCCCCAAAGCAAATAAAATCGCCACATGTCCAAAGCAAGTGTTGGTCTTTCAGAAATCGACTGCTGTTTTTTTCGTATTGGTTTGCTTCTCTTATCTGCCATACAGCATGCCTTATTTATCTTGCTTTGAAGTCATAGGTAAAGAAATCACTACAGTTTGCGTAGCGGGTGGTGAGAACATACGGAGTTGTGTCACTGCCCGAGAACCAATCTGGGCAGTCGCACCAAAGGTTTGTTGCTCGATCAGCAAACGCCCCCACTCTGCATTCAGATCATCTCTTTCACGCATATAAGCGCTTAAGTCACGATAATCATGACGATATTCAAAGACTTGAAACACCACCATCATTGCACTGGTAAATACCAATGCAACGAGCACAGCATAAACAACAACTTTTTTCAGTCCCTTTTTGCTGCTTGGTAAAACGTCATCATCATTCTTGTTGTTCATTCTCAGCCTTTTTGCTCTAAACGCTCAGCCACACGTAGCCACGCACTACGCGAACGAGGATTTGCTTTTACTTCTGCTTCACTCGCACGAATACGAGAAACTTTCTTTAAACGTCGAGTATCAACCTGTGCTTGAGGCATGCCCCAGCCTGAATCTTCGGCCAAACTCGATTCTTTTTGAATAAATTGTTTGATTAAACGGTCTTCTAGCGAATGAAAGCTAATCACGGCCAATTGTGCGGTTGGTTTTAACAGAGCAACCGCTTGCGGCAAGAATGTCTCGATATCATCGAGTTCTTTGTTAATTGCAATACGAATGGCCTGAAAAGTCCGCGTTGCCGGATGCTTATGCTTTTCCCATTTTGGATGTGCTGTTTTAACCACTTCTGCCAGTTGAGCTGTTGTTGTCATTTCACCTGCCAGTTTAATGGCTTTAGCAATGCGGCGGCTATAACGTTCTTCACCATATTGGTAAATAATGTTTGCGAGTTTTTCTTCTTCGATATCCAGTAGCCATTCTGCAGCAGTTGGGCCTTGCGAATTGTCCATACGCATATCCAGCGGGCCATTTTGCATAAAACTGAAACCACGTTCGGCTTGGTCAAGCTGCGGTGATGATACCCCTAAGTCAGCCATAATGCCGTCGACTTCGGTAATACCAATATGAGCGAGTTCAGCCTGAATATCTGCGAAGCTGGCATGAATAATTTTAAAACGCGGATCTTCTTGTTCTAATTGTGCTGCAACTTCAAGGGCTTGAGGATCTTTATCAAAAGCATAAACGCGTGCATTTTGATCAAGTTTTGACAATAAAAGCTTGGTATGTCCCCCACGACCAAAGGTCGCATCGACAAAAATACCAGTATCGCGGCCTGCCAATACGCCATCAACGGTTTCATGAAGTAAGACAGAAATATGCGACATAAGAATTGGATCAACAGCTGAAAATGTAACTGCACATTATCACCTTGTTTTACGCCAGCACCAAACGACTTTTTGTAGAGAATTCTTAACTTTTCATAGATAAAACCGTTTTCTTGTCATTTTTCATGCAATAAAAAAGCAAACACCATCAGTATTTGCTTTTCAATCTTTTATGTTGATCTGAATGAAGATTAAATTTATGGTTTTTCTGCATAAATCTGATCAAAAACTGCACCATTTACAAAATGTGTTTTTTGCGCTTTTGCCCAACCACCAAACACATCATTTATATTGAATAATTTAATCTTTGGAAATTGTTTTGCGTATTTTGCCGCAACCTGAGGATTACGTGGACGGAAATAATGTTTTGCCGCCAACTCCTGCCCTAAAGGTGAGTAAAGGAAATTTAAATACCCTCGCGCCAATTGACGGTTGCCATTCTTATCTACCGTTTTATCCACGATAGCTACAGAAGGCTCTGCCAGAATGGAAATTGAAGGATAAACGATTTCAAATTTATCTTTGCCTAAACCTTGTGTTGCCAATAAAGCTTCATTTTCCCAAGACAACAACACGTCGCCAATGCCACGCTCAGCAAATGTCATGAGAGAACCGCGCGCACCTGAATCCAGAACTTTGACATTTTGATAAAGTTTTTTCACCAATTCCCGTGCTTTGGTATCATTACCGCCCGGCTGTTTCAAGGCATAGCCCCAAGCAGACAAATAGATCCAGCGAGGCGCACCACCTGTTTTCGGATTTGGTGTAATGATCTCTACCCCATCTTTGGTTAAATCATTCCAGTCACGAATATTTTTAGGATTACCTTTACGCACCAGGAAAACTACGGTTGAAGTATAAGGCGCAGAATTATCTTTAAACTGTTTTTGCCAGTCTTTACGGATTAAACCAGCATTGGCAATTTCATCAATGTCATTTGCCAGTGCCAAAGTCACCACATCGGCCTGCAAGCCATCAATAACTGAACGTGCTTGTTTACCTGAACCGCCATGAGACTGTTTAAAATCAACCTCCTGACCTGTTCTTTGTTTCCAGTATTGACCAAAGGCCTGATTATATTCTTGATAAAATTCACGTGTAGGATCATAAGACACGTTTAAAAAAGTCGTTGCGGCTTGTGCCATCCCATTTAAACCCAAGGCCAACAATGCCGCTGCAATCACTGTTTTCATTTATTGTTTATCCAGTCCACCCCATTTGTAACCACTATATTTATTTAAAAATAATTTACAATCAGTCGGTTATATCAATAAATTTATTACTTTGCAGTTTTTAAGCTAAGTTCAAAACCCACTGACTGGATTAAAAGTAGGCGGATGAGGACTTGTCCTTTAAAATGAGAAAAATTATCATTCTCCACTTTTTCTACACATTTGCTTGCTAAATTGCGCTTGTATACAAAGTAGTCATATTGCTATAAATGTAGATAAGGATGTGTCAAATTTTAATATTTTTGTAAAAAGTGTGACGTAGTTCTACTTTTTTATTAAGATTTATGTTTAAATCGTATTATTAAAGCAATACTATAGTAGTTTGGTTAGTCTTGTAGACTCAAATTCAAGAGGGGAATGTTAGCGATGCCAACATTAAAATTGAAGAAAACAGCATATATAAGCTTATTTTTGCTATGTTCTGTTCAAGCTGGACACGCAGCAGCAATTAAAGAAAGCAATAACATAAAAACGCTTGATAAATCATCTTCAAGCTTAATCGTCAAAGCACTTGATCAGCAAAAACGTAATACAACGATGCTGCCTTCAACCGATGACGAATTAAAAATGTTAAATACGATTCGTACTACACCAACGCAGACTTTTTTCGCGAGTCAACATGAGCGTTTTTCTCGTTTCGTTCAAACCATATTCCAGCCGCATACCTCATAATTTTTAAATATGTGCCCCTCACATGTTTAAATGAAGCCTAGTCATGTTGTGACTAGGCTTTTTCGTTATAATAGTTTCAATTTTAATTTAATCTCCGATAATTTATGAAAGTCCGTACCCGTATTGCCCCTTCTCCTACAGGTTTTCCACATGTAGGTACCGCTTATATCGCATTATTTAATCTATGTTTTGCCAAGCAGCATGGTGGCGAATTTATTTTACGTATTGAAGATACGGACCAACTTCGCTCAACACCAGAATCTGAAAAAATGATTCTGGATTCTTTGCGCTGGTTGGGTCTGAACTGGTCTGAAGGCCCAGATGTGGGTGGCCCGCATGCACCTTACCGCCAGTCAGAACGTATGGGAATTTATAAGCAATATGCGCTTGAGCTGGTAGAAAAAGGCCATGCATTTTATTGTTTCGCAACAGCAGAAGAATTAGATCAAATGCGTGCAGAACAACAGGCACGTGGCGAAACACCAAAATATGACGGTCGCGGTTTAAAATTATCAGAAGAAGAAGTACAACACCGTCTTGCTGCGAGTGAACCTCATGTCATCCGTATGAAAATACCTGAAGAAGGCATCTGTAAAATCAATGACTTACTCCGTGGTGAAGTCGAGATTCCATGGGCGCAAGTCGACATGCAAGTGCTGTTAAAAACAGATGGCTTGCCAACGTATCACCTTGCCAACGTGGTAGATGACCATTTAATGGAAATCACTCATGTCTTACGTGGTGAAGAATGGTTACCGTCTGCGCCTAAGCATCAGTTGCTTTACCAATATTTTGGGTGGGACATGCCAACACTGTGCCATATGCCATTGTTGCGTAATCCAGATAAATCAAAACTCTCTAAACGTAAAAACCCAACCTCAATCAACTACTATCGTGACATCGGTGTATTACCAGAAGCCTTGTTGAACTATTTAGGTCGTATGGGCTGGTCAATGCCAGATGAGCGCGAAATCTTTACATTACAGGACATGATTGAGAGTTTTGACGTGCAACGTGTTTCTCTTGGTGGTCCAATCTTTGATGTTGAAAAACTCAACTGGCTGAATGGTCAGTGGATTAAAGGCCTGACACCAGGACAACTTCTAGACCGTTTATTGACATGGAAGAGCGACCGTCAAACACTTGAAGATATTGCAGCTGCCATTCAGCCACGTATCAACCTACTCTCTGAAGCAGTGAACTGGGCAGGTTTCTATTTCAACCATATGCCACAAATCAGCAAAGAACAGTTCGAAAGCAAAAAACTGACGGAAGAACAGGTTCGTCAAAGCCTACAGTTTGCGATTTGGCGTTTAGAAAGCCAATTCACATGGAATAATGACACGGTCAGCCAGACACTGATGGATCTTGCCAATCAGATGGAAGTTAAAGTACGTGACTTCATGCCTGCATTCTTTATCGCCATTGCCGGTTCAACCAGTTCGACGCCTGTGATGCAAGCTATGGTTACACTTGGGCCTGATTTGACCTTTGCCCGTTTACGTCACGCACTCGAAATTGTGGGTGCGCCGAGCAAGAAAGAACTGAAAGCTTGGGAAAAGTTAAATGAATCACTAAAATTGCCGAAAAATGATGCAAATAGTGAGACTTAATTCAGTTTAATGATTGACGTGTGGGCGCATTCCCCCTAATATTGCGCTCACACATTCTGGGGTCATAGCTCAGTTGGTAGAGCGCTACAATGGCATTGTAGAGGTCAGCAGTTCGATCCTGCTTGGCTCCACCATCGTTTCGAAATACGAAACGAAAGCAAGAGTTATGCTCAAGTCATCCGTGTGTTGCCTCATCTGTCCCTATCGTCTAGAGGCCTAGGACATCGCCCTTTCACGGCGGTAACCGGGGTTCGAATCCCCGTAGGGACGCCATATTCTATACTCTAATAATTATATTTTTCTCACAATCTTGCCTCAAGCAGATTGCACATTTTCGAATTTTACATAAAATAGCCGCTTCTCTATGCTTGGACAAATTGTCGTATGCAATCTTCCAACTCAAATGCGAATTCAGAACCAAAAACGCTAAAGCGTGCCATGAGCACTCGCCATTTAGTCATGCTTTCTTTAGGTGGCGCGATTGGTACAGGCTTGTTTTTAGGTTCTGGGGAAGTTATCGCTCAAACTGGACCTGTGGGTGCAATTATTGCCTATATCCTAGGCGGTCTGATTGCCTATATGGTCATGCTCTGTTTAGGTGAACTTGCAGTACATATGCCTGTTGCTGGATCTTTTGGTGCATACGCTCAAAAATATATTGGTCCAGGCACAGGTTACATGATTTCGTGGGTGTACTGGCTCACCTGGACAGCAACTTTAGGTACTGAATTTACCGCTGCTGCTCTACTGATGCAGGAATGGTTTCCACATATTTCTATGTGGATCTGGACTATTATCTTTGCCGTCACGATCTTGGGGCTAAATTTAACCTCCACCCGCATGTTTGCCGAGTCCGAGTTCTGGCTCGCCTTGGTCAAAGTAGTCACGGTTATTGCCTTTATTATTCTCGGTTTGTTGGCAATTTTTGGTCTGATTCCATTTCATGGCTATGAATCAGCCCCACTCTTCCACAACCTGACTGCACATGGCTGGTTCCCGCAAGGTTTAATTCCAATTTTCACTACCATGTTGATCGTTAACTTTGCCTTCTCAGGTACAGAGTTAATTGGTGTTGCTGCCGGTGAAACCAAGGATCCTGCTGAAAATGTGCCAAAAGCAATCAATGCCGCTATCTGGCGTTTATTGATTTTCTTTGTGGGTACTATCATTGTAATCAGCGCACTCCTTCCTTTCCAAGTTGCTGGCTTAGGTGGTGAAGGTGTGAGTAGCAGTCCGTTCGTGACTGTGTTTAATTACATTGGTATTCCTTATGCCGATGACATTATCCGCTTCGTGATTATCACAGCGCTTCTTTCTGCTGCCAACTCGGGTCTGTATGCTGCATCACGCATGATGTGGTCTTTATCCGATCAGCGCCAGTTGCCAAGTGTTTTCTCTCGATTGTCAAAAAGTGGTACGCCAATCATTGCATTGGTGGTCACCATGTTTGGTGCAATTCCAGGTTTATTATCAGAACACTTTGCGCCTGAGACAATCTTCAAGAATTTACTCGGGGTTGCTGCATTCACTATGGTCATCGTCTGGATGAGTATCTGTTGGAGTCAATTTAACTTTAGACGCCAATGGTACAAGGCAGGACATACCGCAAAAGACTTAAAATTTGCTGCGCCGCTTTACCCGATTGTTCCGATCTTGGGTTTTATCTTCTGTTTCATTACAGGGCTAAGTATGGCAGCTGACCCTGAGATGCAAGCAGGCTTTATTGGTTGTTTGCTGTTTATTGCAGCATGTTATTTGAGCCATTACATTTTCTATCGTAATCGCAAATAATTAGATCACATAAAAAATGCAGCTCAGGCTGCATTTTTTATGCCTAAGGAAAAACTCTATTTCTCATATTTTTGAGCTTAACTGCTTATTTTTGATTATTTATTCCTCGATATGTTTTATTTTTAAACACTTGTTTGGTTTTTTTAATTTTTCTTGAGAAAAGTGTTTGACACCCCACCTAATTCAACCTAATATACGCCCACCTCTGAAACGTCCCTATCGTCTAGAGGCCTAGGACATCGCCCTTTCACGGCGGTAACCGGGGTTCGAATCCCCGTAGGGACGCCACTAAATTCGAGGAAAGGCAAAGATAAATCATCTTGCTGAGAATTTAGGCTTACAATCGATATGTTTCATATTCTGTAAGTAAATCTCCTCCGATAAGTCCCTATCGTCTAGAGGCCTAGGACATCGCCCTTTCACGGCGGTAACCGGGGTTCGAATCCCCGTAGGGACGCCAAATTCTAAAAAGCCACTGCATTGACAGTGGCTTTTTTCTTTTCTACTTTTGCTTTCTTAATCTGTGCCAATGCCGACCTGTACTTCCAAACGACCCGATTGCACGCGTAAACCACGAATCTCAAACTGATCAACCAGTTGCTGTACCAGTTCACGACTTTCTTGCAAAATATTCAAACCCGGCAAAATACTAAAATCAGTCAGACTTAATAGTTTATCGACCATCCACGAACGGTTATTAATGAAATCGATAAAACCTGCTTCCTCCAGATCGATATACCACAGGCGATGACCTTCTTTCTGAATCCCGGGGACATCACGAATCAGATGATTAATCAGAAAAGGAATCGGTAAAGAATTAATCAGTTCAAAACTGGCATTGCCCACTCGACGTGCCGCCCAATTGGTGAGTGTTCCCCCATGACGGATTTGCAAATCAAGATGTTCATCGACCTGACGTAAGCGTAAATATTTTTCTTGTCCAATGCGGCATTCCAAGACATTAAATTCGAGTGAAAGCCGATATAAAAACCGATGGTAATGTCCATCAAGTTCAATATGAAAACGGTCATTGCCGCATTCAATTTTAATATCATCAATCTCTGAGCGATCCATGCGCTTGCGAATCTGGTTATTCAGCAACATTTCTGGCAAGTATAAGGTAAGACTACTTTTGCCCAATGAGGCTCTTGCCATCGCCAAAGCCACCTGACGTGCAGCCTCACTGGTTTCTGAGACCATATCTCGAACCGTATTGCGCATCCCTTCCACACCACGCTTGGTATGATGCGTCACCTGATCCAGCGCATCTAAAGCAGCATCCGCTACACCTGCGATATTGCGTGAGGTGTCACTGGCAAATTCAACGGCATCTTGTGCGTGTTGCAAGGTCTTATTGATGAGTCGACGTGATAATGATGGTTTCACACCAGATACCTCTGTATCTGCTGGCATAATATCGAACATCGCCTTTTTTTTATCATCTTGTCGATTCAAGATGTTCTCCCTCTTCCCTTTCTTACTGGCTCATTTCTTATGAGCAACGATCTGCTTTCTGAACTTATTCGACGTTTTTCTGTAGATTATCATGCCCTACAAGACAATTTGCGTATTTTTGTTGCACAGTTTCATTTATTTCGGCCACTGATTTATCTCCTGATCACATGAATTTAGTCATCATCTGGGTTCATTGGCGCTGCGGCTTGAACAGGTTGTAGTATCTGAGTTTGACTTAAACGAATACGCTTATACTGTTCCAATGCCAGCTCAATCTGTTGCACTTTTTGTTGGGCAAATGCCTGCTCAAAATTCGGTAATTCTCGCAATGCCACCCAAGCTACCTGCATGTGCTCAAACGTATTGCCCTTTTCCAATTTGGTCTGCATCCAGCTCGCAAGATCCTGTACTCGCTGCTGCACCTCAAACTGTAATGCAAATAATCCACTACTTAATGCGGTTTCATCTAATTGCAGACATACAGCATGGATCTGTTTAAACAGGTGAGTCTGTTGTTGAAGATAAGGCGATAAAATTTCCATATAAAACCAATCTGCAACAGCAGTCATCTCAGTCACCACACGTTCGCGTTGGACATATAATGCATCGCATTCTGGATGCTGTTTATCCAAACGCACTTCACCTAAATACGCCATCAAACCGTGTTGCAGAATGAGCTGAATATTTTCAGAACGTGTTGCATCTTTGCGTTGTGATGTGCGCTGCTGAAGCCTCTCTATCAATTGATCATATTGAGCAGGCTCTATCAATAATTCCAGAATTGTGGGTTCCTGTTGCATTAGTTGCCATAGGGACTGGAGTAATGAAGGGTCCTGCCTAAATGTAAGATGAGACGATTTTCCTAAAGAATGTTGTAAAGCATTCTGCATCGTCTCCGCCTGAGCCAAGCCCGCCAACACGCTGTGCTCGCTTAAAAGCTGTGGTGCGCTGGCAATCACCTCCTGACTAAAAGGTAGATGATGTTCCCGTCCACCCCATATGCCATTTAATGTTTTTCCCAAAGCATTTAAGCTGCGCCCAACATCAGCCACCATAGTGGTTGCTGTCGCCCGCGTTTGTAGAATGGATTCAGGTAAGAGTAGGCTGACTGCCTGCTGCAAGATGTTCCGATATGCTTTGTGATCAATCGGTTTCTGATATCGTGCCAGCAGATCAATCGCATATTCGATATCGCTGACCTGAGATTGATATTCGGGCTGATTACGCTTGAGTAAACATTGAATATACGCATAAAAAGCCACTTCATTAAATTGAGATGATTGTGCTGCGGCCCATTCAAAATACTCAATCGCCTGCTTATATTGCCCTGCACCTGCATAAGCCTTCGCAAGTGCATTGGCATGCGGTGCGCACGGATAATGCTGCTGAAAATAGTTTAATAGCTCAATTTTCGGTTGCTGATCCAGACATTGATCCAGCTGACGTAAATAAGTATTGATTTGCTGTTGGGTTGGTTGTGGGGCGACAAAATTAAGCTGATACATCAAGCATTGCTCATACCAGCCATATTTGCGTGCGTGAGCGCTATAAGCCTCAATAAACTCGTCTTCAATGAGCTGAATCAACTGTGAGGCATAGACAATGTCTTCATCATTTTCATGATGAAATTTCCATTGCTTGGGCAAAGATATTTTAAAAAGCCGCAATAAAAAATTGGCGCTCAGATCTGGGCTTTCCGATGTCACCAGCATCAACTTATCTTGTGTAGAAAGATGCTGTGCTCCCTTCTGGATTCGGGACAAGCGTAACTTTAAAATTTTGGTGGGTAACATGCGTATCCTTTCGCATTATTCAGCCAACTCATCCAGCAAATTAACATGACTGTCGAAGCTTTTGCGACTAGCTTTAGACGAGCTGTAGTTCCATATTTGCAATCCTCATCACAGAGGCTCAACGCCACAAATAAGTAAAGTTATGTATTTGAATCGCTCAGCATTTTTGCTTTTACATAAATTTCGCTAAAATGGACAAAACAGAATAGGAACCCTCTATGCAATACCGTTGCCCTAAATGCCAAAGCGTGAAAATTATGCCTGCGAGTCAGGGTGCCAACAGCCCGCGCCCGAATGTGCCAAAAAGTCTGGTGCTTTTAGTGCCTGCGATTTTTATCTTACTGTTTTTAGTGCTGATCAGCATTGGGATGTGGATTTTCGGTAATGGTGCTGGACAAACCCTCCAAATCGCAACGGTTGTGGTTTTTGCAGTCTGTGTGATTGCAGGGGTTTTATTCTGGCGTGATCTGCCAGATTTCAAAATTTCGATGCAAGCATTTATGCAAGCGCAAAAGCATTGGAAATGCCGTGACTGCAACCATGAATGGCAGAATTAATAGCGCATCACAGCATTAATATTCACATCAGCCTAATGCTGATGTGAATGACCATGTTCCTCAGCATGTTGATGCGTATGTTCGCAATTCATTTCTGCATCATCTTCGATTTGGAGTGTCACCTCGGCAATACCATGTTCATGCGATAGCATCTCGGTTGCAGTACGATATAGCTGATTACGATCTGCATTCGGTGCAAACAAATGTACGGTCAGATGAATATTCTTTGAGGTAATCGCCCAGACTTTTAACTGGTGAATACTTTCCACCCCTTCAAGTGCCAGCAAATCATTGCGTAGTTTCTCGACATCGACTTCTTCTGGTACACCTTCTAACAGGATATTGATACTCTGCTTGAGTAAAATCCACGTTCTTGGCAAGACCCAGAAACCAATCGCAACAGCAATAATGGTATCGACCCAATACCAGTTGGTGAAATAAATAATCACCGCACCAATAATGACACCGACCGAACCCAAAGCATCACTCAATACTTCTAAATAGGCACCTTTCATATTCAGGCTTTCAGAAGCACTCGACATTAAAATCTTCATCGAAATCAGGTTAATCACCAGACCGATTGAAGCCACGATCAACATGCCCAAACTCTGGATTTCAGGAGGTTGGGTAAAGCGCTGATAGGCTTCATAAAGAATATACATCGCCACAAAAAACAGCATGGAAGCATTAAACAATGCCGCCAGAATTTCAAAGCGTTGATAACCAAAGGTTCGCTTATTGTCTGCTGGGCGTTTGGCAATCTGGATCGCTGCCAATGCAATGGCCAGAGCCGCTGCATCGGTAAACATATGCGCTGCGTCAGACAGCAGAGCCAAACTTTGAGTGATTAAACCTGCAACAAATTCGACAATTAAAAATGTTGTGGTCAGCACCAATGCAATCGTAAGTTTTTTGGCATTACCTTCCGTAACAACTGCATGACTATGGTCATGCCCTTGATGTCCACTCATGTTGGACTCCTTATAATTTTTAAATTCAACTTTCTTTCTACACTATCTCAAATCATCGATGAATAGGATGAATGAAGTGCAACGAATTGTCCTAAAATCTTTCTCGATCCAATCTCTAACCTATATTTACGATCGTGGTGGCGGCATGAATGCCGCCTGTTGATCTGCGGCATCACTGAAGTGCCGTCAGACCAACAAAGGATTTTTGTTACTTTTGATTCTTCAAAAGTTAATCCAATACCTCTCACTTATAAATGTCTGATGTGTGCTCAGAGAACTTCTCATTCATCCAGCGATACACCACAGGCAAAATCAGCAAAGTCAGTAAGGTGGATGAAATAATCCCGCCAATCACCACCGTCGCCAATGGACGCTGTACTTCCGCGCCCGTACCCGTGGCAATCGCCATGGGAATAAAGCCCAGCGACGCCACACAGGCCGTCATTAATACCGGACGCAAGCGTAATACGGCGCCATGCCATGTAGCATAATGAATATCAAATTGTTCTCTCAACTCCTTGATAAAACTCAGCATCACTAGACCATTCAGTACCGCGACACCCGATAAGGCAATAAAGCCTACGCCTGCGGACATCGACAATGGAATATCGCGTAGCCACAGCGCAACCAAGCCGCCAGACAAGGCAAATGGCACACCACTAAACACCAATAAACTTTCTTTAAAATTATTAAAGACCGCCATTAGCAGAATGAAAATCATCAGCAATGCGAGTGGCACAACAATTTGCATTCTGGCTTTGGCAGAAGCCAGATTTTCAAACTGCCCCCCATAGCCGAGCCAATAACCGCTTGGTAATTTTTGCTGTGCCAGTTTCTGCTGCATCTCACCGACGAATGAACCCAAATCACGATCTCGAACGTTGGTGGTTACCACAACACGGCGTTTACCATTTTCACGGCTCAGTTGTGCCAGACCCAAGATATTTTCAACTTTCGCTACATCTTGCAGCTTGATCAGACCACCATTCGGGAGCTGAATCGGCAACATGGCTAACTGCTGCGGGGTACGCATTACATCATCTAAACGCACCACAAAATCGAAACGACGGTCACCCTGTAAAATCTGCCCGACACTTTGTCCACCAATACTCGCGGCGACTAGATCCTGAATGGATTTGACCGATAAGCCATATTGCGCAGCAAGTTCGTGATCAATATCGACATTGAGTAGCGGTAAGCCATCAGTTTGTTCGACTTTGACTTCACTCGCCCCAGTAATCGTTCTGAGCGTTTGAGCCACCTTTTCTGCTTCTTGGTTTAATACCTGCATATCATCGCCAAAAACCTTCACCCCAATATCACTACGCACACCTGAGATCAGCTCGTTGAAACGAAGTTCAATCGGTTGAGAAAATTCACTATTGTTGCCTGGGATTTTTTCCACATAAGCCAACATACGGGTACGCAGTTCATCAATGCTTTCCGACTTGTCAGGCCATTGATCACGGGGCTTTAACAGCACCACTGCATCAGAAATATTCGGCGGCATGACATCTGTTGCCACTTCCGCAGTACCTGTACGTGCAAAGATCGCTTTAATTTCAGGAAACTCTGCAAGGAGTTGCTTCTCAACACTTTCCTGAATCTTGAGCGACTCCTCAATGCCTGTACTCGGCGCACGCATTAACTGTAAAGCAAAGTCACCTTCACTGAGTTGTGGTGCAAATTCACTTCCTACACGAGAACCAATCGCAGCCGTGAGGATCAAAATACTCACTGCACCAGCGACCACGACATAACGGAAAGCATAGGCTTTATCCAATAAGGCCTCATAATTACGTTTCAGTGCAGCCATCCAGCGACTTTCTTTCTCTTTCACTTCGCCAGTGACAAATAAAGCCACTGCCGCAGGAACAAAGGTCACCGATAAAATAATGGCTCCAATCAGTGCCAATACAACTGTCATCGCCATTGGATGGAACATTTTCGCCTCTACACCAGCGAGGGCGAAGATGGGCAAATACACCACCATAATGATGATTTGTCCAAAGATCAGCGGGCGTCTCGCTTGCTTCGCTGCCAAGAACACTTCGGTAAAACGCTCAGAACGTGTGAGCAATCGGCCTTTATGGTGCTGTGCTTCGGCCAAGCGTCGAATACAGTTTTCGACAATCACCACCGCACCATCGACAATAATTCCGAAATCCAGTGCCCCCAAACTCATCAGGTTGGCACTGATTTTCTGCTCTGCCATACCTGTTAGGGTAAACAGCATCGACAACGGAATAATACAGGCGGTAATCAATGCAGCTCGGAAATTACCAAGGAACACAAACAGAATCACAATAACCAGAATTGCGCCTTCAATCAGGTTTTTAGCAACCGTCTTAATGGCTTTATCCACCAGATGACTACGGTTATACACCGTTTCGATTATCACCCCTTCAGGCAATGACCGTTTGATTTCCTGCATCTTGAGATCTAATGCCTGAGCGATGGATTTACTGTTCTCGCCCATCATCATCATCGCGATCCCGAGTACCGTTTCTTCACCGTTATAGGTCGCGCCACCTGTTCGAAGATCATGCCCAATCGAAACCGTTGCAACATCGGCCACACGAATCGGCAAACCATTTTTGGTACTGACCGTGACATTTTCAATATCCTGAACGGTCTTCAACATCCCAGGAATACGAACAGTAAGCTGCTGCCCATTTTCCTCAATAAAGCCTGCACCACGGTTTTCGTTATTTTCAGACAACACCGTTTGCAAATCAGTTAAGGGAATTTGCAGTTGTTGCAAACGTTTCAGATCAGGAGAAACTACATAGGTTTTGTTATAACCGCCAATACTATTGATTTCCGCCACACCCGCAACGCGTTGTAATTGAGGACGAATAATCCAGTCCTGAATTTCACGTAAATCCATCGCTTGATACGGCGTACCATCAGCCTTTTTGGCATTTGGTTCGGCCTTGACCACCCATTGATAAATCTCGCCTAAACCTGTGGAGATCGGCGACATTTGCGGATCAATATCGTCAGGCAAGGCACTTTTGGCCTCTTGCAAGCGTTGATTGATCAACTGACGCGCCCAGTAAATATCCGTGCCGTCTTTAAAAATCACCGTAACTTGGGATAAACCATAACGGGAAATCGAACGGGTTTGCTCCAGATTTGGAATCCCAGACATGGCATTTTCAATCGGATAGGTAATCCGTTGCTCAACTTCGGGCGCAGTAAATCCACCTGCCTGACTGTTGATTTGTACCTGCACATTGGTAATGTCAGGAACGGCATCAATGGAAAGTTTCTGATAGCTATAAATCCCGACGCCGATCCATGCCACCACAAACAGCATCACCCAAATCGCATTGCGAATGGAAAATTGAATAATACGGTCGAATAGGCCTTCCGCAGGTGGAAGTCCTAAATTATCTTTAGTGTCCATGCTCGGCCTCTCCCTTCTCCATCTCAGATTTCAAAAGGAAACTGCCTTGACTGACATATTGCTGTTTTTCAGTCAGGCCTGATTGAATTTCGACCCATTGCCCATCACTTGAGTAATTGCCCAGTTGTACAGGGGTTGGGGTGAAATGCAATTTATCTTTTTCCTGCTTGGCTACAAAAACAGTCGTTTTACCTTCGATCTGCTGAATCGCGGCTTTGGCAACACGCAGGACGGGTTTTTTCTCTGTGCCATCCAAAAGAACATTAACCATCAAGTTCGGTCGTAGTTCTTTGGCAGGTGTGAGAACTTTGGCACGTACTTGTAAACGTCCCGTTTGGGTATCTGCTGCTGTGGTTAAAGTCTGAATTTGTGCTTTAAACGTATTGCTGGTTTGCAGTGACTTAAATTCGATCTGCTGGTTTGGCTGTATGTTGATGTTATTCACGCTGGGTAAAATAAATTCAATCCAAAGCTGATCAAGCTGGTCAATCACGAACAATTGCTTATCTGGCGTAATCTGCTCACCCACCACAATATCTTTCAGACTAACAATCCCGCTTAAAGGTGCAGTCAATACATAACGACCTTGACTGCCACTCGATGCTCCCAAAGCAGATAAACGACTACGAGCCGCTTGTACCTGAATCTGAGCCTGACGATAAGCATTATAAGCACGCTGGTAATCCTGACGTGCAGATACGCCTTGTTCCCAAAGTTGCTTTTCACGCTGATAATCTTGCTGGGCAAGCGTTAAAGCTTCCTGAGCAATACTTAAATTGGCTTGTTGATCCACCAGTTCTGGAATAAACAAGGTCGCGAGAACCTGTCCTTTCTTTACTTGTTCGCCGAGTGCAGCATTGACACTTTCTACTCGTCCCGCAAAAGTTGCAGAAACATGAGCTTGTTGATCGGTATTTGGCACCAGTTTCGCAGGATATGCATATTGCTGCCCTACTTCTCCGACACCCACCTGAGCCAGTTTTACGCCATATTCAGTCATCTGTTTTGGTGTCAGATTTAAGCTGCCTTCCTCACTTTCATCACCATGTCCTGCTTCCCCCTCAGTATACCCCCCCTCTTCGCCTTCGGCATGCTCATGCTCCTTTGAAGCTGCTGCATCCTCTCCTGTTTTATTTTTTCCAGAGAAAAATAGCAGTGCACTGAGTACCAAACCGCCCACCATGACAAGGATGACCCAAAACCACTGTTTCTTAGATTGATTCGTCGACATTATTCTGCTCCTACAACAGCGGGAAGGTTACTGGTCTCTTTCCAAAGGTTTTGATTGATCTGATTTAAGGCATCGCTTGAACTCACCACACTAGGTTCTATACCCAGTGCCAGACTCTCTGCCTCAATCTGTTTCTGCCATGCACTTTTAAGTAACTGCACTTTATTCAGGCGTTGCTCTTGCAGTTGCATGGTGGCTTGCTGTACATCGGTAATGGCATATTTACCCACTTTGAAACCGAGCAGCATTTTTTCCTGCACCGTTTCAGACAATGGAATTTGTCGCTGATTCACCAGATCAAACTGTTGTTTCAGGCCAGCTAACTCTGCACTTAAGGTCTGAATGGCATTTAGGTTTTGTTGCTTATAAAACTGTTGCTGCTTGACCAGCAAATCCTGTTTGGCGTTGGCAATCCGCAATGAATATTGTTGGCGATTGAAAATATTCAATGGGATATCAATGCCGACTCTGAACTTGTTATCTGTTGAATTGGTTTCCGCACTTTTGCTTTGTACCATGCCTAAATTGACCGTCGGATTTGGTCGGTTAGAAACTTTTAAATAATCAATATTGGCTTTTTGTCGCACAATATCGAGCTGAATCGCTCGCTCAAATAAGTTGTTCTGCACATAAGCTTGCAAATCTTTTTGTTGCGGCCAGACATTGCTTACCTGAGCAGAGAAACGATTGTCCGTACTGCCCCATAAATTTGCTAGTTGACGCTTTGCTGTCGCCAGCGCCAGTTCGGTTTGCTGAAATAACCGTTGATTTTCAATATGTGCCATCAAGGTACGGTCTAAATCGACCTGTGCAATACTCCCCGCCTGAAGTCTTAAACGCGTCGCATCCAAAGTCGCCTGACTGGTTTTTAGCTGTGCCCGAACAACGTCATGCTCTAGCTCAAGAACCACGACTTGTGACCACAAATATTTCACCGCTAATTCGAGTTGCGCATCGTATAGCTCTTGATTCAGACCAACTTGGGAAGCTTGCACATCAGCGAGTTTCACCGCTGCGCGACGTTCGCCAAAAACATCGAGCTTTTGTGAAAGACCAAATTCCAGTTCCTTATCTTTACCTGAGCGAAAATCAGTTTGCTGAATCGAAATACTGGGATTTGTCCATAAACGTGCTTGTTTAACATTGGCCTCGGCAATGCTTTGCTGGGTTTGCCAGACACCAATACCCGCCTGATGCTGTTTCACATCTTGCAAGACTTGTTCAAAGTTCACATTCCGCTGTGCCACTGAAGTTGAAGCCTGATTGGCATCAAGCAAAGACGCTGCTGTTGCAGACTGGCTAAAAAGCACAGCTGTTAGTGCAAATGCTAACGCTGACCATTTAAATGAGGATGAATGCGCATGATTGTCTGATGCATTTTTTTGCAATGCATAGATACGCTGATTTAAATTTAAAGACATATAAAGCCCCGCAAATAATAAGGTTACGGTGGGCTATTTTTCGGCTACCCCACCTATAGCGGGGTCAATACAGGGGGCGGATTTAATCCAGAGAGATGTGGAGACTGATACGAGTTAGACCAGTAATATTTTTGTTCTGCCTGATGCATCCGTAAAATCGGTTCATCCAGTTGTTGCTGGGCTTCCGTTACCACCACATGAAAACAGGACGGCAAGTGATCGTGATGATCCTGCAAACTTAAAGGCATCGGCAAATCAGAAGCATCTTGGTCGACAACAACAGCATGCTGAGCAGAAACTTGAGACTTTTCTGGGACATGATGCCCAAAATGATTGAATGAACTGTACTCGCCCGATTTTTCATGCGCACAAAAAGCTGCCGCCACATTCCAGAAACCCTGAAACATGAACAAACTCAGCAAGACGGTGATGAAAATAGTAGAACGACGCAAAGTTTACTCTTTAGACAAAAATTGCTCGGATGAACTATAGCAAGTAAAGCAGATGTAATAAAATTACATGTTCTGATTTAACTACAAAATCCCAGCTTAAGGCGAAATCATAATGCGATCACAGCTTAAAAGCAGGAAACGACCAAACTTATTCAGCCGCTTCCATTCCCATTAAAATAAATTACTTACACGTCTGTTTACACTGCTTATGCTCAATATAATTTTCTAGCTTGGCTTTGGCTTGTTGCTGAGCCTGTAGATTCTTTTCCAGAAAAATCAAACCACCATCTGCATTGGCCCAGCTTGCTGAAACCAATAAAACCAAAGCACATACTGCTGTATTTAATTTAAAAGACATAACATTCACCTTATTTAAATCTGTGGATTCATGCTCCATTTCCATCATTTAGAAACAGAGTGAGGGTGAATTCATCTTCAATAACGCTTGATTCAGAAACAACTTGGAGATGCTAAAAGTCTCAAGAATGCACTGGTGATCAATACACGTTCGAATCTTTCAAGCGTTTGATTAAGGACAAACAACCCATTGAAATAGATATATTTCTAGTGAGTTATTTTGGGGCTACCTCACCTATAGCGAGGTCAATATCGGAGGCGGATTTAATCCGGATAAGTGCGGCGACTGGTAAGCGTTAGACCAGTCATAATTATGTTCGGTCTCATGCGACCGCAAAACAGGGGCATTCCACGGTTGCTGGGTTTGCATCACCACCATATAAGAGCAGGATGGTAAATGATCATGATGATCTTGCAAATTTAAAGATGAGGCGACATTCGCATTATCCTGAACAGCAGAAGATGAATGCGTTGCAGAACCATGATTCTTTTCAGGAGCATGATGCCCAAAATGGTTGAGTTCACTATACTGGCCCGACTTTTCATGCGCGCAAAATGCTGCCGCCACATTCCAGAAACCTTGGAACATGAACAAGCTTAGCAAGAGGGTCATAAAAACGATCGAACGTTGCAACAGCGCACCATTACAGTAAATTGCACAAAGGCACTATAGCAAGCGATGCCAATGTAATAAAATTACAAAACAATGTTCGGTCAATTTAAGACTGATTTAAAAAAGTTTTTTCTTTAGAAAAATGAATTTCTGATTTGAGTTCCCATAATGCATAAATTATTTTCTGCCCTGATTGCTGTCGCCTGTTTAAACTTGAGTGCTTGTGCCACAACATTGCTTTCACAAGCACTTCCCAATGAAACCACACGAACCGAGACTATCACTTTAGCAAAAGATCAAATCCTTGCTTTAGGTCAGGCTGTTCAGAATCAGCAAGAACAAGGTATTGTTTTTATAGGTCAGGATTTCAATTATTTAATGACTGAAGGTAGCGATGAGCTGTCCAAATTACTACATGCGATTCCAGCAGATCAACGGAGTCTGACCAGCCCTTCCCCACTGGTACTGACGATGGATGATCCGAATCATTTTCATGGTGTATTACAAATTCGCTATAACACGCGTATGGTAGATTTAAATGACGCGCAAAAAAATTTATTAAAGTCTCTAGGCTTTAGACAAAATTTTAATATTATTCACAATCAACAGACAGCGCCTTATCCGTATATCAATATTTTCTTCAAAGGCCAACTCTATCAAACGCAAGATGCTAAAAAGGTTGAGAAGACACTCGCGCAACCTTATCCAATTATTCTGCAACAGGAAAATAAAATTACCAAAAAGCATCCTGTGAAAAAGGCGACCCGCATGGTGCTGTATCCATTTGCCATGACTTTCGATGTGATTACCGTTGTTCCATCACTGATGTGGTCTGACTTACGTGGTGAATTTAATAATTAAACGTCGAGCATTGGCTTTTTTATATACCCTGCTGATCTACCCAATTTTTAATGAATATAAAAAAACCAGCCTGAAGGCTGGTTTTTATCTAAATATTAGGTGGCAGAATATAATTCCAAATGGCTTATTTATTCAGCCTAAATATTTACTGCTGTTTTTGTAGATCATAAGAAAAACGTATTACAACATCATCAACAACTTTATTGAATGCTTCATTGATCGACATTGGTTGTACGTTTTCAACAGGAGCTTTTTTATTTCCAACTGTTGTTAAAATCATATGAGGGTAACGTTGAGATGTTTCTTTGCCTTGAGCATCAATATAGTTAAATTTAAACTCATATTTATCAGCAATTGCATTACCAACAGCACCAAAAGTCAAACCTGTTAAAACGCCTTTGCCTGCAGCCTCACCCAAATCAGCCACATTATTCGCGGTTAAATGTAATTTTGCCTGCTTATCGCCATTAGACTGAGCTATTGGGGAAAATACACCCGTTGCTCTTAAACTGCGCTCGACTGCCGATTGTAATTCTTTACCTGCTTTCGGAATAACCACTCCATTTCTCTGAAATTCAGTCGTTAAAACTACAGGAATAGGCTGAGCGGGTCTTTTAATATCCGAATAGGTAACAGACTTATAAGCTGGATCAACATAAGATTTTACTGAAAGACATCCAGTAAGTTGCGTCGCAACAGCTACCCCTAAGGCAATAGAATAAAGTTTAATTTTTTTCATAATTTTCCAGAAAGGTATATTTACCTTTTAATAAATTGAGTCTTAATATTAATCTTAATAAATTAAAAATATAAGTATAAATTCAATGACTTTAGGGAATTTTAGATCCTTATTACTTAATATTTTTGATGACCTATAAAATAAAAAAACCAGCCCTCAGGCTGGTTTTTTTATTCACGGAAGATTAACCCGTAATTTTTTTGTATTTTGTACGTTTTTGAGATGCATCATCACCTAAACGTGACTGACGGTAAGCTTCGTATTCTGCATAGTTACCTGTGTAGAATTCTGGCTGTTCGTTCTCAAACGACAAGATGTGCGTTGCAATACGGTCAAGGAACCAACGGTCATGCGATACCACCATGACTGTACCTGGGAATACAAGAATTGCATCCTCAAGTGCACGTAAAGTTTCGATATCCAAATCGTTCGATGGCTCATCCAGTAAGATCACGTTTGCGCCCATCTGCAAGATCTTCGCAAGTTGTAAACGGTTACGTTCACCACCAGACAATTCACCTACACGTTTTTGCTGGTCTTGACCTTTAAAGTTAAAGCGACCGATATAAGCACGTGATGCGATTTCATAATCACCAATTTTCAGGATATCTAAACCGCCAGAAACTTCTTCCCAAACCGTTTTGTTGTTATCCAAGGTGTCACGAATCTGACCTACGTAAGCCACTTTAACTGACTCACCTAAAGTCACAGTACCCGTATCTGGTTGCTGTTCGCCAGTCATCATACGGAATAAAGTGGTTTTACCCGCACCGTTTGGACCAACAATACCCACGATCGCTGTAGGAGGTACAGTGAAAGTCAAGTTTTCATAGAGTAAGCGACCATCGAATGATTTACTGATCCCTTCCACTTCCACAACTTTGTTACCCAAACGTGGGCCAGGTGGAATGTAGATTTCAGATGTTTCATTACGTTGTTGGAATTCTTTAGAGTTAAGCTCTTCAAAACGTTCCATACGCGCTTTGTTTTTCTTTTGCTGGCCTTTGGCATTTGAACGAACCCATTCAAGTTCTTTTTTCAATGCTTTAGCAAAAGATTCTTCTTGTTTCTGTTCCTGCTCTAGACGGGCATTCTTTTGTTCCAACCAAGAAGAATAGTTACCTTGGTAAGGAATACCATGTCCACGGTCAAGTTCAAGAATCCACTCAGCCACGTTATCCAAGAAATAACGGTCATGCGTAATCGCAACGATTGTGCCAGGGAAATCTTTCAAGAAACGTTCTAACCAAGATACTGATTCAGCATCCAAATGGTTCGTCGGTTCGTCTAGAAGCAACATGTCTGGCTTAGAAAGCAATAAACGGCACAATGCAACACGACGACGCTCACCACCTGAAAGCAATGATACATCGGCATCCCACGCTGGAAGGTTCAATGCATCAGCAGCAATTTCAAGCTGGTTATTGAGGTTGTGTGCATCCCATGCATGGATGATTGATTCTAATTTTTCTTGCTCTTTCGCAAGCGCATCAAAATCAGCATCTGGTTCAGCATATTCAGCAAAAACCTGATCAAGACGTTCTAAAGCGTCAAGTGCTTCACGTACACCATCTTCAACGTTACCACGAACGTCTTTAGTTGGATCAAGTGGTGGCTCTTGTTCTAAGTAACCGATTTTGATTCCTGGTTGTGCACGAGCTTCACCTGAGAAATCTTTATCTACGCCAGCCATAATACGGAGAAGGGTTGACTTACCTGCACCGTTCAAACCAAGCACACCAATCTTTGCGCCTGGGAAAAATGATAAAGAGATGTCTTTTAAGATTTCGCGCTTCGGCGGAACCATTTTAGACACTCGGTTCATCGTATAAATATATTGGGCCACGCAGGACTCCTCAATTGAAAAACCAGTACATCGCAAATAAGCGAAAAAATATCTGGCATATTATACGCTGAAACCCCATTGACTTGAAGTTAAGTTGGCATTTGTTTGGCTTCAACAAAGGATTTTCTTTTTCAAGACATTACAGGCCTGAATGATTTACAGTGGATAAAAAATTCATCTGCTTCAGATCAACCGTGCTATATCACTAAAAACACTATAGAGCGCAAAATTTATGCACCATTGTGGATAAAATATAGGCTAGACTCGATGATTATTTAACTCACGTAGATGATGTAATCATGACCTATAAAGATGAAACTTTAGCCATTCATGCGGGATATTCACCAGAAGCCACCACCAAAGCTGTGGCCGTGCCAATTTATCAAACGACCTCTTATGCCTTTGATAATACCCAACATGGTGCAGATCTATTTGACTTAAAAGTTCAGGGCAATATCTATACCCGCATTATGAACCCAACCACTGCCGTGCTCGAACAACGCATTGCAGCACTGGAAGGTGGCATTGGCGCTTTGGCTTTAGCCTCAGGTATGGCTGCTATTACCTACGCGATTCAAACCATTGCCGAAGCAGGTGACAATATTGCATCGGTCTCAACCTTATATGGCGGAACTTATAATTTATTTGCCCACACGCTGCCAAAGCAAGGCATCGAAGTTCGTTTCTTTGATTATCAAAATCCAGAGGCCTTACACCAGATTATTGACGACAAAACCAAACTGGTCTTTGTTGAGTCGATTGGTAATCCACTTGGTAATATTATTGACCTTGAAGCCATTGCCAAGATTGCACATGAATACGGCGTGCCTGTGATTGTCGACAATACGGTGGCCACCCCTGCGTTATTAAAGCCCTTCGAGTTCGGTGCTGATATCGTGATTCATTCCCTAACCAAATATATTGGCGGACATGGCAACAGCATCGGAGGCGTGATTGTCGATAGTGGCAAATTCCCTTGGGGCAAATATCCTGAGCGCTTTAAAGCTTTGAATACACCTGATCCAAGCTATCACGGCGTCAATTATGTCGAAGCCTTAGGTGAAGCCGCCTTTATCGCTCGTGCCCGTGTGGTGCCGTTACGTAATACAGGGGCTGCAATCAGTCCGCTCAGCGTGTTCCTGATCTTGCAAGGGCTGGAAACTTTAAATCTGCGTATGGAACGTCATACTGAAAATGCCATAAAAGTTGCTGAATATCTAAAACAACATCCAAAAGTAAAATGGGTGAATTATGCGGGTCTCAAAGATCATCCACAGCATCATCTGGCGCAAAAGTATGTGAAAGGTAAACCTTCTGCCATCCTCTCTTTTGGGGTACAAGATGGCTTACAAGGTGGCACTCGCTTTATTGATGCATTGCAGTTATTTACCCGTTTGGTCAATATCGGTGATGCCAAAAGTCTGGCTTGCCATCCTGCAACCACAACCCACCGCCAGCTCAATGCAGAGGAGCTAAAATCAGCAGGTGTCAGTGAAGATTTAGTCCGTTTATCGATCGGGATCGAGCATGTTGATGACCTGATTGCAGATCTTGAACAGGCCCTTGCCCAAGTTTAATTTTAATGAAATCAACAAGCCCCAGAACAGGGGCTTATTTTTTGTGCAAAACTTTAAAAATATGATTGCTTTTTCAACTAATACAAGACCTTGTTTTAGAGTTTTTACTCTAAAAAATCTATTATTTTTCAGATATTTACACTAGACAAACCAAAAAGATCGGTTAATATTAGACCAAAATAAATTGCAGTGTTAAGCGATATAGGACAGCATTGCACACAACAGCATTATTCGTGATGAATGTAGGATACTTACATGAATGCAAAACTCAAAAAACTTTTTCAGCAAAAAGTCGACGGTAAAACAATCATTGTCACTGGTGCATCAAGTGGTATTGGTTTAACAGTTTCAAAATATCTTGCGCAAGCAGGTGCCCACGTCTTATTGCTCGCTCGCACCAAGGAGAAGTTAGATGAGGTAAAAGCAGAAATCGAAGCTGAAGGTGGAAAAGCCTCTGTTTTTCCATGTGATCTCAATGAGATGGAATCAATTGATGCAGTTTCAAAAGAAATTTTGGCTGCGGTCGATCATATTGATATTCTTGTAAATAATGCTGGCCGTTCAATCCGTCGTGCTGTGCATGAATCGGTTGATCGTTTCCATGACTTCGAACGTACCATGCAGTTAAATTACTTCGGTGCAGTTCGTCTGGTTCTCAATATCTTGCCGCATATGATGCAACGCAAAGATGGTCAGATCATTAATATCAGCTCGATTGGTGTGCTTGCCAATGCCACTCGCTTCTCGGCCTATGTTGCATCAAAAGCAGCTTTGGATGCATTTAGCCGTTGTTTATCTGCTGAAGTGCATTCACATAAAATTGCAATTACCTCTATTTATATGCCTTTGGTACGCACACCAATGATTGCGCCAACCAAGATTTATAAATATGTGCCTACGCTTTCACCAGAAGAAGCTGCTGACCTGATTGCTTATGCCATCGTAAAACGTCCGAAGAAAATCGCAACCAACTTAGGTCGCCTTGCTTCGATTACTTATGCGATTGCACCAGATGTCAACAACATCCTCATGTCGATTGGCTATAACCTGTTCCCGAGCTCTACCGCTTCTGTCGGCAAACAAGAAAAACTCAATCTGGTTCAACGTGCTTATGCCCGCTTGTTCCCAGGTGAACACTGGTAATCTCTTTTTTCGAGTTGAGTAAAACAGCCAATCTTTTGATTGGCTGTTTTTTTTAATAAATCAGGAATGAGTCGTATGATTAACCCAGTCAGTGGTTTTACGAATTGCTTGTTCGAGATTGCCCGTTGAAATCTGCCACCGCTGCTGAAATTGCTGTAAAACTGTTTGTTCCAAGGGCTCAGTTCTAAGGAAATTTAACATTTCCGTAGATAATTCCAGCTTTCTCGCCAACCATTGCCATTTTAAAATGAACGTCAATAAGCCAATCGGGACATGTCGTGTAGGTGCAGTGACCTGTAACTGGTCCGCAATCAAATGGGTCAATTGATGCAGAGCAAGATGATGTTCGCTGACGACTAACATTGCTTGGTTTGCCAAATCCTGATCCAGCGATGCCTTTACCATTATCTGACATAAATCATCGACACGAATCAAAGGCAGATAATGCTGTGCTGTTGCAGGAAGTGCACTCATTTTTTTGCGTTTTAGTAAATTAACCATTTGGGCAATCGGTTGATTTAAAGGAATTTCACCTGAAATATCATCCCCTAACACAGTCGCTGGATGGATCACAGTCCAGTCCACAGATAAGTGCTGTGCACATTGTATCCATGCAAAATGCGCTTCTATCTTAGAAGCTTCATAGGCACCTAAGCGCTGATAAACAGCTTGCCACTCCGTCTTGTCAGGCTGTTCGAGACAGACGCCTGCCTGTTGTAAATGGTCAAGCAGCGTTAGCATATAACCAGACACATGCACTGCCCGTTTTAAGTCACAATGCTGATGTACACACGTCAATAAATTCAATGTGCCTTCAACATTAACAGCCCGTGCTTGCTGCATACCCAGATTCCATGCAAACAACGCGCTACTATTATATAAAGTATTCACAGATTTTAGCTTTTCCCAATCTTGCGGATGAATGGCAAGATTTGCCTGAGTGACATCTCCCTGAATAAAAGCCAGGTGATGCAAAGATACATTTTTCTGGGTAAGCCAATGCGTCAGTGTTTCTTGCTGCTCAGCCTGATTCCGAACCAAAGCAAAGACCGAATACCCCTGTTTCAAGAGCTCCAAAACTAAATATCGGCCAATAAATCCAGTTGCGCCTGCAACCAATGCAATTTGTCTATTCTGCTGAATGCTTAAGTTGTTATTGTCCATTTCACATGCCTTTTGATTGAATGTAGGCACAGGCTAAAGGATGGAGTACACTCAATGGTCAAGTGGTTGATACACCACTTTTTAAAATAATAAAGGATGCTCACTATGTTGATTGGACAGTTGGCTAAACAGGCAGATTTAAGCCGAGATACCATTCGCTTTTATGAAAAAATGCAACTGATCCAGTCTATTACCTGTAATAATGGCTATAGAGATTACCCGGAACAAACCTTACAACAACTACAACTCATTCGCTCTGCTAAAAATCTGGGTTATACACTAAATGAAATTAAACAAATTTTAGCAATGACGGCGCAAGACGAAATTCCCGCGGCACAAGTTCAAACAATCGTTCAAGAAAAGCTAAATCTCATTGATGAAAAAATTGCCCAGCTTTATCAAATCAGAACCATGCTCAGCAAACTGACCCAAGGAGAGCCGTGTCCATTACGAGCAGACTGCCCGATTCCATCATTCGAATGATTATTTTTAAAAGTTAGAGGACAATATTGAAGACTGTTCTGACATGATTTCTCCAACAAAACAGTCAAAGTCATATCTTTAAAGATCCCCTTAGTCGCCAATGCGATGTGACTCCAAAACTGAAATGACAGTTTGACGAAAAACACCCAATAAAAAGAACGATTAAGCGTGTGTATAAACTAAAACTTATCCACAGCTTCGCTGTTTTAATCACCAGCCCTAACGATTCGGCCTGTTTATAACCTAATTAGAGGATATCCATTTTTAATACATTGACCAAGATTTAATCTCCACATAGCCATTTAGTAATTTCAAAGAAATAGTGCAAATACCATGCACCAAAATAGTTCTTTTACATTCCATTTACACAAATTAAATGAGCGAGCTAAAAGTATTATCCCTGTGTAGCACTCAATTATTTGCTTTTTAAAAGATTAAAACCTATACATTGACCATTCTGACATCCTATATCTGTCAATGATTTAGCTCAAAATCACGCATATTCTCCGCATACAAAAATGTATTCATAAAAAGCATACAAAATAGTGTCATTTTCATGCTTCTTTAGCGGTATATAACATTCTGTAAAGATTCAGTTACAGAATCTTGCTTGGTTGAAAAGGAACGTATATGAGTCAGGTATATAGCAAGGAAGAAAAAAGAAGTCGCATCAAAGGTATTGTCGGTGCGGCATCAGGGAACTTGGTTGAATGGTTTGATTTCTATATTTATGCCGTCTTTGCTGCTTATTTTACGCATGCATTAACTGCACCGGATATGGAGCCAACCACGAAAGCGATTTATGTCTGGGGTGTATTTGCTGCTAGCTTCTTTATGCGTCCAATTGGTAGCTGGTTATTTGGACGTATCGCTGACCGTAGCGGTCGTAAACAGTCCATGGTGATTTCTATCTGTCTGATGGCGTTGAGTTCATTCCTCTTTGCAGCATTACCAACGTATGATCAAGTCGGTATGTGGGCACCCTTCTTGCTCCTGATGGTTCGCTTATTGCAGGGTCTTTCTGTCGGTGGAGAATATGGTGCGGTAGCCACCTACATGAGTGAGCTGGGGTTAAAAGGACAACGTGGTTTCTTTGCTTCGTTTCAATACGTCACACTCTCAGGCGGTCAGTTACTCGCAAGCTTACTCGGGGTTATCTTGCTTGGCTTTATGACTGAACAGCAATTGAATGATGGCGGCTGGCGTATCCCATTCGTGATTGGTGGTATTGCTGCGATCTTGTCTTTACTTGCGCGTAGTCGTTTAGAAGAAACCTTATCGCATGAAGATGCGGAACGTGAGGAATCAGGTAGTTTAGTTGCCTTACTTAAACAGCACTGGAAAACCTTCCTGCTGGTAGTGGGTTATACCTCTGCGGGTTCACTAACTTTCTATGTTGTTACTGTTTATTCTAAAACTTATCTGACCAACATTGGTATGGATGGCAAAACCGTTGGTTTCATTATGACCACGGCTCTGTTTGTCTTCATGTTGGCGCAACCTTTGTTTGGTATGCTTTCAGACCGAATTGGCCGTCGTGCTTCCATGCTGGCTTTCAGTTTACTCAGCGCAATCTTTATCTATCCAGTGATGGTGACAGGTATGCGAAGCTTTGTTGATTCGCCTGTCATTATTACCTTACTGCTGATTTTCTTGATGATGCTGCTCAGCTTCTACACCTCAATCAGTGGTTTGGTGAAAGCAGAAATGTTCCCTCCGCATGTTCGTGCCTTAGGCGTTGGCTTCTCTTATGCAGTGGGTAATGCCTTGTTTGGTGGTTCAGCACCTTCGGTTGCATTACTCTTTAAAGATGCAGGCATTGAAAATATCTTCTTTATTTATGTGATTATCATGCTGACAATCTGCTTCTTCTGTAGTTGGGCATTACCGAAGAAACCAGAATATCTGGAACATGACCACTAAATAAATTCGATTCAAAATACTGAGAAACCACTTTTGTTTAGGCAAGAGTGGTTTTTTTATTTTGGCTTATTACACGTAAGGATTTAAATTCACCAATTGTTTAAAACCGCTCTGTACAATCATTGCAGTACGGGATCGGGGCCGTTTATGTGCTTCTTGTTGCGTAAATTCAATCATGATCCGATTAAAATCGAGACGAGGATATTTTTGCTGCAATTGCCGTCTAAACTGTTTTGAAAACTCAAAGCCACGGCTTCCAATCACATCACAGCTAGCAGCTTGTTGTAATAAATGAGCCTCAACGCCTTCCTCAAGTCCAACATATGGATTCATATGCATACTGATCACATCAAAAAGCTGATCAGCGCGTCCCTCTTCCCAACCTTGTTGAATTGACCAGTCTTTTGCAGCATAAGCACCTTGTCCAGCAAAACAACGACAACCTGCATGATGCTGATCGTGTTGTGCCGTCATCCCCAAATCATGTAACAGACAGGAGACAGCTAACAGTTCATGATCACATTGATGTTGGTGTATTTTGGCAAAGGCACTGGCATAGCACCATGTTCGAAGACAATGATTCTGTAAGGCCTCCGTACTGCAAGATTGCATTTGGTCTAAGGCATGTAGCACATCTGCGCTATCAGGTAATGTGAGATCCGCGATACTCAGCTCATGCTGTTTATCCACCTTGTCATGATGTGCTAAGGCGTAGCTTTTAATCGTTTGTTGAATAACAGGAAATAAGCTATGACGGAGTAACGCCAAACGGTCTTTTAACGCTAAATCACCTGAAGTCCGTGTCATCCATATTTGTCGACCAATTTGCATTGCATTCCCCAAATTAGAGTAATTACTCTAATTTTTAAAGCAAAGAATTCATAATGTCAAAATCTTTAACTTGCTTTGATTCAGATGTTCTAAAAAAATAGGTCGTTATTAAAAAAATAATCCTCAACTTCATCACAAAGAACTCGACTATATCTCCTAATTATACGAATAAGAAAATGCTGATAACTTATCCACTTTTCAGATAGTTTTGCTCATCATTTAAAGTCTATTTTTGCAATAAATTAAACAAATTGTTCATTTATTCATCTTTTCGTGCAGTTTTTCTTCTTAAATTTAAGCTTATTTTAAGATTTTATGCATAATGGACGGCGCTTTATTTTTTTATTTTTGGTGTACTTTTAACACTTTTTTTATGGCAAGAGGTTACGGCTTAAGGGAGTAAATAATGCTTACGCTGATAGGTATTCTAATTATTGTAACGATTGTCGCGTTACTCATGTCTGGCAAAACCAGCCCGATCGTCGCAATGTCGATTGTTCCACTTATTGGGGCTTTAATTGCTGGTTTTTCTATTAGCGAGATTTCTGGTTTCTTTGAAGCAGGGCTATTAAAAGTCAGCAAAGTGGCCACCATGTTTTTATTTGCCATTTTGTTTTTCAGTATTTTAAAAGAGTTACATGTCTTTGATCCGATGATCCGAAACATGGTGCGCATGACCCGCGGTAATGTGGTGATTGTTGCGGTGATGACCACCCTGATTGCTGCCGTTGTCCATCTGGATGGTTCTGGCGCAGCAACTTTTCTCATTATTATCCCCGCTTTACTCCCGCTCTACCGCAAACTGGGTATGAGTCCTTATCTGATGCTTCTTTTGATGGCTGGCAGCATGGGCGTCATGAATATGGTGCCGTGGGGTGGCCCGCTAGGCCGTGCTTCTGCGGTAACGGGTATTGAAGCCGCTGAACTCTGGCGTAGCCTGATTCCTGTTCAGGTCATCGGGGTCGTCGGTATGATGGGCTTTGCGGTATTGATGGGTTTACGTGAAAAGAAACGTATTCTGGCAGCGCAAGCGTTAGGGACCACACCTTTTGAGCAAGACTGCATGGCAGCTGACATGGCTGAAGATGTACAAGAAGAAGTAAAACCTAAGAAATTCTGGTTTAACATCGGCTTGGTTGTTGTTGCAGTGATCTGTCTGGCTTTTGGTCTGTTCTCAGCGCCCTATGTCTTTATGATTGCATTATCACTGGTATTACTGGTGAACTTCCCGAAACCAAGAGAACAAATGGCGGTGATTAGCCGTCATGCGCCTCAGGCATTAAGCATGGTTGCAATCATTTTTGCTGCAGGTGCTTTCTTGGGAATTCTCTCAGAATCAGGCATGTTGAAGTCCATCGCACTGGATCTGATTCATATTTTACCAAGTACTTGGGTCGGTAGCTTACATATTCTGGTCGGTATATTGGGTGTTCCAATGGACCTGTTTACCAGCACCGATGCTTACTACTTTGCCCTCTTGCCAATTGTTCAGGAAGTGACTGCAACAGCTGGTGTAAGCGCTGATTCAGTGGTTTATGCCATGGCAATTGGTAATAACGCAGGAACATTTGTCAGTCCATTCTCACCAGCAACATGGCTTGCCATGGGTCTTGCAGGTACAGATATGGGACGTCATTTACGCTATTCATTTGGCTGGATCTGGCTATTTAGCTTCTTTATCTTAGGCGTTGGATTCTTACTCGGCCTCTATTAATCCTTGCCAAAATAAAAAAGCATACTTCGGTATGCTTTTTTATTGCCTGAATATTTGAGATTTATTCAGATAAAAGTTGAGGTGATTGCCTAAAGCTGACTTTTTAATAATTCGTCCAGCCATTCAATAAAATCCTGAAAATATTTAGGGCGATACTGACGATCCGTCAACAAAATATTCACTGGTAATTGCAAACTTGGGACTTCGATAAATAAGCGCTGTAATCGTCCTTGCTGTACATATGGTGCAGCATCAAATTCGGGAATCTGGATAATACCAATCCCTGCTAAGCCTGCCTGAATATAGGCTTCGGTATTTTCAATCAATAAACGATATGGCATTTTTATTCGCTGATCCCGAAATACCAATTCACTCCATTCCCGATAATGTTTCGCTACATGATAGTCCACAGCGTAATGCTGCTGGAGTTCCGCAAAGCTCTTCGGCTCACCAAATTCGGATAGATAATTCGGTGCCGCTAGCGTCCAGATGTGGGTCTGTGTGATGGGTCGAATCAGTAGATATTCATCCTGCACCTGCCCAACCCGCACCACACAATCGAGTTGCTGCTCAATCAGATTGGAAAAATCATCACTGCTATTGACCAACACTTTGACTTTGGGATAACGCTGATAAAAATGTAGTACGTGAGGAATCAATACCTGTGTCGCCAACCGTTTGGGTAAGCCAATACTGATCTTGCCTTCTGCACTACGCACATGAGTTTTAAACCGATTGAGCTCTTTTAATTGCGTCACCAGACGCATCGCTTCCTCATAAAACAGACTCCCCTCATGCGTTAAAGATACTTTGCGCGTAGTGCGATAGAACAATAGCACTTCATATTCTTTTTCAAGTGCTTGTATTGCGTAGGTCACATTAGAACGTGGCAACCCCAGTTGCAATGCAGCTTGTGCAAAAGATTGCTTCTCTGCCACTAAACAAAAGATTTTTAAGCGGTCAATCTTATCCATTTTATTATTCAACTTTGTTGCACAATCAGTTCAATCCTAACAACTATTTCAAACAAAAAAATTCAATTAGCATGATTTTTATACAAAACAAGGCGAGGATAAATCAATGTCAAAGCATGCTCTAAAAGGAAAAACCGTATTGATTACAGGCGGTGCCAAAAACTTAGGTGGCTTAATTTCACGTAAGTTTGCTGAACAAGGTGCAAACTTACTCATTCATTATAATAGTGCGGCAACGCAAGCGGATGCAGAAGAAACTTTAAAGGCCGTGCAGGCGTTCGGGGCAAAAGCAATTTTGGTGCAAGCAGATTTATCCGATATCCAGAATATTGAAGCACTCTTTGTTAAAGCCAAAGCAGAATTTGGTGGCGTTGATATTGCCATCAATACCGTTGGGCGTGTCCTGAAAAAAGCATATCTGGACACCACGGAACAAGAGTTTGACGGGATGAACGATATTAACAATAAAATTGCTTATTTCTTCATTCAATCTGCAGGCCGTCATCTCAATCCGCACGGAAAAATCTGTACCATTGTGACCAGTTTACTTGCTGCTTATACGGGCCTTTATTCAACTTATGAAGGCTTAAAAGCACCAGTAGAACACTACACCCGAGCTGCATCGAAAGAGTTTGGCGAGCGTGGCATTTCGGTGACTGCGGTTGCACCAGGTCCAATGGATACACCATTTTTCTATGGTCAGGAAGCACCAGAAGCCGTGGCTTATCATAAGTCTGCATCAGCCTTAGGTGGACTGACCCAAATTGAAGATATTGAACCTCTGGTTCGTTTTCTGGTGACAGATGGCTGGTGGATTACAGGCCAAACCATTTTCGCAAATGGCGGTTATACCACCCGCTAATTCCAGAAATGAAATGCTTGGGTACTTTATTTAACAGCCCAAGCATTTAATGCAACCAAAACACCAACCCGTAAAAACAGGCCAGACTCAAGATAATTGTCAGTAAGGTATGCTTCACCTTGTAGGCAATTACAATGGTAAGCAGCGTCGCCAGAAAATAGGGATTGAGTAAAGTGCTACGAAAAGCACCATGCTCATCCATAAACACAATCGGCGTTGCAATCGCGGTCAATAAACACGGCGCAGAATACTGTAAAGACTGCTGGAACCATTTCGGTAAACGTAATGGAATATTCGGTTCCAGCAGAATATAACGATTCATGAATACGACGATTGCCAGAATAATCAGAAGAAACCAACTCATGCCGCACGCTCCCGAAGATTCTGTAAGCAGGTTGCCGTCAACATGCCAATCACACCAGCCAAGATCGCTGCACTTTTAATCCCCAGACTCAAGAAAATGACGGTCAGAATCACGGATACCAACACACCGACCAGCGTATTCAGGTTCTTAATAAATGGAATCACGATGGCAATAAAGGTAGCAACAATAGAGAAATCTAAATGATATTGATCCAGATTGGGTACCGAAGCTGCCAACAATACACCACACAGGCTGAACAAGACCCAGCATAGATAAAAACAACTGCCTGCACCCAGCAAGTAATAAATATAGTGCTGCTGTTTTTTAATGCTGACTGCAAAAAGTTCATCGGTCAGTAAAAAGCCCAACATGAGACGATACTTTAAAGGCTGTCTGGAAATATCTTCACGGAGATAGAGTGCATATAGATAATGCTGGGTCGTGATTAAAAAGACAGAGATGATGATCGTTAAAGCAGGTGTCCCAGCCATCACCAAACCTAAAGTCATTAATTGCGCTGCACCTGCAAAGACCAACGCCGACATCCCCACCGCCTGTAAGGTGGTTAGCCCAGCCTGAATTGCCATAGAACCTGCAAGTAAACCCCACGGTAACACGGCAAAACACAGCGGCAATATTTTGACGACGCCATTAAAAAATGCCCGCGTTACGGTCATGGGTGTGTCATCAGTTACGCTGTCAGTTAACATCAAAATCACAATCGTTGATCAAAGACGGTATGACTATGCCAAAATTTGATTCAGGAGAATTGTATAAAATTGCTGTTTTATTTGAGATAGGCAATATAACCGCCGGGGGTAATACCAAAGGTCTGACGAAAATGACGACTAAAATGACTTTGATCCGAGAAACCACATTGCTGTGACACTTCAGATAAATTTAGTCCTTGTCTTAATAATCTTTGCGACTTCTGCAAACGCGCCTGTACCAACCATGCATGCGGTGACAATCCGACATGCTTTTTAAATTGTCTCAAGAAATGCCACTGGCTCAGATTGACCATTTCTGCCAGCTCAGCCAAGGAAAACTCTTGCTCAGGCATACTTGCCATCAGTTCTTTAATATTGAGGATTCGTTGCTTGGCATTGCTCAAGTCGGTCACATGCGGTTTGACCTGACTGTATTTGGACACCAGCCATGCAATCGTAGATAAGAATAAGGTCTGTTTTAATAAGGTATTATTCGGTTGTTCAAGTAAATCAAATAATATGCGGAATTGTTGAGCCAAACCTTCATCATGCAGGACCGCTTCACGAAACCACGGCGCAGTGCCATGAACAGTGGTCAGATCTCGAGTAAGTTCATTAAACACTTCAGGCGTCGGATAAATCGCACGATAACGCCAACCCGTGTCTACAGCCGAAGATCCAGTATGCACTTCATCGGCATTGACCAAAATAATATCGCCCTGTGGTGCTACATGATTGCCGCCTGTACGATAAAAGCGTTGTGCGCCCTCTTCAATCACACCAATACAAAATCCTTCATGAACATGTCGTGAAAATTCCTGCTGATAGTAACTTGCTTTCAGCATTTCCAGCCCACCCAGTTCTTCCAGGTGTAAGTAATCAACTTGTTCCCGAGGTCTACGCGACATCACGACCTCCTTTGAATTTTTTGCATCATGTCAGGTTAGCGCGATTGAATGAAATTTATAGAATAAAATTGCTGTTTATTCGGGCTATTCTACGCCTAAGACAAAATTGCGTAAGGCCTTATTCTCCTTTTCACTCAATAAAATTCCAATTCAAGAGACAAAAAAAAATAGATCTAACACAACGCAAATAAAAAAAGCGCCTCAGAACAGGCGCTTTTTTAGCTTTAAAGATCAACTATCCAGAAACTCGACATGTCCTGTTTTAACATCATAAATTGCCCCGACAATTGCAATCTCACCTCGCTCCAGCATCTCTCTCAATACTGGACTATGGGTAATGATGTATTGAATATTGTAGTGGACATTCATCGCTGTCACCTGATTGATAAAAGCCTTACTCAAATCACGCGGCTGCATGATGTCATAGACACTGTCGACTGAATGCATCAGCGGTCCCAGTACATACTGAATATGTGGCATCTCTGGGACATCGGCAACCTGTTTATGCTGCAAACGTAATTGGCAGGCACTGGTGACAGCACCACAATCGGTATGACCCAAAACCAAAATCACCTTTGAACCTTTGGCCTGACAGGCAAACTCAAGTGAACCCAGTACTTTTTGCCCAGCAATATTCCCAGCAATTCTTAAACTGAATAAATCGCCAATCCCGACGTCGAAAATCATCTCGGTCGGGGCACGCGAATCCATACAGCCCAGTACCGCTGCAATCGGATGCTGTCCTTCATCCGCAGTCACTCGGATCTGGCGATAAATATCCCGTTGCAAGCGTTCATTTTTCACAAAACGTTCATTTCCCTCTTTGAGTAATGTAATGACTTCTTGCGGGCTTAATTTACGTTGCAGTTCCCGAGTACTGATATAAATATCCAGTGCTGCTTCATCGACATCCTGATAATGTTGTTTAAATCCGATGAGCTTGAGATCAATCTGACGTTTACTGGCAGTTTCATTCTGATAGTCCTGAATCACTTGATAAATATCTGGATCAATCGAATCACACTGGGTTGCATCAATAATTAACTGCTGATGTTTATGCACATGTTCCAAGGCTGAGATCAATGCAGAACGGTTTAGAAAGGTCACTTGTGAAGGCAGTTCAATACGTGTCACGATGCCGTGCAAATGCTTTTCTTTATAAACCCGTACGCCTTTATTAAAATTACCATAGAGAATGAAGCCACTACTGGTCAGCAAACCAATTACGATGCCAGTCAATAAATCTGTCAGTAAAATTGCAACCAGCGTAATGATAAAAGGTAAGAACTGTTTCCAGCCTTTCTGATACAACTGTTTGAATAGTTTGGGATGAGTGAGTTTAAAACCCGTCAAAATCAAAATAGCGGCTAGTGCAGATAGCGGAATCATGTTCATCAATGGCACAAAGAACAAGACCGCCAATAACAAAAGTACCCCATGAATGATGGTAGAACATTTACTGCGTGCGCCTGTATTGGCATTGACCGAGCTGCGTACAATCACCGATGTCACTGGCATTCCACCAATTAAACCCGACACAATATTGCCCGCCCCTTGTGCCCACAACTCACGATTGGGGGGAGACGATCTTTTTTGTGAATCCAGTTTATCTGCCGCTTCCAGATTCAATAATGTTTCTAATGAAGCCACGATGGCCAAAGTAACCGCTCCAGTGTAAATCAATGGCTCAGCCAGATAAGCAAAGTCAGGGAAAACCAGCACCTCTTGAGGCGCCTCTAAGATATTAGGCAATTGGATCAGGTTATCGGTTTGTACCGCCCACGGCGAACCAATATAAATTAAAATAAAATTTAAACCCGCAGCCAGTACAACGGCAATCAAGGCAGATGGTAGGGCCAGTTTTTTCAATGGACTGCTATCCCAAGCCAGAATCAAAAATAGGCTCAGCAGGCCAATTAAGGCAGCACCCAGATCAAAATGCTGAATCAAGGCACTCGGTGTACTGGTCCACAACATATCCCAAGAAAAGTTGGATAAACCGAATAAATAAGGCAATTGAGTCACTATCAGAATTGCGCCAATTGCAGCCAGTAATCCCAAGATCACATTATTGGGAATAAAATTCGCAAAGAAGCCCAATTTAAAGAGCCCAAATAAAATCTGTAAAATCCCAGCAAAGACGATACACAATAAAAAAGCGGCATAATTGCCGCCTAATTGATCCAGTTGTACCAGAATGACCGCAGTCAGTCCTGCTGCCGGACCCGAAACGCTGATGTGAGAACCACTCAGCAGCCCGACAATAATCCCACCAACAATTCCAGCAATAATGCCTGAAATAATGGGCGCTCCAGAGGCTAAAGCAATACCTAGACATAAAGGCAAGGCCACGAGAAAAACGACAACGCCGGAGAGGAGGTCATTTAAATGGAATCTATTTTTCAGTGTTAAACTTGTCATGAGGCAACCATTTATAATAAAAAATAATTAATTTTTACTGCCTGAAAGTGTTTTCCCTACTTTAAGGCTTGCATGATATTGTCCGACAAAGTGCAAGGTTTAAAGTTTGGTTACGTTATAACGTTGTATATTTATTTATCGATTTAAACCTATTTTTGTTGATCTTAAGATTCGCCTCATCTTGGATTTCAACAGACTTTAAATCTACAGTGCATTAAATGAACCACAGCAATAAAAAAACCTCCCGAAGGAGGTTTTTTTAGGAATTATAAATTTACTTAGAACCTTTAATCCCAGCTTGTAATAACAATGCACCTAAACCACCAATTTTTTGCTCTTGAGGTTTATCAGATTTCGGCTTGTTATGTTGTGGGCGTTTAAAGTCACCTTCTTTGCGTGGTGGACGTTGACCCTGTGGCTTACGCTCAGTACGCTCTTGCGGAGCACGTTGCGGGCGCGCTGCTTTCGCTGGCGCAGAACCTTCTGCACGCATACTTAAGTTGACACGATTACGTTCCACGTCAACCTGCATCACACGTACTTGTACGATTTGACCTGGTTTCACTACTTTATGTGGATCAGATACAAATTCATTAGCAAGTTCAGAGATATGCACTAAACCATCTTGATGCACACCCACATCAACGAAAGCACCGAAATTGGTCACATTGGTTACCACACCTTCAAGCTGCATGCCTTCAGTCAGTTGAGCAACCTCAGTAATGTCTTCACGGAACTTCGCAGTACGGAACTCTGGACGTGGGTCACGGCCTGGTTTTTCCAATTCAGCTAAAACGTCCTGAATAGTCGGTAAACCAAATTTGTCATCAACAAACTCATCTGCCTTCACTTGGCGAATGATTTCAGTGTTGCCAATAATATCTTTTACCGTAGTTGCTTTTGCCGCAACAATTTTTTCCACCAAGCCATAACTTTCAGGGTGAACAGCAGATGCATCCAATGGCTCTGAACCATTTTGAACCCGTAAGAAACCTGCTGATTGTTCAAAAGTACGTTCGCCTAAACGTGGTACTTTTTTCAATGCTTGACGGTTATCAAAACGACCGTTTTCTTTACGGTATTCCACGATTTGCTGAGCAATCGATTTATTCAGACCTGCAATATAAGCAAGAATTGCAGGAGAAGCTGTATTCACATCTACACCAACAGCATTCACACAGTCTTCAACCACTGCATCCAGTGTTTTTGCCAAACCAGTCTGATTCACATCATGTTGATATTGACCTACACCAATTGATTTTGGATCAATTTTAACGAGTTCAGCCAATGGATCTTGCAAACGGCGTGCAATTGAAACTGCACCACGAATCGACACATCAAGTTCTGGAAGCTCTTGTGAAGCCAACTCACTTGCAGAATAAACTGATGCACCCGCTTCACTTACGGTAATACGCGTCAATTTCAAATCAGCATTGGCCGCCATCATTTCTGCAACCAAAGCTTCGGTTTCACGACTTGCAGTTCCGTTGCCAATTGCAATAAGTTCCACGTGGAACTCTCGGCATAAACGAGCAAGTTCTGCAAGCGAACCTTCTTTATCTTCTTTTGGTGCAAATGGATAAATCGTGCTATGCGCCAGTACATCCCCTGCATCACTCACGACAGCAAGTTTCACGCCAGTACGGATACCAGGATCTACACCTAAAGTCGTGCGGCTACCTGCAGGTGCAGAAAGCAATAAATGACGTAAGTTTTCAGCAAAGACATCCATCGCTTCAGCTTCAGCAGCTAAACGCTTATCTGTTAATAATGAATGTTCAATTTGCGGACGGATTTTACCCAACCAGAATAATTTAGCGGTTTGCTTTAAATAATCCTGACGGCTTTGTGGTTGAAGCTGCTCAAGATTATATTCTGTCTCGATACGTGCCAATGGTGCATCATCTTCACCATCCACTTTCAAGCCAAGTACATTTTCCTGACGGCCACGTAACATCGCCAATAAACGATGTGAAGGCACTTTATTGAGATTTTCAGAAAATTCAAAATAATCACGGAATTTTTTGCCCACTTCTTTTTTCTCATCAGAAGCGACTGCACTTTTCAATACTGCAGTTTTAGCAAAAGTTTGTTTTAATTCAGTGGTTAAGGCAATGTTTTGTGCCCAGTCGTCAATCAGGATATGCTGGATTGCATCGAGCTGACTTTCAGTATCTGGATAGTCTTCATGACTAAAACCAGCCAAAGCTTCAGCAGGATCAATTTGATCTGCAAGAATTTTTTCAGCAATTGGCCCTAAACCAGCTTCTTTTGCTTTAAATGATTTGCTGGTGCGTTTTGGACGATAAGGTGCATAAATTTCTTCTAATGCATTTTTCGTTTCAGCCGCATTTACACGTGCTAATAAATCATCGCTTAATTTATCTTGTTCTTGTAAAGATTGAATTACCTTCTCACGACGCTCGTATAAATCACGTAAATAAGTTAAACGTGTATCGAGTTGACGTAATTGCGTATCGTCTAAGCCTTGCGTGACTTCTTTACGGTAACGTGCAATAAAAGGAACGCTAGCACCTTCATCAATTAAACGAATAGCAGCTTCTACTTGGTTTGGACGTACGGCAAGTTCATTTGCCAACTGCTGAACTAAGTCAGTCATCGTGATTGATTCCACAAGGGTTAAGTCTAAAAGCAATGATTATAAAGTTCATGGCTATAAAATCCACCATTGTTTTTTTGAATATTGTGTTTTAGCTGTGTATAAATTTTAAACATAGCGCTTTATTTCGTCATTATGGACAGGGTTTTTAACAAAATCAGCCCCCTTATCTTTTATGCAAATCGCCGAATGTTTCTAAAATAAGCTACATTTCCTGCCTAAATATTGAAAATTAGGATGATTGTCATAATTTTGCCTGTATATATTTGGTATCTATCTCTTGATTTTATTGGCAATATTTGTTGCTTTATAACATAGCCAAAACTGTGCAATGAATCGTATACTCGAAGGTCTATAGATATTTCACACTCGCATTGCATAAAGACGATGACAATAAACGATAAAGGAGCACAATCATGAGTTTAGTTGTACCTGCTGAATCGACGGAAACCGTACACCATGAGACAGACCGGGTCGAACGCATTTTAGTGGTTGATGACGATGTGCGCTTGCGTACGCTTTTACAACGTTTCCTCGAAGATAAAGGTTTCGTCGTAAAAACTGCTCATGATGCGACACAAATGGATCGTTTACTACAACGTGAACTATTCTCTCTAATCGTGCTTGATTTTATGCTCCCTGTAGAAGATGGTTTAAGTATTTGTCGTCGCTTACGTCAGTCTAATATTGACACGCCAATTATCATGCTCACTGCACGCGGTAGCGATTCTGACCGTATTGCGGGTCTTGAAGCGGGTGCAGACGATTACCTGCCAAAACCGTTTAACCCAAATGAATTACTTGCCCGTATCCGTGCGGTATTACGTCGCCAAGTGCGTGAAGTACCTGGTGCACCAAGTCAGCAAGTTGAAGTAGTTAGCTTTGGCCCTTGGTCACTCGACCTGTCTACACGTACCTTGACCCGTGAAGGTCAGGTAGTGACATTGACCACAGGCGAGTTTGCGGTATTGAAAGCGCTGGTTCAGCACCCTCGTGAGCCGTTAACACGCGACAAATTGATGAATCTAGCGCGTGGCCGTGAATGGGGTGCAATGGAGCGTTCAATCGATGTCCAAGTTTCGCGTTTACGTCGTTTAATTGAAGATAACCCTGCCCGCGCACGTTACATTCAGACCGTCTGGGGTGTGGGTTACGTTTTTGTTCCAGATGGCGCAGAGTAAGTTCAGGAAATTAAACGTTGAAACTTGAACCAATTGACCCACAAGAATTTACCGAGTTCGCGGCTTATTCCGAAAGGCCCCGAACGAAATGGGAACGTTTTTTAGATAAAATTAAACCGCGTTCCGCTGCCATGCGCACCACCATTCTGGTCTTGTTCATGGTGTTTTTTAGCCTGTTTATGTCCTTGTGGTTCTTTTGGCGAACGCTTTATCTTCCTGAATTGCAGCAACATGCCCGCTATCTTGCGATTGAACTGGAACTGGTCAACAATCCAGATATCCGTATTTTGCATCGTGATAGCGAAGTGGATGTCGATACATGGTTAAAAAATCGTATCGGCATTGAATATGTAACTGATCCTAAAGAATTTCCAAGAGTTGAAGATAAATTCCTAGCAGAACTGTTTACCAACCAGATTGAAGAAAAGCTGGCGAAAGAGCTGGGCGTTAAAGACGTTACCGTTTATTTTAAATTTAAACCCATTCCACGGATCTGGATTCAAACGCCTGAAATGGATGGTAACTGGGTCAGAGAGCCTTTAAAAACCTATACCAACTATAGTGTTGAGCTGATTGCTGGCTGGTTATTTGGTGTCCCGATTGTCTCCTCTATCATTATTTTAATTCTGGTTCGCCAAATGAATCGACCTTTACGTCGATTGCAAAATACCGCGAATAATTATAGTAAAACAGGGAAAGCCCCCTACCTCGATACCAATCATGGCCCACTCGAAATCCGTCAGGTCAATCAAGCCTTTAACCATATGGTGTATACGCTGGAGCAGACTGAGCGTGATCGTCAAATCATGCTGGCGGGTATTTCACATGATTTACGCACGCCATTAACACGTATTCGCTTAACCGCTGAAATGCTGCCTGATGAATTTTTCCGTGAAGGTCTAATCTATGACGTGGATGATATGGACGCGATTCTGAATCAGTTCATTTCCTATATGCGTGATGGTTCCGATGAAGAACTCACAGAGACCAATCTGAATAGCCTGTTGCAAGAACTGGTAGTACAATTCAAGCCACTGGATATTCGTTTTGAAGCACAAGAACTCCCGATCATTGCTGCCCGTAGTTTGTCGTTGAAACGTCTGATTGCCAATCTGATCAATAATGCCAAGCGTTATGGCGCAGAACCGATTGAACTGTCTGCCAGTCATGTCGATGATCATATCCTGATTACCGTCGCGGATCATGGTGAAGGTATTCCACCTGATCAGGTCGAAGAACTGATGCAACCTTTTGTCCGCGGTAATTCTGCACGCACCATTCAAGGTAGCGGACTTGGACTGGCAATTGTGAAACGTATTGTCGACATCCATCAAGGCCAGATCAATATTCGCAATCGTGAACAAGGCGGCTTGGAAGTGGTGATTTCTCTCCCTATTCCAACGGCTGCATCAGCAACCGAATCACCGAATAATGCCATTGATAAGATCAAGCAGACTCTTACAGGGCATTTTTGATTGCAAATGCCCAATTGAGCTAAATCAAGGAATACAAAATTCTATCCAGTTAGCCATTCCTCTTATTTATCTCACCGAAAATACATATATAATCAACTTTAAATCAAATATTGAAACACATTAATCTGGCTTAGAGATTCAAATCTTACTATTTTTACAGCCTCTTAGTTTCCATGTTTATAAAAATAAGAGGCTATAAGTAAAATAAATTAATGTTCTGAACAGTTTCTTATTTTTTCTACCGCCAATTTGTTAGTGCGGTGGTTAGAACCGCATTAAGAGCAGTAATGTACATAAGACCATTCGATGAAATTGCCAAATCTTTTGCATTATACATAACAGCATATTTAAGCACTTGAAGTTTACAACCTGAGGTTGTTGCATCACAAACTTGACGAGCCATGAGTATAGTTGATTCTATCGGGTTAATAATATAAAAATTACCGTTCGCATCTAATACTATTTTGCGAAGATTGAAATTTACTCCACCGCCTTCTATCGGTAAAGTACTCACCAGACCTGAAGGGGTAATTTTACGTACCGTACTTTTTTGATCAACTACATATAGATTTCCACTACTATCAACTGTAATTCCCGTAGGTAAATAAAACCGTGCAATATCCCCTTTACCATCAGCACTTCCCTTTACTCCAGCCAAACCTGCAAGAGTAGTAACAGTGCCAGATGGACTGATTTTTCTAATAATAGAATTTCTTGTATCAGCTACATAAATATTTTTGTTTCTATCAATTGTAATTCCAGATGGTAGAAGGAATCGTACAGTTGCTCCATTCCCATCAACATCACCACTTTCCCCAGCTAATCCAGCTAAAGTAGTGACTACTGCTGATGGACTAATTTTACGTATAGTATGATTGGCAGTATCTGCCACATAAGTATATCCACTGTTATCAATAGTAATTGCCGAAGGCCAACTAAAGCCTGCTTTAATCCCTATGCCATCATTTACAGTAGATTCACCTGGAATGCGCAACCCAGCTAAAGTAGTAACCACACCTGTGGAGCTAATCTTTCTAATATTGTCATTAAACATATCAGTTACATATGCATTGTTATGTTCATCAACGGTAATTCCTTCCGGATTATCAAACAATGCTGCAGAACCTGTTCCATCAGTATTACCCACTTTACTCGCTGTGCCTGCAAAGGTGCTAACAACGCCTACTGAGTTAATTTTGCGAATGGTGCTATTTAGGCTATCGGCTACATAAACATTACCATCTATACCGACAGAAATTCCATGAGGGGAATGAAATCTAGCAGCATTGCCTTTACCATCGACACTCCCCCACTCTGCATCCTTTCCTGCTAGAATGCTGACCATGCCTGTAGGACTAAGTTTTTTGATAATATTTCTTATTGATTTTGTCGCATAGATATTATCCTGTAAATCAACTGATATTCCGTCACAATCAAAACCACCAAGAATAGTGGTAACATCAGCTTTAGGACTAATTTTACGAATAGTATAGCTACCACTATCACATACGAAAATATTATCATTATTATCAATAGCAATTCCTACAGGTAAACGAAATCTAGCGTTAGTACCATTACCATTGATATTACCCTCCTCTACCGTTCCTGATCCTGCTATCGTAGTAACAACACCCGTAGGACTAATTTTGCGAATGGTTCTACTGAATGAGTCGGTTACAAAAACGTTACCATTCTTCCCTGCAGCAATCCCACCGACATATACAAATCTGGCCATTGAACCTTGACCATCAGCATAACTAGATTTTCCCACGGCACCAGCTAAAGTAGTGACATTACCTGTAGGGCTAATTTTTCGAATAGTATAGTTACCAGTATCAGATACATATACGTTATCACTACTATCAACAGCAATTGCTGTTGGAGCATTAAATCGGGCAGTAGTACCAACTCCATCAGTACTACCCTTTACCATAGCTAGACCTGCTATGGTTGTAACAATTCCTGCAGGGCTAATTTTTCGAATAGTGTGATTAGAAGTATCAGCCACATAAAAGTTACCATGTCGATCACTTGCAATACTCTGTGCTCGACTAAATCTTGCATCAACGCCTTTACCATCAACAAAACCTTCCCCCCCTGTATTACCCGCCAACACTGAAAATGCAGATGCAGCCACAAGTGTCGGTGTTGGTGTTGGTGTCTGTGTCTTATACACATCTCCGAGCT
>NZ_JSZD01000024.1:0-543 GCF_000788125.1 Acinetobacter sp. neg1 | reverse complement strand
TAAACCACCTGGGTTTGGTACAGTCCATTCGCCTGTGGTTGGATCAGTCACCACATCAACGGTTGTGCCATCCGGGAAGGTCACAGTCACCGTTGAACCCGGTTCTGCGGTACCCGTGATTGGATCGGTACCATTGACCGGATCAATCTCTGGCGCTGCTGGTGCAGTCACATCCACGTTATAAGTTTGGGTATCGGTGACTGTGCTGCTGTTGCCTGCTGCATCAGTGAAGGTTGCTGTCGCATCGATGGTCGCATCGGTATCTGCAAGCAAGTCACTACCTGCCACATCTGCGGTCCAGTTGCCTGTCGCTGCATCAACAGTTGCAGTGTATGTCACGCCATTAATAACGAGTGTAACAACCGTGGTTGCTGCATCTGCAGGAATACCGGTTAAGGTACCTGTTACAGTCACTGTGCCTGTTGATTCTGCGGCATTCAACACGTTGTCTGCAGTCACATCATCAATGGTTAAGGTCGCACCTGCTGGATTTGGTGGAGTGAGATCCACTGTTTCTGTACCTGGTACAGATGGGTTACCTGC
>NZ_JSZD01000005.1:0-590 GCF_000788125.1 Acinetobacter sp. neg1 | reverse complement strand
GGTGAATACAGCGTGGGTGATGTGGTCACAGTCAATGTCAATGGCGTGGACATCACCACGACCGTACAAACTGGTGGCTTATGGAGCGTTACAGTTGATGGCGGACAATTAGTCCTTGATGCAGACAGCACCATCAATGTCAGCATTACGGCAACAGATGCCGCAGGTAATACGGGTACTGTGACAGCAGATGCCAGCTACACCGTGGATATCACCACACCAGTGGTGGTATTTGATCCGGTTGCAGGCGATGACATCGTCAATGCCGCAGAAGCAGGCGTAGACCAAACCATCAGTGGTGCGGTTGTAGGCGGCTTCACTGCAGGTGATGCAGTGACAGTTGTGGTCAATGGCAACAATTACAACACGACAGTACAAGCGGATGGTACATGGAGCGTGACAGTTCCAGGTAGCGAGTTGACCGCAGATGCAGACAGCACTATTGAAGTGACTGTTGATGTAACGGGTACAGGACCGATCAGTGCAGATCACAACTATGTTGTAGATACCACTGCACCAGATACTACGGGTACCACACTGACTGTTGCACCAGTCACCACGGACAACACACTCAATGCCGCAGAATCAAC
>NZ_JSZD01000025.1:0-618 GCF_000788125.1 Acinetobacter sp. neg1 | reverse complement strand
ATGCTGTCGAACTTCGCATCTTTCAACAATTCAATCTTGATACCATCTTCTGTGGTACGTGTGATCACGTTCTCACCGCTGGTCTTGTCTTCTGCTGTTGCAGCATCAGCTCCACCCACGATGTTTAACTTGTCACCCAACTTACGATGAACATCTGCACCTGCATTACCAGCAAAGTTCAATCCTTTGTTTTCCAACTCGGTCTTGGTGTTCGTGATCGTGTTGTTTAACTCAGTCTTGGTATCAGTAATCTGATTAGTTAACTGATCTTTAGTATTGGTGATCTGGTTACCCAAGTCTTTCTTCGCATCATCTAACTTGTTGTTGGTATCGGTGATCTTGCCGTCTAAACCATCTTTAACATTGGTTAACTGGTCAACATTGACTGCATCTTTACCATTTACGCCATCAGCAACGTTGGTAATTGTTTTATTACCTGCATTGATGCCATCTTTAGTGATGCTTGGGCCATCTTTAATGGTTAAGCCATTGTTGTTCAATACGCTGTCGCCAGTGGTAATGCTGTCGAACTTCGCATCTTTCAACAATTCAATCTTGATACCATCTTCTGTGGTACGTGTGATCACGTTCTCACCGCTGGTCTTGTCTTCTGCTGTT
>NZ_JSZD01000023.1:0-681 GCF_000788125.1 Acinetobacter sp. neg1 | reverse complement strand
GTTGATTCTGCGGCATTCAACACGTTGTCTGCAGTCACATCATCAATGGTTAAGGTTGCACCTGCTGGATTTGGTGGAGTGAGATCCACTGTTTCTGTACCTGGTACAGATGGGTTACCTGCAGGATCGGTGGCAATTGCCGTGATGGTATCACCATCCACCAAGCCACCTGGGTTTGGTACAGTCCATTCGCCTGTCACTGGATCAGTCACTACATCAACGGTTGTGCCATCCGGGAAGGTCACAGTCACCGTTGATCCTGGTTCTGCGGTACCCGTGATTGGATCGGTACCATTGACCGGATCAATCTCTGGCGCTGCTGGTGCAGTCACATCCACGTTATAAGTTTGGGTGTCGGTGACTGTGCTGCTGTTGCCTGCTACATCGGTGAAGGTTGCTGTCGCATCGATGGTCGCATCGGTATCTGCAAGTAAGTCACTACCTGCTACATCTGCGGTCCAGTTGCCTGTCGCTGCATCAACAGTTGCAGTGTACGTCACACCATTGATAAGGAGTGTCACCACCGTGGTTGCTGCATCTGCTGGGATACCGGTTAAGGTACCTGTCACGGTCACTGTGCCCGTTGATTCTGCGGCATTGAGTGTGTTGTCCGTGGTGACTGGTGCAACAGTCAGTGTCGTACCCGTAGTATCTGGTGCAGTGGTATCTACAACATAGTTG
>NZ_JSZD01000013.1:0-714 GCF_000788125.1 Acinetobacter sp. neg1 | reverse complement strand
TGATCTGCAGTCACATCATCAATGGTTAAGGTCGCACCTGCTGGATTTGGTGGAGTGAGATCCACTGTTTCTGTACCTGGTACAGATGGGTTACCTGCTGGATCGGTGGCAATTGCCGTGATGGTATCACCATCCACTAAACCACCTGGGTTTGGTACAGTCCATTCGCCTGTCGTTGGATCAGTCACCACATCAACAGTTGTGCCATCTGGGAAGGTTACCGTCACGGTTGAACCTGGTTCTGCGGTACCGGTGATTGGATCGGTACCATTGACTGGATCAATCTCTGGCGCTGCTGGTGCCGTCACATCCACGTTATAAGTTTGTGTATCAGTCACTGTGCTGCTGTTGCCTGCTGCATCGGTGAAGGTCGCTGTCGCATCGATGGTCGCATCTGGATCTGCAAGTAAGTCACTACCTGCTACATCTGCAGTCCATGTACCCGCTGCTGCATCAACAGTTGCAGTGTAGGTCACACCATTGATAACGAGTGTCACCACAGTCGTTGCTGCATCAGCAGGAATACCGGTTAAGGTACCTGTTACGGTCACTGTGCCTGTTGATTCTGCGGCATTCAACACGTTGTCTGCAGTCACATCATCAATGGTTAAGGTTGCACCTGCTGGATTTGGTGGAGTGAGATCCACTGTTTCTGTACCTGGTACAGATGGGTTACCTGCAGGATCTGTAGCAATTGCCGTGATGGTATCACCA
>NZ_JSZD01000002.1:0-1044 GCF_000788125.1 Acinetobacter sp. neg1 | reverse complement strand
GGCACAGTGACTGTGACGGGTACCTTAACCGGTATCCCTGCAGATGCAGCAACCACGGTGGTGACACTCCTTATCAATGGTGTGACTTACACTGCAACTGTTGATGCAGCGACAGGTAACTGGACCGCAGATGTGGCAGGTAGTGACTTACTTGCAGATACCGATGCGACCATCGATGCGACAGCGACCTTCACCGATGCAGCAGGCAACAGCAGCACAGTCACCGACACACAAACTTATACCGTGGATGTGACTGCACCAGCAGCGCCAGAGATTGATCCAGTCAATGGTACCGATCCAATCACGGGTACCGCAGAACCAGGTTCAACCGTGACTGTGACCTTCCCGGATGGCACAACCGTTGATGTAGTGACTGATCCAGTGACAGGCGAATGGACCGTACCAAACCCAGGTGGCTTGGTAGATGGTGATACCATCACGGCAATTGCTACCGATCCTGCAGGTAACCCATCTGTACCAGGTACAGAAACAGTGGATCTCACTCCACCAAATCCAGCAGGTGCAACCTTAACCATTGATGATGTGACTGCAGACAACGTGTTGAATGCCGCAGAATCAACGGGCACAGTGACTGTGACGGGTACCTTAACCGGTATCCCTGCGGATGCAGCAACCACGGTGGTGACACTCCTTATCAATGGTGTGACTTACACTGCAACTGTTGATGCAGCGACAGGTAACTGGACCGCAGATGTGGCAGGTAGTGACTTACTTGCAGATACCGATGCGACCATCGATGCGACAGCAACCTTCACCGATGCAGCAGGCAACAGCAGCACAGTCACTGATACACAAACTTATACAGTCGATACCACTGGCCCAGACAACAGTACCACCACGATTACCATTAACCCGATTGCAGGCGATGGCATTGTTGATTCAAGCGAAGCAGCAACAGACCAGACCATTAGCGGTACGGTCACTGGTGAATACAGCGTGGGTGATGTGGTCACAGTCAATGTCAATGGCGTGGACATCACCACGACCGTACAAACTGGTGGCTTATGGAGCGTTACAGTTGAT
>NZ_JSZD01000001.1:0-1144 GCF_000788125.1 Acinetobacter sp. neg1 | reverse complement strand
ATCAACTGTAACGCTCCATAAGCCACCAGTTTGTACGGTCGTGGTGATGTCCACGCCATTGACATTGACTGTGACCACATCACCCACGCTGTATTCACCGGTAACCGTACCGCTAATGGTCTGGTCTGTTGCTGCTTCGCTTGAATCAACAATGCCATCGCCTGCAATCGGGTTAATGGTAATCGTGGTGGTGCTGTTGTCTGGGCCAGTGGTATCGACTGTATAGACCTGAGTATCAGTCACTGTGCTGCTGTTGCCTGCTGCATCGGTGAAGGTTGCTGTGGCATCGATGATCGCATCGGTATCTGCAAGTAAGTCACTACCTGCCACATCTGCAGTCCATGTACCCGCTGCTGCATCAACAGTTGCAGTGTACGTCACGCCATTAATAACGAGTGTAACAACCGTGGTTGCTGCATCTGCAGGGATACCAGTTAAGGTACCTGTCACAGTCACTGTGCCCGTTGATTCTGCGGCATTCAACACGTTGTCTGCAGTCACATCATCAATGGTTAAGGTTGCACCTGCTGGATTTGGTGGAGTGAGATCCACTGTTTCTGTACCAGGTACAGATGGGTTACCTGCAGGATCTGTGGCAATTGCCGTGATGGTATCACCATCCACCAAGCCACCTGGGTTTGGTACGGTCCATTCGCCTGTCGTTGGATCAGTCACTACATCAACGGTTGTGCCATCCGGGAAGGTTACAGTCACCGTTGAACCTGGTTCTGCGGTACCCGTGATTGGATCGGTACCATTGACTGGATCAATCTCTGGCGCTGCTGGTGCAGTCACATCCACGGTATAAGTTTGTGTGTCGGTGACTGTGCTGCTGTTGCCTGCTGCATCGGTGAAGGTCGCTGTCGCATCGATGGTCGCATCGGTATCTGCAAGTAAGTCACTACCTGCTACATCTGCGGTCCAGTTGCCTGTCGCTGCATCAACAGTTGCAGTGTAAGTCACACCATTGATAAGGAGTGTCACCACCGTGGTTGCTGCATCCGCAGGGATACCGGTTAAGGTACCCGTCACAGTCACTGTGCCAGTTGATTCTGCGGCATTGAGTGTGTTGTCCGTGGTGACTGGTGCAACAGTCAGTGTGGTACCCGTAGTATCTGGTGCAGTGGTATCTACAACATAGTTG
>NZ_JSZD01000020.1:0-610980 GCF_000788125.1 Acinetobacter sp. neg1 | reverse complement strand
GTGGGCTCGGAGATGTGTATAAGAGACAGAGGTTCAGGTTCAGGTTCAGGTTCAGGTTCAGGTTCAGGTTCAGGTTCAGGTTCAGGTTCAGGTTCAACACTAACTGCTTCTTGCTGAACCGCAAGCTGATTTTCTGTATTTAAATTTTGTACTGGTTGCTGAACTGCTGGTGTTGCAATCTGGGTAACTGGCGTTGCACTTACAGTGACTTCATTTAAGCTCATCGGTCTAAACGCAAGTAAGCGTAACACCGTCATTTCAAAGCCTTGCTCCTGCGTCACCGCAAGTTGTAGCTCAGCACGCCCTTTGCACGCAATTTGATAATAAAGCTGTAGGTCCTGAGCAGAGATTGACTTCGAAAGCTGCAAAATTTTCTGATTGATTTCTTCGCTATATTTCAGTGCAAGATCTGGTAAATATTGCAATAAAGCCAGCTCATGTAAGGTTGAAACCAGTTGATCAAGAACCAGAGACACATCGAGAGCTTGTTGTCTAAATTGCAACAGCAATTGACTCACGCGTGCTTGCTGATTTTGATGAATCGCCAAAATCAGGTCATAAATAATAGTTCGATCAATCAGGCCCAACATATCTTTAACATCTTGATGATGTACGGCGCCCTGACCATAGGCAATCGCCTGATCTGTTAATGACAATGCATCACGTAAAGAGCCTTGTGCAGACTCGGCAATTTGCCAAATCGCATCCTGATCCGCTTCAATATGTTCTTTATTTAAAATCGCGGTTAAATGTTCTGTAATTTCATCGACGGCCAAAGGACGCAAGGTAAATTGCAAGCAGCGCGAGATGACGGTAATCGGTAATTTTTGTGGATCTGTGGTTGCAAACAGGAATTTGACATGTTCAGGCGGCTCTTCCAAAGTCTTTAACAAGGCATTGAATGAATGCGTTGAAAGCATGTGTACTTCATCGATCAGGTAGACTTTGAAACGACCTTGAGTTGGTGCATAAGGAACATTGTCGAGTAACTCACGGGTATCTTCTACTTTGGTTCGTGATGCCGCATCGATTTCAATCAAGTCGATAAAGCGCCCTTCATTCACCGCCTTACATGTAGTACATACTTCACACGGCGTCGACGTCACACCTGTTTCACAGTTTAAGCATTTGGCTAAAATACGGGCAATTGTGGTTTTACCAACGCCACGCGTACCCGTAAACAAGTATGCATGGTGCAAACGGCCGCGTTCCAGTGCGCTGGTTAAAGCACGAGAAACATGGTTTTGCCCCACTAACTCATTGAAATTACGTGGACGGTATTTTCTTGCCAGTACTTGATACATGTATGCTCCTTTTCGCCTGTTAAGCATACTGTTTTTTTGAAAGACTGTGAACGAATACGCGTCCAATTGATCAAGATTAAGTACATTCTTTAATTTTTAAGGCTGATTTCTAGAGTTTCTCTTGGTTTTATACAAGACTTGCACCAACATTCAACTCAAGGGACAATACACACCAATTTAAATGTTGTTGGTTTCATTTCCCATGTCTCAATCTTTAGCGGTACTCGGCGGCATTACCGCAGAACAATTTCTTAATGAATATTGGCAAAAAAAACCTTTACTGGTTCGTAATGCCATGCCTGAAATTATTGGCCTCTTAGAGCCAGCAGATGTACAAGAGCTTGCGTTGGAAGAACATGTCACTGCCCGCCTGATTCGTCAAAAAAATAAAAATCCAAATGAGTGGCATGTTAAATCAGCGCCACTAACCAAAGGCGACTTCCAGAAATTACCGAATCTATGGACACTACTGGTTCAGGCTGTTGATCATTACTCATTCGATATTGCTGAGTTATGGAAAAAATTTCCGTTTATCCCGCAATGGCGTCGCGATGACATCATGGTGTCTTATGCACCCAAAGGTGGTTCTGTTGGAAAACACTTCGATTTTTATGATGTGTTCTTGGTACAAGGTCATGGCCATCGTCGTTGGCAATTAGGTCAAATGTGTGACGAATCAACCCAGTTTATTCCAGATCAACCATTAAAGCTTTTAGCTGAAATGGATGTGCATTTTGATGAAGTACTCGCACCAGGCGACTTACTCTATGTACCACCTGGCTTATCGCATTACGGCGTTGCAGAAGATGACTGCTTAACCTTCTCATTTGGTTTCCGTATGCCAAATCTTTCAGAGATGATTGATCAGGTCAGTGATAAATTCGCAGAAAATACCTCACTCAAGAATCCATTGGCAGATATCGCACGTCAACAGACTGCACATCTGGGTGAAATTAATAGCACTGAGTTTGCTTATTTAAAAACTCAACTATTAGACTACCTCACCCAAGCGCCTGAATTTGATGCTGCAATCATGGCCTACATGAGTGAAGCTAGCTATCCAAATAACATTCCTGAACCTGAAGAAGTGGATGCGAATGATGTGGCTGAAGTGATTGGTGCGGATTACCAGATTATTTTAGAGCCTGCTTCAAGATTGCTTTACAGAAAACAGGGCGATTCTTTTGAATTCTGGGCAAATGGCGATACGATTTGTATTTCAGCAGCATTCATGCCTTATTTAAAACAAATTGCAGATGGTGAAAGCCTATTACTGGATGAACGTTTTAATGAAGCTGAAATTCTGGAAGATATCGCACTCTTGCTCAACAATGCGATTGTGATGTTATTACCGCCAAATTAAACCCTATCCTCTCCAACATCTGGCCCGATAGAGAAGACTTTTCCCTGTCGGGTTACATCAAAGGGAATCAAGAAAAATAAATCCCTACTTTTTATATTGATTACATTTTATTGCTTGAATAAGATAATTTTTTTAATAGACTAAATTTAATTCATTACAAAAAACATTGAATAGAAATCATGCTTATATAACAGCAAGGAGTACCACTTGTGTTTAAAAAAATATTAGGTTTTTCTTTTCTCGCGACCTCTCTGATCCTTCAGACGAGCCATGCCTGTACTCGTGCAGTTTATCTAGGAAATAACGACCATATCATTACTGCCCGATCAATGGACTGGAAAGTAGATGTTGGTACTAACCTCTGGATTCTACCCAGCAATGTAATAAGAGACAGCAATGCAGGCCCCAAATCACTGAAATGGAAAGCCAAGTATGGCAGTGTGATCGCCACAGGTTATGATATTTCAACAACCGATGGCATGAATGAAGCCGGCTTGGTCGCAAATGTGCTATGGCTGGTCGAATCTCAATATCCAGATACCAAGCATTCGAATAAACCTCAACTCAGCATTTCTGCTTGGGCTCAATATGTACTCGATAATTATGCGACTGTTGCCGAGGCGGTCAGCGCGCTAGAAAAAGAACCTTTTGACCTGATTACTGATAGTGTTCCTGGCGAACAACGTCTTGCAACCTTACATTTATCGATTTCAGATAAAACTGGAGACAGTGCAATTATTGAGTATATTGGCGGCAAACAAGTGATTCACCATGATAAAAAATATCAGGTTATGACCAACTCACCGACCTTTGACCAGCAACTTGCGCTCAATACATACTGGCAACAAATTGGTGGAACTGTGATGCTACCGGGCACCAATCGCGCGTCTGACCGTTTTGCCCGTGCCTCTTTCTATATCAATGCCATTCCTAAAAATGACGATCCTAAAGATGCCCTTGCCTCGGTCTTTAGTGTAATTCGTAATGCATCCGTGCCATATGGTTTAAATACAGCAGAAGAACCGAATATTTCCTCAACACGCTGGAGAACAGTTGCCGATCATAAACAGCAACTCTATTTCTTTGAATCAGCAGTTTCGCCAAACGTGTTCTGGGTGGATTTAAAGAAAATTAACTTTAAAGATGGTTTAACCCGCAAACTTGATCTTGGAAAAGATCAACAGAATACTTTTGCCGGTGATGCAACCCAACAATTCAAGGTCACCAAACCGTTTGCATTTCTTGGACCGCAACTCCATCGTTAATCATGAAAGATTCATACACGAGAGAATGAAAAATGAATAAAACTTTATGTCTGCTTAGCCTGTGTATCGCTGTAAGCGGTTGTTCAACCCTACCAGACTCATCAACACCAGCCACATTAGACAATCTTGCAACAGCAGGTTCGCTGAACTGTAAAGCCAATGAACTGTGTCCCAATGTTTTTGTTGAATGGGATAAACAACAAAAGCAGCAATTAAGAGTCGAAACTGTGCTCAACAGCAGTTATGACTATTACGATATCAAAAGCATCACCTTCCTGATCGATGGGCGATCTTTCGCCTACCAGCCAGTGGGCCCAACTGAACAAAAAAATATTAACCGTTTAATCCCAAGACGCTCTTCCAATAGCTTTATTGTTCCAAGCTCGTTTCTCTATGAGTTAAGAAAAGCTCAGAATGTTGAGCTTTCGATAGAAACTGATAAAGGTAACATTAAGCGCTCCGTCTACACGCCAAACCAACAGTCCACGCTTTACCAGAACTTTGTCAAGCTGATTGCAGGCTTACCAACACAAGCCTCAAAATCATAAAAAAGAAAATTATACGATTAAAGTCAGTTATTTATTTTAACTAAAATAACTGACTTTTAAATATTACAGTTTTATTAAAAACCTGTTCCAGAATCAATTTTCAAAAATATTTTCTCTGATAAATAAATAAACCATAGCAAACAACAATTAGACGCTGATCATTATTTTCCAAACGTTAAAGATTATTTGAATAAAACTACATATCTTGTAAAAACAATTAGATGAATTATCATCCATTTATTTTGATCAATAATTCTATTCAAAAGTTCAATTGAATAAACGTATTTCTGATTATTTCCTCAATATTCATATCGTTAATTTTTATACTCCCCTTGAAAAGAAAGCTCAAAGGATCAATTAAATAAATATTATTATTTTTCCCTATGATCTTTCTAAAATACCATGTAGAATCCCAGCGAAAATTGCATGATGAAATGCAACATGGTGCTCTTGGTGATGGGCTAACTTGAGGCGTTGTATGTCAAAAAAAGAAGATATTATTAACACAGCATTAAGACTTTTTAATTCGCACAGTTATAACTCGATTGGTGTCGATCGTATTATTAGTGAATCTGGCGTTGCAAAGATGACCTTTTATAAATATTTCCCTTCAAAGGAAAAACTTATTGAAGAGTGCCTGATCCAACGCAATATTAACCTTCAGACTTCTCTTAATGCAACTTTGGCAGAGTGTGACCAAACGGATCACCTAAGCCAGCTTAAAGCAATTTTTCAATGGTACTCGGCTTGGTTTAATAGCGAAGACTTCAATGGATGTATGTTCCAGAAAGCTTTAGAAGAAGTGATCAAGATTTATCCATCGACTTTACAACCAGCAACGCAGTACAAAATCTGGTTAACTGCGCTCGTTCAAAACTTGCTTGCCAATCTCGAAATTCGTAATCCGACGCATCTCGCCACTTTGATTGTCAGTATTTTAGATGGTATGACGATTCAAGCACACGTCAACAGACATTCAGTTGAAATGGATGAATACTGGAAGCGCGTTGAACATCTGATCAATTTTGAAAAAGAATTTGCATAAGTCATGTTATCCCTTTATGACTAGAGGGATAATAATTAGACAAATTTAAGCAAGATTTGAATAAAGAATTGAAAAAAATAAAGCGTGATTTATAATTATTATTGTGGCTCACGCTTGCGTCTGAGTGTAAAAAGAATAATAAATATTATTACCCTCTGGCGGTCGTACTTTCGCACTCCCGATCCTTCTTATGCAGACAGATCGTTCTGTCTTGTTTTTCATTATATATACTTTTTACCAAAGCACAATCTTTTTTTCGAGTTTTTTATATTTGTTAAATATATTAAGTACTTAATTTTATTTTTCAGTTTAACTACACAATAAAGTTGCCTGAAAAGATGATTGATCCGACACAAAAGAGATATAAAGCACAATAAATAGATATAAAATTAAACAATTCACACTTTAAAGAAAAATTAAGATTTAATCAGCATTTTTTAATCATTTTATCAGTTTTGCTTATATATATTTTCATTAAAAACCATTGCAAATAAGCAGTTTTACTACAACTTTTTCTTGCACTGACTTTATACTAGCCACGGCTGTAACGTAATGAGTATAAGTATGCAAAAGGATTTTGAGATCGACGCAATGAGAGAATCTGCGGGTACAATTGTCACTGTACTTAAATCTCTGGCTAATACCGATCGGTTAATTATTTTGTGCCATTTAGCTAAACAAGAGTTAAATGTTTCACAGATTGAAGAAATCACACAAATCTTCCAACCTACCCTGTCTCAACAGCTCATGATGCTAAGAAAAAGCAATGCGGTATCTACCCGCCGTGATGGTAAACAAATTTTTTATTCAATTCTTGACCCAAAACTCAAAGCAATTTTAAACACTTTATATGAGCACTATTGTCCTCAAACATAATTGTTGAAGAAATTAAGATCATCATAGCTTTCTTTAGCATTTTTTCTGCATAATATATATGAATTTATGATTTAGACTATGATGCATGAAATTGTTCAACCGAAATGTTTCCAGACTATTTCCTGCACGAAAATGGTTAAGCGAGTATCAACTTTCAAGCTTTAAGTCAGACCTGATTGCTGCGCTTATTGTACTGGCAATGTTGGTGCCACAAGGTATGGCTTATGCCATGCTGGCTGGACTACCGCCAATCATGGGGATATACGCCAGTATATTACCCATGATTATTTATGCATTTACTGGAAGTAGCACAACCCTATCTATCGGCCCTGTCGCCATTATTTCGATGATGGTATTTGCGGCATTAAATCCATTATTCCCCGTGGGCTCTACAGCCTATATCGAAGCGGCATGTCTACTGGCGCTTTTGGTGGGTATCATTTCGATGGTTCTGGGGCTATTGCGTTTCGGATTTTTGATTCAGCTGATTAGTCATCCCGTTATTCAAAGTTTTATCATTGCTTCAGCATTGTTAATCGCATTGGGACAGTTCAAGTTTCTACTCGATATTCCCCTACGAGCCAGTAATATTCCCGAATTTCTGATCAGCCTATCTCAGAACTTCCATCTTATTACATTTACAGGGATGAGCTTTGGCCTGATCTCGGTCTTATTACTTTTTCTGCTGCCAAAATTTATCCGCTCTGGGTTTTTAAATAAAATCCTTCCGCTGGTGCTGGTATTGTCTTCTATTATTTTGCTGAGCTTGATGAACGAGAATACTCTGGGTATTAAAACCGTGGGGATCATTCCGACAGGTTTACCAAGCTTGCATTTTCCAACATGGAATCTAGGCTTAGTTCAGCAGCTTCTACCGAGTGCCTTTATGATTGCCATGATCAGCTTTGTGGAATCACTCGCGATTGCACAGGCAACAGCATTGCAAAAGCGCGATGATTTAAACAGTAATCAAGAACTGATTGCTTTAGGTCTGGCAAATATTGCTGCAGGGATAAATTCAGGTTTCGCTGTTTCTGGCAGTCTATCCCGTACCGTCGTCAATGCGGATGCAGGTGCAAAGACTCCAATCTCAGGGGTACTTTCTTCACTATTTATGATTGCAGTCAGTTTATATTTTACCGGTTTTTTTCAAAATCTACCTTTAGCCGTACTGGCTGCAACAATTTTTGTCTCTATCTGGAAACTGGTTACCCTTTCACCCTTTATTGAAACATGGAAGTACTCAAAAGCAGATGGCCTTGCCATGTGGGCAACATTTTTGGGTGTAACCTGTATTGATATCTCGACAGGATTGATGATTGGTATTATTTTAACGTTTGTTCTATTGCTGTGGAAAATTAGTCGTCCACATATTGCAGTGATTGGTCTGATCGAAGGGACTCAACATTTTAGAAATGTATCACGTTATGATGTCATCACGACACCGACCGTAGTTGCCTTTCGTGTTGATGAAAACCTGACTTTTTTAAATGCGCATGTGTTAAAAGGTCATGTAATTACGGAAGTCAGCCAAAATGCAGAACTGCAACATGTTGTGATTAATTGCTCAAGTATTAGCAATATTGATCTGAGTGCTTTAGAAATGCTGGAAGATCTTAACCGTGAATTATCGCAGTTAAACATCCAGTTGCATTTGTCGGAAGTGAAAAGTTTTGTGATGGATAAATTGATTAAATCAGAACTGACCAAGGAACTTACGGGTCAAATATTTTTATCACATTATCAAGCAATACAAACACTTTCGCCTGATATGCTCGCAGAATGATCAATTTTAATGGATTATTTTTATACAAAAGGATGTGTCATGTTTTCCTAATTTTTTTTTAAAAACATTGTCTTAATTTTTTCGATATTTTTAAAGTAATTGAATTGCAAAAAAAATTTTATTATTCACGGTTCTTAGGTATAGAATACCGCCCTTGTTTAACCTTAAACCGTGCATAGGTTTATAAGGCCTTTATATGTTTAATGTATTGTCTCGCTTGAGCTTAGTTAGCAAAATTATTATCGCTATTTTTCTAGGGATTGGAGTAGCTCTGCTCTTTCCTAACTTTACACCCTACTTAAGTTTATTGGGTGAATTATTCATTAAAGCATTAAAGTCTGTTGCACCGATTTTAGTTTTTGTTTTAGTTCTTGCTTCAATCGCAAATTTCCAGATTGGTCAAAGCTCAAATATCAGACCAGTTTTGGTGTTATATGTGGTGGGTATGCTGCTGGCTGCATTTAGTGCAGTGACAGCAAGTATTATGTTCCCAAGTCAGTTGTTCTTGCACTTACCACCTGAAAGTGGGCTTCAAGCACCAGGCAGTCTTGCAGAAATCTTAAAGAATTTACTTTTAAGCTTTATCGCAAACCCTGTACAAGCGATTGGTGAAGCTAATTTCATTGGTATTCTGGCATGGGCGATTGGTTTAGGTCTGGCTTTACGTCATAGCTCAGATACAACGAAACAGGTCTTAACAGATATTGCAGATGCAGTGAATAAAATCATTCATACTGTGATTGGCTTTGCGCCAATCGGTATTTTTGGTCTGGTTGCAGTAACCTTTGCCGATGCAGGTTTAGCGACATTAAAAAGCTATGCACATCTTTTATTTGTGTTAATTGGTACCATGCTGTTTGTTGCGCTTGTGATCAACCCAATTCTGGTTGCAATTACAATGAAAGCAAATCCATATCCATTGGTATTTACATGCTTAAAAGAAAGCGGTATCACTGCATTCTTTACCCGTAGTTCAGCGGCCAATATTCCTGTCAATATGGATTTGGCTCATCGTCTAGGTGTAAATGAGGCAACTGCAAGTGTATCTATCCCATTGGGTGCAACGATTAATATGGCGGGTGCGGCAGTGACAATTACGGTACTCACCCTTGCTGCTGTACATACCTTAAACATCCCAGTAGACCTAAGTACCATGATCATTTTATCTGTGGTTGCGACTGTATCAGCATGTGGTGCGTCAGGTGTTGCAGGTGGGTCTTTGCTCTTGATCCCTGTTGCTTGTAGTTTGTTTGGTATATCATCTGATATTGCAATGCAGATTGTTGCAATTGGTATGATTATCAGTGTATTGCAAGACTCAACAGAAACAGCTTTAAACTCATCTACCGATGTTCTCTTTACTGCTGCCGTTGATTTCAGAGACCGTCCAAATTCATAGGTTGATATGCCACTTCAACGTTTACCCAACTGGATTCAACTTGGTGCCTTCTTACTTGCACTGAATGCAGGGATGGTAAACGTTTTAGGCTTATTTACGGTCTTACATCAATCTGTTTCTCATATGACAGGCAATGTCAGTATTTTGGCAATGAGTTTGCTGGACTGGCAGCCTGAACATTTCATTTATCTCACCTTAGTCGTCATTTGCTTTGTCACAGGCTCATTCTATAGCGGCCTGATTCTAGGGAATGGCAATGTCGCATTTGGACGACGTTATGGGCTTCCTCTAAGCCTAGTTGCCATTTTTCTGTTGCTGACCTGGTTATTGCTCCCTTATTTCCCTCGCTATGGCTTGCTCTGGGCCTGTGTCGCGATGGGTGTGCAGAATGCTATGGTGAGCCACTATAAGGGCGCAATTATTCGAACTACACACCTTTCCGGCGTGCTCACAGATATTGGTTTAGCTTTGGGCTATAAAGCCCGTGGCTTAAATGTAGAAAAACGTCGGATTTTTCTACATCTACTCATTTTTATCGGTTTTTTATTGGGTGGACTCATTGCGAGCGCTCTTTATCCTTATTTAAAATTAAATAGCTTTCTTATTCCAGCGGGCTTAAGTCTGGGAATGAGTATGGCATACTGGATTTTCTATTTTCGCTCTTCATCAAACTCACATTTGGATTGAATTATGGTTAAAAATGCATTGCAGGCCCAATTATTAAAAGCTGGGTTGGTGGATAATAAAAAAGCGAAAAAACTGACCAAACAGGTGCAGCACGAACAACGTACTGGACAAAATGACGATGCAGTCCTCAAGGCTGAAATTGATCGTGCCAAGCAAGAAAAATTAGCCAAAGATCAGGCACTAAATCTGGAAAAACAAAAGATTCTGGAAGAAAAAGCGCTAAAAGCTTCGATCATTCAGATGATTAAACAGCACAAAGTGAAAGATATTAACGGCGATGTGACCTATCAATTTATTGATGAAGGGAAAATCAAGAAAGTCTATCTTTCACAACAGGTTTATAACGCGCTTGTTTCAGGATCGCTGGTCATTGCCAAAGATCAGGACAATTATGCATACCTGCCGAAAGCGCTGGCTGACAAGATTGACCAGAAAATGCAAGGTTTTATCTTGGTCAATAACAATACCGAGAACAATGACCAGACCACAGATGAGGAAGATCCATACGCAGCTTATGTCATTCCTGATGATTTAATGTGGTAAAACACCACTGCGTTATGTAAAAACGCCTTACAGAACGTATATAAACTGTGATCAGATTATTATAAATATCAAATACACCTTACAATTCTCTCTTAAAGAATTTTAAGGTGTATTAGTTTGGATTATTTAGGTTTTATCCGTGATATTCGGGTTGAATTAAGTCATTATCCTTGGCTTGAGATGGTATTGGCCTTAATTGTTTTAATTTTATTTGCAGCGCTTGCAAACTTTATTGCGAAAAGAATTATTGTTCGTGGGATTCGCCATTTAATTACAAAATTTAAGTCTCCGAACCAGTCTATATTTGCCCAACATAGTGTTACCCGCCGTTTTGCAAATATTGTCCCAGCTATCGTGATTATGAATGGTATTAGCACCGTTCCTCACTTACCAGAGAAAGTCATTAGCTTGGTTCAAATGGGTGCACAGGCATTTATCTTCCTTACACTTGCATTGACCGTGAGTGAAGCTTTAAATATCTTTAACCTGATCTACCAGCGCAATCCAAAATCAAGAAATAAGCCAATTAAAGGCTATTTACAGCTGGTTAAGCTGATCCTGTTTGTTGTTTGTGGCTTGATGATCTTAGGTACCTTCCTCAAGAAAGATGTATTCACATTGCTTGCTGGTTTCGGTGCAATGGCCGCAGTCCTGATGTTGGTATTCCAAAATACAATCCTTTCACTGGTTGCCAGTGTACAGATTGCCTCTTATGACATGGTGCGTATCGGGGACTGGATTGAAATGCCATCGTTAAATGCGGATGGCGATGTAATTGATATGTCATTACATACGGTGACCGTACAGAACTTTGACAAGACTTTCACAACGATTCCAACCAATAAACTGGTTACTGATACCTTTAGAAACTGGCGTGGTATGAGTGAATCGGGCTGCCGTCGTATTAAGCGCTCGCTTTTTCTTGATCAAAGTAGCGTTCACTTTATGAGTGATGATGAGCAACAAAAGTTAAAAGACTTTTTATTACTCGACCAATATCTGGATGCAAAAAAATCTGAAATTGAAGAGTTCAATAATCACCTAAGCAACCAGTCACGTTATAACCAGCGTCGCTTAACCAACCTCGGAACATTCCGTGCTTACGTTGAGTTTTATTTGCGTCAGCATCAAGGGATTGCGCAGAACCAGACCATTCTGGTACGTCAAATGCAGCCAACCAGTGAAGGTTTACCATTAGAAATCTATGCATTTACCAATACCATTGCATGGGCATCTTATGAAGCCATCCAGTCTGATATTTTTGATCACTTGATTGCGATTATTCCTGAGTTTGGTTTGAGAATTTATCAAGCGCCATCAGGTCATGATTTCCAGTTACTTACGACTGAGCAAGAAACAAAAGCGTAACAACTCTTCGAATTTAAAACATAAAAATAGCCTCAAATGAGGCTATTTTTTCAACTCGCTGTCCGTTTAAAATTATCATCATTTATGCAAAAATCTAAACAATCTCTTAGTATTCCAACTACTCGATAAATATGTTGAGGTTTTTCTAAAAATACTTGCCCATTAGATTGAACTTCTAAAGCAGCTCTTTGAAGCTCTTTTTTACGCTCGTCATCTAAAGGTACAATAAATTGGATAGTTGGACGTTTTCGGTTTACATCATACCTAAAAAGCCAACGATTATTTTTACCTTGATACAAAACTGAATAATAACTTTCAGTATCTTTTGCTTCCAATTCAATTTCAGGGAAAAGTTCGCTAACAATCCTAAAAAGTTCTAACTCCTCCTTTGTCGTTATAATTTTTGCATTATCAGGATTTACAACGAAATCAGGCTCTTCCTCTATTATATTAACAGGTTTTTCTTCTGGAACATTTAGTGTCGGTTCAATTGCTTGGGCTGTAATTATTGTTGGCGAAGATAAACCTTTAACGACTGTATCACTAATAGCCTGCTCAACTGCTTGCTTTACAAAAGGCTGAATAGACTCTAAAAATTTCGTATTTAATTGTCGTTGAATACTTGCTTGTTGTGCGACGTATCGAACAAAATCAAGATCTACCTCATTAATACTTTTCTTAATCACTGTTTTAAACTGTTGGATATATTGATTTTCTTCAGCAAAAAAACGAAGCTTTTCTGCATGAAAGTTATCATGTTTAAATTCAGCAAGTTGTACCAATTCTTCGGCTTTATTTTTTGTAAAATCTACGACTAAGAAAGGTTTTTCATCCATAATATTTGGATTAATCAAATCAGTAAAAAACCTCCATTCCCTACCATTTGTAATCGCCCCAATGGTAACACCTAAGCTACTATTAAAATAACGTGATAGTTGTGGAGCATGATTTGTTAAATCAGCAACATAGGGCTTTGCTTCAATAAACATAACTGGTTGACCATTACAATATAGTGCATAATCAACTCGTTCTGTACTTTTCACTCCAGGAAAATCTGCTGCAAATTCAGCCAGAACTTTAGTTGGATCATAAGGACTAAAACCCAAAATATCCAACAGCGGCAAAATTAACGCTTGTTTTGTGGTTTCTTCTGTCGAACAATGATTTCCTACTCTTTTAACATGTTCAATATGTGATTTTAATTTTGAAATAAACTCTTCCATGGTTTTACCCCGTTTTATTAATACTTATTTATTTGCTTTTAACTTCATAATATATTTAAGGTTAAACAATGGCAACATTAGAAAAGAATTTATTTTATAGAGTACAAATATTTTAAAACTTAAGAGTAAATGAATATTTTCAATCACTTTTTAATTCATCTCAAAATATCGCTTACACCCTTCCATCCATTCTTTCGATACAGGAGGCTCATTAGGATGTTCCGTATTGGCGAGCTCACAATCCTCAACTTTGTTTAATCCGTTATCAGCAGGGAAAGAATAACCATAATAACCGTCACTATTCAGCTGATATCCCCCTGTTTTTCTATAATCTAGATATAGGTAGCTCACAGATATCAATGTGATTGCTAAAATTGAAATCACTACCCCTTTTAAGGTCATTTTGTTCACTCTATTGCTATTTTCTCAACATTATAAACACATTTCCTAAACACTTAAGGATATTAAAATTTAGCTTATAAAAATTATCCCAACTTAATCATCATAAGCATTGAGATTAATATTTTCTAAATCACATAAAAAAAGCCCTAAACAGTTAGGGCTTTTTTTATCTTTTACCTCAGTCCCATTCAAGCTGGAACTGGATATTGGTATTGGTAAAATTAGGATTAAGGAAAACACGATAACCCGCAGCCTTTAACTCAGTGACAACAATATCTGCGTCCTCACTACTCACTTCATGTTTTGAAAATTGTTGTAAGGCATCGCGGTCGCCATCATTGGCTCTTAATTTAATGGTACTTGAAATCTTGGAGAGAATTTTATCTACAGTTAATTTTTTAACATTGGCATTAGAAATTGCAGTAGCTCGTGATGCAGGTAACAAAATTTCTTCGTTCACTGTATTCCGCCTGTGATATCAGAATAAGAAAAAAATATAATATGTTCTATTTCCACTTTTTCAAGTCATCAAATTCAACTAAACGACATATTTTGGCGCATAAGTCGAAAATTGATGATCCGATTGATTAATTAGCGCCACTTAACGTAAATCGTCTAAACGCTTTACAGCAAGCTTGACCCCATAACCCTCTTCATTTTGCCCACTTAATCGGCCATAACTGATCACAGCCGAGACTTTTTTATCAATATTATGACCAGCCAACTGTTTTGCATCTTGCTCTTTAAGATAGCCCACCGTTAACCCCTGAATTTCTACCCGAATCTTGTGGCCATGACTTGAATTTGATGGCTCAGAGCGAACGCTCGCAGTAGTTTCTATAAACTTAGAAGTAAGATCTGTTGCTCTCGCAATTTCTCTTAGATGATGCTGATAAGAGTGTTCGCCAGTAATCTCGAAGGTATATAAGACATTATCAGCAAAAGAAGCATCCTCTGAAGCGGAGGTCGATAGACTTTCATTATTTTGGAATTTTCTGGCAAATAATATGATTAATAAACCAACAATCAACGTAATAATGATTGTCCACATATCATTATCTCCCCCCAACTTATTAGAGTAGATATAACACGCTTAAATGACTAGAAATTTCTGTCGTTTGTATGCAGATCGCACTTAGTCTGCAATGTTTGTTATTTTTCTTTGCTCATAATATTGCAAAATACTACTGACCTTGAGAAGTAAATAGCCAAACAATAAGCCATTCATAATGATGCCGATACCGACAGCAATAATTTTTCCAGACCAAACTTGAACGATGTCCAGATTATCATTTCGAGTTTCTATTTGCCCGAAAAGTACAATAAAAGCAATGCCAGCAATACATCCCAATATCATAACAACCCACGCAATAAAGGTATTGGTTGTGCTTTCTCTTAGATGGTGTTGGGTTTCACTCATACTGTCCCCTAAATAGGCCTAATGATTGATATTATGTGATGAATATATCAAATTTTGTACAGAGAAAAAGCTCCAAATTGGAGCTTTTTTATTGCAGTTCGTTATTGTTTATTTACAAATAATATCCAGCTTTTCAGCGTAGTAATCTGTCGATATTTTTAAATCGTTCATCAATTTTTCTTTGGTGTAATCTTTTGGTGCAACCTTTAACAAAGCTGGAATATATTTCGATTCATACAGCTTTGGGTAGTCTTCACAAAGTACTTTCGTCTGTTGCGCTTTAGGCGTATCTGGATTATCCAGAATATCCATATACTCAGAAATTTTATTGTCTACTGTCTCGAAGCTTTCCTGAGCCTTTTCACTCTTTACTTCAGGCTGCTTATTACAACCTACACATACGATTGCAATCAAACCAAAGAATAGAATCTTGTTTTTCATAAGGATCTTTAAGTTCTAGAAAGTAATAAAAGCTAGTGTATATCAGTTTTCATTTGAATAAATGAGAATTTATTTTTCAATTTCTTGTCTATTTCGTAAAGTTTATAGAACACTTCCTAAATTTTGTGCTGTAAAGAGATTGCCCTAAAAATTCCATTTATTTTCTGCAAAATATGAATCTAAAAAAAGGCTTTGAATCACAAAGCCTTTTTCATCATAAGTTTAATTTTATAAATAAATTTCAGGTGGATACGGCGTATCGTCGCTGACTGGAGAATATAAACTATGCTCCACAAAGAAACCGTTTGGTGCCTGTGTAATATCGATTGTGACGGAGTCCGCCATAACCTGAGGATAGGCCCAAATGAATTGTTTCATCAGTCCCAACGGTTGATTATTTTGCATATCACCAAATACGCGCTGCCAAATCGGTGTTCGATAAGCCTTGCTCGCGTCAAAACCATATAAATGTGCAATAGATGAATCCGGTACAAAGCCAGCCAGATACGCAACCTTATCTTCTGGATAATTCAGATCCTGCGTCGGAATCTCTGCCACTGCCTGATGTGCTAAGCCCAAACGTGCTTCTAGAATCCAGTCATAGGCTTCCGTCATAAGGTAATCGAAATTCGGATAGGAGTAATGTTCACGCGGATAATTGATATCCGTCACCAGAGTCTCAATTGGCGTGCGAATTGTCGGGAAGAAAATTAATGGGCAGACTTTGGCTTGAGGATATTTTGCCTTAACCACAGTACGAATATCCTGACAAGTCTGTCCCAACTTGTTTCTTAACCAGCTTTTAAACTCATCATACGGCGTTCCCGTCTTATTCATGGCTTCGTAGATCGTGCCTAGATTCGGTGCATATAAACCAGTATCTGCATTAAAAGCCAGTTTGGTTGGGTAATCATAAACACATGGGAGATCTGTGCCCTGGTTATACCACCACCACGGTTCGCCAATCTGCATATTGACTTCACACCCGCCAACAGCCATGGTATCTGCAAACTCAATAAATGCTTTATGCAAATAAGCCTGCGCATTTTGATCACATGGACTAAAGAAATAACTTGGTGGCTCATAACCTGTACGGCCCAGATCACTATTCCAGTCACGCTGTGCCCAGAACTCATTGGCCCCCAATGAATACATTTCAAAGCTCACCCCAAAAACAGGCTGCATATCGGCACAATGTAATGCCTGAGCAAAATGTTCGTGCCATTTTCGGGTACATGGATTAACCACATCTGCATTGCTTAATAATGGATCTGGAATTTGCCATTTATTGATATCGGCTTTCCATGACATTTCAGGATATTTAGACATGCCACAATAATGATTAATCAAGCCGTGATAACCCAAAGCCGCCATGTTATCGACCAGTCGTTGCGGATTGAGATCATAATGATCGTCATAACTGGTACAAATGCCATACTCATGCGCAGGAACTGAGACCCGATTCAAAGTCAGCTTGGCATTTGTGCCTGTGGTGACGGAGTTCGTCACTCGGATATAACCATCTTCTGCCTGAGCCAATGGAAGTGTTGAGTGTCCATTGTAACTCATTGTAAATCCAGAAAAAGAAATACGCTGAATATTACTTACAGGAAATGCGTCTGTTGCAGAGAAGCCGGCCTTGACGGTATCCCAATTAATATGAATATGTGCTGAGCGTGAAGCTGGCTGATCGGCATAATTAAACAGCACAATATAGGCAACTTTATCGACCCCATTTTCATGATATTGCACAGTCAATGTCGGTGTTAAAGCAGGGTTATTTAATGCCGGCATAGTTGCCGATAATTCAATATCAAAATCCCAAATTGTACCGCTGTAGTCATATTTGGTCTCATAAGCAAGAAACTTATGATCTTTTACATCATAAGAATCCCAACTAATACCGACCAGATCGGTGGTGGTACGAGAACGGAAACATGCTTCAAAACCGTTACCAAAATTCGTAATTGCAAAAGACATGGTTTGCGGACCGTCTACACGCCAGAACTTTGGACTAAAACGATCAATGATCGAAGTTGCAACAGTTAAGTTAGGAGATTTTTTAAAGTTTTTTTCAAAATTATTCGTCATTTGATAATGCTCTCATTTAATAATTAAGTTTTTATCTTAAGTAAACTTGGTATTTTTAGCTGTTTGCATCGGTAATCTTTGATCAAAAGCGAAGCACTTACATTGAGTTTGTGTAACTTGGATTGTTCATACATAAAAAAAGCCTATCAATTGATAAGCTTTCCAATCATTGCTGCTTTTCAGTTGAGTGAATATTTTGACTATATGACAGGTCGTTATCTTTATAGTCTTCAAAATTTCTTATCAGCATTTTTTCATTGTAGGTATCAGCTATAATTTCTTTAAGATCTGCTCTCTTCATCAATCTTGATTCAATTAGGCTGCCATTCTTCTACATTCGATGGCGCATTGATGACAGGTTTCAGCACATTGCTGACAATGTTCAGAGGCATGTTTAATACATTCCTTGGCGCACCAATCACATATTTTTGCGCAGATCTGACACATCTCAGCCAGAAAAACTGATTCTCGTTGATGTGCTTTGGCACATAACATACAGATATCTGAACATTCCAGACATCGGGTAATACACTCACGCATCATCTCAACCTTTTCCTCTTCTAAACAGGCCGATGCACACGTGGTACAAGTTAATGAGCAAACCAGACAAGCTTTAGCGCAATCTGAAAACTGGATAGTGTCCATATTTTTCTCCTTAGCTAAATCATCAAAAGTGATTACTTAACAAGCTAACCAGATAAATAGATGCAAAACAGACAGGTTCGGTTATGAAAAGTAAGCCATGTTTTTTTAAGTAACCTGAATGAGAAATGAATATTAAATATGTCTTTATTCGACAGAGAAACAACAGATTTATAAGGCTAATAACTACGTAAAAGAAATGTAAAAAGAACTAAGTATTTTTATTCATCTTCATAAAACAAAACGCTCAAATTCATTGCTGAAGATGAGCGTTTTATATGACAAATTGGTCAATATTTTAAATTAATTACTGACTATAAATATTTTTATGCAATGTGTCTGAAATCCAATTGATAAAACCAGTTTTATTCTTAAACTGTGGGGTATCAAATAAATTTACATCTAACTCAAAATTATTAAAATTCATAAATTTATAGATACCGCCTCCCAAAGGGATCAAATGACTATGCGGATATTTAAGTGATTTAAGCGCTTCACTAAAGAATAATGCTTTAAGAGGTATCTCACTATTTTTGTATAACTGATAACTTTGAGATTGCGTGAATAAATCATATTCTTGATCTAAACTTGTCTTGATTTGGGAAATAACCACTTCAGACTCCTTTATGATTGGAAGTCTTGTTATAGCATAGAAACAAAAAAAGCCCACCTTTTGATGGACTTTTAAAGTATTAAATTGGTACTGCTAGTGCAGGCTTAACTCTTCATCTTTAGCAATAACGACAGATGTTAGCATCGGAATCCCCAAGATTACAGGAACCATAATGATCCATAAATCAGTCGTTAAATGACTTGAAAAGAAGAAATGGATAATGATGGCGACCAAAGCAAGTACACTCAACAAAACACTCATGAATCGAACTGCAAATTTAATCAGCATTTTTTGATCCTATGTGATTTTAGTACACCTCATCAGTATACGCTCACTGTATCCATCATGGTATGCCCTTTTGTACCGTCCATAAATCACAAAAAAGCCCAATACAAATTGGGCTTTTCTGATTAATAAAGATTACTTCGCTTCATTTACACCCACAATAAACTGGCTGCAATTTGAACCTTCTGAAGCATTGGCCAATTGTTTTTCAGAAAAATTGAATTTTGCAGCAACAGATGGATAGTCCTGCTTGAGGCTCTGCCCAGTTAAAGACCCCAATAATTTCACTTGTTCTGGTGTTAACAATTCATTTTCTACCGCTTGATTGACCATCACACAGGCTGTTGTCATCGCATCATACCGCGCAGCTGTTTTTGAATAGCCTAATGAACCAAGCAAACCACCAATCACCAAACCAACAATCGTCGCCAAAATAATATGTTTTTTATTCATTCAAGTTTCTCATACAACAAAAAAATTAAGTCTCTCAATATATTTTCTTTTTCATTAAAAAAAATGATATTTCTGTTTTGGTTTTTATCGTGTTTGAATACTTTTGACCAGAAAATGTAAAGCAGCCAAATACAACAATTTTGTGAGATAGAAATAAGTGAATATTATTTTATTTATGCTTATAAAAAATGTTCGTTACAGCGCTTTCTCTCTTTTTTATTTTACTTTTTGAAGTTGATATCGTGATAGATGCATAAAATTTAACCTTTCAGACAATTGATCAATTTCCAGAAAATTGACATGCTTTCCACCACGATAACGCACAGGAAAAATGATAGTTTTTTATAAAAAACTATTAAATTAAATGCTTAAATTTACTGTAATTTTCCTCTTTTTTTCTTCAACTCATTCAAAGCATGGATAAATTTTAAAAACTTCACGATTCAGCAAAAATCAATTATTTCAAAGGAATTTTTTTTAATTTAATCTAGCGCGCTCAACAGCATTTGCATGCTTTGTGATTCATTCTTTAAGGACATCTATGGATTTCACACTTAATCCAACATATACGCTCATGCTAGCGGTGTTGGTCCTCTATGTAGGACGCATTCTAAATCAGCGCATCCCTTTTTTGACCAAATACAATATTCCCGAGCCCGTTGCTGGCGGTCTGGTTGGTGCAATCATCTTCTACTTAATCCACCAATTTGCGGGTTATACCATTTCGGTAAATAAACCGATGCAAGATACATTTATGTTGATGTTTTTTGCATCAATCGGTTTAAGTGCTAACTTTGCAAAGCTTAAAGAAGGCGGGAAACCATTAATCATCTTTCTGATTGCCATTTCATTCTTTGTTTTAATCCAGAATGGCGTAGGCATGGTGATCGCCTCTATGGTTGGTCTAGATCCATTGATGGGTATTATTGCTGGCTCAATTGCCTTAGTCGGCGGTTTAGGTACTGCTGGAGCTTGGGGACCAATCTTTGAAACCAAATATGCAGTTGAAGGTGCCTTGCCAATGGGAATTGCAAGTGCAACCTTTGGTATGGTAGTCGGCGGCTTAATGGGTGGCCCATTGGCTCGCTACCTGATTCGTAAACATAATCTGGCTTCTCCATTAAAAGCAGAAACCCGTGCAGAAAATAAAGATGCTCCTCTCACAGAGAGTGAATACACTTTTGAAGCACCTCAAAAAGTACGTTTGATTACTGCTGATAATGCAATTGTGACTTTAGGCATGTTTGCATTTGCCTTGGCATTTGCTGAAACCATGAAGAACTTAACCATGGGTACGGCGTTTGAACTGCCGACCTTCGTCTGGGCATTGGGCGGCGGTATTCTATTGAGAAACGTTCTGGAAACTGGTTTAAAACAGGAAATCTTTGACCGTTCAATTGATGTGTTTGGTAATACCGCACTCGCATTATTCTTAGCAATGGCTTTGGTTTCATTGAAACTTTGGCAATTGGCTGATCTTGCGATTCCAATGATTATCTTACTCATTGCTCAATCGATTGCAATGTGGGTATTTGCAGTTTATGTCTCTTTCCGCGTAATGGGGAAAAATTACGATTCGGCAGTATTAGCCTCCGGTCTATGCGGCTTTGGCATGGGAGCAACACCCAATGCGATTGCTAACATGCAGGCCATTACCAATATGTATGGTCCATCTCATAGAGCATTCTTAATCGTTCCACTTGTTGGTGCATTCTTCATTGACCTTGTAAATGTTGTTGTTATTCAGACGATTTTACAATTTTTTGGTTAATGCTCATTCTTTAGAACAACTATAAAATCAGACCATTTTGGGCCATATCCTTTATACGATATGGCTTTTTTATTGATGCCCTTTTCTCATCTCTATTGCTGATTTTCTGCTATGCTACAGAATAAGCTGAATTAGTACTTTAGATTAGAGGAAAAAGAAATGCTGCGATGGTTTGAGAAGCTAGTCGATCCATACCCCACTAAAGACTTAAACAAACCATTACCGACTACCTTTTTTGCTTTCGTTTGGCAATCAACTCAAGGCATTCGCCCTTTTCTATTTTTACTGATTGCATGTACTGCTGCTGCAGCTTGCTTTGAAGCTTTATTCTTTTCCTATATTGGTAAATTGGTCGACTGGCTCACTAAAAGTCAGCCAAACACCTTTTTAGAAAACAATCAGCAGAACTTAACCATTCTGATCAGCATTCTGTTTGCCAATATTTTCTTTGTTAGCCTGCAATCGATTATTAAACACCAAGTATTGTTTAGTAATTTTCCGATGCGTATGCGTTGGCGCTTTCATAATTTGTTGTTGCAACAAAGTCTGGATTTCTTCCATACCGATTTTGCTGGTCGCCTTTCCGCCAAAGTGATGCAGACTGCGCTGGCAGTACGTGAATTCTGGATGATTCTTGGTGATATGCTGGTTTATGTACTGGTCTATTTTGTTACCATTAGTCTGGTCATGGGTGCAATTTCGCCTGTGCTGATTGTTCCCCTGATTTTATGGTTAGCCTTATTTATTGCGATTGCCAGTTACTTTATTCCTCGACTTGGCCGAATCTCCCAGCAACAAGCCGATGCACGTTCAGTCATGACAGGTCGCGTCACCGATGCCTATACCAATATTCAAACTGTAAAACTTTTTGCTCATGCTGGTCGTGAAAGCCAATATGCCAAAGAATCAATGCAGGAATTTATGGTGACTGTCTATAAACAAATGCGTCTGGGTGTGAAATACCAGATCAGTATTCGTTTACTCAGCGCGTTCCTGTTTATTAGTGTGATTGGAACATCTGTCTGGCTGTGGACACAAGGTCAGGCAGCAATTGGCGTCATTGCTGCGACTACGGCGATGGTACTCAAGCTGGATAGTCTAGCCGAATTTATCATGTGGCATATTACCATGCTGTTTGAAAATGTCGGTACCATTCAGGATGGTATGAAAACACTGGGCAAACCGATCCAGATTCAGGACAAGGAAAATGCTACTGAATTAAAAGTACAGCACGGCGAGATTCGTTTTGAAGATGTCAGTTTTGCATATAATCAGAAAAATGTGATTGACCATTTTAACCTGACCATCAAACCGGGTGAGAAAATTGGGATTGTCGGTCGTTCTGGTGCCGGAAAATCAACGCTGATTCAACTGCTCTTGCACTTCTATAACATCAACCAAGGTCGTATTTTGATTGATGGACAAAATATTCATGATGTAACCCAAGATAGTTTACGTGCCAATATTGCCTTAGTGACACAAGATACCTCTCTGCTACATCGTACCGTTGCCGAAAATATTAAATATGGTCGTCCAAATGCGACTGAAGCTGAAATTCAACAGGCTGTCAGAAAAGCCAAAGCGGAAGAGTTTATTCCGCAGCTAACCGATATGAAAGGCCGTGTTGGATTTGATGCTTATGTGGGTGAACGTGGTGTCAAACTGTCCGGCGGACAACGCCAACGTATTGCAATTTCACGGGTTTTTCTAAAAGATGCACCAATTTTAATATTAGATGAAGCGACCAGTGCCCTTGACTCCGAGGTCGAAGCGGCGATTCAAAGCAGTTTAAATGACTTGATGGTTGGCAAAACGGTCATTGCAATTGCCCACCGTTTATCTACTATTGCACAAATGGATCGTCTCATTGTGCTTGATCAAGGCAGAATCGCTGAGCAAGGCACACATGAACAACTTATTGCTCAGGATGGTTTATATGCTCAACTGTGGAAACGCCAGACAGGCGGTTTTCTGGTTGAACAACGGGTAACGCAGGACACAGAATAATGTTGTATTTAGAAGACCTTAATATTGGTGATCGTTTCATCAGTCGTGAATATGAAATGACACTTGAAGAAGTAAAACAATTTGCCAATCAATACGACCCACAACCCTTTCATACTGATGAGCAAGCTGCTGCTGAACATCCTATTTTTCAAGGCTTGGCAGCGAGCGGATGGCACACTTCTGCCGTCACCATGCGTCTTTGGACCGAATGCTTTCCAGTGGCAGGCGGCTTGTTGGGAACCGAGTCCAGCTTACGCTGGCCACGACCGACACGTGCGGGCGATAAAATTCATGTTGAAGTGGAAATTACGGCAATTGTTCCGTCTAAAACAAAACCTGACCGCGGTATCGTCAGCTACGTAACCCAAGCTTTGAACCAGCATGGTGATGTGCTATTAATATCTACAACCAAAATTTTGGTATTTAGAAGAGCGGCTTAAGGCTCGGACATTCAGTGACTGTTTTGTCCAACAATTTTTAAGATTGATTATTTTATTTCATGTAAAGATGTTTAAGACTTTAAAGTTTAAAAGATATTGGCAAAATTGATGAGCGCCACGGAAAGCACATGAAAACAAGCACAACTCGTCAAGATCAAGGAATACCAGGCGTCTATGGCTTATTGCTATTAGATGTGGTTTCTCGCTGGGGATATAGCGACGAAACCTTATTTGCTCCATTTCATTTAACGAGTGAACAACTGGCTGATCCGAATTATCGAATTCCAACGCCGATTGCCAATGAATTGGTGAAGCATTCTTTGCGCCTTACTGGTGAAAGTACATTAGGTTTTCACCTCGGTACGCAAATGCGAATTTCCATTCATGGTTTTATTGGTTATGCCATTATGACGGCACATGACATTACCGATGCAATTGCACTGGCAAGCCGCTTTATTCAATTACGTCTGCCTTTTTTACAGCTTTATTTTTCAACCTTCGGCCCTAAAGCGACCTTACAACTGCAATGTGATATTGAAGTTGAGCCTTTACGCACCGAAATTATTTTAGGTTTGACCATTGGCATCATGACCATGGCAAGAGCCTTAACTGGAATAGAAGATTTAAGCGGTGAAGTGGATCTGGATTTCCCAGAACCAGCAGGCTTTGAAAAATATAGAGATAAACTCAGTAGCAGCATTCGTTTTAACCAGCCACATTTAATCTCAAGCTTTGATAAAAAGTATCTGGGTTTGAAAATGGTTAATGCTGATCCGATTGCCAGCCAGATTGCCATTAATCAATGTGAAACTGAACTGTCAGCACTTGGCGAACGTCGTCGTTTAGCGATGCGTGTCCGTGATATTCTCACCAATTCAGAACAGCATTATCTCAGTATTGAAAGTGTAGCTGAACGCTTGCATATGTCTGACCGCACTTTAAAGCGTCAGTTGGCAGCAGAAGGAACTTCTTTTTCGACCTTAGTAGATGAAGTTCGTTATCGTCATGCCACCTCCCTGCTTTCCCGAACGGATTACAGTCTGGAACAGATTGCAGATGAGCTTGGCTATTCTGATGTCGCGAATTTTAGCCGTGCCTTTAAGCGCTGGAGTGGCCGTAGTCCAAGTAACTGGCGTAAAGATCCTTACTTATAAGATCTTCTATGCCGAAAGCTTTTGTTTTTATTGAAAAGCATGTATAAACCAAATAAAAATGATACGACAGATTGTTAAGGAGTTGTCATGAATCATCCAGCAGAATTGAAATATGCACGCACGCATGAATGGGTAAGAATCGAGGGTGACATCGTTGTAACAGGCATTACTGACCATGCACAAGATGAGTTGGGTGATTTGGTTTATGTGGAAACCCCAGAAGTGGGCAGCCATGTAACCGCAACTGAACAGTCAGGTATTGTAGAATCTGTAAAAACAGCATCAGATATTCATGCCCCTGTTTCAGGTACAGTCGTTGAAGTAAATACTGATCTTGAAGATGATCCAGATTTCGTTAATGATGAACCGTATGGCAAAGGCTGGATTTACAAGATCAAACCCGACAATATGGCGGATGTTGAAAAATTACTTTCAAATAGCGAATACGAATCAGGTTTATAATTTTATAAATCTCGATAAAAAAGCCCAGTACATTTACTGGGCTTTTTTGTTTTTGAGACTATTACATTCATTAAGCAACGTAATCTACAGGAATGCCATCCACCTCTGAAACCAGATTTTCAAAAGAGAAAATTTCATCAAGTTGAGCCTGAGTCAGTAGACCTCGCTCTAAGACCACATCCTGAATGGTTTTATTCTCTGCAATACATTGCTTACCAATTTCATCACAGAGCGCATGACCCAATAATGGATCAAGCAAGGTAATAATTCCAACACTACGCATCACTGCATCATGACAAGCCTGTTCATGCGCCTTGATCCCCCGCACGCATTTCTCATCCAGACTTTGCATAGCATGCGTTAATAGCTCAATTGATTCATTTAATGAAATTGCAATCACAGGTTCCATCACATTCAGCTGTAATTGCCCTGCTTCAGCAGCAAAAGTAATGGTGAGATCATTACCAATCACTTTAAATGCAATCTGATTCACGACCTCAGGAATGACTGGATTAACTTTTGCCGGCATGATTGAAGAACCTGCCTGTAGCTCAGGCAATTGAATTTCACCTAAACCCGTACGTGGCCCAGAACTTAGCAGACGTAGGTCATTACTGATTTTTGAAAGCTTGCATGCCAGACGTTTTAACGCACTTGATAAGATAATAAATACACCACAATCACTGGTTGCTTCGACATAGTCTTCTGCCCCCACCAGTTTTAAGCCTGTAATCTCCTTTAAGCAAGAGACCACTTTCGCTGCATAACCTTTTGGTGTATTCACCCCTGTACCAATCGCAGTCGCCCCCAGATTCACTTCGAGTAATAATTCACGGGTACGCTTAATCAATCGCAAGTCTTCTTTTAATAGAGTTGCAAAGGCACGAAACTCTTGCCCAAGTGTCATAGGTACGGCATCTTGTAATTGGGTGCGCCCCATTTTTAAGACGTAGCGGAATTCAACTGCTTTATTTTCAAATGAAGTAATCAATTTATCCATTTGCACAAACAAGGGATCCAGTGAGCAGTAAGTCGATAGTCGAATTGCTGTTGGATAAACATCATTGGTCGATTGGGATTTATTGACATGATCATTGGGATGGATGACATCATATTGGCCTTTTTGATGACCTAATGACTCAAGTGCAATATTGGCAATGACTTCATTGCTATTCATATTAATCGAAGTCCCAGCACCACCCTGATAGATGTCGATCGGGAAAGAATTTTGCCATTTTTCTGTTTCTGTAATTAAGGCATCACAGGCATGCTGAATCGCTAGACTTTGAGTTTCGGTTAATTTTCCAAAACTTAAATTGGTTTGTGCCGAGGCTTTTTTAACTTGTGCCAATGCATGGATAAAATAGCCATTTTGTCCAACCTTTTGCGACGAAATTTTAAAATTCTCTATTGCGCGTAAAGTATGGATTCCATAATAACAATCTGCTGGAACTTCTTTTGCACCCAGTAGATCATGCTCTATTCTTATTGTTGCCGCTTGAACCGTATTCACTTCCATTTCTCTCAGAGAATGCACCCTTATAGTGCAATGAATTAATATGAAATATTTCAAGCTACTTTTCATTAGCAAAACTGCTTAACCTGATATTTTTTTATTAAGGACTTTCTCTAAAATGTTGCACTTGTAACATCATGTGTCAAAATTTTTGATCACTTTTTAACAGTTAAAATTTAATCTACAACTGTAGTTTTTCTATTTTGTAACTTTTAAAAACATTTAGGTTAAACTTCAATCAAAACAAAAAACTTTTTTGGAGAAAAAAAAGTCACTTTTTCGAATAAAAAAATTAAGATTCATATACTTATTTGTTATTACATAAACAATACAAACACAATACATAAAAATAACAGTGTTTCAAAAATCATTCATGCTTGAATCTGTGACCTTATCAATCCCAAGAATAGTCATTCATTTTTTACTATTCAGGTGTGATTGCAAATTATGGATATGTAAGGACAGGCATCCATTATGAATTTTTCGAATCCCACAGTTGTTGTATTCGTGGTCTATATTCTGGCCATGCTTGGCATCGGTTTATACGCCTATTTTTCTACCAAAAATCTTGATGATTATATTCTTGGAGGCCGAAGTCTAGGCAGTTTCGTTACTGCTTTATCCGCAGGCGCATCAGATATGAGTGGCTGGTTACTCATGGGTTTACCAGGGGCCATTTACTTAACTGGATTATCAGAATCGTGGATTGCCATCGGTTTGATTATTGGTGCATGGTTAAACTGGTATCTGGTTGCTGGCCGTTTACGTGTACACACCGAAGTACAAAATAATGCCCTCACCTTACCGGATTATTTTACTGGTCGCTTCGATGACCAGAAAAAAATCCTACGCGTCACATCTGCATTGATTATTCTTGTATTCTTTGCGATTTATTGTGCTTCTGGCATGGTCGCTGGCGCACGTTTGTTTGAAACATTGTTCCAATTGCCGTATAGCACAGCATTATGGCTCGGTGCATTCGCAACAATCGGTTATGTTTGTATTGGTGGCTTCCTTGCGATCAGCTGGACAGATACCTTCCAAGCAGGCTTAATGATTTTCGCATTATTACTCCTTCCAATCGTGACCTACATGTCTTTAGGCATTGGCATGGAAGAGTTTACTGTCGTTATCGAAAGTGTTCGCCCACATGCATTTGACTTTGCGACCAACTTAAGTGTTGTTGCGATTCTTTCTGCTGCGGCTTGGGGTCTAGGCTATTTTGGTCAACCACACATTCTTGTACGCTTCATGGCTGCTGATTCTGTGAAATCAATTCCAGCGGCTCGCCGTATTGGTATGACTTGGATGATTCTTTGCTTAGCGGGTGCAGTCGGTTCAGGCTTCATCGGTATTGCATACTTCCAGATGCATCCTGAATTTGCAGCAGCAGTAACAGCTAACCCTGAAACTGTGTTCATGGAACTCACTAAAATCTTATTCAACCCTTGGGTTGTGGGTGTGATCCTTGCTGCGATTTTATCTGCAATTATGAGTACATTGAGCTGTCAGTTACTGGTATGTTCAAGTGCACTAACCGAAGATTTGTACAAAGGCTTTATCCGTAAAAACGCATCTCAAAAAGAACTCGTTTGGATCGGTCGTTCAATGGTTATCGCTGTTGCAATGCTTGCGCTTTTCCTAGCCCAAAACCCTGAAAGTAAGGTTCTTGGCTTGGTTGCTTATGCTTGGGCTGGTTTTGGTGCCGCATTCGGTCCATTGATTCTGCTCTCTTTGTTCTGGAAACGCATGACCTTGAACGGCGCATTGGCAGGTATGGTTGTGGGTGCTTTGACGGTCATCCTTTGGAAAAACTTCTTTGGCTACACTGGTATCTATGAAATTATTCCAGGCTTCGTTTTCGCCTTGATCAGTATTGTGGTGGTGAGCTTATTGGGCAAAGCACCAAATGCTGCTGTAACAAGTCGCTTTGAACAAGCTGATGAAATCTATGCACGCGAAATGAAATAATTTTGCTGAAAAATTTAAGGGGCTTTCGGGCCCCTTTTTTTTATTTAAAATTTTGTGCGTGATTTAATTTTTATTTTCGAGCTATCTTTCACCACCTGCATCACTGGATAACTACGTGTTTCCTTCACCCCAGGAAGCTGCCATAGAATCTGCCCTGCAATACGACGAAACTCCTCCATACCCGCACTACGCAGTTTAATCAGAAAATCAAAACCACCACTGACCATATGACATTCCACAATTTCTGGATATTGCGTGACTGCGTCAATAAAATCATCCAGCACATGCGGTGTGGTCTTATCGAGTAGCACTTCCACAAAGACCAGAAAATTGGCGTTGAGCTTATTCGGATTGAGTTTTGCCTCATAGCCCAAGATAAACTCATCCTTCGTCAACTTCTGCACGCGCGCCAGCACCGCAGTCGGTGAAAGGTTCACGAGTTCTGCTAATTTACTGTTAGAAATTCTTCCATCTGCTTGAAGAATATCCAGAATTTTCAGATCGGTTCGATCTAAGGTATAAATAGGGCCATTCAACTGAATTTTCCTCTAAAAAATAAGCAAATTATAGTGAGTTACTCGGGATTTATTCTGTAATGATAAATTATCTAAACCTCTCTGCTCAATATATTTTAGAGATTGTTATTGGAATTTAGCATGAATACATTGGATACTCCCGCACAAATGGATACAGCTCACGCAGACGGTTATATTACCGAATTTAAAGAAAAAAGTGAGTTTGAGCAACGCATCAATACGGCATGGCGCCGTGCAGAGCCTGAAGCAGTCGCTGTACTTGCTGAAGCAGCCAACATCTCTCCTGAACTTGACCATAAAATTTATGAGCTTGCATTTAGCTTAGCGCACAACTTACGTGAGCGTAAAAGTTCAGCGGGTAAAGCTGGTATCGTTCAAGGTTTACTTCAAGAATTCTCACTTTCTTCACAAGAAGGTGTTGCACTCATGTGTTTGGCTGAAGCATTGCTTCGTATTCCAGATACAGCAACACGTGATTTATTGATTCGCGACAAAATCAACCAAGGCAACTGGAAAGAACACGTTGGTCAAAGTAACCTGATGTTCGTCAATGCCGCGGCTTGGGGGTTGATGTTAACTGGTAAGCTCATGGAAACACCGAAGCAAACCAGTTTATCAAGTGTTTTAACTGGCCTATTGGCACGCAGTGGTCGCGGTATTATCCGTAAAGCCGTTGACGTTGCAATGCGCATGATGGGCGAGCAATTCGTGACTGGCGAAACCATTGGTGAAGCGCTTGAACATGCTAAACCATTTGAGCACAAAGGTTTCCGCTACTCATACGACATGTTGGGTGAAGCTGCCCTAACTGAACATGATGCTGAGCGTTATTACAACGACTACACCCAAGCCATCCATGCCATTGGTAAAGCATCGAATGGTCGTGGTGTCTATGACGGCCCGGGTATCTCAATCAAGCTTTCTGCATTGCACCCACGTTACCAACGTGCGCAAATCGACCGTGTTCATCATGAACTTTACAACAAGGTTTTTGAACTCGCGTGCTTGGCAAAACAATACGATATCGGTTTAAACATCGATGCTGAAGAATCTGAACGTCTAGAAATTTCACTCGAATTGCTTGAACGCCTATGTTTCGAACCAAAACTTGCAGATTGGAAAGGCATTGGTTTCGTTATTCAGGCTTACCAAAAACGTTGTTTCTACGTTGTAGATTATATCGTTGATCTTGCAAAACGCAGTAACAAACGCCTAATGATTCGTTTGGTGAAAGGCGCGTATTGGGACAGCGAAATCAAGAAAGCGCAAATTGATGGTATGACCGACTACCCTGTGTTTACCCGTAAAGTTCACACTGACTTGTCTTACATTGCCTGTGCGAAAAAATTACTTGCTGCACCAGATCAAGTGTATCCGCAGTTTGCGACACACAATGCGCAATCACTTGCAACGATCTACAATCTGGCAGATCCAAGCAAATATTACCCAGGTCAATACGAATTCCAATGCTTGCACGGTATGGGTGAGCCATTGTACGAGCAAGTGGTAGGTTCTAAAGAAGACAATAAGCTTGGTGTTCCATGTCGTGTTTACGCACCTGTAGGTAACCATGAAACATTATTGGCTTACTTGGTTCGTCGTTTACTTGAAAACGGTGCCAATACCTCATTCGTAAACCGTATTGCAGATAAGACTTTAAAAGTTGAAGACCTCATTCAGTCTCCAATCAAAGACATCGAGACTTCAGCGAAAGATGAAGGCCAGCTTGGTTTAAAACACCCTGCAATTCCACTTCCGCATGATCTTTATCCATTACGTCCAAACTCAAGTGGTTTTGATCTCAATAACGATCAACCATTAGCAGATTTGGATGCAACGGCACAAAAGCTACGTAGCCAGATTTGGAAAAGTGCACCATTACTTGGTTTTGAATCAACTGTTCATGATCAAAGTAATGCACTTGCTATTACAAACCCTGCACAAAACAGCGAAGTTGTGGGTTATGTAAACGAAGCAACCAGTGCTGATGTACAACTGGCGCTAGAAGCTGCGGTACAAGCACAACAAAGCTGGGCTGCAACAGATAAAGTAGAACGTGCTGCTTGCTTAAAGCGTGCGGCTGACTTAATGGAAGCTCGTATTCAGGAACTTATGGTTTTACTTTGCCGAGAAAGTGGTAAAACTTATGCCAATGCGATTGCAGAAGTTCGTGAAGCAGTAGATTTCTTACGTTACTACGCAACTCAAATTGAAAACCTGCCTGCCAATGCACAAGTGAAGCCATTAGGTACTGTATTGTGTATCAGCCCATGGAACTTCCCTCTTGCGATTTTCTCTGGTCAGATTGCAGCGGCATTGGTGAGCGGTAACTGTGTTATTGCAAAACCGGCTGAACAGACGCCATTGATTGCAGCACAAGCCGTACAAATGCTTTGGGAAGCTGGCGTGCCACACGGCGTTGTTCAACTTCTTCCAGGTCGCGGTGAAACAGTTGGTGCTCAATTGAGCCAAGATGACCGCATCCAGGGCATCATGTTTACGGGTTCGACTGAAGTTGCCAAAATCTTGCAAAAGACTGTGGCAAAACGTTTATCTCCAAATGGTCAACCAATTCCGTTAATCGCGGAAACAGGTGGTCAGAATGCGATGATCGTCGATTCTTCTGCACTCACTGAACAAGTGGTTCTCGATGTTGTCAGTTCTGCATTCGACAGTGCTGGTCAACGTTGTTCTGCACTTCGTATCTTATGTGTACAAGAAGACAGCGCTGCAACCGTTATCAAAATGCTGAAAGGTGCAATGCAACAGTTGATCGTAGGTAACCCAGCGATCTTAAAAACTGACATTGGCCCTGTCATTGATACTGAAGCGAAACAAACCATCGATACGCACATTCAAAAGATGAAATCTAAGGGTTACCCTGTTCATCAATTGATGTTTAACGATACTGCAAGCCAACAGGCACTTGCACAAGGTACTTTTGTTCCGCCAACAGCAATCGAATTATCAAATCTTGATGACCTTGAGCGTGAAGTATTTGGTCCTGTACTCCACATCATCACATATAAATACGGTGAGCTTGAGCAGTTGATCGATCGTATCAATGCAAAAGGTTACGGCTTGACCATGGGTCTACATACCCGTATCGATGAAACCATTAATACGGTGATTCAACGTGCGGAAGTGGGTAACTTATATATCAACCGTAATATCGTCGGTGCAGTGGTAGGCGTACAACCATTCGGTGGTGAAGGCTTGTCTGGTACTGGTCCGAAAGCTGGTGGTCCACTTTATATGTACCGCTTGATGGAACATTGTTCAGAGAAAGTATTGGCGACCCCATTTGCGGTGAAAGCTGAAATCTCTAACTTTGATGCGGTATCAAATGTTGCTTACCAAAGCTTGATGGCTTGGGCGAAACAACACATGGCTCAAGCAGTACCTACAATTCCAGCATTTGGTGTAGGTAAATTCTACGAGTTGCAAGGTCCGACTGGCGAAAGTAACCAGTACATTATCCTGCCTCGTCATCGTGTGCTTTCAATTGCCAATGATGACGCAAGTCAGCTTCAACAATTGCTTGCGATTTTCGCAGTGAGCAGTACAGCGGCTGTGTTGAAAGACAATGCATTCTTGGTGAAACACAAAGCGTCTTTACCAAAAGATGTTTTAGATGCCATCACTTTCATCTCAAGTGTTGAAAAAGATGCCTTTGATGCCGTGCTTCATCATGGTTCTGTTGAACAGTTACAAGATTTGCAAACTAAAGTTGCTGCCCGCTCAGGCGCAATTGTTGGCATTACTCAGCTTCAAGCCAATGAACAAATTCCGTTAGAGCGTCTTGTAATTGAACGTGCAATCAGTGTGAATACAGCAGCAGCTGGCGGTAACGCAAGCTTGATGACCTTATCTGAAGACTAATATTTGCCTTTCCGAGAGATAGTAAATCTCTCAATGACCCGAATCATGTTTACATGGTTCGGGTTTTTTATTATTTTGAAGCACATAACATCAAGAATAAAATGAGACACTTTTAATGCAGTTCTTTTTGTCCACAGAATATCAGCCGAATTGCGCTCGGCTTTTCGAAGATTATAAAAACAAGATCAAGCAGCTTATCCCTTTTGCCGTGATTGAACATATCGGTTCCTCCGCTATTCCCAATGCAATTTCAAAAGGTGATTTAGATATTTATATCGAAGTATCAGCAAAAGATTTTTTACAGACCATTGAACAGCTTAAACAACTTGATTTTAAGGAGAAACTTGATACTTTACGCACACATGAGCTATGTATACTTGAATCCTCAGAACATGATATCGCATTGCAAATCGTTGTGACTGGCTCAGAATTTAAAAACTTTCTCACCTTCCGAGATCAATTGCGACATCATCCCGACCTCGTCCAGCAATACAATCAGCTCAAACAAAGATGTTCAGGTTTCTCACCACAACAATATCGTGAGCTTAAATCGATATTTATTGAAAATGTTCTGAATCAGGAACCATCTTACAAATAAGCAAATTTGATAATTTCCCTGCACCTTGTAGCACTTTTTTTGATACCATTCCTGTTTAGATTTCACCTATAGTTTTCTTGTTTATGACCGTATCTTACCAACAGCAACTTCAAGAGAAAGTTGAACGAATCACCGCACAGTTTGCTCCGTTCAATCCACCAGCTTTAGAAGTGTTTCAATCACCAGAACAACATTTCCGTATGCGTGCCGAATTTCGTATCTGGCATACAGAAGATGATATGTTCTATGCCATGTTTGAACGTGCTGAAGACGGTAAGCAAAAAGACGTTGTTCGTGTGGATGAGTTTCCTATCGCGGATCAAAGCATTAATGACTTGATGCCTCGTCTGTTAGAAGAATTAAAAGCAGTCCCGGTTTTATCGCAACGTATTTTTGAAGCGGACTTTCTTGCTACATTAAGCGGAGAAATGCTGGTTACGCTGATTTATCATCGTAAACTGGATGAAGAATGGGAAACAGCGGCTAAAGCGTTAGCAGAAAAGCTGAATATTAAAATTATGGGCCGTAGCCGTGGTCAAAAAGTTATTATTGGCGAAGACTATGTGGTTGAACAGTTGAATGTTCATGACCGTACTTTTAAATACAAACAAATTGAAAGTAGTTTCACCCAGCCGAATGCACAAGTGTGTCAACATATGTTGGAATGGGCTTGTGATGCAGCGCAAGGATCTCAAAAAGATCTTTTAGAATTGTATTGTGGTAACGGCAACTTTACCCTGCCATTGTCTTTGAAGTTTAAACGTGTCCTTGCCACCGAGCTGGCAAAATCTTCGGTTTATGCAGCGCAATGGAATATTGAGCAGAACCAGATTGAAAATATTCAGGTTGCACGTTTATCGGCGGAAGAATTTACTCAGGCTTATCAGGGCGAACGTGAATTTAGACGCTTGCAAGAAGCCAATATCGACATTCAAAGCTATGACTTTGACACGGTTTTCGTCGATCCGCCACGTGCAGGAATTGATGATGAAACGCTGAAACTTCTACAAGGATTCGAGCGTATTCTCTATATCTCATGTAATCCAGATACCTTACATGACAACCTCAACACACTGACCCAAACCCATCGAATTGTGAAGTTCGCAATGTTCGATCAGTTCCCTTTTACACATCATGTTGAGTCAGGCGTTTTACTTGAAAAGATTTAAACAAATTATTTCAACGTAACAATAATTAATAAAGGGTTTCAATAACCCTTTATTTTTGCTCAAAGTATATTGATAAAAAAGTGATAATTTTCAAAGGTCAAGTCATCATACCGTCATAATTTCGTTTGAGATGAGAAGAGTTATCGAAAAAATTGAGGTTCAACTGCTGCTTTTATCACTTAAGCTGACTTGTATTTTATTTTAAAGTGGCTATATTTCGAGCTATGTTAGGTTGTAAATGAAGGCTCTATGAGTTTTTGGCAAAAATTGTTCAATGCAGACGAACAATATAACGAACACAAGAATCAGACTTCTTGCGTTGAAAACGATTGTTCTTGCAAAACTAATGAACAGCTACTCGATGCTTTAGTCAAAGCAACAGATGAAGATGTCATTAAAGGCATTAAGAAAGTACTGATTTCTCGAGGCTACAGCCGCAAAGAATTACTTGCGCTGATCAAACCTCCGATCCAATAAGAAACAAACTTGGCCTAACCTCTTTAAATCAGGAGATTAGGCTCGAGTTTCAATGACATCCCGCTTTATCCACCACTTCCGCAACGATTGGACCTAAATTAAAGGCTTTATCGTGACGTTTATTTTGCGCCAGATATAAACTCGAAATTGAACCATCCAGATACAGTGCATTATCCACTTTTAATTGTTGCTTAAAGAATTGGGCAAATTGATAAAAACTTACCCGCTGCTGTGAAATCACAAAGTAAAGCTGATTATCTTTAACCCCGACACCATTTCTGATCTTTAAAGAATTTGAATCAGGAATGAACTGACGATTGATCTTGCCCTTATAGAGCAGCATCGGCCCGGATTGTGTTGCAAATTTAGCTTTAAAATCACTCTCCTTATAATCAGCCGTTGTTTTGATTATTGCGTGCTGCTCATTCCACACAACCACACCATTCGGCTGCATAAAGAAATTACCAAACCCTTTCGCCTGATTTAATTTTTCCGTTTCCTTACCTTGCTCGATATATAAACCCACGGGCTGAAAATCGGCATGATACATGCCACCATTCATGGCAAAACTTAATTGCTTGCAAGCTGGCAATTCTTTCTGAATATTGGAGAATTTCTGATAATAACGTCCCGTATTGGGATTTTTTAAAAATAATTTTAGTTGGTTTAAGTGCTCAACTTGAATCACCTCATAATTAATCTTATCAACGGTGATTGTTTGATGTTGCATCGCATAACCCATTGGCATAAAGGCGTAGGTACAGACTGCTAACCACCATTTTTTCATCATTCATATTTCTTAAAACAAATTCCTTACTCAATTTTCCCATAACTTTTTATAGGGAGAAAACAGCAGATACAATCCAGACACATATTCCTTGGCTTGAGCTGAGAAATAGACTCGATTGGTTCACTGTTTTTGAGTAAAATAAGGAAGTAAATACAATAATCTTGTATCAACATGCAGCACAAACATCAACATTTCTCCCTTGGCGCTCATCTGATCGTCAAACACTTTGGTTATAGCCATCACGGGATCTATGCGGGTCGCGGTCGGGTCATTCACTATTCTGGTTTTGCTCATATTTTTAAAAAGCATCCAATCGAAATGACTTCAATCCAGCGTTTCGCACGTGGCAAACCGATCTATACGCGACATTACCCATCTCCGCGCTATAAAGCTAAAGCCGTGGTACGGCGTATGCGCTCACGCATGCATGAAAATCACTATCATTTAATTATCAATAATTGTGAACACTTATGTACCTGGGCGATTACGGGTGTTGAATCCAGTACTCAGGTTGAACGAATGCAACGCCGCTTAGCCACGATAGGTTATGTCAGCTCAGTCATGAGTTATATGAATGGTCTGATGCTGACGGTTGCGACCGCCTGCTTTGCGATTGTGCTTTATATTAAAATGATGCTACGTCGACAGGCCAAGAAATCGATCCCCGCTTATTTACATCTCAAAGAAAAACATTCTAAAAAATAAAATACTTTCTGAAACCTTATAGCTGTAGCAGCTTATTGATTTTTTAACTATTCCCTTTAAGCTATTTTGCAGCAATTACCAAATTAATTCAGCTCAAATAAAGTTGAAGCTTTTGGTACTAAAATTAGCAAGAGATCATAATGAATATATCTATTCGAAATGAACAACCATCTGACATTCCCAATATTTTTAAACTCACTCAAGCGGCTTTTAAAGATATAGAATATTCGAGTCATACAGAGCAATTTATTGTGAATGCTTTACGCGACTCTCAACAATTGACCGTATCGCTAGTCGCTGAATATGAAGGCCAAATCATTGGACATATTGCGTTTTCTCCTGTTTCTATCTCGGATGGAACAACCGATTGGTACGGATTAGGGCCTGTTTCTGTACAACCTGAATTTCAAAATCAAAGGGTTGGCTCTCAACTGATCCATACAGGTTTAGAAAAGCTGAAAACATTAAAGGCTGCTGGCTGTGTTCTACTCGGCGATCCAGAATATTATGCCCGCTTCGGCTTTAAAGCGAAGCCAGAACTTGTTTTACAAGGTGTTCCCGCAGAATATTTCCAGACGCTTTCTTTCACGGAAAAAATGCCTCACGGTGATGTGGTTTATGCAGAAGCATTTAATGCGACCGCATAATAGCTTTAGCGCTCAGCCTTAGTTAAAGCTGAGCGCTCATAGATGATGATAGAATTTTAAAGTGAATACAGTGAATGCAGTCACTTAATGACACACAAGCTCCTCAGAAGCCTCTAAAGCCTTTTCAAAGATTTCAGCATAGCCTGCAATGAGTTCAGCTTTATCTGTTCCATTGACAATGTAGCGTGCGCCCACATAATCCTTTTTATATTGATTGATGTAGTCAGAAAGTCTTTTACCTGTAAACATACCCTTTTTCATGCCAACAATCATGACCCGTGCCGCGATGTCAGCCTGTAAAGCAAGTTTTGGATTTTTGACTAAATCAATTTTCAAGTAATCGCCCATACGCTTATAGTTGGACAACCATGTGAGCTGCACATAGCCATATCCGATATAAGGATAATATTGTTTAGATTTCAGATATTTTTCAGAACCGTACTCGATGACAGGTTGCATGGTTTTCGCTGTTTCATGCCAAGCCGTTGCCAAAATATAGGCCGATTGTGCCAGACTCAGCTCCTGATGTTCCTCTAAAACAGAAACAAGAAAATTAATTCCATCGACTTGAGGCTGAGTAAGTTTTCCAAAAGCTTCACGTAAAATATCGAAACCGTTTTGAATTATTGTCATGATTTTTTTCCTTATAAAAATAAAAAAACCGCCTTGAGGCGGTAGTTGATTGAATTGTGTTGTTAGAATTTGTCTTTAAAGTCTTTCACTTCTCTTGCAACGTCTAGAATCGTTGAATCCTCTCTTGCATTGATATAGTTAAAAGTCCAGCGAATGAGTGCCCACACAGGTAAGCCACAAAGGAAATACAAGCCACCAAGGGCAAATGCGCCAAACATATTTTTACTCCAGTCTTGCAAATCAAAATGCTGAATCACAAAACCACCGCCTGCAATACTGCCGACCGAAGTAGAAATTAATGAAACCACCCACTCTCGCCTAGATTTTGGCAACCGTGTCATCACAACAACAATCCAAGCCAAAAGCATGAAGCTTAGCGCCATCAAGACAATAAAAAAAACACCATAGGATTTTATTGCGGCTGCAATATCTGCACCCGCTGTAACGAGGTCTACCATTTTCCTCCTCCAAAAAGAAAAGCCCTGAGAAATACAGGGCATTATTTAAATACGATAATTTTATAAAGCAGCCGACTTATTCTTATTGCAGTCATCACTCTGGTTATTCACTACCTATCACATCAAATGTTTTATCTATAAAAAAACCTCCCGTGTGGGAGGCCGACTCATTTAATAAATCACAGTGGAGAAAGCGGCAATCGCTGCGAATGATAAAAAGGTAAATAGTGACCTGTTCTCATTCGCTTAGGCGAAACCTTGTATTTATGCACTGAGTCATAAGTTTTTGCATTGTTTGTATTTAAAGCACAGATCTCTTCTCCCACTGCTGCATATGCTTCCCTTAAATCAAAATCCAGTTGAGTCAGCCCATCCAGTGCAATAACTTGATAAAATTCTGGTAATTCTAATCCATGACTTGAAACCCAGTTCCCCACCATTTTTCCATCAATATAGACATTCATCGAATGCTTTCCCATAATTTCAAAAGTGACAACTGGATTTAAAGAAGGCTCATCTTGCATAAAGGTGACGTTATCCATGCTGCCATAATCCCCTAATATCACCGTGAACCTCTCATCTACAAACAAACTGTAAATAACAAATCCCTGTTTAACCTGATCAGCAATCCGCTTTTTTTCGGGTTGATGCACAAGTCCGGCAATCATAAAAGCATGATGTGGTACATTTGAGTTGCTGAACGAAAATTTACCCTGACATGCCTGAAAATAGGCAGATAAAAATGGCGCATTAGTCAGTTGATTTGCCCATCCCAACTGAATAAATACATTTGAAAGGTCATAAGGCAACTCAGTGGCTTCCAGCAACACATGATCAAAATTCTTATCTAACTGATAGGCCTGTGCATGAACGGTCTTATCATTGATTTTGAGCAACTGTACGGCGTTTGCTGTTACCCGAATCACTAGATTCTCGATTTTATTAAAATCATTCAGGGTGATCGGCAGCGATATACTACTGAACATAGCAACTCGTTTACCCTCGATACTGAGCGTGACATGATCATGATCATTCTTATAAAGAATTAGGGTTTCAGCCTGCTCACCAATCATAATTTTATAGTCACGATTTGCCTGTAGAGGCTCGATCACTCCTTGCATGTTTGCAGGACGGAATGCCGTCATATGTGGTATAAACTTGGCCTCCGTCACAGCAAGCATATTCCGTGGCTCAATTAACTGATAATCATCGTAAGTCAGTGCGGGCTCCTGCATATCATCAATAACATTTAATGAACCTAGATACGGGTTAGATTCCATCAAGGTCACACCAACCGCATCTGGCGTCATTTTCATGCTAGATGGGACAATATCGGCAGGAGAAAAATGTGTTACGCCTTGATCTAAATACGGAATATTATTTGTATTGTTGATACTATTCATCTTCAATCACCTCAAATTCTTTATAAATTTCAAACCTTTTCCAGGTTTTAGATATAAAAAAACTCGGTCTCCATTACGGTACCGAGTTTTCTTTAGGCAACAAAAAAGCCCATCTGTTGATGAGCTTTTCAGTTTTGTCATATTTAATCTTTAATACGACCAGTATAGTAAAACTATAGCGTGCTTTCCGAAATAATGGAATCCTTAGTTATGCATATTTTTGTAAGTGTTTTTTCGATATTGCTCAATCACAATTTCAGCTTCTTCAATTACTGCTTCAAGTGTTTTAACCATCAGATTTTCATAAGCTTTCCAAGTCTTTCTATAGCTCTCTACATTGATCTGATGACGATGAATTCCTGCATAAGCCATACGTCCTTTCGCAGTGTAATTTTCTTCCAGATCGGGGTCTAAAACGAAGTCTAAAACCATTCTGGCCACTAACCAGGCCAAGTGATACATTGCAATGCGTTCTGGTTCACGCTTCTTATCTCTTACGGCCTGTTCAATAAAAATATCAGCCAAATGCTGACGAACATATTCATAATCACTCGCGGTTTTATTTTCAAATACAATTAACGCAGTTACAGACTTCGCCAACTGTGTATCCATCGCAGCAATTGCACCCAAACGATCCTGATAGTTTAAACGCTCACCTGTACCACGCACATAGGGATCAAATCCTGAAGAACGTACAGTTAAACCGTGTGTTAACCACTCAAATTTTTCAAACTTAGTCACCATTGCATTCATCTTTTCACCTCATCTCATTATTTATTTTTCTGGCTTGATCTATGTTGTCCATAAAGTAATAGATCTTCTGCCAATTTGAATCATCATTTTCATGCTTGCTTCTGCATCCAATGACTTTACTTACTGCATAACGCAGCCCTAATTAACTTTTGAAATGTGCTTTAATGATATTTTTCTCCTTGCTCCACACGGTGCATAGCGTGCTTAATTTCTTCAAATCGAGCCTTGCTACACGGTCGGGTAAAGCTCTTGATTTGAGAAATATAGCTATGCGCGCAACCGAGAACTTCGACCAAAGCCTTGGCTCGTCCCTTATGTTCATTAAGCCAACTGCTAAGCGTTGTGATTTGTTGTTCCGTTGCCTGATTTTCGATACGCTTTTGTTTTTTTAATTGTTTCTGCTCATCTTCCAGTCGCATTGCTTTTAGTTTTTTGCTGTATTTCACTCTTCGTGCTTGAAATTTACTTTGAATCGTCGTGATTGCATTGCCTTTCGCCAGCCAAGCTTCAATTTCAGCATTTAAATTTTGTTTGATATGCATGTTTGGGTTAATTGCCTTACTCATACTCTACCTCCAACATTGAAATTTAGATAACACACCCATAATATTAGCAAACTAATATCAAATCAATAAGAATACTAATTTGACTTCACATTAGTTTGCTAATATTCTGAATTCAATGAATTTGAGGTCGATTGAAATGCTAAAAGATAGGCTCAAAGAAGCTAGAAAAAGAGCGAAGAAGTCTCAAAAAGATGTTGTTGCTGCTGTGGGGATTACCCAATCTGCCTTAAGTCAACTAGAAACAGGATTGGTCAGTTCGTCTTCTCATCTACCCTCTATTGCCAAATTTTTAGGTGTGGATGCTTATTGGCTACAAACAGGCGAAGGTCAGGCTGAACTAGATCCAATACAATCTGAACATTCTATTAATATTTCGCCTGTTCAGGCCAAGATGGCACCTGTCTTGTCATGGGTACAAGCAGGTATTTTTACCAATGTACAAGCTGTTGATATGACTCAAGTTGAAGAATGGCTCCCGCTACCCGATGATTGTGATGAATGCTTTTACCTTAAAGTTCAGGGTTTAAGTAATTACCCCGTATTTCATGAAGGCGATTATATTCTGGTTGATCCAACAGTCCAGTATAGTGATATGCAGTCAGGTGACATGATTGTGGTTAGAAAACATGAAGATGCAACCTTTAAAAAACTGGTGATCGAAACCGATAATTCAAGATATTTACAGGCGCTGAATCCAGAGTTTAAACCCAATATTATTCCCTTAGATGAAGAATGTATTTTCGTGGGTGAAGTGGTCGATTCAATTCGTTATATTTATCAATCCAAACGCCGTTCCAAGATAAAGCACAGTTAAACTGTGACGAGCTTGCATAAAAAATTAGTATTCTGATAAAAATAAAATATTAGTATATTAATAAATAAAACATAAATAATAAGCAAATAAAAAGCCCGAATGAGCTGATCATTCAGGCTTTTTTATTAAATTTCGATATTACTTTGCAGCAGTTGCTTCGGTTGTAATATTTACAGTGATCTTGTCACCCACGTTAGGCACATAGTTGCCTATACCAAATGCTGAACGATTAAAACTAGTGGTCGCATTAAAGCCAATTGCAGGTACTTTTGCCATTGGGTGCTCGCCTTGTTTATTTAACACGGCATCTAATACCACAGGCTTAGTCACACCTTTAACAGTCAAATCACCTGTAATTTTAAAGTGCTTTTTGTCTTTGGTTTCTACTTTGGTACTCTTGAAGGTAATGTTTGGATATTTTGCAGCATTAAACCATGCTTCTTCCTGAAATTCTTTGTCTAAAGCAGGAACATTGGTATTTACGCTGCTTAAAGGAATCGTGACTTCAACTGATGAATTTGCAGGTTTTGCATTATCAACCTTGATTACACCCTGGATGTCAGTGAAGTTTGCACTTGGTGTAGAAAAACCAAAGTGATTCCAGCTGAACACAGTCGCTGTATGCGTTGGGTCAATTTTATAGTCTACAGGCGCTGCCAACGTTACAGAACTTGCTAACGCAACTGCTAAACCGAGGCTTAATGTTTTAAATTGCATTTTTCGTATCCTTGTTTGATATAGCCATTAGTGTATAGATCAAGTATTTTTATTCACTAGTCTTTATAAAACGATATGTTTCATCCATGCAACAATAAAAGCGTTACAGTTATTATTTAAAGCGCCTATCATAAGACCATTCGCTACTCGACAATTGATCTAATAAATAACATGATCAATTGATCAATTGATCAATTTAGATTTAAATTCTTAAAGATAAACAACAAGGTAGAATATGACTCATAAAGTTCAAGCTCAAAATACTTCAACGCCTTATCGTGTTACGCTTACAGACGCTTCTGGTCATAGCTGGTATGCAGATGAGCCTACAGACAAAGGTGGGCAAGATACGGCGCCAAATCCAGTTCAGCTGTTACTTTCCGCTTTAGGTGCCTGTACGACCATTACCTTAGAAATGTATGCCAATCACAAAGGCATTAAGCTTGAGCATGTTCAGGTCGATTTAGCCTTAAATCCGAATGGTGAACCTGAGGCAGGTCAAAATAATATTGAACGTAAAATTACTCTAAAAGGTGAATTTACTGCAGAGCAGCACAAACGTTTGTTAAAAGTCGCGGAAAGTTGCCCAATTCATAAGTTATTAACGTCTAATATTTCGATTCAGACTGAGCTGCATATTTAATTTTAATAAATATAAAAAAAGCGCCCTATTCAGAGCGCTTTTTTACTACTTAATTTAATTAAGCAGTCAATTCTTTAACCGCAGCAACAACCGCTTCAGTGGTAATACCGAAGAATTGGAACAAGTCTTTTGCTGGCGCAGATTCGCCGTAAGTGGTCATACCGATCACTTTGCCGTCTAAACCAACAAACTTCCACCAGTAATCCACATGAGCCGCTTCAACTGCTACGCGTGCACGAATATGTGCAGGCAATACCGCTTCACGATATGTAGCATCTTGCTTCATAAACTCTTCAGCACATGGCATAGACACAACACGCACACCTTCAAGTTGTGCATATGCTTCCATTGCCAATGAAACTTCTGAACCAGCCGCGATGATGATTGCTTTTAACTCGCCTTTCTCTTCAGCAAGCACATAACCACCTTTTGCAACGTTTTGAATTTGAGCTTCATTACGTGCTTGGAATGGCAAGTTTTGACGAGAGAAAATTAACGCTGATGGACCATCTTTACGTTGTAGCGCTGATTTCCAAGAAACCGCTGCTTCAACTGTGTCACATGGGCGCCATGTATTTAAGTTTGGCGTACCGCGTAATGATGCAATTTGTTCAATTGGTTGATGCGTAGGACCATCTTCACCCAATCCGATCGAGTCATGCGTATATACATGAATCACACGTTGCTTCATCAATGCAGACATACGTACTGCATTACGTGCATATTCCATAAACATCAAGAATGTTGCAACGTAAGGAACGAAACCACCGTGTAAAGCCACACCGTTCGCAATTGCAGTCATACCGAATTCACGAACACCGTAATACACGTAGTTGCCCGCTGGATTTTCCTGTACGCCTTGGCAACCTTTCCAAAGTGTTAGATTAGAACCCGCCAAGTCAGCAGAACCACCTAATAATTCAGGAAGTAATGGACCAAATGCTTGTAATGTATTTTGGCTTGCTTTACGTGTCGCAATGGTTTCAGCTTTAGCATTGGTTTCAGCAATGAAAGCATCTGCTTGTGCTGCAAACTCAGCTGGCAAATCACCATTGATACGGCGTAATAATTCTGCTGCTTCAGTTGGATATTTTGCTTGGTATTGAGCAAACAATTCATTCCATGCTGCTTCAGATGTTTGACCTTTTGCTTTTGCATCCCAAGCTGCATATACATCTTCAGGAATAACAAATGAATCTTCTTTCCAGCCTAATGCTTCACGGGTTAAAACGATTTCGTCTTTACCCAATGGTGCGCCGTGGCAATCTTCTTTACCTTGTTTGTTTGGTGAACCTAGACCAATAATCGTTTTACAGATAATGATTGTTGGTTTATTGGTTTCAGCTTTTGCTTCAAGAGTTGCTTGACGAATTGCAGCAGCATCATGACCATCTACATGAAGAACCTGCCAACCGTATGCATTGAAACGTTGTTCAGTATCATCACTGAACCAACCTTCCACTTCACCATCAATCGAAATACCGTTGTCATCGTAGTATGCGATCAACTTACCAAGACCTAAGGTCCCCGCAAGTGAACATACTTCGTGAGAAATACCTTCCATTAAGCAGCCATCGCCAAGGAAGCAGTAAGTGAAGTGATCAACAACGTTTAAATCGTCTTTGTTGAACTGTGCAGCCAAAGTTTTTTCAGCAAGTGCGAAACCAACTGCATTGGCAATGCCCTGACCTAATGGACCAGTTGTTGTTTCAATACCAGGTGCATAACCATATTCAGGGTGACCTGGTGTTTTAGAATGTAATTGACGGAACTGTTTTAAATCTTCAATAGATAAATCATAACCAGTCAAATGCAATAACGCATATTGCAACATAGAGCCATGACCATTTGACAATACGAAGCGGTCACGGTTCGCCCATTGTGGGTTGGTCGGGTTATGATTTAAAAATTCACGCCAAACCACGTCAGCGATATCTGCCATCCCCATTGGTGCACCTGGATGCCCTGAGTTTGCTTGTTGCACAGCATCCATTGCCAAGACACGAATTGCATTTGCAATACGACGTTCATTTAAAGGGGTTGTCATAAGTCAGAATCCGATTAAATCAAATAAGATGAGAGAAGATGAGAAACCATCTTTCAAAAACTGCCACTATTGTCTTAAAAAAACGCCAATGGGTAAAGTCCAATAGACGATATTTCTTGTTTTTCACGCAATCATTTAGCATTAAGTGTGTAAATGTTCATACGATAGGCAGTACCAGCAATATCAAGTAAAAAATTTAAGCGACAAATTACAGATTTATTCATATAAAAAAACCTAAATATCAATTTCCCTGATACTCATATCAATAAAAACATCATGAAAATGAAATAAATTCACGCTTTTTAGTCAGCTTGTGCTAGTCCTATGCGCCAAGTCGATGTAACATACTCTGTCTTTTTGAAAATACCAATGATAGGACGTTCATGCGCGAGTATGCTGTTTTTACTTCAGAATCTGTAAGCGAAGGTCATCCAGATAAAATGGCTGACCAAATTAGCGATGCAATTTTAGATGCAATCCTAAGAGAAGACCCGTATGCGCGTGTCGCTTGTGAAACATTAGTAAAAACAGGTGCGGTTGTTCTTGCTGGTGAAATCACAACGACAGCAAATGTGGACTTTGAAGCGATTGTACGTCAAACCGTAAATGGAATTGGTTATCACCATTCTGACTTAGGTTTCGATGGTTCAACTTGTGCCGTGATCAACATGATCGGTAAGCAGTCTCCTGAGATTGCACAAGGTGTCGATCGTCAAAAGCCAGAAGATCAAGGTGCAGGTGACCAAGGACTCATGTTCGGTTACGCAAGCCGTGAAACTGATGTGTTGATGCCTGCTCCCATCTCTTACGCTCACCGTTTAATGGAGCGTCAAGCAGAATTACGTCGTTCAGGTGCTTTACCGTGGTTACGCCCAGATGCGAAAAGCCAGGTAACGTTTGCTTATGAAAATGGCAAACCGGTTCGTTTAGATGCTGTTGTTTTATCAACTCAACATGATCCTGAAATTTCTCAAATTCAGTTAAAAGAAGCTGTCATTGAAGAAATCGTTAAACCGATCATCCCTTCTGAAATGTTCCATGCAGGCACTAAATTCCATATCAACCCAACAGGTATGTTCGTCATTGGCGGTCCTGTAGGTGACTGTGGTTTAACAGGTCGTAAAATTATTGTAGATACTTACGGCGGTATGGCTCGTCACGGTGGTGGTGCTTTCTCTGGTAAAGATCCATCGAAAGTTGACCGTTCTGCTGCTTATGCTGGCCGTTATGTTGCGAAAAATATTGTTGCAGCTGGTTTAGCAGATAAATGTGAAATTCAGGTGAGTTATGCAATCGGTGTTGCTGAACCAACTTCAATTTCAATCAACACTTTTAACACTGGTAAAGTATCAGACGAGTTAATTGTTCAACTTGTACGTGAACACTTTGACTTACGTCCATACGGCATTACCCGTATGCTAAATCTGATTCAACCAATGTATAAGCAAACAGCAGCTTATGGTCACTTTGGCCGTGAAGGTTCTGACTCTGCCTTTACTTGGGAAAAAACAGATAAAGTAGATATTCTGAAAGATGCAGCTGGACTCTAATCCACGGCTCTTCAATAAAAAAGCTCGCAATTGCGAGCTTTTTTATAACCCCAATCATTATTTATTCGAATTGGTATTATCCTGTTTGAACATCTCCAGCAGCGAATTGCTTTGAACTGGTTGATCTTCTTGATGATGCTGACTATATAAATGTGCAAGTTTAATGACCACCACCACTGCTAAGCAGGCAGCAACACAAAACATCCACAAGCCATAAGGGCTGCGAATATGCTGAGAACCGCAATAAGGGCACTCTTTATCTGTTGATGCGACAACCTTGTCACAACATGCACAATGATATTGATATAACATCATTAATACCTCCTCTCTTTATTTTTTTATTTTCTTTTTACAACAAATACTCATATGTCACACTTTTATCCTATGAGAAAAAAAACCATAATTCAATCACGTTTTCTGACCTATGCATTCAAATTAACAAATTTTTATGACAATTTGATTAGAATCTTAATTTTAAGAAAATCATTAAGTTCTTAATATTATTTTGATCTTTCATGTTATTTGTTAAAATAACGTTTTGCAAATTGTGGAATAGATGATGGCCCAATTGATTAATAAAGGTGGATTTCGCGAACGCGCCAACCGTAGTCGCAAGTACAAACAGTCAGAAAATGAAATCACTACCCTGCAACCTAGCCAATATCAACCACAACCTAAAGAAACAGAGACCTCAACTAATCCCGAATCACACCCCGATCATTCCACCCAAAAAGATCAAACATAAAAAAAGCACACTCAATAAGGTGTGCTTTTTTTACAAAATATGAATCTGATCAATTCACATCTTTAAATTCAATTTTCTTCTGATCAGGTTTTACTTCACGTGCTTCACCATCAATAATGGTTGAGTCACGATACTGACCACCACCTTGTTGTTGATTTTGCATATCTTGCATCTGGCGCATCAGGTCAGCAAACGGGTTCTGTCCTGCAGCACCACCACCCATGTTGCCCATACCGCCCATCATCTTATCCATCATGGCTTGCTGACGTTTTGCCATGGTTTTCATCAAGGCGTTGCGGAACGCCGTTTGAACAGATGGAATCAACACCAATACCGCCAATACATCCGAAATTAGACCAGGAATCATCAGTAAGAAACCTGCCATCGCAAGCGCCAGCTTCTTGGTCACAGCTGGATCTCCACCCAACTGACCTGTCATCTGCATTTGCTGTAATTGCGGCATAATCGTTGAAGCACTTGAACGCAGCAGGTTTAAACCAATAAAGAATGCGATAATGAACCAGAAAAAGACATACCACATACTTCCAACGAGGTCACCCACGCCAATCCAGACTAAAACCTCGGCAATTGTGCCAAATACCACGATAAGAAGTAGATTCATGTCAAATCTCTAAAATTAAAACCTTGTGCAATATTAAACAATCAATCCTGACACAACAAATAAAATAAACTCAATACCCTTAATGATGGGTACATTTTAAAATTTATCAAGTCTTATAGAATAGCTTGTATAAAAAAACTCCCAACTAAAGCAAATCTAATTGGGAGCTTATATATTTTTTAAAGATTAGCCACAAGTTGCTTGAGTAATCTTCTTAGACTGAGGATCGATCGTTACAGTCACACGATTCTCACGATAGTCCATGGTCACTGGCTGATTTGGACCTACACTACGTACAATTTCAGATTTAGTTTTTTGCTTGATTTGCGCTTCTGTTAAGCCAGACTGTCCAACCAATTTAGCGGCTTCGTCAGCGATACATTTAGGTTGACTTGCGCGGAAAAGTTCCCATTCTTCAACCACTTGACCATTTGGCAATTTACAATAACCGACTTGACCATTGGCTTCATTACGGATTTCCAACTGTCCACCTTGGTCTACACAGTATTTACTTGCTGGGTTAGGCATACCAATTTTTGGTGGAGTTGTGTCTTTATTTGGTGTTGCTGAACACGCTGCAAGTGAAGTAAGAACCACACCTAAAAGTAAGATCTTTTTCATAGTTTGAATTCTGATAAAGTGAAAAAGCAAAGATAACAAAATAACTTAACTTTTTATGTCAATGATTTGAAACAAGAGGCTATTTTTCTATTTATATGATTCAAATGTATTCAATACTTAAATCATGACTATTGAATAATCACATACTCTAATCGAATCGCTTCGTCGACCAAATAATGCTCTTTGATAATATAAAAATAAGGTCGCGTGTTAATCCACTCGTCCATTGCCAGAATTGCTTCTGTATAGCCAGTGAGTGCGGAAAAATCTTTGACTTGTATGATATCCATGAGCTGATCTCTTTTTTTATTAAGCCTAGCACACTCAACCTATTTTACTAAAGAATAAAATATAGCCAGATTCATCAACAGATTTTTATACAGCCATGCTCCATTTCGCCAGCATCTCCCCAATATAAAAAGTGCCTCGACATAAGAGGCACTTTTTGGAGACAAGAGAACTCAATATTTAGAAAGAGACCATTTTTCCAGGATTCAGCATACCAGTAACACCATACCAACCTTTTGACATTGGAATCGCAAGCGGCGCCAGTAGACGACCAAATAAAATATCACTGTGCTGGATCTTAGTTAACATTGCATAATCTGTATTTAAACCAGAAAAATCATCTGCAATCGCTTTACCAATACGAACCGTTTGTGCCACACCATGACCACTCCAGCCATGTACCGCATATATTGGATATTTTTCTCCAAATTTTCGGTTATCCGTTGCGCCGTTCATGGTCAGATCACTGACTCCGCTCCAACAGAAATCCATTTCCACATTTTTTAACTGTGGAAATACTTTATTTGCCCGACCAAGCAAATATTGGTTGATTCGACCTACACTCCAGCTTGTACCCGTTCCTTGTCCACCGAACAATAAACGGTTTTTGGAAACACCACGATAATAGTCAATCTGTAACTGTGTATCATAGACAGGATGATCCTGTGGCAATAATTCAGTTAAAGGAACTTCTAAAGGTGCAGTTACCGCAATGTAGGTATGGAATGGAATCGCCGTCTGCTTCTTTTCAGGCAGCAATTTAAAAGCATTGTGATGCACGGCAATAACGACACTTTTACGTGCTTTAATGGTGCCTGTATTGGTTTTGACATAGATACCATCCGCCTGTTCAGAAATAGACAATACCTCTGTCTGCTCAAACACTTGACCACCGTTTTTAGAAAAGCCATGTACCAAAGCACGATTTAAAGCCAATGGATGAATATGACCACCTAAATCATCAACTAGTCCACCTTTATAAAGGTCAGATTTAATTAATTCCTTAAGCTCGTATTCGCCCATAACCTTGGTATTGTTTTCACCTAAATACTTTCTCGCATCTGCGCCTTGCGTCAGTGCGATGAGATGTCCTTCATGCACAGCAGCGGTAATGTGCCCACGCTTACGTGCCAATTCAACATCATATTTTTCACTGATTTGGTCAATTAAGGACATCGCTTCAGTAGAGGTAAAATGCCAAAGCTTTTTAGCATCTTCATAACTAAAACGCTTAATCATTTCCTCAGCTTCCCAACGTGCAAGCCCAGGTGTGAGCTGCCCACCATTTCGACCTGAGGCAGAAGAACCAATACGATTTTTCTCAACCAGAATCGCATCTACACCCTGTTCAGATAAATGCAAAGCCGCGGAAGCGCCCAGTAACCCACCGCCAATGACCACGACATCACACACCTGATCCGAATTGAGTGCATCAAAGGTATGCCAATCTTCCAAAGCGCTTTCATAATAATTGGCTGGATGCTCAAATTTCCCATGCTTAGGATTCACCCAACTCCACTCATTCGAATTTTGATATGCCTTACTTTCTTTAAAGATAACATCATCTAAATGGGCTGGTTTTTTTATACCGTTAGACATTTGGAATTCACCTAAAAATAAATTTTCTTACTAAATAATGAGACAAGCTTAGCCGCAAAATAATGATTAATAAAACCAGAATCTTTCAATAATATTGACAGGTATTGAATAAGTATAATTTTAGGTGAATCGTTAAAACCTTAAATTTTATCGCTGGTTAGCTATTCGGTGTGAAATAAAGCATAAGAAAAATTATAAAAAAGATGGCTGATAAAATAGCTCAGCAAAACTAAGCAAACCAGACTTGTCTGGACATTAAAAAAGCACCCGAAGGTGCTTTTCTCTCTATAGGCTGGTTGCAAGCAATACCACAAAACTAAATAACAACGTGCCTAAAGATCTTTTACAATGTACATGAACTTCATGCTCAAACCCTTGAGCATATGACTCCAAGTTTTCCATAACTCTACCGCTCATTAAATGTACTGCACTTATTAATTTGCCTAACAAATTAACAAAATAAAATTAGCAAAAAGTCGTAGATCTGGCTAGCACAAATTTTGCACAAAAAAGTTGATTTATGACAAAAATAGTCGCTTAACTCAAAATAACTAAATATTTAATTTAAAGAATATGCAAAAGCAGCGATACAAAAAAAGCCCACTAAGGTGAGCTTTTTTCAATTATTTCTTAGTCCTAAGGAACAACGGTAATACCCGTTGCCTGTGGTCCTTTTTTGCCATCAGTAATTGTAAATGTTACGCGTTGGCCCTCATGGAGAACTTTAAACCCGTTGCTTTGGATTTCACTGAAGTGAGCAAAAACGTCCTGTCCAGAATCAGCATGAATGAAGCCAAAACCTTTAGTTTCGTTGAACCATTTCACTGTACCAGTCACAGTATTAGACATATATTTAACCTATTTAATAAATTTGGGGATGCTTAGCAGCAAGTAACTTGGAATCATAAACTCTGAGATTAGATCTGATAAAACGAAAGGTTTATCTAAACTATGAAATGCAAGATTTACTGAATCAACAGCGTTATTCTTCTAGTTGTAATTTACTATACACGAGTTTACTTTTTAGGCGCAATGAATATTTCTTGAGCGTATACAGATGTCCTTATTTGACGATCGGTACACCAACCACCTCTTGCTACTCTTATGATTTTTCCAATAATTTTCAATTAATTATTATTCAGGTTTAATTTAAAAGTCATCAGCTCAGATAATGATATAAATTTTTAACATATTATTTCACAGGCTTTTAGGTTAATTACAAGAGTAACCACTACGTGACCTATGTGTTAAACCGTTCACTAAAATCCTTTTGCCACAAAAAAAGCCCACATGAGGTGAGCTTTCTTTTTACTGGTCTAAAAATTAGATAACAGTGATAAGGGTTGCTTGTGGTCCTTTCTTACCTTGACCAAGTACGAAAGAAACGCGTTGGCCTTCTTGTAATACTTTAAAACCTTTGCTTTGGATTTCGCTGAAGTGTGCAAAAACATCTTCACCAGAATCAGCTTGAATGAAACCAAAACCTTTAGTTTCGTTAAACCACTTAACAGTACCGGTAACTGTATCAGACATACTTTTAAACCTTTTAAAATTTGTTCATTTATAAATTAAATCAAAATTTTCTAATCATGATTTAACTTAATCTATCTTTATTTGATAGATACTGCAAGCATACCAAACTTTAAGCCAAACGAGATAGTAGATTAATAGAAGTATAAAAAGTTTTATCTGCTAAGTGAGCAATATTGCGTTTTAATAAATCGCATAGCTCCAAAACAGGATTTACTTTTAAATCAAAAAATTACATCAAAAATTTACCTGTAAAATAGTGAATAGCTCAAATAGATCCATATAGTGCATAGAAAAAATATCTTAATTTTTTACATTTGAGTTATTTTTTGCATGATGATTTCACCCAAAAATGGTTTTTCATTTCAAATTTAGCCTTGAGCCACTCAAGCATTTCTCTATCAGAAAATGAACTCCCTTAGGTTTGAGCAAAATTATGTCGCTTACTTTCATTCTATCGAGATTAGTCCCCTCAATCTCATACATATCTAAGGCATAAGCAAGTGATTCAGTATTTATGCGGTTTCAGCAGTAGCGTCTAGTGGCAATAAATGACAATTTTCCAGATATAAAAAAAGCCCACATAAAGTGAGCTTCATTTTCAAGCAATCTTATTAGATAACTTTAATCGTTGTTGCTTGTGGTCCTTTTTTACCTTGACCAAGTACAAACGAAACGCGTTGGCCTTCGTTTAATACTTTGAAACCATTGCTTTGGATTTCGCTGAAATGTGCAAAAACATCTTGACCAGAGTCAGCTTGAATGAAACCAAAACCTTTAGTTTCGTTAAACCACTTAACAGTACCAGTAACTGTATCAGACATACTTTTAAACCTTTAAACTTTGTTCATTTATGAGTTAAATCAAATTTTTAATATTGATCTAACTCAATCTATCTTTAACAAATAGATACTTCAAGTGCGTAAACTATCTATATTAATCGATAAAGCTGATTAACATCGGTATAGAAACTTTTGCCATCTAGATTAAAGTCAATTTCCTGACCTGATTCTAGCTGGATCTTCTTTCCAACTTCTACCCATTTAAAACCATTCAACGTATTCTGTTGACGTTTCATCGGGATAATTTGCACACAAATTTCATTGCCATTACTGGCTTTGGCTACACGCCATTCATTAATAATTTTCAACACAAAATCACTCATTCCTGAGCTCAAGTGATCGATTTGGATTTACTATAACGCTAGATATATGGAGAGAGGTAAACTACAATTCTAGAATCTAATAATTTTTAGCTTTCTTTAGGGTTATTTCAGCTAACTTAATTGCTGTCTAATCTTTCAGATAACAACAACTCAATAATCACAGAGCTAATATTCGATTAACTTTAAAAGTGGTAGCGGGAGCTGGATTTGAACCAACGACCTTCGGGTTATGAGCCCGACGAGCTACCAGACTGCTCCATCCCGCAACAACATATTGATCAACATCTTCGATCAATGAGATGCTTTATACGCCCATCTCCCCCACAATGCAAATTTTTTTTATAAAAATCACGTAATTTACGGCCTAATGCTCAAATTAAATACAAATCGTTCAAAATACCCCCGCAATTTACTTAAATGATTGATCTATAAAAATGAGCCAAAATTTAAAAATATTGAACAGGTAAAAGTGAGTTTGCTTAATAAATATGCTATTTTCTTATAATTCAAAATCCTACAAAAATATTATGCATCGAAAAGCCCGCTATGTAACAATATCAACAATCTTTCATTTTTATAGTTCGACATGTCATTAATTATTGGTATTGATCCTGGTTCACGCTTAACAGGTTATGGAATTATCGAAAAAGATGGCAATAAACTACGTTTTGTCGATGCAGGAACCATTCGTACCGAAACTCAGGAAATGCCAGAGCGTTTAAAGCGTATCTTTGCAGGGGTTGAACGGATTGTTAAATTTCATGGTCCGACTGAAGCGGCTGTAGAACAAGTCTTTATGGCACAAAACCCCGATTCGGCATTGAAACTGGGGCAGGCACGCGGTGCTGCAATTGCCGCACTAGTGAATCTAGATTTACAAGTGGCTGAATATACCGCACGACAAATTAAACAGTCTGTGGTCGGTTACGGTGCAGCAGATAAAGAACAAGTCCAAATGATGGTGATGCGTTTGTTGAATCTGAGTATCAAACCACAATCAGATGCAGCCGATGCTCTTGCCGCAGCCATTTGCCATGCGCATGCTTCTGGGAGTATGAGTAAAATGGCTGTGCTCAATGCATTAGGTGGCATGGCACGAGGCCGTAGCCGTGCCAGCACCAGACGCCGTTAATCGTTCTGATTCACCACCTGATAAATCATTTTCCCCATGTCATGCGCCTGTAAACCTCGCATACCATTTTCAGCCAGCAAATCGCCAGCCTGCGCATGTAAAGTCACGATCTCGTGCAAAGCAATTTGCTGATGAAACTGCGCTTTTAAACTGGCAATCATGCCTGCCAGTACATCCCCCATTCCACCTGTGCCCATGCCAGCATTGCCTTGGGTACAGATATTTCTAAAATGAGACTACCCGCGCCTTTAAGCACCCATTGTCCAGCGTACTTTTGTTGCAGTTGCTGAATCGCTGCAATTCGGTCTTGTTCAATTTCCTTTACGCTACAACCGAGTAGGGTCGCCGCCTCACCTGAGTGCGGTGTTGCATATACATGATTATTTAATTGTTGCGGATATTTTGCCAAAAACCAGAGTCCATCTGCATCCAGCACTACTTCTAAGTGTGAATTTTGATTCAGTAGTTCAAACCATTGCCGATAAATATGTTCAGCCCATTGATCCCTCCCTAAGCCCATGCCAAAACATACAGCATCCACCTGTTTAAGTAACTGCTCAATCTCTTCTTGATCCAAGCTATTGATGTCGCGCACCATAATATTGGGCGAACGCGACAAAATAGCCTGATGGTGTTTTGCATGACAAACAATGCTGACTTTGCCCGCCCCAGCATGAAAAGCCGCCTCAGCAGACATGATGACGGCGCCGCCCATATCCGCATGCCCGCCAACAACCAGCACATATCCATAGCTACCTTTATGTCCAAAAGCTTGTCGCTTTGGCAATATGACTTTTTCAGGAGATAAATAAGCCAGCGGTTTTAATTCTATATCTGATGGAATGAGACGAAGAAGATGTAATTTTCCGACATATTGCTTGCCTTGACCTGTGAATAGCCCAGCCTTATAACCCAAAATTGTAAAAGTCTGATCCGCTTGTACAGCAACAGGTAACGCTTGTCCTGTATCGGCCTGCAAACCGCTAGGAATATCGATAGAGATTTTTAAGCCCGTTTGTACATTGACGAGCTGAATGATATTTTGCCAATGTTGGTCGAGCTCCCGATTCAAGCCAATTCCAAATAAGGCATCAATATGACAGTCAAAGGTCGGGATTTCTTGATGGACAGCTTTTTCAGACAATACATAATCTACGCTTTGAATATCAACTTGATGCTTTTGTGCATAAGCTGCTGCTTGTCTTAAATCTGCAGATTGACCAAGTTCAGCCGCAAAGATCGTCACTTTTATTCCCTGCTGCTTTAGATAGGCAGCAATATAGTAACCGTCTCCAGCGTTATTGCCTTGTCCGCACCAAACTGCGATCTTTTGAATTTTCTTTGGCTTAAATTGCACAATTAACTGCTGAGAGATTGCCCAAGCTGCTTGCTGCATAAGCCCTAATGATGAATTTTGCTGAGCAAACCAACGCTGTTCCCATGCTTGGATACTCTGGCTATGGTAAACTACACCTTGCATGTTCTCTTCCTCATTCTAGGTTTATGGCTTCAACCTCTTCATCTCAGACACAATCTCAAAAGATTGAACTACAGCAGCTCGATCCACAAGCACTTAAGGCTTGGATTAAACAACAAGCTTTGGATTTGGGTTTTTCTGATTGTGTCATTGCCAAACCAGATGCTCAAGATCAAATGCCTCGTTTTAAAGAATATTTAGAACGTGGTTACCATGCAGACATGCACTATTTAGAGGAAAATCTGGAAAAGCGTGCAGATCCAACCCTGCTCGTGCCAGGCACAAAAAGCATTATTTGTGTGCGTATGAACTATCTTGTGGCATCACCGAAGCCCCGTTATATCCCTTTTGAACCAAATTCAGCCATTATTGCGCGTTATGCTCGCGGACGTGATTACCATAAAGTCATGCGTGGGCGACTAAAAACTTTAGCCTCGCGGATCAGGGAAAAAGTCGGTGATTTTGAATCACGTCCGTTTGCTGACTCTGCGCCTATTTTCGAAAAGTCGCTTGCTGAAAGTGCCGGAATGGGATGGACAGGCAAACATACCTTATTGATTCATAAAAAGTCAGGATCTTTCTTTGTTTTGGGTGAACTATTTACTTCACTGGAACTGCCTTTTGATGAACCCGCGACCGCACATTGTGGCTCATGTACTGCATGTATCGACATTTGTCCGACTCAAGCGATTGTAGAACCCTACATGCTCGATGCCAGAAAATGTATCGCTTACCTCACCATTGAATATAAAGGAATTATTCCGGAAGAATTACGTGCAGGAATTGGTAACCGTATTTTTGGTTGTGATGACTGCCAACTGATTTGCCCGTGGAATAGCTTTGCCAAAACTGCATCTATTCCAGATTTTGATCCGAGACATGGTTTGGATAATATTAGCCTGCTTGATATCTGGCATTGGGATGAAGCTACTTTTCTTGCCAATACTGAGGGTAGCCCGATCCGCCGTACTGGATATCAATCCTTCAAACGTAATATTGCAATCGGTCTGGGAAATGCTCCATACTCAGCTGAAATTGTCACGCACTTGCAAGATGCAAAAATGTGGCACGACGAGATTGTCAATGTACATATTGACTGGGCAATTCAGCAGCAATTGCAACAGGTCGATGTACTCCAAATAGAAAAATGATGTTTTTTGCCCTTTGGCTTTGGCACGATTTCTGTATGATTAGTCTCAATGTTTGTCATCAATCATCATGGATATAACAATGACCTTACGTAATGACTGGACTCGTGATGAAATCCAAGCTCTATATGATCAACCTTTTTTAGACTTAGTATTTAAAGCGCAAAGCGTACACCGCCAACATTTCCAAGCAAATTCGATTCAGGTCAGTACCCTTCTTTCAATTAAAACGGGTAAATGTCCTGAAGATTGTAAATATTGTTCGCAATCGGCGCATTACGATTCAAAATTAGAAGCTGAAAAACGTATCGCTGTTGATAAAGTCATTCGTGAAGCACAGTCTGCAAAAGAGTCTGGCTCTTCTCGTTTCTGCATGGGCGCTGCTTGGCGTAATCCGCATGAACGTGACATGCCTTATGTGCTGGAAATGGTACGTGAAGTGAAAGCATTAGGTCTTGAAACCTGTATGACTTTAGGTATGTTGAATCAGTCGCAAGCAGAGCGTTTAAAAGATGCTGGCCTCGATTATTACAACCACAATCTGGATACTTCTCGCGAATACTATTCTCATATTATTAGCACCCGTACTTTTGATGATCGTCTGGATACTTTAGATCACGTTCGTCAAGCAGGGATGAAAGTATGTAGTGGCGGTATCGTCGGTCTAGGTGAAAGTCGTAATGACCGTATTGGCTTATTACATGAACTTGCAACCATGCCTGTACATCCTGAATCAGTGCCAATCAACATGCTGGTTCCTATTGAAGGTACACCACTTGCTGATGTCGAAAAGCTGGATGTAACCGAATGGATCCGTACCATTGCGGTTGCACGTATCATCATGCCACATAGTTATATCCGCCTTTCGGCAGGTCGTGAATCACTCAGTGATTCTGATCAGGCGCTTGCATTTATGGCTGGTGCAAACTCGCTATTCTCTGGTGACAAATTATTAACCACACCAAATGCTGGTGAAGGCAAAGATCAGATCTTATTTGCTAAATTAGGTTTAACCGCAGAAAAACCAAAACCGACTGTTGCAGAACTTTCGGTTGATGCCATGAGTGCATAAATGAAAAAGCCTTGTCAAATGACAAGGCTTTTTTTAGATGAAAATTAGATTGATGTCACCAGAATGCCATACTTGGCAGTTAGATACATTCCGACTCGAATAATATCCACGCCTGCTGCATGTGAAACTGAAAGTTCCTGTGTATGCACATCAAAATGCAATGAATCGAAAACGTCTTGATGATGCATTAACCATGTCATTGTATCTGCCATATTTTCATCAGCAGTATACGTTTCTGATTTAAAATCCTTACCCATTAAGCCAATCTAATCATTGAATACATGACACTATCATAGCGAATAGACAGCTTTAAATCAGCTAAGTCAAAGACATTTAGCGATATGAATTCTCGCTAAATGTCTCAATAAGCCTTGGTCGTTTTAAGATTCAGTTTAAGCAGCCTTTGGATTCACAATCGTCTGACCTGATTTCAGGCTTGCAACTGCTTTAGGATTAAATTCCAGTGTAAGTACGTGATTGTCTAAATGGACGTGATACGAACGAATCAATGACTGCTGCCCTTCATCTGTTTCAAGCACATATTCATCAGCAATATTTAAAATACCTTCCAGATTTGTCGTACTTGAAGCGCGGTCATGGCTAAACAAATCATAGATAGTTTGTAGATTAAAGCTGGTTTGCTCTTCCAATGGGTGACTCTTCAAATGGCTTTCTAGGAATAAAACAAACTTATGTGCAAAGAAATAGTAGTTAGGTTTGTGGGTATAAAGCATGTTCATTGAAAGCTCCTTTCGGTGTTTTTTTCATCTAATCATGACTAAAAAACTAAGGTTTCAATCTTAAAAAATTCTTAAAAAAAGTTTGATGTTTTTGTTAACAACCAGAAAGTCTGTTATCATACTTAAGTACTTCTTAATTTATTTTTTACCATTTGTTAAAAAATACGCACTTTCTCATATACCTATTATTCAAAAAAGTTAAACAGTTTGGTCATTTTTATTAATGAAAAAAACAATAAATCATAAGCAAAATTAAATAAACCAACCAAAAAAGTTGGTTTAAACACTATACAAATCAATAAAATATAATACATATCAACAATTTATTTTAAATCGGAAATTTCGCTTAAAATAAAATCAATAATGTGACGTAAGTTGCGGTTTTTAATAAAAATGATATATTCGTCGCATTACTTTTCTGGGAAGAATCCATCGGGAAAAGTAATGTAATTCCATTTTTAAGCTGATGTATTCGAGAAATTATTATGAAAAAACTTGCTTTAATCGCTGCACTTTCGGTTGTCGGTATTGCTCAAGCTCAAGCTGCAGACGGTACAATTACAATCAATGGTTTAGTTACAGATAAAACTTGTGACATTATCACTCCTGCTGGCAAAGACTTTACAGTTGCTCTTCCTACTGTTTCAAAACAAACACTTGCAAACTCTGGTGATGTTGCTGGCCGTACACCATTCCAAATCAACTTGGCAAACTGTTCAGAAGGTAAAGTTGCAACTTACTTCGAACCAGGTGCAACTGTTGACTTCAATACAGGTCGCTTATTAAACCAAGCTGCTTCTGGCGCAAAAAATGTTGACGTTCAACTTTTAGGTAGCAACAACCAAGTAATTCCAGTACTTGCTGCTGGTAGCAATGGCGCTCAAGCAAACTCACAATGGGTTGACGTTGTTGAAGGCGGTGCTGCTGACCTTAACTACTATGCAGAATACTATGCAACTGGCGCTTCTACTGCTGGTGAAGTAACAACTTCAGTTCAATATACAATTATTTATCAATAATCTATTGATACTTGGGTTTCTGTGTTCGCACAGAAACCTTTTTACCGCACTTTTCCTATGAACCTTATTGAGAAGACTCAAATGTCATTGAACAGTCGTAATTTTTTGCTTGGTTTAGCGCTTTCTTCTGCAATCGTAACACCACTTTCTCATGCAGAGATCGTGCTACACGGTACACGTGTAATCTATCCTTCAGATGCGCGTGAAGTAACATTACAGCTCAGTAACAATGGCAACAAACCAGCGCTCGTTCAGGCCTGGATTGACGAGGGCGATCTTAAAAGTACACCAGATCAATCAAAAGTACCTTTTATGATTACACCGCCTATTTCTCGAGTAGAAGCAGCCAAAAGTCAGTCATTGCGTATTACAGCACTGCCGAATGCAAAGCAGCTGAATCAAAAACAGGAAACTGTGCTCTGGTTAAATGTGCTGGACATTCCACCAAGACCGACTGCTAAAGGTGAGGAAACCATTCCAGATAACTTTTTACAGCTTGCAATTCGTTCGCGTATTAAATTTTTCTATCGCCCTGCCAGTATTAAATCTGATGCGAATACAGCTGCAGAAAAACTGCAATGGCGTAAATCTGGACAAAAGTTGGTCATTAAAAATCCAACGCCATTCCACATTACAATGACAGCAATCTATCAATTTGACGGCAACAAGCGCGTTGATCTTTTACCTCAGGGCCTCATGCTCAGTCCTTTCTCTGAAGATCAAGTGCAACTAAAAACAACAAATACCGCAAAAATGAGCTTTGTAAATGTTAATGACTATGGTGGCCGCGTCGAGCAGCCTATCAACTTACAGTAACCCTTAAATATAAGCTCAATATTTAAAGCACCTATGTGAAATAGGCGAACCTCTTATGTTAAAAAAGCACACATCATATCGCTTATTGAAGCGACATATTTGCTATACGCTTGCGTCAGGGATAGTGACCATGACGGTTCCCATGTTAGTTCATGCGGAAGATTCAGTAAAAGCGCCTGCTGTGGAAGCAGAGTTTGACTCAAGCTTCCTGATTGGTGATGCACAAAAAATTGATATATCCCGCTTTAAATATGGCAATCCTGTTTTACCAGGGGAATATAACATTGATGTTTATATTAACGGTCAATGGTTTGGCAAACGCCGTATTGTGTTTCGTGCTACAGAACAAAATCAGAATGCATTTACCTGTTTTACCGCAAACTCATTACTTGAATATGGCGTAAAACAGGACGTTCTTGCGAGTCGGATTTCCGCTGCAAGTCCAAATGCTTGTCATAAAATCGAAGAATGGATTGAAGATGCCTACTACGATTTTGATACCTCCCGTTTGCGAATTGATATTTCCATTCCTCAAGTTGCATTACAGAAAAATGCACAAGGATACGTTGATCCAAGTATTTGGGATCGTGGTGTGAATGCAGGCTTTTTATCCTATAGCGGTAGTGCCTACAAAATCTTTAACCGTCTAAATGACAATAATCAAGAAACTACCAATGCCTTCATGGCACTCACTGCGGGAATGAATATCGCGGGTTGGCAATTGCGTCACAATGGTCAGTGGCAATGGCAAGACGGCGTACAAAATCAGCTAGATTCAAAAAAACAAAAAAAATCGACTTATGACGCAACCAGTACTTACTTACAAAGAGCCTTCCCTGCATATCGTGGTGTATTAACGGCTGGTGATAGCTTTACCAATGGGGAACTATTTGATTCATTTGGCTATCGTGGACTGGATTTTTCTAGTGATGATCGTATGTTGCCAAACAGTATGCTGGGTTATGCGCCCCGTATCCGTGGTAATGCAAAAACCAATGCCAAAGTTGAAATTCGTCAGCAAGGCCAACTGATTTATCAAACGACGGTTGCACCAGGTAATTTTGAGATTAATGATCTTTATCCAACAGGATTTGGCGGTGAGCTTGAAGTCTCTGTCATTGAATCAAATGGTGAAGTACAGAAGTTTGGTGTTCCCTACGCTTCGGTCGTACAAATGTTACGTCCTGGGCTCAGCCGTTACTCGCTGACTGCTGGTCAGTTCCGCGACAAGGAAATTGATCTCGATCCGTGGGTCACGCAAGGTAAATATCAGATCGGTATTAATAACTATATTACGGGTTATGCGGGTGCACAGTTAGCTGAAAAATATGCGGCTATATTACTAGGTTCAGCCTTTGCGACTCCAATCGGTGCGGTATCGTTTGACGTTACTCATTCAGAAGCAGACTTTGAGAAACAAGGTTCACAAACAGGTCAGAGTTTCCGTCTAAGTTATAGCAAACTTATTTCACCGACCAATACCAACCTGACCTTGGCCGCTTACCGCTACTCGACCGAAAACTTTTATAAATTACGTGATGCCCTACTGGTACGTGATCTGGAAGATAAAGGGATCAATACCTATGCCGTTGGCAAACAACGTAGTGAATTCCAAATTACCTTAAACCAAGGTTTACCTGAGGGTTGGGGAAATATCTATGCAGTGGGTTCGTGGAATGATTACTGGAACCGTAACGAAACCAGTCGTCAATATCAGGTCGGCTATAGCAATAGCTATCATGGGTTAACTTACGGGCTTTCTGCAACCAATCGTCAAATTGAATATGGCAGTAACAATCAAACCCGTGATACTGAATATTTGATGACGCTTTCATTCCCGATTAACTTTAGAAAGAACTCTGTCATCGTCAATGCCACCCAATCTCAAACCAACCGAACTGTTGGTATGAGTGGCATGGTCGGCGATCGTTTTAGCTATGGCTCATCGTTTTCTCATGAAGACCGAAACAACCCTAGCCTTAACGTAAATGCACGCTATCGAACCAACTTTGCAACTGTGGGCGGTTCTTATAGCATTGCGGATACCTATCAACAAACGATGCTCAGTGTCAGCGGTAATATCGTGGCACATGATCAAGGTGTGCTGTTCGGCCCAGAACAAGGCCAAACTATGGTATTGGTTTATGCACCAGATGCAGCAGGCGCTAAAGTAAATAATACAGCGGGTCTGAGTATTAATCAGTCTGGTTATGCAGTTATTCCGTATGTGACACCTTATCGTCTAAATGACATTACCTTAGATCCGCAAAACATGTCGACTAATGTCGAGCTTGAGGAAACCAGTCAGCGTATTGCGCCTTATGCAGGTGCAATTGCCAAAGTAGATTTCTCTACTAAAAAAGGTTATGCCATTTATATTGACACCAAGACTGAAACGGGTGAAAACCTGCCATTTGCAGCACAAGTATTCAATGCTCAAGATGAAGCCATTGGAATCGTGGCACAAGGCAGCATGGTCTATTTACGTACTCAGGAACCGCAAGGTAATTTGTATGTAAAATGGGGCAATGAAGCCAATGAGCAATGCCACTTCAACTATGATGTCACCGCACAACTTTCTAACGATCAGCAAAGCATGATCATGACCGAGGCCGTATGTAAATGAAAAAATTACTTTTAAGCAGTGCTCTGTTTACAGCGGGTCTTGGTGTGTATAGTGAGGCGAATGCAGCGTGTGCGCCAACTGCTGGTTTTACCACTAAAGCCATTAGTATGGCTGTAGGTCGTGTTGTTGTTAGACCATCTGATAATGTTGGAAAAATCTTACGTAAAGCCACCTTCACTATCGACCCAAATAACTCGACAATTAACTGTACGAGAAACTCATCTGGTACTGTAAGAGCCGATTTAACCCAGCAATATCCTGTAAGTTATTTGGGTAATAATATCTATACAACGAATATTCCCGGTATTGGTATCCGTTTATATCGGGAAGCACAAAATAATGCCAACTTCTCAGGCTATTATCCATATGCAAGAACAATTACGGGTGGCCCCTACTGGAACGGTACAAATTACTCCCTCGATACAGGTTATTTTGTCGTAGAAATTGTTAAAACAGCGACACAAACAGGATCTGGAGCTTTAGTACCAGGTCAATATAGTAGTTATTATTTAACAAGTCACCCAGGTCGCCCTATTTTAACGAGTCACGTTTACGGCAATGCAATTACCATCGCATCTTCCTCTTGTGAGCTTCAAGGAGATATTAATAAGGTTGTTCAGCTACCAACCGTGACTAAAGCCAGTTTTACCGGTGTTGGATCTACTCAAGGTGAACAATCTTTTGATCTGAATATTTTATGTAATGGCGGAGAGAATCCAACGGGTTATGAAGAAAAGAATCTGATTAGTTTAAGTTTTGACTATCAACAAGATGGCAATAATAATCAGGTAATGACCAATATCGCGCCTAACTCCACTAAAGCTCAAGGTGTAGGCGTACAATTACTTTCTACTTATCAAAATGTAGATCCTTTATCTCAGAATAAGGTGATTAGTAAAGGTGAAAAATTAGCGATAGGTTCTGTCAGCTCCAATCAAACCGTACAATTCAATATACCGCTGACCGCCCGTTATTATCAAACTGCCACCAAAGTAACAGCTGGTACTGTTCGTGCGATGGCAACAGTGACAATTCAGTACGATTAAGCTCTAAAAAAATCGCTTTCACCCCTCCTCCCTAAATCTTTCATATAGGATTTAGGGATTTTTTCATTTAAAAAAACAAATCACACTAAATAAATAATAAGTGATGCATGACACAGAATAAGAAATTTATATTAATTATCATTTTATATAATATTCTTTAAATAGATCACATTTTAAATAAAAATTTTATATATATTTTCTTTTACGATTGATTCTGCAATATTTTTTATGTTAATTAATACTTAATACATTTATAAAAGGTATTAAATATGTATAAAAACATTTATAAATCTGCCCTAGTTTTATCATTAATGGCATTTGCCTCGGTTAGTTATGCCACAGGTACAATCCAGATTAGTGGTAAAATCGTAGAGGATACTTGCTTTCAGCAACACTACAATATTGACTGTCAACCATTGAATACCTTACGTAATAACGCTGAAGTACAAACCAGCTCTCTGAATGATTTAACTAATCAAATGCAAGAGAATGATCTGACAAGCATTAGTATTGAACAGTTACCTGAGCAGAATAGTGCTGTTGTGATTGCAAGTTACTATTAAAAAGAAACTCATTTAAATACAAAAATAAAGCGTGAGCCCAATCACGCTTTATTTAATTAAACATAATAAATTCACAAAATACAAAATCAAAAATCTAGCTTTAAAGAGTATTTATTCTAATTTATTCCAACTCAATATATTTACCTTGTATTTAAATATCTATCTACTTCAAAAAATATCTTACTGACTCATATAATTTACAGAACAATCATTAAGCTTAGGATCTCATCCCAGCATAAAAAATGCCGTAAATATGAGCTTAAAACATCTAGAGACGAGAAAAGAAGAAATTTCATTGCAATACAGTCGAATAGTACTCGTAAAAACCCACAAAAATATCAATAACCATTTGAAACTAATCAACTAAAATATAGGACAACTCTAGCACCTTCAATCAGAAATGATCAGGTTCTATAGATAGGATATATATTGAATAATATTATTTATCAATTTGATCAATACTACTAATAAATCTAAGCTTAACATTGAGCGCTATAAAACAAGAATTCAAGGGTGAGTTCGATATCTTATTAAAATTTAAAGTGAAATAACTGAAAAGGAAATTTTTCATTCCAAAGGAAGGACTCAATGCAAAATATCAATGCTGCAAGGTTGATTGATCAAGCTTCATTAAATAAGCACCACAAAATTCTGGTTTTTTGGTGTTCCATCATTATGCTTTTTGATGGCTATGATCTGGTGATTTACGGTTCGGTATTACCTCATTTGATGACTGAATGGCAGCTTAGCCCCCAGACGGCAGGATTGCTGGGCGCAGCATCATTAATGGGTATGATGGTCGGTGCGATTACTCTCGGCATGGCAGCTGATAAATTTGGCCGTAAGAACGTCATTATTGCCTGTACGATTCTGTCGAGCCTTGCTGTCACCATGAATGGCTTTACCCATGATGTCGTCAGTTTCTTTATATGCCGATTTCTAACGGGCTTGGGTTTAGGAGGTGCAGTTCCGAATCTGGTCACGATCGTAAAAGAAATGTCGCCAAGTACTCATCGCAACCGCTTAATCAATTTTGTTCTCGCCTTTTATGGCGTTGGTGCAATCATTTCAGGTCTGGCAGGCTTGTTCTTGATCTCTACTTTTGGATGGAAAATTGCCTTTTGGATTGCGGGTAGCAGTATTGTCATTGTCCCTTTTATGATGAAAACCTTTCCTGAATCCATCAGCTACCTGATTCATAAAAATCGTCAGACTGAAGTCGTCCAGACATTAAAAAAGCTGAATCCTCATCATATCCATCAACCTCAAATGCACTATGTGGTTGAGATGACAAGCAATACCCAGAAGAACCCTGTTCTAGGCCTATTTACCGAAGGCAAAGCATTCAGGACGTTCCTGATCTGGTCTAGCTTTGCGATGGTAATGTTAATGGTCTATGGCCTAAATACATGGTTGCCAAAACTTATGAATGTTGGTGGCTATTCTTTAGGTTCTAGTATTACTTTTTTGGTTACACTCAATATCGGTGCAATTTTAGGGACATTAGTATTTGGCATCATTGCAGATAAACTTGGTGCCAAGAAAACGCTTGTTTTAGGCTACATATTGGCTGCGCTATCGATTAGTTGCCTCGGCTTTCATCCACCTAAGCTTATTCTGACTCTGTTATTGATTATCGCTGGCGGTGCAACTGTGGGCTCCATGGCGGTGATACATGCACTCGCAGCAGATTTTTATCCCGCCAACATTCGCTCCACAGGCGTCAGTTTTGCCGCTGCCATCGGCCGTTTTGGCGCTATTGCTGGCCCATTATTTGGTGGCTTCTTGCTCGCCCTTAATCTTCCTTTTGAGCAAAACTTCTTGGTTTTTGCGATTCCCGGCATCATCGGTGCAATTACGATCGCCCTCTTTACACATCAGAAATTAAACCCAGTACAACAAATCGTTAAAGGATAATACGATGAATACTCAAGCCAATATTGTTGAACAGATTTGGAAAGAACATATTTTTCAGGGAAACTGGATTAAAACAAATAACTTATCGAGAGATATTATCAATCCAGCAACAGGCGAAATGATCTCAACTGTGCAACTTGCCTCACTAGATAACGTGAACAGTTCCGTCGAAATCGCTGTAGAAGCACAAAAATCGTGGAAAAATACCAGCTTTGAAAGCCGTGCCAAGATACTCAGAAAAGCAGCGCAATTTTTTGAGGAGAATATTCAAACCTTCATTGACTGGAATGTTCAGGAATGTGGTTCAACATTGTTAAAAGCTGGCTGGGAAGCGAATGCCTGCATAGAACAGTTATATATGGCTTCCTCCATGCCGATGGCAGCAGCAGGAGAAATTTTCCCCTCCTCCATTCCAGGCAGAACAAACGTCTGGCAGCGTGTTCCTTTAGGTGTTGTAGGCGTCATTTCGCCATGGAATTTCCCTTTATTGCTATCCATTCGTTCAATCGCACCTGCTTTGGCAATGGGTAATAGCGTGATTCTTAAGCCTTCAGAATTTAGTAATGTTACTGGTGGAGCATTGCTGGCGTGGCTTTTCCAGATGTCAGGATTACCTGAGGGTAATTTTCAGGTGATCAGCGGCGAAAGTGAAATCGGTGAAGCATTGGTCAATCATCCGCTTGTTAATCTGATTTCTTTCACTGGCTCAACCGCTGTAGGCAAAAAAATTGCTGAATCTTGTGCCAAACAATTGAAAAAATGTGTGCTGGAATTAGGCGGTAATAACGCCATGATTATCTGTGAAGATGCAGATATTGATACTGCTGTAAACAATGCCGTTTGGGGTAGTTTTCTGCATCAAGGGCAAATTTGCATGCAAACAGGTCGCCATTTAGTACACCGCAGTATTGCAGATGAATATATTCAAAAACTAAAAGAAAAGGCGTCATCTCTCAAGGTTGGTGATCCATCTTCCCCAGAAACTCAATTGGGCCCGTTAATTAATGCCAATCAGCATCAGAAAGTCTGCCGTATGGTAGAAACTGCGGTTGAACAAGGCGCGACTCTGGAATGCGGCGGTCAAGGAGATCAATTATTCTTCCATCCAGCCGTTGTGACCAATATCAGTAAAGACAATCCACTTTTTACAAATGAAATTTTTGGCCCTGTCGCACCGATCCTGATTTTTGATGATATTGCAGAAGCTATTGAAATCGTAAATTCATCTAAATATGGTCTAGCTGTTGCCATTCATACGGCGCGAACTGCTTGGGCCTATGAATTAGCCAAGGACATTAAAAGCGGCATGATTCATATCAATGATCAAACCGTCAACAATGAATATCATGTACCGTTTGGAGGAATGGGAGAATCAGGATATGGTGGGCGCTTCGGTGGGCCAGCAAATTTTGATGAATTCAGTCAGCGCCAATGGGTCAGTATTTTAGATAAAGGCATTCAATATCCCCTTTAAACATTCCTTTAAATACAATAAAAAACCTAACGCTTCAGTTAGGTTTTTTATTGCTCGCTGAGTACTTTATTAAAAGGCTTGAACCTCTAAATTTATGAGCTTCGGGTAATATAGCGTGTATTTAATTGTTTCACCGATGGGCATCCGATTTGTGCCAAAGTACGATCGACATCCTGTTTTAACAATGTAATCACTTCATTAACACCAACCTCTCCTTTTGCAGCCAGCCCATATAAAGTCGCACGGCCCAAACACACCATATTCGCTCCCAGACATAAAGCTTTGACAATATCGGAACCACGTCTAAAGCCACTATCGATAAAGATGGGTTGATGAATAGAACTGGAAATATCGTATAAGGCTTCCATCGGAGAAATACTACAATCGAGTTGGCGTCCGCCATGATTGGAAAGAATGACCCCGTCTGCACCACATTGAATGGCGCTTTGAGCATCTTCCAGACGAACAATACCTTTGACCAGTAAAGTATGTGGCCAGATATCACGAAGCTTTTTTAAACTTTCCAGATTAAAACGGGTATCCATCTGACGGCTCATCAACGCAGCTTGTATTTCCAGACTCTGCGCCTCCGAAGTTACAAAATTAGCCAATTGTGGCATTCCCTGTTGAAGAAACCGCAATGACCAAGCTGGATGCAACATACCATCCAGCACCAAACTTGGTGAAAATCGTAGCGGAAGCGCAAACTCATTGCGAATATCTCGTTCTCGATAGCCATTTACTCCAACATCCAGAGTAATGACCAAAGTGGTATATCCCGCTTTTAGTGCTCGATGAACCATTTGAACCGCTAATTCTTCGTGTACAACATAGAGCTGAAACCACTTTTCACCATCACATGTTTGAGCAACATCTTCAATCGACATATTTGAAGCTGTCGAAAGCATGAAGGGAATATTCGCGCGGGCTGCACTTTTTGCCAGTAAAGCATCTGCTTTAGGCCAAAAGGAGCTATTTAAACCTGTAGGCGCAATTGCAAAAGGTGCATCCCATTTCTTATTAAAGAGTTCACAAGAAATGTCACGATGACTGATATCAACGAATCGCTGTGGCTTAAATCGCCATTGATCAAAAACAGATCGATTATGCTGTAGACCTTTTTCATCCTCAGCACCACCCTCTAAATAATCGAAAATAATCCGTGGTAGTTGAGCTTTCGCTTGACGTCGATAGTCTTCAACATTGATGAATTGACGCGACACAACAGTTTCCCTTCTATTGGTTTTCAGACAAATCCTTGTGGTTTTCTAATGCCAATGTTTCGCTTTACTGGTTTTACCAATACCAGGATTGAAACTATTGGTCGGATCCAGCTGCCTTAAATGCGCCTGATACGTTGGCGAAGCCTGATAGAGATGACCAACATTATGTTCTGCTGGATATTTTGCACCGCGTGCCTCGAGATAAGAGAGAACCTCATTTTTAAATTGTTTGGCATCCACACCATCTTTAAGCAGATAGTCTTGATGTGATACCAGACAAAAGAAATGCCCACAGCAGCTTTCCATCATCACCTGTTTTTGCAGATGCTCTGGTAAACGAATTAACCACTGTTGATCATTTCGTCTAAATGCGACATCAAACGACACCAAACGCTGATTCGGATCAATTGATCGACTTTCGCAGTAGTAAACAACACAACCACCGACAGCAAAACGGATCAGAAATACATTCTTTTCTTCTTTTTTATTGCATAGAAAAAATTGCGCTTTCTTTCCAGAAAAGAAATCATTTAATAATTTTTGCAATTCATCATTCTGTTGTGCATCAATCTTAATCATCAATAGATGCTGATACTTTTGGTGAAATTCTTGTATACGCGGCTCAATCCATGACGGCGAAAGACGATTAAACAACTGAATACAACGATCAGCTGTATTGTTAGGCAAGAAAGGAACTTGTTTGAAAAATTGATCAATCTTTGATTTAAATGCAAATAAATTCGGGATTTTCTCAGCACCCCAGATATCAATCGCCTTATACATATGTTTTGCATAGCGTTGAGTCATCTCAAATGCATTTTTATGAATATATTCAGCTTGAATAGGCAGTTCCGATAAATGTTCTAATAAATATTTACGTAATTGAATGAACTGCACTTCATCATTACTCCCTATCAGATAGGTACTTGCCTCAGCAGCTGCGGCAAAAGTCGGTAAACGCACAGCAAAAACAGCTAATTTACCCGAACATCCAGCACTGTCATGTAGATATTCAGGATTGCCATTGTATCTTGTTGGCATTGCAGAGGTCGTATCTCTTAAGGTTGCGGCATAATCATCTGCCCAGATACGTCCTTCCCAATGTTGTGAGTGCGCGGTTAAATAGTTTTTCTGTTCTAAATTTTGGAAAATTTCTTCGGGTGTAGCACCTAAATCAATGCCTAAATGATTGACGAGAATTAAGCTTCCATTCTCATCAATTCGGGCAAATAGAGATTTTTCGGTATATGCAGGCCCTCTTTGAATCAGAGAACCTCCCGAGTTATTGCAAACACCGCCAATGACTGAGGCACCAATACAAGAAGAACCGATGACGGAATGAGGTTCACGACCATAAGGTTTTAACGCATTTTCCAGCTCTGTTAACGTGGTACCGGGAAAGGCAATTAACTGTGTTGCCTGCTCCAACAATTGCAAACCCTTCAATTTGCTCGTACTTATAACTACCACATCACGGTCATAATTATTTGAATCAGGCGTAGCCCCGCCAGTTACACTGGTATTCGATGCCTGCAAGATCATGATGACATCATGCTGCACGCAAATCTCTAATACCTTCCATAGTTCCAATAAGGTTTCAGGAATGACCACAGCAATTGCATCACCTTTTCCAATCCGAAATCCTTTTAAATAAGGGGCTTTGGTAGATTCTTTCAGCAAAATCTGACGGGATTTAAGCAAATTTCGAAATGCATCAATAACTGGGTTTTCTTGCATGTAACAGCATCCTCTCTTGTAATTTTAAATCTGCCTCGCCCCGTTAATTTTCTACTGTAACAATCTCTAGTAAAGTCGGTTGATCAGAGGCAAGCGCCTGTTTAAATCGGTTAATAAATTTCTCATCATTGCTGATGCGATGCGCCTCAACACCATAACCTTGTGCAATCTGAGTAAAATCGATATCAGGCACATCCATTCCCGGGACATTCTCTGCTTTTAAAACATCAGCGAACCAACGTAATGCGCCATAGGTTCCATTTTTCAGAACAATAAAAATAACAGGAATTTTATATTGAGCGGCAGTCCATAATGCCGTAATACTGTAATTGGCTGAACCATCGCCAATGATCGCTACAACTCTACGTTGTGTGTGTGCCAACTGAATCCCCACGGCAGCAGGCATACCAAATCCGAGTCCACCTGCAGCAGCAAAGAAATAGCTACCCTGTCCTTTAATATTCAAGCGCTCCCAGAGAATGCTCATGGTTGAGGTAGATTCATTGGTAAAAATCGTATCCTCAGGCACCAGATCATTGAGCAAATCAAATAATCGTTCTGGTTTAATATAATTTCCTTGGCTAGGTTCTGCCAATTTAGCCCGTGGTCGAGGCTTAACCTCACCTTGTTTTTTCTCTACCACCTGACTTAAACGTGCCAAACTATCCTTTAAATCACAGATATAGCTTATTCCCATTGCTGCTCTGGCAGCTTCATGAATATCACAGCTAAAGGCAATTAATTCGGTATTTTCTCCGAGATATTGCCCGGGTTCATATTGGTGATAGCGAAATACAGGTGCACCGAAAACCAGTACCAAATCATAATCTTTAAAAATTGCTGAAATCCCCGCAATACTTGCTGGCAGGATTCCCTGAAAATAAGGATGCATGGTTGGAAAAGGACAGCGTGGTGAAGACGGTGCAATCCATACGGGAACATTTAAGGATTCTACAAATTGAAGTGCATTTTCATTTGCATATTGACGGTCAATATCTGTTCCAAGAACCACAGCAACTTTTTTAGCAGAATTAATTTTTTGAGCAATCGCTTGCAAATCATGATCGGATAAACATTGTGAAGATACGACATGCTTCCTTAATAAATGCTCACTTTGTTCATCAACCTCGATATCCCAATCACTATAAGGTATGGATACATACACAGGGCCAGCAGCTTCGGCTTTTGCAAGATCAATAGCACGACTGATCGCATGCGGAACTTCATTGGCACTTGCTGGCTCATGGCTCCATTTCACTAAAGGTTTGGGTAATTGGGTTGCTTCTAAATTGGTTAATAAGGCTTCCACACCCATCATGGCACGGGTTTGCTGCCCCGATGTAATCACTAGAGGCGTATGTGAGTTCCATGCATTACTTAAGGCCCCCATTGCATTGCCTGTTCCTGCCGCTGAATGTAAATTTACAAATGCAGGCTGCCCTGTTGCCTGAGCATAACCATCGGCAATACCGACCACCGTACCTTCATGTAAACCTAAGATATATTGGAAATCAGCTGGAAAATTTTTTAAGAAAGGAAGCTCATTCGAACCAGGGTTTCCAAACACCTTGTTAATTTTATTTTTTCTTAAAATATCATAAGTATACTGCTGAACTGTTTTCACAATATTTCCTTGATTGTGTGATTCACTACAAATCTTAGAATCAGCCAAAATATAGATCAAATTAATAATAAATATTATCTCTTATAGCCCTCATCTATGTAGAGTAGCTTTTTATTCAACATAACTTTTAAGCGAAAACAAAAAGTCTCTATCATTCAGTCAGCTCTGCGAAAGCGTATCCTGTAAGAAATCGATAAACCATTTCTGAGCCGTTATATCTCCAGCTTTTTTATACCAATGTAAGGTGACATCAATCTCAGGTAACTCAAATGGCAGGTCATAAATTTTAATATTGGTATTTGACTTAAAAAAAGCACCAATTCTCATGGGTACAGTCACAATGAGATTATGCTTTTCAATCAATTCATTCAAAATACTGAATTGAGGAACCCTTAATTTAATTTTACGTCGCAAACCTTTTTGGTTTAAATAGTTTTCAATCAGGTTATGTCCTGTAGATGCCAAAACAACTGCATGATTTTCTTTTAAAAAGGTTTCCAGTGTTAACTGATGATTGACTAGCTGGATATCTTTACTGAGCAAACAGACATATTTTTCTTGAAATAATCTCAGGGTATTTAAATTTCTATCTTCTAAATTTCTATTACAGATCGCAGCATCAACTTTTCCTGTAATCAGCCAATCCGTGAGCTTATTCATATCCACAGTAACGACTTCCAGAGAAATATTGGGTGCTATTTTTTCCAGACTTTCATAGATTTTTGGCAAAAAGTACATTGCCCCAATATCGGTTAACGCAATTTTGAAACAGCGCTCGCTATTGGCGATATCAAAATTGGTGACTTTACTAATCGTATTTTCAATATCAATGAATGGCTGATTTAAAGACTCATAGAGCTGAGTTGAATATGCTGTAGGAATCATGCCATCTTTTGTTCTTGTAAACAGCTGATCCTTAAATATATATCTCAATCTCGACAAATTATGGCTCACAGACGGCTGTGTAATATTCAAGCGCTCTGCCGCAATACTGACGCTTTGTGTATCGTAAATTGTTATAAATACTTTTACTAAATTGAGATCAATCATCATAGATACTGCTAATAGTAGTCTCAAGAAAACTAAGCTTTTAGCAATAGTAGAGTCAACCCTTGCGGAGATATTTTTAATCGATCTGTTGTTTGAGGATACTAATAAAGTGAATTTGCTTACATGGTGATTACATAAATTTAAGCATTAAAAAAGCACTTACAATTAATGCATGTAAGTGCTTGATATATATGGTGGGCCCACCGTGACTTGAACACGGGACCAACGGATTATGAGTCCGCTGCTCTAACCAACTGAGCTATAGGCCCTATAAATTTCAATCATATCGATATGATCAATGCTGCCTGATCTTAGTTAAATTTAACTTAAATTACAAGCAGATGATTTTATCAAACCACCAAAATAGTGTTAAAAATCATAAACTGCGCTGATTCTATCTGATCTCTATATAACGAGTAAAGCAAATATTGCACGGTTTTGATCATTTAAAAGCCACCCAGATTTCTATTATCTGGGCTTTTCGGATATGTATTTTCCTCAAAACTCGTATTACACTGCGACCACACATTGCGAATGATCACGGATATGAAAAAGTTTTTAGGAAAATCTATTTTTAAAGCAACAGGTTGGAAATATAACGTTGATCCAGCAATCTTAGAAAAGAAACAAGTCATTATCGGTTTTGAACATACATCCAATCTCGATACCATCCTCTCTCTGGCTTTATTTGAAATTTTAGAGATTAAAATTCATACACTAATTAAAAAAGAATTATTCAAAGGCCCTTTAAAGCCTATTTTAGAGCATTTAGGCGGTATCCCTGTTGACCGCAAAGCCAGTAAAGATATTGTCACGCAAATGGTTGAGCTTTTTAACCAGAATGAACGTTTTAATCTGGTCATTGCACCGGAAGCAACCCGCGCTAAAGATGGTGAGGCGCGTAAACCGATCCGTACTGGTTTCTGGCATATCGCAAAAGCTGCCAATGTGCCCATCATTCTGATGTATGCCAATGCACGCACCAAACAAGGCGGCATCTTGGGTAAAATCTACCCAACCGATCTACAGCAAGATCTGGAAAAAATCAAAGCGCTGTATGCGGAATACGATATTGATGTAAAAATTAATTAATTGATTCAATCTATTTGATCAATCTTTGACGCTTGATCAAGATTTTAAATTTTGAATATGAGTTAGGGCAGTTTTCAACAAAACCTTCGCTATGCTAATATTCCTGCACTTTTTTGAGTTTTAATTTTTTGGAGTTACTTCCATGGCGGGTCATTCTAAATGGGCCAATATTAAGCATCGTAAAGCTAAACAAGATGCAAGTCGCGGTAAAGTTTTTACTAAATACATCCGTGAAATCGTAACCGCTGCACGTTTAGGCGGACCAGATGCTGCAAGCAACCCACGTTTACGTGCTGTTGTCGAAAAAGCACTTTCTGTGAATATGACACGTGACACCATTAACCGTGCGATCCAGCGTGGTGCTGGCGGCGAAGATAATGATGATTTAAAAGAAGTAACCTATGAAGGTTATGGTGTTGGTGGTGTTGCCGTTATTGTTGAAACAATGACAGATAACCTGAACCGTACCGTTCCAGACGTTCGCCATTGTTTCTCTAAAACCAATGGTAACTTGGGTACCAATGGTTCGGTTGCCTACCTGTTCACTAAACGTGGCGAAATTTCTTTTGAAGATGTGTCTTTAGAAGATAAAGTTATGGAAGTCGCTTTAGAAGCGGGTGCTGATGATATCGAGATCGATGAAGATAGTATCTTGGTAATCACTAGCCCAGAGAGTTTTGGTGATGTTCAGGATGCACTTACAGCAGCAGGTCTAAAATCTGATAATGCTGAAGTTGTAATGAGCCCATCGACGAAAGCTGAAATCAACGATATTGATCAAGCGAAACAAATCATGAAAATGATCGATATGCTTGAAGATCTTGATGATGTTCAAAACGTTTATACCAACGTTGAATTCTCTGAAGATGTTTTAACGCAACTTGATGCTTAAACATTTATGCTGAGTAAAAAATGCATCTTTTTAGATGCATTTTTTTATAGCTTGTTTAAAAGTTTATAGCAGTTAAAAACATTATATTCTTTAATGACAAAGCTGGAATGCAGCGCCACAACACTGTCAATCTTACCAATACGGCGTAACAGGATTTCACTATAGTCATCCATATTACGGGCCACCAGTTCCAGAATAAAATCAGCACTCTGCCCTGTTACTAGAAATGCATTGGTGACTTCTGGAATATCTTCTAGTTCTTGTAAGAACTTATCAAAAGTTTCGCTGTCGTGTTTACTTAATGAAACCTGCAACAGAATATGTAGGCTAAACCCCAGCTTATTAAAATTAATTTCTCGTTTGAGCTGTCCCATCACTTGGGATTCAATCAGATTTTTAATGCGGCGATGCACTGAACTGACCGAAAGATTAATACGTTCTGATAGTTCATTCAGATTGACATCTTCATGGGTTAAAATTTCTAGAATTTGTTTATCAAAACGGTCCAATTCCATTTTTACAGTCCTCATAATTTATCGAAGTTTTTTCGGAACTGTCTACACTCAGTAATTTTTAAGGGTCAAGGGAAAACATTCGTTTAACTTTTGACGATGCTGCATGGATAACGCAAACATGATTCCGATAAACTTTTGGTTCATCTTTGTCTCAAAGCCGAAACAAGACCTTTTGAGCAACTGTTCAACTGATCTCCCAATAGTTGAACAACTCGTTTCGATCCCCATCACACCCTGAAACATAAGATAACAAAGCCTTTTTACAATTATTTCCCTCTTTTCAGTTTTTTTAAAGTAAATTTGGTAATTATTTCTACTATTTTCTGCTTAAAACGAATTTTCTTTTAAAAATTAATTTTATTCACCAATAATTTTTTACTTTTTTAGCAATTTTTCTATTTTCTTTCTCATAAAAAAGCCCCGATTGTTTCAATCAGGGCTTTTTACAGAAAAAATTATTTATAAACCACGCCAGTCGACACGTGCATTACGCTCAGTTGCATAAATACGCTGCACATATTGTCCAAGTGGCAAGTCCGATAAATAGTCATAATACTGTTTCAATTCACCGTTAAACTGTTCAATATCATCATTTTCCAATTCCCACGGCGTTCCCTTAATCACCAATAGAGGCGCGAGAATTGAACAGACTGCAATATCAGCCAGACCTAAACGGTCACCGACCAAATAACGTCCTTGATTATCGATCAGGCGTTGGTTGAGATCTGTAATCAGTTCCGTCATCCGCAACTTGGATTGCGCGACTTTTTCAGGGCTCAACTTATAATTGGTTGAAACCAGACTTTTTAAGATCGGCTTAGAAATTTTTTCAAACTGACGTAAATAGCCCTGCTCACCCATCATGATTTCAAGTGGATGATCACCGACTGATAATGCATGGGCCAAAGACCAGCGACGAACATGCACACCTAACTCATCAGCCAGCTTATCAATCTCTAAGGCTTGCTCACGTAACTGTTCATCACGTCTTAATAACGCATGCTCAGGATATGTCGTATCAAGATATAAAGCGATTTGGGTGGAATCAGCAATCCAGTGTTTATCATCCTTCAACATTGGCAATAAATATTGCCCTGATTTTAGGAAGGTAAATGCACGATGGAAGCCAGGAATCAAATTATGTGCAACATAGTCCAACTCCTTATGATCTAACAACCAGCGAGCTTTTTCACAATAGTGAGATAAAGGAAATTGGTATAAAACCCGCATAGACTCTCCAGATTTATTTTTCTACTCGATCAAACATAAGGTTTTTCATACTTTAGAAGTAAAAGCTAATGAATACAATGTCCTTTTCTGCCTATCTTTTTTAATTTTGGCGAAGTTTTCTTTATCAATATTCTTGGTGAGATTATTCATTTCTTTCATAGCAAAAGATTTTTTGTACCGTTCATTCAAGTCATAATTTTCATAACCCATTATTTTAAATGGAAATTTAATATTCATTTTTTTGTTATTTTTACCATAAAAAATGCTTAAGAATTATTGTGATAACTAAGCAATAACTGATGGTTTAGTGGAAAAGTAAAACTTTTGTAAAGTTCCTCTTATCTATTAGAGGTGCTCACATGTCCAGTAATCAATCAGTGATCCAAGCGCAAGTACAACTGATTTCAAATGATCAGCAGGCCATTAATGCTGCCTATCAAGTTGCTGACTTTGCATTAGAAGATCGGAATCATCGAGATCAAAATCGTGTCTTACCCACAGAACAAATCGCTCAATTTAGCCAAAAAGGTCTCGGTGGAATCCGTGTGCCACAACAATATGGCGGTGCATTTGTCTCCAACAAAACTTTGGCACATGTATTTCGTATTTTAACTAAGGCCGATGCCAATGTCGGACAAATTCCACAAAACCAGTTTGGTCTTTTAAATTTTATCAATATCACAGGTTCAGATTCACAAAAGCAATTTATCTATTCTGAAATTCTTGCCGGAAAACGCATTGCCAATGGTGGCCCTGAGAAAAATTCGAGAGATACCAAAGCCATTCAAACCAGCTTAAGTTTTGAACATAATAAATATGTTTTAAATGGGGAAAAATTTTACTCGACTGGCACCAGCTTTGCAGACTGGTTAGCCATCCGCGCACTCCATCCTGAAGGTTATACCGTATTGGTAATTGTTGATCGTCATGCCGAAGGCGTGGAAGTGATTAATGACTGGAATGGCTTTGGGCAACGAACCACTGCCAGCGGCACAGTTAAATTAAACAATGTTGAGGTTGATCCTTCATTATTTTTTGATGAACGCATTATTGCTGATACGCCGAATGTGCGTGGTGCTTACTCACAATTGTTACAAGTCGCGATTGATGTAGGCATTGCAGAAGCAGCCTTTGATGACACGTTGTCCAGTATTCGTAAGGCAAGACCGATCATCGATTCAGGGGTAGAAAAAGCCAGTGAAGAGCATTACACCCTGCAAGAAGTTGGCAAACTCAATATCCTGCTTGATGCAGCCATTTTATTACTCGATGATGCTGCCGAATATCTGGATGAACTGGATCAACTCACGGAAATCTCTGCTGAGCAAGCTGCTCGTGCCTCAATTTTAGTGGCTGAAGCAAAAATCTATGCCAATGATGCTGCCCTGCATATCTCCGAGAAACTACTGGAACTTGGTGGCAGCCGCGCCAGCCTGAGCCAGCATAATCTTGATCAACACTGGCGCAATGCCCGTGTGCATACCTTACACGATCCTGTGCGTTGGAAATTCCATGCCATTGGTGACTATTACCTCAATGGTACGCACCCTGCCCGCCATGCCTGGATTTAAGGAGTAAATCATCATGACTTCATATCAAGAATTACAAGGTTTTGCCAAAACTCATTTTAAAGCGGCGCATGTTATTCAGAGTGATGCAGAAGCACTGGAAATTGCGATCCAACTAAGTCAACAGTTTAAGCAAAATGCGGTGGAACGCGACGCAAATCGGGACTTACCTTTTACAGAAATCGAAGCGTATAGCCAATCAGGTTTATGGGCGATTACCGTACCTAAACAGTATGGCGGTGCAGAAGTTTCCAGCCTCACCGTTGCCAAAGTGATTGCCCTATTTAGCGGTGCAGATGGTTCGATTGGGCAGATTCCACAAAATCACTTCTATGCATTGGAAGTACTGCGAAATACAGGCACAGAGGCACAAAAGAAACGTCTCTATCAAGAAGTTTTACAAGGTGCTCGTTTTGGTAATGCACTGGCTGAATTTAAAACGCGTACTTCAGCCCATAAGCAAACCACATTGATTCCAAGTGAAAACGGCTATCTGATTCAAGGGGAAAAGTTTTATTGCACAGGCAGTCTATTCGCCCATCGTATTCCAACCTTAGTGGTGGATGAAGCCGGTAATGAGTTTCTAGCTTTTGTACAACGCGACAGCCAAGGCCTTGAGCTGATTGATGACTGGTCTGGTTTTGGTCAACGCACCACAGGCAGTGGCACAGTCAAGTTTAATCAGGTCTTCGTTGCCAAAGAAGATGTCATTCCTTTTGATACCGCTTTCAAACAGTTGTCTTTGGTCGGACCATTTGCACAAATCATGCATGCTGCGATTGAAGTTGGGATTGCCCGTGCCGCATTTGAGGAAACACTACAACGCGTGCGTGTGGCTCGCCCTTGGATTGATGCCAATATTGAATCAGCAACTCAAGATCCATTAACTCTGTCTGAATTGGGTCGCGTGGCAACTGATGTTAAAGCCAGTGAACTACTACTCAAACAAGCAGCTCAATCAGTTGATATCGCTAAGCAGGAACTCAATGCAGAGAACTTAGCCAAAGCCTCAATTGATGTCGCCAAAGTTCGTGCGCATAGTACGGAAACCGCATTAAAAGCATCATCGAAACTCATTGAATTGGCAGGCAGCCGCGGTAGTCAACGTGCAGATGGTCTCGATCGTCATTGGCGAAATGCACGGGTACATACCTTGCACGATGCCGCACGTTGGAAATATTACTTTATTGGCAATTATGTCCTGAACGGTATCTTACCACCACGCCGAGGGACACTGTGATGAGTCAAAATCTCCCGAAGAAAATTTTACTGAATGCTTTTGATATGAACTGTGTTGGTCATATCAATCACGGTTTATGGACCCATCCGCGTGATCAATCACATCGCTTTAATGAACTGAATTATTGGACTGAATTGGCACAAACCTTAGAACAAGGTTTGTTTGATGGCTTATTCCTCGCAGATATTACGGGTGTTTATGATGTCTATCAAAATGGGATCGATCTGACCTTAAAAGAGTCGATCCAGTTGCCTAGTCATGATCCTTCGACCTTGATTTCAGCAATGGCCTTGGTGACACAGAATTTAAGCTTTGGCGTGACCGTCAATCTCAGCTATGAACAGCCCTACCAATTTGCACGCCGTTTTGCCAGTCTTGATCATTTAACCCGAGGTCGTCTCGGCTGGAATATTGTCACAGGTTATCTGGATAGTGCTGAACGCCTGATTGGACAAAAAGGCTTAAAAGATCATGATGCGCGTTATGATCAGGCCGAGGAATTTTTACAGCTTTGCTATCAATATTGGGAAGGTTCTTGGGAAAATGATGCCTTGAAGAAAGACAAGCAACAGCGTATTTTTACTGATCCCCAAAAAGTCCACACGATCAATCATCAAGGTCAATATTACCAAAGCCAAGGTGTGTTTCAGGTGGCGCCATCACTACAACGCACTCCAACCCTATTTCAGGCCGGTGCTTCGCCGAAGGGATTACAGTTCGCCACACGTCATGCAGAATGTATTTTTATTGGCGGAGATCAACCTGAAAAGATTCGTCAGCAAGTCAATAAAATACGTCAGCAGGCTACGCAACAAGGTCGTGATGCACATGGCATTAAAATCTTTGTCGGCATTACCGTTGTTGTGGCTGAAACACACGAACTCGCACAGCAAAAACTGGCTGAATATCGCCAATATGCCAGCCCTGAAGCGGGCTTAGCCCATTATGCCAGTTCAGTCGGTATTGACCTTGCCAAGTTCGAAGATGATGAAGCGATCCCCTATCAAAAGAGCAACAGTATTGCTTCCGTCAATGAAAAATTTAAAGAACAGCGTATCAGTAAAAATGATCTGAAAGCGCAGCATGTTCTCGGTGGCCGTTATCCACTGATTGTCGGCAGTGGCACTGAGGTTGCTGAATATCTAATAGAACTGCTTGATCAAACAGGCATTGATGGTTTTAACCTGACCCGTACCGTTGCCCCTGAATCACATCATGATTTTATTCGATTGGTGATTCCGGAGTTACAACAACGTGGACGTTATAAAACTGAATATGCAACAGGTTCACTGCGTAACAAACTGTTTGCTCAAGGCGATCATTTAGCCGCAAGCCATCCTGCAGATCAGTTCCGATGTAGAACGCATAACAACACAGATGATCTAAAAAGAATTGAAGAAATTAGTGCTTAGCACTTACACGTTTAAGAATAGAGTTGGAGAAATAAATGGCTCAAACTGCCTCAAAAAAATGGTTGGGTATTGGCCTTGTCGTTGTTATCGCAATTATCGCGTTATTCATCTGGAATAAACAAAGACACAGTAGTAGCAGTGAATTGGTGATTGGGATTAGCCCTTCTTTTGCACATCCACTACAAGTCGCTGCGGATGAAGCCAAACAACAAGGTCTCAATGTGAAATTGGTGGAATTTTCCGATTGGAATACGCCGAATATTACGCTTAGTCATGGCGACATTGATGCGAACTTTTTCCAGCATCAACCCTTCTTGGATAATGCGATTAAGGAAACTGGCTTCAAGCTAAAATCCTTTGCTGCGGGTGCTGCTTCACATGTTGGATTGTATTCGAAGAAATATAAAAGTTTCGATGAACTTCCAAATGGCGCAACTGTTGCCATTCCTAATGATCCCGTCAATCAAGGCCGTGCATTACTGCTTTTACAACAAGCCAAATTGATTGAACTGAAAGACAGCAACAATCATCTTTCTGCCCTAAAAGACATTACTGCAAATCCGAAAAATCTGAAATTCACCGAAGTTGAAGGCCCTCAAACTGCACGTGCGATTGATGATGTTGATCTCGCTTTTGGCTATCCACATTACTTACGCTTGGCAAAAACGGCTGATCCTGAAAGTGCCCTATTGTTTGATGACAATACCAATAAACGTTATGCGATTTTATTTGTGGTGCGTGATGACTATCAGGACAAAGACAACAAGCTACAGAAATTTGTCGAGATTTATCAAAATTCGCCGAAGGTCAAAGCCGCATTAGACAGCGATTTCGGCCCAACGCTCTGGTTCCCTGGTTGGAAATAAGGAGAACAATGATGGTGAGTTTTGGTTCACAGGTCGATTTTTCAGTTCCACATCTGAAAATACGCGGTTTAAATAAATTTTATGAGGTACAAGGCCAACGCTTACATGCCTTGAAAGACATTCATCTGGATATTCCTAAGGCGCAGATTGTCGGGATTATCGGGAAAAGTGGTGCGGGAAAATCATCACTGATCCGTACCTTGAATGGTCTGGAAGCGATTGATACAGGCAGTATTTTGATTCACCAGCAGAATATTGCTGAGTTGAGTCATGCTGAACTGATCAAAACACGACAAAAAATTGGCATGATTTTTCAGCATTTCAATTTAATGTCTGCAAAGACAGTGTGGGAAAATGTGGCTTTACCGCTACGTATTGCGGGTTATGGCAAGGCTGAAATTGAACAACGGGTTAATGATGTATTGACACTGGTTGGATTAAGTGCCAAGCATCAGGATTACCCCTCCCAACTTTCAGGTGGGCAGAAACAACGTGTTGGTATTGCCCGTGCCTTGGTTTCTCAGCCTGAAATTCTGCTCTGTGATGAAGCAACCTCGGCACTCGACCCCGAAAGTACCGCCAATATCCTCGCTTTGTTAAAGCAGATCAATCGAGACTTGGGGTTAACCATTGTCTTGATCACACATGAAATGCAGGTCATACAGGAAATCTGTGATCAAGTGGTGGTGATTGATCATGGTGAAATCATCGAGTCTGGGCAAGTCTGGTCGGTATTTTCGAATCCACAACAACCGATCACGCAAGAATTACTCAATTTTGAACAGGTGAATTTACCCTTTGAACTGAGCCAATCTGCTGATCAGCGCACCACACAGCAGATTTTAAAACTCAAATATGTCAGTGAATCGAAATCGGTTCCTGATCTGTATGAATTGCTGGGCAGCTTTAATAGCCCCGTTCAGGTCTATCACAGTCAGATAGATACCATTCAACAGCGAACCATTGGCTCACTGGTGATTGGCATTGGTCATCTCGAATTTGACTTAAATGATGCACAATTTGAACAACATCCTGCCATTACACAACTTGAGGTGATCGGTTATGTACAATCAACTCATTGATCTATTGTTGACAGGCACAATCGATACCTTAGTGATGGTAGGGGTTTCTGCCTTGATTGCCTTTTTGATTGGCCTACCGATTGCCTTGATTTTAGTGAGTACCGCAGATTTTGGCATCTATCCATCCAAGAAAATTAATCAGTCCTTAGGCTGGGTCATTAACATTACCCGTTCTGTCCCTTTCCTGATTTTAATGGTGGCATTGATTCCGTTTACCCGCTGGATTGTCGGAACAAGCTATGGTGTATTAGCTGCGATTGTACCCTTAACCATTGCCGCAATTCCCTTCTTTGCTCGTATTGCAGAGGTCAGTTTACGCGAAGTCGATCAAGGTCTAATTGAAGCCGCACAAGCGATGGGCTGTAACCGCAAACAAATTCTTTGGCACGTACTCCTTCCCGAAGCTCTACCAGGCATCATTGCAGGCTTTACCGTGACCATTGTCACCATGATCAGTTCTTCTGCCATTGCAGGTGCGATCGGAGCAGGCGGGCTCGGAGACATTGCCTATCGCTATGGCTATCAGCGTTTTGATATGCAAGTCATGCTGGCGGTGATCGTGGTACTGATTGTTTTGGTGATGCTGGTTCAAACCACAGGTGATCATATTGCCCAACAGTTCGATAAACGCAAAGTTTAATGTCGAATTGATAATCCGCTCTAGCCATGACTTTGTCATGGCTTTCATGTAAAATCAGCAGCAATTTTTATATTACACATTTGTGAGTGGTTTCATGGGTTTTAATTGCGGTATTGTTGGTCTGCCAAACGTAGGTAAATCTACATTATTTAATGCATTAACAAAGGCAGCCATTGCTGCTGAAAACTTTCCGTTCTGTACCATTGAACCGAACACAGGCATCGTACCCGTACCAGATCCACGTTTGGACAAACTTTCTGCAATCGTAAAACCACAACGTATTTTACCTACCACAATGGAATTCGTTGATATCGCGGGTCTTGTTGCAGGTGCATCAAAAGGTGAAGGCTTAGGTAACCAGTTCCTTGCCAACATCCGTGAAACAGATGCCATTGCACACGTAGTTCGTTGTTTTGAAGATGAAAATGTCATTCACGTGAATGGTAAAATTGACCCATTAGATGACATCGCAACCATCAACACTGAATTGGCACTAGCGGATCTTGATACTGTTGCAAAAGCATTATTACGCTTAACTAAAGCAGCAAAAGGCGGTGACAAAGAAGCAGTTGCAACCAAAGCAGTTTTAGAAAAAATTCAGCCTTTGCTTGATGAAGGTAAACCAGCACGTGCGGCTAACCTTTCTGATGACGAACGTAAAGCAGTTCGCGGTTTCGGTTTAATGACGCTTAAACCAACCATGTACATTGCCAACGTGGCAGAAGATGGTTTTGAAAATAACCCGCATCTTGAAGCAGTAAAAAAACTTGCTGCTGAAGAAAATGCGATTGTTGTACCGCTTTGCAACCAGATCGAAGCAGAAATTTCATTACTTGAAGATGAAGATCGTGCTGAATTCCTTGAAGCAATGGGTATGGAAGAGCCAGGTTTGAACGTGGTGATTCGTGCAGGTTATAAATTACTTGGCCTACAAACCTATTTCACTGCGGGCGTACAAGAAGTTCGTGCTTGGACAGTTAAAGTCGGTGCAACTGCGCCACAAGCAGCTGGTGTGATTCATACTGACTTTGAAAAAGGCTTTATCCGTGCTGAATGTGTCGCATATGATGACTTCATTCAATATAACGGTGAAAATGGCGCCAAAGAAGCAGGAAAATGGCGTTTAGAAGGTAAAACCTATGTTGTTCAAGACGGCGATGTATTACACTTCCGCTTTAACGTATAAATCAGTTTTTTGATTTCCAAACCGCCAGTAATGACCTTATTGGCGGTTTTTTTATTTTCTCAAAGATAACTGCAACGTTAACAGCCCATTAACTCAATAATTTTTGCAATCGCTGAGTCACATGCTGCCGTGCTTTTTTCTGCTTGAAGATTGTCGGAATATGCAATAGAAAGAACGAATAACGATATTTTTTATGGTCGCGTAAGGCTTCACTCAAATAATGGTAAAGCTCAAGTGCAGCTTCACGGTGAAAGGCCCATAAATGCTGTTGCCGATACATCACCACATAATAGGCATCATTCGGCCAGTTCAATTCATGTTTCTGTCGATAACCACAAGATTCACATATCACCCCACCCCGACTTTGCACTGAATAGCGCGTACTCCAAGCTGTTGGATCATATCCTTCTGGTAAGTCATGGATCTGGTCAATGCCGCCAGAAAGATTTGGATAATAAAATGCAGCATGCCAATAACCGCCACAAGCATCCTGAAAACGCGCATATTCAAAATCTGCATGCTGCTGAAAATAATCGACATCTTTTTTCAGCGGAATCTTCGCCAATCGGGCAAATTCAAAATCCGCCTTGGCCTGACATGCGGGACATTTAATATTTAATTTGCAAGGTAATGACCAATATTCGTAAATTCCTGTCATGTGTTTTTTAATTCTGACCACCACATTTGAATAGTGATAGCTTAGCAACTGAATGAGTTTTTTAGAATCTTTGAATCCAATAAATGAAAAAGCCAAGCTTGATCAACTTGGCTTTTTATATATGAGTCCAGCCCATCAAGCGACTGTTTGCGGCTTCATATCCATTTCAGCACGTTTCATTTGTGCTTCTTTTAAAATCCGTTGATGCAACGACTTACGGAAACCCAGCAAGAAAACAAATTCAGCCAAAACAAATAAAGGACCAATTGCCAAACCGACCAGATCATCCACAAAGGCAGGTTTTTTCTTCTCAAAATAATGGCCAACAAACTGAAACACCCAACCCACCACAAAAAAACCAATACTTGCGCCCAACCAGCTCCACATAGGTAACGCAGCAATTTTTACAGCGAATGGGTAAGCGACTATCATGATGATCAGCATCAGGATACCAAACAGCTTATCTAGTGAAATATAATAGAGAATACTGAGCACAATCAGTATGGAAGCTAATGTGACTGACACGCCCGATATTTCTACGCCAGCACGGGCCGTTAAGCATAAAATTGAAAATACAATTAAAGGAATCCCCACAAAATGAGTCACAATATTATTTCGATCTAAGTGATAAGCTGCATATTGACTCAGTAAACGTTCCAGATTTGTCATTTTTCTTTCCTCATATCATTCGTTTATGCTGTTAATCTATAAGAAATAGCGTGATCAAGTTGTCATGTAGCTGACAAATGGATGTCTTTTTAAACAAGGAAAAATCGTGTTAGAGCCGCTTTATATTCAGCATTTAAAAGAAAATTTATGGTTTCGCCATTTAGCTGAACCTTTTCAAAACTTTATTATCGAGCATGGCAAAAAGTACAGCGTTGAGAAAAATGCGGCAGTTTTTCATGCCCAAGATCGCTTTGATGGCGTATACGGCGTGCTGGAAGGTTCGATTAGCCTGGGATATATCGATGTGAATGGCAATGAAGCGATTGCTGCCATTGCAGAGCCGATCATGTGGTTTGGTGAAATTTCCCTGATTGATCAGCAACCGCGTTCGCATGATGCCATTGCCTTAAAAAAGAGTGTTGTACTGCAAATTCCAGCCCAAGCGCTCAATGATTTTTTGCTAAAAAATCCCTATTACTGGTATTACTTTGCCCTGCTCACCAGCCAAAAACTACGTTACGTATTTTTAGAGCAAATCGCGATTCAAACCCAAAGCATTAGCCAACGTTTGGCACAGCGTCTGTTATTCATTCTGGAAGGATATGGCAACCGTTCAACGATTCAGGACTTTAATATTCAAATCTCTCAGGATCAACTAGCCAATATGCTGACCGTCTCCAGACAAACGATCAACCACGAACTGAACCAGTTTGAAAAGCAAGGGGTGATTCAATTAGGATTCAAGAAAATTACAGTAATTGATCTAGATAGATTAAGACAATTCGCAACCGTGAGTGATCTAAAAATCTAAGATCAAGAGATAGCAATGCAGCTTAATGATTAAGCTCTGGATTGCAATATGCTTTTAAACTTAACGCTAAATTAAAAGACAAACTCTCACTATAAAATGCTACGCATGCTCTAAAATATTTCACAAAATCAGTCTGCTTTCCCTATCTCAATGCGTCTACATTAAAACTAAGCACTATCGCTTATCCTCGCAGATGATAATCATGAGAAAAATCGCAACAATTCTAACAGCAGGCTTATTTACCGTATTAAGCGCTAGCGCATTTGCATGTCCAAAAGGAACTCAACTCCAGGGTGGCACTGGCCCAAATCATAAAGGTGGAAAATGTGTCGCAGCTGGTGTCGTGAAAGCCAAAAAAGAAACCACCAAAGCAACCCATACCGTAAAACATGATGCCATTAAAGCCAAAGACTCCACTAAACATGAAGCGATGAAGGCAGCTTCGGCAACCAAAAAAGTAGCGAGTACCACAGCGACTCAAGCCAAACAGGAAGCGGCAAAAACAGTCAAAACCTCATAATCCAGCAATAGCTTTAACCATAAAAAAGCGAGATCAATGATCTCGCTTTTTTATGTGTACCCAATTATTTAGGAGAGGTATTTCCTAATGCAGGGTTATCAATCGCATCTTTACATTGTGCTTTATCACGCTCGTAGTCTGCCTGCTTTTGGACAGATACATTTTCCTTATCTTTGACATCACGCGCCCAAGTATCCAGACTGGTCAATGCCTTACGGCAAAGCGCATATTTCCCTTCGGTCACCGAATCTGTCATTTTGACATTGATCCGCCAATCCGTGCTGAGCTGGCGTAATGGTTTTCTAACCTTCTCTTCAATTTCAGCCGATTGCTTGTTATAAACAATCGGATCAATTTCATTGATCAGTTTCCATGCAGCATTGGCATAGGTCGTTGCATCATTATTGAGTTTTGGCGCTGGCTTGATCTCTACCTTCTCTTTTGGCTCATCACCTGAGTTCCCGCAAGCAGCCAAGAAAAAGGCACTACACAACATGATTGCTGTTACACGAGTGTTTAGATTAGACATATCAGATCGCCGATGAAACATAAGGCCATTATGCTAGTCAATTTGGGAATAATTCTCAATCATTGTTACTGTTTTATCATGCATAGAATTTGCGATATCAGCGAAAGATTTCAGGTTTGTCTTGCGCTAAATTTCTCTATATTAACTTGAATAAAACAATGAACTATTCATCAGGAAGTAAATCCCCCATGTCACAAATCAAAATTTATGCATTACAACAAACAATTGAACAGTTTAGAAATCAGCTTTCCCATGCCATTCATCAGGCGCTGGTCGACAGCTTGAATTATCCTGTAGAAAAGAAATTCCAACGTTTTATCAGTCTTGCGACCGGCAATTTTATTTATCCAGAGGATCGCAGTGACAATTATCTGATTATCGAAATATCAATGTTTGAAGGACGTAGTAAAGAAGCAAAAAAACACCTAATCCAGTTAATTTTTACTTATATTCAACAACAATGTGGGATTTCACCTCATGACGTTGAAATCACGATTTTTGAAACACCCAAAGTCAACTGGGGAATTCGTGGGCAAAATGCGGAAGAATTAAAACTAAATTATCAAGTCAATGTTTAATTAAATCAAAGGGCTTTACCCACAATATTTTTGTCTAACAAAAAGCATGTTTTTTGTGTCATATAGGCTTAATTCAGCAAAAAGTTCTGCTATGCTTAAACACAAATTACTCAGGATAGGATTATTCGCATGAGCGTCACTCTTGGAACTCCACTTCAATCTTCTGCATTTAAGGTTTTACTGTTAGGTTCTGGAGAGCTTGGTAAAGAGGTTGTCATTTCTTTACAACGCTTGGGTGTCGAAGTCCATGCCGCAGATCGTTATGATCACGCACCAGCAATGCAAGTGGCTCACTATGCTTACACCCTGAATATGGCCGATCCAGCCGAATTAAAACAACTGATTGAAACAATAAAACCAAATCTGATTGTTCCTGAGATTGAAGCGATTGCTACTGAAGTCTTGGTCGAAATCGAACAAAATAAAACGGCTACGGTCATCCCATCGGCTAAAGCGGTGAACCTTACCATGAACCGTGAAGGGATTCGTCGTTTAGCGGCTGAAGAACTTGGTCTACCAACCTCGGCTTATCGCTTTGCCAACACTTTAGAAAGTTTCCGCGCTGCATGTGACGACATTGGTTATCCAAACTTCGTCAAACCTGTGATGTCATCATCAGGCAAAGGCCAGTCTCGTGTAAAAAGCTTTGATGAAGTGGATGCTGCTTGGGATTATGCAATGCAAGGCGGTCGTGTTAATCAAGGTACCGTGATTATTGAATCGCAAATCGATTTTGATTTTGAAATTACCCTGCTTACCGTCCGTGCTAAAAACCCAGAAACAGGCGAAATTGAAACCCATTTCTGTGATCCGATCGGACATCGTCAAGATGCAGGTGATTATGTCGAAAGCTGGCAGCCACAACAAATGACGCCTGCCGCGCTGGAAGAAGCAAAACGTATTGCCAATAAAGTCACTGTTGCTTTAGGCGGTTGTGGTATTTTTGGGGTTGAGTTATTCATCAAAGGCGATAAAGTCTGGTTTAGTGAGGTTTCACCTCGCCCACACGATACAGGTCTCGTGACTTTGGCTTCACAATTCCAAAGCGAATTTGAATTGCATGCCCGTGCCATTTTAGGTTTACCTGTAAATACTGCACGTCACAGTGTGGCAGCAAGTGCAGTGATCTATGCGGGTGTCGATGCGAAGAACCTCAGCTTTGCTGGCTTGAATCTTGCTTTAGCAAATCCAGATACAGACTTACGCCTCTTTGGAAAACCAGAAGGCTTTAAACGCCGTCGTATGGGTGTTGCCACTGCACGTGCTGAAACCACAGATCTTGCGCGTGAATTGGCCCAACAAGCCGCAGACCAAGTGAGCGTACACACTAACTCTTAACCTGAATTGAGTAGACCCATTTTCATGATCAATACCTCGCCATTGTTGAACTACGTCACCAGTCATCATGATATTCAAGCCATTAACCAATGGCGAACGGATGTAGAAAATCAATTACAGGAGAGTTATGAAAATGGGCAACCGATTCGTGAAGTGATTGGCGCCCGTTCAGACTCGATTGATGAGGCGCTGATCTTTCTCTGGAATCATGCTGGTTTAAATCAAACTGAATTAGGTCTATTTGCAGTGGGTGGCTACGGCCGCCATGAAATGCTGCCCTATTCAGATACCGACATTATGATTTTATCTGAGGATGAAATCAGTGAAGAACAAGAAAAACTGATCTCAACCTTTATTTCTTCTTTATGGGATGTTGGTAATTTCAAACCGGGCATCAGTGTTCGTACCATTCAAAACTGTGTTGAACAAGCCATTAATGACTTGACCGTTGCTACGACACTGATTGAAGCACGACTCATTACTGGCAATCAGCAACTGGCTAAATGGCCGCGTCGTATCGTGGCGCAAACATGGACGGATCAAACCTTCTATGATGCCAAAATGGCTGAACAAGCCAAGCGTTATGCGCAGCACAACAATACGGAAAGCAACTTAGAGCCTGATATTAAAAATGCTCCGGGCGGTATTCGCGATATCAACCAGATCGGCTGGATTGCCAAACGTCATTTCCGTGTCAATCGTATTTATGATCTGGTGCATTTGGGCTTTATTACCGAATTTGAACTCGGCGTACTCGAAGAAGCGGAAAGCTTTTTATGGGAAATCCGTACCCATTTGCATCGTCTTGCCAAACGCGACGAAAATCGTCTTTTATTCGAATATCAACGTGATATTGCAGCAAAATTTGGCTACGTACGTGAAGAAGGTCAGCCTGTTAATTTTGCAGTTGAGCAGTTCATGAAGCGCTATTATCGGACGGCGCAACAAGTTTCAACGCTGAATGAAATGCTACTGGCCTATTTCAATGAGTCAGTGATTACGCCTCGCCTGCCTGATTATGAACGTCATATTATCGATATTAATGAACGCTTTAAAATTGTCGATGGCAAGCTTGCGGTTCAACATCACAAAGTCTTTTCAGAAGAGCCAAGCGCAATTTTGGAGTTGTTCTATCTATTGGCGAATCGACCAGAAATTACTGGAATTCGTGCCCGTACCTTACGTCTGCTGGTGCTTGCAGCAAAACGGATTGACCAGCGTTTCCGCGACAATCCAGAACATCAAGCCCTGTTCATGTCGATTATCCGTTCACCGCATTTATATAACACCATGGTGGCGATGAAACGTTACGGCGTTCTCGGCAATTACATTCCTGCATTTGGACAGATTACAGGGTTAATGCAATACGACTTATTCCATATTTATACCGTCGATGCACATACCTTATTGTTACTCCGTAATTTGAGCCGTTTTAAAGAACCTGAATTCGCCAAAGAATTTCCCGTCGTAAGTTCTGTGTTCCAACGTATTGCCCGCCATGACATCGTCTATATGGCTGCGATTTTCCATGATATTGCCAAAGGTCGTGGCGGTGATCACAGTGAACTCGGCGCAATTGATGCCATTGAATTCTGTCGTACGCATGGTTTTACCGAACGTGAATGCAAACTGGTGGCATGGCTGATCAACAATCATTTACTCATGTCACTCACTGCCCAGAAGAAAGATATTTCCGACCCAGACGAAGTCAGAGAGTTTGCTGAAAAAGTCGGTGATATGGAGCATCTCGATTATCTCTATACCCTCACGGTTGCCGACATTAATGCCACCAACCCTAAGCTTTGGAATACATGGCGTGCATCGTTAATGCGTCAGCTGTATACCTATGCGCGTGATGTGATCCGTTCAGGCTTGGGCCGTCCAGTCGATTATCAAATGCTGATTGAAGACACCAAATTTGCTGCAAGTGAACTCTTGGTGAATGACTTCTCCCTTGCTGAAGTTGAGAAAGTCTGGCAAGAACTGGGCGATGAATACTTTGTTAAAGAATCAGCCAATGAAATTGCATGGCATACCCAAGCGATTCTGCAACACGGTGATAACCCAGAACCTCTGGTGTTATTACGTGCGCATCGTAATGCAGCAGATGATGCAGTGCAGATCTTTATCTATACCCGCGATCAGCCAAATCTATTTGCCACAACTGTAGCCGTATTAGATCGTATGAATCTGGATGTTCAGGATGCCCGTATTATTACCGCTTCGACGTCATTCAGTTTAGACACCTATTTGGTTCTTGATCGTTTTGGTACTTTGTTGACTGATCCAGATCGCGAACGCAAAGTGAAAGCGGCCTTGGTCGATGCCTTAAGCCATTCAGACCAATATCCGGGGATTATGCAACGCCGTATCCCGCGTCATTTACGTCATTTTGATGTGCAGAATACAGTGGATATTGTCCTGAACCCGACCTTACAGCAACATATGGTCGAGATTTCAACGCTGGATCAACCCGGATTACTGGCGCGTATCGGGGGCTTATTCATGCTACAGGGTCTGGATATCCATTCTGCAAGAATTGCGACCTTGGGCGAACGTGCAGAAGATATTTTCTTTGTCACCAAGAAAAATGGTGTCTTGCTCACCGATGAAGAAGTCAAAACTTTTGTGGAAACACTAAAAGCCGCTTTGGATGAAGCATCGAATCAAATTTGTAATCCATCTTAAATTTTATTGTTTGGTAACTGTTTAAATGAACTCTAGCTTGTCGTTATTGCATCCCTATCCTTTTGAAAAGTTAAACCAGCTTTTTAAAGAGGTACAACCTGCCAATTTACCATTGATTCCCTTATCAATTGGTGAGCCGAAACATCCAGCACCAGAGTTTGTGAAGCAAGCAATTATTGATAATTTTGCTCATTTATCGACGTATCCAAACAGTAAAGGTTTGCCAGAACTGCGCCAAAGTATTGCACAATGGCTCACCAATCGTTTTAAGTTGAACCAGATCAGTGCAGAGGATCATATTCTGCCCGTTTCTGGAACACGTGAAGGGATTTTCTCTTTTGTACAGGCCTTGATTAAACGCGAAGATGCACCGTATGTGGTGATGCCAAATCCGTTCTATCAGATTTATGAAGGTGCTGCCCTACTTGCAGGTGCAAAACCCTATTTCATTAACTGTACCGAAGAAAATGGCTACTTAGGTGACTTTGATGCAGTTCCAGCGGAAGTGTGGGAAAAAACAGCTTTATTATTTGTTTGTACCCCGGGTAATCCAACAGGAACAGTACTGTCAAAAGAACAGTTTAAAAAGCTGATTGCACTTTCTGATCAATATGATTTTGTAATTGCATCAGATGAATGCTATTCAGAACTCTGGTTTGATCAGGCACCGATTGGTCTGCTAGAAGTTTGTGCTGAAATGGGCCGTGACGATTATAAAAACTGTATCGTGTTCCATTCACTTTCTAAACGCTCAAACCTGCCGGGTATGCGCTCTGGCTTTGTTGCTGGTGATGCAGCTTTATTGAAACCTTATTTGCAATACCGCACCTATCACGGCGCTGCAATGCCCGTACAAAATCAACTGGCTTCAATCGCAGCATGGAATGATGAAGCGCACGTTGAAGAAAACCGTCAGCAATACCGTGCTAAATTTGATTTATTCCAGTCTGAACTTGGTCATTTATTGCCGTTACAAAAACCAGATGCAGGCTTTTATTATTGGTTAAAAGTGGATAATGATGAAACTTTTGCCAAGATGTTAATGGAAAAAGCACATATTAAAGTTTTACCGGGTCGTTATCTGTCTCGCGAGACTGAACAAGGCAATCCGGGTGAAGGTCATGTACGCATGGCGCTGGTTGCAGATTTAGCTCAGTGTGAAGAAGTGGTCAAACGACTCAAAGCCATTCTATAAATAAAAAATCCCCGAATATTCGGGGATTTTTTTAGCGCTATAAATTAGAAATCAAAACTTGCACTGAGCATAAAGGTACGCGGTAGACCTGCTACAACATAACCATTATTGGTATTTGAAGTGCTATTGATATTGTCAGATAAGCCAACAGAAGACCAATAATCTTTATTGAAGACATTATTCACTTTAAAGTTAAAAGTGGTTGGTGTTTGTCCAAGCTGGGTTTTATAGTTTGCACCGATATCCAGCGTAGTCCAGTCATTCACTTTTAACTTATTATCCAGACTTGCATAAGTCGAACCTGTATAAGTCAATTGTGCATTTAAGGAGATATCTTGCGGAACTGGCAATGCCCATTCAGCACCTAAATTGGCTTGAAACTTTGGCACACCAACTTCATTATTGTCATCATATAAGGCAGACCCTGTATTCTTTTGCTTGGCGTGTAGCCACGACGCACCGCCCAATACAGTAATTGAATCAGTCAGCTTGCCATAGGTATTTAGCTCGACACCACGATGAACGTATTCACCAGCATCACTAAACACCCCATCTTGCAAGACACCACGCTGCTTATTAATGTCAAATAAACTGATACTCGCACCTAAACGATCATTTTCGTATTTAGCACCAATTTCTTTTTGCTTGGCAACAAAAGGTTTAAGTGTTGTTGTGACATCCACTGTAGTATTACTTAACCCTTTCGCCAATGATTCGATATAGTTTGCATACACAGAAAATTCTGGCGTCAGTTTATAAGTCACACCTAAAGCAGGCGTCCATTTCGCCTCATTATATGCTGGATTGATTTTACTTCCATCGGTCTGATAGTTATAAGTTTCCTGCATGATCTTTTGATAGCGCGCGCCAAGCATCACAATCAACTTATCATCAAACGCAGAAATATTATCCCCAATCGCGATACTTCTTAGACGGGTACGTGTGCCAAGCTTAGGATCATTGACACGCTCTGGATTACCAATCGTCAATTCAGGTGCATTGCTATAAACTGGATGAAGAATATTAGTGGTGTTACTTCCGCTCATGGCCCAGCCATTACGGGTATTTTGCTGGAATGCAGAGCCTGATAACACTAGATTATGCTGGATAGAACCTGTCTGTAACTTACCGCGAATACCAATTTCACCAGTATTCACCATATCGACCCGACCATTGTCAAAGCGTGAATATTTCGCATCACCATTAGAGACATTGGTTACAGTTGGATTCGCAAGGCTATTTTGCTCTTCACCATGACGGAAACCATAAGCCGCATAAGCGGTTACAGCATCAGTTAAATCATATTCTGCACGGTAACTACCAAACACGTCCTCTTCATTAGAATAGGTCCATTTTTGAGCGTAATTACGACTCGCCTTTATTGCAGCAGGCACTTCAGTCAAACCTGCAAGAGAAATATTAGGTCGTGTTGCAGTTAAACGATTATTGCTATAGCCCATATCTCCAGATAAGCGTAGGCGATCACCACGGTAGTCTAGACCAATTGAAGCCAGACCTAATGAGTTTTTTTCATCATCAACGCTGGTATTGCCACCATGATAAGCAGTGTTTACACGAACACCAAACTCTTGGTTTTCGCCAAAGCGACGAGACATATCACTAGCAATTTGGCCACCGTTAAAATCTGTACCAACCGTAACACGATTTAATGGTTCATTACCTGCACGTTTTGGCAATAGATTAATTGCCCCACCAATTCCGCCATTGCCCGGCATCGCACCATTTAAGAAAGATGAAGCACCTTTAAGCACTTCGACACGTTCAAATAGCTCTGTCGGAATATATTGGCGTGGCAGAATCGAATACAGACCATTATAAGCCGTATCATCTGACCCTAAATTAAAACCTCGGATATAATAAGATTCCTGAAAGTTTCCGAAACCACGCCCAACACGAACGCTTGGATCAGCCTTTAATACATCCCCTACACTTTTAGCTTGCTTGGACTGAATATATTCATTGGTATAACTGGTTAAGTTGAATGGTGTATCCAGATTCTTCTGATTACCAAAGATCCCGACCCGACCACCACTGGCAACTTGTCCACCTGCAAAAGGATCCATTAAACCATCTGCTGATGCATCCGCACTCGCAGTAATACGAATTGTATTTAATGTCACGGTTGCATCCGCTGCTTGCCCCTGTTGCACTTCATCTGCAAAAACAGCCGTTGTCCCCATTGAAGCGCATGTCATCATCAATACTAATGGTTTAAGTTTTCTACCCATGATTTATTTCAGCCGACTTTAAAAAAACCGCATAATAAATGAGAATTAATACGTTTTACACTATTTTTTATCTATATGTGCCATTCCATAATTTCATGAGTTTTCCAGACTTAAACGGCATTAAAATTAACAGACTGAATTCAATCAATATAAAATTTAAAGCCATCTATTCTTAAGAAATTTCACTATTTTCTTAGCCAAGCTGTCCTATAAATAAAATGATCGAGATCATTACCATCAGGCCACCAGAAACCCGACTGACGACTTTTACAGCCATTGGACGCGTTGCCAAAAGTTTATTCGCTGCGATTCCCACCAGCACATAAACGACTGCACAACTCAATAGGTGAATCATACCCAGCAAAATAATCTGGGTTGTAGGTGCAAAAGACATTTCAGGATGAATAAACGGCGGCAATAAAGCAAAAAACAGCAATAAGACTTTGGGATTTAACCCACTGATCCCCACACCTTTCAGCAACCACGAACGTGCCGAATCTAAGGTTTGTGTTTCATTATGATCACTCGAAATGGTAGCAGGATGAATCAATAAATTTGCACCCATCCATAGCAGATAACAGGCACCTAAAATCGTCATCGTGGTTAACAGTATTGGATAATGTTGCAGTAATGCACCTACCCCAGCAGCCACACACAAGATTGCAATAAAATGTCCCAAAATCAGGCCAGTCACCGCATTTAAGACAAAATTCCCCTTAATGCCTGCAAGAATGGCATAGGCCCAGTCTGCACCCGGCGTTAACACAAATAAGATCGAAACACACCAGAAAGCAAAAATTACACTGAGTTCCATAAGCCAAGCCCTTTCTGCATCACCAACGCTATTTTTAATAGCTTTCTTTTTCACCATTTGGTGAAGATTGTTGAGAAAGGATATGCTTTAATGGTGAAAATGTTATTCCAAATACTTCTATTTCTTTAATGCCAATAGGGAGATTCTTCCAAGTGGATCGCATCGATAAGAAAATTATTGCTGAACTACAGGCAAATGGACGATTATCTATCACCGAACTAGCAGAAAGAATCGGCTTAAGCCTGTCTCCTTGCCATCGTCGCGTCAAAGCTTTAGAAGAAAGTGGCGTGATCAAGGGTTATCACGCTGATCTGGAAGCCTCTAAAATCGGTCTCAATTTCTCTGCGATTATCTTTGTAACTTTAAAAGATGGCGATAAAACTGCCCTGTCCAGCTTTGAAGAAAAAGTCACTGAAATTGCCAATGTGATTCAGGCGCAGCGTTTATTCGGAAATCCTGATTATTTACTGCATGTCGTTGCCAAAGATCTGGCAAGTTTCCAGAAGCTCTATGACGACAGTCTCTCTGCCTTGCCAAATGTACAACGTCTGACCTCGACCATTGTCATGAAAAATGTAGTATCCAACCGACTATTGCCTTTATAAAAAGGGCTTATCATTTTGGGTCAAACTAAAATGCATCAATGTGAATAAAGTCACTTATTTTCTTAGGTAAACGGTAAGCAAAATGGGCAGCTTTATTAATTTTTTTATCTGTCCATTGCATCTTGACCTACTGTTGAAATCTTCGTCTATACTTAGCCATCAAAACTTGATGACTATGGAAAGATGACTTCTCAAACTCCCAAGAAAATAAAGAAAAAGGGTTGGCTCATTTTAGCAATCGTTGTTGTACTTTTAATTATTGTAATCGTGGTTTGGCAGACTGGAATTGCTAAAAAAACAACAGCTGCAAAACAGCAAAAAAATGCCGATACCACCGCACAGAAAGCGGCACTGACTGTTACCGTGGTCTCTCCTCAACAGCAAAACTGGAAACAGACATTTACGGCGAATGGCAATATTGCTGCATGGCAAGAAGTGGTGATTGGTAGTGAACTCTCTGGCCAGCGTCTGACTCGGGTGAATGTCAATGTTGGTGATGAAGTACGACGCGGTCAGGTTTTAGCGGAGATTAACAGTGAAACCATCCGTGCTGATCTCGCAGCAGCGAAAGCCAGTTATGCAGAAGCACAAGCTGTTCTTACCGATGCCATCACCAATAATAAACGTATTCAGCAACTCAAAAATACAGGTGCGATTTCAGCTCAGGAAGCCACCCAATATCAAACGTCTCAAGCCACTGCTCAAGCCAAGCTGGATGCGGCTAGAGCACAAATTGAAAGTAATCAATTACGTTTAGCTCAAACCAGAGTGGTCTCGCCTGACAATGGTGTCATTTCAGCACGAACTGCTACAGTAGGTTCATTAGCGCAAACAGGACAGGAACTTTTCCGTCTGATTCGTGACCATCGTCTGGAATGGCGCGCAGAAGTGACCACCTCGGATTTGTATAAGCTTAAACAAGGCATGACAGCGCACATCATTTCACCTGATCCAGCCCAACCCGCCGTGACAGGTAAAGTGAGAATGATTGCACCTGTGATTGATCCACAAACCCGTTATGGACTGGTGTATGTAGATATTCCAACCACGCAGGCTGTACGCATGGGAATGTTCGTCAAAGGTGAATTTGATTTAGGCCAAAAACCCGCATTAACCGTTCCACAAACAGCGCTGTTGTTACGCGATGGCTTTTCTTATGTATTTACGGTCAATGACAAAAATCGCGTGACTCAACAAAAAGTTAATGTTGGGCGTCGTCTAGGCGATCGGGTTGAAATTTTAGATTTGGCACCGAATGTCAAAGTGGTGTCTTCAGGCACAGGTTTCTTGGCAGATGGTGATCTTGTCAGTATTGCCAAAGACATTCCAGACACACCACTCACCAAACAGCTCGTGACCACACAGGAGAAATAATATGAATTTCTCCGCTTGGTCGATCCGAAATCCAATTCCTGGCATCCTGTTATTTATCATGCTGGGATTGGCAGGATTATTATGCTTTAAATGGATGAAGATCCAGCAGTTCCCAGATATTGAACTACCCATGGTGACTGTAACCGCTGCCCTTCCGGGTGCTGCGCCGCCACAACTTGAGACCGAAGTAGCACGTAAAATCGAAAACTCGATTGCGACCCTGCAAGGACTCAGAAACCAGTACACCAATATTCAGGATGGTGTTGTCACCGTTACTGCCGAGTTCCAGCTGGAAAAACCCTTGCAGGAAGCAGTGGATGATGTGCGTAATGCCGTGTCACAAGTCCGTTCAGATTTACCTGCTGATTTACGAGATCCAATTGTCAGTAAGATTAACCTGTCTGGCTCACCTATTCTGACCTATACCATCCAGTCGCCCAAGATGGATGAAGAAGCACTGTCTTGGTTTGTGGATTACGATATTGCCCGCGCCATGCTCCAAGTCAAAGGTGTTGGTGCAGTGGCACGTGTAGGTGGTGTCACACGTCAGGTTGATGTTGAGCTTGATCCCGAAAAACTCTTGGCACTGAATGCAACGGCAACCGACATAACCCGTCAACTGCGATTAATCCAGCAAGATGCCTCGGGTGGTCAAACCAAAATTGGTGGCAGTGAACAATCGATTCGGACCATTGCTACAGTCAAAACAGCCGATGAAATTGGTGCAATGGATATTGCCTTGAGTGATGGTCGGCATATTCGTCTGGATCAGGTTGCCACTGTTCGGGATGGGATTGCGGAAAGACGTTCGGCTGCACTGTTAAATGGACAACCCGTCATTGGTTTTGAAATCACCCGTAGTAAAGGAGCCAGTGAAGTTGATGTGCAAAAAGGTGTTGCTGAAGCACTAGATAAACTGAAAACGGCACATCCAGATATCAAGATCACCGAAGCGTTCAACTTCGTCAATCCGGTAGTCGACAATTACGAAGGCTCAATGTCGCTCCTGTATGAAGGCGCTATTCTGGCAATCTTGGTGGTATGGTTATTCTTACGTGACTGGCGTGCCACGATTATTGCTGCAACAGCCCTGCCATTGTCTATCCTACCCGCCATGATCGGCATGTATTTCTTTGGTTTTACCCTCAATACCGTGACGCTACTGGCCATGTCACTGGTGGTGGGGATTCTGGTCGATGATGCCATTGTTGAAATTGAAAATATTATACGGCATCTGCGCATGGGCAAGACACCGTATGAAGCCGCTATGGAAGCCGCAGATGAAATTGGTCTGGCTGTTATTGCGACCACTTTTACCCTGATTGCCGTATTCCTTCCGACTGCCTTTATGAGCGGGATTGCAGGAAAATTCTTTGTTCAATTTGGCTGGACGGCAGCATTGGCAATTTTTGCTTCCCTACTGGTTGCACGTTTACTCACCCCAATGATGTCTGCCTATATCCTGAAGCCTTGGATCGGCAAAGTCGAACAACAGGACGATGCTTCTGATACAAAAACGGCGGCAGATCAAGGTACAGCACGTTTAGCGAAAGATCGCGCCAAAGATGGCAAAGTCATGCGTGGTTATATGCGTCTGGTCACTTGGTGTCTCAATCATCGCTGGATCACTTTAGGCGGCGCAATTGCTTTCTTTATTGCCTCGGTCATGTTGATTCCCTTATTACCGACTGGGTTTGTGCCTCCTCCAGATACAGGACAAACACAGGTTCGTCTGGAATTAACACCCGGTTCTCAATTTGGAGATACGCTTAAAACGGCTGAATACGCACGCAACTTGATTAAAGATCATCCTGAAATTAAAAGTATCTATACCACCATTGGTGGCGGTGCTGCGGGTACAGATCCATTTTCAGGTGGCGCATCAGGTGAACCCCGTAAAGCCACTTTAACCATTCAAACCACGGAGCGTTCTGATCGTAGTGCCAGCTTGCAAGACATAGAAGACCAATTGCGTCAACGTCTGGCACCACTGCCTGGCGCGCGCATCCAAGTCGGACTTGCAGGCAACAATAGCCAATATCAAATTGCACTTTCTGGCGATGATCCCGATACATTAATGGCGACAGCACGTAGCCTTGAACGTGAATTACGAACTGTTCCAAATGTAGGAAGTATCACCTCAAGTGCCGCCCTGATTCGTCCTGAATTGGTGATTCGTCCAGATTTTGCCAAAGCGGCCGATCTAGGTGTCACCACTTATGATATTGCAGAGACTTTGCGTATCGCGACTGCAGGTGATTTTGACCAGAATCTGGCCAAGTTAAACCTGTCACAACGTCAGATTCCTGTGGTGATCAAACTACCGCTATCAGCACGTCAGGATCAGGAGTTGATGAAACGCTTAATGGTCAAAGGTAGTCATGGCCCCGTCATGTTAGGCACCATTGCTGATGTCAACATTGAAAGTGGCCCATCGCAAATTGACCGCTTTAACCGCCTACGTAATATCAACTTTACCATTGAGCTGAATAATCAGCCGCTGGGTGATATCGCGGCAAAAGTTGACCAGCTCCCCACCATGAAGAACCTGCCCCCAACGGTGAAACGTACCAATATTGGTGATGCCGAAGTCATGCAGGAACTGTTCTCAAGCTTTGGTCTGGCGATGCTAACAGGCGTATTGTGTATCTATGTGGTACTGGTGCTGTTGTTCAAAGACTTCCTGCAACCGATTACCATTTTGGTGGCTTTGCCTTTATCACTTGGCGGTGCGTTTGTGATGCTGCTATTGGCGAAAAGCAGTTTCTCGATGCCAAGCTTGATCGGTCTGATTATGTTGATGGGGATTGCCAGCAAGAACTCGATTCTACTGGTGGATTACGCCATTATTGCCAGAGATGAGAAGCATTATTCCCGCTTCAATGCCTTGCTGGATGCCTGCCATAAACGGGCACGCCCGATTATCATGACCACGCTGGCAATGGGTGCAGGTATGTTGCCGATTGCCTTAGGCATTGGTACAGATCCGAGCTTCCGTGCCCCTATGGCGATCTCGGTGATTGGAGGCTTGATTACCAGTACCTTCTTGTCCTTACTGGTGATTCCTGTGGTGTATACCTTTATTGACGATATTAATCGCAAGATACACAGTTTCAGGAAAACCCAGCCTCAACCTATTGAACCATCCCAATAGCATTTAAGTAAAAAAGAAAAAGACGGTCATTTGATCGTCTTTTTTATATTTAGGATAAAATCAGTACCAGCATAAAAAAGATAAAGCTACTGCCCGCCAGATAATATAAATAATAAATATGCTGATTTAACCATGACAGATAAATGGTTGCGTTCATCAATTTAACCATCGCCAGATTCCAGATCAGCACCAAGCCCACCATCCAGACACAGACCAAAAAGTTTTGCAAAAAATTATATTGCGGATAAACCAGAATCACCAAGACCGAATAAAACATCAGGTTTTTGGGATTGAGTAGACTTGAACCTAAACCCAGTAAAAAGTGCGTAAATTGAGCCTTATTTTGCGACGCTGCAACATCTTCCTGCTCGGTGTTAGGGATTATCTGTGCTGAACGCGCCGCACGAAAACATTGAACCGCCAGATAGGCAAAATAAAGGACACCTAACCATTTCATCGCGACCAGTATTTCAGTATTGACCTGACCCAACAGAAACAGACTGCAATAAATCATCAGCAGAATGATGGCATTGCCTACTGCAATTCCCATACAAGTCAATCGCGCTGCCTTTATTTTGCTTTGCATCAGTGTTTTTAAAATTAAAAAGAAATCAGCACCCGGCGTCAGCAAAGCAATAAAATGAGTCACCACGATCGTTAAAAAAAGCTCCATACCTTCTCTCCAAATGAAGGAGAGCCAGCTTAAAAAAGCTTAAAACTTTATTCTTGTATAAAATTGCGGGAGCTAAGATTTTTTAGAATATTGTTTTGGGGTGACACCCGTATATTGTTTAAAGACACGATGAAAATGGCTTTGGTCAGTAAACTCCAGCTCATGCGCCAGTTGAGCCAGATCACAGCCCTGACGCAAGCGTAAACGCGCCTGATTCACCTTTTGATTTAATTGATAGGCATGTGGCGTTAAACCCAAATAATGCTTAAATAGCCGAATTAACGCATAACGGCTCATCTGTAATTCATCAGCCAGTTGCTGTAGCGATAAATCATCCATACTGCTATTCAGACACTCAATTAAGCGCGGTAAATATGGCTGGAAATAACCTGCCGCCCCAATATTTTCCCAATGAAAATTCGGTATGAGCATTTCAGTTAAAGTCTTAATTAAGTAGTGTTCTTTTTCTAATTTAGGAATCAGCGGATCAAACAACACCTGATTTAATCTAGTAAATGCGGCGTAAATATCCAGATCATGGAGAATTATGGGTTTGAGTTGCGGCAAATATGGGATGTTTAAATCCAAGTGCGAATCTATTTCCTGTTGCAATTCATTGATCAGTCCAGCAAGCCATACTGCATCAAGATGCATCATTTGGTAACTCCAAGCCTGTTGAGGCAAAGGATTACATGAATGTTCAACATGGGCAGGAATAACTACGACGCTCCCCGCCTGAATCAACTGCTCTGAAGCAAAAGAACTAGAAAAATGGCTCTGCCCGGCATCTACTGCGCCGATTGAAAAGGTGGGATGACTATGCGATTTATAACAGATTCGACTTTGACATGCCCTACGCGTTTCAACATACGGCATGTCAGGATGGTTCCAAAACTCAACGGTGGAGTTCAAAATGATTTAACTCAAAGCCAAAACATATTATTTCTGAGCTAAAGCTTTTTCAATATCTGCTTCTAACGCTTCTGGCTTCGTTGTTGGCGCATAACGCTCTAGCACTTCACCATGACGACCAACTAAAAATTTCGTAAAATTCCACTTGATATTCCGACTACCTAAAAGCCCTTTCGCTTCACGAGTTAAATAACGGAAAATCACATGTGCTTCAGGCCCTTTCACATCAACCTTGGCAAACATGGGGAAACTGACGCCATAATTACGCTGGCAAAAGGTTCCGATTTCTTTATTGGTGCCCGGATCCTGTCCTCCAAATTGATTGCAAGGAAATCCTAATACTTCTAGTCCCTGAGATTTATATTTTTCATAAAGTTTTTCTAATCCAGCAAACTGCGGGGTAAAACCACACTTACTTGCAGTATTTACAATCAGCATGACCTTGCCTTTATAATCAGCGAGCGCTTTTGTTTCTCCCTCTAACAACTCAGCTTCAAACTGATAAATGTTACTCATGGATAAGTTTCCTCGTCATTCTTCTCATCTGTTTTAAGTTGTAATGATGCCGAATTCACGCAATAACGCAGTCCTGTCGGCTGTGGACCATCCTCAAACACATGGCCCAAATGTGCATCGCAATCATGGCAGACAATTTCTGTTCTGACCATACCATGCGATAAATCTTCATGTTCTTCTATTGCAACACTATCAATCGGCTTAAAGAAGCTCGGCCAACCACACCCGCTATCGTATTTTGTATCGGAAGAAAATAATTCCGCACCACAACAACGACAAACATAAGTACCATGTTGCTTATTATTCCAATATTGTCCTGTAAATGCGGGTTCTGTGCCTTTCTGACGGGTAATGCGATATTCTTCTGCGGATAACTCTCGTTGCCATTCTCGGTCTGTTTTATTCACTTTTCCCATAACCTGCACCTTTTATTCTGATGTTAAAAATATCATGATGATCAGATTTTATATTTACGCCATTCGCAAAAAAAACTCTAGTCTCAGATCGTATAATTTGTTGAAGTTTAAGCATCTAAATCAAAAATAGCAAAAAGAAAGCAAATTAAATATTTAAAGTAAGCAAATTTTAACAATATTGTCTTTTACGTGAGCAAATATAGTGATATTCTTGTTTCGCACGGTTGTATAGGACAAAAAATGTCTCAGAAAAAAAGTGTGGTGTTTCAAAACTTATTACCGACCATCAGACAATATCAACAATCAGGTTTTACCCACGAAAAAATTGTTGAATTACTGAGAGATCAGCACGACCTGAATCTGGTAACAGTTGAAACCTTTAAAAGTTATTTATACCGATATGCAAAAGTGAATCCTGCTATGTCTAAAAGTACTGTTGTTCCCCAGTCTCATCAATCAAGCCGAGAAATTAAAAAATCATCTAAGCTTGAGCATGTTTGTTACGACATCCGTGGACCTGTACTGCGCGCCGCCAATGAAATGGAGGAGCAAGGACACAAGATTATCAAGCTGAATATCGGCAACCCTGCACCTTTTGGTTTTGAAGCCCCACAAGAAATTATTAATGACGTGGCTTTAAACCTGCCGAATGCCATTGGCTATACCGACTCAAAGGGTATTTTCCCTGCACGTAAAGCGATCTGCCAGTACTACCAGCAGAAAGGCGTTTTTGATATGCACGTCAATGATGTGTATGTGGGCAACGGCGTGTCTGAACTTATTGTTATGGCAATGCAAGGCTTGCTGGATGATGGCGATGAAATGCTGGTGCCAATGCCTGACTATCCTTTATGGACGGCAGCGGTAAATCTGTCTGGCGGTAGCGCAGTGCATTATAAATGTGATTCTGAAAACTACTGGTATCCCGATATTGCGGATATGGAAAGCAAAATCACGCCAAACACCCGTGGTATTGTCATTATCAATCCAAACAACCCGACAGGTTCAGTCTATCCACGTCATGTATTAGAGCAAATTGTTGCATTGGCGAAAAAGCATGACCTGATTTTATTTGCTGATGAAATCTACGACAAAATCGTTTATGACGGCATCGAACATGTGGCTGTAGCTGCATTGGCTGGAGATCAACTGTGTATTTCCTTCAATGGTTTATCAAAAGCTTATCGTATTGCAGGTTATCGTGCAGGATGGATGGCGATTACAGGTAACAAAACACGTGCAGCAGACTATATCGAAGGTTTGGATATGCTGGCTTCAATGCGTTTATGTGCCAACCACCAAGCTCAATATGCGATTCAAACTGCATTAGGTGGATATCAATCAATTAACGATTTGATTCGCCCAGGTGGTCGTTTATACGAACAGCGTAATATTGCTTGGGAAATGCTGAATGAAATCCCCGGTCTTAGTTGTGTTAAACCTGATGGCGCAATGTACTGCTTCCCTAAACTCGATCCAGCAGTCTATCCAATTGAAGATGATGAAAAACTGATGCTGGATCTGTTAAAAGCGGAAAAAGTATTATTGGTACAAGGCACAGGCTTTAACTGGCCAACGCCAGATCATTTCCGTGTAGTGTTCCTGCCAGCTGAAAATGAGCTGCGCGAAGCCATCAATCGCTTAGGCCGTTTTTTGGCAAAAATGCGTTAATAAGAACTCCCCCTTTATTCAGGGGGATTTTTTTATATTTAATCTTTAGATGTGTTGTCTAGATTTTAGATAGCTTTCTACAGCAGTGCCCTAGATTTTGAATCAAAATCAAATATCTTTTTACACAGTCAAATTCCAAACAGTGGAACTTCACTTTGATGTAGTTTCACAGCACATTCAGAGCAACAGGATATCTTTTACTCGTGTAAGCGCTTTTCACATTAAACATGACAAATAAGCCATCGCTTGGTCTAGTTCGTATGTAAAACTAGACCACACATAGAAAAAATCAAAAACTAATTTTTAACTTTTGAGCAAAATAACAAAGCAAACACACGGTTTGCCAAAATATTAAGCATGTCATTTTCGGTTTGCATGCTAAACTATGCGTTGGTTTGAAAAAGGATAGTCCTTCTATGCGGTTTGTTCATCTCGGTATCCATACAGAGTTTTCGATTACAGAATCGATTGTTCGCATACCTGATTTGGTCAAGGCTGCCGTAAAAGATGAGATGCCAGCTCTTGCACTCACAGACTTATCCAACCTCCACGCAGCAGTAAAATTTTACGAAGCATGTCTAAAGAAAGGCATTAAGCCTGTTTTAGGCAGTGTGATTCGCCTCAATGATGCTGAACATCGCGCAACTTTACTGGCAATGAGCAATACTGGGTGGCGTAATCTGACTGAAATCGTGTCACGCGGTTTTATCGAAGGCCAACAGTTAAGTATCCCATGCGTACAAAAAGAATGGGTACTTGAACAAGCAGAAGACCTGATTATCTTGCTAGGCCAACATAGTGATGTGGGCAAAATGCTCTGCTCTTCCAATCCACAAAAAGCTGAACCTTTACTGGAAGCATGGATTGAGAAATTTGGCAATCGTGTCTATTTGGCCTTAACGCGTACTGAACGTGTAGGCGAAGAAGATTTTATTCAGCAAGCCGTGAAACTGGCCGCCAAATATCAGATTGGTGTTGTTGCCCATAATGATGTCCACTTTGTTGAACAAATAGATTTTGAGGCCCATGAGGCCCGCGTTTGTATTGCAGATGGCTATGTACTTGGCGATGATAAACGCCCGAAAAATTATAGCCCTGAACAATATTTTAAAACTGGCGAACAAATGTCTGAGCTATTTTCAGACATTCCGAGTGCAATTGAAAACACTTACCATATTGCAAGACGTTGTAATGTTGCATTACAGCTCGGAACTTATTTCTTACCTGATTTCCCGATTCCAGATGGGTATACCATCGACACCTATTTCGAGCATTTGTCTCGTGAAGGTTTAGAAGAACGCTTAAATGTTCTTTATCCGATCGCTGAACGTGACGAAGACTGGGCCGAGATTCGCAAACCTTATGATGAGCGGATCAAATATGAAGTTGATATTATTCTCAAGATGGGATTCCCTGGTTACTTCCTCATCGTCATGGACTTCATTCAATGGGCCAAAAATAATGGCGTGCCTGTGGGTCCAGGTCGTGGTTCAGGTGCGGGTTCACTGGTTGCATATAGCTTAAAAATTACCGATCTTGACCCGCTACGTTATGACCTACTCTTTGAACGTTTCTTAAACCCGGAACGTGTCTCGATGCCCGACTTTGACGTCGACTTCTGTATTGCAGGTCGTGACCGTGTGATTGAATACGTTGCACAGAATTATGGTCGTCAAGCGGTTTCACAGATTGCCACTTTTGGTACCATGGCGGCAAAAGGTGCGATTCGAGATGTAGCCCGTGTCTTAGGTAAATCCTATGGTCTGGCTGACCGTATTTCTAAAATGGTTCCGACCAAACCACTGGGTGTCGATCTAGCGACTGCGATTGACATGGAACCGCAGCTCAAAGACATCGTCACCAACCCGTCAAATCCAGACAATGATGATGCCGCTGAAATCTGGGAAATGGCACTTAAGCTAGAAGGTATCACGCGTAATACAGGTAAGCATGCGGGTGGTGTTGTTATTGCACCCGGTAAAATTACCGATTACTCAGCCGTTCTTTGTGATGCCGATGGCACCAACCGCGTAGCACAATATGATAAAGATGATGTTGAAGCTGCAGGTCTGGTTAAATTCGACTTCTTGGGCTTACGTAACCTAACGGTAATTGAAGATGCAGTTCAGAATATCAATAAGCGGATCAAATCCGAGATACCACTAAACATTTCCAATGTTCCTTTAGACGATAAAGACGCTTATCTGGTGTTTGCCGAGGCAAATACAACTGCGGTATTCCAGTTCGAATCCGTCGGCATGAAAAAGATGTTGAAGGAAGCACGACCAAGCAAATTTGAAGAAATTATTGCTTTCGTTTCCTTGTATCGTCCCGGCCCGATGGATCTTATTCCTGACTTTATCCATCGTATGCATGGGGGTGAGTTTGAGTATCTTCATCCCCTGCTTGAAGGCGTATTAGAACCAACCTACGGGATTATGGTTTACCAAGAACAGGTAATGCAGGCTGCACAGTTCTGTGCAGGCTATACACTCGGCGGTGCGGACTTACTTCGTCGTGCCATGGGTAAAAAGAAACCTGAAGAAATGGTCAAACAGCGCCAGATCTTTATTGAAGGTGCGGCGAAAAAAGATATTGATGAAGCAACTGCCAACCATATCTTCGACTATATGGAAAAGTTTGCAGGCTATGGTTTTAACAAATCCCATGCCGCGGCCTATGCTCTTGTTGCCTATCATACCGCTTGGTTAAAGGCACATTATCCTGCTGAATTTATGGCAGCCGTATTATCTTCGGAAATGCAGAATACCGACAGTATCGTATTCCTGATCGACGACTGCCGTAATAACAAGCTGGAAGTGCTACCACCGTCTGTGAATATGTCTTTGTACCATTTCCATGCCAGCGATGAAGCAACCATTGTGTATGGTCTAGGTGCAATTAAAGGCGTTGGTGAGCAAGCGATGCAATCGGTCATCGACTCACGCATCAACGAAGGCCCGTACAAGGATTTATTCGATTTCTGTCATCGTATTGATCTGAAAAAAATCAATAAACGTACTTTAGAAGCCCTGATCCGTGCGGGTGCGTTGGATTGTCTCGGTATTGAACGTTCGAGCTTAATGGCACAATTGCCAGAAGCCGTACAAGCAGCCGAACAAGCGCGTAGTAACCGTGAAACAGGAATTATGGACTTGTTTGGTGAAGTTGAAGAAGTTCAGCGTAAACCAGCCAAACCTGTGAAACCTTGGTCAGACGAAGTTCGTCTTAAAGGTGAAAAAGACACACTGGGTCTCTACCTTACAGGTCACCCGATTGATGTCTATCGTCCTGAATTAAAATCATTTATTTCAGCAAAACTGAATGAGCTAACACCAACACGTCGTGGTGTTACCACGGTTTTTGCAGGTTTAGTTGTTGATATTGCCAACTTCCCAAACCGCATTATGATCACACTAGATGATGGTACTGCCCGTGTCGAAATCAGTTGCAACCATGAGCGTTTCCAACGCTACAAAGAAGTGGTTCGCTTAGAACAAGTCGTTGTGATTGAAGGCGAAATCTACGAACGTGAAGGCTTTGACCGTCCAATGGCACGGTTAAGTAAGGCATTTAGTTTAAATGAAATTCGCCAGAAACGTGCCCAAAGTATTCAGGTTCGCTTAGCGCAAGACCTGATGAGCAAAACTTTAGCAAAAGATTTACAAGCGATTCTTTTACCTTATTGTAATGTTGATATGTGCCAGCATATTGGCCTGCAAATCCAGCTTGAGCAAAGTTTTGCAACCGCCGAGCTACACCTCGGCCCACAATGGAAAGTTGCACCACTGGATGAGTTGCTGAGCAAGTTGCGGGATTATTTTGGTAAAGAAGCAATTGCGATCGAATACCAAGTGAAATCTAAAGCAGCCAAAGTTGCAGAAGCACCGAAAGTGGCAAACATCGCACCGCCGCCTGACAACATGTCAATGGATGAAGCGCTTGATCTCTATCAGGCAGAAGTCTCTCAATACTCTTAATTCTGGATAATATATGAACCAGTTTGACTCAAATAACGTGTCCAAACATTTGGATCATGTCCGTATTGTCATGGTCAATACCACCCTACCAGCCAATATTGGTAGTGCTTTACGTGCAATGAAAACCATGGGCTTATCCAAGCTCGTATTGGTTGCACCGAAAACCTATCCGCATCCCGATATTGATGCTCTGGCAGCGGGTGCGCAGGATTTAATTGAACAGATTGAGATTGTTGAGTCGTTGGAACAAGCCATTCAGGATTGTCATATCGTCTTCGGTACTAGCGCCCGTAGTCGCACCATTCCTTGGCCATTGCTCGATGTTCGCCCTGCGGCAAAAGAAGCATTACAGGCAGCAAGCAAAGAACAACATGTTGCCATCGTTTTTGGTCGTGAGGATCGTGGACTGACCAACGAAGAACTGGCCTTAGCCAATTACCATTTAACCATCCCAGTCAATCCTGAGTATGGCGTACTGAATGTCGCTCAAGCCATTCAGGTGGTGTGTTATGAAATGAGAATGGCTGCACTTGAACAAAATACTCAAGTTACAGATACACCAGTTGACCACATGCAACTAAAACAACAGCAAAGCATGGAATGGGATGAACCACTGGTGACGCAGCAACAGATGGAAGAGTTTTACCCTCATCTGGAAAAAATGCTGACTGAAATCGAATTTTTAGACCCGAATAATCCCCGTTTACTGCCATTACGCTTGCGTCGTTTATTTGGAAGGATACAATTAGATCGTATGGAGTACCATTTATTACGTGGGATCTTCAGTCGCGTTCAGGCACTTGCCAAAGGTTCATGGAAAAAGACAAACACGGAGGATCATTCAAATGATTAAACAGCTTAAAGAAGATATCGAGGCTGTATTTGCACGTGATCCTGCGGCTAGAAACACGCTGGAAGTGCTAACGACCTATCCCGGTATCCATGCACTAATCATGCATCGCATGGCACATGAATTGTGGAAAAAAGAATATAAAGGTACGGCTCGCCTGCTTTCTTCTTTTAGCCGCTTTGCCACAGGCATTGAAATTCACCCAGGGGCAAAAATTGGCAAACGTTTCTTTATCGATCACGGCATGGGTGTTGTGATTGGTGAAACAGCTGAAATCGGCAATGACGTTACGCTTTATCATGGCGTTACTCTCGGCGGCACCACTTGGAATAAAGGCAAACGCCATCCAACCCTAGAAGATGGTGTTGTAGTCGGTGCAGGTGCAAAAATTTTAGGCCCATTTACTGTCCACAAAGGTGCGAAAGTTGGCTCGAATGCTGTAGTGACCAAAGAAGTTCCTGAAAATGTGACTGCTGTCGGTAACCCTGCACGTTACATCTTCAAAGATAAAAACCAAGTCGAACAAGATGAAGTCAGCCGTCGTGACTATGCCGAAAGTATTGGCTTCCAGCCTTATGCAACGACACAAGATCAATCTGATCCAATTTTAGAAGGTATTCGTGTGCTGCTGGATCGTATGCAGAAAAACGAAAAACGTATGAATGTGCTGTGCCAGCGCCTCTCAGAATTGGATCCGAGTTTCTCACCTCAAAGTTCTAAGAATCAACCATTGAGTAAAGAAGAACTTAAAATTATTGAAGAAGTTAGACGTGAATGTGAAGCACAGAACAAAACTTCGGCAACCTAAGCGAATATATAAGAAATGTAACAAGCTTATCATTGCAAGTTGGTTTTGCTTTTCCTAGACTGGTGAAACCAACGATCTACTTCTCATTTAACTAAAATTAATGGATGTAAGCATGAATTTTAAGCCTTTGGCATTACTTGTACTTTCAACTTCTTTTTTAACCGCCTGTGGCATCGCCCCAGTCAAAAAAGATAAAGCTTCTGAGCCATTTGTATTCAAAGAGCCAGAACCGACAGCACCGTTCTATGCTTTAAATCCAATCAAATATGATGCACCACCAAGCTTCGAAGTTGCGATTAAAGATGCTGCTGCTCAGCCTGTGACTAAAATGGTTGTGTCATTACAAAATGACCCGTCAAAAACCACCACATTAGATATCAACAAACTCATCGTTCCGACGATCGACAGCAAACAACGCAATGTAAAATATGCCGTTCTTGCTGGTGAAAATGAAGTCGATGTGACTGAGATTGATGACTTCCTACAACTGGTTGAAGGTAAGGCACGCCACTATCCACCTCGCTTCCCTGACCGTCAAGAACGTAAAGGCTATGAAGCGAAGTTGAAAGAAACAACTCAAAAACTAGATGCTTTGGCAGAAAAACCAAATGCCTCTATTGACGTACTGACACGTGCTTTTAAAGCAAGCGTGATGGCACGTAATATGGATTTGGGTACAGCGTACACCACCAAATCATTGACCTATGCTCAACGTATTCTTGCAATGAACCCAAATGATGCTGAAACAAACTTCTGGTTTGGTTTTGGCTTGTCTGAAGGTGGCGGTCAACGTGAAGCAATTCCTTATTTAGATAAGGCAATGAAAGGCGGTGTTCAAGAAGCTTATCTTTCTGCTGCTAACAACTATCTCTGGTTAGAGCAAAAGAAAAATGCGCTTCAAACCTTAAAGAACTACAAAATCAATTACCCAGATGAAGCTGAAGTTACTGATCGTTTGATCAAAGAAGTTGAATCTGGAAAACGCTGGAATGTTTGGCAAGTATTGAACTAATTACTGTCCCATTCTGTAATGAAAAATAGACTGTCGTGTACAGTCTATTTTTTTATGGATGATTGAAAAAACATTCGATTTTCGTATTATAGCTACAATCTCCCAGCCAACTTGCTGATTTATGAAGCTAGCATTTACCCCGAATAAACGTTTATTTGCGATCAGCCTACTCAGTACTATGGTGATGAGTGGTTGTCAGGTCGTCAGTCTAAAACAGCAAGACCTCAATGTGACGATCGCGAACGAGCGTAATAGTATTCTGACACAGAAAAAATTGAGCGAAGCCAGCCTCAATGTCCTGTCGATGTCTGGCAAAGAAGCAAAAGTCTGCATGCAGACTCCTAATGAATGTATTGCAGATCTGCATAAGATTCCGCAGATTCAGGATGAGCAACTTTTATCTACTGCCAGCGAATTATATCTTTCAAAAGCCATGAGTCTTTCTGACTCCTCTGAATGTAAAGTCAGTAAACTCACCAAACATAAAGCTGAAGAAGAACAAAAAGCTATTCAGAAAACCTATGAAAACTGTCTGGATCAGGAGCTTGAAGCTTTAGATAAAAGTATTCGCTACAGTTATGCTTATTTGTTTAAGACTGCCCGCCAGCCGCAGGAACGGATTTTTGATAACAGACAAGTTCAAATTCGGGATTTCTATAATCAGGCGTTGACCAAAATGGTCAATGTCCATAGTTTAAGAAACCCATCTAAAACCATTACACCAACGATTAAAATTGGTAAAAGCACATACACCATCGATATTCAGTCCTATCAACGCTTGCAGAACATGCAGCTCGAGAAGTTTATTTCTAGCTATAACATGAACTTTTCTGGGTTAAGAGCGATTAACCGTCGAGATGGTTTCGGTTCAGATTTCGTGGCTGTATTTCCTTCGAGCGATGGCGCTGCTCATGGTGAAAATAAATATATCCTTGATCCGTTAAGCTACAACTATCCAAATGGGGTTAATCCAAATATTCATAAGGCACGTTATCTGGCTGCAACCATTATTGCACAACCTAAAAAGACAACCGCAACGGTTGACGATGTGCTTAATAGTCCAGAATTTGAAGTCAAGGTTTACGATCCATATAGTGTAGAGAAAGTAAATATTGCTGGAAAAGAATACTCTCTGGCCGCCAATTTCTCTGCGCCTTATGGGCTTTGGCTGGCTGAAAATAATTTAGGAACTGCCGCTTATTTAACTTTAATTGACCGCGATCAGCACCTCACCATGCCGCATTTATATATGCTTGAACCTTATAATCCGAACAAGAAAGTGATTGTACTGGTGCATGGTCTGGCAAGTAGCCCAGAAGCGTGGATTGCCGTAACCAACGACATTATGGGTGATGCGGTATTGCGCGAGCACTATCAGGTTTGGCAAGTCTTTTATTCGACCAATATGCCTATTCTGGAAAGCCGTTTTCAAATCTATGCCGTGTTAAAGCAAGCCTTTGGCTCACTAAATCCTAAAGATGCCGCTGCTCAGGATGCGGTTTTAATTGGTCATAGTATGGGCGGGATCATTAGCCGTCTTTTGGTCAGCAATGCTGATATTTCCAAAGAAGCATTGACCATGATGAACAGCCGCCAACAGGCACGTTTGAGAAAGCATCCTGTGATTGGCGAGCGTCTCAAGATGGAACCGATTACGAACTTTGATCGTGCCATTTTCTTGGCAGCCCCACATCGTGGTACAGACTATGCTGATCGCTGGTTTACCTTGGCAGCCCGTAAGATTATCAAGCTCCCTGCTACATTCTTGACAACCTTAGCGGATACACTTACTAGTGATGACATGGATCTTAAGGATTTCGTCAAAACCTTGACCAATGACGTGATCCAGAATGGCCCAAGTGATCTGAGCAAAAAATCTAAATTTATGGAATTAACCGCAACGATCCCACCAGAAAAAGGTTTGGTTTTTCATTCAATTATGGGCAACATTACCAAAAGTGATGATCCGAATGTCATCACCGACGGAATTGTTCCTTATAAAAGTGCACATTTAGATGGTGCTGTGTCTGAAAAGATTTTCAAAGGTGGTCATTCCATTCAGGAAACCCCTGAGGCAGTATTAGAACTTCGTCGTATTTTACGTGAACATCTGGTTGATCATGGTTTATATAAACCAAAGAACTAAATGCAATAAAAAAGCCCCAATCATTATTGGGGCTTTTTTTGATCACATCCCTTATACGCCAGAACGGATCATATAATCAAAGGCAGAAAGTGATGCTTTGGCGCCTTCACCTGTGGCAATGATAATTTGCTTGTATGGCACTGTAGTACAGTCACCTGCGGCAAATACCCCCTTAACACTGGTTTCGTTACGATCATTAATCACGATCTCACCACGGTTGCTCAACTCGACAGCACTGTTCTTTAAGAAATCCGTGTTTGGCAATAACCCAATCTGTACAAAGATCCCTGCAAGCTCAACTGTATGTTCAACATCAGTCGCACGATCTTTGTATTTTAATGCTGTTACTTGAGCTCCATCACCGACCACTTCTGTACTCAATGCATTCATGATTACTGTGGTATTTGGCAAGCTGTTTAACTTGTCTTGCAACACTTGATCGGCACGAAGCTTGGTATCAAACTCAACCAGAGTTACATGCTCAACGATTCCTGCAAGGTCAATCGCGGCTTCTACACCCGAGTTACCACCACCAATCACCGCAACACGTTTGCCTTTGAACAATGGGCCATCACAGTGTGGGCAATATGCGACACCACGGGTACGGTATTCTGCTTCACCCGGAACATTCATCTCTCTCCAGCGTGCGCCAGTTGAAAGAATGATGGTTTTCGATTCAAGCTTGGCACCATTTTCCAGTTCAACTTCAACCAGACCATTTGCGGTTTGATCTGCACCTGTGATCTTGCTGACACGTTGCAGGTTCATGATATCCACGCCGTATTCACGGACATGCGCTTCCATATCCTGAGCAAACTTAGGACCTACCGTTTTTTGCACAGTAGTAAAGTTTTCAATATCCATGGTATCCATCACCTGACCGCCAAAGCGTTCAGCCACAATACCTGTTTTAATGCCTTTACGTGCTGCATAGATCGCCGCAGTACCACCTGCTGGGCCACCCCCGATGACCAACACATCAAACGCATCTTTGGCATTGATAGCCGCTGCATCTTTCTCGGCAGAGTTGGTATCTAACTTGGCAACGATTTCTTCCAACGTCATACGACCTTGACCGATATGTTCATTGTCTTGGAATACCATTGGTACAGCCAGAATTTTGCGTTCTTCTACTTCATCTTGGAAGAAAGCACCATCAATCATGGTTGCCGTGGTATTTGGATTGTTAATCGCGATCAAGTTGAGCGCTTGCACTACATCTGGACAGTTATGGCAGCTCAATGAAACAAACACATCAAAGTTTGCAGTCAAGTTTAAGCCTTTGATCTGAGCCAAGACTTCATCAGACACTTTTGGTGCATAACCAGAGACTTGTAACAATGCCAAGATCAAAGAGGTAAACTCATGTCCCATCGGTAAGCCTGCAAAGAACACACGCGGTTGTTCGCCTGCTTTCGCTACACCGAAACTAGGACGGCGAGCGTTTGAACCGTCAAAACGCGCCGTAACCTGATCAGAAAGTTCCGCGATTTCAGTCACCAGTTCTTTGATTTTTTCTGCTTTATCTGAGTCATCTAAAGCAGCAACCAGTTCGATCGGACTTTCTAAACGTTCTAAATAAGCTTTTAATTGAGTTTTAATATTTTGATCTAACATGTATTTCTCCAAACCCTAAGACTTTTAAATCAGTAAATTTATTCAATGAAGCTATACTACGCAAAAACCATAAATAGGTAAAACAGTATGTTTTTATTATTTTGATCGAATAAACCTATCAAAAACAAATCAAACTATCTGATACATCTTAAGCGGGCTAGCTCAAGGGTAAATGGCTCTACCCGCTACAGTGTGTTATGAGCATAAAAACCCATTAATACTCAAGCTTTTGACTAATTCGATTTCTACGATTTTTCAAATGTTTGGCCAGCACATATAAAACTGCGCTTAAAGCCAAGACTAATATGACGATTCCCCACAAAATGACAGTCACAATATGGGAAACACGCTCAGCCTGCTGGGCACGTAGATCTAGCGGTTGTGTAAGTGCAGTAATGCTTTTGCCATAAAGTTGCTGCTGCATCACCCACAACTGCTCAGGTTTAAAATCGTATTTTTTAAACAAAAGCGGATCATTTTTTTCAGCATCAATCAGCTGGTTCACATAGATATTGGCGGTCTTACGATCAACAGGTTGATGCAATAAAGCCACTTGTGCCAAGACATAGGCTTTTTCAGTCGAAGAAATATCAGCTTGCTGTAAATCCTGCGCAATTTGACTTTCCACAATATTATTTTGATAACTCATCCACTGCTGATAGGCCTGTTTGGTTTCATCTTTCCAGTCATACTGGATGTAACTCAAACCAGACCAAAGCAGGATAAACGAAATAATCCATGCCAGAAAGCGCTGTGTCCATGCTTGAAAACGCTGCTGAAAAAACTTGATTTTCTTCGCCCAGCTCACAAGAAAAAAAGCACCGAGGAATGAGACAAATATTTTTAAAAACAGCCAGCCAAACCATGACAATAAATTAAAGAAATAATCGACAGGCTGTTTAAAAGGAATTAATTCCTGTACATGATAAGGCAAATCTAGCGCCTGAACCTGCATGGAAAGATCAAAGAAACGATAGATAAATTCTTTCTGAAAAAAGAGCAATGCAATGGTAACAACCGCTAGAGTACTGGTCAGAAAAAACCAGATCATTAAATGGCGCTGACGTTTTTTTAACACATCTAAACGCTGGCCAAGCGGCTGTACACTAAAATCGTCTATCGGTGACAATGATCTTTCCTTCAAAAATTAATCGTATCAAGATTGAGGTGGCTGACTATTCTCCAGCACCAGATGATTCAAACTATCCTGCAATGCACGTAACCGTGTTGTGGCTTCGGCACGTTTCTGCATGCCTTCCTTCTGGATCTGAATCACATCGTTTACTGTTTTAATGAGGGTGTTTTGAACATGTTCAAGTGTTTCCACATCAATCACTGAACGCTGATTCGCTTTCGCTGTATCGACCGAGTTTTGATGAAGTAACTCGGCATTACGACGTAATAACTCATTGGTGGTGTCATCGATGGCTTTGGCAAGTTGTACGCTATTCTTCTGCTCTTGCAATGAAATCGCCAGACTAATCTGATTTTTCCAAGCTGGCAAAGTGATGTTTTTAATCGCATAGAACTTATCGACCAGCATCAGGTTATTCGACTGGATAATTCGGATCATTGGCAATGTTTGCATCGCAGACTGTTGTAAAACCTGTAAATCACTCACCCGCTTTTCAAGATTATTGGCCAAATGATTCAGATCATAAATCTGCTGTGTAGTCTGCTGATCCTGCTCTTGAGAGGTCAATGCTGAAATCTGCTGCTGGATATCTTGCTGCTTCAATTGACCTGCTGCAATGTATATGCCCAACTGCTTATATTCATCCTGTACGGCATCAAACATTTTATCAAGCGTACCAACACGCGCCTTTAAGCCTGATTGCGAACTTTCAATTTCCTTAACCAACACATCAATTTGTTCTTTGGTGGTATTAAAATGCTGGTCAAAATTTTGTTTGGCGCCCTTAAGTTTGCTCAGTAAGCCACCAAAAAAACCTGAGCTTTTTGATTTATTCAGGATACTTGAAGTATTCAGTTGCTGGGCCACCTGAACCACTTCGTTGAGTTTTTGCCCCGTGCTATCCAGATCTTTATTTTGCACCAGACTTAATAACTCATCGGTATAAGTCGAGGTCTTATTGGCAATATTTTTGCCATACTCTGCCACAACAGTTGTGCTAATCTCTGCCAACTCTTTATGGGCATCCATCACTTCGGCAAGGTCTTGTGACTGTAAACCCAATTCTTTTAGATTGAGTTGCTCAAAACGTTGCTCAGGCTTGAGTTCAAGTTCATGAGATACTTTGCTAAGTTCTGAATCTGACATGATATTCCCCTCTTATTTCTGTAATGATTTTTTCAAATTCTGAATCAAGTTTTCTCGACTCTTGTCCAGTTGTTCAATGGTCGCCGATGAGCTAGACTCACGACTTTGCTTCAAATGATATTGCCATGCAGGAATTAAGACCTGTTGCGCTTCTTTAAAACGGTCTAAAAGACTAAAGGATAAATGCTGGGACAATTGCATTTGCTTCATCGCAATATCATTACTGCTTTGCAAAGTTTGTAATGTATTCACTTTTTTCGAAAGTCGCTCAACAAAATGGTCCAGCACCTGCTGTTTGCTAAATTGAGGATATTCTTTTAAAAACTCATCCGCGGCCTGAATATAAGCTGCCATCTGCTCGCGCAACCCCAATGCCTGCTGCAAACGTGATTGAGATTTCTGAATTTCGATCTGTAAGCGCTGACTCAAATGATTGGCTTCATTAATCAAACGATCTAAATCTTTGACATATTTGACTTGCCCAGCATCATATTCGACATCAATCCCCAACCATTTTTGCAATGCATTGAAGCGACGCCCACCCAGATATTTTTTTGAAACCGAAAGCTGCTGAATAATCTGACTAATCACTTCGCTCAGTTGCTGATTCAGCTTTGGATCAACGCCATTGAGCAGGACACTCTGTGCTTGCACCAAATGATCTGCATAATGATTTAAACGATGTGGATCGTTTAATAAAGGCACTAAATCATTACGCTTGATCGCTAAAATATGTTCTTGATTTGACTCAATTTGCGATAAAGGTATTAAGTCGGGCGGTATCGTCATATAAGTTAAAAATCGTGGGTACAAATAAATTTGGACAGGTTTATTTGTAGCATGTTCTCGCACTTTCGCATACAGCATTGTTGTTATGTTTTTTAAAATTTATTGCCAGATTAAAAAGCAAAAACCCTCTAAATTACAATCAATAAAGAGGGTTATACCGAGCCTGATTCATGATTTATTCATCATTCAGTGCACACTCAAAACTATTTGGATTTTGTTTACAACGAACCTTCTTCAAGAAGTTCATCATTTTGGGATCGTAGATACCTGCTTTGGTAAGGGAAATACGTGCCTCACGCATCATTTTCATATAGTTCACCTGCTCTTCAGGTGAAATATTCATCCAGTATTTTGCAGGTATTTCCTTTTCATATTTGGCGATAATATTAAAAGTACGACCGAGTTGACCTGCTACCCATTCACGTGACTTTTGTCCAAATCCTGCTGGAAACTTATCCTTGCGAATAATAAAATTTGCTGAAATTTGAGTCAGTGGAAATTTTACGATTCCACCTTTATCTCCCAAACCCTTATAAAGTTCAAACGGCTTATAGGCAACAATTGGTGCAGGGACAATATCAATCTGATGATTGTTAAATTTGGCACCTGCATTGGTCACATCCACAGAAACTGCTTGGGCACCGACTTGAGCGACTAGCTTCGGTTGTGCCTCGTCATAGGCAAAGACCCCGACTTTCTTGCCCGCAGCCTTAGCTAAGGTATTGATACTGCGGTCAGAAACAAACAGATAAGCAGGCCCAATCGTACCAAGCCCGGCAATTTCATAAGGCCCATTGATCATACTTTTTGCAGCTTGCGGCTTGGATAAAATTTGATAGGCTAAAATTGCCGTTTTTAAATCGGTTAATGCGCCAATTGCATCCAGAGAACCGACATATTTATTGAACTGTCGCCCCCGTAAACCACTGATAATCGCACCATCGCATTGTCCAACTTTCAAATCTTCTGCGGCAACACGTTCATCGACATAGGCACGTAAATCGATATCCGCGCCCCATTTTTTGGCTTCAAGCGCATAATCCTTTGCCAATGCAAAAGCATCGCCCGATTTACCCACAGGATCGAATACACACACTGTTTGCTTGGCCTGCGTAGTAACAGCAAATCCAAGCAATGCCAAAGCAATCAAACCGTTTTTAATTATCATCTCGTTCTTCCCAGATAAGATTTATTATCTATTCATCTCACCTGATTTAGCGGCGTGATCCTATGACGCGATTTATTTTTTTAATAGATTTGCAGTCAATAAAAATCGAGTAGATGATTTAAATCAACTGATTAATCGGTTCGGTTTTAAGATTTAATCTGTTGGTTTTTGTGGTAGCGCATAAGTTCCAATGACATGTGCCACAGGTTCTTCATCATCCAGCGAATACAACCAGACCTCGCCTGTAACTAAGGTTTTACCCACTTTTATCAACTTACAGACAGCTCGAATATCGCGATTGCCATTTGGTTTACGGAAAAAGTTAATGGTCATATTGGTTGTCACGGCCATCGCGACCAGACCTAAATGTCCCAGAATGGCAATATACAGCACGTAATCTGCAACCAGCATTAAAGTCGGCCCTGAAACCGTCTGTCCAGGCCGCAAATCTCCTGCATCAACACGATAAAGCAGCTGTGCACCTCTTGGTGTAATCTCTTCAATGGTACTTTTCATCAACGCTTGCGGAAATTCCTGCGCCAAAAATCCCATAATTTCATCTTTTGTTGCTGCCATGCATTATTCCTATTGTTCCAGCTATATCTTTCTTAAACTGTAATGCTTGAGTTTCCCATCTAATCAGCCTGATTAGAAAGCTCATTTAATACCTGCCAATAGCTTGGCGGTTCACCCACATGACCACGTTCACGTAGCATTTGATGCACTTTTGGCAGTTTAAAGTAAGGTACCGCAGCCATCAAATGATGTTCTTTATGATAGTTAACATTAATCGGTGCAACCAAAGCGCGTGCAAGATAGCCTGCTTTGGTGGTACGGGTATTGGTTAAAGCACAAGGACTGCTCGCCATGCCAGCATGCTCTGCCATTGAACGAACTCTGAGAAATAAAGGAAATGGTGTTAAATATGCCACAACCCACAATGCATAAAGTTTAGGATGACCTGCCGCCCATAGGGCTGAAAATAACGCTGCATTGGTGGCAATTGCCCCGCCACTATTTTTAAGGAATGCTTTCGGATAATCAGTCCAGTGTTTGCCTTCCTGAGAAATCCAGCGACGATCATTGGAAACCGTCCACTCCATTTTCTCAATATCCATCAACACACGACCAACCGCAAATTTAAATCCAGTCACTCCGGATAAATCACGTATAAATTTACGCATTAAAGATTTCTTAGAGGTCGGAAAGCCCGTCACAAGGGATAAATCAGGATCATCCATTGTTGAGGTTTTACTGTGATGACGCATGTGATGGGCACGATATTTATGTAGATCATTCCAGATCGGACGTGCACATAACCAGTCAGTTAAAGTGTCATTGAGCCATTTGGTTTTAAACAGACTTTGATGAGATGCGTCATGCATGATAATTGCCAGTGCCAATTGACGTCCTGCCAAAATGACCAATGCTGCAATACACATCAGTAATTTGCCCCAAGCAGGCAAATATTCCCATGAACTTGCTACTGCAGCAAAAGTCCCACCAATGACTGCCCAAGTTGAGAACACAGCCCAACTGCCATGCAAATCTGATTTAGCGGTGAGTTCAGTAATTTCCTCTCTACTGAATAAGTCACTAATTGCAACGCGTGTATTCATCTCTCTATCCTGTCAGAATGTGTTCTATTCTTATAAAACTACACAATTTATATTTTTATTTTAAACTTAGTAATATTTCTGTCAATAAATTAAAATTAAATTATCTGTAATATTTGTAATCAACCTTTACTCAACATGATTTTCATAGAATTTACGCCATGCATCCAGACCTGTCTGATCAAGACGTTGCACACTTTCAGCAAACTGTTGTCGGAGCTGTACATCCACAAAATCTTCTGGTAACAAAGGATCATTCATCAATAAAGAAATCGTTTGTCGTCCAAGTAATAACGACTCTCGAGCGGCATCCTCTAAGGAGAGTTGTGGTACAGTCGCTAACCACTGCTGGATCATCTGACAATATTTTTCATAATTCTGGTTTAAAGTCTGGGTCGTCCAGAGTTTTGGCAAATTCGCTAAAGTTGTCGCATCAAAATGGTTAATTTGGCAGATTTTTGCGGTCTCTTCTAAACCTGAAGATTTTAATTCTGAAAATAACTGATCAAAGCCAATTGCCAGATTATCTGGACGAATATAAATTCCCTGTTCAAGCTCTTTAAAACCAAAATGTTTTAATGCTCTTTCCCGACGATTTAAAGCAGTACGATCAACACGCCCCAACTCCCCCGTAAATACTGCCAAATATTGATGATTCCAGCGTTTGGTCTGTTTAATCCCTTGTTTACGATTCAACATGACATCAGCCCATTCATGCGACTGCACTGTAAACTGATACACGCCGCGCTCAATCGCTTCTATGACGCCATCACTCGATAAACGAGTAACCGCTACGCGAATGCTGTTCTCACTGATGTCGAATAGTCTTGCCGCGACAATAATCTGCTTAATTGAAATCGCACGTCCTTGTAGCCCCAGAAGTAAATCAATAATTAAATCACGGGCATTCATTTTAGCTATTGTCATCTTGCAGTCGAACCCATATAGGAATATGAAAGATTAGAAATAAGAGATGGGAATCTTAACTGAGAATCTCCCTTTTCGCATTTGCAAAAAGGGAGAGTTTTTTATTTTTTATAGGAAAACAAACAACAAAATAATACCGAGAACAATACGGTACCAAGCAAACACACGTAATGTGTGTCGTTCAACAAATTTTACCAATGCACTGACCACAAACAGTGCCGAAATAAAGGCAGCCACAAAACCCACCGCAATATTCAGCATATTGTCTTGCGTTAGCACATCAGCATTACGTGCCAAATCAAATACCGCTGCACCCAACATGGTTGGCATCGCCAAGAAGAAGGAAAACTCGGTTGCTGCTTTACGAGACAAGCCCGAGAACATCCCACCGACAATGGTCGCACCTGAACGCGAGGTTCCCGGAATCATGGCCACACACTGCGCACAACCCACCAGAAAAGCCTGCTTATAGGTAATCTTGGTCGCATCCGTGGTTTTATGATCAAATTTAATTGATTCAACCCAGAAAATGATCAGACCACCGACAATTAAAGCGACTGCAACCACAAGAGGACTAAACAATACGCTCTTAATAAAATCGACTGCAAATACCCCAATCACCACCGCCGGAATAAACGCCAATAAAACACTAAAAACAAAATGTCGCGCTTCTGCATCGCCACTAAAAAAACCTTTGACCAAGTCAAAAATCTTTTGTCGATATAACCAGCATACCGCCAGAATCGCGCCAAGCTGAATCACAACTTCAAAAACACGACCGTCATCTGAATGAAAGTCGATCATATGACCAAATAAAATCAAATGACCTGTACTTGAAATGGGTAGGAATTCGGTTAAACCCTCAATAAAGCCTAAAAATAAGGCTTTTAAAATTTCAATATGTTCCATAAATTACTCAAAAGCACGTAATACAAGAATAAAAATAAACGGCAAGCTTACCTTGAAATGGCATCATTTTATGTGATTGTCACGTAACGTTTTTATCAAAAAAGCACGCATGTACATAAATATCTCTTAAATAATCATCAGACTATTTTTCTTTTGCATTTGTTCGACCACTTCATGCGTATCAAAACCCAGACGCCAATATAAAAGTTCCAAAACATCTAACTCATCTTGGGTAATAATACGGTCATTCCAGAGGCATCTTTCTGCAATGGACAAAATATTGAGACGATCCCGCAATAACAACCCTGACACATCATTCAGGATTTCAGCCAGATCCAATGGCTCATCTGAAATATCCGCATAGGTTTGCATTTCCTCTTCAGTCAAAAGCAGTTGCAAAATACGTTCACGTACTTCAAGTTGATTCGGACTGTTGATTTGCTGGACATGCAACAAGGCATCAATCAGATGCACAATCTGAGATTTCACATCTTCAAAAGCAGCAGGTAGATGGGCGGGCATTAAATTGAGCTCATTTTTAACCCTTTCAAGCAATAAGGCATCCAATAACCCTACTTCCCCATCTTCCTGAATAATACACGCCAACTTCGTCAGAAATTGACGGGCAATACTGGCTGGCATATGCCCAATATTCTTACAGGCATCATGGAAAATCTGCACATGAATACGACCATCCAGATTCAATAAAGCATCGACAATGGCATGGCTCACAGGTGCATCCTGTGGAATAAATTCGCGATATTGACGGATCATTAAAATCGCAACCATCACCTCTCGCGAACCTGTTGCGGTTTGCATCGCACGCTGAATGAGTTCAGGACGTTTCTTATTTTTACGTATTTCTGGATTAAGCGGCTTAATCGCATCATTCAACGCGAAACTAATCGGTGATAAACGCAACAGCGGTAAAGGCTGTGGTGAACTCCAAGGCGTCGTAATGTCAGCGGTTTCTTCTTCCAGCGAACGAAACAAGCTAAACAAAGGACGATTACGTAATTTTCTTAGATTTTCTAATTGTAAATCTTGCAATAAAGTCGGATTCAATTCATAGATTCGATCTTTAATACTGGGATGAATATTCATCCAGCTTTGTGGACTCAATGAGTTTGCAAAGCACATATGCGAAATAGATTCAGAATAGGCACTGTGAATTTGCGAGCCCGAATGATGGACGTAAATCCTTAATAGGGTTTGAATATTGGCATTATTATTCATCAATCGCATGGTCTTGAGATCATTGCGAAAGGTTCGCCCACTTAAAGTCAGATATTTAATTGCACGGGTAATTAAAATCCCTAAACTTCCAATCAGCCAAATCACCCCACCTATCGCGACAAAAATGGTTTCAAACTTATTGCGATAAGACGTTGCATAAGGACTATAACCCGCTTGAGCCAGCTTACTTCCCCATTGGCTAAAGGTCGTTAGGCCACTATACAAAAGTTTAAGCTTGGTATTTTCAACTGCTTCACCAGATAAAATCTGGTTAAACTCATAGCTAAGCAAACCATATAGTTCCAGTTCATCAAGATTTTGTAAAGCACCCCAAGTCAGGATAATCACAATATCTTGCGACCTAAAACCAGCAGTCAAGGCATTTACACCGACTTCATCAGGCAAAACATAGACCGCAGGAGGATCGATAGAGAAGCTTTTGGCCACTTGCTCTACAATTTTTAATGCCGTACTTTCTTCGGGTGTACTTTCATCAAATACCAGACGTCTGGCCTTTAATTGCTTGGCAAGCGAATGCCCGCCTTCACGTAGCACATAAAGTTCTGCACCAACCGACCAGAACAACACAAAAATAAGCAAGAGAATAAAATAAGGACTAAGAACATGCCACCAGATCGGCTGCGTATAATCGAAGAAATGGACGACCAAACCTAAAATTAGATTAAGAATAAAAACAGTCAACAACATCGCCAGCCAACAAAAGCTCATTGACCATGCAATATTCTTATTTTCGATTAAGTAATGGCTCATTTCTCTCAATGTAAATTTTCCTGATTACATTGTTTCTGTTTAGGACTTCCGTATCCGTTATCATAAAATAAAAAAGCGGGAAATTCCCGCTTTTCTATAGATTAAGATGATTACTCTTCTTTGATTCCAGTTAAATCAACCGAAGCGGCATCAATATTCACATCGATATAGCTATCTAGTTTATTTTTTGCAGAGTCGCTACGTTTTTGCTCGAGTTTATCAAGGTAATCCTTGTCGATTCCACCCGCCACATAAATACCATCAAACACTGAACAATCAAACTCAGTTAAATCTGGCACTTTGCTGGTACGAACTGCATTTTTCAAATCTTCCAAATCTTGGAAAACCAGACGGTCTGCACCAATATTTTCACGGATTTCTTCAACTGTACGGCCTGAGGCAATCAGTTCAGCCTTCGCTGGCATATCAATACCATACACATTTGGATATTTCACCATTGGCGCAGCTGAAGCAAAGAATACTTTCTTCGCACCAGAATCACGTGCCATCTGGATAATTTCGTTACATGTGGTACCACGTACAATCGAGTCATCGACCAATAGAACATTCTTGTCTTTAAACTCAAGCTCTACAGGGTTCAATTTTTGACGAACTGATTTTTTACGTTGTTGCTGACCCGGCATAATGAAGGTACGTCCGATATAACGGTTTTTCATAAAACCTTCACGGAATTTCACACCCAGAATATTTGCCAATTCTAAAGCAGAGGTACGGCTGGTATCGGGAATTGGAATCACAACATCAATATCGTGCTCCTCACCCCATTCTTTCAAAATCTTATACGCCAGCTTCTCACCCATTTTTAAACGGGCTTTATATACTGAAATACCATCGATCGTTGCATCTGGACGAGCAAAATACACGTATTCGAAAATACATGGGCGATATTCAGGATTTGCAGCGCATTGCTTGCTAAACAGCTGTCCATTCTCATCAATGAAAATCGCTTCGCCAGGCGCAATATCACGCTCTACTTTAAAACCAAGCGCCGTAATCGCAACCGATTCAGAAGCAATAATATACTCAGTCCCTTGTTCAGTTTCGCGAGAACCATACACTAGAGGACGAATACCATTCGGATCACGGAAACCGACCAAGCCGTGGCCTGTGATCATGGCAACCACGCCATAAGCGCCTTTGCAACGTTCATGTACACGAGAAACAGTGTGGAAAATATCGTCTGGCGTTGGATTTAAAGTACGAATCTTCTGTAATTCATGCGCAAAGACATTGAGCAGAACTTCTGAATCGGAATCCGTATTCATGTGACGTAAATCTGTTTTAAACAGGTCATCATGAATTTCTGCGGCATTGGTCAGGTTACCATTGTGTGCAAGGGTAATCCCGTACGGAGAGTTTACATAGAACGGCTGCGCTTCAGCACTGCTTGATGAACCTGCGGTTGGGTAACGCACATGTCCAATCCCGTAGTTCCCAAGCAATGCACGCATATGACGGGTATGGAATACATCGCGTACCATACCGTTATCTTTGCGGAGAAATAAACGCCCTTGGTGGCAGGTTACGATTCCTGCGGCATCCTGTCCTCGATGTTGCAGCATCGTTAAGGCATCAAATAACATTTGGTTCACTGGTGATTTACCGGCTATCCCAACAACTCCACACATAGCAACCTCGCGACAAGCTAGCGATTAATAAAAAGGATTTTTCGTCGAATGATCAGAACGGTCTGTGACAGCTGCACGTTCTGATTCGTCCATTTCTGGTGAAGGGCGATGTAACAACGCACCTTCAGATGTCATTTGATGTAAAGCTTGATTTGCCGCATCTTTGGACATTTCAGTAGCCAAAGGTGCGTAAGGTAATAAAATTTGTACGAATTTAGACTGTTTCCAGTGCGGTGAGCTTTCTACCCATGGCCCGAGACCCTGCATGGTGATCAGCACAATCAATAGTCCTTTGAGGGAACCAAAAGCACCACCTGCTAAACGATTTAATGGGCCCAGTTTTAAACTTTTCAAGAGCCCATTGAGTAACGCTGAAACAATCCAAGTACATACCACGATGAGCAATACGATAAAAGCAAAAGCAGCAATTTTTTGCACAACGGGGTCTTGGCTCAAACTGCTCATTGCAGGTGCCAATACCACCGCGTATTTTGCTCCAATGATCAATGCAAATATCCATCCGATCAAGTTCGCAAAGGCTTTAATAAATCCTTGGCGCAAACCGTTCAGCCCTCCAATGAGCAAGATGACCAGAATAATGATATCAAGCGTGTTCATTTCACAATGTCATCGCATTAACACAATCTTTGATTAGGGTTGGGCCTGTATAAATCAGTCCGCTATAGACCTGAACGAGACTCGCTCCTGCCTGTTGTTTCGCAACCGCATGTTCACCTGCCAAAATACCACCGACGCCGATCAAAGGAATCTGACCCGCGAGTACTTTCGCAAACTGGCGTAAACATTCGGTACTTTTCTCAAATACAGGCGCACCAGACAAGCCACCCGCTTCATTTCCGTTTTCAAGGTTTTCAACGCCTTCACGACCAAGCGTGGTATTGGTCACGATGAGACCATCAATCTTGAATTGCAATAATTGTGCTGCAATAAAATCAATATCTTCTGTGGCTAAATCTGGTGCAACTTTGAGCACGAGAGGAACATAATGATTATATTGTTTTGCCAGTTCTAGTTGACGATCTTTTAATGTTTGTAACAACTCTGTTAGTGCATCGCCACTTTGTAAGCTACGTAAGTTTTTGGTATTTGGAGATGAAATATTAACCGTAATATAAGAAGCGTAATTATAAACTTTTTCTAGGCAGATCAGATAATCAGAAACTGCATCTTCAACAGGCGTATCGGCATTTTTACCAATATTAATTCCAAGAACACCTTTAAATTTTGATGCTTTGACATTCTCAATCAGTTTATCTACGCCATCATTATTAAAGCCCATACGGTTAATAATGGCTTTTGCCTGAGGAATACGGAATAAACGCGGTTGAGGATTACCTGCTTGTGGACGTGGCGTAATGGTTCCAATTTCGATAAAACCGAAGCCTAATGCTGCTAAAGCATCAATATGCGCACCATTTTTATCTAAACCGGCAGCAAGACCCACAGGATTTGGGAATTCAATTCCCATACATGTCACAGGTTTCGCTGCAACTTTCTGATGCATCAAGCCAATTTTATGGGCTTTATCCAGCATAGAAAGTGTAAGTTCATGTGCACGCTCTGGCGCTAAAGTAAACAACAAAGGGCGAGCCAATGAATATAACATACCAATCACAGTCTACTGTTTTTTCAAGTAGGCATATTATAGGCATAGGCGTATCAAAACGCCATGCCTGACATAGGGTTTTTAATGGCTTACTGTACTGTTGCAGTTAATTTAATCTGATTATTGTTTGACACCATATCCATTTTTTGAATGCTAATCCCCATTTGCGACAATTGCATTAAAAAGTTAGCTAAAACAGCATAATTCTGATGTTCTGCCACCAGTTGAATCTGTTCGCCATTTTGCTGAGAGGATACAGCCAAGCCCTGCTGTTGTGCCGTCCGCTGAATCTTGTCCGCAGCCGTCAGTGACAAATCATTGGCAGGTTTCATAGTAGCAGCATTACTCTGCATCCAGACGGTCAGATCTTTGAGCTCATTTAAGCGTTTTTGCTGCTGATCGGCTAAAGCATGCATTTTCCACAAGGAATAACCGATCACCGTGACAATCACAAAAATGGTCGTAAAAATAACCATCACGCGTTCACGCACAGATAAACTTTGCAGATATTCATTGAGTGCTTCAACTTTCTGGTCGAAGCTATTTTGTAAACGTGTTAGTGCTTTCATTATTTTACTTTTACCACCCCGATTGCGCCCACACTGTCCGCCTGAACATTGCCTAACTCAGCCTGAAAACCCTGCTGATTTAATTGTTGGGTTAGTCCTTGTAAATCATCTGCCGATTTTGCTTTGAGTGACATGGCGAGCGTTGAAGCATCGTAGCTGACCTGCTGAGCCACAATCTGTTTTTGCATCAGGATTGGCCCGACACGACTCAACAGTGAAAGTGCCTGCGTATCGCCCAGCTGACTCATACGCAACTGGCTTTCAAACTGGCTCTTAATATTTTGTTCAGTCACCCTGATATTTTCGCCGAACCAGTATTTATATTGGTCAATGGCTTGAACAGCCGTCTGATCGGCGACTTTTTTCAATTTCGACCAGCGCAAAGTATCGTAACCCAATTGCACCACGATCACAGCCAAAAGCACTGCTGCGGCAGCTTTCCAGTAGCCTGACCATTGGGTTTCTGCATTTTTTGACTTCGGCAAAACATTAAAGGGATGCTGTTTTGCTTTTAACAGTGGCTGAAATTGGTAACTGAACTCTGTACGCTGATCTTTGCTAGATGCCGTTGCCAGACTGTCCATCTGGGCAGCATTTAAATTGGCAAACTTAAATTGTGTTTCAGGTGGCTGGAACTCAAGAAATAAGCCGAGATCATCCACCGAGTTGCCTAGCCATGCATTTTCTCGGACCAATAAATGATCATAGAGATTGACCAGCACAACTTCATGTTGCTCTGGCTCTGGCAAAATCAAAAAGTCAGGTAAGAAAGCGCTAATCTGGACAGGTAACAAACTGAGTGCATGCTGCCAGGTTTCAATGGTTGACTGTGCTACACCTAGAATATTGACTTGATCCTGATGAAAATGATGTACCACTTTCATTTGATCAATCGGTAAGGTTACAAACTCTTCGAGGAGATATTTAATCCCCTCTTGTCCCAATTGTTTGTAATGTACCTTTGTCATTGTTTGTTGCAACATCTGAGCATTACGGCTTGGAAAATAAACCACCGCTTCTTTTCCATTGTGCTCTTGCAAGTCTTGAATCAATTGCTCAAGACTATTGGCTTGCAACCAGTTTTCCCCAGCCGACCAATACCATGTTCCATTGGTTTCGGGCATCCATAAATACAGCATCGGTGTTCAGTACCCTTATCCTAACGCGGATATATAAAAATTATAGTGTTGGCGTAAAACGGTTCTTTTGTGTCGATAATCCATTCGCGATCACAGCTTGATCATAAATACGGGCTTCTGCCAATGCAAATGGATTAAAGTTCTCATGGGTCAACTGTTCAGCAATATGTGCCACAACATTCATATGACACACCACCGCAATTGACTCGTACGGTAATTTTGACAACCATTCAATTGCATCTTTGGCATCATCATCTGGTTTGATCTTATCGCAAATCAGAACTGGAATACCGTGAAAATGTGCCTTGATATGGGCCAAAGTTTCCTGAGCACGCAATAAAGGGCTCACCACAAAGATTTCAGGCTGAATCACATCTTTTAAAAACTGCCCAGTTTGCTCAGCTTGCTGATGTCCACGCTGGGTTAATGGGCGTTGCATATCGTTTCCATTGATGGCTGGAGACGCTTCACCGTGACGAACTAAAGTTAACTGCATAAAACGACCTTATTTTTTATAGCTGTATCATAACGCGAATAGATGACAGTTTTTTGATTAGACTTCATGATGAGGTAAAACAAACTCAACATCACTACGATGACCATTTTTCATTAAAGACAACGCAATATTCATTGGCGGTGCGCCTTCAAAAATCACTTCATACAGTGCATTGGTAATTGGCATATACACATCCAGTTCTTGTGCCTTGGTACGTACCTGCACAATGGTATTAATCCCTTCAGCGGTTTGTCCCAGTTCTTTGGTCGCCTGATCCAGTGTTTTACCTGAACCTAGAGCAAAGCCAATCTGATAGTTACGGCTCAACGGACTATTACAGGTCGCAAATAAATCACCGACACCCGATAAGCCTAAGAATGTCAAAGGATTCGCGCCCTGCTTTACCGCAAATCGGCTCATCTCAGCCAAAGCACGCGTCAAGATCATACTCTTGGTATTTTCACCAATCTTGTACGCATCACCCATCCCCATCGCCACGGCATAGATATTTTTCAGTGCACCGCCCAATTCCACACCATGTACATCATCGCTACCAAACACGCGGAATAAGGCGCTGTGTAACGCATGCTGAACTGCATAACGAACCAATTCAGAATCACTGGCAATTACAGTGCCTGATGGCATCCCCGCCATAATTTCTTTGGCAAGGTTTGGACCCGATAACACACCGTATGGTACTTCTGGTAATTCTGTACGAATGATATCGCTCATGAAACTGAAGGTTTTAGCCTCAATCCCTTTGGTCAATGAAACCACCGCCTGAGAGGTAATAAATGGTGCAATCTGCTTTAACACATCACGAAATGAATGGCTCGGAATCGCCACCAGAATAATGTCACGATCACGTACCGCAAGCTCCAGATCGGCAACTGCCCGTAATCCTGGTTCCAAGGTAAAATCAGGCAAATAGCGTTTATTGACGTGAGTTTGATTGATTTCTTCCGCCACCGCAGCATCACGAATCCAGATCATGGTATCGCAACCATTACGCACAGCTAGATTAGCCATGGCTGTACCAAAACTACCACCACCCAATACTGTAATTCTTAATGCTGTTTTTTGATCTACAGCCACGGGCTCAACTAAATCGCTAAATTTTAACTCTGTCATTTTTTATCCTGAAACCTATTTCTTTCTTTAATCATTACAAACCGAGCTTAGTTTGCTTGCCACACTTTGACAAAATCCTGACTGTTTATTTCTGCACGCGGAGCAATCGCCTTTGCCGCAGTTCCGATATAGATAATACCTGAAATCAAATCTTGCTCTTTTAAACCTAACTGTTGTTTTAACCAGTTTGACTCAACCACAGCACCTGAACGCCACATGGTTGCGAACCCTTGTGCCTGTAAAGATAACAAGAAATTCTGAATCGCTGCACCCGTACTCAGGATCTGCTCAAAATGCGGTACTTTGGGATGATCTTGAAGGGTCGTTAAAGCTAAAACCAGCAACGGCGCACGGAATGGGTGCTGTTTCACCCGATCAAGCTGGGCAGGCTCTGTTTCTCCGAGGTCTGCCAAAGCTTTGGCCAGATGCTCACCAAAAGCAGCACGTTGCTCAGGTGTAACGATCACAAAACGGGTAGGTTTTAAACGATGATGATCTGGCGCGGTCAACGCCGCTTGTACTGCTTTTTCGAGTTGTTCTGTATTTGGCGCTGGCTCAATAAGTTGACCAATAGATTGACGTTGATGAATATTTTGATGAATTGTCTCTATATTTGAGTCCGTCATTGAAATGAATCTAACTAACACAAGGATGGCGCTAGATTAGCATAATCTGAATGATTTCCACTATGCCTAATTCATGCTTGTCTCTGCTGCTTATATTGCTTTTTTGTCAGTAAATGAAAATATCATCATTGCTAAGCTCATCATTCATTTGACAAAATTAACAGAGTCTCTGCACAAACTGTACATAACCTGCCAAAGCACTCTGAAATTATATGTTCAAATAATATGATTACGTAACTACTTGAGAACAAGCAATGAAAAAAACCTTCATCATGAGTTTACTTGGCGGCTTAGCATTGGGTCTGACTGCATGTGCATCTACCCCGACCAACACATTAGCGATTCAAAAAGAAAATAATCAATATGAAGTAACAGGCATTGGTAAAACAAATTTGATCGCTAAAAATAATGCGATTAGCGCTGCCCAAAAAACCTGTACTCGCAATACCTCGCCTGTAGTTGTCGATGAAAAAACAGCTTATCAAGGTGTACTGAAAGGTGTTGTAGATGAACAGACGGGCAAGATGGTTGAAGCTGCCGCAGGTGTGATTGGTACCATTACAGGTAAAAATGCTTCTTTAGCCAAAGATGATGATTACCAGACCACTCTCACCTTCTATTGCAAAGCCAACGCTTAAAAACAAAAAAGCCGATGTTTCTACATCGGCTTTTATTTTCTGGATTGCTTAGTGAGCTTCGCTCGCAGCAACCTCTGCAACATCAGTATTATGTTCATCTAAATTCGGTTTATCGATTGCATCAATTGCAGCTTGTTGCTCTGGAGTCGTTTGAGTTGCTACAGCAGCAGAAGCAGCCTGATCTTGCTGTTCAACATTCTTCGCTTCTTCTTTCTTTGCACATGCAGTCAGCATGATTGGAGCAATGATTAGCGCGGCAAGGGTTAATTTAAATTTCATCACGGCTTTCCACAGTAACTTGGTTAACTTGTGACAAGCATATTTCAGATATATGACACTTTAATGACTACAACGTTGTACAAAAGTAAAAAGAGCCGATTTAAATCGACTCTTTTTTTATATTTTCTTGACTACTTAAAAGGTTAAATCTTGATTAAGCACGCTCAAGTAAAGCTGCAACCGCAGGTAAAGTCTTACCTTCTACAAACTCAAGGAAGGCACCACCACCCGTTGAGATATAGCCAATTTGGTCAGCAACTTCATATTTATCAATCGCAGCCAATGTATCACCACCACCAGCAATCGAGAAACCTGCAGATTCAGCAATCGCCAAAGAAAGTGCCTTAGTACCTTCGCCGAATTGATCCACTTCAAATACGCCTACTGGGCCATTCCAAAGAATAGTTTTTGAAGTTTTTAAGATCTCTGCAAATGCTTTAGCCGTTTCAGGACCAACATCCAGAATCATATCGGTGTCAGTCACATCTGCAACATTTTTCACCACAGCTTGTGCGCTTGCCAATGAACCCAAGAAGTCTTCAAAGTTGATTTGGCTTGCATCTGCAACCACAACATCAGTTGGTAATGGCACACTCACTTTTGCAGCAATTTGTTTTGCTGTTTCAACCAAGTCAGCTTCGTAAAGTGATTTACCAACGTTATAACCCGCTGCCGCAAGGAAAGTATTGGCAATACCACCACCAACGATCAATTGATCGCAGATTGTTGATAATGAGTTTAATACATCAAGTTTAGTTGATACTTTAGAACCCGCAACAATTGCCACCATTGGTTTTTCTGGAGTTTGCATTGCACGACCAAGCGCATCTAATTCAGCAGCCAACAATGGACCTGCTGCTGCGATTGGTGCAAAACGTGCAGCACCTTCAGTTGATGCTTCTGCACGGTGCGCTGTACCAAATGCATCCATAACAAATACGTCACAAAGCGCTGCATATTTTTTCGCAAGTTCTTCGTTATTCTTCTTTTCACCGTGGTTGAAACGCACGTTTTCAAGCAATACGACCTGACCCGCTGCAACGTCCACGCCATCTAAATAGTCTGTGAATAATTTAACATCTTGACCTAAAGCTTTGCTTAAATAAGCAGCAACTGGTGCAAGTGATTGTTCTGGTTTTGGCTCACCTTCTACAGGACGACCCAAATGAGAAAATACCATTACTGCCGCGCCTTTTTCCAAAGCAGCTTTAATGGTTGGCAATGCAGCACGTAAACGTGCATCACTGGTAATTTCCCCATTTTTTACAGGAACGTTTAAGTCTTCACGAATAAGGACACGTTTACCTGCTAAATCAAGATCAGTCATGCGCTGAAAATTCATGGATGGCTCTCTAGTTGATTTTAAAAACGGCACAATTTTAAATGATTCTCTGAAATAAAGGTGAGTTTTTTTGCAGAAAAGCTGCCGAAGCCGTCACTTTTGATTATGATAATCAGCGTCACCCGATCTTTATTATTATTATGTCTATTCATCCAGATCCTAAAATTAATCGTTTAAATGTACTTGGCGAGCCTTTAGCCAGCTGTTGTTATGATCCGCTGACCGGATATTTCCGTAATGGTTTTTGTCACACGGCGGTCACCGACTCAGGTCAACACACCATGTGCGCGCAAATGACCTCTGAATTTCTGAATTTTTCACAAAAAGTCGGCAATGACCTGATCACACCGTTACCAGAAGTCGGTTTTCCCGGGCTTAAACCGGGTGACTTCTGGTGTATCTGTGTGACGCGTTGGGTCGAAGCATATCAAGCAGGACAAGCACCACCGATCAAACTCAATGCATGCCACAATGCGGTGTTACACTACGTACCGCTCAATATTCTTGTGGAATATGCAGTCTAATGCGCCAGCATGAACTGATCTTGGCCTCAAGCAGCCAAACCCGTAAAGACCTCATGGATCGTTTAAGGCTGAATTATCGCTGTATTTCCCCTGATATTGATGAATCTGCAACAGGTGAATTACATGCCGATGATTTGGCTAAACGACTTGCTTTTGAAAAAGCAGCGGTGATCGCTCAGCAACATCCAGATGCGATTGTGATTGGTTCCGATCAGGTGGCTTGGCGTGAACATGCCCCCTATGATTTTATTGGCAAGCCTTTAAGCGTTGAAAATGCCATTCAGCAATTACAGGCCAACTCAGGTCAAACTGTATTTTTCAGCACCGCGCTCAGTGTTCAACATTTACAATCTGGCTTTGAAACCACACTGGTTGAGCATTACCAAGTTAAATTTCGTCAGCTGACATTGGCGGAAATTGAGCGTTACATTGAAATTGACCAGCCTTTGCATTGTGCTGGTAGTTTTAAATGTGAAAGCTTGGGCATTAGCTTATTTGAGAAAATGGTGGGTGATGATCAAACCACCTTGATGGGCTTACCGATGATTCAGTTGTGTAAGATTTTACGTGAGTTTGGGATAAATGCTCCTTAAAAAAATGCCCTGACCTAAACTCAATTTGGATCAGGGGCAATCATTATTCCTCGACTACAGTGACTCTTTTTGGCAGTGCAAACCAAATAAAAATCGACAAAATCAAGAACAACAAGGCGGCGACATTCAACACGGAACGATGTGATTGACTAAAGGCCTGTTTTGCAGCCGTAATCACATGTTCAGCAATCGCAGGTTGTAATTGCTTGGCAGCTTGAACTGCCTCTCCAATCGAACTGCTCACCTGTTCAATAATGCGATGCGGCACTTCGGTTGGCACTACAATCGAGTTGGCATAGAACCATGACAACATCAGACCGAAAAAGGCAATTCCCAGACCTGCTCCCAGCTCATAGGCCATTCCTTCAATCGCGCCTGCTGCCGTGGCTTTGCTTGGTGGCACTGAAGACATAATCGCAGAAGTTGAAGCCAATAAAGCAATTTCTACGCTTAAACCTAAAACAACCATCCAGCTCCAGACCTGCATCTTCGCCTGCATAAAATCAGTATTTGCCAATCCCCACAAACTTACCGCACTCATCAACATACCGAGCGATGCGACTGAACGGAGACCAAAACGATTGACCAGCATACTGGCGATTGGGCCACCTAAACTAATCGCCACCATAAACGGTAAAATGAATGCACCCGCAGCCAATGGTGAAAGTTGATAAACAAATTGCAGTTCTTGTGAAATCAGCAATTCAAAGCCGACCAGTGCCATCATGGAGACAATTGCCATCACCACACCTGTCGCAATCACAGGATGTTTGAATAATTGGATATCAATCATTGGAGACGTTGAGGTGAGCTGTTTGCGGACAAAGCCCACCAGTAAACTAAAGCCCACGGCAAAGATCAAAACCGACCAGATGCTAAACCCATGCATTACGGTTTTCACTGCATAGATCATGCTCAGAATGGCCACCACCAAAACCAGCGCCTGTAGCAAGTTAAGGTTCTGCTTTGGTTGCCCTGCCTGTTTTGGAATCACAAATACCGTTAAAGCCAACACAGCAAGCATAATCGGCACATTAATCAGGAACACAGCGCCCCAATGGAAATGCTCCAGCAAGAAACCACCTAATAATGGGCCAAAGGCTGCACCACCACCGCCGACAGTCGCCCAGATGCCAAGTGCGAAGTTACGTTGCTTCTCATCCAGAAAGGTATTACGGACCGCAGATAAAGTCGCAGGCAAAATCATGGCCGCACCCACTGCCAATAACGCACGTGAACCAATTAAGGCATAAGCAGTAGAAGAAAATGCTGCTGCCAGTGATGCCAGACCAAATAAGATCCCGCCAATAATCATCAGCCGTTTAAAACCAATACGGTCTCCCAACGCACCCATAGGTAAAATCAGGCCCGCCATGACCAAGGAATAGATATCAATAATCCACAGCAATTCATTTGCTGATAAAGAAAGTGACTCACTCAACGTCGGTGTCGCCACGTGTAAAACGGTCGCATCAATCGATACAGGGAGATAGATCAATACAACGATTGCAAGAATTAACCACTTGCGTGACATAAATGCCTCTAAATTGGACAATTGTTCAAATTGCTGTCATTATAACCAAAATTGAACACTTGTCCAACTTTAAAATTTGGAGTAGTGTATTTCCGTTTTATATGCAGGTATAGGTGCAAACAAAGAATGGCTTATTTAAATCGCGAACAACGTCGTGAAATGATTTTACAGGCGGCCATGCAAGTCGCTTTAAACGAAGGTTTTTCTGCGATGACCGTACGCCGTATTGCCACCGAAGCGCAAACCTCGACAGGACAAGTGCATCATCATTTTGCCTCCAGTTCACATTTAAAAGCAGAAGCATTTATCAAACTAATGCAACAACTGGACGAAATTGAAAGTCAGGTCAGCACAGCCAACGCTTTACAGCGCCTCTCCCTGTTATTGGGTTGTGAAAACATTGAACAGATTCAACCGTATTTAAGACTCTGGAATGAAGCCGAAGTTCTCATTGATCAAGATGAAGAAATAAAACAGGCTTACAACATCGCCATGCAGGACTGGCATCGCTCAATTGTCCGTATGATTAATGAAGGTCAAGCACAGGGAGAGTTTCATTTTGAGACCAATAGCCATGACATCGCATGGCGGTTAATTGCGTTTGTCTGTGGTCTGGAAGGAATTTATAAATTAGGATTGACTGGCTTAAATGAAGTTGATTTTAAGCGTCATACTGAAGCTATCATTCAGGCAGAATTGTTTAAAAAGTAAAATGAGAAAATAATGAGCCCCCCTTTATTACAAACACCAAGACTGGATTTATTTCTATTTCAAATGGATGATCTAGCCGACATCTACCCTTGTGTGACTACAACTTTAACGCGTTATATGACATGGGAGCCAGCACAAAGCTTTGCAGAAATCGAACAGATTGGGCAAACATGGCTTATCGCAGAAACAAAACGTACGGATCACCATTTTGTATTACGTAATAAAGAAAATCAGCAATTTATTGGCTTAATTGGCATCCATCATTTAGGTACTACAACACCCGAATTGGGCTTATGGATTCGGGAAGATTGCCATAATCAAGGCTTTGCCAAAGAAGGCCTCTTAGAAGTTTTTCGTTGGGCTTCTACACATATGTCTGCCTAATATTTCTTATACCCTGTTGCAATCGAAAATCAGCCAAGTCGTAAACTGGCTGAATTTTTAGGTGGAACTGTTGCTGGATACAAAACTGAACGGAAATATGAGGCAGTGATTTATCACATTCCACCCTATCAAGGTGATACGAATTAGAACCAGCCTTTACGTCCATTTAAAATTGCATCTGCACAGCGAAGTGTTTCCTGACTTAAGCCCCACAAACGATAATCCCCTGTTGCCGAAGTCACATTAAAATTATGGGTATAAGCAAAACTCAATTCACGGTCAAAATCACACCATGCCCCTGAACCATTAAAGCCAACATGACCAAAGCCATGTGGCGCACGTTTGCCCATGGTCAAAATACGGTGATAACCCAAACGCCAATGCATTGGAATTGGCATCACTCGATCTCGTACTTTGCTTTGTACCGTACTCAGTTGCTTAAATACTTCTGGACGAATGAATTGCTGCCCCTGCCATTGCCCTTGATTGGCCAGCATCGCATATACTTTAGCCAAACTATCCGCAGTGAATACACCATTGGCTGCCGGAATAACGGCTTGTAATCCTTCATCGCTGTAGAAGCTAAAATTGCGCATCCCTTTTGGGATCATAGCATCCTGAAAATCCTGAGGGTTTTGCCCTGAAAGCTCCAATAACCGTTCTGATATAGAGGCTTTACGTGGTTGACTATTTTTCTTAGCTTGAGGCTTAGTCGAGGTAGGCGCTTTGGGTTTTAACAATAACCGCGCAACACGATCTAGTTCTGAAGCAGGCGTGCCGAAATATGCCCCATCCAGTTCAAGGGGTTGTACAAGATAACGCTCCATTAACCAGTTTAACGGCTGCTTGGCTGCTTTCTCAATCACACCACCCAAAATCCAACCATAGGTCAAAGGTTGATAGGCAAAACTTTGTCCTGCCGAAAAACGCGGTGTTGCCGCTGCAACCACATCCAGCATGTGCGACCAATCCAGCATTTCTGTCGCGGCATCAATCATATTGCGAATATCAAACAAGCCACTTTGATGCGATAAAACATGACGCAAAGTAATATTGGCTTTGCCATTTTGAGCAAATTCAGGCCAGTAATGCGCAATAGGCTGATCATATTCAAGTATCCCTTCACTCACCAGAATATGCGCAAGGGTTGCAAGAATACCTTTACCCGTTGAGTAACACATCGCTAAGGTATCTGATTGCCAATCTTCTTCTTGAGATTTTTTACCCGTAAAAATATCAACAACTTTTTGACCTTGGAAATACACCACCAATGCAGCACCACCTTGCTGGCTCCGCGCATCTTGTAAACGACTAAACTGGCTAGCCAAGTCTATAAAGCGTTCATCAACACTGCCGTGATAATGATGTGTATCGGCAAATAAAATTCCTTTAATCAAAGCTCAATTCCTTATGATATTTATGTTTTTATAATCTCCCTGTTGCGAACAACAGGGAGCATTTTTAATTTAAAAATGTATTAAAGTGCTTTCACTGTACCAGCCACATGCGGCTTTTTAGATTTCACATTGCGGATCAAGAAATCTGTTTGCGTTGATTCAGCCGCAGTTAAAAACTCAACCGTTGAAGGTAAATACATTGGCAATTTAAACCAGACATCTGCCTCATAAGCTGCTGGAAGCTCAATGCTCGCCAAAGCTTTGGCCTTGCTCCACATACCATGTGCAATCGCCTGTTTAAAACCAAATGCTTTTGCAGTTACGGCGTGAATATGAATCAGATTAAAGTCACCAGAAATCACCGCATAACGACGACCTGTATTTTCTGAAATATTCCATTCTGCTTGTGGTTGATAAGCTGGTTCTTGCGTATCTTTAGCCTTCTCACCTGCTTTTTTCTCAGTTTTCTGGCGCGATAAATACGTGGTTAGACTTTCCATCACCACTTCACCAGCAACTTTCGCAGTTGTGATGAAATCAAATTGTAAACCCTTGTCGTGCGGTTTCAATTCACCAAATTTACAAGACAGCGTAATTTGCTCATTTACATCAATTTTGCGTGTCTGCTTAATCTGGTTACGGATATGCACCAAACCCAAAATTGGAAACGGGAAAGCTTCGCTGGTCATCATGTGCATTTGCAGACTTTGAGATAAAACCGCTAAATAAATTGCAGGTACGAAACCATCATTTTTAAAACCACAAATCTCGTTATAGCTTTCTAAATGCTTGCTATCAATCTTAAGTGTATCCACCACATACTCAACTTGTGGCAGAACCTTCTCACCTTTTGGCTTTTTGAAAATGAGACCTTGAATGACTTTTGGATAAGCTAAATAAGGTTTTGGCAACTGACTAAAATGACGTGTATTCATAATAAACCTTTCAATATTTTTATAAAAAAGGGATGCACAAGCACCCCTCTTCAAAAACCTAATGCTTAAGCACCTAACAAGCTTTGACCGCAGACGCGAACAACGTTACCTGTCACACCTGTTGAACCAGTAGATGCATACCACGCAATTGCTTCAGCAACATCTACAGGTAAACCACCTTGGTTCATTGAGTTCATACGGCGACCAGCTTCACGAATCGCGAATGGAATCGCAGCAGTCATTTGCGTTTCAATGAAACCTGGTGCAACTGCATTGATGGTAATACCATTTTTCAATGTCGGCGCAGTAAATTTAACCAGACCGATCACACCTGCTTTAGATACCGCATAGTTGGTTTGACCGAGGTTGCCCGCGATACCACTGATTGATGATACACAAACGATACGACCATTTGCATTTAAACCATCATGAGATAGTAAGTAATCGTTAACACGCTCAATGGCAGACAAGTTAATGTTGATCACAAGATCCCAAAGCTCAGGCTTCATATTTGCCAAAGTTTTGTCACGGGTAATCCCTGCATTGTGAACGATTACGTCTAAACCGCCCTGTTTTGCAGCAGCAGTCTTGATTTTTTCACCCGCATCCGCAGCTGTAATGTCGATTGCCAATACTGAACCGCCAATTGAACCTGCAACACGCTCAAGATCAGCTTGTTGTTGCGGAACATCTAAACAAATGACATGCGCACCATCACGCGCCAATACATGCGCAATCGCTTCACCAATACCACGACTTGCACCAGTCACTAATGCAGTCTTACCCGCAAGTGGCTTCGCCCAGTCTAAATCAGCCACATCTGCTTTAGAAACACGGATCACCTGACCTGATACATAAGCAGAACGTGGTGAAATCAAAAAACGTAAAGTTGATTCAAGGTTCGCTTCTGCGCCCTGATCGACATAAACCACTTGAGCAGTAATGCCTTTTTTGAATTCTTTACCAACAGATTTGATGAAACCTTCAAGCGCACGTTGTGCAATCGCCTGTTTGACTGTTTTTGCAGTTTCAGGTGTGGTACCGATCACAATCACACGACCTGAACTTGAGATTTGACGAGCGATTGGATTGAAGAAGTTATACAACTCTTTCAATTGCTCAGAATCCTGAATACCTGAAGCATCAAATACAACGGCTTTAAATTTAGATTCTTTATCATCGGCATTCAATGGACGAAGATTTAAGCCGACTTTTGCAGCAGTTTGCTGTAATTCAACATTATTACCGACATAACTATCTGCATGAATATTGCTAAGAACTTGAGCAATCGCACCAGAAACCGTACTTGATGGTGCTGCGCCAAGCAATACTGCTCCATTCACAACAGGCTGAGCACTTTCAAAACGATCTAGCGTCACTGGTGATGGTAGACCTAAATTTTTTACAACAAATTTACCTAAAGGTGATTGTGTAAATGCTTGGTACTGATCAGTCATGGTTATTATCTCTCATACAAATGAATTTGTTACAAACACATGAATCATGTTGGGATATGGCATGAAATCAATGTCTGATTGACTCATTACAAATCATACTTGAGTTCATGTCTGGATGTCTTGACCTGAATGTGGTCTCAAGCGTCATTCTAGTCAATACAGCAGTATTGAAAATATGGTATGTTTGTACCAAGAATATCGCAATTATGCTTGGAAAAGCCTTATGAGCAAAACAACTCAAGAAAATCCAGCAGTCGACAATTCTGCTCAGGAGACTGTGTCAAATACATCAAAAGCAGCGACTACGAAACGTAAAACTGCGACCACTACTCCAAAAGCAGCAACGACGACACCAAAGACAACGCGTACCCGTTCTACCAGCCGTAGTGCGAGTACTACAAAAAGCGCTGCTTCTACAACGACAAAAGCAGCGACAGCTAAAACAACCAAACCTTCTGTTCAACAGGATAAAACCATGAGCCAAAACACTGTGCGCCGTGTTGCCATTATCGGCGGTAACCGTATTCCTTTCGCTCGCTCTAACGGCGCTTATTTCACAGCTTCTAACATTGACATGTTTACAGCTGCGTTAAACGGTTTGGTTGAGCGCTTCAACCTGCAAGGTCAACGCCTAGGTGAAGTGGTTGCGGGTGCGGTATTAAAGCACAGCCGTGATTTCAACATGACACGTGAATGTGTGTTAAATACGCAACTTGCGCCAGAAACGCCGGCTTATGACATTCAGCAAGCATGCGGTACTGGCTTACAAGCAGCATTCTTGGTTGCAAACAAAATTGCTTTGGGTCAAATCGAAGTGGGTATTGCTGGCGGTGTGGATACAACATCTGATGCGCCAATCGCTTTCGGTGATGGCTTACGTAAAGCACTTCTTGAGCTTAATATTGCAAAAACAGGTAAAGATCGCTTAAAAGCTTTAGCGAAGATCAATATAAAAGATCTTATGGATGCGCCTAAAAATGGTGAACCACGTACAGGTTTATCTATGGGTGACCATCAAGCAATCACTGCGCTTGAATGGGGTATTCCACGTGAAGATCAAGACGCTTTAGCTGCTTCTTCTCATCAAAAAATGGCAAAAGCATACGAAGAAGGTTTCTTTGATGACTTAATCACGCCATTCTTAGGTTTAAGCCGTGATAACAACTTACGTGCTGACTCTACTGCTGAAAAATTAGCGAAATTAAAGCCAGCATTTGGTAAGGGCGAAGCTGCAACTATGACAGCGGGTAACTCTACGCCGTTAACTGATGGTGCATCATGTGTACTTTTAGCTTCAGAAGAATGGGCGAAAGCAAACGGTCATGAAGTACTTGCATACCTGACTTTCTCTGAAACTGCTGCGGTTGATTTCGTTGGTAAGAAAGAAGGCTTATTGATGGCACCTGCTTATGCCGTTCCACGTATGCTTGAGCGTGCTGGCCTTAAACTTCAAGATTTCGACTACTATGAAATCCATGAAGCATTTGCATCACAAGTGCTTTCTACTTTGAAAGCTTGGGAAGATGAAAAATTCTGTAAAGAGCGTTTAGGTCTAGATGCACCTTTAGGTTCAATTGATCGTAGCAAACTCAACGTTAAAGGTTCTTCTTTAGCTGCGGGTCATCCATTCGCTGCAACTGGCGGTCGTATCATCGCAACTGCTGCAAAAATCTTAAATCAAAAAGGTTCAGGTCGCATTCTTGTTTCGATCTGTGCTGCTGGCGGTCAAGGTGTCACAGCGATTATTGAAAAATAATCTCTAACCTGATCAACAAAGGGATTAAATCTTTGGATTTGGTCCCTTTTTATATTTAAAGCCACAAAAATTTCATCTATCTAAACTTAAACTCTCATGATTGGCAACAGCTACCTGATTGTGGACTGCGATAACCAAGATGCGCCGTCAGTTTATAAACAGCGACTAAAGCTGAGCAAAGATTTTTCTAACTTTTCAACGTTCAAAAGAAAAAATAAAGACAATTCATCTAATTTATAGTGAATAGGAAGATAATTCATAAATTCAAGCCTAAGCCTAACTATCTCGCCCGTTTAAACTTCACATAATAATCATTTAAAACTTTAATCGCTTGCTTAAGTTCTTTGAGATTTTCTTCATTATTTCCCAACCGCTCAACAAAACGTTGTGAATGAATTTCCAGATCGATCTTTTCATTAATTTGCGGTGCAATCCGAAACAACTTTTCCAGATCATCAAATCGATCTAACTTTCGGTTTGAGAAATACTCTAGACGAAACCCTAACTCATTCAGCACTACCCCGCCCAGAATCGCCCCTTGTTCAGCATCAAAGCTCAATGCATGTTCTTTTAAAAATAACTGTTCAGGTGTTTCTTTAGAACTTTTAAATAAGTTGGTCAATTGGCTTAACATTTCGAGATCACATCACTATTTTTCAACTGTATTAAACCGCTAAACTCATTATTGAAGCAACCTTCACCTCAGCAGATATAAAAAAAGCATCTGTTAAAAGATGCTTTTCCAACAATTATTTTTCGTACTGTTTCTTTAAATATTCTACAATCTTGGCTGATTCAAACATTTTTACATCTGTATTCGGATCAACCAGATACGGCACTTGAATATCACGTCCCATCACTTCAACCACTTTTTCACGCTTACCATTTGGTAGCGGAATATATTTCCCTGGTTTTAAACGCAGTATTGCTGGCCCCATGTCCTGCCAACGCTCTTTCGGCACATTATGCAGGATATAAGGCAATTCCAACTCAGTCAGTACTTCACGCACCAAACGGGTATAAGGACTTGCCTCAAAGCTCCACAGCTCCAATAACTGCGCTGGCGCTGGACGCTCAACAATCTGCTGATTAATCCAGACCCCACGCGCCGCATTGGCGACTGTCGCCAACGTAGACACATATGGAAGTTTTGGATAATGGCTAAATTTTTTCGGTGTTTGTCCCGTTTTACCATAATGTTTAAACAAATGATGAATAATTGCCTGTGACTCATATAGCTGGTCACCTGTATTTTCATCAATTAAAAAAGGAAATTGTTTCTTCCCACCTTTTTCTTTCACGATCTGGCGATATTTCTGACCGCCTTTAGGACATGGATAAATTTCCACATCCAGATTCAGCAAAGTAATAACTTCACGGACACGGCGGCAAAACGGCGAACCCTCAAACTCATAGAGCTTAATTGCTTTTGCAGGTTGATTTGGAAATGGTGTTCCCATTGCCCCTCTTCCACCTTCAATCACACTAGCAACAACAGATTGTAAAACTTTGAGTTGATGATTCACCCTATTCAGCATGGTGTTATCCTTTTAGCAGTCGACTAATTTTTCTTTTGCAATCACAATGCCATTATTATCTGCGTAGATATAATCGCCTGAGTTGATTGTCACGCCACCAAAATACAAGCTGACATCGACTTCACCTATGCCTTTGCGATTACTTTTTTGCGGGATTGCAGCCAATGCATGTACGCCTAAATCCAGTTCTGCAATCGCATCGACATCACGTACACAACCATAGATCACCACTCCATTCCAGTGATGTTTCACTGCTGACTCGGCAATCATATCTCCCATCAGGGCACAGCGCATGGATGCACCTCCATCAACCACAAGTACTTTACTTGTACCATCCGTTGCCAAGAGTTCTTTCACACGCGAGTTATCTTCAAAACACTTTACCGTGACCACTTGGCCGCCAAAGGTTTTACGTGCACCATAGCTTTTAAAGAATTTACCATCTAAAGATGGGATGACCACTTGTAGCTCTTTTTCAGGGTTATCATCTAACAAATCACAAGTTACAAAAGGAATTGTCGTCACTGAAATTCTCCATTATTTGCTTTGTTGTATGCTTAGGTTATCGTACAGTTTAAATGCGGCAGTCTGTGTTTGTGCTGCAACCAGCATAGTATGCGCCAATTGCTCAGCGGTAACAGGTTTAAGTTTAAACGGCCTAGTCCACGTTTTTTCCACCAGCTTAAATGCGGTCTGCGCCAGATCCTCTAGCAAACGCACGTCACTCCGTTTACCAATTAAAAGCGAAGGCTGGAAAATCGATAGCTTATAAATTGACAGGCTTTTGAGGTAGTTTTCGAGTTCACCTTTCACTTTATTATAGAAAATTGGCGAATTTGCGTTCGCTCCCAACGCGCTCACAATTAATAAATGAATATTTTTATCCTGAACCAGATCAGCAAAATGTGCATTAATTTCATAATCAATTGCATAGAAAGCGTCTTTAGAACCCGCCTGTTTAATGGTACTTCCCAAGCAACTGAAGGCATGGGTATAGGCATTGACATCCTCATCATTCAATAACAGAAAATCTTCCAGAATCAGCTGGGTGACCTTACTATAAGCATTTAATGTTTCTGAATTTTTCCTGACAACAACGGTAATCGAATTAAAATCTTCTGCTTGTTGTAGCTCATCCACCAAGGCCTGACCAACCAATCCTGTAGCACCAATTACAATTGCTTTTTTATCACCTATTCTCATTTTTAATTCTTCCAAGCTATGACTAGGCTTAATGTAACGTTTTCTTGCACGATTATCATCTGTTAAATGTACTTAAAAGTATCACAAGACTTGACTTCGGGGCTTAGTTTCCTCAAAATATGGCACTTGTTTACGGGCTGGTGAATGTTGCCAATATTTTTTGGTTTTAACTTCAGCCCGCCCAGACCAACTTATTTTCAAGGAGTGCACGAGTGGCAAACTCTGCTCAAGCTAAAAAACGTGCTCGTCAAAACGTTAAAGCACGTAAACACAACGCAAGCTTGCGTTCTATGGTTCGTACTTACATCAAACGTACTGTAAATGCGATCGCTGCTGGTGATTATACTGTTGCTACAGAAGCTTACAAAAAAGCTGTTCCTGTAATCGACCGTATGGCTGATAAAGGCATCATCCACAAAAACAAAGCTGCTCGTCATAAGAGCCGCTTGAACGCTCAAGTTAAAGCATTAGCTAACTAATTTGATGCATATAAAAGAGCCCGAGTTTTCGGGCTTTTTTATTGTCTTCAGTTTTTCTAATAAGGTTGCAACCCCGTTCCCGCCTCTTTCACGATCATGATCAGTTTCTGGCAAAACGTATAACTCTCCTCAAGCAACCCCGGATCACGCGTACGTGCATTGTGTTGAGTAAAAGCCTGTTTATAAAACTGATAGCGCTCATTTAAATAATCATGATCCTGACTTAGTGCAATCATCATTAACTCAAAACGAAAATCCAGATCCACCGTAAAGTCTGCTGGCATATCTCCATATGCCCACGCTTGTAACGCCTCCAGTTTACCGTGCCCTACATTTGAAAAGATAAAATGGATATAAGCATCTAAATTTTGGAAGAAATCCTGAATATTGTCTTTGCTTTCCCAACGCCCCGTTAAAAAGAAACAAGGCTCAGAAGTATGCTTTCCGATAGAGCGTTGATGTACATCCAGCGAACGCAGCCTAAAAATCAAACGTTCAGATAGCTGCTCCTGCAAGTGATCAGGAATAAAACGATCGGTAAAATCCATTGCAAAAGACAGCATCGGGCTAATAGTCAATTTCCGAAGTACCATCTTCAATTGATAAAACACACCAAGCTGTTTTTGGGTCAATATAAAGCAACGATAGCCTGTATCAAGCGCCAATTCCGGTCGACCGATATTGCCCCAGTTTGAAATAAAATCATGTGCCACATTAAAAACATCAAGTTTGAGATGTTGCGTATCTTCTTGGTGCTCAAACCATTGGCTAATCAGTTGCTCAGCAGCAGCCATATTATGCGGAATATCAAAATTGCCTGTTTGCAAAGGTGATTTCACCTCTTCGACAACCTGAATTTGTTTTAATTCCAATGGTTTCAACAAATAAGGTTGCAGCATATGCGACACTGCATTTTCTGGAGACTGCAATTCTCCAATCGCCCATACATTATAATTCGGCTCATAAAACCCTATTCCCGTTTCTTGAACCGTTTCATAAAAGACCCGATACACCGCATCATTTTCAGCTTCTTGTATCAATGCATCTAAACGCACACTTGCGCCTATGCCCTGAGCAAATTGCTGCTTGATCTTTTCTACCCACTGCTGAGTAGGCTCAGAGAAATAGGCCTGATATTGTGGATCACAAATTTTATTGGAAAATAATAGCAACCATGTCTGCAAAGTTTTGCCATGACTGGAAATGTTGCAATACTGCTGATACAACTCAAAAGCAACTTGATGAGAATCATCTTCTGCGGGCACTTTGCCTGTAAAAATCTCAGGCTCCCATAAATAAATTGTGCTTGATAACATCTTTTTATCCAATTATGTGTCAGTTTTCTCTTTTTATTTTCATATCATGACGAAAAAAGACCAATTTTAAAAGACTAGTTTTTATTATTTTTAACTTTTTAGGACATATGATGAGTGATAAAAAATATGAAGCTCCGAAGCGCTCCATATTTTTATTTATTAAGTTCAGATTAAATCTTATGGTGATTAAGGATTCACGGCTAAAGCCTTAGCCGCAACTGGTAAATTCTTAGCCGATAAGCCCGCAAGTACCAAACTATTATTCATCACTGGAATGCTCCATTTTTGATTGGCACCGCTGGTACAACGATAGCGAATTAGACGTGCACGATTATTAGTTAAATAGCCACCTTCCAAATCGAAGCACTGATTCGATTGCTTAATCGCTTGTGCCGCAGTATCAAGCTCCCACACCTGACTACTTGTACTGCTACAAGGCGTCAGATTGATAACATTGCCAGCTGTAGTCGTTAAGCACTGATCGAGATATTGCTTATTATGGATTTTACCCAATACATCATAAATCCATTTTTCTGACTCATCACCTGTACATCCCGCCGCTCCACTGATAAATGCATTGAGTTGTCCATTCGCCAATTTCTCAGCTTTTAAACAATTGGTTCTGTTTATTAAACTGGTACTTGATGCAAAATTCAAATCGCCTTTGAGTTCTAACTTTTCAACAAAAGCACGGAACGCAGTTAATGCATCGGCATTGAAATTGGTCAAGTCTGAGCGATACACATTGATCCAGCGATTTAAACGATAAAGCTTAATCTGCTGCTGGGTATAACGCACCATTTCAGTTTGTGCTTCTGGTGATAACTGATCCTTAAAGGTTCTATAAGAATCAAACAGCAATTTAGATTCAGGGGAAAGATTTACAACAGCCTTATTCTTATTATTAAGTAAAGCCTGCTCCAGTTGAGGTAATTCAAGCGCCCTTAAAGCTGAATATTCTGCATCCTTACCAATTTCAACAGCTGGCGCTAAAGCAGTCGTGTTGGCTGAGATCGCGAAACTAGACAGTAATACCGCCGATGCTTGGTCGGCTTTCTTACAGTAAAGATTGACTTGCTGGGGTGCGTCACTTTGTGCCAGATTAATATGGAACTTATTGGCATTGCCATTCATGCGCTGCGGTGCCAAAGCGATATTTTGACTTGCACTTGCAAATCGCACATTCAACCAACAATTTGCGGTTGTAGCATTTGGATTCACTTGTGGTAAATCAAATACATTCCCCCAATTTCCTTTCGCTGCTGGATAGATCAGACCAACTTGCGTGACTGGATCGTACCCACCCAAGATCGTATACACAGGCACACCGAACATTCTTGGTTTTAGATAGTTACCATCAGCACGGTTATACCAGACGTTACTTGAATTTGGCGTTTTAGGTTGCGCAACTTCCATCATCCGCGTTGTTGCATTCCATTTTTTATAGCCTGTTGGCGAATTGGCATCCCACACATAACGATCAAAAGCAGGCTGAATTTTTAGAGAAGTACTATAGCCCGTGTAATGGGTATACCTAGAAATACTGCTTGCCGTTGCGCCACCCGACATTGCATCCCAACCATAGGCATATTTATTCAGGAAGTTTGGTACACCATTGGCCCCATCACCTAAATTGGTATTGGTCCAATTGAGGTTGCCACGCATTTTATTTCTAAAGGCAATATAGCCCCAACCACTATCCGCATGATGTGCAGCCCAAAACATATTCTCCCCCACAGCACCAGGATAATGCCCAAGCCCATAATGATGGCCGATTTCATGGCTAAACTCATTACCCACAGAATCGATCAAGGTCAACATACCATTACCACCACTTAAGCCATGGGTGGCCTCACCGTTGCTATACTTCCCGCGTGCATAATGCGCTACCACACTTTGAGTCAACTGAGGTTGTTCCTGACTCGCCATTGAAGCACTGGTGATGCCCCAGTTGGCTAGATTAATCCCCACGCCAAAAGTCGACTTGGCGGTATTCTCACGCATATCACCGCTATACACATCACCCGTAGTTGCGCTGGCTGTATCATAAATAACACCACTTGCAACCATGACTTTGTTGAGTCTTAAATCATCATATTTTGCGACGATCATACGTGCAGCAGGAATAGTCTGAAAGTAATCAGTGCCTGCTTTTGCAGGCTCAAGCAGCATATAATGACCCGTAGATTTCGGCGGATCAGTTAATAAGCCTAAACGGATATTCTGCACCACCAATTCACCTGGCGCGGCCAAGTCAATATTGTCTGCTGCAAGATCACCACTGCGGTTATTCAGTGGATCAACCACGCGAAGATGCAGACCTGTTCGGATTTCATGCCATTTCAATGCGACTGTCCATGCTCGCTTTGAATAGCTTACAGGCGGACGTCCATCTGTATTGGATTGATCCGAAGCCGCAATTCTCGATGGCTCTTTCAACTTAACGGTTCGGAGTAGTTGATTACCCTGATAAATTTCGACTTGTAATGTTTGCAAATCCCCCATTTCCGCCAATGGAGTAACCAGCAATAACGCATCTTTTTCCGAGGTTAAGCGTGGCATTGAATCTTTTTCATTATTCTTAGGATTAACCACATGGCTTTGTGCGAATTGCAGCATCGCGGCAAAACTGCCATTTAAATCATTGCGTAATAATCGTGGCAGTCCCAGTTTATCGTAATCATAAAAGCCCAAGACAGCTTCATCAATCACATCCTTGTTGGGTTCAGGATACTTTTCCATAACAGGAGGAATCGATGGGGTTTCTGTCGTCGTATCTCCACCTTGGTTCGGTGTTTCAGATGTTCCATCACCCGGCAACTCACTAGTTCCATCATCTGGAATTAGACTCCCATTTCCCGCTGTCGTATTATCATTCTTCGGCGGCTCAGTATGATTTGTTCCACTTGTACTATCTGAAGAACCTCCACCACAGGCAACCACCATCAAGGACAGCAAACAGACCGTTAAATATTTAAGTTGTAATTGCATCACATTTCCCCAAGAAAAACTTGTCAAATTATCGTTAATGATAAATTCTGTTAATTAATTAAAATTAATATAAATCATATATTTACAATATTAACAATTTAAATGATCGAATGTGAAGTTAATTTTTAACATTGAAATAGTATGCTTAATTTATTGTAATTTTAAAATAATAAGCGCTAATACAGAATCCAAGCCACAACAATGCCAGACCGATGTACAACTACATTTTTATAACTCAAATACGCTATTTTATGAAAATAAAATTAATTTAAATTGAAGTGTATATAAATAATTAAATAACACATGCTGGAGAGCATCATGAATAAAATCTGGAAAGTTATCATTCCTATCAGCTTTGCTTTATGCAGCAGCCTTTCCTTTGCAGCAACATGTAATAGCACCATCGATAACAATACGCTCAACGATCTTACTATTCCAGCTGGCTCTACCTGTACTGTGAATAATTCTTCTATTGAAGGAGATGTAAATATTCAGAAAGATGCCAGCCTGATTCTAAATAGCTCTTCCATTCAAGGCAGCATACAGGCCAACCAAGCCAAAGCAGTACGCTTAATTAATTCAAGTGTAAGTGGTGATGTACATGCCGCACAGGCAGCAACCATGATTCATTTAGAAAAATCGGTTATTTCTGGTGATGTCCATTGCTCGGCATCAACTCGACTGCAAACAAATCAAAGTAGCATTGAAGGACAAAAAACTGGTAAATGTCGCTAATTCTTTGATCCTGCCAGATCATTTAAAACAAAACCCAAATAAAAATCTATTTGGGTTTTGTTGAATACAATCATTGTTCGGGCATTTAATCTACTAGTACATTACTTATCTAAAAACTGCTTTATATTCAAAACATTTTTCTCACCACGCCAAATCCATTTTAACTGGCTATCGGCAAAGTCATCGCCTTCAAACCAGACAAACAAACCTTCCATCATTTCTGGCCAATCTGTTTGCTCAATTTGGTTTTTACCCGAAATCACAGCAATGATTGCCGCAAGAATCGTGTCATGACTTACTGCCAGACTCAGACCATTTTGTTGGGTTGGATGGGTATGGTAAAGCAACTCTAATACATCAAATACACCTGTGATCGGATGTTTCATACCAGGCAGCGCATTATTCACAAAACTATTAATAAAGCCTAAAGCGCCCTGCTTACGAAAATAGGGAGCGGCCTGTTGAATATCCAGCACAAAACTGCCTGGCTCAACCAATAAGCGCTGTTCCACAATTTCAATACGATGCGTATTCACAGCCTTACGTGTCTGATCTGCACCTTCAATCATTAAGGCTGCGGTATCGACACAACGTTGAATTGGACTTGAAATACAATGCTGAATCGCCCGATCACTATGTTGGCTTAAGTATTCACCCCAAGCATAGGCCAGATCACGTCCTGGTTCTGTCAATTGCAGATCATAACCCGCCAAGCCCTGCCCATTCACCAGCTCACGTAGAGAATGTCGAGTAAACAAGGTTACAGGTGTTGAAGCATCAGGTAATAAATCAATTGCTTCAAGCATACTTTTCGGCAATAAATGCAGCGCCATATTCACACACAAGTTCGGATTTACCCCACTATAGCATGAGCTGAATGACTCTCAATCCAAAATGCCAGAAAGCGCCAAGGCCTCATAAGCAATTTTTTTGCAATGCTGATCTCGAAATGCGATAAAACCGCCATTTAAAACCGTTTCACGCTGATTATATAAAAAAGGTTTCTTATCCAAGGTCAACAAACCACCGCCAATGCTTTCTAGTAAAGCCTGTCCTGAACTGGTATCCCATTCTGAAGTAGGATGGAATCGAGGATAAATATCAATTTCACCTTCCAGCATCATACAAAATTTATAGGCGCTGCCCGCTTCGCGTCGCTCTATCGCACGATGTTGCAAGATCGGCTCAATAAAGTTTTTATATTTGGGATTTTTGCTGTTATGACTCAGACCAATTTGTAATGGTGCGGAAAAATCATGTTCTTCAATCTGGTACTGCAACCATTCTTGTCGACTAAAACTATATTTATAAGGCAGTTCCGAAGTATAACCAATGTACATCACCTGCTCGCAAGGCACAGCAATGATCGCAAATGTGGTTCGATCACCCTCAATCAAGCTGAGATTAATCGTAAATTCATCTCGTTCATGAATAAATTCCTTGGTGCCATCTAAAGGATCCAGCATCCAACAACGCTGCCAAGCCGTGCGCGCAGAATAATCACTCTCTTCCGATAGAACTGGCAATTGCGGAGTGACGGTCGCTAAATGCTTCAATAAGAAATGGTTAACTTTGAGATCAGCCTGTGTTACTGGTGAATCATCACTTTTTTCCTGAATATTAAACTCGCACCCAGCACAATAACTTTGGTATTCTTCCAGCAATATTTGACTAGCCTGCGCCATGATGGGAACAAGTTGTGAAATTAACTGATCTTGTGGGGCAAGCGTTTTAATAAACATAGACCAACCTTATGTCATATTCAGATTTACAGCAGCAGCCGATTGCCATGTTCGACATGGATGGCACATTACTCGATTTAGCATTTGACGACTTTATCTGGAATCACTGTTTGCCTGAGCGGCACGCTCAAGTTCACCAATGCAGTCTGGAACAAAGCCAACAAACACTATTTCAATTTTACCAACAACATAAGCATACACTATCTTGGTATTCTTCGGCGCACTGGACGGCTAAAGTCGGAGTCGATGTATTACAACTTCAGTACGAGCATCGCGACAAAATTGGCCCGCGTGCTGGCTGCCATCAATTGTTAGAACAACTTAAAGCCAAAGGTTATCGTTGCTGGTTATTGACCAATGCAGATCGTGCAGGCCTGCAATTGAAGCTTGAAAATGTGGAACTTAGCCCCTATTTTGAACTTATGATCAGTAGTGAAGAACTTGAGCACGCCAAAGAAGAAACTGCTTTTTGGCAAAAACTTCAGCAACTGCATCCATTTGATCCAGCACAGGCTGTATTTATTGATGACACCGTTGCCGTACTCAAAAGTGCAGAAGATTTCGGTATTACCCAGCTGTTTAGTATTTTACAGCCTTCAAGCAGTAAAGCTGCCAGAGCGAAAACCGAATTACCTTATCCTGCCCTTGATCACTTAACTGAACTTTTTGATTATCTTGAAACCAACTTACAGGTAACAGATGCCAAGACAGCATGAACCAGAAAGCATGGAAGCCATGCGTATTGATAAATGGCTTTGGGCTGCACGTTTTTTTAAAACACGCTCAATTGCCAAAGCTGCGATAGAAGGCGGTAAAGTCCACCACAATAATGATCGTGTCAAGGTCTCCAGAGACGTGCGTATTGGTATGGAACTGACCATCCAGCAAGGTTTTGAGAAAAAGACCGTGGTTGTAAAAGCCCTTTCAGCCGTACGTGGTGGCGCGCCAGCTGCACAACTTCTTTATGAAGAAACAGCTGAAAGTATTGCTCGTCGAGAGTTGCATGCATCACAACGAAAAATGCATAATCTAGCCCGACCAGATCATCGACCAAGCAAAAAAGATCGTCGTGATATCAATCGTTTTAAACAGGAAAATGTTCAATCATGGTCTTATCATGATGAATAAAATTTCCTAATTTTGGATGCGTCATCTTGTGTCGCATAGACAGAGATCAGATGTAGAATAAACAATGAGAATCTGCCACTATACTCAAGTCCCAACAAGTTGAGATTCAATACATCCACTTGGGTTAGTCGTTAAGAAATAAAGTTTTGAGGTTTTGAGATGGATGATAATAAAAGCAAGGCGTTACAAGCTGCGTTAAGCCAGATTGAAAAACAATTTGGTAAAAATACAGTCATGCGCTTAGGTGATAACACTGTACAAGCAGTTGAAGCTGTTTCTACAGGTTCTCTAACACTAGATATCGCATTAGGGATTGGCGGATTACCTAAAGGCCGTATCATCGAGATTTACGGTCCTGAATCATCAGGTAAAACGACCATGACGTTGCAAGCCATTGCGCAATGTCAGAAAAATGGCGGTACATGTGCATTTATCGATGCGGAACATGCATTAGATCCAGAATACGCACGCAAGCTTGGCGTAGATATTGATAACCTGTTGGTATCACAACCAGACCACGGTGAACAAGCATTAGAAATTGCTGATATGTTGGTTCGTTCAGGTGCAATTGATCTGATCGTTGTCGACTCCGTGGCTGCATTAACCCCTAAAGCCGAAATTGAAGGCGAAATGGGTGATTCACATATGGGTCTACAAGCACGTTTGATGAGTCAGGCATTACGTAAAATCACAGGTAATGCAAAGCGTTCTAACTGTATGGTGATCTTCATTAACCAGATCCGTATGAAGATTGGTGTAATGTTTGGTAGCCCAGAAACAACGACTGGTGGTAACGCACTTAAATTCTATGCGTCTGTACGTTTAGATATCCGTCGTATTGGTGCAGTGAAAGAAGGCGATGAGATTACTGGTAACGAAACTCGCGTTAAAGTCGTAAAAAATAAAATGGCACCTCCTTTTAAAGAAGCAGTGTTCCAGATTATGTACGGCAAAGGTACCAACCAGCTAGGTGAAGTGGTTGATCTTGCAGTTCAGCAAGATATCGTACAAAAAGCGGGTGCATGGTATTCATATCAAGGCAACAAAATTGGCCAAGGTAAAAACAATGTGATTCGTCATTTTGAAGAGAATCCAGCCATGGCTCAAGAGATTGAAAAACAGATTCGTGAGCAACTTCTAACTAAAAACAATGTTGAAGCTACCCAAACTGAAGATGAAGAAGAACCAGACTTTTTAGAAAGTTAAGCTAAAACGCCCTTCGGGGCGTTTTTCTTTCATGAGGAAATCGATTTTGTTTAATAACGAAAAAACAGAGAAACCCAAAACCCTGACGGGAACAAGACTACGCTCTTATGCTTTTGCCCTGCTCACACGCAGTGACTATTCGCAGGCAGAACTGATTGCCAAGCTGAATCAATATGCGATTAATCCAGAAGAAGTCGAGAAACTGGTAGAAGAATTAGCGCAGAACAACTATCAAAGTGACCAGCGTGTGGCCGAGCTAACTTTGGCGAGTCAATTAAGAAAAGGCAAAGGCCTACAACGCATTAAACAGGCATTAAAAGCCAAGCAGCTAGATGCAGAGTTGATTACAGAGGAATTACAAGAGGTCGACTGGCTTGATCAAGCTTATCAACTGAAAATAAAGAAATTTGGAGAAGAAATCGCAACAGATCCGAAAATCAAGGCAAGACAAATTCGGTTTTTACAATACCGTGGTTTTGATATGGGTGTGATTATGAAAGCGATTGCTCGAACGAGCGGAGAAGAATAAATGGTGGCAGCCCTACCAGCATGACTTCGGCACATCATAGTTCTACTACCGTTGCTACCTTCCGGTCCTGGCGGGGTTCGTAGAGTACAATTGCGAAGCTACCAGCAGGGCTACCATTGCCTGACAAAGTATAGAGATTTTTGCCTGAGTTGCAAGACTTGTCTCTGTTTTTCAGTGAGTTTTTAGCTCAACTGCTTAATTCATCATCAACCAGTCTGTATTTGTTATCTTTTTACTTTCAATATGTGCAAGCATTCAACAAGAACAGATTAATTTCTTCAAAAGTGCTTGAAGATTGTAAATGCTTATTGCATTTAAATGAGTTGCTGTTTTAATGGCTAAATCAAAAATCTATATCTGGTGTGTTGCAAGTAAACAGTGAAGACTTGTTCGGCCACAGCTTTATATTTCAACTTATGGATGAATTTTTATGCTAAAAAAGCATTCCGTACTTTTTATTGCCCTGCTGAGCAGTGCGCATTTATATGCCAATGTTCCCATTGAATCTCGCGCTTTAAGTCAACAACAAGCCAATAATGTTGTTGCAGGTACACCAAGCTTAAACTGGGAAATCATGCAAAAGAACCAGAAGCTTGAAGAGGAAATCCGCAAGTTACGTGGTCAGCTTGAAGAACATGACAATGCAATTGAGCAATTAAAAAAAGAACTGACCAACCGCTATACCGATCTGGATCAGCGCTTAGAACTACTTTCGCAAAAAATTGATCCGCCAGAGGATAATCCTGAAGCACAAGATGCCTCTGCTGCAACAGCATCAACAAATGCAGATACCAGCACTCCAGCGATCGTCCCAGCTGCACCGGTACCACAACAAACCACACCTGGAACCACTCAAGCCCCAGCTGCTCAACCGCAAACGAATACCGTAGCAGCTAACAATGCGACCAATGATCAAATTGAGCTAGAAAAAGCAGCTTATACGGTTGCGCTTGATGCCTACAAACAAGGTGGTGCAAAAAAAGCAATTCAGCCAATGCAGAACTTTATTAAAAACCATCCAAATGGTATTTATATTGGTAATGCATATTTTTGGCTTGCTGAGTTTTATTTAGCAGTTGATCCTGTCGATTATAAGTCTGCAAAGCAAAACTATAATATTGTTGCGACCCGCTACCCGAATTCAGCAAGAGCATCGCGTGCCGTATATCAGCTTTATAGCATTGCGAAAGAAGTTGATCATAACGATGCTTTAGCAAGTCAATACAAAAGCAAATTGTTAAGCCAATACCCTCAATCTGAAGAAGCCAAATTTATTCAGAAAAAATAAGTTTTCTTCTTTCAATAAAAAAAGCCAGTTGATATCAACTGGCTTTTTTTATGCTGGGATCAAATTAACTATTTGATCTTCGCCTTCGATTTTAAGTATTCAGTGTAGTCTTCAAGGATCTGTTGCCCACGGAACTGCTGGTAAAGCTGATTCAACTCGTGTACCTGTTCTGCTGGCAATGTGCTTGCAACACTGCTGTTCACATTTGACACCGCAACAATCACTAACTCATTCGGTAGTTTTGCAGTTGTGGCAGACCACAAGCCTTCTTTTGCTGGTGCTGGAATACTAAATGCAGCACGCTCAATCGGACGTTTTAAACCTTGAGAACGCGCAAATGTACCTGCATTTTCAAAATTCACTTGAGATTTTGCAACGACTTGTGCCGCCGGCTGAGTTTTAAAATCAGTCAGGATTGTGGCAATTTTCGCTTGAGCTGCTTTATACGCCTTCGCTTCGATCACTTTTGCTTTTACTTCAGCAGTCGCTTGATCTAACGGTTTAACGCCCGCTGCATGGTAGTTACGAACTTTAATCCAGATCGTATCGCCATTTGCCAACTGAATATTTGAAGACGCGTTACGGTCACCATTTTTCACATCATCATTAAATAATTTTGCTTTAACGCTTAAATCACTGAGATATGGGTTATCAGTTGCTAAAGTCACGCCATTTGCAGACTCAATACGCGCGCCCTTCACTTCCTCAGCAACAGCATCTAGAGAATCATTACCGACCACCATTTCATTTAAGCTGTTTACGGTATCACTAAACTGGTTAGCCAGTTTGCTTTTCTCAACCTCAGCAGTTAAACGCGCTTTTTCAGCTTCAAATGAAGGTAATTTCACCATTGGAGATTCAGCTTGGATAATGTGATAACCATACTGAGTCTTAACTGGTTTAGAAATTTCACCATTCTTTAATGCATTCACTGCATTATCAAAATCAGCCGAGAAAACACCTGGCGCATAAGCATCGACTAAACCGCCTTGTGTTTTAGAACTCGGATCTTCAGAGTATTGAGCTGCGGCCTGAGCAAATGACTCACCTGCCTGAATTTTTGCATAGACTTCATTGGCAAGCTTCTGAGCCGCCGCATCATCACGCGCATCAGTTGTAATGAGAATATGTTTAACCTGAGGTTTAATTGCTTTTTTCTTCTCATCAACAAAAGCAGTATAGGCTTGTTGAAGATCAGCTTCTGTAACCGCAAGATTTGCTTTAGGCAGCAAAGCAGGTGTAAGCACGACATAATCAACGTCAACACTTGCAACTTGCTTAAATTCATTTTTATGCTTGTTGTAGTAGTCAGCAATTTCCTGATTAGAAGCAGTTACGCCTTTCTTATAGTCATCTAGCTTAATACTTGCCAAATGCAAAGTACGCTGTTCAGTCTGTAAATTTGCCAACTGCTGTACATCGGACTTGCTCACTAGAGCATAATCCATCAATGATGTTGAAATCATTTTCAGCGCATGATCTTGGCGTAAGCTGGTGATCAAGGCCTGATTGGTCATTCCCACAGAACGTAGATAGTTCTCATATAAGATTTGAGAGAACTTGCCATTTTCTTGAAAACTCGGCTGTTGTGCCAACATTTGCTCAAGTTGTACATCGCTGAGCGTCATACCTAACTTTTCAGCTTGTTGTTGTAGCAATGAACGAGCAACAAGTGCATCCAATGCTTTTTCTTGAATAACAGGCAAATTCAAAAGTGATTCATCACCTTTTACCAGTGATAAATATTGATCTTTATAGTTTTTGGTTGCACTTTCTAATTCTTTATTAGAAATATCTTGACCGTTTACTGATTTTGCAACGTCTGCTTTATTGCTACCACTAAAATACCCTTCTATACCGACAAGTGCTAAAGGAGTCAAAAACAAAACTAACAGGACTTTGCCAAGCCAACCCTTAATGAGAGTACGAAACGATTCCATAAGAATTCCAATATTTTATTTCGGGGCAATTTTAACTGAAAAACAAAAGTGAATGAATGCAGAATAAGGATCAAATTAACTTTTTCATTCAATAAATAAAAAACGCACCCAAAATGGTGCGTTTATTGATTTAAAAAGATTACGCAACCGAATCTTTTAAACCCTTACCAGCTTTGAAGCTAGGTACTTTGCTTGCTTTGATTTGTAACTCTTCACCAGTTTTAGGATTACGACCAGTACGAGCAGCACGTTCTTTAACGCTGAAAGTACCGAACCCAACTAAAGTAACCGTATCACCCTTTTTAAGTGCTTCAGTGATTGATGCAATTGTCGCATCGAGTGCCTTACCAGCATCCGATTTTGACACGCCCCCTTTTTCAGCAATCGCATCAATTAATTCTGATTTATTCATGATAAAAAATATCCTCTTAATATCGTTTGTTAAGATCCAAGGCTATAGTTTAAAAGGCCATGACGCCTTTATAGCAATGCTTTAGGGGAGAACGCAATACTAGAAAGGCCTTTTAATTAAAATAAATACTGAAATACGACATAAACAGACGAGTTACCTGCATTTTTTTTACTTTTTATTCAATTTGGCCTTCAATTGATTATTTTCTTCGATCAACGCATCAACCTTGATATGGAGCTGTACAAGCAGCTGTTCGATGTGCTGAAGATCCTTCGGTGTCACCAGACCAATACGGTTAAGCGAGTGATTCACACTGGTATCTAAAATCTTCTCAACCTTGTCTTTCGTGTCGGTCACCGACTCTTTCGCTTTCTCGGTCACCTTGCCTACCGTGTTGTCGGCAAAATCAACCGTTTTTGATTCTAACTCTTCGCCCACCTTGACCAGTGAGTCAAACAATTTATTTCCTTCTTCTTCTGCACGAGAAAAAGCACCTAAGCCAGCCAGCCAGATTTGTTGTGTATATTTTTTGAAATCTAACGCAGATTTTTTAGAACTCTTTGATTTTGGCTTAGTTTTTACCTCAGCTTCCTCGTTGGGATTTTCTATATTTGAGTTATCCATTGACCATTACTCCTAAGCACTTTACAAACAGTATGTCGTATTCGACCATAAAAATGTTTTTATAATATCAAAGTTAAGACTTGATCGTTTTAAAAAACTGTTCTACAAAGCAAGAAAGTCCTGTAAATTATTTTTAACAATTGAGTAAGGATACTCAGGTTTACAGATTTTTTGTTTTTATTGATTGATTGGCAAGGAAAAAGAGACTTATGAGTGATACGCAACAAAGACATAAACATCCGCATTTGTTGCTCAACATTGTCATCATTGTTTTAGAGACTTTTTTCTCTTTCATCCTGACGCATGATGCGGGATTACGTCTGCAAGCCAAAAAATTAATTGATCAAAAAATCACGATCCGTATTAACAGCTATATCCCATTCTTCGACTTTTATATCCAGTTTACCGAAAAAGGTCTTTTGTTTGATATGAAAGTGCTGGATCGCACCATTGATCTGGAAATTAATAGCACATTGATCGACCTGATCAAGATTTTTGTGTTTAACAATCAGCGTAGCATTGCCAATATGCGCATTTTGGGTGATGCCACTCACACTGAAGAGTTTATGGATTTACTTCCACATCTTACCCTGTCGAGCATTCTGGCAAACTGGAAACAATGGTTTAGTGATGAAGCGGAAGCCGTTGCCTCACAACAACGTATTGCCCCATTGCTCGATAAAATCGATCAGCAGCGTTCGGAAATTAATACTTTATTGGTTGAAGTTAAGCAGTATCAAAACCGCATTCACCGTCTGCAAAAACGTCAACGTCTAATCAATATCAGCTTTGCTGTTTTAAGCTTTATTTTCATCGCCTTTTTTGTTTATAATACGTGGATACAATAATTCCAATATATTTCACTTTTCACGCTCAGATTGGCAATTTAAAACTTGACTATTTTAGTCGGAATTCATAAAATTTAAACATCTAGTCTAACCATGTGTACCGAATCATGCGTCTTACAACTCGCGGTCGTTACGCAGTGACTGCTCTACTTGATTTAGCTTTGCAGCCAACTGAACAAACGATCACGCTTGCGGAAATAGCAGCACGCCAATCCATCTCAGTCGCTTATTTAGAACAGTTATTCGCGAAACTTAAACGTCATGGGTTAGTTTCAAGTGTACGCGGTGCAAATGGTGGTTATCACCTGGCGCGCAATGCAAGTGAAATTACTGTGCTAGAAATCATCGAAGCTGTAAATGAAACTGTTGATGCAACTCGTTGTGACCATAAGGGTAACTGCCAAAATGGTGCGATGTGTTTAACACATGACTTATGGCAAGAACTCTCCCACCATATTGCCGATTATCTCGCAAAAATCACCCTTGCTGATTTGATTGCGCGTGACAACGTTCAAACTGTTGCATTACGCCAGAATTCACCAAGTTTAGATTCAGCCCTTCTATCGGTTACAGGTATTTGACATGAAACGTCCAATTTATCTTGATTACGCAGCAACCACTCCAGTACTGCCAGAAGTTGCAGAACGCATGATGGAATGTTTAACGTTCGAGGGAACTTTTGGTAACCCTGCGTCACGTTCACATGCATATGGTTGGCAAGCCGAAGAAAAAGCTGAATATGCGCGTGAGCAAGTTGCAAATTTAATTAAAGCAGATCCACGCGAAATCGTTTGGACTTCTGGCGCAACCGAATCTGACAACCTGGCATTAAAAGGTATTGCTCAGTTCTACGGTTCAAAAGGCAAACACATCATTACAAGTAAAATCGAACACAAAGCTGTGTTAGATCCTTGCCGTGAACTCGAAGAACAAGGTTTTGAAATTACATATTTAGAGCCAGAACCACGTACTGGTTTAATTACACCAGAAATGGTTCAAGCGGCTTTACGTCCTGATACGATCCTTGTTTCACTTATGATGGTGAACAACGAAATCGGCACTGTGACTGATGTTGCTGCTATTGGTGAATTAACACGTGCGAACAAAACATTCTTCCACGTCGATGCAGCTCAAGCCGCTGGTAAAGTTGAAATTGATCTTTCAACCATGAAAATTGATTTGATGAGCTTCTCTGGTCATAAAGTTTATGGCCCTAAAGGTATCGGTGCCCTTTACGTTCGCCGTAGCCCACGTGTTCGCTTAAAAGCACAAATGCACGGTGGCGGCCATGAGCGCGGTATGCGTTCTGGTACTTTAGCGACTCATCAAATTGTGGGTATGGGCGAAGCTTTTGAAATTGCTGGCAAAACCATGCAAGCAGAACAAGAGCGCATTCGCAAGTTACGCGACAAGCTTTGGAATGGCTTACAAGACCTTGAACAAGTGTTCTTGAATGGTCACCCAACACAAAACGTTGCAAACTATCTAAATGTCAGCTTCAACTTCGTTGAAGGTGAGTCACTGATGATGGCATTGAAAGATGCAGCTGTTTCAAGTGGTTCAGCATGTACATCTGCAACTTTAGAGCCGTCATATGTATTACGTGCTTTAGGTTTATCTGACGAGTTGGCACATAGTTCAATCCGTTTCAGTTTTGGTAAATACACCACTGAAGCAGATATTGATTACGTGTTAACAATTACCAAAGCTGCTGTTGAGAAATTACGTGAACTTTCTCCGCTTTGGGATATGTACAAAGAAGGTATCGACCTTTCAACAGTTGAATGGGCTGAACACTAATTCATAAGGTGCTCTTTTGAGCACTTCATTGAAAAGTATGTTTTAACCCTCATATTAATATTAGGCTGACCCCGAGGTTTGGAGAAGCGACATGGCTTATAGCGAAAAGGTAATTGATCATTACGAAAACCCTCGTAATGTTGGTGTTTTAGACAAGAATGCAGAAAATGTAGGTACAGGTATGGTCGGTGCACCTGCTTGTGGCGACGTCATGCGTTTACAAATTCAAGTCGATGACAATGGCGTAATTGAAGAAGCTCGCTTCAAAACTTATGGCTGTGGTTCTGCAATCGCATCAAGTTCACTTGTAACCGAATGGTTAAAAGGCAAAACACTTGATGAAGCTCAAGCGATCAAAAACATTGATATCGCAACTGAGCTTGCACTTCCACCAGTAAAAGTACACTGCTCTGTATTGGCTGAAGATGCAATCAAAGCTGCGATTGAAGACTATCGTGGTAAGAAAGCGAAAGCTTAATTGATGACCGAAATAACATTGGAGTTTTCATGATCCATTTAACTGAAAATGCTGCGACTCACATCAGCAATTACCTGCAAAACCGAGGTAAGGGTGAAGGCATTCGTATTGGTGTGAAAACTTCGGGTTGTTCCGGATTGGCTTATGTACTTGAGTTTGTTGATGATATCGACACACACGATCAAGTATTTGAACAACTCGGCGTTAAAGTCTTTGTAGACCCTAAAAGCTTGGTTTATCTCAATGGTTTAGAGATGGACTATGTTAAAAATGGTCTCAATGAAGGCTTTGAGTTTAACAACCCAAACCAAAAAGGTGAATGTGGTTGCGGTGAATCATTCACTGTTTAATCTCAACCACTACTCTCTTTCTTTTCGTCAAAACAGTGTGTTCCGCACTGTTTTAACGTATTTATCAATAGCGGAATCCATCTCCCATGAATCATTTTGAGTTGTTCCAATTACCAGAAGCACTCGATATAGATTTAGCAGCTTTAAAAAAACAGTTTTTAAGTTTGCAACAGCAATATCACCCAGATAAAGCTAGTGACAAGGATCAGGCGCTGATCAAGTCAAGCGAAATCAATCAGGCTTATAAAGTATTATCACTGGTTGATAGTCGTGCTGCCTATCTGCTTGCCCTTAAAAAACAAGATCATCATCTTGATCAGTCCATCAACGATTTTGAGTTTTTGCAATCCGCACTTGAAATGCGTGAGCAACTTGACGAAGCCACCTCAACCGAGCAACTTCGCACATTAAAAGTTGAAATTCAGCAATGGATTGATAGTTTAGTTCGCGAGTTCAAACTCGATTATGCGGATGAAGACTGGGCTGAGGCACGTGATACTGTTCGTAAGCTACGCTTTTTCCAACGTGTCATGAATGATATTGATAAAGCTGAAGATCGTATGCTGGACGAAGAAGACAGCTTCGATCTAGACGATGATTTTTAATCCGCTGTTACCGATTATTTTCAAGGGATACCGTACGCATGGCGCTTTTGCAAATTGCTGAACCAGGTCAATCTACCGCACCGCACGAACATCGTATTGCGATCGGGATTGACTTAGGGACAACCCACTCTTTAGTGGCGACAGTGCTATCGGGAAAACCGAAAGTTCTACATGATGACAAAGATCGAGTTCTACTCCCATCTATTGTTCATTACGCAAAAGATTTGACAACGTTTGGTTATGAAGCCAAACCATTTATGATGACTGACCCCAAAAACACGGTTGTTTCTGTGAAACGCTTTATGGGTCGTTCACAAGCTGATATTAAATTCCAGCATCCCTATACACTTGTTGGCGCAGAAAATGAAATGCCAGCATTTGAAACGGCTGCCGGACGTAAAACACCTGTCGAAATTTCTGCTGAGATCTTAAAACAATTAAAAGATCGTGCTGAAGCAAGTCTGAATAATCCTGTGAATGGCGCTGTGATTACCGTTCCTGCTTATTTCGATGAAGCACAACGTCAGGCAACACGTGATGCAGCACAACTTGCTGGTCTTAATGTTTTACGCTTATTGAATGAGCCAACAGCCGCTGCGGTTGCATATGGTCTGGATCAAGAGACAAATCTCAGTACAGACCGCAACTATGTGATTTACGATTTAGGTGGTGGTACGTTTGACGTCTCAATCTTGCGTTTTTCACAAGGTGTATTTGAAGTCCTCGCTACAGGCGGACATACTGCACTGGGTGGAGATGACCTTGATCGCTTAATCGTAAAATGGGCTAAAAAGCAGCTCAATATTGAAACATTAAGCGATGAAGAATATGCGGTATTCGTTGTTGCTGCACGTCAAGCCAAAGAACATTTAACAGATCACGAATCTGCCGAATTAAAATTACTGGATGATCGCTTAACACTCGACCGCCCTACTTTTGAATCGATTATTCAAGTCGCACTCGACAAAACAATGAGTGTCTGCAAACGTGTATTACGCGATGCCAAACTTGAACTCGATGAAATTGAGCACGTAGTCCTTGTGGGTGGTTCAACACGTTCTTACGCTGTACAAAAAGCTGTACGTGACCTATTTGAACGTGAACCGCTATGTACCATTAACCCAGATGAAGTCGTTGCAATTGGCGCATCAATTACCGCCAACCAGCTCATTGGCAATAGCCAAGATGGTTCATTATTACTGGATGTGACGCCACTCTCTCTTGGTTTAGAGACCATGGGCGGTTTGGTTGAACGTCTGGTTTCACGTAATACAGCCATTCCTGTTGCACGCCGTCAAGAGTTTACCACCTATCAAGATGGTCAAACTGCCATGTTGATCCATGTGGTTCAAGGTGAGCGTGATCTGGTTGAGCATTGTCGCTCATTAGGTCGCTTTGTCTTACATGGCATTCCTCCAATGACTGCGGGCCAAGCACGTATTGAAGTGACATTCCAAGTGGATGCTGATGGCTTACTTACTGTCTCTGCGAAAGAAACTACCTCTGGTGTGCAAGCCAAAATCGACATCAAACCGTCGTATGGCTTATCAGCATCAGATACTGAACGTTTACTGGTAGAAGGTTTCCAGCATGCGGAAGAAGACAAACAGCTTCGCCACTTGCAAGAAACCAAAGTTGAAGCACAACGTGAGCTAGAAGCCTTAGAGCAAGCTTTGAAAGCGGATACAGATTTACTTTCTCAGCAACAGGCTCGCGACTTAATTCTTGCCGCTGAAGCGTTAAAAGCTCGTCTTAAAACGGATGACCTTGCAGCGATTGAACATGCTGTTCAGCAACTTAAAATTCACAGCGATGCCTTTGCTGCGCTTCGCATGAACCGACATATTGACCATGCCTTAAAAGGTACGAAACTTGAAGATTGGTCAAACTCAAATTAAAGGTATAGGTGATCAATATGCCACGTATTAAAGTTCTTCCTCATGCACAAATTTGCCCTGAAGGTGCAGAATTTGAAGTCGAACAGAACGCCAATTTATGCCAAAGTTTATTAAAACAAGGCATCAAAATTGAACATGCTTGCGATATGTCTGCAGCATGTACGACCTGCCATGTGGTTGTTCGTAAAGGTTTTGACAGCTTAGATGAGATGAATGACGTTGAAGCAGACTTACTGGATCGTGCTTGGGGTTTAGAGCCTGACTCACGCTTGTCTTGCCAAGTGAAAATTGTAGATGAAGATTTAGAAATCGAGATTCCTAAATACACTATCAACCATGCTTCAGAAAATCATTAAGCTGAGTGGTTCATCCAAAACGCAAAAAAGCTAGAGTAAATCTCTAGCTTTTTTATGGTTAAGCAAAAATTAAAGAACGATGCGCAGCGACGCCTGCCATAGTACCATCACCGACTGCTAAAGAGACTGAGCCGCCTAAACGTGCAACATCTCCACAGGCAAAAATTCCTGTCACAGATGTTTCCTTCATTGCATTGGTTTTAATGGCTTCTCCCATCGCACTCTGTTCAATTTCACAACCCAGCTTAAAAATCCACTCTTGAGCAATGGTGCATTTGGTCGTTGCAAAAATACCAGCCAGTTGAATCACAGTGCCATCAGCAAGCAAAACATCACTCTGCCCCATAATTTCCTGAATCAGTCGCTGTTCAATGACAACGCCACGAGCCTTTAATTGCTCAAATAATTCAGCATCCACAGGATAATCATTCAAGAAAAGTGTCGTTTCACCCCAATCTGGGAGCATCATCGCTAAATGAGCAGCATGTTCTGAGCTGGCAATGATGCCAATTTTGCCTTGATTCAATTCATAACCATGGCAATAAGGACAATGAAATACTGACTTGCCCCAGCGTTCCGCCAGACCAGCAATATCAGGCAATTGATCTGTAATACCAGCAGCAATAATCAGGCGCTTGGCCGTAATTGAATGTGTCGCATCAATACATACCGCAAAGCCCTCTTCAATTTTTTCTACGCGCTTTACATTGCCATTCTGCCAATCCACAGTCTTATAAGACAAAACTTGCTGCTTCGCAATTTGCGCAATTTCACTCGCCTGCGTTCCATCCTGAGTTAGAAAACCATGTGAATACTCGGCAAAGCGATTTCTGCGTTGTCCAGCATCAATAATAACCACTTTTCTACGTGCTCTCGCCAATGGCATTGCCGCAGCCAAACCTGCATAACTTCCACCAATAATCGCAACATCATATTGCATAGGATTCACCATTTATATGTAACTTTTAAAGTTACATTAATACTTTTTATTTTAATTTGCAACTTTTGATGTTACATTTAAAACTATTCTCTTATTTTGTTTGGATTGATCAAATGCGTACTGACAGTAAACTTTCCCGAATGCTGCATGTGCTTTTACACATGGCCAGACAACATAAGACTTTTACCTCAGATGAAATCGCACAAATGCTATCAACCAACCCTGTCGTGGTCAGACGGACCATGTCGGGGTTAAAGAAAGCTGGATTTGTCCATTCAGAAAAAGGCGCTGGTGGTGGCTGGCAGCTAACTGGAGATTTAGAAAAAATTACCTTGTGGGATATTTATCAAGCTGTGGGTGAACCCACTATTTTTGCGATAGGCAATGAAAGAGAGAGTCCAGAGTGCTTAGTTGAGCGTGTGGTAAACGCCGCTTTAGATCAGGCCATTCAGGATGCACAGCACATTTTAACCCGACAGCTAAAATCCACCACGCTGGCAGCACTCGCTTTAGAATTTGATCATTTATATGAGTTACATGAACATCAGAATCGTCATACTCAACATTGAGTATTGAGTTGTCTATCTCACTTCATCATCTAAAGTGAGTTTAGGAATGCCCTGCGCATTGGTAATCTTTTGCTGGGTTTTGATACGTTGAACCATGTTTTCCAGAATCTCGACCAGTTCTGGGTATTCATAGTTTTGTACTTCTTCCAGATTGAGAACCAAATGGAAGCCTTTATAATCAAAATCAAACCATTGTTGCGTATCAGATTTTTTGCCTGTGAATTTTTCCATCACCTGCCAGGTTTTCACTGGGCCTTGAATACCTTTTAAATAAATCGGCACTTTCGGCACACATAAAAACTCATTTTTAATCAGTTGATGTGTGTCGTCGGCAATCAGGATTTCATCAACTTCAGCAGCAGACTGCAAACGTGCAGCCAAATTCACATCACGCCCAACAATGGTATAGGCCATTCGATGTGAAGCGCCATAATTACCTACGTGACAATAACCCGTACTAATTCCCATGCGGATATGCAAGGCTGGATAGCCCATTTTCTTCCAGCGCTCACGCAACAATTTCATTTGTTGACGCATCGCAATCGCCATTTCCACACAAGATTTTGCATCTTGTTCAACGCCTTGCGAATTTGGATCACCAAAGAAAATAAGAATCGCATCGCCCATAAACTTATCGACTGTCGCTTCATACTGCTTGGCAATCTCAGTCATATGACTCAAGTAATCGTTCAGCAAGAAGGCTAAATCGTCTGGGATGAGTGTTTCTGAAAGTTCCGTAAAACCTTGAATATCGGAGAAGAAAATCGTGAGTTTTTTACGCTTATATTCAATTTTTGCTTCAGCTTCGCCACGCATAATCGATTGCCATAATTGCAGCGGCGCGTAGCGACTGAGCTGGTTTGCGAAAGCAATATAGCGAGTCATCTGATTATGATAATGCTGGCGTTGCTGCCCGAGAATATTCAGGCGACGATGCTGATAATAGTTACCAATCACGATAAACATCATCAAGCCGAGCAAACTGACAACGGTCAATTCAGGATTGGTCGGTTCAAAATACTCTTCTGTACCGAAAATAATATAGGTACTAAAGTAGAATGTAATTACACCAATCAATCCGATCAGACATGAGACAGGCAAGGAAATTTTATTGTTCAGACCGACATAGAGCAATGCAAATAAGATCGTAAATGTCGGCACTAAACTTAAATGTAATGCGGCAAGAACAAGCGCAATAATGATGGCTTCATTGGCAAATAGAACGTTTTTTTCTATTTTTTTATCAAATTTATATTGCAGCCATTTTTCTAAACGGGGACAAAATAGAAAATAAGCCAGTAATAATGGAAGGAGATAGAGCTGATAGCTAGCACTGGTAGAGGTAAATGTATAAATTACCAAAATCAGTGACAGAATCGAGTATCCCATCAAACGATGGAAATAAGCGAACTGTCTAGGTTCTTTATCAATCAACCTATCTAGTGGCACTCTGTCCTCCTTTTCTTATTATAGAATACTGTTTTTTATTCTATTTTCTGGATCAGTCCATGCGCCAGTCAAATGGCATGTCACCTTGACCGCGTAGCGCAAGCATCAATGTTTGACGCATATGCGCGAGTACATCATTACTGTATGGTACTGCTGGCGTTCCCCATACTGGTTTCGGCCATGCCACATCGTTTTGATAACGTACAACATGATGGAAATGAAGCTGAGGAACGACGTTCCCTAGTGCTGCCACATTCATCTTGTCTGCACGGAACACACGTGAAAGTTGGCTTGATAACCAGCTTGATTCACGTAAAAATTGTTCTTGATCTGCTTGGCTTAATTCATATAGTTCTGTAACGCCTGGCACACGAGGTACAAGGATTAGCCAAGGAAATTGCATATCATTCATTAAACGACATGTTGAAAGCGGAAAGTCGCCTACAAAAAATGTATCTTGAGCAAGTTGTGGATGCAAACTAAACATATCTTTATAAATGATGCAGAATAATGATGATCAATACTATCACATCAGTTTTGATGTGAATATTATTAGTCACCCGTTTGCTTACAAATAACAATGATTTTCCTCATTTATTGCAGGAACATCTGATCAAAAACATATCGCGATCTTGCAAAAAACCAAACTTGCTCAATTAACACTCAATTATCAATTTTCAAGGCACTAATTCAACTCACTCACCAGCTTGTTGAGCAGGTCAATAATGAACTGGATTCGTTTGTCATACTCAGCCAGTTGAACCATGACTTTCAAGCGTTGCCCGCCTTCCATCCGGTAATACGTTGGCTGCTTTTGCATCAGTTGAATGATACTGATCGCCTGTACAGGTGTATCTGGAGAAAACTCGATATAACCGCCATTACTATTGATATCAATCTTGGTGATGCCCAGTTGTTCTGCCTTTAAACGCAACTGATGAACGCTAAATAGCTGTTTCACAGGTTGTGGCGGAATACCAAAACGATCAATCAGCTCCATACGAATATTGTCGAGCTTCTCCTGACTATCGGTATTACTAATGCGCTTATAGAACAACAGGCGCTGATGTACGTCACCCAGATAATCATCTGGAATCAATGCTGGCATATGTAAATTAATTTCAGCCGTTAATGACAATGGTGCATCAAAGTTTGGGGTTTTACCTTTCTGAATTGCTTTGGTCGCCTTCTCAAGCATTTCCATATACAGGCTATACCCGATTGCCTGCATAGAACCGCTTTGCTGCTCACCGAGCAACTCACCCGCGCCTCGAATTTCCAGATCCTCTGTAGCCAGCATAAAGCCAGCACCGAGCGTTGAAGCACGTTGAATGGCATCCAGACGTTTTTCAGCATCACCTTTTAGATGCTTAATCGACGGAACCAACAAATAGGCATAGGCTTGATGATGTGAACGCCCAACCCGACCACGCAACTGGTGTAATTGTGCGAGGCCTAGCTTATCTGCACGTTCGATAATAATGGTATTGGCATTCGGTACATCAATACCGGTCTCGATAATAGTCGAGCACACCAATACGTTATATTCCTTATGATAGAACTGCTGCATCACCTGCTCAAGTTCACGTTCGCGCATTTGTCCATGTGCTACCGCAACACGTGCTTCAGGCACCAGATGACGTATATTTTCCGCAGTCCGTTCGATGGTATCAACTTCATTGTGCAAGAAGTACACCTGCCCACCACGTAACAATTCACGCAGAATTGCCTCTTTCACCGAATCATCGGTATGTTCCTGAACAAAAGTTTTCACCGCTAAACGACGTGCTGGCGGCGTAGCAATAATCGAGAGATCACGCATGCCAGAGAAAGCCATATTCAAGGTACGCGGAATCGGTGTCGCTGTCAGCGTCAGCATATCCACATCAGCACGTAGCGCCTTGATTCGCTCTTTGTCACGCACGCCAAAACGATGCTCTTCGTCGACAATCATCAGACCAAGATTTTTAAATTGCACGTTCTCTTGCAAAATTTTGTGCGTCCCGACCACAATATCGACCTTACCTTCGGCCAAATCTTCAATGATTTTTAAATGGGCTTTATTACTACCGAATCGAGACAACACTTCGATACGTACTGCTGTATCCGCAAAACGGTCTTTAAAGGACTCAAAATGTTGCTGAGCCAATAAGGTGGTTGGAACTAACACAGCCACCTGTTTATTATTCTGCACGGCAACAAATGCCGCACGCATCGCCACTTCTGTTTTACCAAAACCAACATCACCACACACCAAGCGATCCATCGGTTTGGCTAGCTGCATATCATGAATGGTCGCTTCAATCGCATTGGCCTGATCCAGCGTTTCTTCATAGGCAAAACCGCTGGCAAATTGCATATAACCCGTATGATCAAGTTCAAAAGCAAAGCCGGGTTTAGACTGGCGACGCGCCTGAATATGCAGTAATTCCGCCGCCACATCATGAATCTGCTCCAAAGCCTTACGTTTTGCTTTGCTCCATGTGTCTGTACCCAGCTTATGTAAGGGCGCCAGATCTGGATCACCACCACTATAGCGGCTGATTAAATGTAAATTGGTAACAGGAACGTAGACTTTTGCGCCATCAGCATAATCTAGTTGTAAAAACTCATGGTTCTGCTCATCGATTTCTAGCGTCACCAAACCTGCATAACGCCCAACACCATGATCAATATGCACGACAGGCGCGCCAATACTCAGCTCAGTTAAGCTGCGAATAAGAAATTCTTCAGAAACTTCCTGCTGACGCTTACGGCGACGTTGTACCACCCGATGTTCGTACAGCTGATTTTCTGAAATGACCGATAACTGATCTGTAAGCAACAAACCACGGTCTAAAGGCGCACTGGTAATCGCGACTTGTAATTTATCTTTCTGGAATTGAGCAAAACTCTCTACATTCTGAATTTCGCCCAATACACCACGCAACGCATCTTTTAAGGTCTCACGGCGACCTGCACTCTCTGCCACCAACAAGACAGGATGTTTAACCTGATCAATATAGTGTTTAACTGCTTCGAAAGGTTGTTCCTTTTTGGGATCAACAGGCAATTTTGGTGGTTGCTCAGCGGCAAGATTTAACACACCCGCTTTAGCTTCAAATGCCTCTGCTGAAGCCACAATTCTTGGAAACTGATTCAGTGCCTGTAACACATGATTGGGCATCAAGAACAGTTCTTCAGGCGGCAGAATCGGTTGATCAATGTTATGACGACGATCTTCATAACGACGTACAACTTCTTTCCAGAAATTGATTAATTCGTCTTCAATCTCGTTATTTGTAATGACAACGCAATTCTTTGGTAAGTATGTCGTGAACATACTTTGCGCTTCCATTACCTTCTTATCAAAGAATAATGGCAGATAAAATTCCAATCCAGGTGTCGAAATACCTTCAAGTACATCCTGATAAATTGGATTTTTCTTTGGATTTGCCGTTGGAAAACTTTCCGCATAACGGTCTCTGAAAATAGAACGCCCTTCTTTCAAAGGAAATTCTTTCGCAGGTAAAACCGTGAAGTTTTTTAATGATTCTGTCGTACGTTGAGTTTCTGGATCAAAGAATTTTAAGCTTTCAATTTCATCATCAAATAAGTCAATCCGAATCGGCTGATCTTGTCCAGAAGCAAAAATATCCATGATACTACCGCGAACAGCAAATTCGCCGTGATCATAAACCGTATCCACCAAACGATAACCCGCTTGTACCAACTGCTTTTTTTGTACTTCTAAATCTAGTTTTTGCCCAACCTTAATATCAAAGTGTTCCCCCACCACCCATGAATAAGGTGCAACACGCTGTGCTAACGTACTCGCCGAAATCAGTAGAATGCCCTTTTGCGGCATATGCGATAAAATGGCCAAACGCTCAGACACAATATCCTGATGCGGAGACAAACGGTCATAAGGCAAAATTTCCCAATCAGGAAAAATCGTTGGTTTAATGCCATAAAACTCAAGCTCACTTTCCAACTGAGCAAGGTGCTGATTATTCCGAGCCACAATGACGTAGAGATTCGAGCTTTGGGTTGCAATTTCTTTGAATAATAATGCAGCCGATGATCCCAACAAGGAACCGATCCAGCGTTTTTCACCCGCTTTAAATTGTTGTAGGTTTAATTGAGAGATTTCTTGTTGGAACATAGAGAAAATCATGCAATCTAAAAAGATAAGTTCCCTATTTTAGCATGATGTTTTTTATGAATAGGAATTTTTTGGCTTATCGTTAATGCAAAATTGTCTATGCAGTAGATCAAATAGAATTGCTATCAAAGTCACTATTATTTAAAAACAGGATTTGATAACCAATCTTTAATGTTCTGAATTTGCTTTTCTACTTCGATAAGAAGATGAGGAATATCTTCAAGTGTCCATGTTTCATCACACCAGTCACAAGCACCATATAAATAACCTAGCCATGAGGGATAATATACAATTTTCTCATCAAGATGACGTGGAGCCCCCATAAAACCCGCCTCTATATTGTTAAAAATTTCACATAATTCAAAAGGACGTATTTCACCAACTTGGTAACGCGCAAGAATATTTAGGAAGTAATGAGCAGCTAAAACTTCTGCCTCAACACAATCTACTGAAAAACTGGGATCTGTTGCTTGAATCAGTTCAAATAGTAAAGCTTTCTGATCTACCCTAGTATCTAATAGTTCAAAAAAATCCATCTCTATAATTTCATTGTTTTCTATATATTCATTAATTTTTTTGGCGATGATTTCTTTAGGGTACTCACCATAATGAATCTCAATAAAAAGCGCTTTAAAAGTCATAAAAATCTCTACTTTTAAGTCTAAAACAAGATCAGTTCATTTTCTTTGTCTTAGACATTTTTATGTTCCTGTGAAATCATAATTTTGTTTGCATTAAAGGATTCAACTTACTTAGGCTATTTTCTCAACCTATCATCACATTAAATGAATTACAGACAATAAAAAAAGCACTTTCCATCAGATTATGGAAAGTGCTTCTTCATCCATCTTTATTATAAATTATGATGCAAGTTTGGCATTCGGAAAGAAACGTCCTTCAATCATGTCATAGCACCATTGGAAGATGAATGTATAAACCAGAATACACATCGTCAAACCGAAGTCTAAAATAATTGCTTCAATAATTGTCATTTTCATTAAATAAGCAATGATTGGAATGGTCGCCAGCATCAAGCCGCCTTCAAATCCGATCGCATGCAGAATACGCACAGGAACCGTTCGTTCCCAATGATATTTCTGCTCCACTTTTTCAAAGTAATGGTTGAAAATCATATTCCAGAATACAGAAATCACCGCCATGATCGTACCTAAAACACCCGTTACTTCTAGTGGCATACTAAAAATAAAACTTAACGCAATAGCGATGATGACCAATAAAATCACTTCATAGCTGATCGCATGAACGAGTCTTCTTTTGGAAATCAACATTTTTGTAACACTCTCTTGTTTGGATAGTTGCCATTTTATTTTTATAATATTGATTAATCCAATCAGATTCTTTCAGTTTTTTTGACAAATGAATATTAACCAAGAACAACTCCTCATGTTTCAGACGGTCATTGAAACAGGCTCCTTTTCTGCTGCTGCCCGTAAATTAGGCAAAGTACCTTCAGCAGTCAGTATGTCGATTGCCAATCTGGAAATCGATCTCAATCTGAAACTATTTGAGCGGATCGGACGAGAACCAACCCCGACCGCCGAAGCATGGGTTTTATACGAAAAAACCCAGCAATTATTGATCGAAATGAATCAATGGAAACAGCATGCCCACGCGTTAAGTACAGGTTTGGAATCCACTTTAAATATTGTGGTCGTCTCAGAACTGCTCCATACCAACTGGACAGATTACATCACCCTGCTCGATCAACATTTTCCGAGCCTGTCACTCAATGTCGTTTCAGCACCGCAAGAAGATGCGCTGCAAATGTTACTTGATCAAACCGCGCAGCTCGCCCTGATGTTTGAACGGGAACAACTAGATAGTCGCGAACAGTTTGTAGAGTTAAAAAGTGAAGCGCTTGTTCCCGTGATTGCAAAAAGTAATCCTTTGGCCAAACTAGACAAGGTTTCATTTGAGCAAATGGTTCAGACCCGTCAGATTGTGGTCGGCAGTCGTGACAATACCATTCGACCAGAATTGCTTTACTCAAAAGATTATTGGCGAACAGACAATCATCACTCCGCGTGTATGATGATCGTTCGCAATTTGGGTTGGGGCGTTTTACCTTTAGAAATGTTTAATGAAAATCCTGAATTACGTAAAAAATTAAAAATTCTGGATCTTTATGATTTCACACCGAAATTTGAATACTACGTCGATCTGGTCTGGAGTCGAGAAAGTGAACTGGGTGCAGCAGCGAGATTCCTGATAGATCATATTCGTAAACAACGTCAACACATGAAGTAATAAAAGATAACTTTAAGGAATAACTCCATCAACAAAAGCGATGCTTTGCTTTTATGCAGAGTATGCTATAAAAGAAATTACCAATAATATGTTTAAGTAAGAACGCTATATCAATGACTCAGACTGCCTTACATCAATTAAAAGATTTAACAACCGTTGTTGCCGATAGTAGTGACCTAGAAGCAATTGAAAAATTTCGTCCACTTGATGCAACAACTAACCCTTCACTCATCACTGCGGCTGCGGAATTACCAGAAAGCAGAGCGTTGATTGAAGATGCCTATACTCAAGCAAAACAAGAAGGTTATCAAAGCGACGAGTTAATCGAGCGCACGATTGATATTTTAACTGTAAAATTCGGTGTTGAAATTTTAAAACTCATTGAAGGTCGGGTTTCAACTGAAGTCGATGCTTCTTTGTCTTATGATACGGAAGCGACCATTGCCAAAGCACGCGAATTATCTAAGTTATATCAAGGTTATGGCATTGAACAATCGCGTATCCTGATCAAGATTGCTTCAACATGGGAAGGTATTCAGGCTGCGAAAGTGCTTGAAGCCGAAGGTATCCCGTGTAACCTCACCTTGCTATTTGGTTTACATCAGGCACAAGCCTGTGCAGATGCAAAAGTTACGCTGATCTCACCTTTTGTAGGTCGTATTCTTGACTGGTACAAAAAGGCTGAAGGTGTTGAGCAATATCCAATTACCAAAGATCCAGGTGTCCTTTCGGTCAAGAAAATCTACAATTATTACAAACAGCAAGGCATCACAACTCAAGTGATGGGTGCCAGCTTCCGCAGTACAGCTCAGGTATTGGGTCTGGCAGGTTGTGATTTACTGACGATTGCACCAAACCTGTTGGCTCAACTGGAACAGGATCAACAAAATGTTGAAGCCCAATTGAGTATTGAGTCAGCCCAGCAAGCTGAAAAAATTGATCGTCCCGCTCAAAGCAAAGAAAGCTTTAAGGCTGAACTTGAACAGGATTTGATGGCATTCCAGTTACTGCAAGGTGGTATCGACGGCTTTATCAAGGCGCGTGATCAACTGAGTTTATTGCTGCGCCAATCTTTTGGAATTGATGCTGAAATCAAACCATAATTAGTCGAATTTTCACCAATAAAAACCGATTTTTGCTATATTAGCGAAAATCGGTTTTTTAATGAGTTTCTATCGTGTTTGGTATAACAGATTTAACCACTTATATTATTGGTACAATCTTAATTGTGTTATTACCTGGCCCCAACTCATTATATGTGATGTCTGTGGCATCACGTTATGGCATCCGCACAGGCTATGCGGCGGCATGTGGTGTCTTTACAGGCGACTTTATTTTAATTCTCTGTACAGTGCTAGGTGCAGCCTCTTTGTTGAAAGCCTTCCCGATCTTGTTTGTAATTTTAAAATTAACAGGCGCATGTTATCTGGCCTATTTAGGTTTTAAATTACTACAAGGCGCTTATCAGACATGGAACAAGCCGCCACATCATGCTGAACTGGCAGCACTACCAAATTTAGACCAGATCCATCCTTACCGCACCGCTTTAAGCATTAGCCTACTCAATCCGAAAGCGATCTTGTTCTTCCTGTCCTTCTTCGTGCAGTTTGTCGAGCCAAGCTATGCCTATCCTGCTTTAAGCTTTTTAATTCTGGCTATCATCTTACAAATAGTCAGTTTTAGTTATCTGACTGCATTAATTTTTTCAGGTATCAAACTCGCAGGCTTCTTCAAACATAATTATAAATTGGCAGCCAGCGGCATTTGTCTGGTGGGTATTTTATTCTTTGGCTTTGGTTTAAGACTAGCGACCTCAACGCTATCTTAATGCAACCTGCTATTTTCTCGATATTTCATTTAATTTATATCTAACTTTTAAAATAAAAAGCCCTCATCAAAATGAGGGCCGAAAAATCTTGAATCGCAATGATCGCTATTTTTCTTCTAAATCTTTTTGCGTTTCTTCTTCATTTAAAATACGTCCTGTCTGTTTAGGGCGAATCAATGGTGCTGTTGGCCGTGGATGCGTATGGGTATATTGTAAACCCACCCCTGCATACACATCATCTGCGGCAATTTCAGTTTCAAAACGTTCTTCGTCACGGTCACGAATTTCATCAGTAATACGTTGTACTTCATCTTGCTCAACCCCTAACTCTTGCAGAATCACGCCACCAAACTTGATTGCAGATTCAAAGGTTTCACGGATCATATAATCCACTTTCTGTTTCACGAGATAAAGTGAATGTTCACGGTCATAAGAACGAACCAGCAGCTTGGCGAGTGGGAATTCATGGGTCACCAGTTCGACAATACGGTTGGTAGTTTCCTTACTATCCACGCAGACAACAATGGCTTGTGCTGTCGCAGCACCAGATGCATGCAGAATATCCAGACGGCAGCCATCGCCATAATAAATTTTAAAACCAAATTTCTCTGCGTTTTGAATCATGTCGATATCATTATCAATAATGGTCACATCAACACCACGTGCCAGTAACAGCTGACTGGTAACCTGACCAAAACGACCAAAGCCAATCATTAAAATACTACCACTCAAGCCTTCGGCAACAGTGACATTGTCCAGATTAATCTGGTCTTTGGTTTCAGTGAAACGTTTAAAAAGAATTCCCACGATCGGAGTCAGCACCATAGAAAGCACGACAATCGCGGTCAAATTAGACTTGACCGTGTTATCAATTACCTGAGCACTAACTGCAGCAGCAAAGAGAACAAACGCAAATTCTCCCCCTTGTGCCATCAGCAACGCGCGATCTAAAGCTTCGGTATGTGGGCTTTTGGTTACACGCGCAACGATATAAATCATGAGCGCCTTGGCAAACATCATGGCGAGAACACCACTGATGATCAGTTGCCAGTTTTGTGCAACCACAGATAAATCGAGAGACATCCCGACGCCGAGGAAGAACAAGCCCAGTAATAATCCACGGAAAGGTTCAATATCGGCTTCAATCTGATGTCTAAAGGTTGATTCTGATAATAATACGCCTGCGAGGAACGCCCCCATCGCCATAGACAGTCCACTCACTTGCATCAACAATGCAGCGCCTAAAACCACCAGAAGTGCAGCGGCAGTCATCACTTCACGTGCTTTTGCAACAGCAAGCAACCTGAACAAAGGATTTAATAGCCAATAACCCGCAGCAATCAAACCCGCGATTGCAATTAAACCAATGCCGATACTTTCAAGACGCGTAGAAGTACTTTCGACCACATGATTCGGCGCCATAAAGGCAACAATTGCAAGTAATGGAACAATCAATAAATCTTCAAATAATAAAATAGCGACAATCTTCTGACCATGTGGCTGGGTAATATCGCCCCGATCCCCCAATAATTGCATCACAATGGCAGTCGAAGTCAGTACAAATCCGGCAGCACCAATAAAAGCCACCTGCCAGCTAAAACCAAATAGCAGACCGACACCAGTTAAAGCCAGACCACACGCCACGATCTGCAAGGTGCCCAAGCCAAAAATTTCCCGTCTTAAACTCCAGAGATGGGAAGGCTGCATTTCCAGCCCGATCACAAACAGGTACATCACAATACCCAGTTCTGCAATATGCAAAATCGAGGCTGAATCGTGGAAGAATGCAAACCCGAATGGGCCAATAATCAATCCTGCAATCAAATATCCCAGTACCGAACCTAATCCGATGCGTTTAAAAATCGGGACGGCAACCACAGCCGCAGCCAGCAAAACCACTGGTGCAATTAAACTGATTGAATGTGCTTCTGAACTCATACTGTTCTCATTGTTATCATGCTGGTTTCATTTTAGGTGAAACAATTAAGGCCATATATATCATTTTTAGGACAATGCATCCCAATTCAATCATTTAGGAAACGATTTTCCTAAACTTAATTTATTGTATTTTTGTCCCAGAATGCCTGACGAACCTGAGGCATGGCATTGAGGTGGTTAATGATATGTTGAGCTTCTTCCGCTTCAATTGAGGTGGCAATGAGCGTAACTTCAATTTCCACTTCCTTCTCACCAAAAGGCGTGACATCAATATCTTTGGCAGGATAATTATGATGCTTCAAGGTCAGATTCAGCTCATCCATGACAGCTTTGCTGTGACTACGATCACAAATAATATAAATCACATGCATGACCTCAGTATCATCATCCAACGGACGACGGTCAATAGCATGTACGATAGGTCGCAGCAATGTATTTGCCGCTAAAATAAATAAGGTTGCCAATATCGCTTCAATCACCAGATCTGCCCCAGCGGATGCTCCAACTGCTGCTGAGCACCACAAAGTCGCCGCGGTATTGAGACCATGAATATTACCTTCCTGACGCATAATCACACCTGCGCCCAAGAAACCAATACCCGAAACCACATAGGCAATTACCCGAACCGCACCATCGGCACCCGTCAGATTAATTGCAATATCTACAAAGATAGCAGCACCCACTGCTACTAAAACATTGGTGCGTAGCCCTGCTGTACGCTGCCGATACTGACGTTCAAAACCGATCAAGGCACCTAAAACAAATGCCACAGAAAGACTGATTAAAGTATCCAGAATATTAGAAAAATCGGTATGTTGCAGAAATTTTAATTGCATGTTCCACCTCTTTATTATCAATGATTTTTAATGAAGGATAATGTGAAATACTGCAATTATGATGACGGTGTAAAACTCAATCCCAAGCCAAACCAATGCTGTTTCTCTGCATGTAAGCGGTCACCAAATGAGGCTTCCAGACTTAACACATTGGGAATAATGCTGTACTGCACTGCGGTCTGAAAAAACGGCGCCTGACGATCCTGATTGTAGGTTTCAAGAATTAGCCCCACCCGATCCGTTACATTATAGGTTGAAGCCACGCCCCAACGAACAAGTTGCTCATCTGCATGTTGATAACCAATATTGGTATCTATAGCTAAACGTTGATCTAAAAATTCAAAACTCACCGGTACATTGAAAAACCAGTCCAGTTTGCCACCATGATGCGAAACATCATCTCGTGAGAGCAATAAACTAGAACCAACCGCCCAATCATTTTCCATCGGTTTTAATATGGTTTTGGCCTGAGCTGAAAATCCATGAATCTGATCAATATCTTTGCTCGAATGATAACCTAAAGATATTTCTAAATTTTCATTGAGATTACAGGCAGGCACGACTTGATAACCCCAACTGCCATCTTTATTACGCGTATAAGTACTTTCCAGCTGACAATGCTTTGCTGTTGTAATCGAAACATCATCAGTATTGATCAGCGGGCCAGCCTTACTTTTTTGTGCCAGCAATAAACCAGATAAAACAAATACCTGAACAACTGCAATCCATTGAATGGAAGCGTGAAAGAACATAGGCTTCTCCCCATTTTAGGTGAGAAACTAAACAGGTTGCAGTCAATACAATAAATTTTGTGAATACAGCAAAATTTTATAGAAGGGTTAAAAAATTTATATCAAAGCTATCTCATTGCAAGATAGCCAACCTAATAGGCTATCTTGTTCAGTATTCGCTTTGATTTAATCGATGATTAAACCCGAACCTCGAACAACTACCCATTTAGGATCTCCGTGAATAAATTCAAAGGCATTATAGGACATGCGAATTGATTCACAAGTCCTATCGTATGAATTTTTTATTACATGATAAAATTTCGGTCTAAATTAAAGCTCTCTTACCACAACTGTTTTTGCCATTTTGTCGTGCCAACCCTGTTTCTTGGCATCGAAAGCGACCCAGATTAAACCAATGAAAAATACCAATGTTGCAGGAATATAGCCAATGTAGCGAATAATCCCTTGCCCAACCGTTACATTTTCACCGGTTTTTTCATCCAGCACTTTTAAACGCAATAAACGCTTACCTGGTGTACCTGCAAATTTAATCCAGCAGAAAATATAAAAGACGGCGGTGATGATTTGCCAGATCCAGTCTGAGGTCGACATGAACTGGAATGATGAGAATCCATCAGAAGCCACCGTGGTTTCTCCACCACCAAAAATCATGGTTAGTGGAATCATCGCCACAATCACGATAATTGAATCAATAATTGCTGCGCCAACACGGATCCAGAAGCCTGCATACTCGTATTTATCAGACATTTTCCCCTCACTTTTTTATTTCTAAAAGTTAATATTTATCAATAATAACCTGTTGTTCCAATGATTTATATTATGTTTTGTTTTAATTCCCGATCAAAAAAGTCAAGCGTACGTTGCCAGACCACTTTGGCTTCAGGCAATCCACGACTGACGCTACGAAAACCATGCGGCATATTATAGGTATAGGCTTCGACCCGATCTCCCAATTGCTGGATCAGCTGCTTACGCTTGGTTGCTGGACAAAATGGATCTACATTCGACCAGTGCCCCTGTAAAATACGAACGTCATCCAGAGATTCTTTTTTCGGAATCCCTGCTCCTTCAATACCTAAAGAATGATGATAAACCACAGGTGCCAACATATCGTCACGTTTCGCCATCTGGATCACGTAGCCACCTGTTAAGCATTGACCTAACATACCTAAACGACCATTTGAACGTGAATCTGCTTTGAGTGCATCCAGCAATACATGGATTTCCTGATTGACCTCACTATCCGCTGCGTTACTGCGTCCTGCTTTGCTCACCATCGCACGAATACAATATTTAACTGCACCGCCACTAAACAGATTAGGCACATAAACCAGATAGCCACGTTCTGCCAAGTCCTGGGCATCTTCCCGATATACATCAAGGATACCGAATAACTCGTGTAATAATAAAATCGCAGGCGCTTTTTCCGAAGCCTGTGCTGGTACATAAACTTCTACTTCGATTTGACGTGTCGGTAATGTGATTGTTTTTATTTCCATTGCAGTCATCCATTGCATTCGAATCGCTTCCATACTATTTATGACAATTATTATTGTCAAATAAAAAAGGATGCCTGACGACATCCCTTTTCTCAAAGTATTTGAAACTTGAATTAAATACTTAACAAGCTATTTAATGTCTCTGCTACATTTTTAGATTTTACTTTCGGTTGCAATGCTTTAAGCGCTTGCTGGACTTGAGTGCGTTGCGGTTCAGCCAAAGTGTACCAGCGAGAAAGCACTTGCAGTAAACGCGAGCCTAAGATTGGATTTTTCTCATCCAGATAAGCTGCCAACTCAATGAAATGATCAACACCAAAGCTCCACGTATTCACAGGGTTGGCTGCCAGACCACCGCTGACTGAACGGATACGGTTTGGTGTACCGAGATCATAATCCACATGCTTGGTGAGATATTCAATGGTTTCAGCTGTCGCATTTGGATTAGATGCCTGAATGGTAAACCATTGATCCAAAGACAAGGCTTCATCTTTAAAACGGTTATAGAAATCCGCTAATGCAGCTTGCGCCTGTGGTGCATCATTCCAGACCAAAACACGTAATGCGCCTAAACGTTCAGACATATTGCCCGTTTGTTGATATTGCGCATAAGCCAGCTCAAACACCGCATCATCACCCTGACGTGCCAGCATATTTAACATGATATTTTTGAGCGCACGTACCCCCATTGCCAAAGAAAACTCTTTTTGCAATGCCGGATCTAAGGCCAGATAAGTGTCTTTCCAGAATAAACCCAATTCCCGTGCTAAACGATTCAACACTGCTTCGCGCTTTTCCAGTACCAGCTCAGGTTCGTAGTCCTGATCAATACGGCTACCTAAATAATTCTCGCTAGGCACATCAAATAAACGTGATGCCAACAAAGGATCCTTATTCACTAGCTCTGGTAAGGTGTTTTGAATGGCCTGAATATAAATATCGGCTTTGTGATCTGCTAATAAAATCCGTTCCAATAAAGTTTGTGTGGCTTGCCACTGGTTAAAACCATTGGTTTCATGCTGAATCAGGAAGGCAAGATCTTCATCAGAATAATCAAATGCCAAATTCACAGGCGCAGAGAAATTACGTAATAATGATGCGACAGGTTGTTCAGTCACACCAGTAAATTCAATGGTGGCTTGATCCTGATCAAATAAATACACGCCATCTTTTACATCATTAACAAACAGATCAGCACTGTGCAAGGTGTATTGCTCACCTGTATGAGCATTAAATAACGCCAAAGCAACAGGAATCGGCACTGCCTTCAAGTCTGGATATTTAGGATGCTCTTTTAAGCTTTGTTTTAAGCTGAGACGATAAATTTGCGCAGCCGCATCATACTCACCTTTGGCTTCTAGCTTTGGCGTACCTGGCTGGTTGTACCACGTCAGGAAGTTGGAGAGATCTACGCCTGAACCTGCACTCAATGCAGCAACCCAATCTTCAACCGTAACCGCTTGTCCGTCATGACGGCGGAAGTATTCATCTGTACCCTGACGATATTTTTCTTTACCGAGTAATGTCGCCATCATGCGGTTAATTTCCGCACCTTTTTCATACACGGTCGCCGTGTAGAAGTTATTAATTTCGACGAAATGGTCTGGGCGTGGCGGATGTGACAATGGACCCGCATCTTCAGGGAACTGATGCGATTTTAATACGGCTACGTCGTCAATACGCTGTACCGCAGCAGATTGCAAATCCTCAGAGAAAGACTGATCTCGGAAAACCGTTAAGCCTTCTTTTAAGCACAGTTGGAACCAGTCACGACAAGTAATTCGGTTACCTGTCCAGTTATGGAAATATTCATGAGCAATGACCGACTGAACCCTCATAATCGCAGCATCTGTAGTGTATTCTTCATCAGCCAATACACATGAAGTATTAAAGATATTTAAACCTTTATTTTCCATTGCGCCCATGTTGAACTGACTTACCGCAACGATCATGTAGTTATCGAGGTCGTAAGGACGGCCATAGTGTTCTTCGTCCCAACGCATTGAATGCTTTAAAGCTTCCATTGCGATATGACATTTAGGAATATCTTTTTCAATCGCATAGATTTCTAATGCCACATCTCGGCCTTCAGAAGTGGTGTAACGGTCTTTCAATACCGCTAGATCACCAATCACACAAGCGAATAAATAGCTTGGTTTTTTTGTTGGATCTTGCCAGATCGCAAAGTGACGGCCATTACCTGCATCACCTGTTTCCAATAAGTTCCCGTTTGCCAGCAATACTGGATATTTCTTATCGGCTTCTACACGGGTGGTAAATTCAGCGAGTACATCTGGGCGATCTGGATAGAAGGTAATTTTACGGAAACCTTCAGGTTCATTCTGGGTCACGAACAAGTCACCTGCCTGATACAGACCTTCAAGCTGGGTATTTGATTCGGGGTGAATCACGACCTGAGTTTGAATAATGACCTGATCTGGTGCATCAGTGATCACCAACTGCTCACTGTCTAAACGATACTGATCTGGATTGAGCAACTGACCATTTAATTGAATAGATTTTAATTCAAGATCACGACCCAACAGGATTAAATCACCTGTAGTTTGGCGCTTCATCACCAATGTTGAGTCCACAAGGGTATGGTCATCATAAACCTGAATATCCAGGTTGATCGATTCAACTAAAAAAGCTGGCTTTTGATAATCTTTTAAATAAATGGTTTGATCTGCTTGTACAGGAGGCTGTGCCGCAATATTCATCAGTATTCCTTATCTTTCATCATGTCATTTAGATGGTCTTGTTGGCAAGACTTCTTAATCAATCGATCATACGCCAACTTAAGCAACCTGTCTTTAGACGCTTACATGGGTTTTAACAGTTTTATTGGGCTTAATCTTCTGCTTTTCAAATTGAATGCGTACAGAACATGGACGTTTAGACAAAATTACAACACAGTTTTCTATTCTTAAATAAAAACTACACAACCCATTGCCTTATATCGCCTAACTTACATTTTTTGGCTGAGTTTTACATTTTGTGCACGGTTATTGCTTAACCAATTATGCCAATGTAGGTAAATAAAATAAGAGAGGGCTATGACGATGGAATTAAAAGCACATCTTTATCGTTTAGAAAATATCAAGGCGATCCATGATCTCGCAAAAGCAGGTGTGGATCATCATGTCATTTCCGTTTTTTTAACAGCAGAAGGAATCGAGCTGACCACACTAGAAGTCACCAATATTGTGAATACTTATGATGCGCTTGGCAAAGAAAAGCTGCCAAGTAAAAAAGTACAGGCATTGATTGCCGCTAAAAAAATTGGACAGGAGGACGAAAACTTACCATGCCCTGTTTAGCCATTCACTTTAACCATAAAAAACCTCGAAAATCGATTCGAGGTTTTTTTATCACACTTAAGGCGTAGCACTATCTGTACGAAGCCAGACCACAGTACGTCCCAGTGCGGAAACACCCATATAACCACGCATACGTAAACGTTTGCCTTCGCCAGTGACAACACCTTTGCCTTTATAGACACGACCAGAAGTTGGCTCTAATACACGCCCATCTATATAAGAATCTGGTTTATTTGGATCCTCTCTAAAACCAGAGAGAATTTCCAATCCCAAAATCGGTTTATTGGTATTCGGTGCCGGACATTTGGTACAGTTTGTTAGCGCAATTCCATGCGAATTTGGATAACGATAAATAATTTTTCCATGATAACGTCCGTCATTTCCTTTTCGGATTTCGACAATAGAGAGTTGTTCTCCCGTACGTTCTTCGATACTTTTCCAGTAACCTTCAATTGAAGCTGAAAATGATGCTGCGCTCGCGCAAGCAAATGTGAGTCCCATGATTCCTTTCATGAGCATACGATTTAGCATATTCACCCCGTCTAAAAAAACAACCTATTCAAAGAGATAGGTTTAAAGCACGAAAATTATCACAATTTTCATAAAGTTACACTGTACGCCAGAGTTCATTTGTATAAGAAATAACGGATTTGATGGATTAATTTCATAGGATAATGAGTATTCTTTAGACAAATAAAAAAGCCCAAACCAGTCGTTTAGGCTTTCTTAAAAATCAAACACAGTTATGGATTTGCACTATCGGTACGAAGCCAGACTTGTGTGCGCCCTAGCGCAGAAACACCCATATATCCACGCATACGCAGACGCTTACCATCCGCACTAAGTTGTGCTTTGCCTTTATAAATATTGCCGCTTTTTGGCTCTAGTACCCGACCATCTATAAATTGATTCGGATTTTTTGGATCTTCCTTCAATCCCCATGCAATTTGCAGCCCCAGAATAGGTTTATTCTTAAACGGTTCAGGACATTTCACACAATGGGTCAATACCGTACCACCGGGCACTGGATAACGATATACAATCGTTCCCGTATAAGTATTGTCTGCTTTTTTCTTGATTTCAACGATTGAAAGTTGCTCCCCAGTACGGTCATCAATACTTTTCCAAAAGCCTTCTGGTGTTGCGGCAAAGCTCATGCTGATGAATACAGCCAAGTAACTTCCCATGAGTCCTTTCATGAGTGTATTTTTTTGCATAATAATCTCCGTAATGCAAAATAGATCCATCTATAACTTCATTTTTATGCGATCGTTTACAAACAGTCAACACAACTCAGCATTATTTAATTCATTAAAATAAAACAAAATTTTAAGCAATTCACATATTTTATAATTAGTGATTATGGCTTGGCACAGTCTGTTCGGTTCCTATTCACGCAATCGTGATGAGTGACCCTTAACATTCGTCCACTTTAGCTTGAATAAAAAACTCATATTTTTCGCCTTGATTTGAATACAACCTTTTAACTGTTTATAAACTTTGCATCACTCTAGCAATGGAGCATGTATAATTCCCTTTTTAATGGTCATAGGTTTCACATCAATGGATTTACAGATTCTACAAAAACAGTTAGATGAAAGTAGCCATTGCCCTCTATGCCAAGCGTCGATGAACTGGATAGAAGCTGAACAATACTCACAAGAATTCCAGTTCCATGAATGTAGTCATTGCCAGCATCGGGTATTTAAAAGCGATAGCAAACTGAATTGTCATTGTGCGCAATGTACCGCAAGTCGTAAAAAACAGACCCAACAAACCATTTTGCAAGAACAACGTAAAAATAAAATCAAAGATGAAGTGGTGTATAGCCTCAATCAACTGAGCTTCTTACATAAGCTATTTTTGCTGAGCTTGTTAGATCGATATGCTCGTGAAGATGTACAACACGATGAGCTGATTCATTGGCAAAATATTAAATATCATGATTTTACCCCTAACTACTTATTTCAACATCAACTCGTCCAAGAGCTACTGAAACTTGGGGTATTAAAGTCGCAAGACAGCAATATCGAAACCGAACATTTTTATTTGAATATTCGACTTGATGGATACGCAGACCCAAGCCTATTCAGCATCACTCAACAATTACGGCAATGGTTTTATGAAAATCTGAGTTTAGGGATTCCCTTTAAAAGCACAGATGAAGTAAAAGATGCGCTGTATTTGGTGCTGTACCAAGAAATCGTACAGTTTATGCAGTTCTATTGCCGCACCTGGGGCATTCAGATTGCAGGAAATCGTCCTTTTCAGGCATTTTGTTATCGCCTCATGGAAGGGCTTGCAGTCGGACAGATTTTCTATTTGATTCAAACTGCTTTGGAATACCTGCATAAACAAAAGGCCTTGCAGCCAAGAAATGATAAATTTATCAATACCAATTTGCTGAAAAAGACATTGGAACAATATCGTGAACGGGCATTGAATGAACGTTGGGAAACCACAACCTTACCACGCCCCTACACCATTCCATTCAGTAAAATGAGTGAAGTATTATTATTTAAATTTTTGGGTTATGACGAAAGTATTTTTATCCAGCCCGTCTGGAAATCATGGCGAAAAATCGAGCCACGTTTAAATTTTTATTCAGTGAAACGTTGTATGTATTGTGGTTCAAATGACCTGATCGTAGATTATGATGCTCAAGATTATGTCTCATTAATCTGTCGTAAATGTAAGCATCAAGATCACTATTTCACACGTTAACTCCCAGATTAAAGCCTGTATGAAGGATGTGTTATGTCACAAAAACAACAATTGATTGATCAAGTCATTGAAGCTTGGCGTGCTTTACAACAACAAGCCCCTTTAGTGCAATGCATGACCAACAGCGTTGCCAATAATTATGTTGCCAACATTTTACTGGCTGCAGGTGCTTCACCTGCGATGATCGATAACCCTTTTGAAGCAGAAGATTTCACAAAAATTAGTGCTGCACTCAGTTTGAATATCGGTACACCAACCACTGAACAAACCCAAGCTATGTTAATTTCGGCTAAAACGGCACAGCAGCATCAAGTGCCTTGGGTGCTTGATCCGGTAGGTTATGGCGCTGTTTTAAAATGGCGTAGTGAAACCGTCGACCAACTTCTACAGTTTCATCCAAGCATTATTCGTGGCAATGCTTCAGAAGTCAGTACACTGGCAGGTAACAACATTCAGTCTAAAGGTGTAGACAGCACCTTGAATAGTCAGGATGTTTACGCGCAAGCTAAAAGTTTATTGCAATATACTGAATGTGTAGCGATTTCTGGTGAATCTGACTTCATCATTTCCAAGCCGTTAAATGCCGTGATTCAGGTCAATGGTGGTTGTCATTTACAGCCAAGGATTACCGCAACGGGCTGTGCCTTAGGTGCTTTAACCGCAGCCTATCATGCCGTTGCTCCATCTACGATTGCAGCGCTGGCTGCTCATATTCATTTTGCCATAGCGGGTAAACTGGCATTTGAGCATGCACAAACTGTCGGTAGCTTTAATGTCGCATTTTTGGATTATGTGCATATGCTTGATGATAATTTAATCCAGCAATATGTTGATATTGAGGTTGTTTAAGGCAGCATATGTACGGGATAAAACGCACTGCATAGTGCGCTCATTCTTATAGGCATAGATTATTCTTCACCATCCCAATACCAATAGACTTCGCCCCAATCTGCTTCAGGAAGCACTGGCAATATTTCACCTTGGATGAAATAACGTCTTGTATATGGTTGTGCAGGAGTAGACCAATAACCTGCTTTCGTTACTTTTTCTCCACCTTTTTGAGATATTCTTTCTTCATTAAATACCGAACTGCTGCCACCATCCTCAACTATTTTTTCAACCAGTATCCATGTCGTTTCTACATCCTCAGAATCCTCAATTGTGTCTGGTGTTGTAAAAAGATCTGGATTCGTTTTAAAACACTGAACTTCTGGAGCTAATTTCCAGTCTTCAGGATGCTTGGCTGACATTTTTTCTTCATGTATCAGAAACTTACATGCTGAATATGATTCAGTAGATCGATAAAAACCTGTCACCATAATTGGTTCATCAGTTTTTACACTTATATTAGGATTTAAATAATATTTAGGTAATATTGGAGGATACTCTATACCCACATCTCTTTTATATAAATCATTTTTTAATAGATCTTTATAGTCCCATTGCGAGTCATAGTAATCACTTGCAATAAAGGTATTATTAGCTCTTATTGATACAATATCCTGTTTAGCTTTATAAATAGCAGCCGAGCCTTTTTCAACATGATCCATCCAGTCATAGGGATAATCTCTCCATTGAGCAATAAGAGCATTACGAATGCCACTCATTCTTCTTAATATAGGCAAAAAGCCCTCTTTTAAGTCATCCAAGCCATCAACTAAATGATGTAACACTCCTTTAAAATTTGGTAGTACAATGGTTCCCCAGACATAGTTGGCTTGATGAGATGGATGTTGGGCACGATGATCGGGTGCTAAATGAGCACTATATTTATCTAATAGTTCTTCTGCATATTGAATCAACTCCTCCCATAGCTTTACTGTTTCATAGTAATAATCATACGAAAGAAATTGTTCCAATAAATAGATTTCTTTTGGAAATAATTCTAGCTTATTTAAATCAACCATTTAAATTCTATAAATCTCAAAACCCTAAACTTCTATTACTTCACTGCCAATAGACTTTACCTCTAAATATCACTCAAACTCTAAAGGATCTATTTTATATTTCTTGAATAACATTTCACGAACTTTTGGATTAATATCCTCATCATGCTTAATAATTAAGAATATATCTTTCTTAGTTAAAGGGATAGATTTTAACACTCTAGGTAAATCAACAGTTCTAATAGCAGATATTTCACTAGGTTGCTTTAATATATCAGCATCTTGATCAACAAAGTTAAAATCAACACCTTGCAGATTAAAATAAACCATCACTCTTCTGTTTAAAGAATCACTATCATCATATAAAACTGTACCTGCTGGCAGAACAGTATATTCAGAATAATTATCAAAATTTGAAGCTATCTGCAAAGGTCGTTCTAAGACATGAATTTTAGGCACTTCTTTATTTCTCCAAAAATATAAATTAAATATAAGTTGAGTTGATACCAACACAATTAAGATAGCAATAATTACATTTTTCCTCATATTTCTATCTCCATTTTAATGTCGATATGTATTTTTAATATCTACTTTTACATCAGGTGATACTAGCAAATAGTCATTTAAGTTATCAGGTAAAAATAAATATTTTGGCATTTCATAACTACTTGCCTTAAATGCCAATTTGACTGTAGTTGGTAATACTTTCTCTGCATTAACAAATTTATAACCAGTCTTCGCCATACTTGGGATTGCTTTTTTTGTTGCTTCGAGACTTTGAGTCGTACAATTAGGAGCTAATGCAAAATAATCTTGAGCTAATATATAACTTTTAAAGTGCGCTCTTGCTTGGAAAGGACGAGAGTTTTCAATTAACTTATTGTAATAATTAAGAACATTAATTGCCTGACTATCAAATATTCTATAGCCATAAGCATATGTTGTCCTAGACTTTGCAGTACCTAATCCCTGTCTATTTTCATCAGCAATATAAGCTTGAAAATCATCCCAAACTCTGAGTACCCCTTCACCTCGGGGGCTATTAGATCCCTCTAAGGTAAATGGTCCGATACTTTCTGGCTTAGTTTTACCATAGCGACCGAAATCATAAATATAGTCTTTACCTTTTAATTTTATATAGACAGCAGTATGCCCATATGGTGATTCAGTTTTTCCCTCACCATAAGAACTACCCACCAACAAGTGCAGCTCTGCCTCTGGTTTTAATATAACTTTTTGAGTAGGCGGGTTTGAAGTACTTGTTGTTGTACTTTTTGTTACTTTAGTCATTATCTAGGCTATCCTGCTGGTCGAACCATTTAACTTCTAACTCATCATTTTCAGCAGATTTTATTGTTTTTGTCATACCATTTTCATCAGTAACTCCATAGATCTTTATACCAGTTCTTTTATTTAATATTGAGTAAGAGATTTCTTTTAAAACTTCACTACTGTTAGCATCTACTGCTTGAAAGTTCCTATGTTCATTTTTAATTCTTATATCAGGCATAGCCATTCTAATCATATTAACTTTTCCCCCGCCCATAAACAAATGCTGCCCTGCCTTCACCTCAAACTTACCGCCTGTAACAGGAAAAATACCTGAGCCATTCAGCTTGATTTGAGAACCGCCTGCGGTAATCACGATCTCTTTTGGACTAGTAATTTCAATACGATCTTCGGTCGAAATAATTTGAATCTCTTGCTTGGCAAGTAAATCCATACCATCCGACTGGGCATGCACTTCAAATTTACCTTTCGCAGCCACCTGCTTAATCCCATTCTGTGCTGCAAACAGACTGATTCGGTTTTGAGCATGCGTAATTAGATTCTTTTGTGTGCTTAGATTAATACTATCGCCCGCCAGTTGATTAATTTGCCCATCTGCGGAAACATGAATATCTTCATTGGTACTCAGACCAATTCCTGCAGGTGAGCTCAGTAGCAATAAGGCTTTATTAAATCTAGCAATTTTTTCTTCGATCTGTTCGGCAAATTCTTTTAATTGTTCAACTGATTCAATCTCATCAGTTTGCTGATTTTTGGCAACTTCACTTAATGCTTTGGTATTACTTTGATTGCCCTCAAGCTGCTGTTTGGCAGGCTGTGCATCTAAATGCTCGCCTTGCGCCTGGTCCTGTTTCTGCGTACTCAGCAACAAACCTTGACCCGCACGCACTGCGCCCCATTGGTCAGTCCTCAGTTCAAAGCCTTCACCACGGTCTTCACTTTCAGCTTTATCTTTTGGATGGCAGAGTTTACCGAGATTCAGTTGGCTGACAGCATGACTACTTTGCAGTTGTGCACTGATCTGTCCCGTGGTGTCATCAAAGCGCAGCTGGTTAAAGCCTTCACCTTGGTATTCTTTGGATTTGATCCCTGCGAGTTTTTTGGTATCAGGTAGCTTGCCAGCATTGTCAAACTTGGTCGGACTACGTTGCGCCTCATGAATCCTCCCGACGACATAAGGACGATCAATATTGCCATCAAAGAAGTCAATCACCACGATTTCACCAATACGCGGTAAAAAGCGTGCGCCGTAACCTTCACCCGCCCACGGGGTAAGCACATCGACCCAAGCAGAATCGGTATCGTTATTGTTGGCGCCTGCCCCCCCATCATGGCTATGATCATCTGCCCGCGTGAACAGGAATCTGACTTTAATCCGTCCCCATCCATCGACATGGATTTCATCGCCACTCGGCCCGACCACTTTAGCGCGTTGTGGATGTGCCGCTGGTCGGTGTTGCAATGGATTATATTCTGGCACCAATGCAATATTACGGCGTTGTAGCGTCAACTGGTTCGCTTGGCGCTCATCCGACTGCTCAGCACTTAAGCCTTTTAAATGCCACTGACTGTGTTGAAGCAAAGTTTGAACCTGATCCGTCAAGTCCTTAGGCAAATTGTTCTGGTTATAAAAGCTTTTTGAGGTAATTAAAAACTCTTTATCAGCACCCTGATGCTGATCAATTTCAGGATGCTCATTCAATTCGAACCAATAACCCACCTGCGTATCCCGAACTGTAGAACTTGCAACAAACTGCTTGGCTTGAGCATCGTAGTATTGTCCCAGATTCTGATTCAGTTTTTCGATCTGGGCATTGCCCGCTCTGGTCGTGCCATCTTCACCATTCAGGTCTTGAATCCACGCGGGTGAAAAGTGCCATGCCTGTTCCAATGCGAGCTGTTGGTTATCATGTTGATCACTATGATGATGCTTGCTCTGAACGCTACCAGCGCCTTCTTCCTGTTCCAAAGCATCGGCTTGCCAACGTTGTACATGTACCGCATTAGGTTGCAATGAACGCTGTGCGACGAATGCAGTGATACTGTCCTGAGTTTCCGTGGCACTACTGCGATGAAAACGAATATTACGACGTTCTAAAGCGTTATATTGAGTGTTGTCATCAATTAATCTGAGTTTCTGTGCTTCAATCTGCTCACTTGAGCTAGCAACTTTTAACTTGGCTTCATCAATCAGCCAGTTGATCCCTTCACTCCGCATCAAACGGGTAACAAAGTCATCATCACTTTCATTGCTCTGCATGATAAAAGGACGGACATCATAGTCTTTGCTGAGTCCACTGATATCCAATGTCAAACTCGCTGCAAATAATGGACTTTTTGACTGCCATTCTTTAAAAATGGTCTGGATCACATCAACGACTGATTTCGCCATAAAAACACGGCTATTGCGTCGATGCTTCCATAGTGCAGTTGGATCTTGGACACGAAGTTTATAAAGGGTAAGCGAACCATCGCTTGCACCGACATCGGCTTGGGTCACGATTCCTGAGATACGGTTCAGTTCAGCTCTGTCGGTTACAATATCAATCGCAACCTGACTGCCGATAAAGTTTTTTAATGGAATTATGGCACTGGTCGAAAGACAGACCAGTTGAAGGTCAATGCCCTGATTGAGCTGATGAGTGCCTTCTAAATATTGTAAGAATACTTGATCATTTAAAGATGAGTTGGAGAACTGAGCATGGATCGCACGTTTTTGCGCGCTCAGCCCTAAAGTCTCTAAAGCTTGAAAGATATTATTCAGCATCTTTTTATAGATTATTTAATAAAATTTGGCGCATTTTATAAACAGCATACATACTTGTCTATATTTTTAATGTTACGCGCCCACCAGCTTTTTTCCTTGTAGGAAAAATCATTTGAGAAAATAAAAACATAGCTCACGGCGAGCTCATTATTGCCAGATAATGAATATTTTTTATTTAGAATCGAATCAACTTTACCTCTCCAATCAAGTGAAGTTGATTCAGATAAAATTAAACGCTTGCTTTAAAATAATACTCGCTTGGCATATCAATCACTTCGACACAAAGTTGTAGCGGCAATTGATTTTCTACTGGCAGATAGGCTTTTTGTTCAAGTATTGCCAATAAGACCTTACCTAAATTCTGCTTTTGCACCTCGGTTCTACCGCTCAGCAAATACAGCTTTAGATGAATATAAGCATCTTGAGATTCGCCCATACCAATCAGAAAAGCATCATCTTTAAAAATACGAGACTTCACATCATTCGGGCTAAACAGATCTGTTTCAATCAATGCCGAATTGACGCTGCTGAGTAATGTTTGCTGATCAAGTTCAGTGAGATTTGCTGAATAATTGGCAACGAGATGAGGCATTTTTTATTTTTCCTATTCGATAAATAACAACGCTAAACGGACTTGATCGTAGGCCATACGCGGACTAGTGGCTTCCACGATGGGACGTAATTTGATTGAACCATCATCAGTAAAATGTTCTGGATTCTTACGTTTATGCAAACGCTTATAAATCTTGCGTACTTCTTCAACCACTTCCTCACCAGGATTAGCCACCGAAATATCCAGTCCCTGTTCTTTATGAAGTCGTGCCAGATGGTTGATAATCGTAGCAGGAGTCAAACCTCGCTCATGCGCAATGTCTTCAATTTCATAACCGCCTTCGAATAAAGCACGAGTTTCATCCAAAGTCGCAGCAGCGTAATTCTGTTTGCCGCCTTTAGCAATTTTCTTCTCATTACGTGCAATTTCAGTCGCGTTAAGCGTACCACCGCAATGACGAATAAAGGCATTGTGCTGGGTGGTGAGATCGATATTTTCAAAGTTGGTTTCCGCTTCGGTTGATAACTCCTGAAAACGGCGGTCTGCTTTTATTGCCAAGCTATCCAGTTCTAACGCCTGTTCATTAAAGCCCAGTAATTTCAATCCCGTCAGTGATTTTAATCGGGATAACGCAACATAGCCCTGGCCTTTCTCAAAGGTATGGCTTAAATTGATTTCTGCTGCCTCCAGCGTCATGCCCTGACTTTTATGAATAGTAATGGCCCAAGCCAAACGTAAAGGAATCTGCTGATAACTGGCAATCACCTTACCTGCTTCATTTTCAATTGACCATGTTTCTGGCTCAACCAGAAAAGTGGTGCCATCGGTCAGTTTTACTTTAGGTAAAATGCCTTGCTTATCATCTTCTTCAAAGCCAATGACTTCGCCCAAGCTGCCATTGATATACCCCATATCAAAGTTATTTTTTACAAACATCACTTTGGCATGTTTTTTCAGGGTCAACTCTTCTGGCGCACGGACTGAAGATTTCAGGGTTTCAATTAACTTTTCATTACCATCCAGCACTGCATTAAATTGATGGCTTTCATTGTCAATTTCATTGAGATGCTGATAATTAATATTATCTACATCCATATTATGTGTGTACAAACGGGTAAATGTTTCACCAATATCATGCTGACGTGACTGGTGTAATGCCGAGATATGATTGTCCTGAATACTTTGCGCCCGAATCGCATTCAGAATTTGATTGAGAATCTCATCATCCTGACGATGTTGTTCAGTTAAATAGCAAACACGGAATTTGGCTTCCACCCAAGCATCCGACATAAAACAGAATTTATCACGATTGTTTTCATCTTTTCTGCCCACAGGCGGTAACTGGAAAAAATCCCCTGCCACAATGACCTGAATACCACCAAAAGCTTCATCACTTTCTTTAAAGTATTTTAAAACCTGATTTACCAGATTTAGTTGCTTAGCATGCAACATGGAAATCTCGTCAATAATCAGGACTTGGGCATTTTCCAAATGCTCTTTTAAATATTTACGCTCTTTCATACGCTTGAGGTCATCATCACTCAAGCTGTCTTTAATGCCGATACCTGCCCAAGTATGAATTGTCATCCCATTCATATGCGTCGCCGCAATACCAGTCGATGCCGTAATTGCAACTGGAACTTTGCGTGCTTTTAAATAATGAATGTACTGATTAAGCGTATAGGTTTTTCCTGCACCAGCTGAACCCGTCAAAAAAACATTTTCCCCAGCTTTAAGTAACTTCAGTGCAGTCTCTTGTTTCATAATTTCTTCAGTCAAAAACAACAGCACATAGCTTAACGATTTTTTGGCAAAAATAAAAATGCAATCCAGTACCAATCTGCTCTCTAACATCAAATGACGATCAGTGATTCAACTGGTGCGATCGTATATTTACGTTGACATCCAGATGTTTTCATTTAAGGTATTTATTAATGAATTCAGACTTGATCTATAAAAATGACTACTTCAAATCTTTATACTTATCAGCCAGATATACTAGGTGAAGATTATCAGCAACTGACCTTAAATTTCGCTGATGATTATGACGGAAAAGTTGTAGCCACTTTGGTACGAAAGAAGGCCGCTCAAACCACAAAAAAAGCAGTTTTATACATTCATGGTTTTGCAGATTATTTCTTCCAAAAAGAAATGGCAGAACAATTTAACCAGCATGGTTATGACTTTTATGCGCTTGACCTAAGAAAATATGGGCGTTCCAGACTGCCCCATCAGAAATTCTACTACGTGCTTGATTTACGCGAATACGATGCCGAAATCAGCAAAGCGCTAGAAATTATTGGACAAGAAAATCATCAACAGGTTGTACTGGCTGGACATTCGACGGGCGGTTTGATTGCAACACTATATGCTGCACATTATCCAGATCACCGTTTAATTAAAGCAGTTTGGGCCAATAGTCCTTTTTATGATTTCTACAAAAGTACCATCGAGAAAAAACTTGGTATTCCCTTGCTCAGTGAAGTTGGTAAACGACTACCAAAAGCGAAGTTCCCAAGTGGTCTCAATCAATGGTACACCCCAAGCTTACATAAGGATTTCTATGGGGAATGGGATTTCAATTTAGACTGGAAACCAAAAACCATGCCATTTGTGAATTTAAGTTTTGTGACGGCGATTCATGAAGCACAAAAAGAAATTCATCAAGGTGTGAGCTTAAATGTTCCAACCTTGATCATGCACTCACATCAATCCAACAATCCAAGAAAATGGGGTATTAATGCACAGCAAAGTGATGTCATTTTAGATGTAAAAGATATGACTCATAATGCTAAAAAAATGAAAGGTGATGTACAAACGCTAGCAATTCACAATGGTTTACATGACCTTGTGCTTTCAGCCCCACCCGTACGGGAAAAAGTTTATCAAGGACTTTTTGACTGGCTGGCAGAAAAACTTAAATAATCACTATGACCTTTCAATGCTCAACCGTATTGATAGCGTTTGAGCATTTTCTTGGCGGGGTGGTCTATAAATAGCTGGATTACCTCAAAGACGAGCATGTCGCCCCTGTATTAGAAGAGTCTCAAAACCGTAAGCTACTATTTTAAAATGATTTTTAAACAATAACGTACTCTTCTTTATTCAACTTAGGTCAGGATTAAGACATTGACTGTATAAATGTTTTAAGATGCGGTATTTTCCTATATCAATCATGGGTACGCGATAATGACAAAGTCCACCTTTATGAAAACAGTCAATGTTATTCAACACCTTGCTTTTGAAGATCTGGGTTCTTTAGAAGATGTTTTTTATCAGCTCGGTTTTCGCGTACGTTATTTTGAAGCTGGTGTCGATGATCTGAGTCCCGCCCTGAATTATGAAGGACTCACAGTGATATTAGGTGGGCCTATTGGCGTATATGAAACAGAGGACTATCCATTTCTCGTAGATGAAATTGCTGGACTTAAACAACGCCTTAAAGCCAATAAACCAACCATCGGCATTTGTTTAGGTGCACAATTGATTGCACATGCATTAGGTGCAAAAGTCTATGCAGGACACCAAAAGGAAATTGGCTGGAGTCAGTTAGAGATTAAAGCGGTTGAAAATAATCCATTAGCAGCCCTCGAAAATGTAGAGGTTTTACACTGGCACGGCGATACTTTTGATCTGCCAAGTAATGCCACCTTACTTGCCAGTTCAGCCATTTATCCAAATCAGGCTTTTTCTATAGGAAACAATATTCTTGCCCTACAGTTCCATCTTGAAATCACTGAACAAAGCTTTGAGAAATGGTTAATTGGTCATACCTGTGAAATACGTCATGCGGGGCTGTCTATTCCACAGTTAAGAGCAGATAATTTAGCTTACGCAATGCAACTGGAGAGTCAGACTGTAAAAGTCATCCAGCATTTCCTTGCGCATTTAGAGCAAGAATAATTTTCAAAGACTTAAAAGAAATCCTCATTTCCAGTGCTTTAATGATTTAAAGCACTTCTTTCTACGCCTAAAACTAAGACAATATGAATGAGAACGTATAAATAAATACACTTTAGGTAGCAAAGGAATACGCTTTAGGACAAATGCTGTCATCCAGTCACTGAAATATTGAAAGAAAATCTAATTCATTCTACTGTTCAAAGAATGTGCAGCACATTGCAAAGTGATTAATAATATTTTTGTGATTGAGAAAAATGGTTATTTTAAAATTTATCAAAAGTTTTCATACGCTGAATACGTATTTAGTTCTGTCTGCTCTTGTACTGATGGTTCTCTTAATCTATTTCTATCAAATCAATCCGCTTTAACTGGAAAATATGAAAATTCCATCATAAGAGAATCATCGTCTATGATTTTCTAATTGTATTTTTATTTAAAGAAAAAGGGCCTAATTTACTTTAGGCCCTTTTCATATTACTTCTTATCTGCTTTAAAGCTGTCTTTCAGATCAAGGATACGGTTAAACACAGGTTTTTCCGCTTGATGATCATACTGATCCGCAACAAAATAACCTTCACGTTCAAACTGGAAACGATCTTCAGGTTTTGCTTGTGCCAAAGCAGGCTCAATCACCGCTTGAACGATTTTTAATGATTCTGGATTCAGATGTGCAAGGAAATCATCATCTGCATCAGGCGCAGCTTCATTAAATAAACGATCATAGATACGAACTTCCGCAGGTACACCCTTGCTCGCCGATACCCAATGCACAACTCCTTTCACTTTACGCCCTTCAGGGTTCTTACCTAAAGTTTCAGGATCAATTGAACATTTAAGCTCAATCACTTCACCATTAGCATCTTTAATTACTTCATCGCATTTGATGACATAGGCATGGCGTAAACGCACTTCACCATCAGGAATCAGACGTTTAAAGCCTTTAGGTGGCACTTCTTCGAAATCTTTACGATCAATATAAAGCTCACGTGTTAAAGGAATAATACGCTCGCCCATATCAACGTTTGGATGACGTGCATGGGTTAAATCTAATTCTTCAGGTAAGTTGGTAAGGGTGACTTTGAGTGGATTTAATACCGCCATGCCACGTGCTGCTGCATTTTCCAATGACTGACGAATACAGAACTCAAGCATAGCCACATCGACAATACCATCAGTCTTTGAAACACCAACACGCTTACAGAAATCGCGTAAACCTTCAGGTGTAAAACCACGGCGACGCATACCCACTACGGTTGGCATACGTGGATCATCCCATCCCTGTACATAGTTGCCTTCAACCAATTTACGCAATTTACGTTTAGAGGTAATCGTATAGTCAACATTTAAACGTGAAGACTCGTACTGACGCGGTACTGCTTGCGAGTGAACTTTCTCTACAATCCAGTCATAGAATGGACGGTGATCCTGAAATTCTAAAGTACAAAGCGAATGGGTAATGCCCTCGATCGCATCTGACAATGGATGAGCATAGTCATACATTGGGTACATTTTCCATTTATCACCAGTTTGGTGATGCTCTGAATGCAATACACGATAAAGAATCGGATCACGCATATGGACATTTGGGCTAGCCATGTCAATTTTGGCACGTAGAACGGCACCGCCTTCCTGAATTTCACCATTACGCATTTGTTCAAAGCGCGCTAGGTTCTCGGCAACCGTTGCATCACGGTATGGCGAGTTTTTACCAGGTTCAACGAAATTACCGCGATTCAGCTTAATTTCTTCTGGGGTTTGCAAATCAACATACGCATCACCTTGTTCAATCAACTGAACTGCCCATGCATAAAGTTGATCAAAATAACCAGATGCATAACGCGGCTCGCCATTCCAGTTAAAGCCTAACCATTTTACGTCGTTGGCAATACCATCAACATATTCTTGTTCTTCAGCATCTGGGTTGGTATCGTCAAAACGTAAATTACATAAACCATCAAATTCTTCGGCAATACCAAAGTTCAAACAAATCGCTTTAACATGACCAATATGCAAGTAGCCATTTGGCTCAGGTGGGAAACGTGTGACAACTTTTTGGGTACGACCTTCTTTTAAATCATCAGTAATGACTTGACGAACAAAATCTAAGCCTGCCTGTTGTTCTTGCTGCGCAGCATCGACAGAGGCTTGAGTATTCGGCGTCGGGGTCTTTGGCAGTTCTGAAACAACATCATTTGGCTTCATAGGGTGTAAATCACTTCTTACAGTTAAAAAATAGGAAATAAAAACGCAATCTTTGCTTTTTCTGAAAGATTTTAACGTTTTTTACTTGCCTTGTAGTTTACAGTTTGCTTATGCTTCTCTCAACCAAAAACCCATGGTCAATTTGCCCATGTTTAGGAGATTAATGTAATGAGTTTTCCTCAAGTCGAATTAAACACCAACAAAGGTCGTATTGTTCTTGAGCTTAACGCTGAAAAAGCACCAAAAACGGTTGCAAATTTCTTAGAATATGTACGTGACGGTTTCTATGACGGCGTAATTTTCCACCGTGTGATTGATGGTTTTATGATCCAGGGCGGTGGCATGGACGAAAACTTCAAAGAGAAAGCAACTCGTGATTCAATCGAAAACGAAGCTGACAACGGCTTAAGCAACGATGAAGGCACAATTGCAATGGCGCGTACTCAAGCTCCGCACTCTGCTTCTGCTCAATTCTTCATTAACGTTAAAAACAACTCTTTCTTAAACCATACTGGTAAAACAGCTCAAGGCTGGGGTTATGCAGTATTTGGTAAAGTTGTTGAAGGTCTTGACGTTGTAAATGCAATTAAAGGCGTTCGTACAGGTAACCGTGGTTACCACGCAGACGTTCCTTTAGAGAATGTTGTGATTGAATCTGCTAAAATTATTTCTGAATAATAATCCCTTCTAACCTCCCTTTATAAAGAGAGGAAAGTCCCTCTTTCTTAAAGAGGGATTTAGGGAGATTTAAAAGGATAAAAGTGTGACCTACCTGTTTATTTCAGATTTACACTTGTCACCTGATCACCCTCGACTCGTTCGAGGGTTTTTGGCTTTATTAGATGAATACAAGAATAAAAATACCCAGCTCTATATTTTAGGTGACTGGTTTAATGCCTGGATTGGTGATGATTATACAGCACCTTGGCTAGATGAAATTATCACTGCCCTACAATCCTTTTCTGCCGCAGGTAATCAGATTTACTTCCAAGTGGGTAATCGTGATTTCGCCTTAGGTCAAAAGTTTCTAGATCAATTCAACGGTACTCTACTACCCGATGTTTATGCTATTGAAATTGGTCAAAAGAAATTTCGACTGGAACATGGCGATGCCTTATGTACCGATGATGTGGCTTACCAACGTTTCCGCAAAGTGATTCGTAATCCTGTGCTATTAGGGCTAATAAAACGAACGCCGCTCAGTTTTAGACAAAAACTTGCTAATGGTTTCCGTAAAAAGAGTAGTGCAACCAAACAACTGAAAAGTTATGACATCATGGATGTGAATGCTCAAGCAGTAGAATCCGTGATTGAACACGTTGATTATTTAATTCATGGTCATACTCATCGCCCTGAAATCCATCAGCTGCAAAATAAGCATCGTATTGTATTAGGTGACTGGCGTGAAGATTCTGCATGGATATTAGAGCTGAATGAGCAAGAAAATTATCAATTAGATTTTAAACAGTGGACTTATTAAATAAATTAGCTTAATTACCACAATACCCCTTCTGTATTTCCATAATTTTTTCAAAGCTTAAATTATTTAGCTTGTTCTTCAGTCACCCTTCTGTCGATTAATTCCTTGCACTGCATCAGCGCTTTAGCCATTTTACTTAGCTCAAGCACATACGACTTAAATCTATATAGAAATCACATTTAGCTACTTTCAGCAGCAGTTAGATGAAGTAAAATAAATTAAATTTTTAATTGAGTGAATGACGGATGGATACCTTAGCTACAGCAAAAACACGTTATGCAACCAAAGCTTATGATGCAGAGAAAAAAATTCCAAAAGAACAATTTGAAAAGCTTTTAGAAATTTTACGTTTCAGCCCTTCTTCTGTGAATATCCAGCCATGGCATTTTTTGATTGCCGAAACAGATGAAGCCAAACAACGTATTGCATCAGGCTTGACTGGCAACTATGTATATAATGCAGCTAAAGTGCTTCACTCTTCGCATACTTTAATCTTTTGTACGCGTACCGATATCTCAGCTGAGTATTTAGAACAGTTATTACAACAAGATGATCTCAGTGGCCGTTTTAAAGATGAAACTGCAAAACAGGGACAACGCGCCACACGCGAAGGCTATGTCGAGTTTTATCGTAATGAACTCAAAAATCTTTCAGCATGGATGGAAAATCAGACCTATCTGGCATTAGGACAATTACTTTTTGCTGCTGGTCTGGAAGGAATTGACGCAACACCGATGGAAGGCTTTGACCGTAACATCATCAATCAGGAATTTGGATTAACTGAAAAAGGTCTAAAAGCCTCGGTCATCGTGGCCTTAGGATATCGCAGTGAAAGTGATTTTAATGCCAAACTACCTAAATCACGTCTCCCTGACGACGTGATTTTCACTCGTTTATAAGCATTCAAAAAAGGGAGTATTGGTTACTCCCTTTTTACATCATGGCTTTTGCCAGACAAAGTACCGCAACAATACCACTGACCAGACCAATCCACGTATAAGCCTGTAAACGCTCTTTAAAGAAAATCACACCGCTCAACACACCGAGTATCACCACCAGAATATTCATACCAGCAAAAACGATAGCAGGCGTTTCCTTGAACATCATATGTGCTTTTACATATAAAGCGATATTGGCGAAATTCAGTACGCCGAGTACTAAACCCGTAAAAATATTTTTAGGTTGCCAATTCGGTTGTGTAATCGCGATATAAGCAATTGAAAGTATAAAAGCACCTATAAAAGCGAGATTGAGGGTAACAGCGGATTGTAATCCCAAACTACTGCTATATTTAAGCAGAACATCAATTGCAGCATAACCCGCCCAGACACTGAATAAAAATAAGGCGGACTTTAAGTTTAATCCTTTACTGGCTTTCTCGGTTGCCTGTCCAATAATAATCGCTAAAATTGCGATGATTCCTAGCCCCACACCCAGTAATTTGATCTGGCTGAACTGCTCCCCAAAAATAAAATAAGCCGCCAGCAAGGACAAAATCACTGCAAGGCGCTGTGCAATTTCAGCTTTAAGAATCCCGGCGAACTGTAATGATTTTGCCAGACACAGAAAAATACTCGGCAATAAAATGGCAAGAATTAAAATCAACCACCAAGGCGTGTGATTGAAAGAAATATGGGTAATATCGGTCTTGAACCAGTAAAAACATAAAATGCTTGCACTCAAATAATTCCATGCAATCATTTGAAAAACATCAAATCCCTTTGCTTTCAGATACTTCAATACAATCGAGACGAGAACACTACAACATGCCGCAGCAACAATCATTTCCATAATATTTATTCTAGCTTTTTAAAACACAAAAAAATGCCAGTCGATTAAAAGACTGGCATTTTCTTAAAGATCATCGATCAATTAACGATTATTTTCGTCTTCTTGACCATCTTCAAATTTAGTTTCGCCATCGAAGCCACCTTGATGACCGCCACCGAAGCCGCCTTGACCACCGAAGCCACCTTGACCGCCGAAGCCACCTTGACCGCCGAAGCCACCAGTAGAACCTTGACCACCGAAGCCGCCAGTAGCGCCTTGAGCTGGGAAGCCACCTGCAGCGCCTTGAGCACCAGCTGGACGTGGGTTACGCGCAGGAACAACTGTAGAAATCGCGTGTTTGTAAACCATTTGGCTTACAGTGTTTTTCAATAAAACGACATATTGGTCAAATGACTCAATGTGTCCCTGCAATTTGATACCGTTTACAAGGAAAATAGAAACTGGAATACGTTCTTTACGGAGAGAATTTAAGAACGGATCTTGTAAAGTTTGACCTTTAGACATTTTTAACTCCAAAAAATTTTTAAATCAGCGCAAAAAAACTATCTTTATTTTTCAACTAAAAATTATTAAAAAGACAGCTTGCGAATTTTGCTTTATCCAAAGAAGTTTCGCAAGTCTTCTTTCGCCTGCTTTATCGTCACGTAAGTTTTAAAATCGTGTATTTCTTGCAAAGAACGTAACCAAGTGTATTGACGTTTTGCTAATTGCCTTGTAGCAAATAGCGCTTTGTTCTCCATTTCTACTTTATTTTCGAGACTCAAGTCACTTTTTAATAAAAATTCTAAAGCTTGACGATAACCGACAGACCGCATAGATGGCAAATCATCATTTAAATCGTATTTTTCAATCAGTTCCTCTACTTCATTCAAAAAACCCATATCCCACATATTGCGCAATCTTTGCTCAATACGTTGATGTAATTCTAACCGATCTGGCATTAAGGCGTAGTTATGAAATGTGTAACGATATGGTTGATTTTTAGGTTGTTCAGCTTGTAATTTTGTTATTGGCTCGCCCGTAATTCGATAAACTTCCAATGCCCGAATAATTCGTTGTTTGTCTGACACTTTAAATTTCTGCCCAGCAATTGGATCCACTGCGACCAATTCGTCATAAACCACCTGCCAGCCTTCTTGTTCTGCTTTTAAATTAATGGCATCCCGAATATTTTGATCTGCATTAGGTAAATTATCAGCCAGTCCTTCTAACAGAGACTTAAAGTACAGCATGGTTCCCCCCACCAAAATCGGAGTTTTACCGCGTGCGTGCATATCATCAATCAGTGGACAGACATCTTCTACAAATTGCGCCGCTGAATACACTTCTAATGGCGTAATAATATCAATTAAATGGTGCGGATACTGTTCCTGCTCTGCTTGGGTCGGCTTAGCCGTTCCAATATCCATATCTTTATAAACTAAAGCCGAATCCACAGAAATCAGTTCATAATTACCACGCTCGTAAAGTTCACATGCCAATGCTGTTTTACCACTTGCGGTAGGCCCCATTAAATTGATGACGGGCAATTGATTTGACATGTAAAACTACTCTCCTCGAGCAAATAATTTATCTAGTTGATGCAATGGAAAAGCGCGCCAGGTTGGGCGACCATGATTACACTGACTGGCGAATTCGGTCTGTTCCATTTGGCGCAATAAGGCATTCATTTCTGAAAGGCTTAATTGACGATGAGCACGTACCGCACCATGACATGCCATCCCTGCTAAAAGCTCATCACGTTTTTGTAATAAACCTCTGGCTTCATCATTTGGATCCAAATCATTTAATAGCTCTGGAATCAGATTACCAAAATCAGCCTTGTGCAAAATGGCAGGAACGCCACGTACAATCACCTGCTCATCGCCATATTGATCAATTTCCAAACCTAAACGTTGCAATTGTGGCTGTAAATCCTCAATTCGCGTCGCCTGCATGCGGGTGATAGACACCACTTTCGGAATCAGCAATTGCTGTGAGGTCCAGAACTCAGGCTTATCCCATGCCGATTTCATTTGTTGTAACAGAATCCTCTCATGAGCAGCATGCATGTCCACAATAATCAGGCCTTCAGTATTCTGAGCCAGAATGTAAATGCCATGTAACTGTGCAATCGCAATACCCAACGGAAACTCATCTACTCGGGACGGCGCATTGTCTTCTTCAGTCGTTGTCTCAGACTCTTCACGTAAAGGTGCCAAATAGGTTTTCAAGGCATTATTTAATTGTGCCGAACCGTTATATTTGGGTTGCTGAGTCTGAGCTGAATTATACTGTACCGCCTGTGGGCGACTCTGATTAAACTCGGTTAATAAATCTGTCGACACTGCAGCGGGCTGATTAGATTGCGGTTCTGTTTCTACTGCTGCACGATGCAGATTAAATTGTTCCTGATATTTGGGTTGAGGTTGATAATTAAATTGATCATCCGCCTCAGCTGTTTTCATGGCCTGTGCCAGATCAGCAGTTGCCGTCTGGAACTGCGACAAGGTTGCTTTAGCATAATGACGCACAAACTCATGCACTTCACGTTGATTCAAGAAGCGAATTTCATGCTTGGTTGGATGCACATTGACATCAATATTTTCAGGATCAACTTCTAAAAATAACAAATAAGAAGAATGTTGATGCCCATGCAAAATACCGTCATAGGCCATACGCAAGGCATGCGAAATGGTTTTATCTTTAACAATACGACCATTCACATAAACATATTGCAAATCTGCTTGAGCACGCGCATCGGATGGGTGCCCCAACCAGCCAGACAAACGCATATTGATACTATCCGAATCAATCCAGTAGGCATTTTGGATAAATTGCTGCCCCAATAATTGTTGCACACGCTGATAACGTAATTCGCCACTATCCGCGATCGGCAGGTTTAAACGAATATTATCGTTATGTTCCAAAACAAAACGGATATCGAAATGGGTTAAAGCCAGACGACGAACAATCTCTTCAATATGATTAAATTCTGTGGTCGGTTTTTTTAAGAATTTACGGCGTGCTGGGACATTAAAAAATAAATCCTGTACACGAATATGCGTACCTTTCTGGGCGGCCACTGCCTGAATCTGCTGATGATCAAAAGCCGTCCCGTTCACTTCAACCTGATAGCCAACACCCTGTTCATCCTGACTGCTGGTTAAAGTTAAACGTGATACAGCTGCGATAGACGCTAAGGCTTCGCCACGAAAGCCCAGACTCACAATGGCATGTAAATCATCTGCGGTTTGAATTTTGCTAGTGGCATGTCGCATCACTGCCAAGGGTAAATCTTCTGGATGAATCCCGTTACCATTATCAATGATTTCAATCAGGGTCGAACCACCCTGCGCCACCCGAATAATCAGTTCAGTTGCGCCCGCATCAATCGAGTTTTCTAATAATTCTTTGACCACTGATGAGGGACGTTCAATGACCTCACCCGCTGCGATCTGGTTAGCTAAAGCAGCATCAAGGGTATGAATACGACGAGTTGCATCATGCGCCATTCAATTGTTCCTGCAAAATTTGAATTAAAGGTTCTGATTCTGTGGTTAAGGTGACAGATCGGGTCAATTCATCCTCTGATTTTTGAATATCAATCACGATATCTGGCTTTGGAATCTCATCGCCACCTTTAGATGGCCATTCAAACAGAAATAAGGCATCGGGCGTTTCCAGATAATCACGAATACCCATCAATTCCAATTCATAAGGATCATCTAAGCGATAAAGATCGAAATGGAAAATTTCTTTACCCTGAATGGTGTACGGTTCAACCAGTGTATACGTTGGGCTTTTTACCGAACCTTGATGACCGAGGTTTTGTAAAAAATAACGGGTAAAAGTCGTCTTGCCAGCACCCAAATCGCCGATCAAGTAAATAATGCCTGAATGCACGTGCTGAGACAGGATGTGTGCAAACTGTTGAGTGTCTTGTTCATGATTTAAGTTGAATTTCACTGAATATGACATGGCAAATAGAACAAAATTGGGATGCTGGCTATGATAACATTGCCCTGCTTCAAAGCCTAATAAACTCCTTTTAAACTGGCTTTTTTTACATCGTTTATACTGAGTCGTATCGCTGCATGACCTCTATTATTGAATTTGCTCCGCCACTGATCGACGGCGTGAGTGCCAGTAAAGTCTTTTTACCTCATGATGCTTCTGCAAACACCATTTTTGACTATCTCTGCCAGCATTTCCCTCACATACAACAAGAAGAATGGCAACAACGCTTTGTCGATGGGCTGATCTATGCAGCAGATGGTGCAAGACTCAATATAGAAAGTAGTTACACGCCCAATACCCACATTTTTTATTATCGTTTTCTCTCACATGAAGTTCATGTGCCCTTTCAACATGAGATTTTGTTTGAAAATGAAGATTTGCTGGTGGTCGATAAACCCCACTTTCTCACTATGACACCAACTGGACAATATGTTCAGGAAACGCTTTTGGTGAGATTAAAGAAACAAACAGGATATGCCGATCTCACACCGATTCATCGACTGGATCGGGAAACGGCGGGTGTGGTTTTATTCTGTAAGACACCTGCGACTCGCGGCATTTATCAGCAACTTTTTGCCGAACGTAAAGTCGAAAAGACTTACCACGCTATTGCCACCTATCGACCAGAACTCAACTTTCCGCAAATCTTGCAATTGCATCTGGAAAAAGGAAATCCTTTTTACACCATGCAAATTAATCCCGAAAAAACTGAGAATACGGAAACGCTAATCGAGTTGTTAGAACACAACCAACAGTTCGCAAAATACCAGCTCAAACCAAAAACAGGGAAGCAACACCAGCTACGCGTGCATTTAAATTATCTCGGCATTCCAATTTTAAATGACTCTTTTTACCCAATTGTCGCACATAAAGCAGACGATGATTTCAGTCATCCATTACAGCTATTGGCGAAGGACATTCATTTCATAGATCCTATTCTAAAACAGGAAATGGCCTTTAAATCCAACTTTGAACTGACATTGTAGTTACATCGTAATGACAAAAATTCTATTTTTTCACCTCAAAAATATTGAAATTACATTGCAATGGTTTAAAATACATGACGATAACTAAAAATATGTGGTTACATTCTTAATGCGTAAAACAGAAGTTTATCAGGTTCGCCTCGATTCTCAGGAAAAGAAACAGGCCTTTGCCGTTTTTAAGCAGTTGGGTATCTCCCCTGCTCAAGCCGTTCGCCTTTTCTTTAAACAAGTCGTACTGACCAAGTCGATTCCTTTTGCAATTGAAAACCAGAACATCAATATGGAACAACTGCTTAAGTTACGTAAATCGAAAGCCGCAGCATCTGCCGAGAATCCTTCAGCAGTTGAAATTGAGGACGATCACGAAGATCTATTTGAAGAATTGAATGCGCTGTTAGGTGAAAGTGACAAAACTTAACAATGTTGCATTTATAAACAAGTTTTTATTTTTTAAGCTGAATTTTTTTCGCTATTCTGACAGTCCAAATAAAACTATAAGTGTAAGGATGGGCTGGAATGATTGTTAAGCGAGCAACAAAGGAAGATCTTCATCAACTTGCTGTCTTGTTTGACGAATACCGTCAATTCTACGGTGCATCATCAAATCTTGAACAATCCTATCAATTTCTGAATCATCGTTTTGACAATAAAGACAGTGTTATTTTCATCCACGTTAAAGATGATGTATTCACAGGTTTTGTTCTACTCTACCTTGCCTTTTCTTCAGTTGCCTGTGAAACCTATTACATATTAGATGATGTCTATGTCACCCCAAGTTATCGTAAACAAGGTTCAGCTAAACAGTTGATTGATACCGCCATACTTTTTGCCCGTCATGAAAATGCTCAACGGATTAGTCTGGAAACCCAAAAAAATAATTATCAATCCCATCGCCTCTATGAACAAATGGGATTTATTCAGGACAGTGAGTTTAAGACCTATCATTGCTTCCTGAAGTAATTAAGCCTCTACAGCGATATTTTGGCTCAACTGTTTTTGTTCATCACTTAAATACATCCATTCACCTTCAGGCAAGTCTGGAAGTTCAAGCAAACCGACTTGATGCCGATGTAAAGCTTCCACTTTATTCCCGACAGCAGCCAACATACGCTTAACTTGATGATAAACGCCTTGATGAATGGTCATGCTCAACTGATGTTCCGAAAATAATTGAATATCTGTTGCAGCATAAATCCCCTTTTCATTTCTAAGTTCAACACCCTGCTGCAAGCCTTGAATTTGCTCAGGTGTGATCGGATCCGCTGTGGTGACATGATAAACCTTAGGCACATGTTTACGCGGATGGGTCAATGCTTGTAAAAATTGCCCATTATCGGTGAGAAGCAATAAACCTGTAGTGTCCTGATCCAGCCGCCCTACGCATTGAATACCGCGATGAAGTAAAATTTCAGGAAATAAGCTAAAAACACTTTTATGATGTGTAGCCTGATGTGAACATTCATAGCCTTGCGGTTTGTTTAAGACAATATAGACATGCTCGCGATATTGATATTCTTCACCAAAGACCTGAAATACAAGCTGATCAGTATTGATATTCTGTTTGGGATTATCACAAATCTGATTTTCAATCTGGACAGAACCATTTTTAATTAACTGCTGGCAATATTTACGTGAACCAAAGCCTTGAGATTGCAAAATTTTTTCCAGCAGCATATATAAATCCTAAACGAAACTTTTTCTATTGTACCCGATTAGCGTAAAGCCCGTTGTTCATTGCGCATTCATTCTTTATTTTTATAATTTATTCACAATTTCTTCACTTGTAATAGAACTCAAACAAAACCCTCGTGAAACTCTCTCAATCCAGATATTGCACTCCATAATTTCACTAAAAAGTCTTGTTACATTTGTCACAAGCAAAAAGAATACTGTCCAAAAGAATGGATAAGGAGTTTCATCATGAAATCAAATATGTGGTTATGTGGCGTTATCTTGGCAGCCTCATCAATGGTCACTGTTGCACATGCAGACAACACGACTCGTGTTGCAGCAACCTCGGCTCTAGGCAGCGTAGTTGGTACAGCTATAGGTAAACAACTGGGCGGTAATACGGGTGCCATGATTGGTTCAGCAATTGGTGGTGCTGGCGGTGCAGCTGCATCAAGTAATCGACGTGACCGTACTGAAGCTGCGATTGGTGGTGGTTTAGGTGGTGTCGGTGGTTATACTGTCGGTCGTAACATGGGCGGAACCAATGGTGGCTATATCGGCGCAGCATTAGGTGCTGCTGGTGGTGCCGCTTTAGGTCAAAAAGTAGGTCAGGATCGTGATGATGACCGTCGCTATGATCGCCGTTATGACAACCGCCGCTCGTATGACGACCGTCGTTATTACAATTCACGTCATAACTACCGTCATGACAATGGTCGCCATCGTGGTTGGTACAAAAACCGTTAATCCATTCGGTTGAATATTCGTTTTACCCTTTATAGCACCTTCGGGTGCTTTTTTTATTGCATTGAAACAATATATCGAACAAATTCGATATACAAACTCAAACTTATATCGTAGTATTTCGATATATAGTTTTGAGATGTAATGATGAAAACACTACAAGATATAAAGTTCTCTATTTTGGAATTGGCTCCTGTTAGAGATGATAAGACTATTGAATTTTCACTACGCCATGCTTTAGAGCTCGCACAGCATGCCGAAAAGCTAGGTTATGAACGCTTTTGGCTGGCAGAACATCACAACATGGATGGAATTGCCAGTTCTGCTACAGCGGTTTTATTGGGTTTTATTGCTGCAAATACTCAAAAGATCCGCTTAGGGTCAGGCGGTATCATGTTGCCAAACCATGCGCCACTGGTTGTTGCTGAGCAATTCGGCACATTGGCAACCTTGTACCCTGATCGTTTTGAACTGGGCTTGGGTCGTGCACCTGGTACAGATCAGATGACCATGCGTGCGTTACGCCGAGGTCGTCAGGAAACTGAAGATCAATTCCCACAAGACGTGCTGGAAATTTTACAATATTTCAAAGCTCCACAACCTAATCAGCGCATTATTGCTACACCTGGTCAAAATACCCACGTTCCAGTCTGGTTATTAGGCTCAAGTTTATTTAGTGCGCAACTTGCAGCCAAGCTTGGACTGCCTTATTCATTTGCTTCGCATTTTGCTCCACGAATGTTAGGTCAAGCAATCGAAATCTATCGAGATAATTTCCAGCCTTCTGAATATCTGGATAAGCCTTATGTCTCAATGGGCGTCCCTACCGTAGTTGCCGAGACAGACGAAGAAGCGCAATATCTGGCAACTAGTTCGTATCAACGCATTTTGAATCTGATCCGTGGTCACAGCTTGAAACTCAAGCCACCTGTTGAATCTACACAAGGTCTGGCAACCAGTGCTGAGCAGCTTGCCATTCAGAATTTCTATGCTATGGCTCAAATCGGTTCGGCTGAAACCGTTAAAGCAGGTTTAAATAAAATCGCCAGCCAATATGAAGTTGATGAGTTTATTTTCACCTGTGATATTTATGATACAGAGAAACGTTTAGAAAACTTTAGCCTGTTGATGGATCTTAAGAACAGCTAAATGCTGCTATCTGAAAGTAAGCATTATTTTTTCAAATGATGCTTACTTCACAACACCGATATACTGATAAACCTTATTGGTTTTACGATAGCGCAAATACTTGGCTTGCGGTTTTCCATTTTTATCCAGCAGCATAATATCAATATGATTCAGATTTTTATCACTACGAATATAGTCAGGAATATCATTCGGACCTTCATGATTGTTACAATCAAAATCGACCTGTATGCGATCCAGTAATTTGGTTTTGGTCTGGAATATTTTTACTGTCTGAATCAGTCCCGTTTGAGTCGGCTGTAAAGCATCAATCGTATAAGCACCAATACAACTGCTACCTTTATAATAACTATTCACCAAATAAACAGGTTTTTCCATTAATACAGTTTGTTTAACATCAAAAATCAAACCCGTCTCGACAGGCGTTAAATGAGTTTTCCCACTCTTTTGAGTTTGCACATAGGATGAGTATTCCCCCATCGTTCCGCCACCGCCTACATCAAAAGTATAAAACTTTAACTGTTTATCCGGTGAAAACTGAATACGCACATGGTAATGATCTTCAAAAGCAGGAAAAGAATAATTGAAGCTAGCAGGGTCATTCTCTATTTTATGAACGATATCCGACTCGATTGCCTGATTGACCTGATAAAAGTCTTTATTCGCATATTTTTGAATCAGCTTTTGCTCAAACTGCGCCAATGTTTCTGCATGGGTTGGTAAAACCACAACAAATGGTAAAAGAAGTATCAGTCTTTTCATTGTATTCTCCTGTTCTTGTCATTCTGGAAATAAAAAAAGCGTAGCACTTCGACCACGCTTTTCGATTGAAACCCCTATTTAACCAATGCGACGTTTTAAACCGGTCATCTGTAAAACACGTGTTGAAATTTCTTCAATCGACATCTCGGTGACGTTGAGATATTTAATCCCTTCCGAGATATAAATGCCTTCAACCGCACGTAGTTCCATCTGGCACTGACTAAAGCTTGAATAGCGGCTATTGGCCTTGCGCTCATTGCGGATTGCCACCAGACGCTCGGCATCAATCATCAAACCAAACAGTTTATGCTTATGTTCACGCAGCACTTTTGGCAAACGGTTATCGTCAAGATCTTCCTCGGTTAAAGGATAGTTTGCAACACGAATACCAAATTGTAATGACAAATAAATCGAGGTTGGCGTTTTACCAGAACGGGACACACCAATCAAAATGATATCGGCTTTGTCATAATGACGTGTTCTGGCACCATCATCATTATCCAGTGCGAAATGTACCGCATCGATACGAGCCTTATAATATTCAGAATCTGTTACGGCATGCGTTTGTCCAACCAATGTCGTTGGCGGAACCCCTATTTCTTGTTCTAATTTACTGATTAAACCTTCAAACACATCCAGATTGACTGCCTTGGCCGTATTGATAATTTCACGGACATGCGGATCGACCAGCGTATCAAAAACCAACGGTAAAGAGCCATCCCGAGACTGACACGCATTGATCTCTGCCACAGCGACCATTGCTGCCTCTTCTGTCGCAATATAAGGCATGATATGGATATCAAAATCCACGTTTGGAAATTGCGCAAGTAGTGAATGTCCAAGGGTTTCTGCGGTAATCGCGGTGCCATCCGAAATAAAAAAAACGCTCCGTTTAATTTCTTTACTTACGGGCATCAAAATTCTCCTTAAACATTTGTCTTAGTGCTCTATAATCTTTATAGTAAACTCATCTAACATGACTGTCGCTTAGTAAAATACTAAATCTAGGCACTTTTGTATAATTTCATACCAATGATGGTCATTCATACTGCAAAAAAAGTGGAGTAAATACTTTGGAAGCGCGCGTAATCGGTCTGGAAAAATTAGGAAAACACGATGTCGAACTCGTAGGTGGGAAAAACTCATCTCTGGGTGAAATGATCAGCCATTTATCCAATGCTGGTGTATCGGTACCGGGTGGTTTTGCAACAACTGCTGCTGCCTATCGTGAGTTCTTGGATCAAAGCGGCTTAAATGCTCGAATTCAGGCTGAACTTACCCAACTCAATGTTGATGATGTCATTGCACTTGCTGAGACTGGTGCGAAAATCCGTAAATGGATTGTTGACACTCCGCTTACTGCGACATTAGAACAAGAAATTCGTGATGCTTTTGCAGCACTTTCAAACGGCAACCCAGACATTGCCGTTGCTGTACGTTCTTCGGCAACTGCTGAAGACTTACCTGACGCTTCATTTGCAGGGCAACAAGAAACTTTCTTAAATATCCGTGGTATTGATAATATTCTTATCGCGATTAAAGAAGTATTTGCTTCTCTTTATAATGACCGCGCAATTGCTTACCGTGTACACCAAGGTTTTGAACATAGTGTTGTTGCCCTTTCTGCTGGTGTACAACGTATGGTTCGTTCTGAAACAGGCGCTGCTGGTGTAATGTTTACACTAGATACAGAATCTGGTTTCCGTGATGTCGTATTTATTACTGCATCTTACGGCTTGGGCGAGATGGTTGTACAAGGTGCTGTTAACCCTGACGAATTCTATTTATCAAAACCATTATTAAATGCGGGTAAACATTCTGTTTTACGTCGTAACCTCGGTTCTAAACACCAGAAAATGATTTATGGTGAAGAAGGTGCGGCGGGTAAATCAGTTGTGATCGTTGATGTTGAAAAACAGGAACGCCAACAGTTTGCATTAAATGATCATGAGCTTCACGAATTAGCGAAGCAAGCTTTGATCATTGAACAGCATTATGGTTCTCCAATGGACATCGAATGGGCGAAAGATGGCGATGACGGCCAAATCTATATCGTTCAAGCACGTCCAGAAACAGTAAAAAGTCGCCAGAATGTCGGCACAATGGAACGTTACCTGTTAAAGCAACGTGGTACTGTTATTTGTGAAGGTCGTTCAATCGGTCAACGTATCGGTTCTGGTAAAGTCCGTGTTGTCACGTCGATTAAAGAAATGGACAAGGTACAGGACGGTGATGTACTTGTATCTGACATGACTGACCCAGATTGGGAACCAGTGATGAAGCGTGCCGCTGCCATTGTGACCAACCGTGGTGGTCGTACTTGTCACGCAGCAATTATTGCACGTGAATTAGGTGTTCCTGCGATTGTCGGTTGTGGTAATGCAACAGAAGTTCTTGCTGATGGTCAGGAAGTGACTGTTTCATGTGCTGAAGGTGATACAGGCTTCATTTATGAAGGTGCGCTAGACTTTGAAGTGCAACGCAACTCAATTCACTCTATGCCACAATTACCGTTCAAAATCATGATGAACGTGGGTAACCCTGACCGCGCATTTGACTTTGCTCAGATTCCAAACGAAGGGATCGGCCTTGCACGTCTTGAGTTCATCATTAACCGTATGATTGGCGTACACCCGAAAGCATTATTGAACATTGACAGCTTACCACGCGAAACACGTGCTGCTGTTATGGCGCGTACTGCGGGCTACTCTTCTCCAATCGAATTCTATGTTGAGAAATTGGTTGAAGGTATTTCTACACTTGCAGCAGCATTTGCAGACAAGCCTGTGATCGTTCGTATGTCTGATTTCAAGTCAAACGAATATGCAAACTTGATCGGCGGTAAACTTTACGAGCCAGAAGAAGAAAACCCTATGTTGGGCTTCCGTGGTGCAAGCCGTTATGTTTCGGATAACTTCCGTGACTGCTTCGAACTTGAATGTCGTGCATTGAAAAAAGTTCGTGATGAAATGGGCTTAACCAACATTCAAATCATGATCCCATTCGTACGTACGGTTTCTGAAGCAAAACGTGTAATCGAATTACTTGCTCAAAACGGCTTGAAACGTGGTGAAAATGGTCTAAAAGTGATCATGATGTGTGAGCTTCCAACCAATGCATTATTGGCTGAACAGTTCCTTGAACACTTCGATGGTTTCTCGATCGGTTCAAACGACTTAACCCAGTTAACACTCGGTCTTGACCGTGACTCTGGTATCGTTTCTCACCTGTTCGACGAACGTGATCCAGCAGTTAAAGCGCTTCTTTCTATGGCAATTCATGCATGCCGCAAAGCAGGCAAATACGTTGGTATTTGCGGTCAAGGTCCTTCGGATCATCCTGACCTTGCGAAATGGCTAATGGAACAAGGCATTGAGTCTGTGTCATTGAACCCTGACTCAGTGCTTGACACCTGGTTCTTCCTTGCTGAAGAACAGATCAAGAAAGCTTAATCTTTTTTAGAAAAAGACCCTCTTTCGTAGGGTCTTTTTTCATCTTAGGGTCTGTTGGCACTTCAGAGATACTTGTGACAACGGACATTTTTAGGCAATACAAGGCATGGCTTACGTAATTTAGCTATTCTAAATAAGTAAGACATAACGTAGTAGTGGCAAAAATGTCCTTGTCCCGTAGGGTTATGGCAAAAACCGCCCCAAACTTCGTTATGAAACTTGACAAGGGGTTTGCCATTGTCTACGTTTCATGCCTTGTTTGGGTTGTTTTAGCCTATAACACAAGACATGTCTGAAATGTCAACACCCCCTTGTAATTGAGATTTTTAAATTATGCAAATTTACTTGGCTCGTAACAATCAACAAGCTGGTCCCTATAGTTTAGAACAAGTGAACCAAATGCTTGCCAGTCAACAAGTTTTATTGACGGATCTGGCTTGGCACGAAGGTATGACTGAATGGAAAACACTTGGTGAACTTACTCAAGGTAAACTTGTATACGAACCTGTAGGTTACACACCTTTTAGTGCTCCGATTAAAACAGAAACAGAGAACGCTTCTTTTAAAATCAAGGTTGAGCAAAAAGCCAAACCAGAATTAGCACCCTTCCACTCTCGTGCGCTTGCAAAAGTACTGGACTTGATTCTTTGGTTGCCAATGGCAGCTATTCCTTCTTTTTTCTTTAACGAAAGCCAATATAAAGAATTGTTTGAAATTCAAAAGCAATTACAGGCAGCTCAAGTTGCATCAAGTAAGGCTGTAGAATTACAGCAGCAGCTCATGCACCTTATTCCGAATGAAGCATGGATGAGTATTTTTGCTTATTTGATTATTATGCTCATGATTCAGGCTTTTTTTATTGCAAAATCAGGTCAGAGTATTGGTAAGAAAATTGCGAAAATTAAAATTGTAGATGCTGAAACATTTACTCAAGTCAGCTCAATTCGCGCTTTTTGGTTACGCAGTATTTTGTTCATTATTTTAAATCTGCTGTTTATGCCATTTATTACAATTGTTGATTATGCTTTCTTCGCATTGAACAAAAATCGTCAAACTCTGCACGATAAATTGGCAAAAACCAAGGTAATTAAACAGTAATCACAAATCAATAAAGAAAAGAGGATTTATTCCTCTTTTCTTTTATATTAAATTGATATCTATACAAAAAGAACTTAACTCAACCTTAATTCCTACAAGATAAATCGGGTTTTAAAACAAGCATTTCAGGCCACTTTATCAGTAGCTTAGTTCTTCAATATGAGGCATAATGCCCAACAACGTAGCGGTGTCGCGTGATTGCTAAGCATTTTTTAAACAATTCTTATCAATCACGCGACACTTTAATCGCTATCCCATAATTTAATTAGGGAATGGGACTCTTCACCGAGGTTGTAAAATGAGACAAACGATTTTAGCTGTATTGTCTTTATCTGCGATGGCCGCGCTCTTAACTGGGTGTGGCGGTGATATGGTACTTCTAAACAATAAAGGTCCAGTTGGTCAAGGTCAAAGTAACTTGATGATGACTGCGATCTATTTAATGCTATTGGTGGTAATTCCATCAATTGTTATGGCATTGTGGTTTGGTTGGAAATATCGCGCGTCGAATAAAGATGCAGACTATAAACCTACTTGGGCACACTCTACGACAATTGAGATCGTTGTTTGGGGTGTTCCTGTCATTATTATTGGTATTTTAGCTTGGTTAACTTGGTGGGGTTCCCACAAGTACGACCCTTACCGTCCGTTAGAATCTGATAAAGCACCATTAACTATTCAAGCTGTCGCTGAACAGTTCAAGTGGATTTTTATCTATCCTGAGCAAAACATTGCAACGGTAAATGAAGTACGCTTCCCAGAGCAAACACCAGTAAGCTTTAAGATCACTTCTAACTTTACGATGAACTCTTTCTTCATCCCACAGTTAGGTGGCCAGATCTACGCAATGGCTGGTATGCAAACTCACCTGCACCTATTAGCAGATGAACCAGGTATTTTCCGTGGTTTCTCAGCAAACTATTCAGGTTACGGTTTCTCACAAATGCGCTTTAAAGCACACAGTGTGACTGAACCAGAATTTGCACAATGGGTAGCAGACATCAAAGCTGGTAAAGGCGACACAATCATTGTTGATGAGCATGGTACAAAAGCCATTCAAAAACCGATCCTTGACCAAGCCGAGTTAGCAACGCTGAAAGATGGCGATCGTTCTAAGCATCAGATCGAGCATTTAGTGAATCGTGCTAAAGCTGCTGGTGATGAAGAAGCGCTTGCTAAAGCTGAAGCGATGACACCGTTCCCGACTAAGCCACACCCAGTGACTTATTACTCATCAGTTGAACCAAAATTGTTTGAAACAATCATCAACCACTATATGAGTAACTATCACGGTGCTGACCATTCTGCTGGACATGCAACAGCAGAAACTCATGCTGCAGCAGAACACGCTGCTCAAGGGGAATAAGACATGGATATGATTTTTGGTAAACTTGGGTGGGATTCGATCCCGACAGAACCCCTTGTACTTGTCACCATGGTCTTTATGGCACTTGGTGCAATTGCTGTTTTAGGCGGTATCACCTATTTCAAAAAATGGGGATATTTGTGGAATGAGTGGTTTATTACTGTAGACCATAAAAAGATTGGTATCATGTATATCATCGTATCTGTTGTCATGCTTTTGCGTGGTTTCGCCGATGCGATCATGATGCGTCTACAACTTTTCCTCGCTAAAGGCGGCGGTGAAGGTTACTTACATCCTGACCACTACGACCAGATCTTCACCGCGCACGGTGTTATCATGATCTTCTTCGTGGCAATGGGTCTCGTTGTCGGTATGATGAACATCTCTGTACCTTTACAGATTGGTGCTCGTGACGTTGCTTTCCCATTATTGAACTCTTTAAGCTTCTGGTTATTCGCCGGTGCTGCTGGTTTGATGATGCTTTCACTTGTATTGGGTGAATTTGCTGCGACTGGTTGGATGGCTTACCCTCCTCTATCTGGCATTCAATATTCTCCTGGTGTTGGTGTTGACTACTATATCTGGGCACTTCAGGTTTCTGGTCTAGGTACGCTTTTATCTGGTGTTAACTTCTTTGTTACCATCATCAAAATGCGTGCACCTGGCATGAAATTGATGGATATGCCTATTTTCACGTGGACTTCACTTTGTACGGCTGTATTAATCATTGCATCGTTCCCTGTATTAACAGGTACTCTTGCAATGCTTACGCTTGACCGTTACTTCGGCTTCCATTTCTTCACCAATGAGCTTGGCGGTAGCCCAATGCTTTACGTGAACTTGATCTGGACTTGGGGTCACCCTGAAGTATATATCTTGGTATTACCAGCATTTGGTCTATACTCAGAAATCGTTGCAACCTTCTCTCGTAAAGCGTTGTTCGGTTATAAGTCTATGGTGTATGCAACTATCGCGATTACTGTTCTTGCGTTCGTTGTATGGCTTCACCACTTCTTCACCATGGGTGCTGGTGCGAACGTTAACGCGTTCTTCGGTATCATGACCATGGTTATTGCGATTCCTACAGGTGTGAAAATCTTCTCTTGGTTGTTCACAATGTATAAAGGTCGCATCACCTTCACTACCCCTATGTTATGGACGCTTGGCTTCCTAGTAACATTCGGTATTGGTGGTTTAACTGGTGTATTGATGGCTGTTCCACCTGCGGACTTCCTTGTACACAACTCATTATTCTTGATCGCTCACTTCCATAACGTAATTATCGGTGGTGTGGTGTTTGGTATGTTTGCCGGCATCATTTTCTACTGGCCGAAAATGTTTGGTTGGAAGCTCAATGAAGCATGGGGTAAAGCTGCGTTCTGGTTCTGGTTCTTCGGTTTCTACTTTGCATTCATGCCACTTTATATCCTTGGTTTCATGGGTATGACACGTCGTTTGAATACATATGACAACCCAGAATGGGATCCGTACTTGGCTATCGCGTTATTCGGTGCTGTTCTTGTTGCGATCGGTATTGCATGCTTCTTGATGCAAATCATCGTTGGTTTCTTACAACGTAAGGACAACATGGACCATACTGGCGATCCATGGGATAGCCGTACCCTTGAATGGGCAACGTCATCTCCTGCTCCATTCTATAACTTTGCACATGTACCAGAAGCTAGCGGTGTTGACCGTTTCTGGACTGACAAAGAAAATGGTGTAGCATACGCACGTAACACTAAATATGAAGACATCCACATGCCGACTGATCGTGCTGCTGGTTTTGTCATTGCAATGTTCATTACATTACTTGGCTTTGCACTTATCTGGCATATTTGGTGGCTTGTTGTTGTTTCATTCGTTTCAGCTGTTGTTAGCTTGATCGTAAGCTCATTCACCAAGAATGTTGACTACTACGTTCCTGCTGCTGAAGTTGAGCGTATTGAAAACGAACGCTATGCTTTACTTGAAAAACACTTGAAGAAGGACTAAGGAAATGGCTGAAGTACTTCATCACGACAACCACGGCCACGATGGTCATCATGAACATGATGATACGGACTTAACGGTCTTTGGTTTCTGGACATACTTGATGAGTGACTTGATTCTTTTCGGATCACTCTTCATTGCGTTCGCTGTATTAAGCAGTCATATCCCGCCAGGAACCCCAAGTGCATATGACCTGTTCCATGATTCATTAGGTTTCGTTTTAACTGAAACATTTGCCTTATTGATCTCATCGGTAACATTTGGTTTTGCTGTACTTGCATCTTATAAAAAGAATGTAAATCAAGTGATCACTTGGTTATTCATTACATTCCTTTTTGGTGCATCGTTCATTGGTATGGAAATCTATGAATTCCATCACCTTGTACACGAAGGCCACGGTCCTACTCACAGTGCATTCTTATCATCGTTCTTTACTTTGGTTGGTACACACGGTATCCACGTAACTTCTGGTTTAGTCTGGATGCTGGTATTGATGTATCAAATCAAAAAGAATGGTTTGACTTTACCGAATACACGTCGTCTTGCTTGCTTAAGCTTGTTCTGGCACTTCCTTGACATCGTTTGGATCTGTGTATTCAGCGTCGTTTACTTACTGGGAGTTCTCTAATGAGTAGTCATGACCATAATGCTGCAGGTGCGTCACACGGTAACTTTAAGCAATACACTGTTGGATTTATCCTATCTGTTATCCTCACCATCATCCCGTTCGGGATGGTGATGGCTGGCGGTTTCAGTCGTGGCGTTTTAGTTACAGTAATTGCAATTACTGCTGTTGCTCAGGTACTTGTACAACTTGTGTACTTCCTACACATGAATACATCGTCTGATCAACGTTGGAACCTTATTGCATTTATCTACACAATCTTATGTATCGCTGTACTTTTAGTCGGCTCTGTGTGGATTATGAATTACCTACACTACAACATGATGATCTAAACTGATTGTCATGTGGAAAAAGTATTTATTCCTGACTAAACCAGGAATTCTCTTCGGTAATTTTATTACCACCTTGGGCGGCTTCTTCTTAGCCGCCCAAGGCTCTATAGACTTCCTCTTATTATTATTGACCTTGATTGGAACAACACTTGTGGTTGCTTCTGGTTGTGTGGTGAATAATGTAATTGATCAAGACATCGATCAAAAAATGCAGCGCACCATGAACCGAGCGCTTGTGACTAAAACAATTTCCCCTACTGTTGCCATGTTATATGCATTGGTTTTAGGTGTTATTGGCTTTAGCATTCTCTGGTTCTATGTTAACGCCTATGCATTTTTATTTGCTGTGATTGGTTTTGTGGTCTATGTCGGTTTTTATAGTTTGTGGACGAAACGTACCACAATCCATCAAACTGTCATTGGTAGTATTTCTGGAGCGAGTCCTCCTGTTATTGGTTATACGGCTGTAAGTCATCAGTTCGATATGGCGACCTTATTGATTTTCGTTGCATATGCTTTATGGCAAATGCCACATTCATGGGCAATCGCAATTTATCGTTTTGACGACTACAAAAATGCAGGCGTTCCGATTTTACCTGTAGCACGCTCAATTTTAAGAACGAAGATTGAATCACTGATTTATGTGGTTTTATTTACCGTTGCAATGAATGCTTTATTTGTATATGGATACACCAACATCATTTTTCTGGTGATCTGTAATGCACTTTGCATTTACTGGTTCTACATTGGTATTTTAGGATTTAAGGCTAAAGATGATCAACTTTGGGCTAAACGCTTTTTCCTTTTTTCAGTAATTCTCGTTACTGTCATCAGTTTAAGCTTTAGTTTTACCTTTAAAAGCCCTGCACCATTCTTCCCTATTTTTTAAAAAGATAGAGGATTCTCTATCTTTTTATTCTCCCTGTATCGTTCTTCATTTCGTGCAATAAAAACATTCGCTTCTTTATTGCCTAAATGAGACGTTCACCTTGCGTTATCTTAAACTCGACCCTGCACTCAAATTGATGATCAAGTTTGCTCACACCATTTATTTTTAAAGCCCCTTCTCATTTCACCTAAAATAAATTAAATGTTCATTCTATTTTTAAATGTTTCATCAAAAAATTAAAACTAAAAAAACCAAGCAGATTTGCTTTATCGCTCTGATTTGAATATAATCCCCGCTTCGCAATTTGCGACATAACTTTTTAAGTTATGACTCCTTGCTTCTGATTTTTATAATTAGGGGCTGCTTAAACCGTAAGGAGCTGACAATGCGTCACTACGAAATCGTACTATTGGTACATCCAGACCAAAGCGATCAAGTTGTAGGTATGGTTGAACGCTATATCTCTCAGATCAAAGAAGCTGAAGGTCAAATTCACCGTTTAGAAGATTGGGGCCGCCGCCAATTGGCTTACCCGATTAACAAAATTCACAAAGCACACTACATTCTTATGAATGTTGAATGTGGTCAAACGACTCTTGATGAATTAGAAGAATTGTTCCGTTATAACGACGCGATCATTCGTAACATCATCATCCGTCGTGAACACGCAATTACTGAAGAATCTTTACTTGCTAAGAGTGCTGAAGAAAAACGTGCGCGTAAAGCTCAACGTGAAGAAGCACAACAAGCAGTTCAAGAAGCTGAATAAGGAGAACATCAATGGCACGTTTTTACCGTCGTCGCAAGTTCTGCCGCTTTACAGCTGAGAATGTTGCGTACATCGACTACAAAGATATCGACACTTTAAAACAGTACATCACTGAAAACGGCAAGATTGTTCCTAGCCGTATTACAGGTACTAAAGCTCGTTATCAACGTCAATTAGCGTTAGCTATTAAACAAGCTCGCTATTTGTCTTTGATTCCGTACACTGACAACCATAAGTAAGTGAGGTGAGCTGTGGACGTTATCTTATTACAACGCATTAAAAACCTTGGTAAATTAGGCGACAAAGTATCAGTTAAAGCTGGTTACGGTCGTAACTTCTTGATCCCTCAAGGTAAAGCTGTAGCTGCAACTGAAGCAAACACTGCTGCTTTTGAAGCTCGTCGTGCTGAACTTGAGAAACAAGAAGCTGAAGTATTAGCTGCTGCGAATGCACGTGCTGAACAATTGAACGAAGTTAACATCGTTATCACTGCGAAAGCTGGTGACGAAGGTAAACTCTTCGGTTCTATCGGTACTCGTGACATCGCTGATGCTTTAACTAATGCTGGTCTTGCTGTAGACCGTGCAGAAGTTCGTTTACCAAACGGTGCGCTTCGTCACACTGGTGAATTCAACATCGCAATCCAATTGCATCATGATGTTGTTGCTGAAGTTCTCGTTACTATCGTATCTGAGTAATTTCTGCAAAGGAAAAGAGCATGTTTTACATGCTCTTTTTTTATGTCTAAAAAATACAAAAAAGACTTCGAATTAAGTTTTAAATTTTTATAATTCTCATCTCTATAGGGCCTCATATGCAAAAGAAGAATCGTATCATCGCTTTGGTACTCGCAATGTTTTTAGGTTTTTTCGGAATAGATCGTTTCTATCTCGGCAAAAAGACCAGTGGTATTTTAAAATTAATCACTTTTGGTGGCTTAGGTTTCTGGTGGTTTATTGATGCCACCCTACTTCTGCTTGATGCCTTCCTTTATTCCTTAGGCAAAGATACAGGTTTCGTTAAAGATGCTCAAAACAATGATCTTCGCTATGGCCTTTCGGCTTACCGCTTAAAAAATGGAAAGTTCGTACAAGACTGGTTTGCAAAATCTTAACCTAAAATCGCTCATTTTTTTCTTTACACAAACTTGACCACACTGGATGTAATAGCAGAAATGACTATCTATTATGCTATTGCATCACTTACACAATTTTCCCTGAATTAAATTGTCCAGATCAGCTTCATTTGGATTAAGATAGTCACTCGGTCGTGTTTCATCTTTTTTATTAGGTCTTGTTATGTCACAGGCGAATGCCAATTTTACAAAAAATTCTCCAAACACAGAGAGTAAAGTGAGTGACTCAGGTCAACTAAAAGAATTCCGCACTCCACCTCACAATCTTGCAATTGAACAGGCTGTTTTAGCTGCTTTGATGACGGTAGCTGAATCATTTGAACAAGTCAGTGACTTACTGAAAGAAAATGATTTCTATGCAACACGTCACAAATATATTTATCGTGCCATTGAAAAACTGGCACAAGAAAACTCACCTTACGATGCTGTTTTGGTGAATGACTGGTTGCTCAAACAAAACTTGCTTGATGCCATTGGTGGTGAAGAATATCTAATGCAATTGATGGCAGACTCTCCATCAAGCTTCTACAACCTTGAAATTTATGCAAATAAAATCAAGGAATTCTCAACGCTGCGTAACATGATCAAGATCAGCAGTGATATTTTACAAAATGCCTATGACACCAAGGGTCGTCCAGTCAGCGAAATTCTAGATTTAGCAGAAACCAGTATTTTCTCTTTAGCGGAACAGCACAACAACAATAAAAAAGATTCTGGGCCAAAATCAATCAGCTCTGTGACTGCTGACGTTATCACCAAATTAGATGAACTCTCTAAACTCGATGGCAACATTACTGGTTTAACCACTGGGTTCCTGGAGCTGGACAATAAAACTTCAGGGATGCAACCAGGTGACTTGATTATTGTTGCGGCACGTCCATCGATGGGTAAAACCACATTCGCGATGAACTTGGTTGAAAGTGTACTGCAATATAACCGATTACCAGCACTGGTATTCTCAATGGAGATGCCAGCTGACTCTATTGCCATGCGTTTGATCTCAGCAATGGGTAAAGTTCATCAAGGGCATTTGCGTTCGGGTAATCTGGATGCGGATGAATGGACTAAAGTAACGGGTACAATCCTGCAATTACAAGAAATGCATCTCTATATCGATGACTCATCTGCCCTACCGCCAACCGAACTTCGTGCCCGTGCGCGTCGTGTGGCCAAAATGCATGATGGCAAAATCGGCTGTATCATGGTCGATTACTTGCAGTTGATGAAAGTGCCTGGTATGGGCGATAACCGTGTGGGTGAGATCTCGGAAATTTCCCGAAGCTTGAAAGCGCTTGCCAAAGAAATGCAATGTCCTGTTATCGCACTATCACAGCTTAACCGTAGTTTGGAGAACCGACCAAACAAACGTCCAGTGATGTCCGACTTACGTGAATCGGGCGCGATCGAGCAGGATGCCGACTTAATCATGTTTATTTATCGTGATGAAGTCTATAACAAAGAGTCGAAAGAAGCAGGCACCGCCGAAATCATCATTGGTAAACAGCGTAACGGCCCAATTGGTAGCGTGCGCCTTGCCTTTGAAGGTCAATACACCCGTTTTAGTAACCTCTCACCTGAGTTCTATGCTCAGTATGATGATGAGGAATAATTTTTACCCGATTTAATTGCTTTATCTAATTTCCAAGTCGTCCCAAAGGAGAAATCAGGGTGCGCCAAGCAACAGTTTATATTGATAGTGATGCACTACAATATAATTTCAACCGCGTTAAACAACTTGCTCCCCATTCAAAAATTGTCAGTATGGTCAAAGCCAATGCTTACGGACACGGAGTTAAAGATTGTTTAGCCGCCTTGGACGCCACAGACGCCTTTGGTGTCGCCTGTTTAGAAGAAGCACTAGAAATCAGGCAACTGGGATATACTCAACCGATCACACTGATTGAAGGTATTTTCTCTGAAGATGAAATGACCCATGTCATTGAGCAAAAGCTTGAATGTATCGTTCACCATACCCAGCAAGTTGAATGGCTGATCCAGCATAAACAAGCCTACAATGCATTGGGTTTAAAAGTCTGGGTAAAGCTGAATAGCGGAATGAACCGTTTAGGCTTTAAAGTGACTGAAATTATCGATGTTATTCAGCGTTTAAAAGCAGAAGGTTTTACCTGTGTGCTCGCTATGCACTTTGCCAATGCCGATGTAGATCACCCGCTGAATGAACAGCAAATAGAACAATTCTTACAGGTTAAAGAGGCATGTGCACCGATTTTGGCCTCATGCTGCAATTCAGCCGCAATTTATAAATATCCTGAACTGCATTTTGATTTTGTCCGTCCTGGCATCATGCTATACGGCGCCTCCCCATTTTCAGATAAAAATATACATGATCTCGATCTCAAGGCTGTAATGACCTTTAGTGCGGAGATCATAGCTTTGAATCAAATCCAGCAAGGTGAATGTGTGGGCTATGGTTCAACCTATGCAGCAACCTGCCCTTCAAACATTGCCATTGTTTCGATTGGTTATGGAGATGGCTATCCACGTGCTTATACGCAGCAGAATTTTGTTGCGATTGACCAACAGCTCGTTCCTGTCGTGGGACGTGTCAGCATGGACATGATGGCAATTGATATCACCAACATCAAAGCTGAACTTGGCACGAAAGTTGAACTTTGGGGGCCAAATCGCCTTGTGGATGATGTTGCAACAGCGAACGGAACCATTGGCTATGAATTATTGTGTCGTTTAAGCAATCGACCACGACGTAAAGTCATTTAAGTGCATAAAAAATCCAGACCAATGTCTGGATTTTTTATTCGCGCTCATTTAAAGATCATAATCTGCTGTCGGCTTGGGTAGTTCTTGCAAGCCACGACGTAATGTCTCCGACCATTGCTTACTGATCTGGGTAAAGTAAGGATCATTTTCACTAATCCGCTTGCCTGTGGGGATCTTGAAGCTATCTTTATGATAAACCAGCGCATCCAATGGTAGACCCACAGATACATTTGAACGTAACGTCGAATCAAAGGAAATAAGCGCACAACGCAATGCATCATCTAAAGGCATTTTGTAATACAAAGCGCGATCCAGAATCGGTTTTCCGTATTTACTTTCACCAATCTGAAAATATGGCGTATCCGTGGTTGCGCAAATAAAATTACCCTGCGGATAGACATTATACAGCTGCATTTTATCGCCCTGAATTTGGCCTGCCACTAAGATACTGCAAGAGTAATTTATCTGTTCATGTGGATCTGCAGTGATATCTCCAAGTACCTTGCGTAAGGTTTTACCAATCAGTTCGGCCACCTCAAACATGGTATTGACTGTATTCAGATTCGGTTCCTGTCGTAACACCAGTGCATTTTGCAAATGTCCAATCACCGCTTGGGTTGTCGCTAAATTACCTGAGGTTTGTAAGGCAATAAAGCGCTCGCCTTCGACCCCAAAGGTGTGCAGTTTCCGAAACACAGAAATATGATCGACCCCAGCATTAGTACGGGTATCACTAATCAGTACCAGACCCTGTTCTAATCTTAAAGCACAACAATACGTCATCTTTTTCTCTCTACATTTGACAAGTCAAAACCTGAACCGTAGACACCGTTTAAATGAACATTTTTTACTCTTATTCAAAATATTTAAGCAAAAGCGTGCTCATTTCAGTCGTAAATACGTAATCTGGATAGGATGCACTTGCTAATTAGGTATAGTTTTTTTATTGTGTGTGCTTTAGACCATTGAATTACGTATTACGCTTATGTCATCCGTACAAGAAAAAGAAACTTCAAATAGCCTTTATCGCCAGTGGCAAATTTTATCCCGCCTTTCTACTGGGAAATGGATGGGTACCCGAGAATTACAAGAAATTTTAGAACGTGAAGGCATTGATATTAGCTTGAGAACGATTCAGCGCGATTTAAATCAGATTGCGCAGCGTTTCCCTATTGAAAGTAATAAAACCGTCCCTCAAGGCTGGCGCTGGCGTTCTGACGCACCTATTCAAAGCTTGCCACACATGACCAGTTCGCAAGCGGTAACGTTCATGATGGTTGAAGAACATTTACGTCACTTGCTTCCACCCAGCTTATTAGAAGAAATGACCCCTTGGTTTGATCTTGCCAAGCGTAGTCTTTCTACCCAAAACAACGTGAGACAATGGATTAACCGTGTCCGAATCGTACCTGCGACCCAGCCACTCATCCCGCCAATTGTTGACAAGCATGCCCAGCAAGCGATTTATGAAGGCTTATTACAAGATAAGCAGATTGAATGTATTTACCGTGCCAGAACCCATCAAGGTGAAGATAAAACCTATATCCTGAACCCATTGGCATTGGTACAAAAAGGTGCAGTGATTTACCTGATCTGTACCCGTAACGATAAAACCGAAGTTCAGACCTTTGCCTTACACCGTTTTAAATCTGCAACCGTACTGGACAATCGCGCCTTACATCCTGTGAATTTTGATATTGATAATTATATTGAATCAGGCGCTCTCGGTTTCCGTGTGGATTATAACAAGCCAACTGAACAAATTCAGTTAAAACTGACCATGAGCGAAAGTACAGCACGAAGTTTTTATGAAAGTCAGCTCAGCAAGGATCAAGTCATTCAACCATTGGAAGAGAATATTGTTGAAGTTTCTGCAACAGTTCCCTTTACCTCACAACTGGTCTGGTGGCTCAGAAGTTTTGGTAAAAAGATTCTAAATATTGAACCTGCAGCTGTTTATAACGCAGTGAAAGAAATTGAAGAGAGTGAGCAATAAAAAAGAGAACCTTTCGGTTCTCTTAGACTTTTTATAGGTTTTATTATTATTCTTGTTTTAAATGTCAAACCAACCTCTCTCCCCGCCTTGATCAAAATTGGTTTGCACCTTTTTTAGCGCTGTGATGCAAAACAACATCGGCACGCCAATTCATAGCCATTGTAGCGGATTCTCTTTTTCGTCATAGTTAAAACCCTCTTTGTTTGAACGTAAAGCTAATATAACGAGGATTTTTGAGGCTGTGAAATAACAAAGTCTGGAATCCAAAGCTGATTTTTTGCTATCACAATTTTCTAGATCAAAGCGATATTACTGATCATCTTGATGCTCAAACAAGGTCTCAAAACAATGTAGATGCGTAAAACGTCCAGCTTGTGTTTGATACTGATCAATTTGAGGCACTAAGCGCTGAAAATGCTCAGACTGTACATGTAAATCCAGTGCAGCCCGATCGATCCATTCTTCAATAAAAACAAAATGCCCTTTCTGCTTATGATCATGGTAAAGGTCGTAAGCGATACACCCTGCTTCCGTTCTGGTTTTTTCAAGCAGCTCTTGATACAGCGGTAAAACCGCATCAATCTGTTCGGGTTGAATAAAGTCTTCTGCAATCAGTTTTAAAGTCATATTGGCTCTTATTCTTCTGAAATTTTTCCATAAAAAAAGCTCTCAAATTCATGAGAGCTTTTTTGTCACCAACTCAGCTTATGCTGAAAATGGATGACGTAATACGATTGTTTCTGCACGGTCAGGACCTGTTGAAACGATATCAATTGGGCAACCAATTAAAGTTTCGATGCGACGTACATAAGCCAATGCATTTGCAGGAAGTTGATCGATTTGAGTCAAACCTACAGTAGATTCGCTCCAACCTGGCATTGTTTCATAGATCGGCTTCAAGCTTTCGAATGAAATCGCATCAGAAGAACCTGCACAGCCTGAATCTACATCTTCATAACCCACACAGATTTTCACTTCTTCTAAACCATCTAATACATCAAGTTTAGTCAAGCAAATACCAGACAATGAGTTTACTTCTACTGAACGACGTAGAATTTCTGCATCGAACCAACCACAACGACGTTGACGGCCAGTAGACGCACCAAATTCATGACCTACAGTACCTAAATGGCGACCAATTGCATCACCTGTATCGGTTGCAGCATCATAGTGCAATTCAGTTGGGAATGGACCAGCACCAACACGTGTTGTGTATGCTTTGGTAATACCCAATACATAGTCTAAATGAAGTGGGCCCATACCTGAACCAGAGCTTACGCCACCAGCAGTGGTATTCGAGCTGGTTACGTATGGATATGTACCATGATCGATGTCAAGTAATGAACCTTGTGCACCTTCAAACATGATTGCCTTACCTTCTTTACGGTAATCATGTAACACTTTAGTCACGTCAATCACTAATGGTTCAAGCACTTCACGCCATTGATTGCAAAGCGCAAGTACGTCTTCAAACTTAACTTCTTCAACGCCATAGAATTGAGAAAGCTGGAAGTTATGAAGCTCAAGCATTTCCTTGAGTTTTTCTTCAAGCAATGCACCACCACGGATCAAGTCAGCTACGCGTACAGCGCGACGTGCAACTTTATCTTCGTAAGCTGGGCCAATACCACGACCTGTCGTACCGATTTTTGCGTTACCACGTTTTTTCTCACGTGCTTGGTCAAGCGCGATGTGGTTTGGCAAAATTAATGGACAGTTTGGAGAAATACGTAAACGTTCTTTAACCGGTACGCCTTCTTCTTCCAGAATCGCCATTTCTTTAATTAGGGCTTCAGGAGAAAGAACAACACCATTACCGATTAAGCACAATACGTTTTCACGTAAAATACCTGATGGAATGAGGTGCAATACAGTCTTCTTACCACCTACCACAAGAGTATGGCCTGCGTTGTGTCCGCCTTGATAGCGTACTACCGCAGCCGCTTGATCTGTGAGCAGGTCGACGATTTTACCTTTTCCTTCGTCGCCCCATTGGGTACCAAGTACCACAACATTTTTGCCCATAATAGCCTCATTACATCATGCTGTTAAAATTGGAAACCAAGTCTTAAATACTTGGCAATTAAATCTTTTCAATTACCCACTGACCATTTTGAGACACCATCTGATGGGTCGCATATGGCACTGAGCTTAAATCATCATTACCTAACAATTGCACCACACGTAAACTTTGGCTACGCGCATCTACAATTGCATTCAATAAATCTTGTTGATTGCCTTTTGGCGCGACGACAGTTTCGATTTCGACAAACTGTGTTGCACCTAAAGCATATAAGTCACAACTGAAACCTGTTGCTGGACGCGCGCGACCAAAGTGTTCACCAATACCATCATAACGTCCACCTTGAGCCAGTGGCGCAGCACGATTTGGTGCATAAATGGCATACATCAAGCCCGTGTGATAGTGGTAACTACGTAGTTCAACCACGTCGACACCCACATTCAGATTTGGCCAGCTTGACTGGATTTGCGCTAATGTTGTTTTCAATGCATCAAACGCAATCTTGAAATCAACATCATTTAAAATTTCCTGGCTTAAATGTGCTTGTAATGCATCCAGATCACTTGCATAGCGACCTAATGCATAAAAGTCCGTACCCATCGCTAAATCTTGGGTAAATTCTTCAAGCTCAGGTAGTGCCTTACGCTGATATAAATCAGAAAGTTCACTTTCGGTATTTTTATTCAGACCCGCATGTTTCACCAGACTACGGAATAAACCGACATGGCCCAGATCTAAATGCGCACCTTCAAGCGTATGTGTATGCTGAATTAAAGCCAGCATCACATTGACCATTTCAACATCAGCTTCGATGCTGTCATGACCGTACAACTCTGCACCTAACTGTAAAGGTGCACGTGTTGCATTAAAATTCTGTGGTTTAGTATGCAAGACTGAACCTGCATAGCAATAACGTGCCACACCTTCAACCGGGCGTACATGGGCATCGATACGTGCAACTTGCGGTGTCATATCCGCACGAACGCCGAGTAAACGGCCAGACAGTTGGTCAATTACTTTGAAAGTAACTAAATCTAAATCTTGATTAGATTCTGAAAGTAAAGACAACGATTCAATGTATTCAATAAATGGCGTATACACCAATTGATAACCTCGAACTGCGAGGAAATCTAACGCTTCTCGACGCAACGTTTCAACAACTTGCGCTTGTTCGGGCAATACATCTGCTACCCCGTCAGGGAGCAACCATGTCTCTGAAATGGTCATGTTCCAAACCTAAAATCTGTTCAATGTGGAGGCATCCACACAAAAAGCAACCACATAAAAAAATCGGGTGAATGCCCGATTCAGCGTAGTGTAGCACGAAGATTTATGTGATGCACCTTCGAATTTGCATAAAACTTTATAGTTTTATGCTCTGTTTATATAGACTTGCATATAAAATTAACGAATAGATTCAATAGATTGAAGTTACTCATTGATTGTGTAAGTCCATGTTCTTGTTCCAAAGAACTGCCCAACATCTGAACTATCGCCCTGTTTCCAGTTGATCAAATTCAATTTTTTGATTGCATCAACAGCCTGAGTATTGAATGCAAAACAGCCGTTCTCTAATTTGGCATTATTTAAACGTTGATTTTGCTTCATCCATAAATCAATTGGAGTATCTCCACCTTGATAAGGATGACTTTTCTCATAGGCTAAATGCTTATCAGCATCCCATAACTGGCCTGAAATGAATTGGCTATTTGTACTTTGATTTTGGCTATTCCCTAATCTACTGTATGTTTCAACCGTCTCTAAATTCTCTAATGCAATGACGTTATAGCCATGCCATTGGGTATCTAAAAGTTTAAAATATTTTTTATCTTCACCTAGATCATTATATAGATCGACAATTTGCCGCTTCTGCTCATTAAAAGATGAAAAATCAGAAAATGAAAAATCTGACTCAAGATAAGCTCGATTCCACTGGGTCTCTTTTAGACGATAACAATAGCTACCTTTAGGAAATACAGCGTTTTTATAGGTCGAATAAAATTTAATTAAATTCTGGTCAAGTCGATCAGGATTCGCTGTTAAATCAAAATGTTCTCTATAACCTGGCATTATGCGATCAAAAATATTTTGACCTTCTAATTTTACCCATTCAAAGTTTAAATTCTGCTTAAGTTCAGGTGTCCGTTCATAAAGCCATTGGGTAGAAGATAGCCGTTTAACGACATTCGATTGTGGCGTACCTTTTTCTATCGCTTTTGTGTCAGTCAATATCTTCTGGTCTAAAGGCTCATTATGTGACTTATTGAAATTAATCTGATTATTCTTAATAGAATAGTTTGTTATCTCAAAATAGTCTTCAATAATATGGTCAGAAACTCTTGGTGCCTGATAATAAACTTGGTAAAGCACATCTTCCTGAGTTGGTTTTTCTTCAACTTTAGATTCGTCACTATGACCTGAGCCCCCACCACCACAAGCCGATAACACCAGACTCGTTGCGATAATACAAATACCCTTCTTTTTAAAATTCCACTTCATAAAACCACTTCATCTTATTTTTTATAAAAATCAACCATATAATACAAAATATATTTTAATGGCTCTTGTTACTACCTTTAACCATCATTTCTAACACATTCACCAATTCAACATTCTGCTTTTCTAATGCCGCAATATTTGCCACTGTTCGATCAAGTACTTCCTGTTGTACATGCATTTTTTTGGCAAGATCCTGCATGATTTCCAGACTCTTTTTGAGATGTAACTCCAGATGCACTACTTTTTCCTCAAGTTGTACGATCTGAATATCAGCAGGTTGTTGAACTTCGGTATTTTTAAACTGAAACCAGAATAAAAATATCACTGCCCCTAATAAAAGCAGCAGAAAACCCCAAATCAATATAAATGTCATCCGTTGCTCCGAATTATTTATTATCTGTTCTTAAATGTTATTCATCACAAAATGATTCACACAAATCCAGTAAACGATTTGCATAACCCCACTCATTATCATACCACGCAAAAACTTTCGCTTGGTGCCCCACCACCATCGTCTGCGTTAAATCGACAATTAAAGAATAAGGTGAATGATTAAAGTCACTCGAAACCAAATCCTCATCTGTTACTTGCATAATCTGTGCATAATCAAACTGAGCCGCTTTAGTCAGTACTTCATTAACTTTATGCACGGTAATTGGTGAGTGCGAAACAAAAGTTAAATCAATCGCTGCTACATTAATGGTCGGTACCCGAATTGAATAACCATCAATACGGTCTTCCATTTTTGGCATGACCTGTTTTAACGCGCCTAAAGCACTCGATGTGGTTGGAATAATATTTTGACCCGAGGCACGCGCACGACGTAAATCCCGATGCGCATGATCCAATACTGATTGATCGGCTGTAACCGCATGAATTTCAGTCATTAATGCCGTATCAATACCAAAGGCATCATCAATGATTTTAACCAGCGGAACTAAAGCTTGAGTGGTACACGACACGCTGGAAATAATCTGATCGCTTGCTTTGACTTCATTATGGTTCACACCATAGACAATCGCAGCATCAACAGAGTCAAAAGGCGCAGCACCAATAATGACTCGCTTGGCGCCTGCTTCGACATGGCGGGTTGCATCAGCACGTGAACGGAATAGACCTGTACATTCCAGTACTACATCAATATTTAAATCCGCCCAAGGCAATAATTCGGGTTTCTCTTGTTTGAGAACTTGTAGTTTTAATTGGCGTTGATTGGACTGAATGTTCAAAAAAATACATTCATTTTCAATCAGAATTTCAACTTGCCCAGCAAAGCGACCATGCGTGGTATCGTACTTAAATAAATGTACCAGCGTCTGGACATCTGCTACATCATTAATCGCAACGATTTCAAATTGAAACTGTTTTGGACTTTCAAACCATGCACGTAATACATTCCGACCAATTCGACCAAATCCATTGATAGCGATACGTTGCATGTAGCGTCCTTATTCATAAAAACATCATCTTTTCTGTGCTATATGGTAAAACATCAGTTGCCCTATTGAATATAGATTTTTAGCTTAAACACAGTTTTATATGATATTGCTTGTAAAATCGTTGGTGAGGCGGGTATTTTCCGTTATAATTTAGCACTTTTAAAATCTATGCCACGCAATGGGTTCGATTGTAAAACGTTAAAAACAACGTACCTTATTGCATATAGCCAAATTCAAAATTATGGAGTGTCTTGGTTGTGAGTACTCGCTTTATGACATCAGCTGAAATCCGTGAAGCATTTTTGCGTTATTTCGAATCGCAAGGGCATACACGTGTCGCTTCGAGTTCTCTCGTTCCCGCCAACGACCCAACTTTGCTGTTTACCAATGCTGGTATGAACCAGTTTAAAGATTGTTTCTTAGGTCTAGAAAAGCGCGATTATGTCCGTGCAGTTTCATCACAAAAGTGTGTCCGCGCTGGCGGTAAACACAATGACCTCGACAACGTAGGTTATACCGCACGTCACCATACCTTCTTTGAAATGTTAGGTAACTTCTCTTTCGGTGATTATTTCAAACAAAACGCGCTTAAATTTGCGTGGGAATTCTTGACCAGTGAGCAATGGTTAGGTTTACCGAAAGATCGTTTATATGTCACGGTTTATCACACGGATGATGAAGCGTTTGATATCTGGAATAAAGAAATCGGTCTAGACGCAGATCGTATTATCCGTATTGGTGACAATAAAGGCGGACAGTACGCATCAGACAACTTCTGGGCAATGGGTGATACAGGCCCATGTGGTCCTTGTTCTGAAATCTTCTATGACCATGGCGATCATATCTGGGGTGGTTTACCGGGTTCACCTGAAGAAGATGGTGACCGTTTCATCGAAATCTGGAACAACGTTTTCATGCAGTTCAACCGTACTGCAGATGGTGTCATGCACCCTCTTCCAGCACCCTCTGTAGATACAGGTATGGGCTTGGAGCGTATTTCTGCGGTATTGCAACACGTTAATTCAAACTATGAAATTGATTTGTTCCAATACTTATTAAAAGCAGCAGCTGAAATCATTGGTTTAGATACCACTGCAATTGAAGCTGAAGCAAAAGCTCAAAATAAACCAGTTGAATATCCTGCCTCTTTAAAAGTGATTGCAGACCATGCACGTTCATGCTCATTCTTGATTGCTGACGGTGTTAACCCTTCAAATGAAGGTCGTGGTTATGTGTTGCGTCGTATTATTCGTCGTGCAGTACGTCATGGCAACAAATTGGGTGCAACAGGTTCATTCTTCTACAAGATGTTGCAACCACTGATCGAAGTGATGGGCGATGCTTATCCAGAACTTGCTGCACAGCAAGCACGTATCGAAGCACAGCTTCTTAAAGAAGAAGAGCAATTTGCGAAAACACTTGAGCAAGGCCTGAAATTACTTGAAGGTGAATTGGCTCAACTGAAAGGCAATGTGATTCCTGGTGAAACTGTATTTAAACTTTATGATACTTATGGTTTCCCAACAGATTTAACTGCGGATATCGCACGTGAGCGTGATCTTACCATTGATGAAGCTGGTTTCGAAGTTGAAATGGCTGCACAACGTCAACGCGCACGTGATGCAGGTAAATTCGCAGTTGACTATAACAGCATTGTAAAAGTTGAAGGCGAAACTCAGTTTGATGGCTACGATGCAACTCAAGGCCAAGGTCAAATTGTTGCGATCTACAAAGATGGCGTTCAGGTTGATGAAATCAACGAAGGTGACGAAGCACTTATCGTTCTAAACCAAACCCCTTTCTATGCAGAAAGCGGTGGTCAGATTGGTGACACAGGTATCTTCAAAAACGATACAGGTATCTTCGAAGTACAAGATACTAAAAAATCTGGTGGTGCTTTTGTCCATCAAGGTATCGTGACCATGGGTAGCCTAAAAGCAGCTCAAAATGTTGAAGCGACTGTTAAAGCAGACATCCGTGCTGCAACAGCGCGTAACCACTCAGCGACTCACCTTTTACATGCAGCTTTACGCCAGATTCTTGGTGAGCATGTACAACAGAAAGGTTCTTTGGTTGCAAGTGACGTTTTACGTTTTGACTTTGCCAATGACCAGCCTGTTTCATTTGAACAATTGCAACAGATTGAACGTTTAGTCAATGCAGAAGTGATTGCAAATACTGCGGTAACTACTGAACTACTTGATATCGACACAGCAAAAGCCAAAGGTGCAATGATGCTGTTCGGTGAAAAGTATGGTGAAGAAGTTCGTGTATTGTCGATGGGTTCAGTCATTGAAGAGAAAAACTTCTCGATCGAACTTTGTGGCGGTATTCACGTTAAGCGCACAGGTGATATTGGCTTGTTCAAAATTACTTCTGAAGGTGGCGTAGCTGCGGGCGTTCGTCGTATTGAAGCAGTGACTGGCACTAAAGCACTTGAAGTAGTTCAAAAAGCTGAAACAGATATCCAGACGATCAATGGCTTGTTAAAAGCACAGAAAGATCAAACTGTTGAGAAAGTTGAAGCGATTGTTGAAACTGCTTCTAATCTACAAAAGCAAATCGAACAGTTGAATCAGAAATTAGCAAGCTTCCAGGCTGCTGACTTACTGGATCAAGTGAAAGAAATTGCTGGCCGTCAAACGTTAATTACAGCTGTACAAGGTTTGGATGCCAAATCGTTACGCAATCTACATGACAGCGTAAAATCAAAATTGGAAGATGCAGTCATTATTTTAGCTGGTGTTGATGGCGATAAAGTGAGTTTAATCGCCTCTGTCGCTAAACAATATGCTGCAACTCTAAAAGCAGGTGACATCATCAAACACTTGGCTCAAGAGCTGGGTGGTAAAGGTGGTGGTAAACCTGACTTAGCACAAGGTGGCGCGCCACTTAACGAGAAGTTTGATCAAGTGATGGCAGCATTGCCTGCTTGGCTTGAGCAATAAACAAAACTTCACTTTTGTGTAACTGACCCTGATGCCTCTCAGGGTCATGGCTTATATGGAACAACTATGGCATTAATCGTTCAAAAATATGGCGGTACCTCTATGGGTACTCCTGAGCGCATTTTAAATGTTGCTCGTCGTGTCAAGCGCTGGCATGATCATGGTCACAAGGTGGTCGTGGTTGTATCTGCAATGAGTGGTGAAACCAACCGCTTACTTGCGCTTGCCAAAGCCATTACCAGCACCCCTGACCCACGTGAATTAGATCAAATGGTGTCAACGGGTGAACAAGTAACGATTTCCATGTTAGCTATGGCACTTAATTCAATTGGTGTAGAAGCTAAATCATATACAGGTCGTCAGGTTGGTATTAAAACAGATAGCGCGTTTACCAAAGCACGTATTGAGTCAATTGATACTGATGTGATGACGGCTGATTTAGATGCAGGTCGTGTAATCGTTGTTGCTGGCTTCCAGGGTTATGATGCCAATGGCAATATCACAACGCTAGGTCGCGGTGGTTCTGATACTTCTGGTGTTGCGCTTGCAGCCGCACTAAAAGCAGATGAATGCCAAATCTATACCGATGTGGATGGTGTTTATACCACTGACCCACGTGTAGCGCCTAAAGCGAAAAAAGTCGACCGTATCTCTTTTGAAGAAATGCTTGAAATGGCATCTTTAGGTTCAAAAGTTTTACAAATTCGCTCTGTTGAATTCGCAGGCAAATATCAAGTTCCATTACGCGTATTATCAAGCTTTGATAATGAAAATGATGGCGCATTTGATGAAGATTTCAAACAAAACGTAGGCACACTAATTACGACTGAGGCAGAAGACGATATGGAACAACCAATCATTGCAGGTATTGCATTTAACCGTGACGAAGCAAAATTAACAATTTTGGGTGTTCCTGATGAGCCAGGTATTGCATCTAAAATCTTGTCGCCAATCAGTAATGCCAACATTGAAGTGGATATGATTATCCAGAATGTTGAAGAAGATGGTACAACTGATTTCACTTTCACTGTAAACCGCAATGACTTGGCAAAAGCGAAAGCGATTTTAGACCAAACGGCAAACAGCATTGAAGGTTGTGAAGTTGTAACGCGTGATGACATCGTAAAAGTATCAATCGTGGGTGTTGGTATGCGCTCTCATGCTGGCGTAGCGAGCAAAATGTTCACTGCATTAGCTGAAGAAAGCATTAATATTCTCATGATTTCTACATCAGAAATTAAGGTTTCTGTCATCATTGAAGAAAACTACCTTGAGTTGGCAGTTCGTTGTTTACATACAGCTTTTGGCCTAGACCGTGAACACGGCGAAAGCAGTGCTCGTGCTTAATTAATAGCTGCTTAAACATATTTACTTGTGAGTAAATAAGAAAAAAAACAGAGCCACTATAGTTTTTTTTATAGTGGCTCTGTTATATTAGCCTTGAGGTTTTTAAGAAGATTCTCACAGAACTTACGAAAAAGAATGTTTTTTACATATTTCTGTTAGAATTTTCTGTATATTAGGCTGTGCTTTCGAACAATGAATTCCCTGTCGCAAGTTTAAGCGTTTAGCAAGGAGATAAACATGCTGATTCTGACCCGTCGTGTCGGAGAAACATTAATGATTGGGGATCAAGTCAGTGTTACTGTGCTTGGCGTAAAAGGCAATCAGGTGCGTATTGGTGTAAATGCTCCAAAAGAAGTTTCTGTGCATCGTGAGGAAATTTACCAACGTATCCAACATGAACGTGCCATGCATGAGCATCTGCAACATCTTGATCAAGATTATCAACATTCTTATGAAGAAGATAATAACGAGTTCCCTCGTCATAATAACTTCAACCGTTAATGTGCAGAATTCTTTTCTGAACAATTAAAGCGACTATTTATAGTCGCTTTAATTGTTTATAGACCTAGTGCTTTTTTAACAGGTCCATAACTGCGGCGGTGTTCATCAATCACACCATGGGCCGCAATCGCTTCAAAATGAGCCTTGGTTGGATATCCTTTATGTTTGGCAAAGCCATATTCAGGATATTGCTGATCAAGCACCTGCATCTGGCGATCACGAGTGACCTTTGCCAGAATACTTGCTGCACTGATCTCAGCATGACTCGCATCTCCCCCGACAATTGCTTCACATGCAATCGTAATTCCTTTTGGAATCTGATTACCATCCACAATCACCTTTAAAGGCTGAGTATGCAAGTTTTCGACCGCACGACGCATTGCCAAAAAAGTTGCCTGTAAAATATTAAACTCATCAATTTCAGCATGAGTTGCTTCAGCAATTGACCATGCTAAAGCCTTTTCCTGAATCTCTAAGAATAATTTTTCACGCTTCTTTTCTGTTAGCTTTTTAGAATCATTTAAACCTTCAATCGGATTATCTGGATCTAAAATGACGGCAGCGGCAACGACAGAACCCACAAGTGGCCCACGTCCCGCTTCATCTACACCCGCAATTGTCATACTACTTCTCTCAAAATAGGCTGATGACTCAGCCTGATCTTATTAACCTGCTTTTTTAAACGTTTCCGCCACACATGCATTTACAGTTTGTGAAACCACTTGAGTCACAATTGTTGCACGAGCAGTAGGATCAATTGCAGCTGTCGCTAATTCAACTGCTGTTACGCTGTTTGGCGCTTTTTCGCTAACACAACCACAAACTTCAGTCTGGATATTTTCACGTTGTTCAGCAGTCATTACGCGTGTTGCTGTTTTCCATGCTGGTAAAGTATTAATCTCATTAATACATTTTGCATTTACCGCAACTTTTAATGCCGCCATACCCAATTGTTGAGAAGTCGCGCCAGCCGAGTTGCTGCCATCTGGTGTTACACATCCTGTTAGGGCTAAAACAACAGGGGCAACAATAAGTACCAACTTTTTCATGATTTCTTACCTGTATCTAAATTTTTGGCAGGCGTATTGTGCCTAAACAGCAAGTTTTATGATATGACTCAACGCAATCTTTACATAATATAACAATTATAACTTAACAATATCTTGATGACCGTTCTAAGCATAAAACGCTCCGTTACATTTCCATTGTATGAGAAAGAACCAAGCCTAATTAAAATTAAAAAAATCCCATCTATAACAATGCCAGGATGTTGCAATGCCAACCTCAGCACAATATTACACGCGTACGGCACAAGTTATTCATTGGCTCATGGCTGCAATTTTTATCACTGCCTGGTTGATTGGCTTTTACAGTGGTAACTTTCTTAGCTATGACGTTGATGGTAGCTTCAAAGGTAATGTCATCACACTTCATAAGAATATTGCCACCACCATTATTTTCTTAGTGATAATCCGAATTTTTTGGCGCTACACCCACCCTGTTCCGCAACTGCCAGATACCATGTCACCGATGATGAAAACACTGGCTCATGTCGGACATTTTTTCCTGTATCTAATGTTATTAGCTTTACCTATAACCGGCTGTTTATTTAGCTGGAGTGCTGGGCATCCTGCACCTGTTTTATATTTATTCGAAATTCCACGTTTAGTTCAAGATAATCCTGACCTACTGGCAATTGTTAAACCATTGCACATTTATCTTTCTTGGTTTGCAGGTTTACTGGTTGTGGGACATATTTTGGCTGCGATTAAACATCATGTTGTTGATAAAGATAATGTCTTAATCAGCATGTTACGCCAGCCAAAAAAGTAGAATATTCAGATATAAAAAAAACCGCTTTACGCGGTTTTTTTATTTTTTAAAGCTTATTCACTTCAGCAATCCACTTTTGCTTTTCTTCATCAGAAATAAATGAAGCCTCAAAAGAGTTAATCGCAAGTTGCTTTAATTCTTCATTGCTCAGATCCAGCGCCTGCTGAATGGCAACAAAGTTATCATTCATATAGCCACCGAAGTATGAAGGATCATCCGAGTTCACCGTCACATGAACGCCTTTTTGCAACAAACGGCGAATATTATGCTCACCCATGTCTTTTACGACACAAAGCTTTAAATTACTCAAAGGACAAACCGTCAAAGGCATCTTTTCTGCAATCAGACGCGCCATCAGATGCTCATCTTCTTCCGAACGCACACCATGGTCAATACGATTGACTTTAAGCAAATCCAGCGCTTCCCAGATGTATTCTGGTGGACCTTCCTCACCTGCATGTGCAACGATTAAGAAACCTGCTTCACGCGCTTTGGCAAATACACGCTCAAATTTCGAAGGAGGATGCCCTACTTCACTTGAGTCCAGACCAATCGCAATAATGTCATCTTTGAAAGGCAATGCTTGCTCAAGCGTTTCAAACGCTTTTTCTTCGCTCAAATGGCGCAGGAAGCACATGATCAATTGAGAACTAATGCCCAACTTCTCTTGTGCATCTTTACAGGCACGTTTAAGACCAGCCAATACCGTTGCAAACGCTACCCCACGCTCTGTATGCGTTTGCGGATCAAAGAACATTTCGGTATGAACAACACGATCTTCAGCACATTTTTCAAAATATGCCCAAGCAAGGTCATAAAAATCCTGCTCATGCACAAGTACATTCGCGCCTGCATAATAAATATCTAGAAAAGATTGAAGATTATGAAAGTTGTACGCCTGCTTCACTTCTTCAACAGATTGATAAGGAATCTGAATCTGATTACGCTGTGCAATAGCAAACATCAGTTCCGGTTCAAAAGTCCCTTCAATATGCACATGCAATTCGGCTTTGGGTAAAGCGCGAATCAGCTCGATTTGATTCATATTAACTCCACGTCTAAAGAAAAAAGGGTGTTACCAAATGGACACCCTTTTCGGGTTCTTTGCCTAAACAACCATTCAAGCAAAGAATTATTTAAAAATAATAAATCTTGGATTAACCGCCAAATGCAGCGAACTTAAATACCCACAGAGCGGCAATGATCCAGACCATATACGGTACAGTTTTCGCCTTACCTGTGAATAATTTAACCAGCGCATAGCTGATAAAGCCCATTGCAATACCATCAGCAATTGAATACGCAAATGGCATAAATACAATCGTTAAAAATGCAGGAACGGCTTCAGTAATATCATCCCAGTCGATATTGGTGATCCCTTGGATCATCAACACACCAATGAACAATAATGCAGGTGCAGTTGCAAAACCTGGTACAGATTGAGCCAATGGCGCCAAGAATAAGCAGCCCACAAATAAGAATGCCACAACAACAGCCGTCAAACCTGTACGACCACCCGCTGCCACACCTGATGCAGATTCAATATAAGGTGTTGTTGATGATGTACCTAAAGCAGCACCAGCAACGATCGCAGTTGAGTCAGCAAATAATGCTTTTTTCAAACGCGGCAATTTACCATCTTGCAAGAGGCCCGCACGGTGCGAAACACCAACCAACGTCCCTGTACTATCAAATAAATCGACAATAAAGAAAACAAAAATCACGCCTACCATACTGGCTGTAAACAGACCTTCAAAGTCCATTTGCATAAATGTCGGTGCAATCGAAGGAATCTCGCCTACCACACCCTTAAATTCATTTAAGCCCAGCAATGTTGCAATGGCAGTCACAGCCAAGATACTGATAATGATTGCGCCACGCACTTTGAATTGATGTAACAATACGATCAACAGGAAGCCAAATAATGCAAGCAATACCGTCGGCTGTTTAATATCCCCCAGCCCAACTAAAGTTGCCTGATTTGCAACAATAATGCCTGAGTTCTTTAAAGCAACCAAAGCCAGAAACAAACCAATACCACCACCAATGGCAAATTTAAGTGACATTGGAATCGCATTGACAATTGCTTCACGGATTTTGAAGAAGCTGATTGCAAGGAAAATAATCCCTGAAACAAAAACAGCAGCCAAAGCAGTTTGCCAAGGCACACCCATGCCTAAGCAGACAGAATAGGTAAAATAAGCATTTAAGCCCATACCAGGTGCTAATGCGATTGGATAGTTCGCAATAATCCCCATGACTAAACAGCCGATTGCAGCAGCCAGACAGGTCGCAACAAACACCGCTCCGTGATCCATTCCTGTTTCAGAAAGAATGAGCGGATTTACAATAATGATGTAACACATGGTTAAGAATGTGGTTACACCTGCCAAAACTTCTGTTCTAAAGTTAGTTTTGTTATCGCTTAATTTAAATAAGCGTTCTAACAAACCAGCTGAAGCATTAGGCGTTGTCATAACATAGCACCTGTTAAAATCTAAGATCGTAGGACGTGAAATCTATACTCTTGTGCGACAATCTTTTTTGAATTTGCACAAAAGAGTACTCGAAGCTAGAAAGCAATCTATATGCCAGCTTGGTACTTGTTACATAGACAACATGTATAAATTTAATTTCGCTATCAAAACGTAAAAAGCCGCATATCTTGATGCAGCTTTTTATTTAGTGGTAAATATTTTAACAGATTCTATTTAAAACTTGCGCATCGCAAAGTAAAAAAAGACCACTTAATCGACAATCTCAAGTAAACAATTGAGTCATCTACCCTGTGTGAAGCGGTAGACTTCTAATTACTGCGTTTATACGAGGATAAATGGCTACGAGGGTCTTGCTGAATATTATCAAGGCTATGTTCTGCATCTTGGACAATTTTCATGAGCTCTTGGCGCTTTTTCATCTGCGCGTCGGTATAGGCCACATAACCTAAAACGACGATGGCAAAACTCACAAGCAAAGTCAGTGTAATCTTCATTATTATTATCTCTATTTTAATGTTTTCTTTAATACTAGCAAAAAAGTATTAAACAGAGTAAAAATAAGCATAATAAAACCAAAAATGAGAACTACATCACAATTATACAGTTATTCTTAAGATTTTATTGCTTATTTTTCATACAATCAAATATTAGAATATTACCGTATTTTAAGCAATGGCATTTTATATAATTCAATAAGATAGATATAAAGTACATCTTTATTTTTTAGATTGTTTTAGTGCTCCCCAATAAAAAAGCACCCCTGCTGATACAGAGATGCTTAAAAGAAAAATGAACTAAATTATTTAGAACTGGTAATTTAAACGCACCAAGAAGTTGCGTGGAGTGCCCGGCATTGTATTTGATCTCCAATAAACTTTATCAGTGAGGTTACTTACAGCTAATGTAGCTCCCCAATGCTCACCTTTATAGCCCAAAGCAGCATCTAAACGTGTCCACCCGTCAAGCTTAGTATCTGGAGCATTTGATAAATTAGTATAGAAAGAGCCATTGTAAGTCGCACCAACTTCAGTATAGATATTCTCTACTGGTAAATACCGAACAAATAGATTACCAGTATTCTTTGCTACGTTTGCTAGATAGTGACCAGCACTAGCAGATTTTGGATCTTTATCATCTTTTACTTTTGCATCTGTATATCCATATCCACCACGAATAAATACATTATCAAGCACTCGCCCTATAAAGCTAAATTCAGCTCCTTTTGACTGATGCTCACCACCCACTACATAATCAAAAGGACGATTATCAGGATCAGGACGATAACGAATATTTTTCTTACGGATATCGAACACAGAAAATTGAGTATTTAAGCGATCATTGAACCAATCACTTTTGACCCCAATCTCGTATTGTTCATTATATTGCGGCTCTGCATTCACAGTTCTCAAATCAACAGTACCATTCGTAAATGGTGAAACCCCAGCACTGCCGCCAAATGGTGCAAAGCTTTTACTATAAGAAGTATAAAAACTCTGATTATCAACTGGCTGCCAAACAAAGCCAACATTCGGGCTAAAAGTTTCAGCATTCATTGTGACTGACTGCCCGTATGTTTTAGAATCAATTAATGTATCGCGAGTTTTTACCTCATATTGATCATATCGTGCACCCAACATCATCTTTATGGTCGGTGTTAATGAGATAAGATCCTGTACAAAAAATGCCAAACTATCATTATTTTGATGCGTATAAGATGTTGCATTTGGTCGACCATTATTACGATCAAAAGAAGTCTGATAATCTTTCACGTTATATGGATTAATTAATTGATAATATAATCCAGCCTTATCACCGCTTGAATAATTACCTAATTTAGGTTCACGATCCTCATGCGACCAATCCGCACCCACCATGATCTGATGTTCTAATTTGCCTGTATTAAACTTACCCGTAATATCAAATGTATTTGTCGTAGTCTTATTCATGGTTTCTTGCCAAGCATAAGATTGCTTGATATAGCCAGTTTTGCATCCTTTCGTATCATCAGTACAATAACTTCCACCAAAGAAATTATCGAAATCTTGATTAGCTTGTCGATAGCTCAATGCCCAATGAAATTTCCAATCTGGTGCAAATTCATATTTGAGATCTGTACGTACCGTTTGTAATTCATCAACAATAAAATCTGATGATGTTGCAAAACCTGTTTCTCTTAAAATATTTTCAGGAAAACGATTTAATACGGAAAAAGATGGACCACGGTCAGGAATACGATCTAATTTGTCATAGGTATATTCTGTAGTCCACAACAGCTTCTCATCATCACTACGATAGGTCACACTTGGTGAGAACATCGATTGTTTTGTGCCAATACCTGAACGAAAACTATTGGTATCAGATTTTTCACCAACCAAACGTACCGCCCAATTATCATTCACAATCTGATTGATATCTAAGGTTCCACCAATGTTGTCATAAGAACCTCCATAGATACCCACAGAACTTTTAGAGTCAAAATTGGCAAACTTGGTCACCATATTCACAACTCCACCACCTGCGCCACGTCCATAAAGTACAGAAGCAGGGCCTTTTAAAATCTCAATACGCTCAACGTTTGCAGTACTACGGCGTACTTGGCCGCCTTCACGTACGCCATTACGGTAAATATCACTAGTATCAGCACTAAAACCACGAATCATAATACCATCGCCACGTGTATCATAAGTTGTAGTTACCCCCGGCGTGCCTTGCAACATGACACTGAGATCATTTGCACCATAGATTTTATATTTTTGCACATCAATGGTATCAATCGTTTGTGGTATATCTTTTTTCTTAAGACCATTACGGGTCACACTGGCCTGCTCATAATCAATATAACTTTTGATCGGATCAAGCTCACTCATCGCTTCAATTTTAATCGTTGGCATGACTGCCGTTGGAGCGCTCTGTTCATTTGCAATTGCATGATGTGCTTGCAACATCATCATAGTTAACAAGCTAAACTTAAATATCGGTTTAATGCTCACACCCAAGTCTAAAGGCTTCATAAAATTTCCAAAAAAATTCAGACAAAAAATTAAAAAAAACTTAAAAATAAACAAACGCTACAATTTTAATAAAAATAATTCTCATTTTCACTATATTTTCTACCATTTTTCATCTTTTGGTCGGTTTATTAAACATTCAGACCGTTTGGCATTCCTTATTATCCTCATATCAATAAAGAATATGCTTTGCCAGCATCCAGACATTGATGAGCTTTTCACTGGATTTTCATCTATTAAAGCAATGTAAACTGCCTCACCTTCAGCAAATTCTCATGACATAGGTGCTAAAATAAGTCAGTCCAGCCATCAACAGACTATTTATAAAAAATGAGAATAGAACTTAGAGCCAAAATCATTCAAGTGTGCGACGAAAAAATTGCTAAAAAAGGTAGTCAGGTCGGGCTTTCTTTTTATGCGTTCTTTGCTAATAAGAATGATGATCCTGAACGTCTTATGGAAGCTGCCCAATGGTGGATTATGGAAAATCGACTTGATCATTTTGAGAAAGCCACAAAAATTAAAGCGCTGATCTTGACTCAATCTACTCAAGAAAATACGTAATTAAGTACGATTGCTGCTCTTCCTTTGAGTCACATAAGCTATTTATTCTTAGAGTTTTTTATTTAATCTTTTAGCTAAGTGATACAGCTTGGGCTATTGCTTAGCTAATTTATAATTTCACATTAAATCTCTGCTCATCCTGCCTTTAAGCCAATTCATTTCTACCATTAAACAACATAGTATAAAGGTTTAAAATACATCTTCACCGTGTGTTATGACTTCAAGAAAAACCAGTGATGCCGGTATATTTTTATGGATGGTCTATCAAACCATGCAAAAGATGGATCTGGATGCAGCAGCCATTTTTGCCAGTGTTCATTTACCCGATCAGCCACCTGATAAATTTGTTCGTCGTGATAATTCTACTCAGCAGCGTTTCTGGAAAGCCGCTGAAAATATTAGCCATGATGGTGATATTGGCTTGCATGTCGGTGCCAAAGCCCCACCTTTTCGCGGGCAAGTTATTGAATATCTTTTTTTGAGTAGTCCAACATTTGGTGAAGGTCTACAACGTACCATCCGTTATCAAGCCTTACTTACCGATGCAATGTCATTTGAACTCGACATCATCAACCAACATACGGTTAAGATTTCAGGTCTAAATCATCCTGTACGACATTATCTGGAATGTGCAATTGGCATTTTGCTCAATTTCTTTAAATACATCACTGATGAAACATTTAACCCTCTTGAAATTGGCTTACCCTATTCAGATGGCGGCAAACACGAGGAATACCAGAAAATATGGGGATGTCCAGTCAAACTTGGACAGGAAAATGGCTATATTTGCTTTGATGCAGCCCATTTAAAAACACCTTCGCCTGCGTATGAACCTGAACTTTTAAAAGTCCATGAACATCATGCAGCTTCACAGCTTGAGCTATTAAACAAACACCAGCTCATCAATGAAATCGAAAGAATCTTGGCCAGTGGCTTATTGGAATCTGGAGAATTTGATCAAAACATCGTTGCCCAATATTTAGGGCGTAGTGCCCGTAGTTTGAGAGCAGATTTACAACTTCTCAATACTACTTATGAAAAAGTCATTGCCCAATATCGTGAACGTCTTGCACGGCGTTTACTTTCCCATACCCAAGAAAGCATCGATCAGATTGTTTATCTCACTGGCTTTTCAGAACCCTCCGCATTTTCCAGAGCATTTAAACGCTGGACTGGAGAAACACCAACTGCATACCGACAACGTAAACAGATTTAATTTGATTGGATAGGCAGATTAAAACTGTCAGATGGGTCAAAATAATTCATCTTACTTTTCTTAAACTCCGATCTATGTTTTATGAGGTAATCCAATATGATCGGTTTTCCAGTAGGTATTTTTGTCGCAAATGGTCTGGAATGGTATTTCCATAAAGTCTGGCTGCATGAGTTCCCCAGCAAAAATAGAAATAGCCCATTCTTTACGCATATCGCCCATCACAAACGCGCTCGCTTAAATGGCTTTCATGACGAAGGCTATGCAGATTCCATGTTTAAAAATGCTGAAATGTACAATGAAAAATCAGCCTTAATTGGCTTGGCTGCGGCATCCACGATTTTTCTGCCAGTTGCCCCTTTCTTTACCGCGGGCTTGTACTATGGCATTTGGAATTATTGGAAAACTCATGCCAAATCGCACCTAGATCCTGAGTATGCAAAAAAGCGGATTCCTTGGCATTACGACCATCACATGACCAGCAATCAAAATGCCAACTGGTGTGTGACCCGTCCGTGGTTCGACTATATTATGGGAACACGCGTCATGACGGATGCATCTAATACAGAAACCAATCCTTTAGCGATGAATATGCCAAAGTGGCTAGAAAAAAGAGTGAATCAAACGGCGCGACGTCTTTTATCAAAAGCGTATGCCAAGATTGATGCCAATACCAACATTGATCAACAGAATTTGAAACACGGCATTGAGGTGACGTTATAAATATCCTATTTCTCTCTATTCAGCCTAATCATATTGATTGGGCTTTTATCACAAATATTATTTAAAACACTTTGAAAGGACATCATTAATAGATATTATTCTTCTCTAAAATAATCCATGTAGAAAACAAAAAATGTTAAAGATTAAACCATGTATTACCATTTTAACCACAGCAATGATAATTTCAGCTTGTGGGGGTGGAGATAATCATAAAACGATGGAAGACACATCTACTGTCTTAACACCCTTTACTACCGAGTTTCAAAGTACTTTAAGCCTGCAAAAAGATGCAGACCCGATCATTCAGATTTCAAACAGAAGTAGTAACCAGAATGATGAGGTAAATGCGTATTCAGTTATGCATCATTTTGACAGTGGAAATAGCTCTATTATTTTCAGCTACAATCTTGATAAAAACGATATAAAACAAACACTCCATGTTAATTATGATCCAATTCTAAAAAAAGTACTGGATGTTTCTATTGGTGAAAATTATTTAAAAACAGATATTTTCAGCTTATCAAAGGACAATGTTTTTTCATGTTCAAGCGCTATCCTATTTGAACCATGTAAGGGTATTGAGCTAAGTTTTGATGAAAAGACAGGTTTTAGCAAAATTAATTTTGATAATACAAAACTCTCAAACTTGCCAACTGTTAGTCTGTCACCCACAGACAATCCAGATAATCAGGTTCCTACTGAAAAAAGCTACATAACATTGAATGGGCAACTTGTTGGTTCTTTATCTACAGCGCCACAGACTTTTAACAATATCAGAAAAACCAGTCAATCTAATCTAATTTCCAATCAACAGCCAGTCTCACTAATGGGAGCTGTTTATGATCCAAAAACTAAAACTATCCTATTCGGCACTCATGCAAATAATGGCATAGACAGCAGTTTAAAATTAGCTCAGTTTAGCACTGGTATAGAAAACAACCTGATTCAAAGCTCGCTCTTATCAACTGAAACATCATTTTATATTTCTGGCATGTGTAGTGCTATGACAATGACCTTCCCGATTGAAGATATAACAACACTTCAATCGAATAAAAGTGCAAATAATATCTCTTTAACATTTAATCAAGCAATGTATAAGGATAAACAAGACGTACCGCCATTGTTTCCTAATTTTCCGATTCAGCCAGAATGTGCTAAGGCACAGCTACAACTCGATGGTTCAGTAACGGTCCATATACCGAGTACACAACTTCAAATTTCACCAATTCTTAAAAATGAAAGTAGCTTCTCTTTAGTTCAGCCTGCACTCTATTTTGATGTCATCAACCACGATAGACAGCAACTTGGAAATAATGCACTACAAATCAAGATTCGCAATAATCGAATTGAGAAAATAGATTTCAAAGACACCCGAATAGGTAAAAACCCTACAACAGGCTTATTGGTAGATTATTTTGAATACCAATATCATTGCGGTTATACCCAAGCGTGTGCAGGACTTAGTTACGACATTGAGAAAAACAAAATCAGTTTTAAAAATACAACGCTGACCTCTAAAAGTAATCCTGCAAATGAAGTCAATAATAGTATTACCTTAAATGGCATATTTGATTTTGCAGGCCGATAATCAAAACCAATAAAATGAGTCTAAAACCGAGCGCAGACAGCTCGGTTTTTTTATAATTAGAAAATTAATGCGAACTGGATTTCGACAACAGATTTAAGATCAGTACACCGCTCATAATCAATGCAATTCCAACAATCCCCCAAACATCTAGTTTTTGATCAAACACAAACCAAGCAACTGTTGTGATCAAGACAATCCCGACACCCGACCAGATTGCATACGCAATTCCGACTGGAATCGTTTTAAGTGTCAAAGAGAGACAGTAAAATGCAATCACATAGCCAAGTACAACCACAATAGAAGCGAGCGGCTTGGTAAAACCCTCACTACTTTTCAACGCTGAAGTCGCAATCACTTCCGCAATAATCGCGATAAACAAAATAATCCAGTTTTTCATTTAACCGCACCTCAGCAAATCTATATTTATGATGATAGGAATAAAATATTCAGAGAAAAAAACACCCTTATGAAAAGGGTGTTTTTTAATGTTTATTTGAATGTGTCGAACGAAAGCTTAAGCTGACTTCTTCGCCATATTGTTTTTACGGATGGTAATCATCAGTAACTGCACAGCAGCTGGTGTAACACCAGGAATACGGCTTGCTTGTGCCAAGGTTTCTGGACGAACTGTTTTCAACTTCAAAGTAATTTCACGCGATAAACCTGAAATACCATCATATTCAAAATCAGCTGGAATTTTTGTTTCTTCAAGACGCTTCAATTGCGCAACATCCTCATGCTGGCGATTGATATAGCCTTCATATTTCACCGCAATTTCAATTTGCTCGCCGACTTGTTGTGAAACTTCTGAACCTGTTAATTCCGCAATTTGACCGAAGTTAATATTTGGACGTTTAAGCAAATCAACTGCACTACATTCTTTACTAAGATCAGCACCCGTCATTTCAACGAATTTTTTACCCATTGGGTTATTTGGTGCTGCCCATAAATGTTGTAAACGAGAGGTTTCGCGCTCAACTGCTTCCATTTTTTCACTATAAGCCGCCCAACGTTCATCATCAACCAGACCAAGCTCACGGCCAATCGTGGTTAAACGCTGATCCGCATTATCTTCACGCAACATCAAACGATATTCCGCACGTGAGGTAAACATACGGTACGGCTCTTTGGTTCCTAATGTAATCAGGTCATCAACCAACACGCCCATATAAGCCTGATCGCGTTTTGGCGTCCACTCTTCTTGTTCCCAAGCACGGCGTGCAGCATTTAAGCCCGCAAGTAAACCTTGCGCACCTGCTTCTTCATAGCCTGTCGTACCGTTAATTTGGCCAGCAAAATACAGGTTTTGAATTGCTTTGGTTTCAAGTGTGAACTTCAAAGCCTGTGGATTGAAATAATCATATTCAATTGCATAACCCGGACGAAGGATATGCGCATTTTCCATACCACGGATCGAACGAACTAAATTGAATTGCACATCAAATGGCAATGAAGTCGAAATACCATTTGGATAAAGCTCATGAGTATCTAAGCCTTCTGGCTCAAGGAATACCTGATGTGAATCCTTATCAGCAAAACGATGAATTTTATCTTCAATCGATGGGCAATAACGTGGGCCAACCCCTTCAATCACTCCCGTATACATTGGTGAACGGTCTAAACCGCCACGAATAATTTCGTGGGTTTTTTCACTGGTATGCGTGATATAGCAATTAACTTGCTCAGGGTGCATTGACGCATCACCCATAAATGACATGACTGGAGATGGGAAATCACCCGGTTGTGGCGTCATCACAGAGAAATCAACTGAGCGTGCATCAATACGTGGTGGTGTACCTGTTTTTAAACGCCCTACAGGAAGTTTAAGTTCACGTAAACGATGAGCTAGTGCAATTGAGGGTGGATCCCCTGCACGACCGCCACTTGAGTTTTGTAAGCCAACGTGGATCACACCACCAAGGAAAGTACCTGTTGTTAATACCACAGTTTTGGCATCAAAACGGATACCCATCTGGGTAACAACACCTTTAACCGCATCGCCTTCAACAATTAAGTCATCTGCCGCTTGCTGGAAGATGTCCAGATTGGCCTGATTTTCTAAAGTATTGCGAATTGCAGCTTTATAACGTACGCGATCTGCCTGTGCACGTGTCGCGCGAACGGCAGCGCCTTTACGCGAATTAAGAATACGGAATTGAATACCACCTTTATCCGCCGCAAGTGCCATTGCACCACCAAGTGCATCAATCTCACGGACCAGATGTGATTTACCAATACCACCAATTGCCGGGTTACAGCTCATCTGTCCCAAAGTTTCAATATTATGCGTCAACAATAATGTTTGTCTTCCCATACGTGCCGCAGCGAGCGCCGCTTCCGTACCAGCGTGACCGCCACCAATTACGATAACGTCGTAAACTTTAGGATAGTGCATAGTGGTAAATATGTATTCAAAAAATGACAGAGTATTATACAGGAGTTTTGCATCAAATTGGCAAAAACCATCAATATTCTTCTGGATTCTAAGCCCAAGATATGTCGACAAAACATACAAAAAGAAACGTTCTGTTGCATTTTCATCTTATACTTAACAGAGCTGCCTAAACTATTAACTCGAACACCACTGTTTTATTTGATGAATTTCTTATCCTAAAAAGTGCATAACAAATACTTTAGGAAAATGATATGAACACAAAGCTTTTATTTTCATCTCTTATTTGTAGCCTATGTTTTAGCGTAGCTGCACATGCGGCAGATACCAAAGCTACCCAAGATCAGCAAGCCAAAAAGTACCAACAGGTTTGTAAAGGCAAAAAACAAGGTGATCCAGTTTCATTTGCGTATAAAGGCGTTGTTTTCAATGGTTCATGTGAACCAAATGAAGCCGGTAAACTCGCATTCCAACCGCCAATGCCAGCTTCTAACGCTGCTGTAGACACACAAAGTCGTCTCTCTGAAACTCAGTCAGCTCCACGTCCAGTAAGCAGCGCCCCAATGGAAGCTGCGCCTGCTATGGAGGCACCAGCAGCGACTCCAGCACCACCAGTTGCTCCAGATGTTGAACAGACTGCGCCATAATTGCAGCACAAATAAAGAAGGTCTTGATGGCCTTCTTTTTTTATCGATTAAATCTAAAAACAATGTTCTAGAGCTCACTGACTTAAATATTTGTCCTTAAAATTGTAATCTGTCTATTTTATAATCCCTTTAATAAGTTTTAATCTATTACAATACGCACAAATACATTTATTTAGGTTTTCCTGTGAACTGGCTACAAATTCATATTACTGTTGATCAAAATCAAGTTGAACTTACCGAAACATTGCTCCTTTCATTGGGTGCGGTGAGTGTTACTTTAGATGATGCAGAAGATCAAGCCCTGCTTGAGCCATTACCAGGCGAAACTCCACTTTGGAATAAAGTCATCGTTACGGGTATTTACCAACAAGAAGAAGATGACCCAATTGACGTAGATGCTTTGGAAACTTTCCTTAAAGCACAACTTCCTGATGTTCCAATGCGCCATGAATACCTTGAAAATCAGGTGTGGGAACGCGCATGGATGGATTATTACGAACCGATTCAAATTAGTGAAAAATTCTGGATCGTCCCTGAATGGTTAGAACCACCTGAAGCAGATGCAACCAACATTAAACTTGATCCAGGTCTAGCGTTCGGTACAGGTAACCACGCCAGCACATTCTTATGTTTACAGTGGTTAGGTAAAACTGATGTAAAAGATAAAGTTGTGATCGACTATGGTTGTGGTTCAGGTATTTTAGGCGTTGCTGCCCTTTTATTAGGCGCTAAAAAAGTTTATGCAACGGATATCGACCCGCAAGCTGTACTGGCAACAAAACAAAATGCCGAGTTAAATGGTGTGCTTGACCGCCTTTATGTCGGTTTGCCTGAAGAGTTTGATCAGGAATTCAAACCTCAACAGGCTGACATTCTTGTTGCCAATATTCTTGCAGCACCACTCATGGCACTTGCGCCTGAATTCTCAACTTTATTAAAAAATGAGGGAGAGTTCGCACTAGCAGGTGTAATTGAAGAGCAAGTTGCTGATGTTTCTAGCGTTTACGCTGAGTTTTTTGATATATTAGAAATCGAAAAGCGTGAAGAAAACTGGTGCCGCATTTCAGGAAAACGAAAAACAATTTGAGAATTTTATAACTTATGAGTGAAAAACAAACCCGCTGCCCTAAATGTTCAACTGTGTACAAAGTGACCCTTTCACAACTCAGTGTTGCACAGGGTATGGTTTGTTGCCCAAAATGCGTCATTAACTTTAATGCATTAACCAATTTGCTCGAAACAGACAGTGATGCGACACCAACGCCAGTTAATCGCTCACTGTTTTCATCGATCCAGCCAGATAGCTCATTTGCAGAAAAGCAGATGCAGATCTTAAGGATCTTCGATCAGAAAATTGAAAACTCAAATATTGATCTACTCACTTATTTAAATAACCTGAATTACTTTAATACCGAACCCGTCACTGCCCTGCCTAACCTGAATCTTTCAGAAGATGCACTTTCAATGGATCAGGAAAATAATGACAAACAACATGGCTGGTTGTATTACACCCTTTGGGGTATTGGAAATATTGCACTGATTCTGGTATTTGCTTTTCAGATTTTATGGTTTAACCCAAAACTCATGCATGAAAGCCCAGCATTAAACCAGATGTTTAATTATGTCTGTGGTCTTCTGAGCTGCAAAATCGCCAATGAACAATATCAGTCTCTTAGTTTTGAGAAAGTAAAACTGAAACGGGTTGAGCATAATGCCACAGGTTTTTCTGGCGTATTGCTTAACCAAGATGCAAATAGCGTTGTGCTTCCCCCAATTAAAGTGATACTTAAACAAAATGGTGAAGCTATTTCTTATACCGTTTTGAAACCGCAAGACTATTTAGTCGACAGTTTAAAGACCATTCAGCGCATTCCATCAAATAGCCCTTTTCGCTTCGAATTTACCATTCCGAAAAGCAAAAATAGCTTCAATGACTATAGTTTAGAATTTGTACAGCCCTAAAAGCTCAAAAAAGTGACAAAAAAACAAAAAAAAGTGCAGTTAATTTGCTCACTTTTTCGCTGACAGTGGTATGATACGCGCCACGAATGCTTTGACCCACTTACTCCTCGTAATCTACAGACAATAAAATCGTTAAACGAACTGTGCTTTTACCCAATAAGCGCATTGTTGGTTTTTTTGTTTTTGAAAGTAGGCGGTAACAAATATTTAACTATTGTTACGCTTATTTTTTACACAACTCGAGGATTTGTGGCAAGCTAATAGTCCTTTTGTTTTAGAGTCACTGTTTTAGGATCTAAAACGGGGCTCAGTAATTTAGACCACATTTATATCACTTTACCCAAGTGATATTTTGATTTTTCGGATTAACACGCATGAATAGCAAATCTCCTATTTTTACGGCTCAATCTGATGTCGCTCTTCGCATCCATGTAGATCGCGCAGTTCGTCATTATTTTGCACAATTGCAAGGTGAGCAACCATCTCAAGTTTATGACATGGTTTTAGCAGAAATGGAGAAACCTCTTTTATCTGTGGTCTTAGAATATACTCGTGGCAACCAAACGCGTGCTGCTGAGATTTTAGGCCTTAACCGCGGAACTTTACGCAAAAAGTTAAAAGCTCACGGTTTAATGAGTGAATAATTGATAAAATGCTCACGTTCTCGTGGGCATTTTTTTTGCCTTTGTTTTAATCTGTAGACTTCAAACTGTTGACTAAAATCATGACTATCAAACGTGCTTTAATCTCTGTATCTGATAAAACCGGAATCGTTGAATTCGCTCAAAATCTTGTAGCTCTAGGGGTAGAAATTTTATCTACGGGCGGTACATATAAGTTGCTTAAAGACAACAATATTGCCGTAGTAGAAGTTTCTGAACATACAGGTTTTCCTGAAATGATGGATGGTCGTGTTAAAACATTACATCCAAAGATTCATGGAGGCATCCTGGCTCGTCGTGGTCTGGACGAAGCGGTGATGCAAGAACACAACATTGATCCGATTGATCTGGTGATTGTTAACCTTTATCCATTTGCTGCAACTGTGGCTAAACCGAACTGCTCGCTTGCAGATGCAATCGAAAATATCGACATCGGTGGTCCGACCATGGTTCGTGCTGCAGCGAAAAACCACGCTTCAGTGGGAATTATCGTTAATGCAGCAGACTACAACACAATTGTTGACGAGCTAAAAGCAAATGGTACGCTTTCTTATGAAACGCGTTTCGACTTAGCAGTAAAAGCATTTGAACATACAGCACAATACGATGGCATGATTGCGTCTTATTTAGGTGCACGCGTGGGTAAAGCAGAAGGCGAAGCGGATCTCTTCCCTCGTACCTTCAATACGCAACTAAATAAAGCACAAGATTTACGTTATGGTGAAAACCCTCATCAAAACGCAGCATTCTATGTAGAAGAAAATGCAAAAGAAGCATCTGTTTCTACTGCGAAGCAATTACAAGGCAAAGAACTCTCTTATAACAATATTGCAGATACCGATGCAGCACTTGAATGTGTAAAATCATTTGCGAAGCCTGCGTGTGTCATCGTTAAACATGCAAACCCTTGTGGCGTTGCTGTTTCATTGGATGGTATCAAGGCAGCTTATGATCTTGCTTATGCAACTGATCCTGAATCAGCATTTGGTGGCATCATTGCATTCAACCGCGAATTAGACACTGCAACAGCACAAGCAATTGTTGATCGTCAATTCGTTGAAGTGATTATTGCGCCAAGCATTGCGGATGGCGTACTTGAAATCACAGGTGCGAAAAAGAATGTACGCGTGTTGGTCTGTGGCGAACTTCCTGCAATTGATGCACGTGCTCCACAGCTTGACTATAAGCGTGTTAATGGTGGTTTATTGGTTCAAGATCAAGACTTGGGCATGATCACTAAAGATGACTTGAAAGTTGTGACTAAACGCGCACCGACTGAACAGGAAATTGATGATCTTATTTTTGCATGGAAAGTTGCAAAATATGTGAAATCAAATGCGATCGTTTATGCAAAAAATCGTCAAACCATTGGTGTAGGCGCAGGTCAAATGAGCCGCGTAAACTCTGCACGTATTGCTGCGATTAAAGCTGAACATGCAGGTTTAGTGGTTGAAGGTGCAGTTATGGCATCTGATGCATTCTTCCCATTCCGTGATGGTATTGATAATGCGGCCAAAGCTGGCATTAAATGCATTATCCAGCCAGGTGGTTCGATGCGTGACGAAGAAACAATTGCAGCAGCAGATGAAGCTGGTATTGCAATGGTGTTCACGGGTATGCGTCACTTCCGTCACTAAATGATCTGAGTCTCAACGCAATCCCCCTAAATCCCCCTTTAAAAAAGGGGGACTTACTTTTTCACTCAAATAAGTTTGCTCCCCTCTTTCTCAAAGAGGGGTTTGGGGGGAGATTCAGAGGGACTTTTTTATTCTGAACAGGTATATTCTTAAATACGGAAAAAGGGAAATAACTTTATAATGAATATTTTAGTTTTGGGTAGCGGTGGCCGTGAACATGCACTTGCATGGAAAATCGCACAAGATGCAAAAGTCACTAAAGTTTTTGTTGCACCTGGTAATGCAGGTACTGCAACTGAAGACAAATGTGAAAATGTTGAACTCGATATTTTAGACAATCCAGCCATTATTGCTTTTGCCAAACAAAATGATGTGGCATTAGTCATTGTTGGCCCTGAAGCACCTTTAGTGAATGGTGTCGTGGATGCAGCACGCGAAGCTGGCTTAAAAATTTGGGGACCAACCCAATATGCAGCTCAGCTAGAAGGTTCTAAAGCATTTGCAAAACACTTCTTAAAACGTCACAACATTCCAACCGCCTTTTATGATGTCTTTACTGAAGTTGATGCGGCTAAAGCTTATGTTGAGCAAAATGGCGCACCTATCGTCATTAAGGCCGATGGTCTTGCTGCGGGTAAAGGCGTGATCGTTGCCATGACCAATGAAGAAGCTTTTGCGGCAATCGACGATATGCTAGCAGGCAACAAATTTGGCGATGCGGGTTCACGTGTTGTGATTGAACAATTCCTTGCAGGCGAAGAAGCAAGCTTCATTTGCATGATCGATGGCAACAATATTTTGCCAATGGCGACATCACAAGACCATAAACGTATTTTTGAAGGCGATGAAGGTCCAAACACAGGTGGTATGGGTGCTTACTCTCCTGCACCTGTCGTCACAGCAGAAGTCTTTGAACGTGTCATGAATGAAGTGATGCGTCCAACCGTTGATGGTATGGCTGCGGATGGTCACGTTTATACAGGTTTCTTATACGCAGGTTTGATGATTGATGAACAAGGTCAACCACGTGTGATCGAATTCAACTGTCGTTTTGGTGACCCAGAAACTCAACCGATCATGATGCGCTTAAAATCATCTTTAGTTGATTTGGTTGAGGCTGGTATTGCAGGTAACTTGCCAAGCGAAGCTGAATGGGATGAACGCAAATCGATTGGTATCGTTCTTGCAGCCGGTGGTTACCCTGAAACGGTACGCAAAGGCGATGTAATTTCAGGTCTTGGTCAATCTCCAGAAGACACCAAAATCTTCCATGCAGGTACTGCAATGAGTGCTGATGGTCATGTGATTACTGCGGGTGGTCGCGTACTCTGCGTCACAGCCTTAGGTGATACCGTACTCGAAGCTCAAATCAATGCGCTAGAAGTTTGTGGCCAAGTCACTTTCACTGGCATGCAATACCGTAGCGATATTGGTTATCGCGCCATTGCCCGTGAAAAAGCTGAATAAGTAAATTATGCTTGAAAGCCTTCTTCGGAAGGCTTTTTTTATTCCTTAAATTGCATAATTCCTACTTCTATATTCATTATTTAAATATAAAATTCAGAAAAATATATATTTGTGTTCTAATTCAATCTGCTACAGATCTTTTTTGAAAAAATCATAAAACTATCATCAATTTATATTTACTTATGATGTAATTTTTCTCAAATAATCATAGTCTTATACTCACCAGGACAATCTGCTGCACTGTCCCCTGCATTAAATTATTGGTATGATTGCCGAAATTTTAGATGTTGTTTTTATGTTAATTCAGTATTCTTTTTCATTCATTTCAAATGATTAGAATATTTTTCCTAACAAAACAAATTGCAGCTAAATCCAAATTTGATTAGAAAAAGATATGAATGCTTGATTTCCCACTGTATATATACTGAATGGGAACATGAATATTCATTTATTTTTCGCGTGTTGTGGAAAGGACTCTACTGAAAACCTCAAGAATAATTCACGTGATTGTTTGAGGACGATGCCAATTTACAACATACAAACCTATTGCAATCATTAATGCTTGAGAAAGGCTGATTTTCTCGACATTATTCCGATTAGGATTTATACATGAAAAAGCTGATTAGTCTTTTTTTAAGTGTATCGGTGTTATTACTTGCAGCTTGCAGTAAACAACCAGATACCGCATCTACCGAGCAAAAAGGTGATGCTGCTGCATTACAAACTGTTGTAATCGCTTCTACAGGTTCTGACGCTGATATCTGGCGTTATATCGCAACTCTACCTGAAACCAAAGCTGCTGGTCTCAAACTTGAAATTAAAAACTTCACTGATTACGTTGCCATGAATACTGCTGCAGCGAACAAAGAAGTTGATTTGAATGCATTCCAGTCTTACGCTTACCTTGTGGCATTTAATGCTGCCAATAAAGATAAGATTGCACCTGTTTCAACCACGTATTTAGAGCCAATGGGTATCTACTCAAGCAAAGTCAAAAAAGTTGACGAATTTGCTGAAGGTGCAACTATTGCGATTCCAAATGACGGCGCGAACGAATCACGTGCATTATTACTTTTACAAAGCGCGGGCTTAATCAAGTTAAAAGCTGACTTTGATCCAGTAAAAGGCACGCCTGCTGACATTACTGAAAACCCGAAAAAAATTGTGATCAAACCAATTCAAATGGCAACAGCTGTACGTGTTAAAGACGAAGTTGATGCGATTTTATTAGGTAATACGCTTGCAATGGAAGGCGGTTTAAACGTTCTGAAAGATGCGATTTTCTATGAGCCTGTAGATCAAAGCACGAAGCTGAATGTTAACGTTTTAGCGACTGCAGAATCTCGTAAAGATGATGCTGTATTGCAAAAAGTTGGCGCGCTTTACCATACTGAAGCTGTGAAGCAATATGTTCAAGAACACTTTGCAGGTACGAAAGTTGACGTGAACAAACCAACAAGCTACCTAACAGAAGCAAATTCGTAATATAATGCTCTCAAATAAAACAGGCAAAGTGATTTTGCCTGTTTTTTCTTTTCTGCCATAGTACTGACGAACATGATCCAATTTAAAAACATTTCGAAACACTATCAGTTGAAAGGTCAAACGATCAATGCACTGGACCAGATCAATCTAGAGATCCCAGACGGTAGTATCTTTGGCATTATCGGCTATAGTGGTGCAGGTAAAAGTACGCTGATCCGTTTGATTAATTTGCTTGAACGCCCGACGCAGGGACAAGTCATTATCAATCAAAAAGACTTCACTGCTATGGACGCGCGAACACTTCGTCAAGAACGTGCAAATATTGGCATGATCTTTCAGCACTTCAATCTACTTCAGACTAAAACCGTGTCTGAAAATATTGAAATGCCACTTAAATTACTTGGTCATAGCAAAGCTGAACGTGAAAAACGTCTGGCTGAACTACTTGAGTTTATCGATCTTAAACATAAAAAAGATGCCTATCCTGATGAGCTTTCAGGGGGTCAAAAACAACGTGTTGGTATCGCGCGTGCACTGGCCAATCATCCCAAGATTCTACTGTGCGATGAAGCAACTTCCGCCCTTGATCCACAGACCACAAAATCTGTTTTAGCGCTATTAAAAAAGATTAACAAAGAACAGAACATTACCATTGTCATGGTCACCCATGAAATGGATGTAATCGAATCAGTATGTGATTATGTGGCGGTCATGGAGTCAGGTCATGTGATTGAAACCGGCCCGACACTGGATATTTTCAGTCAGCCACAGCATCCAACCACCAAGACCTTTATTCAAACGGTATTGCAACAGCAGTTACCAGTAAATATTTTAAGTAATCTTGAACATCAACATCATAATAGTATCTATAGCTTGCAGTTCCTCGGCACTTCGGCACAAGAAACCGTGATTCAGGCTGCGATTAAACAATTTGATGTGAGTTTAAATATTCTGTTTGCCAATATGACCGAGATTAATGGTACGGTGATCGGACAAATGTTTATCCAGCTTTTGGGTGATCCGTTGATCATTCAGGAAACCGTAAAATTCCTTGAGCTTCAAGGCGTGAAAGTGGAACAATCTGGAGTGGTAAGCCAATGAGAGATTTCATCGTACAATGGCTGACCCAAGTCACTGCTCCATTTTGGCATAGTTCCCTCTCGATCGACCAATTTGTCACAGCACTGCAAGAAACCTTTCAAATGGTGTTCTTCTCTCTGCTGTTTGGTTGCATTTGGGGCTTGATTCAAGGTATTACGCTAGTTGTTACCCGCTCAGGCGGTATCCTGCAAAATCGTGCGATTTATTATTTTCTAAATCCCATTGTGAATGCACTGCGTTCCCTTCCCTTCATTATTCTGCTGATTGCCGTTATTCCACTGACTAAAATGCTGGTTGGCACTTCAATTGGAACATGGGCAGCGATTGTGCCTCTGACTATTTATGTGGGTCCATACTTAGGCCGTCTGATCGAAACCTCATTGCTTGAAGTAAATGAAGGTATTGTGGAATCCGCTCAGGCAATGGGTGCTTCACCGTGGCAAATCATCTTCAAGTTTATTATTCCTGAAGCACGTAGCTCACTCATACTAAACTTAACCACAGGTACGATTTCTCTCATCGGCGCGACTGCAATGGCAGGTGCTGTAGGCGCAGGCGGGATCGGTGACTTGGCGATTTCTTATGGTTACCAACGTTTCGATACGAGCGTAGTGATTTTAACCGTCATTGTATTATTGCTGTTGGTGCAAATGGTACAAATGTTCGGTGACTGGCTAGCAAAATTACGTTAATAAAAATATAGAAAAAGCGCTCATGATGGGCGCTTTTTTTTACACCTGAACCTTTTAAGGAAAGTAAATTTCATTGGCTGCCTTGAAGGTATTGACATGGAGCGGAACTAAATCGGTTAAATTCTGATAGCCGCCAGCCAATACAAATAGCATCGGGATTTTCATTTTCTTCGCCATTTCAAAGACAATGCGATCACGCTCAAAAAGTAATTCTGTGGTCAACCATTTTGAACCATATTTATCATGTTGGTGACAGTCCATGCCTGCCTGATAAATCATCAGATCCGTCTCCCAACGTGAAGCATACTGAAAGGCCTCAAAGATTGCCTCTCGATATAAATCAAAATTACCTTGCTTGGGATGAATATAACGGGTCAAGCTACGTTCGCCAGCCTTGCAGCCAAAACGAATTCCAAAAATGCCAAAATTAATCAGATTGGTCATACGGTTGGTGAAAATAGCCGTGCCATCCCCACCATGTTGATCACAATCCAAAATAAAAATACGTTTTTCTGGATATTGCTTGGCAACCAATGCCAGACCATTAAAGGTGCAATAGGCTGCGCCAGATTCATAACTGGCATGATGAAACCCCTGTGCAATATTGGCCGCAACTCCTTCTCTCAAGGCAATTTCAGCGCCCAGTAATTGTCCAGCCTGAACCGATAAAATCGCATCTCGCAACTGATCATTCCACGGCTTGAAACCTTGTATGGTGGCAAATGCCGATTGCCCCGATATAAAAGCATCGACATATTGTGGATGATGCAATTTCCTCAAGATTTCCACATCAATCAGCCCTGGATCTACCAGCTCTGCCATTTGATGCGTACGCAACACATCCGCTACAGCTGTGAGTTTTTCCATACTATTGGTATGCGTTTGCGCAAAGTAGCGTGGAGAGTAACAAGCTTTTAGCATGGATGTCCTACATAAATCTGATCTTTGGCAATATCCATCAGCTGAGCTAATTCAGTGCTATCAGGCCTGAATAATCCATTATCCACCTGCTGTTTAAAATGATAGCCAAATGCCCGCGCACGATGTTGTGGTGAAACAGCCAAAGTGGTTAAGCGTAAAAACCAGAAGCCATTCATCTCGGCAATCGGGATCACATAGCCTTTATATTGCTTGTTTTGATGCTTTTCGAGCTGTTCAATTTCATAATGCGCAGAGAATAAACTTCCCGCAGGTAATCGTACCCCATTCATCATTAAAGGAACCAAACTGATACAGGAATGGTTATCCCCCATATTCAATTTTTCCATCATAATTGGTTGATCATGTTCATCCACAAAAATATTGATTTCACCCTGTCGTAATAACCGATGATGCGCAATGCGCAAAAAGAATTTTTCTGCCATCGGGCAAGAACCCACTTTAGGCTTTTCAAGCAAAGCCTGACATTCAATCATGCCGAAATCCTGCGCCGTTTTAGGCAGGATAATATCGGCAAGTAACTGGCAAATCAGGATACTTTCTTCCAACTCGGCATATTGATGAATGCTTCTAAGTTTGGCTTGAAATTCGACTTCTTGCTGTAAATTCTGTGCAAAGCTCTCTTGCAGGTTTAAACGCTTTAAAGTCTGCTGGACTTCTAAATTGATATCCAGATTCCGCCACGTTTCTAGTGTCAGACCATATGAACCCGCTTGATTGAGAATGTTTTTCAGCGCTTTGGTTTCATAGTCCTCAAAAATTCGTAAATCCTGAAACCCAACCGGATCACGCACCTGCGAAACAAACTCTGCAATAACGCGAGTCGCTTGTGTATAGCCACAACCTCTCCGTTCCGTTTGATGACTAAAGTGTTCATTTAACATTTCTGTCAGCTTGGCAGAGAGCGGATATAAATATTTTTTAAAAATCATGACCACTTCGTGATCGATCAAATCAGACATAAGCTCCCCTGCTTCATCATGATGATTTACAACGACCTCATCCTTATTTTGTTAAATCTCATTTTTAATTGATTTAGCTTTAATAAAGTATTTCTTATAGGATTAAAGATGAATATAAACCATTAACTTATAAAAGTTTTCTTTCATCTTTATTTAAAATACAACACTTGTCAACTATAAATAGACGCAATGAATATCGACGTCAGAATCTGCCTCAAAAAGTCAGTATTAATGTATAAATGCAGCACTTTTTTGCACTCGATAGCATTTGCACTTAAACTAGAATCAGGCACTCAGTATTGAGTACCCAACTCGCAATAACCACATGGAACAAAGATTCAGGACTCGGCTATGCATTACAAGATTCATGTAATTGACGTAAAAAATGCCTTAAAAAATTATATCTGGTTATTGGAAGATACCCGCAGCAAAGAAGTTGTGGCGGTCGATCCAACGGAAGCCGATCTGGTCACAGCGTTTTGCCAGCAGCATCAACTCACTCTGAAACAGATCTGGCTGACCCATTGGCATCCTGACCACACTGGTGGTGTTCCGGGCTTATTGGCAAATCAGAATCTTCTGGTTTACGGCCCTCGAGATGAATTGAGTAAAATTTCCCTGATCTCAAATCCCCTACAGAATAATGATCATTTTCACTTTAATGATCTCAAAATTGAAGTCATCGCGACCCCTGGTCACACTTTAGGTCATATCACTTATTTCATTGAAGAGATGGACAGTCTGTTCAGTGGAGATACTCTGTTTGCAATGGGCTGTGGACGATTATTTGAAGGCACAGCCGAGCAAATGTATCACTCCTTAAATCGACTGGGTGCATTACCTATCCAGACCAAAGTGTATTGCACCCATGAATATACGCTTGCCAATGGTGAATTTGCCTTGACTGTAGAACCACATAATGTCGCCTTGCAAGAACGTATGCGACAGGTCAAAGCATTAAGAGATGCAGATCAAATCACCTTACCCAGTACGATTGAACTGGAACTCGAAACCAATCCATTTTTACGTACTGAAAGTGCTGAGGACTTTGCGCGTATCCGCAGCCTAAAAGATCAGTTTTAATTAATGATGTAAATTTAAGCGATTCATTTTCTACTTTTATCTTAAGGTAGAAAATGAAATCATTTTTTACATTTGTCATGAAATATTTATTTAAAAAATAATTTTTAAATACCAAAAAATAAAAACAATTTAACCTTTAATTTCAATTAGATAAAAAATCATCAGATAACATTATACCTAGAAAAATTACGCTAATTTTACATTACTTACACGTGGCAAAATAATTCTATGCAATGCCCCTTTAAAAAAATTTATCTGACCCTTATTAATAAATACATGTTCACAAGGAGATCTGTCATGAAAAACAGAGTTGTTAAAGCAAAAAACGTATTGGCTTTCCGTATTTGGTTAGAAAAATTGGGATATTCAGTTAAAAATCTGACAGATAACCGTGGTTTTACCTTTAGCTTTAAAAAAGAATATGGTTTGGTGACAGGCGATCTCTCTGGTAATGCTTTAGCAATGCAGTTGGGTGAAGAATTCGAAGATCATTTAAAAGCCTAATGACAAAATTTCCTAAACACGAGGATTCCAAAGGGATTTGGAATCCTTGATTTATACAGATAAGAATACTTCCAACTTTATCTCCCTTTTAATTCTTCATTTTCTAGCCATTTCCAATAAAATATTAGGGTCTGGTGACATTTCAGCCATACATTGCGTTATTCGCTAAAACCACATCAACAAGGCATGAAAAGCAGGCAATCGCAGCTCCTTGCCAAGTTTCATAACGTAGTTTAGGGAAGTTTTAGCTATAACCCTCTGGGACAGGGCTATTTTTTGCCGTTACTACGTTATGTTTTGCTTACTTAGAGTACTAAGTTTCGCAAAACTCTCCTTGTACCGCCTAAAAAATATCCTCTGTCGCAAGTATCTGTGAAATGTCAACAGTCCCTATTGGAACAAAACTGATTTCCAAGTATCATATTGCCCAGTCGAGGGATGCTGCGACAATTGATCGGCACTAAAGATCAATTTGCCAGGCTCGACGATCGGTTAAACATTCGCTTTAGCCAACAACGGCATCCGCGAACAGAATGATCCATACTATTTTTTCTAGGAGATCCTGATGAACGCGGTGAATGCTTCATTTACAGATTATAAAGTTGCTGATATTTCCCTTGCTGACTACGGTCGTAAAGAGATCAAACTTGCTGAAGCAGAAATGCCAGCTTTGGTTGGTTTACGTAAGCGTTATTCAGCGGCTAAACCACTTGCTGGCGCAAAAATCTTGGGTTGTATCCATATGACAATCCAAACTGCTGTTTTAATCGAAACATTAGTTGAACTTGGCGCAGAAGTGCGTTGGACCTCTTGTAACATCTTCTCTACTCAAGACCATGCTGCTGCTGCCATTGCTGCAAGCGGTGTGCCTGTATTTGCCTGGAAAGGTGAAACCGAAGAAGAATATGTATGGTGCCTAGAGCAGCAGATCAATGTGAATGGTCAGCCTTGGGATGCCAACATGATTCTGGACGATGGCGGTGACTTGACTGCACTTGTTCATGAAAAATACCCAGCGTTGTTAGAACGTATTCACGGTATTACCGAAGAAACCACTACAGGCGTGCAACGTCTATTGGAAATGTGGAAAGACGGTTCACTTAAAGTTCCTGCAATCAATGTGAATGATTCAATCACTAAATCGAAAAACGACAACAAATATGGTTGCCGTCATTCATTAAATGATGCGATCAAACGTGCGACTGACATGTTGCTTTCTGGTCGTCGTGCACTTGTGATCGGTTATGGTGACGTAGGTAAAGGTTCTGCACAATCTTTACGTCAAGAAGGCATGATCGTTCGTGTAACTGAAGTTGATCCAATTTGTGCAATGCAAGCATGTATGGATGGCTACGAAGTTGTATCTCCATACAAAAATGGCGTGCAAACAGGCAAGAAAGAAGACATCAATCACGATCTACTCGGCAATACTGACCTTGTTGTAACCACTACGGGTAACTACCACGTATGTGATTCAGCAATGTTAGATAGCTTAAAAGCGGGTGCGGTTGTATGTAACATCGGTCACTTTGATACTGAAATCGATACAGCTTACCTCCGTGGTTACAAGTGGGTTGAAGTGAAGCCACAAGTACACCAAGTATATCGTTCAGAAGATGAAAACAACTATTTGATCCTTTTATCTGAAGGTCGCCTAGTAAACCTTGGTAATGCAACTGGTCACCCTTCACGTGTCATGGATGGTTCTTTCGCAAACCAGGTTTTAGGTCAAATGCATTTATTCGCTGAGAAATTTGCTGACTTGCCTGCTGATCAAAAACAAGCGGCGATTCGCGTAGAAGTACTTCCTAAGAAATTAGATGAAGAAGTGGCTGCAGCAATGGTTGTTGGCTTCGGTGGTGTATTAACACAACTGACGCAAGTACAGGCAGATTACTTAGGCGTTCCAGTGGAAGGCCCTTTCAAATCTGACGCTTACAAATACTAAGAAAATCAGGGCAGACGTTTTACGGACTGCCCTTTTTTCTAAAATTTTTCAGGCGAGTTAAAAAGGATTTGAAATGACGAAGCGTGTTCCTATTTCTTTTGAGTTTTTCCCACCAAAAACTGATGCGGGTGCGGAAAAGTTACGTGTTGTTCATCAAGAACTACAACTGTTAAATCCAGAGTTTTTCTCCATTACTTATGGTGCTGGCGGTTCTACCCGTGAACGTACTTTAGCTGCGATTAATGACTTTAATGGTCAAGGTACACCTGTTGCGCCTCACTTGTCTTGTATCGGAGATGACAAGGCCCGTATCGCAGAACTATTAGACTTATATAAATCTCAAGGCATTGATCGTATTGTTGCGTTGCGTGGTGATCTACCTTCAGGTCAGGTGGGCTTAGGTGAATTACCGTATGCTCAGGATCTGGTTCGCTTTATTCGTGAACATTCAGGCGACCATTTCCATATTGAAGTCGCTGCATACCCTGAAATGCACCCACAAGCAGACAGTTTTGATGGTGACATCCAACGCTTTGTAGAAAAAGTAAATGCTGGGGCAAATGCTGGCATTACTCAATTTTTCTTCAATCCAGATGCATATTTCTACTTTATTGAGCGAATTGCGAAAGCAGGCGTGAATATTCCAGTTGCACCAGGTATTATGCCGATCACCAATGCAAGCAACTTAATCCGCTTTGCTGATGGTACAGGTGCAGAAATTCCACGCTGGATCCGCAAGCAGCTTGCTGCCTATGGTGATGATAGTGCAAGTATCAAAGCTTTCGGTCACGAAGTGATTGTGAATCTGTGCGAGCGTTTAATCGCTGGTGGTGCACCAACACTACATTTCTACTCAATGAACCAAACTGAACCGACTCGACAACTCGTTGTTGATCTTGGTTTAAACTAATTTGTACGAGCCCTACCCAAGCATGAATCGTTTTTATATCGAAACCGAATTAAATACTGGCAATACCGTTGAATTAACAGAATCGGTATTTCATCACTGGGTACGTGTGCTTCGCGCAAAAGAACAAGAACAGGCCATCTTTTTCAATGGAAAAGGTGGTGAATATTTGGTAACCCTGACCCAGATCAACAAAAAAAATGCGTTTGTTTCGGTCGATCAGTTTGATGCAGCAGACCGCACAGCCCCTTTTAAGGTGACTTTAGGGCAAGTCATGAGTAAAGGTGATCGTATGGATTATGCGATTCAAAAGGCGACTGAACTCGGCGTTACCACGATTCAACTTTTAACCAGTGAACGTTGCGAAATGCGTTTAAAGTATGATCGTGACCAAAAGAAACTGGATCACTGGCAATCTGTGGCAATTGCAGCATGCGAACAATGTGGGATGAATCGTGTGCCAGAAATTCTTGCCCCTATTTCTGTGACTGAATGGGTTGAGTTTGACTTACCGGCATCACGTTTTGTGCTTGCTCCGAATAAAGATCAGAACAACGTTCTGTTAAACTGTTCACCTGATCTGACTTTACTGATTGGCCCGGAAGGTGGCTTAAGTGAAGCAGAGATTAACATTGCCAATCAAAATAATTTTAAAAACTGGTGTATCGGAGACCGTGTTTTAAGAACAGAAACCGCTCCAGTTGTGGCTTTATCCATTTTAAATTACCACTTTGCTCCCTAATCATGCCTGAGCATTGCTTTCCATTTTATTTAGCGCTAATTTAAAGCGCAAATCGACTATGTTTACAAAAAAACAAAGACTGTCCACATAGATAAAAAATGAAAAGGATTATGCTTTATATGTTAGGGGTTCAGGACAAAAGCTTGCCACAGTTTATCTATACGGATCAAATTAGTTATCCGAATCATGTACGCTTGTTTGTAATAAGTGTGTTTGCTATTTGTCTGTTAGATTATGCACTGTTTGGCGTTTTTTACACCTTTGGAGCCAATATTTTTACCACATGGATGACTATCACACTTGCCATCCTGCTGGGTTTTTCCTGTATTTGTCATTTTTTATTAAAACGTTACTCTGCGGTTCGTTATAACCATAAAACCAATATTATTTTTCAACTCATTTGTTTTTTTACAGGTTTATTAATCGGCGTTAATACCGTCATTATCAATCATTATTTAGGCTCCGATGTTCCGAATTTGATCGGCTCTCATGTTTTAACACTCACCGCGTTATTACTGACTGCGTCACATATCATTGCACTGACCTTTTTAACACAGCATATCCGCTATTTCTTTTTATTTTTTATCCCGAGTATCGCGCCATTAATTATAACCCAGCTTTTACATCGGCATCATGACCATACCCTCTTCTATCTGGCCTATTATTCGTCATTTTTCGCGACCGTGCTTTGCGCTCAAGCCACTTATAAAATTCACAAGCATCTCGCGCTGGTACTGGAAAAAAATAAACAATTGATTGATGCTGCGCAACAGCATAGCAATTGGACTGAAGAACTCTGCCAACAGCTTCAACATGAAGTGAATAAATCTAAAGATATCGAAGCCCAGCTTCAGTTCAATAATCATTTGTTAGAACAAAAAGTGCGTGAACGTACATTTGACCTCACACAGATGAATGAAAGTCTAGAAGAACATCGTCAAAGTCTGGCATTAGCGCATGAAACCGCTGGAATTCAGCATTGGGACTGGAATCTTGAAAATACGATTCCTGATGCTTCGCCGCTTCCTCATGAAGTCGCCCATAATGCGCAAAATCTTTATACCTTACTGAATGAAGTTACCCATCCAAATGATGTTGAACGTGTAAAAAACACCTTGTATCAACACTTATCGGGCCAATCACCGCGTTACGAAGAAACTTTCCGTATTAAAAATGAAAATGGTGACTGGACCTGGATTCACGCTGTCGGTCAGGTCATTTTAAGAGACCCGAAAAATGGTACCGCCTTACGTATGGTAGGTGTGCATCGTGATATCAATCAGGAGAAGAAAGATCAGGAGCGCCTTAAATTGGCTGCGAATGTATTTGAACAGGCTTCTGAGGGTATTTTCATATTAGATGAAAACTTCAATTATGTTGAGATCAACCCTAAATACGAACAGCTCACAGGTTTAGATAAACAAGCCATTTTAGGCAAACAGCTATTTGAAATTACCAAACAGAATAAACAGCATCATCATAACTTTCATCTTTCTATTCTGGATACGCTACGTGAAGCACAGGAATATGAAGGTGAATTTCAGGAAACTTATAACTCTGAAAAATCATGTTTCCTATGGATTCACATCAATGCTGTGAAAGATGAACAAGATCGCGTCATCAATTATATTGGTATTGTTTCGGATCAAACTGAACGTAAACATCAGGAACAGCGTTTATCTTATTTGATCAACTATGACACCTTAACTGATCTGCCTAACCGTTTTTATTATCAGCAACAACTGCATCAATATCTGGTCAATGAACCTGCCATTCAACACCTGGCTGTCATTCGCCTGAATATCGATCGTTTCCGTGCACTCAATGAAATTATCAGCAATAAAGCTGGAAATGAGTTGCTTAAACAAGTCGCACAACGACTACGAATCAGTAATATTGATGCCCTGCTGGTCGCGCATTTAAGTGCAGATGATTTTGCGATTATTTATGAAATATCGCATTTACATCCGCCTATTCATCAACTCTGCAATAACATTGTAGAAGCTTTCAGCAAAGCTTTTTATATTGCCGATCAAGAATATTTTGTCAGTATCTCTATTGGGGTGGCAATCTATCCCGAACATGGTCGTCAAGTTGATAATTTAAATACCCATGCAGAACAGGCACTAAATGAAGCAAAACGCCTAGGTGGTAACACCATCCATTATTATTCCAATGAAAGAGCGAATTTTGTTGATCAATATAGTGATCTCGAGCTTGATCTAAGAAAAGCAATTCAGAACAATGAACTGGTGGTTTACTATCAACCGAAGATCAGCACACTCAATGATCAGATTAATGGTTTCGAAGCGCTGATTCGCTGGAAACACCCAACTAAAGGATTAATTATGCCAAGCATTTTTATTCCTTTAGCAGAAAGCACCAGCTTGATTTCCGATATTGGGCAGTTTGTCTTACATGAAGCAGCCAAGCAGTTACAGGCATGGCAAAAACTTGGTTTTAGCAATATCAATATTGCGGTTAATATTGTGGCCCAACAGATTTTGCGTGGTCAATTACTGCATGATATTGACGAAGTCCTGACAACTTATGATGTTTCTGGCAAAAACCTTGAACTGGAAATTACCGAATCCGCTTTTCTGGAAAATACCGAGAACGTTAAAACTATTCTCAATGCATTGAAAGAACGTCAGATCTCTATTGCACTGGATGACTTTGGTACAGGCTATTCTTCTCTTGCCTACTTAACCGAATATCCAATTGACATTTTGAAAATTGATCGTGCATTTATTTTAAAAATTGGTAATCCAAAACAGGATGCGATAGTTAATGCCATGATCGCCATGGGTAAAACAATTGGCCTAAAAGTCGTTGCCGAAGGTGTAGAAACCGAACAGCAGCGTGATTATCTGAAAACACAAAACTGCGACATATTACAGGGTTACCTGTTCTCCAAGCCACTAACTGCAATAGAAGCAACAGAATACCTGCAACAGCATCTACATCTGTCAACTGCAAGATATTCCATTTAAAAGTAAATTTTAAGCTTTTTGGCCCTTTCTTTGCTGCTGGGTATCGATTGTGAATAGCTGTATCGTTCAGTGAAAATAAGCTTTTTTGACTGTGCGAAAGCATGAACTAGTGCTATATTCTTGTGCACTTATCTTAATATAGTAATTAGACTTCTATATGTCTGATTATTATCGGAACAAATGAGACTCAGATGGACGATCAATCTTTAAAACAAGCCGCTTTGTATTACCATGAATTTCCTACACCTGGAAAAATCAGTGTGACACCGAACAAGCAGCTCGTTAACCAACGAGATCTAGCGCTTGCTTATTCCCCTGGTGTTGCAGCTCCATGTTTAGAAATCGAAAGAGACCCTTCTACCGCTGCGAAATATACAGCACGTGGTAATCTGGTCGCCGTCGTGAGTAATGGTACAGCTGTGCTTGGTTTGGGAAATATTGGTCCTCTTGCTTCTAAGCCAGTCATGGAAGGTAAAGGCGTTCTCTTTAAAAAGTTCGCTGGTGTTGATGTATTCGATATCGAAATTGATGAAAATGATCCAGACAAGATCGTTGATATTGTTGCTGCGCTAGAGCCAACATTTGGTGGTATCAACCTTGAAGATATCAAAGCGCCAGAATGTTTCTACATTGAAAAGAAACTTCGCGAACGCATGAAAATTCCTGTATTCCATGATGACCAACATGGTACAAGTATTATTGTCGGTTCAGCATTACTCAATGCTTTACAGATCGTAAATAAGAAAATTGATGAAATTAAAATTGTTGCCTCAGGCGCAGGTGCTGCTGCACTCTCTTGTCTAGATTTACTTTGCGCTTTAGGCGTAAATAAAAACAACATTGTTGTTGCTGACTCTCGCGGTCTTCTGACCACTGCGCGTGAAGGTCTGGACGAGTCTAAAAAACGTTATGTTCAAGACATTCAGGCAAGCCAGTTGCATGAAGTCATGGCAGGCGCAGATATGTTCTTGGGTCTTTCAGCAGCAGGCATCTTAACCAAAGAAATGGTTAAGGAAATGGCTGAGAACCCGATCATTTTTGCATTGGCAAACCCTGATCCAGAAATTTTACCTGAACATGCGCATGAAGTTCGCCCAGATGTCATTATGGCAACAGGTCGTTCTGACTATCCAAACCAAGTGAACAATGCACTTTGTTTCCCTTATATCTTCCGTGGTGCGCTTGATGTTGGCGCAACAACAATTAATGAAGATATGAAAATTGCCTGCGTTCACGCGATTGCGCGTATGGCACATGTTGAAGCAGATGCTGCAACTTATGGTGAAAAATCAGCTTCATTTGGTCGTGACTACCTGATCCCTCGCCCACTTGATCAACGTTTGATTCTGGAAATTGCTCCAGCCGTTGCGAAAGCAGCAATGGATTCTGGCGTAGCAACTCGTCCAATCGAAGACTTCTCTGCATATCGTCAACGTCTTTCTGAGTTCGTTTATAACTCGGCATTCTTGATGAAACCGATCTTTGCACAGGCGAAGACTGACCCTAAACGCATTGCTTATGCTGAAGGTGAAGATCTACGCGTATTACGTGCGGTTCAAATTGCTGTTGATGAAGGCTTGGCAAAACCGATTCTTGTTGGTCGTACAGCAGTGATTGAAGAGAATATCAAAAAGCTCGGTTTACGTTTACAACATGGTGTAAACATTGAAATCGTCGATCAGGAAAAAAATCCTCAGTACGAAGAGTTCTCTAAAGAATATCACCAGATCATGCAACGTAAAGGCGTTACAGTTGAATACGCTCAACGTGAAGCACGCCGCCGTTCTACACTCATCGCAGCGATGCTGGTGAAATTTGGTAAAGCGGATGGTATGTTATGTGGTACTTATTCAAGCTATGACATTCACTTAGATTTCGTGAAAAATATCATTGGTTTGAAAGAAGGTCGTAGCACATTCTTTACCTTGAACGCGTTAATGCTTGAAGATCGCAATTTATTTATTGCCGATACCTATGTAAACACCAACCCAACTGCTGCTCAGCTTGCTGAAATGACCATTTTAGCAGCAGAAGAAGTTCGTCGTTTTGGTATTACACCACGTGTTGCCCTGCTTTCTCACTCGAGTTTCGGTAGTGATCAAACTGATCCAAGCGCACAAAAAATGCGTGAAGTTTATCGTTTATTGTCTGAACAGGCACCTGAACTTGAAGTCGAAGGTGAGATGCACGGTGATGCAGCATTAGATGAAAATATTCGTCATTTTGCATTCCCGAATTCACGCTTCAAAGGCTCTGCAAATCTGTTGATTATGCCTAACCTTGATTCGGCAAACATTTCATTCAACCTGTTAAAAGCAACTTCGGGTAATAATGTGACAATTGGTCCTATTTTACTCGGTGCTGCAAAACCTGTTCATATTCTGACACCTACAGCAACGACTCGTCGTTTGGTAAATATGACAGCATTAACAGTTGCTGAAATTCAACAAAGCCAAAACTAAGTTCACCTAAGCAAAGCTTTTCCAGAAAAGCTTTGCTTAGCGCTTGAGAAAACCTCTATTCTGTAGCATGATTGTGTGAAGAATAGAGGTTTTTTCATGCAAGTTTATTTAGTAGGCGGTGCAGTTCGGGATCATTTACTCGGCCATCCCTATCACGAAAAAGATTATGTGGTGGTTGGAGCAACGCCCGAACAATTATTGGCCGAAGGTTATCAACCTGTCGGTAAAGATTTTCCTGTATTCCTACATCCAAAAACAAAAGAAGAATACGCACTAGCGCGTACTGAACGCAAATCTGGTGTGGGTTATCATGGCTTTCAGTTTTTCACTGATACCAGCGTAAAATTAGAAGATGATCTAATTCGTCGTGACCTGACCATTAATGCAATGGCAATGGATGATCATGGTCAAGTGTATGACCCATATGGTGGTCAGCAGGACTTACAGCACAAAGTGCTGCGTCATGTTTCAGAGGCATTTACCGAAGATCCATTACGTGTACTCCGCGTAGCCCGTTTTGCAGCGCGTTATGCAACTTACGGCTTTACCGTTGCAGAAGAAACCTTGCAGTTGATGCGGAAAATTGCCCAATCAGGTGAATTAAGCGCATTAACACCCGAGCGTGTCTGGAAAGAAACCTCTCGCGCCTTAATGGAAGACCATGCTGATGTGTATTTCCAGATCTTAAAAGACTGTGATGCCTTGGAAGTCTTATTTCCAGAAATCAATGCATTATTCGGTGTACCCCAACGTCCAGAGTATCATCCTGAAATTGACTGTGGCATTCATACGTTAATGGCACTTAAACAGGCCTGCTTAGCAAATTATGCACTTGAAGTGCGCTTTGCAGTGCTGGTACACGACCTAGGGAAAGCACTTACTCCTGTAGAAGAATTGCCACGACATATTATGCATGAAGAACGTGGTATTCCGCCCGTTACTCAAATCTGTGATCGCTTAAAAGTACCGACTGCGCTTAAAAATCTGGCTCTGATCGTATGTAAAGAGCATTTAAAGTGTCATCAAGTGAAAAATCTGAAACCGGGTACTTTATGGCGCTTGTTACAGCGTTTGGACGTGCTACGCCGACCAGAAAAAGTAGAGGCCTTTGTACAGGCCTGTGAATGTGATGCCAAAGGTCGTTTGGGTCTGGAGCAGCGTCCTTATCCGCAAGCACAATATATGTTAGATGCCATGCAAATCGTCAGAAATATACGTGCGCAGGATTTACCGGAACATGTCAGTGGCCCAGAAATTGGGGAAATGCTGATTCAATATCGAATTGATGCACTGGCAAAGTTCAAGGAACAACACATTAACTGATTAATTTTTAAGTAAATAAGATCTTTTTCTCGCATTTTTTGCACACTTTGCACTGAAAAGATTATTAATCAAGCAAACGATTAATTTTATTTACTATTGTTGTTGACGCATCTGCTTTTCATGCCTAAAATGCGCATCAGATTCTCCAATAGCTCAGTCGGTAGAGCGACGGACTGTTAATCCGCAGGTCCCTGGTTCGAGCCCAGGTTGGAGAGCCAATCTACTATTCTCCCATAGCTCAGTCGGTAGAGCGACGGACTGTTAATCCGCAGGTCCCTGGTTCGAGCCCAGGTGGGAGAGCCAAGATTCTAAAAAGCCCTGATCATTGATCGGGGCTTTTTTTAGGCCACGATAAAATCCAATAGCCATAAAAAAACCTCTGCCGATCAGAGGTTTTTTCTTTCAAATTCAAATTAAGCCACAACCTTTGCGGGTACACCACTATGAAAACGGAACGTATCATCTGGAGTTAAAATCAGATTTTTTTCCACTTCACGGATATATTCAATGCGTTGCTGAATATCTTCTTCTGGATCTTTGAGTTTCGCTGATTTTGCAACATCTAAAGCCAACGCTAAATAGTCCTCAAAATGACGAGATTCCGATTTAAGTAAATAACGGTAGTAACGCCCCAGCTCATCATCAACAATCGGTGCCAGCGCATAGAAACGCTCACATGAACGTGCTTCTACAAATGCACCAATGATCATGACATCAATCAATGCTTCAGGCTCGTAAGTACGAATTTCTTTACGCAACCCACCTGCATAACGCCCTGCACTCAAACCCTTCCATTCTTGGCCGCGCTTATTCATGAATTCAAGTACCTGCTCATAATGCAGCATTTCTTCACGAACCAATTGCGCCAACTTCACCTGCAAGTCTGTAAAGAAGCTATAGCGGAACATCAAATTCATGGCTGTACTTGCTGCTTTCTTCTCACAGTTAGCATGGTCTTGCATCAAGATATCAAGGTTATTTACCGCTTCATCCAACCATGCCTGAGGTGTTGTACAACCTAAAAACGCAATGACGGGTTGCATTAACTCATCATAATTTACACTACTCATCAACTTATCTCGCAGCAGCCTGAATTGCTGCTTTCATATCTTTTACCGCTTGAGCCAGTCCAACGAATACGCTATCTGCAATAATCGAATGGCCAATATTCAGCTCATGAATTTGAGGGATCGCTGCAATCGCTGCAACATTGTCCAGATTTAAGCCATGACCTGCATTCACAACCAGACCTTTGGCAGCCGCATACTCCACGCCTTTGATAATACGTGCCAATTCTGCTTGTTGCTGCTCCTCAGTCTCTGCATCTGCATAAGCACCAGTATGAATCTCAATGGTCGGCGCACCACATGCGACAGCCGCATCAATTTGAGCTAGATCAGCATCGATAAATAACGACACATCACTGCCAATTGCGGTCAGTGCTTGTGTTGCTGCCTTCACTTTTTCAAAGTGACCTACAACATCCAGACCACCTTCAGTTGTTACTTCTTGACGACGTTCAGGGACAAAGCAAACATGTTGAGGTTGAATCTCTTTGGCAAATGCAACCATTTCATCTGTCACTGCCAACTCAAGATTCATTCGAGTTTTCAGCAAGGGACGCATACGACGTACATCATCATCCTGTATATGGCGACGATCTTCACGTAAATGCAAGGTAATCCCCTCTGCACCCGCTTGTTCACAAACCAAAGCAGCCTGAACTGGATCAGGGTAAGTTGTACCACGTGCCTGTCTTAATGTTGCAACATGATCAATGTTTACACCCAAGATTGCAGCCATAAAAAATATCCTATCGGTTTAGCCCTGAATAATTATTTTCAATACATCAGGAATATCAAGTTTGTGTACTTTGAATCCAGAGTTGACGGCTTTTGAGTGGCCGATCACCCAACAATGAGCTAATCATTTGACGGTATAGTTTACCCAATAATTGCAATTGTTCGTGAGAAAAATCCTGACCATCTTCATGGTTTTGCATAGATGCAATCAACGTACCGGAAAGTGTCGAACGTGATGCTTGCGCAACGGGCAGAAAGCCTTCATTCAGCTGAAATTGATAATGTCGAAGTGGCAAGATGTCTTGTTGATTTGCATCCACTGAGAAATCGATGGCATAGCCCAACTCTTGCAATAAAACATGCTCGAATTGACGCAGGATTTGTCGTAAGAATAAAGACGCTTGCTCATGTGAAGCAAGTTGCTGCAATTGCAACAAGGTCAACTGATATTGCTCAAATGTTTGCGGTAAAGCCTCTTCCAAAGGACAAAGGCGCAACACAATTTCATTTAAATAGAAACCGGCAAAGAATGCATCGCCATGAAAGAAAACAGGTTGATTCAGAATTTCTAGTTTAGTGAAATTTTTAAGCTCGGATTTGCCTGTCGCTTGCAAGCAAATAGGTTGATACTGCGGTGGAGGAATCTGTCTTAAGATTCCATCCACCCGACCATATTCTTGTGTAAATAAATGCACAATATGGCTTTTTTCACGATATTTACGATGATGAATTAAATAGCCATGCAGGACTTCATTACGCATCATGGAACGATATTAGTCCTTCTTCTTTTCATCCTTCTCTTCATCATCACCATCAGGAATAACCGCACCAACGACAGCTGCCGTTCCTTTGACCACACCTTTGGTTGTCTTATAAGCCACTTTTACAGGTACAGTTACAAGCTTATGAACACACCCTTGCAACATGAAAATACATGTCACGATTGCGAATACACGAATTGTTGTTTTCATACCTGTTTCCATTGCTTAAATATCGCTATAACCCAAGCTTTTCAAAGCACGCTCATCATCAGACCAGCCGCCTTTGACTTTCACCCAAAGCGTTAGCATGATCTTTTGTTCAAACATTTTTTCCATGTCAGCACGCGCATCCATACCAATACTTTTCAGCTTCGCGCCTTTATCACCAATCACAATGGCTTTTTGCCCTTGGCGCTCAACAAAGATCGTTGCATCAATATAAGTACAAGGTGGTTTTAAACGCCCCGTTTTTTCATTTACAGTCGCTTCTTCTGTTTTAAAAGATTCAATCTGTACAGTCAAATCGTATGGCAGTTCTTCACCCAACTGACGCATGATTTTCTCACGAATAATTTCACTCGCAAGGAAGCGCTCAGAACGGTCAGTAATCTGATCCAGTGAATACAATGGCGGCTGATAAGGCAAATACTTTTCAATCGTATCACGTAAATGCTCAAGATTCGCGCCACGCAATGCGGATACAGGAACAATCTCGGCAAAGTTCATTAACTTGGCACGTTCACGAATCAGCGGTAATGCTTCGTTTTTATTCTCAAAGGTATCCAGCTTATTGATCACAAGAATCACAGGCATATCTGCATTTTTCAGTTTTTCCAAAACGAGCTCATCGTTTTGAGTCCACTTCTGCGCATCAACCACAAATAAAACCAGATTCACATCACGCAACGCTGAATGAGCAGCGCGGTTCATCATTTTGTTGATCGCACGTACTTCTTTCTTGTGCATCCCAGGGGTATCAACAAATACCGCCTGTGATTTTTCACGAGAATCAATACCAACAATTTTATGACGTGTGGTTTGTGGCTTACGTGAAGTAATTGACAGTTTTTGACCCAATAAATGGTTCATTAATGTCGACTTACCGACATTTGGACGACCAACGATCGCAACAAAACCGCTTTTAAAATCTGAAGGAATCGTAGTTCCTTGAGAACTAAAAAATTGATCAATTAAGTTATTGCCGTCTTGCTGCTCAGCTGCTGCTTCTGGCTTATTTTCATTTGAATGGGACATCAGGTTATTGCTCCAATAATTTTAAAATCTCTGCCGCTGCCGTTTGTTCGGCAAAACGACGACTTGAGCCCTCGCCTTGAATTTTTGGCAATCCATCGACCAAACATTCCACTTTGAAATGCTGATTCGGCGCATCGCCCTGAATATCTACAACCTCGTAAACTGGGAGAGGTTTTTTACGTGCTTGTAAATACTCTTGCAAACGTGATTTCGGGTCTTTCAGTTGATCTGTCGGTTCGATATGATCAAGATATGGTTCATACCATTTTAACACAATGCGTTCCAACAGGTTGAGATCATTACAGTCTAAATAAATAGCACCAATAATTGCTTCAACTGTGTCTGCCAAAATAGATTCACGGTGATGACCACCTGATTTTAGCTCGCCAGTGCTTAAAATTAATGACCGACTCAGTTGTAAATCATTTGCGATTTTTCCTAACGCTTCCTGTCGAACCAAAGTCGCACGCATTCGCGTTAAGCGGCCTTCATTTTCCAGTGGATAGGCATTGTACAAATAATTCGCAACGATCATTCCCAATAATGAATCGCCTAGAAATTCTAGGCGTTCATAATTGTGTTTATGGCTGACAGAACGATGGGTTAAGGCCAGTTTCAACAAATCAATCTGTTTAAACTGGTGACCGATTCGTCCTTGCAACCGAGTATCATTGAGCTTGTTTTGCAGATTTTTGGTCAAAAGTCTTCTCAAAGGTCATAACTAGACTAATATTTAGCATGAAAGGCTTACGGATTTCATACTTCTTTACTACGACAAGATCATCTTTATAAGTCACTTGCGCAATATCCTTAAAATGTAGATCACGGATACCGTTCATATCAAAACGTTGATCCATCTGAGAGGCGAACTTACTTGGTGTAATGTTCGCAGGGCTATCTTTTAATAAGCCTTCAATCTGACTATTAATCAGCTTGTCATCCCAGTATGCTGGCCAAATCGCAATTGCTGCTTTCACAGCAACTGCAAATAAAACCACCCCAAATAAAATTGCAATATACGAAGTCCCAAGTTGAGATTTACGCATCTTTATATTTCCTTTATGTTTTTATCAATCAATCTTACCATTTCGGTTGAAACTTGGAAGATTAAAGCCCGGCTCTTTATGCATCCATATATAAAAAGCTCGACCTGTTAAATTCGCTTCAGGTACAAAGCCCCAAAAACGACTATCCGCACTTTGGTCACGGTTATCGCCCATTGCGAAATATTGACCTTCAGGCACGGTCACTTCCCAATCCTGTCCATTGCTTTTGATAAAGACGTCATTGGCTTTAGCAACAAATGGAACCAAGGCTTCAGCACCTTTTAATTGCGCAAACTGGAACTGTTCAACCAGTGGGTTACGCCCTTCCAGATAACGAATCAAATGCTGGTGTTCACCTAATGTTTCTTTAAAATACAAAGCCGTTGGTGTGTCTTGCTGGTCTTTCACACGTGAGAATTGTGTTGCGACTTTTGCAATTTGCTGACCATTAATCGTCAACTCACCCGCTTTAAACTGGATATGATCACCCGGCAAACCTACTACACGTTTAATATAGCTAATCGTTGGTTGTGGTGGATAACGGAATACAATCACTTCACCACGTTTCGGCTCGCCAACATTGACAACTTTTGTATTCACTACAGGGAGACGTAAACCATAATCAAATTTATTCACCAGAATAAAATCACCTGTCTCCAAGGTAGGTACCATCGAGTCAGAAGGAATATTAAATGGTTCATATAAGAAAGAACGTAGAATCAGCACGACTGCCAACACTGGCCAGAAGTCATATGCCCATGTGATAAGAAAATGTTCCTGATTCCGCCCTTTATTTGTACGTTGTTTAAATACAAATTTATCAAGCAACCACACCAAAAAGAAAATCAGCGTCGCTGGTACCAGAATCAAATTAAAATCAAAATCCACAAACCCTCTCTTGCAGTCTCACTGCTCGTTTTGCAGCTGGGTAAAACCAGAGGTTTACCCAGCCCCATTTCTTTATCTATCGACTTTCAATACAGCCAAGAATGCTTCTTGTGGAATTTCAACGCTTCCCACTTGCTTCATACGTTTCTTACCTTCTTTCTGCTTCGCAAGAAGTTTCTTCTTACGTGAAACGTCACCACCATAACATTTAGCCAATACGTTTTTACGCATCGCTTTTACAGTAGAGCGGGCAATGATCTGTGCACCAATCGCAGCCTGAATCGCAACATCGTACATTTGACGTGGAATGAGATCTTTCATTTTCTCAACCAGTGCAATACCACGATGACGCGCATCCTGACGGTGGCAAATCATCGCCAAGGCATCAACCTTCTCGCTATTAATTAATACATCCACCTTAACCAAAGCTGAACTTTCGAAACGAACAAAGTTATAGTCGAGTGATGCAAAACCACGTGAACATGATTTTAATTTGTCAAAGAAATCCATGACCACTTCTGCCATTGGAATTTCAAAAGTCACGGAAACCTGATTACCCAAGAATTTCATATCTTTTTGTACACCACGACGCTCGATACACAAGGTCATGACGTTACCTAAATATTCTTGTGGCACAAGAATATGACATTCTGCAATTGGTTCACGTAAGTCTTCAACTGTAGAACCATCAGGCATTTTTGATGGACTGTCGATATAAATAATATCGCCTTTCTTGGTCAGCGCTTCATAAATGACCGTTGGAGCAGAACTAATCAGATCAAGATCGTATTCACGCTCTAAACGCTCTTGTACGATTTCCATGTGTAGCATTCCCAAGAAGCCACAACGGAAACCAAAGCCTAATGCATCTGAACTTTCAGGTTCAAAGAATAAAGCCGAATCGTTAATCTGTAGCTTTTGTAACGCTTCACGGAACGGTTCAAAGTCACTTGAATCAATCGGGAAAAGTCCAGCATATACCTGTGGTTTTACCTTTTTAAAACCAGGTAATGTTTCAACTTCAGGCGTAGATGAAAGTGTGATGGTATCACCGACTGGCGCACCAAAAATATCTTTAATACCCGCAATCACGAAGCCAACTTCACCCGCTTCGAGGATGTCAGTTTCGGTATGTTTCGGATTAAAAACACCAACAGAAGTTACAGGATGAGTTTGACCTGTCGATTTCACCAACATCTTGTCGCCCTTACGGATACGACCTTGCTTGATGCGGACGAGGGAAACAACACCTAAATAGTTGTCAAACCATGAGTCAATAATTAATGCCTGTAATGGTGCATCACGATCACCTTCAGGTGCTGGAATGACATCCACAAGACGCTCTAGAACGCCTTCAACACCTAGACCAGTTTTTGCAGAACAGGTTGGTGCATCTGTTGCTTCAATCCCGATAATTTCTTCAATTTCGTGAATGACACGTTCAGGCTCTGCCTGAGGCAAGTCAATCTTGTTCAAGATTGGTAAAACCTCTAAGCCCTGTTCAATTGCGGTATAGCAGTTAGCAACAGACTGCGCCTCAACTCCTTGTGCAGCATCGACAACCAGCAATGCCCCTTCACAAGCAGCCAAAGAACGTGACACTTCATAAGAGAAGTCAACGTGCCCTGGGGTATCAATAAAGTTTAATTGATATTCCTGACCATTCGGATGCGTGTAATACAACGTCACCGAAGCGGCTTTAATTGTAATCCCACGCTCACGCTCAAGCTCCATAGAGTCTAATACTTGAGCTTGCATCTCACGATCTTGTAAACCACCGCACATTTGAATGAAACGGTCAGCCAGCGTTGACTTACCGTGGTCAATGTGTGCAATGATCGAGAAATTGCGTATATTTTTGATATCTACGGATTTTTTAGCTTGCGCCATGGGTTACCTTAAGAATATGTACACAACAATCTATTCAATTAAATAACTGACTATTGTTGCGAAAAATAATGTTTAAAAAGTTCGGCACAGTATAAGCACAACAATGTTAAAAATATAGTGTTAAAAGTATATGTGACTTAGACTACATCGCGATGAAGGAAGCAATCTAACAAGGATCAATCGATTTCCTGAAGCAGAACAGAGCGATCCAATTAAAAAAGCCAAATGCGCCTTTTTGATCGTACAAAGTAGAGAATAGATGATATTAATCAGGAGAATGCCATGCCGGCTTTATTTGAATAATTTTAACCTTATACATGGCAAATTTAACATTAGTAGTTCACAATACATTGAACTGAGCGATAAGGACTCAAGTACAACTATTAAAACAGCGTGATTCGATTTTTTCTCCTCCTAAGAATTATCTTCACTTCACTTAGACCACTCATTTTAAAATCAATTTGGGTTGATGTAATAAAAATAAAGAACAAGAGTCGCGAGCAAAAGGCTTGCAAGTGTTAAATAACATCCTACCGTATTGAAGCTTTTTACGAATTTTAAGATATCCATATTTCATGATTTTTGAAAAAGTTGTGACTATTATCACAGATTTTCAGAAAAATGGTGAAACAACTGCCGATAAAAGCACCAATTAAGCCGACAAACTTCCAATATCCTTTTTAACAATCATTTTCCCGATAAAGCAATCAAAACAACATCTCAAAATATAGAAATGAATCCCTATTGATCACCTCAAGACTTATCTACGCTCTGCCAATAGCAATAAGCCTTCCTTACTAGAGACACCTCAATGACATCATTTAGATCAAAGTGTATAGACATAATTTTTTATATTCTTGAATAGTAGATATAGAGCTTAGCGAGACACCAATTTACCGACTAAGAGCAAATACTTCATCATGCACATCAATTTGATCCAAGAAAAAAGCCGCACTTTATCAGTACGGCTCTTTAATTATCTTTTTTAATTATTCAATTTTATGCCAAAACATCACAGTTAATTTAAACTCGTATTTAATTAAAAAAGCGCAAGCAAGTAGACCAAATCCGACAAAGAGAAATGTGAGGTCGAAAATAATACTCCCTATTACAAGCACAATACTCGCCAGCAAACACAACAAATAAAAAACAACAACTCCTAGGTTGCCATTCATCATCTACCCCAAAATACAATATAAGAATTTATAATTTAAACGAGATACAAAAAGTATACAATCCCAAGCAGCATTAATTTTTACGCATAACTCATGGTATTCAAACGTTTTTTTGAGTGTCTAAGCTGTGATTATGTTAATTGGTTAACTTTTCTTTTACTTATTTTGATAAATAAATCATAAAAAGCAGCCAAGCATGTACCGTCCAGCTGCCCTACTGTCTTTAAATGTTAAAGTGACTAAGACTATTCATATGAAATTGAAAAATCCATTGGATTTAAATCTGGCGAAATCGGCTGATAGGCTTGCGTAAAACTTGGTGACATCCGTTTTGGGCGACCTGTTTCGATTTCGATACAGGCCCATTTGGTATTTCCAACAAACAGTACACTTTGGTCTTTAGGGCGATAAAATGCATACTGGCGGAAAGAGTACAGTGCATTAATATCATCCAGCCACGTCCGCAAGATCACCTCTTCACCTTCCAGAGCTGCTTTACGATATTGCACATGATGCTCGACAGCCACCATTGCATGTTTAAGTTCAAGATATTGAGCAAGCCCCAAACCCAAAGTTTCTATATGTGCTGCTGCGACATCCTGCATCCACTGGATGTACATCACATTATTAACATGGCCCAGCACATCAATATGCTCAGGCTGAACTTGTATTTTTAAATCAAAAATCGTACTCATAATCTAGCTTATTTCATCAATCAAAGTTCAGCGACATACACTAGTCTAAATACAACTGTATTTCAAAATAAAAACCACCCTAAATTAGAGTGGTTTTTATCAATCACAATCAGGTTTAAGGTAAACGCAAACCTAAAATCGCACGTTGTCCTTGACGAATAATCGTTACACGCGCAACACTATTTTTTGGTAAAGCGCCCACAGTTTTAGCGAACATCTGGCTATTGGTAATCGCTGTACCATTGACTTGTACAATCACATCGCCCGCCACCAGATTCGATAATGATGCAAGCCCACCACGCTTCACATCCTGAATCAGAATACCGCTACGAACATCTAAACGCGCTTGCTCAGCAGCAGTCAGGTCACGAATACTCATGCCTAAACCGCTAGTCGGATTATTTTTCTCGGCATCAGCAGCTGTATCATCTGGTGCAGTGCCCAATGTCGCAGCAATGGTACGCGTTTTATCATCACGTAAAATTTCTAGCTGAACAGTTTGATTTGGAGCAATACGATTCAGTGTATAAAGTAGATCACCCGTACGCGAAATCGGCGCACCATTGGCTTTCAAAATGACATCACCCGATTTTAGGCCTGCTTTTTCAGCAGGTGATTTTGGCGCGACCTGAGTAATCAATGAACCTTCTGGTTTCGGCAACTTATATGCTTCTGCCAAGTTACGGTCAATATCTTGCATCATGATCCCAAGATAAGAACGTGTCACTTTACCCGTCGTTTTCAACTGTTGTACGACATCCATCGCCACATCAATTGGAATCGAGAAGGACAAGCCCATATAGCCGCCCGTACCACTAAAGATACGCGAGTTAACGCCCACCACTTCGCCACGCTGGTTAAACAGTGGACCACCAGAGTTACCTGGATTCAGTGCAGCATCAGTTTGAATAAATGGAACTGAAGTCTCACCACTCATATTACGGGATTTTGCACTGACAATCCCTGCTGAAGCTGAATAGTCAAAGCCAAATGGTGAACCAATTGCGAGTACAGGCTCGCCTACACGCAGCTGGTCCACATTACCAATTCTTAATTCTGGGAAATTGGTTCCATTCACTTTAAGCAAAGCAATATCAGTACGTTCATCACTACCTACAAGCGTCGCATCCAGTTCACGGCGATCATTCAGGATAATACTGATACGGGAAGCATTATCAACCACATGACGATTCGTTAATAAATAACCGTCCTTGCCAATAAAGAATGCACTGCCATAACCCGTTTTTTCCTGTGGCCCCTGCTGTTGCGGGATAATCACCTGATTACCAAAAAAACGACGCAAGATTTCAGGAACTTGTTGTTGTAATAACTCTTCCTGAGTCATTTTCTTTACAACGTTGACACTCACAACAGCAGGACTAACCTGCTCAACGAGGTTTGAAAAATCTACTGGTGAGGCAGCGTTGACTTGAGCAGCTGCTATCGTAAATACAGCAGCATACATTCCTTGTTGTAAATAGCGACTTTTCATGAAGCAAGAACCTACATACTGATGATTAAAATAAATGTTATGGTCTATGTTTGTAGCATAACCCTACCATTCTTTTCGTAAAAAAATGTTTATATTTTCGATGCATACAACGAAATAGACAGATGAAATGTGAATAAATTATGGAGACAATTCCAGACATTAAAATTTCATCTAAAGTTTTATATTGAACAGCTTAACTCTAGATTAAAACAATGTACTGAAAGGTAATCGTTTTATGATATTAGACAAAATATGCAAATAATAATTGGTGAATAAATCGCATTCGCTAAAAATTCACTCAATTTCAGGCAGATTAGCCCTTGCCTTTTTGACAAAAAAGCGGTGTCATTAGCGAACGTTTAAAACTGAAGCAGATCGACGACATGCCTGATTTAAAAACAATTCACCATTTTGATGTGATTATTGTGGGCAGTGGTGGTGCAGGTTTAAGCCTCGCACTCTCTTTACCAAGTCATTATAACATTGCAATTCTAGCCAAAGCCGCGCTGACAGAAGCCAGTACCTTCTATGCTCAAGGCGGTGTTGCTGCAGTCTTAGACGAAACAGATTCTATTCAACAACACATTAATGACACTATGATTGCAGGTGGTCATCTATGTGAATTGGATGCAGTAAAGCATACGGTTGAAGGTGGTAAACCTTCGGTGGATTTCCTGCTTAAGCAAGGCGTGCAATTTACTTTAGATGATGATGAGCAATTACATCTGACTCGTGAAGGTGGTCATTCACAACGTCGTATCATCCACTCTGCCGATGCAACAGGTAAAGCGATTTCAACCACTTTGGTTGAACGTGCTAAAGAACGAAAAAATATTACGATTTTTGAAAATTATATTGCGATCGATTTAATTACCCTGCACAAACTCGGTCATCATCATCAGGCCAATCGCTCGATCGGTCTATATGCTTTAGATGAAACCAACGAACAGGTTCATACTTTCCTCGCACCATTTACAGCTTTGGCCTGCGGCGGTGCAATGAAAGCTTATCTCTACACGTCTAATCCAGATATTGCGACTGGTGATGGAATTGCCATGGCCTATCGTGCAGGTTGCCGTGTCGCCAATATGGAATTTAACCAATTCCATCCGACCTGTTTATATCATCCAAAAGCACGTTCTTTCTTAATTACTGAAGCAATGCGTGGTGAAGGTGCTTATTTGCGCTTACCAGATGGCGAGCGTTTTATGCTGCGTTTTGATGAACGTGCTGAACTTGCACCGCGTGATATTGTGGCACGTACTATCGACCATGAAATCAAACGTTTAGGGATTCGTCACGTCTGGTTAGACATTACCCATAAATCGCCAGAGTTTATTACCGAACACTTCCCGACACTGTATGCCCGTTTGCTGGAACTTGGTATTGATATCACCAAAGATATGATTCCTGTTGTACCTGCAGCACATTACACCTGTGGCGGTGTGGTGGTCGATGAGCATAGCCAAACGGATTTAGACGGTTTATATGCGATTGGTGAGACCTCTTATACGGGTTTACATGGCGCTAACCGTATGGCAAGTAACTCATTACTCGAATGCTTCGTTTACGGTATGAGTGCAGCAGAAGATATCGAACAAAAGTTTGATGCAGACTTTAAACTGCCAGAAGTCCCTTCTTGGGATGAAACGCAAGTCACCGATGCAGATGAAGATGTGGTGATTCTGCAAAACTGGGATGAACTGCGTTCGACCATGTGGAACTATGTCGGTATTGTACGTACCACGAAGCGTTTGCAACGTGCTTTACATCGTATAGAAATGTTGAACCGTGAAATTACTGAGTATTATCAGGATTATCGTGTCAGCAAAAACTTGATTGAGTTACGTAACCTAGTTCTGGTTTCTGAAATGATTGTACGTTGTGCAATGGAGCGTAAAGAATCGCGTGGTTTGCATTACACGCTGGATTATCCAGAACTCTCAAATGAGATTCGTAAGACGGTGTTAACGCCACCAAACTTTAAAGTGGAACAACCGTTGGTGAATGAGTAATATTTAATTTAGACAAATACTAAATTAATAATTAGGCTGCATTATTCCATAGAAATAATGCAGCCTAATAGAATTATATATTTAATTAAAAAATTCTATTTAATACTCAACGTATCTTTGTCAAAATTTCCAATCTCTGAGTATATTCTTCAAAAATATTATGAATCAATGGTGTGGTTTCATAATAAAAGTTTGTCGTAAATTTACCATCATTTGTCATTATGATACCTAAACCACACCATTGATCGGTCATGCTTTCGCACAATTTGTATAACTCATCTATCGCATCACCGAGCTCAACAGAAACTCTTAAAGCAGGGCCATTAGAAGTATTAAAAAGTTTTTCTTCAACTCCAATCCAACATTTACTGATAGAAGCATTACGCAAACCAATTTCTAAATCAGGTAATCTTTCTGTGTAATATACAATCCGTTTCCAATTTACTGGGGCCACATAAGCCAGCTCCTGAGCAATAATATTTAGAAGTTCCGACTTTTTTAAAAAATTCAAATTATTTATCCTTTAGGCTTATTTTTAAGTTTTTACAACCCATCAATGATTACTTTTTCCCCTTAACCATTGTATTTTGTTAGCTTTGATAAATATAGAACAGCTCTTAGAGCTGTTTTATATAATCTAATGCCTCTTCAAACACAACATCAGCATTCTGTGTTGCATCCAACCGCTTGATTCGTTCAGGCGCTGCTTGCCACAATGTCTCATAACCCGCACGCACTTTGGCAAAGAAACTCAACTTCTCTTGCTCAAAACGATCCAGTGCTCCACGTTCTCGTGCACGGGTCATGCCTAACTCAATCGGTGCATCCAGCCAAAATGTAATATTCGGCATTTTCGCGACAAAAGTTTGATTCAAGAGTTGAAGCTTTTCCTGACTTAAACCACGTCCAGAACATTGATAAGCAAAGCTGGCATCGGTAAACCGGTCACTCAACACAATCTTCCCTGCCGCTAATGCAGGTAAAATGACTTGCTGTAAATGCTGTGCACGGGCAGCGTAAATTAATAACAGCTCGGTATCATGACTCATTTGCTCTTCATGATTCACCGCCAATAATAATGAACGAATCTGCTCAGCCAATGGTGTGCCGCCTGGTTCACGGGTCAACACGACTTCTTTACCTTGCTGTTCAAAGTACTGATGAATTTTACGAATCAGCGTGGTTTTTCCTACGCCTTCCGTCCCTTCAAAACTAATAAACATTATTCGCCCTGCTTTTTCTTTGAACGTAGCACAGTTAAGTATTCTTGCACTGCGCGATTGTGGTCTTCTAAAGACGCGGTAAATTTATGCCCACCATTACCTGTAGCAACGAAATAGATATTTTTAGCATCATCAGGATGCATCGCTGCTTCAATTGCTTTCTTACTTGGCAAAGCAATTGGTGTTGGTGGTAAACCATTAATGGTATAGGTGTTATAGGCCGTTGGAGTACGCAAGTCATTGCGGGTGATATTGCCTTTATAATTCTCACCCATACCATAAATCACGGTTGGATCAGTTTGCAAACGCATACCCATTTTCAAACGACGCACAAATACACCTGAAACCTGTTCTAACTCACTATCTAAACTGGTTTCTTTTTCGATAATCGAAGCCATGATTAACGCTTCATATTTATCTTTATACGGTAAGTTCGGCGCTTTCTTAGCCCAGGCGTCATCCAGTGATTTCATTTGACGGCGATACAAATCAGTTAAGATTTTTTTATCCGTTTCGCCTTTGGCAAAGAAATACGTATCAGGTGCAAACAAACCTTCTGGATGTGTATACGGAATATCTAATTGTTTTAATAATTCAGATTGAGGAAGATCAAGCAACGTATTGGTGACATTCGAGTCTTTTCGTAAACTTTGAATCAGCTGAGAAAAAGTCGTGCCTTCAATCACCAAAATACGATTCATTTGTGCATTGTCCGCATCAGACAACATATCCATGACTTGACGGATACTCATGCCTTGCGAAATTTCATAGACACCTGCTTTCATAGTGTCGTGAATCATAAATTTCTGATAAAGCTTTAGAACAATTGGAAAATTCACATTATTTTCTTTGGCTAAACGATCAATAAATCGTGAATACGTATCGCCAGAAGAAATTACCAGAAGTTGCTTCTTACCTTCTACAGGATAATTTTTAAATAAACTTGACCATACAATGCCAAAGATCGCCAATACAAAGATAACAATGGCGATCAAAAAGGCTTTAAAAAAAGAAAATCTGGATTTCGGTTTAGCTTTAGGCTTTTTCTTACTTTTGCTGGAACTAGGCGGCTTTGGCATATTAATCAATCTGGCTAAGTTTTAAAGTTTCAAATAAATCAAGATAAGGTTGTTGCTCTAAACAACGGTCATGAAATCGAATCACCGCTTTCATCGGGTGCAAAGCATTGCAGAAAAATAAACTCTGAATACGTCCAATTTCATTCATATCAATACAACGTTGCTCACAAGGAACATGATATTGCTGCATTCGTGACAAGATTTTGGCGCGCATCACACCGTGGACGCCATTATAGCGAAGTTCTGGCGTAATCCACCGATCATTTATACGAATAAAACAATTACTGCTCACCCCTTCAACAATAGCGCCCTGTACATCACTGACCAATGCTTCCAGCCAGCCTTGTTGATCTGCCTCTTGCTTGAGTAATACCTGCTCCAGTCTATTTAATGTTTTTAATCCAACCAAATGCGGCATGTTCAATCCCAACGCATGATTTAACATACCACTTTCAATCCATTCAGGTTGAAAAGCCTGTGTCACTCTTGGGTAATACCAGACGTAGATGTCAGCAGCATGCAACGGCAGACTATAACCTCGATCACCTTCACCGCGGCTAATTACCACTTTTAAAGTGCCATTGAGATTTGAATGTTGCTGCTGTAAATGCACAAATGACTTTTCAATCAAGGATAAATCTGCATCCAGACTTAAGCTTGTACAGGCCAGTTTTAAACGTGCAAAGTGCAGTTCTTTTAGCTCAAAATTTCCATGAAAAATACGTGCAGTGGTAAAACAGCCATCACCATAATGAAAAGCCCGGTCTAATAAAGGAATCGAGTCAATCAATTGTCCATTTTTATAACATTGCATGATCTAGGCACCTATTCACTCTATACAAGACCTTCTATGACAAGAAATAAGCCATTGATTTTAAATGAGTATAACAATTAAAAGCCGGAATTAAAAATTTCTTATTTATCAATAATTCAGCAAAGCTTATCTCTTTTAACTATTTCTATTTTTTTCATAACAAATTCGATTTTAATTATTTTTTTTGCAAAAAAACTGGCGTTATGCTGCGTACATATTCCAAACAGTGATTTAGATTTTAAGGGGTTTTCCATGCGTTTTTCTCAAGTTAAAGTCGGCGTCATTGCCGCATTACTCTCCGTTTCATCATTCGCGGTACAAGAATTCTTAAACGTTTCTTATGACCCAACTCGTGAACTCTATACAGATTTCAATAAACAATTCGGTACGTTCTGGAAACAACGTACGGGTCAAGACATCGACTTTAAACAATCACACGGCGGCTCAGGTAAACAAGCCCGTGCCGTGATTGATGGCTTGAATGCAGACGTGGTCACACTTGCGCTTGCAGCAGATATTGATGAAATTGCTCAAAATGCAAAATTACTTCCAGCGGATTGGCAAAAGAAATTACCGAACAACTCTACGCCGTATACCTCAACCATTGTCTTCCTCGTTCGTAAAGGCAACCCAAAACAAATCAAAGATTGGGGTGACTTGATTAAACCAGGTGTAGAAATCATTACACCAAACCCGAAAACTTCAGGTGGTGCACGTTGGAACTACTTAGGTGCATGGGCTTGGGCTAAACATCAAAAAGGTGGTAACGACGCCAAAGCACAAGAATTTGTTCGTCAAATTTACAAACAAACCAAAGTTCTTGACTCTGGTGCCCGTGGTGCAACCACAACCTTTGCTGAACGCGGTATTGGTGACGTATTACTGGCTTGGGAAAATGAAGCTTACCTTGCAGTACGTGAGCAACCAGGCAAATTCGAAATCATTACCCCTTCTCTGTCAATTCTTGCAGAACCACCAGTGGCAGTTGTAGAAAAAAATGCTGAGAAAAAAGGTAACTTACAAATCGCTCGTGGTTACTTGAACTATCTGTATTCACCAGCAGGTCAAGAGATTGCTGCACGTAATTTCTATCGCCCACGTAATGCAGCGGTATTAAAGAAATATAGCAATGTATTCAAACCACTCAAACTTGTGACAATTGATCAAGAGTTTGGCGGCTGGACCAAAGTACAAAAGACTCACTTTGATAACGGCGGTGTGTTTGACCAAATCGTCAAACTCAACAACTCAGGGAAATAATTTACTCAGCGGGTAAATAGGGAGAGCGGACATGATTCATACTGTAATTGTTCCAGGTGTAGGTGGTAGCGAAGCGCAGCATTGGCAGTCTTGGTTACAACAGCAACTCGTGTCTAGCTCTCGCGTTCAACAGAAGCATTGGGATCGTCCTGTGCTCAGTGAATGGGTTGCCCAATTTGTTAAAATGGTTGTTGCTGCCCCAGCACCTGTTCAAATCGTTGCTCATAGCTTTGGTTGCTTAACCAGTGTCGCTGCGCTCGCGGAACACCCTGAACTCCGAGCTAAAGTAAAAAATCTAGTGTTAGTTGCACCTGCAAATCCTGCACGTTTTGGTGAAGCTGGCTTTGCCCGCCATAGTTTGACGGACTATCAACAGTATTTTCAGCAACTCAAAATTGATGTGCCAACCACACTATTGATTAGCGAAAATGATCCTTGGCTAGGTTATGTCGACGCCTTACAACTGGCACAAGCTTGGAAATTGACACCCATTAATTTAGGTCCTGTTGGTCATATTAATGTTTCTTCCGGATTTGGCCCTTTCCCAGAGATTCTGAACTACTTGCTGCCTGAAAAAAAGACGCAGCTCGTCGCCCGAATGAGTCAGGCAAATTTTAATCTGAAATTTGCCTAACACCGCCCCCGTATTTTTAGTATTCGCATTATTTATTTGCTTTTTTAGCAAACATTTCTCTTTGAGGAAACATCATGTCGCAGCGTTCCCGAGTGCTGCCTGGGTTTGGTCTCTCATTAGGCTTCACCCTCGCTTACGTGTCTTTGATTGTGCTTATTCCTTTATCTGCTGTCTTTATCAAATCTTTAGGGATTGGATGGGATGGCTTATGGGAAATCTTAACTTCAGAACGAATTTTAAAGTCTTTACAACTGAGTTTTAGTGCTGCATTGATTGCTGCTTTGGTCAATGTGGTATTCGGCTTATTGCTGGCATGGTGTCTGGTTCGCTACACCTTTCCAGGTAAAAGAATCGTTGATGCATTGGTTGATTTACCCTTCGCGCTACCCACTGCGGTTGCAGGTATCGCATTAACCTCTTTATATGCACCTACAGGCTGGATTGGACAATATCTGTCCCCTCTCGGCATCGAAGTAGCTTATACCCCGATTGGTATCACACTGGCACTCATCTTTATTGGTTTACCTTTCGTGGTTCGTACCGTACAACCCGTATTAAGCGATATTGAAACTGAACTGGAAGAGGCAGCTTCTGCCTTGGGTGCCAATCGTTGGCAGACCATTACCAAAATCATTTTACCGATTTTATTCCCCGCTTTACTCACAGGTTTTGCTTTAGCTTTTGCACGTGGTGTCGGTGAATATGGTTCAGTAATTTTCATTGCAGGTAACCAGCCTTATAAAACAGAAATTGCACCGTTGATGATCATTTCTCGCTTAGAGGAATACGATTACGCAGGTGCAACGACCATTGCTGTGGTTATGCTTGTTCTGTCATTTGCCATCCTATTTTTAATTAACTTAGTACAAGCATGGGCAAGCCGTCGCACAGGGAGAGTTGCACAATGAGCTTAAATACCAACAGCAACACTTTAGCCCTCAAACTGCAAAGCAGAGATGCAACCCGTGAACCGACATGGGTACGTTATAGCTTAATCGGTGTGGCCTTAATCTTTTTCTTAAGTTGCTTACTGCTTCCTCTGATTTTGGTCTTTGTTGAAGCATTTAAACAAGGCCTAGCCGTTTATATCAACGCCTTAACCGATTCAGATACCTTATCGGCAGTAAAATTAACCTTACTTACAGCCGCAATTGCCGTACCCATTAATGTGGTGTTTGGTGTTGCAGCAGCATGGGCCGTTGCAAAATTCCATTTTCGTGGTAAAGCCATTCTCACCACCATTATAGATATACCATTTTCAGTCTCACCTGTGATTGCTGGCTTGATGTTAGTCCTGATTTTTGGTGCTCAAGGCTGGATGGGTGGCTGGTTAATGGACCATGACATCAAAATCTTGTATGCCGTACCTGCGATTGTATTAGCCACCATTTTTATTACTGTTCCCTTCGTAGCACGTGAGTTAATTCCTTTAATGGAAGCACAAGGGACTGAGGAAGAAGAAGCTGCCATTGTACTCGGTGCTTCAGGCTGGCAAACCTTCTGGAGAGTCACTTTACCCAATATCAAATGGGGTCTGATTTACGGTGTGATTCTGTGTAATGCCCGCGCAATGGGTGAGTTCGGTGCAGTATCCGTGGTTTCAGGTCATATTCGTGGTCAAACCAATACCTTACCGCTACACGTCGAGATTCTTTATAACGAATATACCTTTAGTGCTGCATTTGCTGTGTCATCGTTACTGGCATTTTTAGCGATTCTCACTTTGATCTTGAAAACGTGGCTCGAAGTCCGCCAAGAACAAGCAAATAAACATCAGCCCAATCACTAAGGAATAAACACATGAGTATTCAAGTTAAAAATATTGAAAAACACTTTGGTGCATTCCATGCGCTGAAAAATATCTCTTTGGACTTTCCTGAAGGTGAACTGGTTGCCCTACTTGGTCCTTCAGGTTGCGGGAAAACAACCTTATTACGTATCATTGCAGGATTGGAATCTGCAGATGGTGGTCAGGTTTTACTTGAAGGTGAAGATGCAACCGACATCCATGTGCGTGAGCGTCAGGTCGGTTTTGTATTCCAGCACTATGCCCTGTTCCGCCACATGACTGTTTTCGACAATATTGCCTTTGGCTTACGTGTTCGACCACGTGCAACACGCCCTTCGGAAGCTGACATCAAAAAACGTGTTACACGCTTACTTGATCTGGTGCAACTTGGTTTCTTGGCAGATCGTTACCCTGCTCAGCTTTCTGGTGGTCAACGCCAACGTATTGCATTAGCTCGTGCGCTAGCTGTTGAACCACGTGTTTTATTACTGGATGAACCATTTGGTGCGCTTGATGCGAAAGTCCGCAAGGAATTACGCCGTTGGTTACGTACCTTACATGATGAACTGCATATCACGTCGATCTTTGTGACCCACGATCAAGAAGAAGCTTTAGAAGTTGCAGATCAAATCATCGTGATGAACAAAGGTGATGTCGAACAAATTGGTTCACCACGTGCAGTGTATGAAAAACCAGCAACACCTTTTGTTTTTGATTTCCTTGGTCAAGCAAATCGTTTTGAAGCTGAGCATACTGGCGGTATTATCCGTATCGGTGATGATCGTATTCAGCTACCAAGTCTATTAGACGCACCACAAGGCAAAGTGATTGCATTTGCACGACCAAATGAATTACATATTCACACCCAACCTCAAGCCAATACCATTGAGGCAACGTTCTTACGTGAGGTGTGGATTGCAGGTCGAGTTGTGGCTGAATTACAAGATCGTAGTGGACGAACGATCGAAATTTTATTAAGTGTAGAAGAAGCGAACTTACATCAATTCAAACCAAATCAAACCGTTTGGATCAGTGCGGCTCAACTTCATTTATTTGCAGATCAATCAACGCAAGTTGCTTAGAATAATATCTTGAGGGCGGCTAAAATATCCTTGTGAAAATTTAGCCGATGCTCACTTTTTATGTGGAAAAACGATTATGAACTTTCAACAACTCAGAATTATTCGAGAAACTGTTCGCCAAAACTTTAATTTAACCGAAGCATCTGCGGCCTTGTATACCTCTCAATCTGGTGTCAGTAAACACATCAAAGATTTAGAAGATGAATTAGGTGTACAGTTATTTGTACGTAAAGGTAAACGCTTATTGGGTCTGACTGAACCAGGTCAGTCATTATTGAGCATCGTGGAGCGCATGTTGGTTGATGCCGATAATATTAAACGTCTCGCCGATGATTTTAATAAAGTTGACGAAGGTACACTGACGATTGCAACAACACATACACAAGCGCGTTATGTACTGCCGCCGATTGTGAACCAGTTCAAAAAATTATTCCCGAAAGTTCATTTAGTTTTACAACAAGCCAGCCCTGTTGAAATTGCAGAAATGCTCCTTCAAGGTGAAGCTGATATCGGCATCGCAACCGAATCGTTAACCACAGAAGAAAATCTGGCAAGTGTGCCGTATTATGAATGGCACCATAGCATTATTACGCCGAAAGACCATCCTTTAGCAAAACTAGATAAAATCAACCTCGATGTTTTAGCAGAATACCCATTGATTACTTATCATGGTGGTTTTACAGGCCGCTCTAAAATTGATAAAGCTTTTGAAGATGCACAATTGCACGCAGACATCGTGATGTCAGCTCTTGATGCCGACGTGATTAAAACCTATGTTGAACTAAATATGGGTGTCGGAATTGTCAATGATGTTGCTTATGATGCTGAACGTGACTATCGCCTACAACAAATTAAGACTGATGTGTTTGGTGTGAATACGACATGGATTGCAGTACGTAAAGGCCATTTATTGCGTGGTTATGGTTATGAATTTATTTCTTTATGCTCACCAGAAACAGATATTAAAGCTCTGAAAAGAGTGGCTTATCCAGAAGAATAAATTATCTAAAAATAAAAGGCGCATGATGCGCCTTTTATTTTGCTGATGAGCAGGTATAAAAAAACGAGCATGACGCTCGTTTTTTTATGTTGAATGCATGGATTAGAACTTGAAGCTCACACCCACTTTCGCAACTGGCATCCACTCATATTTACTTTTGTTTTCGATATTGCGTTCTTCTTTCGCAATTTCATCATTCAAGTTAGCACCGCTACCATTACTAGCTGTACCACCATTTACGTTTTGTAAAGATGCTGTTGGATTACCAGTATAGTAAGCACCAACCTCACCGAACACGCCAATGTTTTTATAGACTTGCGGTGCAATACCAACACCTACATATGGTGCGATATCATCTTTATAACTCATTTTACCTGCGATATGTACATCAGAAGTTGCGTTAAAGTCAGTATTGTTCACACTGAAGTTACGACCTTGACTTACACGACGATCAAGTTTGTAGTCATTATCTAAATAACCTACACCAGTAGCGACGTATAATGAGTTTGCAAACATATTTGCACTTGTACCCCAAGGACGAATCTCAGCATTTAAATATGCTGTTTTATTGTCCATATCTAGGTCATATTTAGAGCCATTAATTTTTAGATCATCTGACCAAGAAATATCGCCACCATTATAACCAAGGCTTAAGCTCACGTATGGGTTGACTTTATATGAAATTGCACCACCGTAACCTGTAGTACCTACCTCAGCACGAACTGAAACTGGATCTAAGTATGAAGGAAATGCATAAACAGATTCCTGCACGACTTGTTCATCTGCTGCAAATGCAGTGCCTGCAATCGCTGTTAATGCACCTGCTGCTAACATAACACGCAAAGCTTTCATTGAAGTCTCCTCAAAAATGCTCTTATTTAAAGTATAATTGTTACTGTGGACACAGGATAAAATAAATGACGCTATTTTTTTATACAGAAACTGATTACTTTTTGTTATTTTTTGATACAAATTCAAAGGAATTATGTATTTCTAAATTATAGATAAAAAACAATAGGCTCCATTTTTATTACAGATTTGTTGCTCAAATTTAAAACAATATATTGTAACTACTTTTTTCAAAGATTCTTGTCACAAATTAGTGTAAAATCTTCAAAATTTTTTTGGAAGAAGGAAGATCATGTCTCAGCTTTCTGCAATCATTGAGCAAGCATTTGAAGACCGTGCCAACTATAGTGCAGCGGACTGCCCAACTGAAATCCGTCAAGCTGTAGAAGAAGCCTTGACAGGTTTAGATAACGGTACACTTCGTGTAGCTGAAAAAATCGATGGTGAGTGGGTTGTTCACCAATGGTTAAAAAAAGCCGTTTTACTTTCATTCAAACTCAATGACAATAAGCCTATCGAAGCTTGTGATCTTCGTTTCTATGACAAAGTAGATACTAAATATTCAGGCTGGACTGAAGAGCAATTCAAAGCTGCTGGCGTACGTGTCGTACCACCTGCTGTTGCTCGTCGTGGTAGCTTCCAAGCTAAAAATGTGGTGTTAATGCCATCTTATGTCAACATTGGTGCTTATGTAGATGAAGGCACTATGGTTGATACATGGGCAACTGTAGGTTCGTGTGCACAAATCGGTAAAAATGTTCACTTATCTGGTGGCGTTGGTATCGGTGGTGTTTTAGAACCTTTACAAGCAAACCCAACCATTATTGAAGACAACTGCTTCATCGGTGCACGTTCTGAAATCGTTGAAGGCGTGATTGTTGAAGAAGGTTCTGTGATTTCAATGGGCGTTTTCATTGGTCAATCAACCAAAATCTTTGATCGTGAAACTGGTGAAGTTCACTATGGCCGCGTACCAGCAGGTTCTGTGGTTGTTGCGGGTAGCCTTCCATCAAAATGCGGTACTTACAGCTTATATGCTGCAATCATCGTGAAAAAAGTGGATGCAAAAACACGTGCAAAAACCAGCTTGAACGATTTATTACGCGCTGACTAATTTGTAATATATACGGAACTTAATGGTTCCTCGGAGCTTCTGTCGCTCCTCGTCTCTACGATCAGTCATGGTCGTAGAGATTTTGTTTTTTATGTAGCATTCTGCTTGTGTGGCACCTGTTTGTGGTAACTGTTTATGGCTTCCTTACGTTCTTCTGCAATTCCTGTCTCTGATCCTGCGGCTGGTTTACGCATCACGGAGATCTTTTACTCTTTGCAAGGCGAAGCGAATACGTTTGGTCTACCGACTGTTTTTATTCGATTAACAGGTTGCCCGTTACGCTGTAGTTATTGCGATACCACCTACTCTTTTGAAGGCGGTGAACGTTTATCACTTGAACAGATTATCGAAACAGCGAGCCAGCATAAAACACCTTATATTTGTGTCACAGGCGGTGAACCGCTTGCACAACCCAACTGTTTGATTCTGTTACAACGTCTGTGTGATCTTGGTTTTCAGGTTTCGCTCGAAACTAGTGGCGCTCTGGATGTTTCCAAGGTTGACCCACGTGTTTCAAAAGTTCTGGATTTAAAAACGCCAACTTCAAAAGAAGATCACCGTAACTTATATAGTAATCTTGACCATCTCACCCCACATGACCAGATTAAATTTGTGATCTGTAATCGTGCGGATTATGAATGGTCAAAACAACAACTTGAACAATTTCAGTTGCAAGACAAAGTGAGTACGGTTTGGTTCTCACCTGCTTTTGCAGTTGAAAAAGGTGCAGTTGCCCTGCCAGCATTGGCGCGTGACTTGGCCCAGTGGATTTTAGAAGACCATCTCCCTGTTCGCTTCCAGTTACAGTTACACAAACTGTTATGGAATGATGAATCTGGTCGTTAAAAGCTCATGAAAATCATGCTTTAAAACAGCAATGATTTTCCTCAAATTTATTTTAGGTTGAATAATGGAAAATAATATGCGTTCTCGTGCCATCGTATTATTGTCTGGCGGCTTAGACTCAACAACGTGTCTTGCTTGGGCACAGGCAAATTATGAATGTATCGCCTTAAGCTTTATGTACGGTCAACGTTCAACCACTGAACTTGATGCAGCCAAAGCGCTGGCTCAACGTGCAGGTGTAGAACACCGCATCATTAACATTGATTTAGGCAATTTAGGTGGGTCTGCGCTTACAGATCATAACATTGAAGTCCCAGAACAATTACAAGAAGGGATTCCTGTAACTTATGTTCCAGCACGTAACACAATTTTCTTATCTTATGCCCTTGCTGCGGCCGAAGTTTTTGACGCTGCTGCCATCGTAATTGGCATCAATGCTGTTGATTATTCAGGATATCCTGATTGTCGCCCAGAATTTATTGACGCTTTTGCCAATCTTGCACATTTAGCAACCAAAGCAGGCGTTGAAGGAAAACCTCTTAAAATAGAAACACCTTTGTTACATTTATCCAAAGCGAATATTATACGCTTAGGCATCGAACATGGCGTAGACTACAGTCAAACGGTATCCTGCTATCAGGCAGATGCTCAAGGACGTGCATGTGGCAAATGCGACAGTTGTCGTTTACGTCAACAAGGTTTTATCGAAGCAGGTATTGCGGATCCTACGCGTTACGCTGAATAATCGATATTAGGGTAAAAAATTAGGTACATTATATGAAGTTTTCTAAATCAAATCTTATTCTATCTACAATGATGTCAGCTGCTGCACTTTTTGCGACAGCAACTCACGCAGCTGATAATCCATTACAAACTGCGTATAAAAGTACCAATGTAAAAGCAGCATTGGTCAACGTATGTAAAGACCAGACTGCAAAAGGCGGTAAATTAACAGCGGCTGAAGTTAGCAAGTTCTGTGGTTGCCAAATTGATGCTCAAGGTAAAGTAACTGAAGCACAAAAATGGGAAATCCAGAGCGCAATCAATGCGAAGAAAAGCCCAAGCTCTTTAGGTTTTGTACAACAGCAAAATAAAGACTTACAAGCTTGTTTAGGTGCTCCACTTGTGACCAAGTTAGAGAAACTAACTGAAGAAGCAATGAAAGCTGCTCAACAGCAACAACAGGCTCCAAAAAAATAAGCCTGAATTGTTGAAAACAAAGCCTGCATTTATGCAGGCTTTTTTATTGGGCTTTGTTAAAATCCCCTTTATCTAGAATCAGTTGAATAACACCATGCAAGATCAATGGAAAACCAATGCCGAGCAACGACAATCTATTGTCTCGTTCAGTGGTGGTAAAGACAGTTCCCTCGCCCTATATCATGCGATGCAAACAGGCACTGTGATTGGGCTAATTGTCATGCTGGAAGAACAAGGTCAGCGTTCTCGTTCTCATGCGATGCCGCTGGATATTATCCGCGCACAAGCAGATGCGATTGCTTTACCCGTGTATATGACATCTTCAAGTTGGGCTGATTATGAAACAAAATTCATTGCGCTACTCGATCAAGCTAAACAACATGGTGCAGAAGTATTGGTAACGGGTGATCTTGATATGCCTGAGCATGGTTGCTGGCATGATCGGATCACCCAGCAAGTGGGGCTAAAACTGGGAATGCCACTTTGGTTACGCCCTCACCGTGAAGTGGTCGAAGAATTTATCAATTTAGGATTCAAGAGTGTCATCGTGACAGTCAACCTGAAACTAGGTATGCAAGTTGAAGATCTAGGTAAGATTTTAACCTTGGACTATATTCAGGAATTGGAAGATCGTGGCGTTGATCCATGTGGTGAAGGTGGCGAATTTCACACCACTGTGATTGATGGACCTATTTTTAACAAAGCTATTCCTGTACGAAACGGCGATATTGTTTATCATGAGGAATATGCTTTTTTACCGCTTGAGCTTGAGCAAAACTAATTTTATCGAAGGATGAACAATGTCTGAGAATATTCAATTACCCAATCATGTTTTCCTAACCACACAAGGTGAAATCAATCTTGCTGAAATCAGCAGTGAATGGTTGGTACTCTACTTCTACCCTAAAGATTCAACCCCTGGTTGTACCACTCAGGCGGTAGGCTTTTCTTGCTTAAAAGATCAGTTTGATGCTTTAAACTGCCAGATTATTGGTGTATCACGTGATTCAGTTAAAGCACATCAGAACTTTACAGAAAAACAAGCACTCAGCATCGATTTAATCAGTGACAAAGAAGAAGTGCTGTGCAAACATTTCGACGTGATTAAAGAAAAAAATATGTATGGCAAACAGGTGATGGGCATTGAACGCTCAACCTTTATTTTCCATAACAAACAGTTAGTGAAAAGCTACCGTAAAGTCAAAGCGGCTGGACATGCAGAACAAGTGTTAGAAGACCTAAAAGCCTTACAAACAGCTTAAGATGATTCAGTGAAAAAAGCGGATTCCATATCCGCTTTTTTTATTCAGACAAATTGATGTCCACTTTGTGCTTAGCGTATGATAAGAAAATTAAAAATAATTAAAAGATACTGAAAATGAATCCTCTAAAACTACTTCCTAGCCTTAGCTGTCTCATGTTCTTATCAGCGTGTAGTACAAGCACACCTGCAACATCACAACAGCAATCCTTCAACGTAGCGCAAATAGATAAATCAAGTGCCACAATACGCTGCCAAGATATACAAAATCCTGCCTATCAGCAGGTGATTCTGAATGCAATCAATCAAATTCGACAGCAGCCAAGACAATGTGGTGGACAACATTTTCCAGCAGTTGCACCCTTAAAATGGAATAATGCTTTATCCCAAAGTGCTTTTGCTCATGCACAAGATATGGCACAACACAACATGCTCGGACACGTCAGTAGTGCAGGTCACGATTTTAGAAGTCGTTTAAAGACACAATTTAAAGGCCACGGTGGTGGAGAAAATGTGGCGCGTGGACAAAATAACTTAAATGAGGTGATGGCAACATGGCTGGCAAGCCCCGTGCATTGTCGCAATTTGATGCATCCAAAATTTACAGACTACGCGCTAGCCTGTACAGTTGACCAATCAGCGAAACAAAAAAGTTATTGGACTCAACAATTTGGTGTTCGATAAAAAGGAATAAGCATGCAATCTGGCTCAATTACCCCCATTCTCCGTATTTTTGATGTCGAACTTGCCCAATCATTTTATCTGGACTATTTGGGCTTCCAACTCGACTGGCAACATACTTTTGGGGATAACTTCCCGCTTTATCTACAGATTTCCAAAGAGGATTGCATCATTCATTTAACTGAGCATTTTGGTGATGCCAGCCCACATAGTGCCATTCGTATTTATTGGGAGAATCTCAGTTTGCTTCATGCGGAACTGGATACAAAAGACTATAAATTTGCCAAGCCTCAAGTAGAGAAAACCGATTGGGAAACATTGGAGCTGAGTATCACCGATCCATTTTCAAATCGAATTATTTTTTGGGAAGATGCTTAATCTTCCCTTTGTCTCAAGATTCATCGATATTGGAACGGTCATTATCCTTAAATTTTTGCTGTAATTTCTGATAGATCGGCGATTTTTGAAATTCGCTCAAGAACTGGATTGTCCCTTCAGGGAAAAACTCAGTTTGAATCTCACCACGATAATAGGCTTCACGCATTGGTGTTGCTGAAATGGAATCTTTCAAACTCTCCAGTTCCACCATCTGCCACTCAGGAAATAAACGTAAATAATAGGAAGATTCATCCTTAAAATGACCGATTAAACCGACTTTTGCATTTGGCTGAATCACGCCATTGACCAAGTCTTTGACCTGTTTGACCCATTTCTCATCGTTATAGACATCGACCACATGGACAAAATGAATTCGCTTTTGATCTTGCTCAGAAAAGTTCGACAAGATCATTTGCTCACGCTCAATCGCCAGAAAAGGATTTTTGATATTCCGTTCCGATTGAGCCGAACCCAAAGCCAAGATCACGTTTTGACTTTTTTGTAATGCAATTTCAATGGTTTGCATATGTGCAAAATGAAATGGCTGGAAGCGTCCAATAAAAACAAGATAGTCAAATGTGTACATAGGCTTAATTTCACTTTTTTGTGAACTCATCAGTTGCGCCATTCTAATAAATATGCGACATAATGAGGGCACTTAAAATCAATCTGGATTAAAGCAAGGATAGTACGATGACACTTAGCTGTATTCAACAACCTCATCAACATTTGCAAGCAAATTTAGAAGATGGCGTACTCACCTTAGCCATTAACCGTTCAGAAGCAAAAAATGCACTCTATGGCGAACTTTATCTTTGGATCGCAAAAGCTTTGGATGAAGCCGATGCAGATAAAGAGGTTCGCGTGGTAATTTTCCGCGGTGCAGAACAAGACTTTACGGCGGGTAATGACATGAAAGACTTTATGGGCTTTATTCAAAAGCCACATGAAGGCAAAGCTGGCGATCAACCTCCATTTGTATTATTAAAAGCAGCCGCTCGTTTTTCAAAACCCCTCATTATTGCGGTGAAAGGTGTCGCAATCGGAATTGGTGTCACGATTCTATTACATGCGGATATGGTATTTGCAGATAACACTGCTCTGTTCCAGATTCCATTTGTTAGCCTTGGTTTATCTCCAGAAGGTGCAGCAAGTCGTTTATTGGTAAAACAGGCAGGCTATCAAAAAGCAGCCGAGTTATTATTCACAGCGAAAAAATTTGATGCAGCAACTGCGGTACAAGCAAATCTAGTCAATGATGTGGTTGAAGATGTGTATGCGACAGCGCAAAAGACAGCGCAACATTTAGCAGCATTACCATTGGCTTCGATCAAACAAACTAAAGCACTCATGAAACAAGACTTGGCAGATATCATTGCATGTGTCGATGATGAAGCTGAAATTTTCATGCAACGTGTACGCTCACCAGAAATGATGGAAGCGGTACAAGCCTTTATGCAAAAGCGTAAACCTGATTTTTCTCAGTTCAATTAATCACTGCATTAATCATTAGAACAAACCACTTAGCCTAAAAGTTAAGTGGTTTTTTATTTTGTGTATCCATATAGATATTTACGAATAGACCGTCTAAGCTCGATTCTGATTAAAACTAAATTTCAAAAATATGAAAGTCGTCATTGCTCCAGACTCTTTTAAAGACAGCTTATCTGCGCATGATGTTGCAGAAGCGATTGCTTTAGGTTGGCAACAGGTTTTTCCTAATGCAGAAATCATCACTTGCCCAATGGCAGATGGCGGTGAAGGATCAATTGAAGCTGTTTTAGCGGCTTGTTCAGGTCAATGGCGTGAGCAGATGGTACAAGGCCCACTTGGGCAACCCGTATTAGCAAAATGGGGCTGGTTAGAAACTGAAAAAATTGCCATCATTGAAATGGCTCAAGCCAGTGGTATCCAATTGGTGCATCCCTCAGAACGTGATGCATGTATCAGCAGTACATTTGGTACAGGTGAGCTGATCCTCGCTGCTTTGGATGCAGGTGCAAAAGAAATAGTATTGACTGTGGGTGGCAGCGCAACCAATGATGCTGGTACGGGGCTTTTATCTGCTTTAGGCGCTAAGTTTTTAGATGCAGATCATCAAATCTTGCCTGCTGGTGGTCTTGCCCTGCAAAATCTGGTACAGATCAATATGGAGAATTTTAATCCACGGATTCAACAAACTAAATTTTTATTGGCTGCTGATGTGACCAATCCACTTTGCGGCCCTAATGGTGCATCTCATATTTTTGGCCCGCAAAAAGGTGCTTCACCAAATCAGGTACTTGAACTGGATCAAGCATTGTCACATTTTGCTGATGTCACAACACAATTGCTTGGCATTGATCAACGCAATGAAGCTGGTGCGGGAGCAGCAGGTGGACTTGGTTTTGCTGCAAAAACTTACTTACAAGCCGAGTTTAGATCGGGTGTGGAAGTGATTGCAGACCTGAACCAGCTTGCAGAAAAAATCCAAGACGCGGATTGGGTGATTACAGGTGAAGGAAAGTTTGATGAGCAGACTTTAAATGGTAAAACCCCTTTCGGTGTCGCCAAAATAGCACAAGCAACCAATATTCCTGTGATTGTAATTGCAGGAACGCTTGGGCAAAACTATCAAGCTTTGTATGAGCACGGTATTAGGGCTGCCTTTTCTTTAACCTCAGGCCCAACCAGTCTAGAAGAAGCCTGTCAAAATGCAGCAGAGCTGATTCGTGCACGGACAACCGATATCGCCCGATTAATTCTGGCCAGTTTAATTAAACCTAATCAAAATCAATGAATCTCTAAAATCTGGATAAACTCAAAGGCAGGCTCTTCATAAGGATGGCTTGCCTTTAAAGCTTTTGCTACTGCACTGGCCTTTTCTTCTGTGACAATGGTTTCAACTCGCCATTCTTCAAGCTGCTCGAGTTTATCCAATTGTCCTAAAAAAGGATCTGCACCTTTTACAGGCTTGAATTGCCCAATGCCTTTGACTTGCCAAGCACAATATTCGTAGTTTCCAATTCCACCCGCACCTGCTTCAAAGATTGCTTGTTTGGTAGATTCCAAATGAGATTCTGGCACGTAATAAATCAGCTTTAGCATCGTAAAATGACTCAAATCGAAATCAATGAGATTTCAATCATAACGTGATAAAAGCTGAACAATCAAAGTGGAAGATTGATAAGGAGATAACTCACGATGATAAATAGCAGCTGAATAAGCACAGTTAAGCCAAACCAAAACCAGCCTTTGTCTTTTGAATGGCTTGCTCTCAAATAGTTTTCATTTTTCATCATGTTGCTCTCTCATATCTTATTTATTATTGAAATATGAGAAGCAAGAATTGAGCCAATTAGAAAAGATGTAATACTAATATAAAGAATGGATGCTCTGTAATCATATTAAATAATTAGCTTCTCTCTCAAAAATGCCAATGCTTCCTGAAAGCTCTGATGCCAACTCTCATTTGGCTTTTGATTTAAAGGAAACCAAAAGAACTCAAAATCTAAGCCACCGTCATCCTGACAATGATGTATCCAAGTTTCAGCTAAATCTGCGTTGACTTCACATAAATAGAAATACCAATCTTGCTGATTAGATTTGAGTTTTAAATTCCCCATAAACTTGGGATTTGCTTTAGCATTTAACCCTGCTTCTTCAAATAATTCACGGATTGCAGCTTCATCATATTTTTCCTTTTGCTCTATTGTCCCTTTAACCAATTGAACCCCTGCAAGTGGATGCCGAAAAGCCAATATTTCCAAGCCATGCTTTTGATGTCTTAAAATTACTGGAACAACTTTTTTCATATTTTCTTATCTTCCGAGCATCAACGACTTAACTATCAGAACTTAATATTTTTAACTGCCTTCTCTCGTACAGTGTCATCGCAAAAGCCAAACCACACAAAATCACAAAGCCACTGGTCATCGGAATCAAGGTACCGTTATAAAGCTGCCCAATAATCGAAGCGAGAATTAACGAAAGTACAGATGAAGATGCTCCAATAATCGCCGAAGCCATCCCTGCCACATGCCCCATCGGTTCCATTGCAATCGCATTGAGATTGCCAAACAGTGTTCCAAACAATAAAAACAAAATGCAGGCATACAACATAAACATCCAGAATGAAACGGCAATACCGGCAAGCTGAACGATGAGGAACAGCAATGAAATTAAACATAGGCCAAGAAAGCCATAAATACAAATAGGACGCATCCCAAACTTCATGACAATTCTAGAATTAGTAAAGGAAGCAATCCCCATCACACCTGCTAATAACGCAAAGTAGGCACTAAATTCCTGCCCTGTTTTGCCAAATTGCTGCATAAAGATTTGTTGTGAAGTCCCAAGATATCCAATAAAACCGCCAAAACAAAAACCTGCACATAGCAAATAACTCATGGTGGTTTTATTGCTCACCACTTCTTTGAAGCCATCTTTAAATGCTTGTACACGCATCGGCAAACGATTTTCAGGCACTAAAGTTTCTTCTAGCCTTAAAGCGACCCAAGCTCCAACAGCTATGGCATAGACCATATACAACACAAAAATATCGCGCCAACCGAAGAAATGAATAATCAGTTGTCCCAAACTGGGTGCAATCGCAGGTGCGACCATAAATACCATCATGATCAAAGACATGATGCGTGCCATTTGTGCACCACTATATTTATCCCGAACAATAGAAATCGAAGCAACATACGGCCCAGAAACACCTACACCCTGAATAAAACGCCCGACCAAGAACCATTCAAAACTTTGGGTGGAATAGCACAACAAGCTTCCTAAAAAATAGATCACGATGCCTGTAAATAAAATTCGTTTTCGTCCAATTGCATCAGACAATGGCCCTGCAATCAGTTGCCCGATGGTCATTCCTGAGAAAATACTAATGATGACCCACTGTGCCTGATTGCTATTTTGCAGGGTAAAAACTCGGCCAATTTCACCCAATGCGGGTAAAACAGCATCAATAGAGAAAGAAACGATGGACATTAACAATGCCATCAGTAATGCGAATTCGTGGAAATGGATTTTTGATTTCATTTTTCTTGTCCATTGATCATTATTTTATATTGAATTAAATAAGCCACCTGACGGTGGCTTATTGCATGGATTTAATTAACCAATAAATTTACGTGCATTACGGAACATACGTAACCAAGCACCATCTTCAGCCCAGTCTTCTGGCTTCCAAGAATGCTGTAAGGCACGGAAGTTACGCTCTGGATGCGGCATCATTACGGTTGCACGACCATCTTTAGACGTTTGACCTGTAATCGCTTCAGGTGAACCATTCGGGTTCAACGGATAGTGCTGAGTTGGATTACCCAAGCTATCCACATAACGTAAGATCACTTGGTTTTCAGCATTTAACGCAGCAATTTGCTGTTCAGTTGCAACCAGACGACCTTCACCATGCGCAACAGCGATTGGTAAAATCGAACCTTGCATATCTTCAAGCAAGACTGAAACTGATTTTTCTACGCGTACGTTAACAGCACGTGCTTCAAATACTTCTGAGGTATTACGGTGGAAACGGCCCCAATGCTCTGCACCTGGAATCAGTGGTGCAAGTTGCGACATCATTTGACAGCCATTACATACGCCTAAGCTGAATGTGCTCTCACGATGGAAGAACTGTTCGAATTGATCACGCAATTTTGCATTGAACAATACTGATTTCGCCCAGCCACCGCCAGCGCCCATCACGTCACCGTATGAGAAGCCGCCACACGCCACTAAACCTTCGAAATCACTCAAGCTGACACGACCTGCAAGCAAGTCACTCATGTGTACATCGATAGTATTGAAGCCAACTTTGTCAAATGCAGCAGCCATTTCAACATGACCGTTGACACCTTGCTCACGCAAGATTGCCATGTTTGGACGACGTGTATTGATAAACGGCGCTTCAACAGGCTCATTCAAATCATAAGTCGCTTGTGCAATCAAACCTTTGTGGTTTTTATCTGCAATCAATGCAAATTCTTGATCAGCCGTTTCAACATTGTCACGTAAGCGCTGGATTTGGTGTGACACTTCTGCCCATGCTTGTTGTAATTCAGCACGTTCTAAAGTTAAACCATTAACAGCCAATTGATCAGTTGTATTAACACGACCAACTACAGCAATTGCATCTTTTAAGCTAGAAGCTGCGATTTCTGCCTGCAAAGCTTCCCAATCAGTTGCTTTGATTTGAAGTACTGCACCAATTTCTTCAGCAAATAAGCTTTCAGTGGTTTGATTCTCTAATGCAACACCTAAGCGTGAAGCAAACATCATTTCAGCAACAGTCGCCAATAAACCACCATCACCGATGTCATGGTAAGCCTTGATCACACCACGATTGTTCCAGTCTTGAATCAAGGCAAAGAATGCTTTGAAGTCATCAAAACTATCGACATCAGGTGTAACAGAACCAATCGCTTTATATACTTGTGCAAGGATCGAACCACCTAAACGGAACTGCCCTTTAGATAGGTCAATACGAACCAATACCGAGTCTGCAAGGTTTTTAAGCTCAGGCGTTAAGGTTTTACGTACATCTAAAACTGGTGCAAATGCAGTGATCACACCTGTCATTGGCGAAGTCACTGCTTTCTCTTCACCATCATTCCATGTGGTACGCATTGAAAGTGAGTCTTTACCGACTGGAATTGCGATGCCTAATGCAGGACACATTTCCATACCAATCGCTTTCACGCCTTCAAACAGTGCTTGGTCTTCTCCTTTTTGACCAGCAGCAGCCATCCAGTTTGCAGAAAGTTTAATATCGCTAATTTGTTCAATGTTTGCACATGCAATATTGGTAATTGCTTCAGCAACTGCCAAACGAGCAGATGCTGCTGGATTTAACAATGCAACTGGTGGACGTTCGCCCATTGCCATTGCTTCACCGGTAAAGCCTTGCAAGCTTGTGGTCGTTACTGCAGCATCTGCTACAGGAACCTGCCAGCGACCGACCATCTGGTCACGTGCAACCATACCCGTAATCGAACGGTCACCAATGGTGATCAAGAACGATTTAGATGCCACTGTAGGATTTTTCAATACGCGGAAAATCGCATCTTTTAAATCAACTTTTGCTGCATCAAAGTCGTTGCCTGTACGCTCGATCGTTTCATACGAACGTTGCATACGTGGCGTACCACCCAACATCACTTGCATCGGGATATCGACCGCATTATTTTCAAACAATGGGTCTTCTACGGTCAAATGACGCGCTTCAGTTGCTTCACCAAGCACCGCAAACGGACAACGCTCACGTGCACAAATTTCTTCAAACTGTTCTAAAGATTCTGGGCGAATCGCAAGTACATAACGCTCTTGCGCTTCGTTTGACCAGATTTCCATCGGGCTCATACCTGGCTCTAAAGATGGAATCTTACGAAGGTTAAGAACTGCACCTAACTCATGATCATTCACAAGTTCAGGCATAGCATTTGATAGACCACCCGCACCCACGTCATGTACAGACACGATTGGGTTAAAGTCTTCTAAACGCCAGCAAGTATCGATGACTTCTTGGCAACGGCGTTCCATTTCTGGGTTTTCACGTTGTACTGAAGCAAAATCAAGACTTTCACCCATGGTACCGCTATCTACAGAAGACGCTGCACCGCCACCAAGACCGATTAACATTGCAGGGCCACCCAAAACAATGAGCAAGTCACCCGGTTGAATCGCATCTTTCTCTACGTGGTCAGGACGAATGTTGCCGTAGCCACCAGCGATCATGATTGGCTTATGGAAGCCTTTCACTTCACCATTTACATTCTGTTCGAAAGTACGGAAATAACCATTTAATGCAGGACGACCAAATTCGTTATTAAATGCCGCACCACCCAATGGACCTTCAATCATGATCTGTAATGGCGATGCCATACGTGAAGGTTTGCCGTAGTTTTCTTCCCAAGGTTGTTCAAAACCAGGAATATTCAAGTTCGAAACAGTAAAGCCTGTTAAACCAGCTTTTGGTTTACCACCACGACCTGTTGCACCTTCGTCACGGATTTCACCGCCCGAACCTGTTGCAGCACCCGCAAATGGAGAAATTGCTGTTGGGTGGTTATGGGTTTCCACCTTCATCAGGATATGTGCAGCTTGGCTCTTATATTTATAAACAAAGTGACCATTTTCATCCGCTTTCGGATAAAAACGCATGGTGTCATAACCCACAATCACAGACGCATTATCTTTATATGCCGATAACACGTCGGTCGGAGATTCTTTATAGGTATTCTTAATCATCTGGAACAATGACAATGGCTGTTTTTCGCCATCAATTGTCCATTCAGAACCAAAGATTTTATGACGACAATGTTCAGAGTTTGCCTGTGCAAACATCATCAACTCGATGTCATTCGGATTACGACCCAGCTTGGTAAATGCTTCGGTTAAGTAATCAATTTCCTGCTCAGATAAAGCAAAGCCAAACTCATTGTTGGCTTTAACTAACGCTTCTTTACCTTGACCCAAGATATCAATTGAGTTCAACGGCTTCGGCGCTGTTTCCGAGAATAATGCTTTTGCATCTTCGATTTGAGCAAAAACATTTTCAGTCATACGGTCGTGTAATGCCAGTTTTACTTCATTCGAAATCTCGGTTACACCTTTCAATGTAAACAAAAGACCACGTTCTAAGCGATGAATTGGCGTATTACAGTTTTTGAAAATATCGGTTGCTTTAGATGACCACGGTGAGATTGTTCCTACACGCGGGGTGACTAAAATCTGGATTTCATCACTTGCAGCTTGGCGAAGTTCGAAAGATTGACCATCGTTTAAAAGTTGTAATGCCGATTGATGTTGCTGCTCGTTGAGCGCTTGATCAAACAAATAAACCCACTGGCTGTCAAAAGATTGAACAGAACTCATTGACGTTAAGCGATTTAAGAGTTGAGCTTTCTTGAAAGAAGAATGTGCTGATGCACCGGCCACGATAAACATGTTGACTTTGGCTCCACGGGCGGGTCTAACGAACCTACCACAATGTGACTTATAAGAGAGCGCATATTCTACTGTGAAAGCCTCATTTCAGCTAGCTATATCTACCTTAAAATAATCAAAATTTGTTTGATAACAGCCTACTGTTCGTCAAGTAAAATTTGATAAGTCGATGAATTATATAAATAGACTTTTTATTTTGATCGAAATACAAACTTACGATCTTATTATTTGGTTTTACAACATCATATCGATTTCCGCGCTCCACCGAATATACAGTAGAATGAGACAAACTGGTTTCTGATATAGTTAAAAAATCCCCTTTAAAATCATAAAACTAAACAAAAATCTACCTATCACACAATCAGAAAGAGCACAACCATGGCAATAAAATATATTTAATTTATCGCAGCTAAAGCATCAAGCTTTTCTTTATATTCATCCGTTTTATTATCTAAAAGTGGAGTCTCCTCATAGTAAAACTGAGTTATGTATTTACCATTTTGATCAATAGCCACTCCAAAGCCGCTCCATATTTCTGCATTTTCTTCCGAGTATACGAATAGCGCATCTATAGCTTCAAATAACTCTACTGATGACTTCAACGGTGGTCCCTTAGAATTATTATGAGGTATCTTTTCATTTCCCAACCAACATCCGGCAATAGCTTTACTTCTTAACCCAAATTTTTCATCTCGAAGTCGCTCTGTATAATATACAATCTTTGACCAATTAACTGGAGCCACATAAATGATTTCATTTACAATAACATTAACCAATTGAGCTCTTTTTAAAAAATTCATTTTTAGCCACCTGCTCTATTTTTCAATTCTAATACGTTCCCACTCATCATTTGATCTCTAAAAAATTACCACAAAGCGATCAGGTCTTAATGTAAAATTATTGCCTCGTTCCACCGTTATACGGCGGAATGCCCAACAGGTTAATCTTTTAACAAAATTTACTATTTTCACTTCAAGACATCTATTTACAACACAGCAATCCTAACTCAGGCGCAAAAAAAATTTAAACGCCAAACCATGTCGCCCTACTCTAGTGCTTTAATCTTTTTTTTGGCATGATGAAACTGAATTCATAGTGAATAATGATAAATGGAACAAATGCGTTGGTTAGAGTTGCTTTCCGCAATTCGTTTAGGTAGTAAAAAAAGCAGTACAGAATTGGCCCGTAGCCCATTCCATAAAGATTACGACAGAATTATATTTTCCCAAAGCTTTCGACAACTGAATAGAAAAACCCAGGTTCATCCGCTTACCCAACATGATGGGATTCACACCCGCTTAACTCATTCACTGGAAGTATCTTGTATTGGCCGCTCGCTCGGTATGCTGGCAGCAGAAAAAATTAAAGATGAATTACCCATGTGGATTTCACCTGCCGATGTCGGTGCAATTATTCAGGCGGCGTGTCTGGCGCATGATATTGGCAATCCCCCCTTTGGCCATGCGGGTGAATACGCAATCCGTGAATGGTTTGATGATGCTTCACATCGCGACTTTCTAACCAAACTGACCCCAGAAGAAGAAGCTGATGTACGTCAGTTCGAAGGCAATGCTCAAGGACTTCGCCTGCTTAGCCGGATTGATTATCACCCTGATGATGGCGGTATGCGCCTAACCTGTGCCACGCTGGGTGCTTATTTAAAATATCCGTGGCTGTCTAAAACGATTGAAGAACAAGGTGATACCCCTTCTCATCAACGGGCAAAATTTGGCTGTTATCAATCTGAAAAAGAAATTTTAAAACAATTGGCTGAACAGCTCGGCCTGATTCAACTGGGTGAATATCATTACTGCCGTCATCCCTTGACCTATTTATTAGAAGCAGCTGATGACATTTGCTATGCGCTAATTGATTTAGAAGATGGCATTATTCTCAATATGTTGAACTATGCTGAAGTTGAACCGATTTTCCTGAATTTGATTGCTGATTATGGCTATCCAGAGGAATTACATTTACCGCATACCACTTGGCAGCAAAAAATCGCAGCCTTACGCGGTCGTGTCATGAAGCGTTTAGTCGATGAAGTCACCACTGCGTTTGCCAAGCATCATTTTGAAATTTTGACAGGCCAGCTCAAAGGTAGCCTATTACAATATTGCTCACCAGATATTGAGGCAGGCATTCAAACGGCGAAAAATCTGGCACGTGACCGAATTTTTGAACATCCTCAGAAATCAGGTTTAGAGATTATTGCCCATCAAAGTCTCCAAACAATTCTGGATGCATTTATTCCTTTGACCATGCCACATAAGACATTAAGCTTTAAAGAACAGCGATTAATGTCAATTTTGCAACATTCAGGCGTAAATCTGCAAAACAACCATTATAATAATATTATGCAAGTCTTAGATATTATTAGTAAGTTCTCTGACCATCAGGCTTATAGTCTGGCGCAAGAGTTGCAAGGAAATAAAATAGGATTCTTTTAAAGGCTTAAATTAAGCTCTGTTAGTCTCTTAAATCACCAACTAAATTGTTTTAAAAAATAGTGAAATTTTACTCATGATCGGATGTTTAATTGGCGAAGTGTTTGCCCTAGAAGCCCCAACCGTATTACTGAACGTGAATGGCGTTGGCTATGAAATCGACACCCCACTTTCAACATTTTGCCAATTACAAAAAGGACAAAAAGTCACGTTATGGACACATTTAGTTGTCCGTGAAGATGCACAGCAATTGTATGGCTTTATTGATGCGCAGGAAAAAACTATTTTCCGCACGCTACTCAAAGTCAATGGTGTAGGCCCTAAAATGGCACTAGGCATTCTTTCAACCCTGAGTGTTGAATTGCTGATTCATACCATTGAACATGATGATGTAAATACCCTGATTAAAGTTCCGGGTGTAGGTAAAAAAACAGCTGAACGCTTAATGATTGAATTACGTGATCGCTTTAAAGCCTTGGCCCATCCTACAGGCGGCTCAAGCAATGCAGCGGCAACGCAAATCCAGTTCATGTCAAACTCACCTGTTGCCGAAGCCGAAGCCGCATTACAATCGCTCGGTTATAAACCAGCTGAAGCACAAAAAGCCGTTGCAGCCGTCAAAGCAGATTATACTGAGTCAGCCGACATTATCCGTGCTGCGCTTAAATCCATGATGAAGTAATAGATATATGCAAGATCGTCTTATTAGCGGAACAGAGAAACCTGAAGATCATTTTGATCGTGCCATTCGTCCCACGTCTTTGGCTGATTATATCGGTCAGCCTGTGGTGCGTGAGCAAATGGAAATCTTCATTGGCGCGGCCCGTGGTCGTGGTGAGGCACTTGATCATACCCTGATCTTTGGCCCGCCGGGCTTGGGTAAAACCACCTTGGCAAATATTATTGCGCGCGAAATGGGCGGTAATTTAAAGTCGACTTCTGGCCCAGTGTTAGAACGTGCTGGCGATTTGGCTGCCATGCTGACCAATCTGGAAGAAGGTGATGTTCTGTTTATTGACGAAATTCATCGTCTTTCACCTGTGATTGAAGAAATCCTCTATCCTGCGATGGAAGACTATCAACTGGATATTATGATTGGTGAAGGCCCTGCTGCCCGCTCAATCAAGCTGGATCTACCTGCATTTACTTTAGTTGCGGCAACAACACGTGCAGGTTTGTTGACTTCGCCATTACGTGACCGTTTCGGGATCGTGCAACGATTAGAGTTCTATTCGGTTGAGGACTTGACGCATATCGTGACACGTTCTGCCAACTTGATGGATGTGCCGATTACTCATGAAGGCTCAACAGAAATCGCCCGCCGTGCACGCGGTACACCGCGTATTGCCAACCGTCTATTACGTCGTGTTCGTGACTATGCGCAAGTCAAAGGCACAGGTGAAGTGACTCAAGACATGGCACAACGCGCTTTGGACATGCTCAATGTTGATAAAGCAGGCTTAGATACGCTAGATCGACGTTATCTCAGTATGTTACTGGAACGTTTTGAAGGACGACCGACAGGTGTTGAAGCATTAGCCGCAGCGATGGCAGAAGACAGCGGAACACTGGAAGATGTGATTGAGCCATATTTGATTCAGCAAGGTTATGTGATGCGGACTGCTCGCGGTCGTATTGCCACCAATATGGCGTATTTACAGTTTGGTATGACACCGCCTGAGTCAAACAATTAAGCGAAAGAAGAGAGTTCTCTCTTCTTTTTTTTAATTTGAACCTTCTCCCTAAAGCAAAATAATAATTTTATTATCAACAAATTAGCGACTCTATACCTTTTAAGTCTTTATTTATACCTTATTGATTTTTTAATATTTTCAAGAACTGCATTATAAGAAAAATACAACGTAAATCTGATAAACAATAATTTTTAGGATAAGGATATGTATAAGAAAGCCACTTTATTACTTCCACTCGCCCTCGTGAGTCAACTCAGTATGGCAGATTGGATAAAAGATGCCGCACAACAAAATGAAAATCAGGTTATTCAGTTAAGACAACACATCCATGAGCACCCCGAACTTGGCAATATGGAATTTAAAACATCTGAGCTTGTTCAAAAAGAATTGAAATCTTATGGCATTCAAGTCAAAACAGGTTATGCAAAAACAGGAGTCATTGGCATCTTAAAAGGCGATAAACCCGGTCCAGTCATGGCGCTTAGAGCGGATATGGATGCTTTACCGATGCAGGAAAAAAGTGGCGTTCCCTTTGCCAGCAAACAAAAAGCAATCTATCAAGGTAAAGAGACTTATGTGATGCATGCTTGTGGACACGATGCTCACACTGCAATGCTCTTAGGCGCAGCAAAAATTCTGGCAGCCAACAAAGATAAAATATCAGGCACAGTCGTTTTTGTATTTCAACCCGCCGAAGAAGGTGGCGCAGATATCGATAATTTCACACACGGCGATCAAATCGGCTCAAGAAAAATGATCGCGGATGGAGCATTTAAAGACGATAAGCCAGAAGCTATTTTTGGTATGCATGTTATGTCTGGTATGAAAAGCGGACATCTCTACTATAAAGATGGTGCCATTTTAAACAGTGCAGATCATTTACGTATTCAAGTCAACGGCAAACAAGTTCATGGTTCCACCCCTTGGTTAGGTAGAGATCCGATTTATGCGTCAGCTCAAATGATTAACAATATACAAAGCCTTATTAGTCGAAGAACCGATCTGACTCAAGGCATGGGCGTCATCAGTATTGGTAATATTCAAGGTGGAACGGCCGGAAACATCATTCCTGATCAAGTTAATATGATTGGTACCATTCGCTCCAATAACGAACAGATACGAGACAACATCTTAAAAAGTTTACCGACACTTGTTGAACATAATGCTCAGGCCAATGATGTAACGGCCAAAGTTGAGATTGCGCCTTATGCTCCAGTAACAATGAATAACAAGGCACTCACTCAACTTATTCAGCCAACATTGACCAAAGCTGTCGGAGATTCGAAACTTCATCTGATGGACCATAATGCAAGTGCCAGTGAGGATTTTGCCTATTATGGAAAATTAATGCCGTCCTTCTTTGTTTTCTTAGGTGCGACACCTGAAAATCAGGACTTAAGTCAAGCCGCGCCGAACCATAGCCCCTATTTTATCGTCGATGATAAAGCCTTAAAAACAGGAACAGAGCTGCATGTAAGATTCATCTTAGATTATCCAGAAATCGCGAAACAAGTTCAGGCCGCATGGAAACCGTCTTAACTTAACAACATATAAGTTATAGAGCGTCCCGTTTTAGACAATAAAGACCGCAATCGCAATTGAAAGGTTGTGCCATAGGACTTAGTATGCAATCTGCTAAACTGCCCCGTATTTAAAGCAGGTCTATGACGTTGAATAGAACTGATGTTTTATTTAGCAGTCATATTTTTAAATATAAAGCCCTATAGTGAACTAGAACGGAATACTCTCATGGCGAATCATTTTGAATTTAAAATTCGTGTTTATATCGAAGATACAGATGCAGGTGGTATCGTCTACCATGCCAACCATATCCGTTTTATGGAACGTGCGCGCACTGAATGGTTACGTGCTGCTGGAGTTGATCACTACTGGCATCAACAAGATTACAACTTCGTTGTGCACCAGATTCAGGTCAAATATGTACGACCTATATTAATGGATGACTTAATTACCGTTACAGCACGTGTTATTTCGTGTAAAGCCGCATCATTTGTGTTGCAACAAAATATTTATCGTGGTGAAATCTTGCTGGCTTCAGGTGAGGTTGTGTTGGCATGTTTAAATAAAGAGTTAATGCCACGGCGACTTCCTGATGAAATTCGTGACCTGATTCAAAAAGAATTGGCACAGGACTAAAATAAACTTTCGGCACAGTAACTTATGGCAACTAATTTAGAATCTTCTCTACACATCTCCGACCTTATTTTGCAAGCAAGTCCTGTTGTACAACTGGTCATGCTGATTTTATTACTCGCTTCAATTTATAGCTGGTATCTAATCGCCAAATTGCATATGGGCTTCAAAAAAGCAGGACAAGATGATGAGCATTTTCAAAAGATGTTCTGGTCAGGTGCCGAATTAAATACCCTTTATAATAATGCTCAACTCAACTCTAAACGTCGTGGTTTAGAAGACATCTTCTATCAAGGGTTGGGTGAGTTTTTCAAATTACAAAAACGTAAAGCAGATACCAATCAAACCATCGAAGGCACTGAACGTATCCTTCGTGTCGGTTTAAGCCGTGATCAAGGTGGTTTAGAACAAGGCTTAGGTGCACTTGCCAGCATTGGTTCTGTTGCACCTTATATTGGTTTATTTGGTACTGTTTGGGGCATTATGAATGCCTTCATCGGTCTGGCTGCGGTGGATCAAGTTACGTTGGCAACAGTTGCACCGGGTATTGCCGAAGCGCTCATTGCTACAGCAATCGGTTTATTTGCTGCAATTCCAGCGGTACTTGCATTTAACCACTACACAGCCAAAGGCGAATCGATCTATTCAGACCGTGCCTTATTTGCAGAAGAAATGGTTGCTCTTTTACAGCGTCAAGCGATTGGAACGACACAGGAAGATGCATAATGGCGATTCAAAGATCTGGACGTTTTGAGCGGATTAAAAAACCACTGAAAAGCGATATGAACGTCGTTCCTTATATCGACGTCATGTTAGTACTCCTGGTTATTTTTATGGTGACCGCACCCATGATCACCAGTGGTATCAAAGTAGATTTACCTCAAGCCAATAACCACCCTATTGAATCTAAAGATATGCCAGCGATGGTCACCATTGGCAAAGATGGCAATATCTTTTTACAGTATCAAGAACACAAAGGCAGTGAGCCACTATCACTGGAACAGCTTGAAACGCTTTTAAGTGAAGCTCAAACTCAAGCTGAACAAGAAAATAAGCAACTGACTGTTCTCGTGAATGGTGATAAATCTCGTCCTTATGGTGAAGTGGTTTCACTTATGGCGAGTCTACAAGAAGCAGGCCTAACTCAAGTTGGCTTACTGACCGAGCCGTTAAAATAAGCTATGAAAAAATTTCAAGAGCCGCCTTTTAAGCAAAATGCGATTGCACTGGGTTTCACACTCGGTGTTCATGCAATCGCGATTGTTGGCTTACTGTTTTTAGGCTTGAGTAAACCACCAGAAGAGCCTAAAAAACTCACCACTATTTTGGTGAAGCCAGAAGATTTACCTCAATCGCTTCAGCAGCCTGAACAGCAAGTCACTGCTGATAAACAAGCACCAGAAGTGGTCAGTCCAAATGTAGATCCGACCTTACCTGAAAATATTCCTGTAGCCCCTCCACCACCAACTGCACAACAACTTGCAGCTGAAAAACAAAAGGTGGAACAAGCACAGCAAGCAAAATTAGCTGAACAAAAACGTAAAGCCGATGAAGCTGCTCGTGCCAAGCAAGTCGAAGAACAGCGTAAACTTGCAGAAGCACAGGCACAAAAACAACGTGCCGATGCTGAAACAAAACGTCAAGCTGATGCCAAGGCAAAAACTGAAGCTGAAGCAAAACGCAGAGCTGAACAAAGTGCGAAAGCTGAAGCCGATGCCAAAGCACGCCAGAAAGCCGAGCAAGATGCGAAGTTAAAACAGCAGAAAGCAGCTGAAAACGCAAAACTTCAAGCTCAGCAAGAAGCGAAACGTAAAGCTGACGCAGACGCAAAACGTAAAGCTGACGCAGACGCAAAACGTAAAGCCGATGCAGATGCCAAAGCGAAAGCTGAAGCGGATGCAAAACGCAAAGCCGATGCGGATGCCAAACGCAAAGCTGAGGCAGATGCTAAAGCGAAAGCCGACGCGGATGCAAAACGTAAAGCTGATGCAGATGCAAAACGTAAAGCTGATGCAGATGCTAAACGCAAAGCTGATGCAGATGCCAAACGCAAAGCCGACGCAGATGCCAAAGCGAAAGCCGACACAGATGCCAAACGCAAAGCTGACGCAGACGCTAAACGTAAAGCCGATGCGGATGCAAAACGTAAAGCTGACGCAGATGCCAAAGCGAAAGCCGACGCAGATGCTAAACGCAAGGCCGATGCGGATGCAAAAGCCAAAGCTGAGGCCGATGCGAAACGTAAAGCAGAAGCAGAAGCGGATGCAAAAGCTGCTGCTGCAAAAAAAGCTGAACAGGATGCTGCCCAGAAGAAAGCGGATGCAAAACGAATTGCATCAACAGCTAAACGAGATTTTGAACAAAAAATCTATCGTGCATGGAACATGCCATCGGGTTCATCAGGTCAGCGTGCCAGTGCGCGTGTCACCTTGAGTGATAGCGGAGCTGTTTTATCTGTTGTTGTTTCTGCGAGTGATCCTGATGTGAAAGCAAGTGTAGAAGCTGCGGTTCGTGCTGCTGCACCTTATCCAATGCCAGATGATCCAGTAGCACGCCGTGAAGCAAGAAGCTTTACTTCAAGTTTTACTGCAAAATAGTAATGAATAGTTAACGTTACATGCTTTTAATAGCACAAAGCATGTAACTATGTTAAATAATCAACAGCCACAAAAATACGACGCAAGTAATTGTAACTATGGACAAGACTCGTAAACACCTCCTCTCTTTAGCAGTTTTTGCTGCAATTAGCACAGTTGTTCCAACAGCAACTTTCGCTCAATTACATCTTGAAATTGCAAAAGCACCTGAACAAGCACCAAAAATTGCGATTATCCCATTTGCAAATGACAATGCGATCTATCCAATTGTGGAAAGCGACTTGAATCGCTCAGGCCGTTTTACTAGTGCATCTCAAAATTTACCTGCAACTGCCAGCCTAAATCAGGTACAGGCAGGTGATTGGCAAAATGCAGGTGTACCTTATGTTGTTGTGGGTCAAATGAAGGCTGTTGATGCCAATACATTTGAAATTCACTACCAATTGTACGATGTACAAAAACAACAATATTTACTCAATGAAGTACTCACTGTGCCTCGCTCGCGCGTACGTCAAGCTGGACATCTGATCAGTGATACGATTTATCAAGCCTTAACGGGTATTGCGGGTGACTTTAGCGGTCGTATTGCCTATGTATTACGTAATCAGGCAACACCAGCTCAACGTTATACTTTACAAATTGCAGATACGGATGGCGAACAACCTAAAACAGTGCTGTCATCACGTGATCCAATCCTCTCTCCGGCTTGGACACCTGATGCCAAGAAAATTGCCTATGTTTCTTTCGAAACTAAACGACCAGCAATTTACCTACAAGATTTAGCGACAGGACAACGCGAAGTTTTAGCCAGTTTCCGTGGCTTGAATGGCGCACCAAGTTTCTCGCCAGATGGTAAATCAATGTTATTTACCGCTTCTATGCACGGCAATCCTGAAGTTTATCAAATGGATTTAAGTACTCGCCAAGTACAACGCATGACCAATGACTCTGCGATTGATACTGAAGCGCGCTACTCACCAGATGGCAAGTCATTCATCTTTACATCGGATCGCGGTGGTTCACCACAGATTTATCGTTATAGCTTTGATGACAGTTCAGTCAAACGTCTAACCTTCAAAGGTGCATTTAATGCACGCGGCACATTAAGCGCAGATGGTAAAATGATTGCCCTTGTCCATCGTCCAAGCGGCAGTAACTATAAAGTTGCCATTCAGGATATCAACACAGGTATTACCAATATTCTCACACCAACCAGTTTAGATGAATCACCAAGTTTCTCGCCAAATGGCCAAATGGTCGTTTACGCAACGCGTGAAGGAAATCGTGGTCTTTTATCAGTCATGTCTACTGACGGTCGTTTCCGCATGAATTTACCAAGCGAACAAGGTGAAGTTCGTGAACCAGCTTGGGCACCAAAATAAATTTAATCGATTGGAGAATCGTATGAACATTAAATATTTAACGCTTCCACTTATTGCTGCAACACTCGTTTTCACGGGTTGTGCAAGCCGTAAACCTGCTGCTGAAATTACTGCGGGCAATACACCAAACGGTTCATCAACTGTAAGCACCGATGGTTTAAGTGAAGATGCAGCTTTAAATGCACAAAACCTTGCGGGTGCATCTTCAAAAGGTGTAACTGCTGCAAATAAAGCATTTTTAGCGAAACGTGTTGTTCACTTCAACTATGACAGCAGTGACTTATCAAACGAAGATTATCAAACATTGCAAGCACATGCTCAGTTCCTTGTAGCCAATGCGAACTCTCGTGTTGCCCTTACAGGCCACACAGATGAACGTGGTACACGTGAATACAACATGGCGCTTGGCGAGCGTCGTGCCAAAGCGGTTGAAAGCTTCTTGATCACCAATGGTGTCAACCCGCAACAGCTTGAAGCAGTAAGCTATGGCAAAGAATCTCCTGTCAATGCAGGTCACAACGAAGCTGCATGGAAAGAAAACCGCCGCGTAGAAATTAACTACGAAGCTGTTCCACCATTATTAAAATAATCGTGTGAATGCTTTAAATAAAAATGCTCACTTTAGGTGAGCATTTTTATTTTCGATCAAGACGTAGATTGAGCATCGGTCTTGGTTTGCATCGATTCAATCATATCGTGCTTGTTGAACTCTTTGTATTCTGGCTTCGCCTCATACTCTTTCCAAGCCTCTTGCACCTTCTCTTTAGAAATCGTTTCTAAACTAATAGGTTCGCTTGGCGTAGGAGTTGCGTCAAAATTCTTGGTTGACATCTTTAATCTCCAAACATCCTGTCTAGTATCCGTCCAACATAGCATGTAATGGCTTACTTGTAATCATAAAAGCAACATAAATAAAGTAAGATAATTTTTATTTTTGGGCGTTCTCATCTAGAATAGCCACATTCATTTTTATCAATTTTTGACACGGCTAAATCGGAGCTATTCAATATGTCAAACCTTACTTTGACCCAATACCTAGAACAACAAAATGGGAATTTGACTCCAGAGTTGGCACAAGTCATCGAAACAATTGCAGCAACTTGCCAGACGATTGATCAAGCATTACAAAAAGGTGCTTTAGCGGGTGTTTTAGGCAGCGCTGGCAATGAAAATGTTCAGGGTGAAACGCAGAAAAAACTAGATGTCATTTCGAATGATTACCTGATTGATGCATTAAAAGTTCATCCACAAGTGGGTGGCTTGGCTTCAGAAGAATTAGATGACTTCACTCCTGCTCAAGAAAATGGCAAATATTTAGTTTTATTCGATCCATTAGATGGTTCAAGCAATATCGACATCAATATGTGTGTGGGTACGATTTTCTCTATCCTTCCTGCAAAAAATACAATCACACAAGCTGCTGATTTCATGCAAGCAGGGACGGAACAAGTTGCTGCGGGTTATGTACTTTATGGCCCATCAACTATGCTCGCACTGACTGTTGGCGCAGGCGTTGTATTCTTTACTTTTGATCCAACCACACAAAGCTTCTTATTAACTTCTGAAAAAGTTCAAGTTTCAGCAGATACACAAGAATTTGCAATCAACTCATCTAACCAACGTCATTGGGAAAATCCAGTGAAACGCTATATTGATGAGCTACTTGCTGGTAAAACATCAGTGCGTGAAAAAGACTTCAATATGCGCTGGGTTGCATGCATGGTCGGTGACATTCACCGTATCTTATGCCGTGGCGGTATTTTCCTTTACCCTTATGACTTGAAAGACCCTAAAAAAGCAGGTCGTTTACGTTTGATGTATGAAGCAAACCCAATGAGTATGCTGATTGAACAGGCAGGTGGTGCGTCTACAACAGGTCGTGTTCGTATTCTGGATATCCAACCAACAGAATTACACCAACGTGTTCCAGTCATTATTGGTTCTAAGAACGAAGTTGAACGCGTAACCAGCTATCACTAATTAATTTTATAATTAGGGCATTATCAACTATTTATAATGCCCTTTTGGATGTTTATCTTATGGCAGTTATTTTTCTAGAATCAAAAGACAATGCAAAGATCAAACATTTGCGTGGGCTGATCGAGCTGAACAGCGCCCGAAAAAAGCATCAGCAAACGGTTCTGGAAGGTACACATCTTTGTCTGGCTTGGTTACAACAGCAGAAAAAAATCTTTTCTCTATTTACGACCGAACAAGCACTGAATCACCCTGAATTACAACAAGTCATCGAATTACATCAAGGCCATATTTTTGTTATTAGTGAAGTACTTTACAAAGATTTAAGTACTTTAGGCACTACGCTACCTTGCTTAGCCATTGTTGATCTTCCTAAAAGTTCAGTCACAATTGATTTTAATGCAGATACACTCATTCTGGAAAATGTTCAGGATCCAGGAAATGTCGGCACACTTCTACGTTCTGCGGCTGCTGCAAATATTAAGCAAGTGATTTGTACTCAAGGCTCTGCATCATTGTGGTCACCACGTGTATTACGTGCAGGTATGGGTGCACACTTCAGCCTAACTTGTTTTGAAAATTTTCAACTCAGTGATCTACTTCCAAAGTTTGACATTCCTGTCTTTGTGACCAGTTCACACCGTTCAACCAGCTTATACACACAAGATTTGACTCAAGCATGTGTATGGATTTTGGGTAATGAAGGTCAAGGTGCCAGTGACTATGCCCTAGAACACGCTCAAGCAGTGACGATTCCTCAACCGGGTGGCCAAGAATCTTTGAACGTTGCAATTGCAGGTTCAGTCTGCTTCTTTGAAATGGTGCGCCAACGTCAGTAAAACGTTATTTTATTTTAAATACGCGTTTTTTACTGGGAAAATCTATTACACTACTAAAAATAATTGCTTAAGTTGTCAACGCGCCCACCATTTTCAACGTTATATGATTAATGAATTGAAATAATAATGGTGGGTATCCATGACAGGATTTTCCATCTCTATGGATTTAGCACCTAAACAGGCTCGAACGGAAAACGGTACTGATCGTAGTACGGTTGAACAACGTCTGCGTTTCTTTATGCAAGACGTGACTGGTCGTGCGCTTGTGATGATGGAGAGTGCGACACAGGGACAACAAGGCATTGCAATGGATCTGGTTCAGGAAGCCTTTATTTCATTGCATAAATCCTATGCAGATAAGAGTACCGATGAATGGTATCCCCTGTTCTATACCATATTGAATAATAAACTTCAGGACTGGAGAAGAAAGGAAGCCCGTCGAGCAAGTCCATTCTCATTATTTAAGAAAATCAGTTTAGATGATGACGAAGAAATTATTGATGTAGTCGATGAATCAACTCCAAACCCATTTGAGTTCCTTGATCAGGAAGTGACGATAGAGGAAATTCAGGCTGCAATTAATCAATTACCAGTTCGTCAGCAACAAGCGTTCATGTTAAGAGCTTGGGAAGGCTTTGATACGATGACGACAGCGCAAGTTATGGATTGTAGTGAAGGTAGTGTAAAAACACATTATCACCGTGCAATTCAGGGACTCAGAATTGCTTTAGAGCACTTAAATCCACATACGGGAGGATCATCAGATGAAAAAAGATGAGTTCGCTAAACAAGTGACTTCCAAACTTGATCAACTTGCAAGAGAGCAGCACCACAATAAAATGATGGTGATGAATCATGTTTTAGATACGGTACAAAAGAAACCTACTTCTTATTACAGTATCTGGAAAATGACAGGTTTTGCTTTTGCAGCTGCCATTATGGGTATTGCTGTATTGCCAAGCTCTTTACAGTTAATCGATAAACCGCAAAATCAGGTTGTGGTTAATCCGAAACTATCTCCTCAGATGGTGGAAGATATGGAAATGTTATTGGTTCTAGGTGAGGATAAAGTTCCACATGGCAGCTAAAAAGTTAGCACTTGTTGTGTGTACGCTCGGCTTATTGCAAACCAGTTTTGCAGGTTCGGAACGTTTCTGGATTTTTTCAAAACAGAATAAGCCAACAACTGAAGAAGCATGGGATGATTTATCCCCAGAGGAACAACGCGTTTTAATTAAACGCTATCAGTCGTTAAAGGAAATTCCGACTACACAAAGCTCACAACTCCAACAAAGAATGGAATGGTTTACTCAATTGCCAGAAGATGAAAAACAGAAAATGCGTGATGTATGGCAGAAAATGAGTACTCAGGAACGTACCACCTTACGTAAACGTATGCAAAATGCGAGTACAGAAGAGCGGGTAAACATCCGAGAAGAATATTTAAGTAAATACGCTGAACATTGATTTTTTAATTTCATAAAAAAAGAGCGCCAAATATGGCGCTCTTTTCTATTTCATGTTTTATTTTTTCATACGGCGATAAACCAATAGACCGAATAAACCAAATATAGATAGGAAATTCATACTACCGCCTCCACCTTTACGGGTATCGTCAGAGGTCGTACCTGTACTGATAATTTTCACAGTCGCAGTATTTGAAATTAAACCTTCTGCATCATAAACCTGATAATTAAATGAATAATTAAATGGGTTAAAGATATTTATTTCCTGAACATAAATATTACCGCCATAGCAAGTTTCCTGCTGATCAGGTTCAGGGCATGGACCTTTGCGGTCAGCAGTCACGCTAATATTCTCAGATGGAACATTAGTCAGTTTGATTGGTAACTCAACTCCTTCCGCATTTCTCCAGAATTGTGGCTTATTTGGATTACTTGCAGGGCCTTTTCCACCTTCTCCCATATCACCATAGTCATTGGCGAAGTTCAGCAGGTTGATAGCAACCTTTTCTTTCTTTTGATATTTCAATGTAACCGAAGTATCTTTTGCTTCTGGCGCGATATTTAAAAATGCAGCACTAATCAATCCAGAAGAGGTAATTGAAGGATCTGCTCGATATTGAACTGTATATTTACAGAAAATTTTATCGCCTGCTTGTGTAATACGATCATCTGTACGATAGAAAATAATTTGTTCTAAATCATCATTCCATTCACAAACCAGATTTTCCGCATCCTTTTCATCAATATTCTCAACATTGTCGCTGATTTGCCCTTTTCCTAAAGGCTTAGTTGTAACGATATAATTTTGTTTATTAAAGAATGCCACTTTAGAAGTGCCATCAGCTTGCTGAGTTTCTTGAGGAATCGGCAACTGATAATTTTTTAAATCAATAAAGATCGCTCTATATTTTAAATTAGTCTTTGTCTTCTCATATAAGTTTTTATATTCTTGAGCGCGAACCTTATAGTAAGTTAAGAAATCAGGATTATTTGGCTGCTTAACAAGATCATTAAAGAAGTCCAGCTGGTTTTTGTAGTTTGCCACTAATGTTGTCAATGAAATATTCGAGACATCAGTAACATCACCCGCTGTCAACTTCATAAACTCAACAGAACCAATATCGCAGGAATTGCGCGAGTCTGGATCATAATGCAATGTACCATCAGTAATACGTGCGATATTGCGTTGGTCTGTTGCACTACAGCCAGTGACACCCGTATTAAGTAAATCTTTTTCCAACTTGGTATTTACTGGATAATATAGGGGTAAAAAAGCCGTAAATTCCGACTCTGGCTGTAATGTCGTTAAAAGCGTACGGATGTTAACAGCACTAATATCAATATTAGTATGCTTCTCAGGTAAGGCCAGTTTTGGTAAATCGCACTTACTCGCCCCATTTAGAGAAAAAGCGTTATAAAGCGGGACGATATCTACCTCTTTCTCTTCGGTGACATCCCCTAACAAATAACGGCAAGAATAGCCTCCATTATTATAAGCAAGCACATTGAAGCTTAATATTTTCAGCCCTAACTTATCATATAGAAAAGCAGAGTAAGCATTATTCTCCACAATGGTATTACTGAGTAAATTGATACTACTCAAGTTACTTAAAATACTAGAGTTGTTTGTAGGCGTACTGCCTATCTGACTATCGCCTGTAAATTTAATCAAGCTACCATTTGATAGGTTTACTGTATTTTGCGCAATCGTATTCGTACTTAATGAAGCTGTAGGCTCTCCACAAAACTCAAGCATACTACTTGAATTCGCTGTACCATTTGCAATAAGACTACTCGTCTTTACTTCAATATTCCGTTTAGAATATACATTATCATTAATACAACTCATGGCAAGTAGGCTACCTAAAGGCGCCTTATTATTTTTTAGTAGAGCACTGACTATATTTAAAGAAGATGATGACCCTGCTAAGAAAACAGCTCCTCCACTTACCCCAGCCTCACCATCTAAAATTTGGACATTTTGCAAACTTACATTGCCACCAGCATAAATCGCTCCACCACGGTCTGAGGTTTTACCATTTTTCAAAATGATATCATTGAGGGTTAATGAACTATTATTACCAGTCGTATTAAAAATACGGCCTTTTCCTCTGGCATCAATCGTTGTTTTCAACACCGTTTGTGCAGGGTAGTCATTGGTAATAACGCTTCTTTTTTCCCAATCAACGGGACTTTTGCCCAAAATCACAATATCAATCTTTGGTGCCAATTCTCGATCCAGTACATAAGTACCCGCTTCTAATTGAATCGACTTAGTCGTAGCAGGCGAAGTATCCGTGACTTGACACCCACCATAAGACTTTCTATCTGCTGCCGTTTTTAGTGCCTCTCGCAATGAACAGGCATAGTTATTTTCACCATCTTCATCTACAAAAGTTGTAACTTGGATTGGGGCACTACTTGTCGCTGCAAAAAGCGGCATCGTCGCAAGCACCAAGGTGGCTAGCAAAGTTTTTTTATAATTTTTCATCTCATCATCCCTGATTATGATTTAAAGCGACGTAATCCAAGTAATCCGAATAATGCAAAGATTGCACCTATCCCAAAACTACCACCACCCACATTTACAGTTTTACTTTGAAAATTATTAGGTGGGGCTTGCACAATTGTGGTTGGGATCGTGATGTAATAATTTGAGACATCATTAAAACGTGTTGTTGTCGTCATCACTCGCATATTAAATTCATCAGACCCATGCCAATTTCCATTTGGTACATAAGTAATATTCCCCTGCTGATCAATCGTCAACTTGCCTTTTGAAGGGGTTTGTCTTTGTTGAATATCTAAACAACCTGGTTGCCAAGGCTGATCATCCGAACGCTTGCCTAGAACTTTCTCGCATGATGTTGGATCAAGTAATTCACCATCTAATAAGCTATCTGCAATACTAAACTTGGCAATTTGCCCATATAAAATATCTTCGCCCGCAATAGGAACTTCAGCACGGTTAATAACTAACTCAATTGCCCCAAGATCACATAACTCATCATAGCCACTTCGTGGTTTGCCACGCTGATCTGAACCTTCACAACTTTTCGCAAAACCAGCTGTTGTTCCATCACTATAAATTCTTCCTTTATTGACAATCAAAGAGTCTGAAAGTTTAGTGTATGACATCAATAAGCGTGGCTTAAAGTAACCTAACATTTGGTCTTTAGGCGTGTAATACGGACATAAAAGTCCATCTGCAGGTGGTGCAGCACACTCACCCTCATCATTGGTTCCACCCGCAATGAGCTTATTATTCCCAATGAAGAAGTTTGGGCTGCCAACTGGTGCGTTACGATCACATTCTGCTGTCGTCAAATTACTTTGTATAACTGCTTCATCATCGGCAGAACTGGCGCAGTTATTTGCTTCATTTGCGACAATAATACTATTGGAAATATAAGCACTTGGTTCTGGATCCGGAGCTTTCTCACCCTCTTTTGTAGCAGCAACCACCCTCTTTGGTGCCTGTAAAAATAATCCCGCCGCATTTTTAAGAATCGTTACGTTATTCAGCAACATTCCACCACGTATATTCGCTACATAGCCACCTTTATTATGAAAAATTGTACTATTGCGAAGGCCTGAGACACGAGAAGCTAACACGCCTGCTGTCGTTTTATCTGTAAAGGCTGTTTGTGAATAGAGTAAAGCACCATTTTCGCCTTGAGTGCCTTCATTATCACGAATCACAGATTGCGTAATTAAATACAAAGGCATTTCGCTATAAATAACTGCGCCTTGATCTGCTTTGTTTCCTTGGAGCAGGCTATTACTGATGTTCAATAAACTTGCAGTTGTTTGCTCATTCGTCACCGTACCCGCATTATAGATTGCACCACCTCGAACCGCATTTCCTCCCGTTAAACGAGAATACTGGATACTGAGCGCCTCTCTATTAAAGATCAAACCACCATCGGTTACCTTATAAGCAGAACCTTTTAAATTTAATTCAACAAAAATTACAGGAAGCAAGGTTTCTTCAACACTTTCATCGTTAATGACAAATAAACGATCATTCCCCACCATTTTAATGGTCGCGTTATGCATGCCTTTCTGATTATCATTAAAACTGCCACTAGCCGCCGTCATGATGGCCATGCCCGCTTTAATATGAATAGCTGAATTTAATGTATATTCTTTATCTCTTTGCAAAATGATGGTGCTACTGGAATCTTTATCACCGCAGCCCTGATAGCCATTTTCATATTCTTTTTGACTTCTTTTATTTAAAAACTCTACAGCATTTCTTAACGAGCAACCGGTATAATTCTTTTCATCAAGCAACGTCGTGACTTGGATGTCCGCAGAATAAGCGTGCCCCGTCATTATTAAAAACGCGCAGGCAAGCGTCCGTTTGAGCATACCGATCTCCTTTCATATTTTTTCATTTTTTTTAGTTTTACAAACTAGGTGTTTGCAACCACATTCCTTTGTGCGTACTTTGTCATAGCTCTCAAAATTACTCAAGAAATTTTATACTATTGGCGATATTCATCAATCAAAGCGTAAATTTGCTTAAGTGTAGTATTAGAAAGCTTGGTTTTTTCGCCTTTTAGCATTTTTTCAAGTTGGGCTAATGTTTGTAATAATATTGAGGCCTGATGTGGGCCATTACTTAATAAATAATCGACAATTTGCTGGTCAAAATGAATTCCGCGACGAGTCATGACCGATTGAAGTAAAGCTTGACGGTCTATATAAGAACTACCATTCGGGACTTTAACACTAACAGCTTGCGTCAACCTTGACTGAAGGTCAGGAAGTTCCAGTTTTAATTCAATAGGTGCAACCCGAGATGAAAAGACGAGTTGGCCTTCATGGTTATTCATCAGATGAAAAACGGCTTTTTGCCAATGCGGTACGCCACTGATTGCATCAATATCGTCTAAAGCAACTAAGTCATAAAATTCTAAAGAAGTAATTGCTTCAATTGGCGCATCTAATAATTCAAGTAATGAAACTTTAATCGCTGGCCGACCCAATTCCAGATAAGAGTCGCAAATCGCAGAGAGCAAATGACTTTTGCCAGTTCCCGCGCCACCATAGACATAAAAACGACTGACCAAACCCGCATGTAACTGTCTGACTGCATCAACCACAGGTCCCCAACCCGGCCCCGAAAAATCACTGATTCGGGCATCGAGTTGTGGTTCTATATCCAGTTGTAGTTGACGCATATATTTAATATGTTCCTCAATTACTTTAAATCATTTGGGTTTGAAGTCTCTGTATCTTGAGAGTTTTTAATTTGAATATCAAGCTCTACTTGATCTGATTCAACATTTATATGCTGAGTTTCACCTTGTACCACGATAACTTCGGTAGTGGAGCCATAGAAGCGGCTTCGTTCATAATTATCGCGTGCATGTTTAAGCAACACCACAATCACGGCAGCAACTGGCAAAGCAATCAACATTCCAAGGAATCCACCGAGTTGTGCGCCTGCCAATACCGCAAAAACCACGGCCACTGGCGATAAACCAATTTTATCACCCAACAAGAATGGTTGCAGAATATATCCCTCTACCATTTGTCCGATCATGAATACCACACCAACCAGAAGTAACTGAGTCCAGTCCAGTCCGAATTGGAAAAGCGTTGCAATTACAGCTGCAATAATGCCGACACCAAAACCTAAATAAGGAATAATACTGGCTAGACCAGCAATCATACCAATGATCAAACCAATTTCCAGACCAATCAGTTGCAACCCAACTGCATAGACAATCCCTAATAAAAGCATCACAAGGAATTGGCCTTTCACAAAAGCGCCCAATACACTGTGGCATTCACGCACGATGTTTAACGTTGATGCTTCATAAGGACGTGGGATTAAACGTCTTAAACTCTGCAACATTCTTTCCCAATCTAACAAGAAATAGAAAGAAATGATTGGAATCAACACGACAACACCACCAATCTGAATAAAGTTCAGACCAGATTGCGCAACTCTTAATGCCATTGCCTGAATACTATCGGCACTATAGTTGGTTTGAATATAATCCATTAATGCCTTAGAAATCTGTTCAGTATCTATTTCCATTGGTACAACATTAAATGTATGCGATACCCACGGCAAGAAAGTGGCATTCACCCAATGAATACCCGCAGGGATACTATCCCGTGCATACATGAGCTGTTTCCAGATCAACGGTACTAGGAACCACAACACCATGGTCAAGGTCACCCCAATACCAATAAACACGATACTGATGGCTAACCAACGCGGCAATTTAATTTTGACAAGAACATCCACGAGTGGACTAAACAGGTAGGCAATGAAAAAAGCGCCTACGAACGGAATGACAATGGGCTTTAGCAGATAGAGCACCCAAAGCAATAATGCGAGCCCAGCGAGGATAAAGATACGACGTAGTACCTGATCTTGCATAAAATCTAGCCTTTTTTTGTATATTCGTTATAAATGGAAAAAAATTTAATTAAAGATAGCATTTTCGAGCATAAATAACATAAGAGTTTCGTATATTCAGGTTATAATCTGCCGCCACTGCGGAGACTTCACTATGAGCAACTCAACTTCTACCTCAAACACTGGTTTAAGCTATAAAGATGCGGGCGTCGACATTGAAGCGGGCGACGCATTAGTCGATCGTATCAAATCTGTCGCTAAACGCACCACTCGTCCTGAAGTAATGGGCGGTCTTGGTGGCTTTGGTGCACTATGCAAAATTCCAAAAGGTTATGAAGAACCTGTATTGGTTTCAGGAACAGACGGCGTAGGTACAAAATTACGTCTGGCACTTAACCTCAACCGTCATGACACAATTGGTCAAGACCTTGTAGCAATGTGTGTAAACGATTTGCTCGTTTGTGGCGCTGAACCCCTCTTCTTCCTCGACTACTATGCAACAGGTCATTTAAATGTTGATGTTGCAGCAAATGTAGTCACAGGTATTGGTACAGGTTGTGAACTTGCTGGTTGTGCATTGGTCGGTGGTGAAACTGCTGAAATGCCAGGCATGTACGAAGGCGAAGACTATGATCTCGCTGGTTTTGCTGTAGGTGTAGTTGAACACAGTAAAATTATTGATGGAACAAAAGTGAAGTCTGGTGATGTACTCATCGGTGTAGCATCAAGTGGTGCGCACTCAAATGGTTACTCATTACTACGCAAAATCTTAGATGTTAAAAATGTAGACTTAACTCAAATCGTTGATGGTCGCCCACTTGCAGATGTTGCGATGGAACCGACACGTATTTATGTTAAACCTGTACTCGAACTTTGCAAACAAGTTGATGTGCATGCAATGGCTCACATCACAGGTGGCGGTTTACCAGGTAATTTACCACGTGTTCTTCCAAATGGCGCTCAAGCGGTGATTGATGAATCAAGCTGGGAATGGTCTGAATTATTCCAGTTGTTACAACGTGAAGGTAACGTAGAACGCTTTGAAATGTATCGTACATTTAACTGCGGCGTGGGTATGGTGATTGCAGTTGATGCCAGCGAAGCTGACAAAGCAATTGACGTATTAAATGCTCAAGGTGAAAAAGCCTGGAAAATTGGTCACATTCAAGAAAATGCTGAATCAGTTGAAGGCGCAGACGAAAAAATTCGCGTGATCTTTGCATAATGAGAATTGCTGTCCTTGTCTCAGGCAACGGTAGCAACTTACAAGCCCTGATAGATGCCCATAATGGTAAACAGCTATCAGGGCAAATCATTGGTGTACTCTCAAACAAAGCTGATGCTTATGCATTACAACGTGCGAAAGACGCCAATATTGCGACCGCTGTTATTTCACATAAAGATTACCCAAATCGCGAAAGCTTCGATGAAGCGATGCACCAGCAGCTATTAGTGTGGCAGGTGGATCTGGTTATTCTTGCAGGTTTTATGCGGATTTTAACACCAAACTTTGTGCTGCAATGGCAAGGCAAAATGTTAAATATCCATCCTTCCCTCCTACCTTTTTATAAAGGCGTTAATACCCATCAACGGGTGTTAAATACAGGAGACCGTTTGCATGGTTGTACCGTTCACTTTGTTACGGCTGAACTGGATGCTGGACAAAGTATTGCGCAATCTGTCATTCAAGTCGGTTTGCACGATACAGTAGAAAGTCTGGCGCAACGTGTGCATAAACTTGAGCATTTCATTTACCCTCAAGTTGTACAATGGTTTTGTACAGGTCAACTGAGCTGGAAAAATGGTCAAGCCTATTTCAACCAGCAGCCTTTACAACGGCCCATTCAGTTTGCTCAATTCTAAAAAATAAAACGCATCCTCGGATGCGTTTTTTATTGCTTTAAATCACCAAACTTTTAATTTTATCGACTGTTTCCAGTGGATGTTCTAATGGGAACATATGCCCGCCCTCTACAATAGAAAATGGAATCCCTAACTTCTTTTGCGCGACTTGCGGAAATTTCTCTTTCAAGAACACACTGTCTTGCCCCACAACCAAATGCACAGGAACAGGTGGCTTTGGCATCGGTAACCACCACATCGATGGCGTTGTTCTAAATAACTTCACTTCATCCTTTTTGGGAATGGTTAAAGTCACTCCGCCCCGCTGTGGATCAGCTGTTAATGCATGATCAATGTAGGCTCGAAAACAATCTGCATCGAAATGTTGGTAAAAACCACGTGAACCGAGCAACTCAGCCGCTTGCTCACGTGAATCCCAATGATCACGACGGCGTGCAGATAAACCTGCAGGTGTAATTTTATCCACCAGTTTAGGCTTGAACAGTTTGGCTAAATGGAAAACAAAAGACGCTTTACCAATGATTAATGGCGGATCAAGCATAATGACTTGGGAAAATAACTCTGGACGGCGATAGGCTGCCATTAAAGTCAACACAGAACCCAATGAATGTCCTAAACCAATTACCTGACGTCCCTGTGCTTGCTGAACAATATTATCAATCACCTGATCGACTAGATGTGTCCAGCCATGCGTAATTGGATAACGTTTGTCATTGCCAATTTCAGCCACATAAATGATGTCATATTGATCTTTCAACTGATCAAATAGCTTTTGATAAACTTTAGAGGGGACACCATTGGCATGGGCAAAATGAATCAAAGGTTTCATAAGTAGATCTTTATTTGTTTTCACTGATAGATCAATTATCCTGCTCTACACATGTATTGCAAATCAAAACAAGAACTGCCCAGTTACTTTTACAATAAAAAAGGCTGTGGAAACCACAGCCTAAAGAAAGTCAAAACAGAGCTCTGACCGAAGCATAAGCTTTATATGCTATTGGATTTTAGCATTCTGCTGAGTCTCAAGCTGTGACGCAAGCGAACTGCTGATCCCTTCACCAATCTTTGCACCCATACGGCCCAAGATTGACTCTAAAGGATTACGCTGAACGGTATAATCCACTTTTTGATCAACTTTAAGATCACGCATCAGTGTGGTAATACTACCACTACGATCTGCAATACCTAAAGCAATCGCCTGTTCACCTGTCCAGAATAAACCAGAGAAAACTGCTGGATCATTAGACTTCAAACGCTTACCGCGACCTTCTTTTACTGCATTAATAAAGTGAGTATGTACATTATCCAATACAGATTGCACATGTTGCTTTTGTGCAGGATCTAATGGTTTGGTCATACTCAAGATATCTTTATTGCTACCCGCAGTTAAAGTACGATCTTCAATACCTAATTTTTGCGCCAAGCCGCTTAAACCATAGTTTGGCATAATCACACCAATTGAACCCACTAAACTTGATGGATTCACAATGATTTCATCGGCAGCAGACGCAATATAATATGCACCTGAAGCGCCCATATCACCAATCACAGCATAGACTTTCTTATCTGGATGCTGTTTTTTCTGATAGCGGATTTCTTGCCAGATTTCATCAGACTGTACTGGCGAACCACCAGGAGAGTTAATATTTAAAACAATTGCTTTACTGCCACTTGCATCAAACGCTCGTTTTAAGGCTTTGTTGGTATCTTCACTGTTTACGGTCGATTGACCCGCAGAAGAATCAATTGTACCGACAATATCAATCACAGCCAGATGATCACTGCTAATACTTGTGGTCGATTTCTCAGTTGAAGTTGAGCAGCCTTTTGTCATTGCAATCAAGACAATTAATAAATAAGCGAAGCCTAAACATTTAAAAAAGATACTCCAACGGCGACTACGACGTTGTTCTTCTACAGACGCAAGAACAGCTTTTTCTAAAATCTGCCATTCTTTGCCCGTAACATTCTCACTATTTGTTGATTCATTTTTTGGTTTTGGTGGCCAATCGGACATAAGATTCCAATCCAATATGTTTTAAAGTGACTTTATTATATACGCTGATTTCAACAAAACTGTTTAAATAACTTGTTTTAACTTATAATTATTTTTTGCATTATACTTTCCTTTGTAATTTTTCTCATACCAAATCCATGACCCATTCCAGAACGATTACCTCAAATTACCGTCTCATCAAGCTCCTAAGTCGCCAGCCGATTCAATTAGGGCGCTTCTTGGCACGCATGGTTGCTGGACTGGTTAATACCTTTCAGTTGTCTAAGCTTTCAAAAATTATCAGTCTAAATATCCAGATTGCATTTCCAGATATGGATCAACAGCAAAGACAACAGTTGACCAAAAAGGCGATTCGGAATGAGCTTACCTCTTATTTTGAGTTTTTGAGTATCTGGGGCGCATCCAATCAAAAGAATATTCAACGAATTCAAAAAATTCATGGTGAACATTATTTACATGAAGCACTGGCAGACAAAAAAGGCGTTGTGCTGGTTATCCCTCATTTTGGAACATGGGAAGTGATGAATTCATGGTTATCGCAATATACCCAAATGACCATTTTATATAAGCCAGTTAAAAATCCTGACGCTGATCAGTTTGTCCGCGATGCGCGTAGCCGTGAACAGGCACATCTTGTCCCAACCGATGAAAGTGGCGTTCGACAAATTTTTAAAGCCTTAAAACAAGGCGGCACGACAGCCATTTTACCTGATCACACGCCTGATCATGGCGGTGACATGGTGGATTATTTTGGTATTCCCTTAGCTTCCAGCAGTTTAAGCGCCAAGCTGATTCAGAAAACCAAAGCCAAGGCCCTACTTATTTATACCATGCGTAATGATCAAGATGGCTTCGATATGTATATTGAGCCGATCAATCCTCAGATTTATGAAGGTCCTGCCGAAAATGGTACGCTCATTCTTCATCAAACCTTAGAGCAATTGATTCAACGTTATCCAGAACATTATCACTGGAGCTATAAACGCTTTCGTGCCAATCCTGCACTCAAGAAAATTTATGATATTGATGAAGCTGAAGCATTGGCTCAAGTGGCCAAAGTCCGTCAGCAGGCTGAATAAACGATTACTTAGGCTATTCTTGTTGTAACCATTTTCTTTGCTATCGCTGGAGCTTGAGTTCCACCGCTCTATTTTCAAATAAGAAACTTAAGGTACCTGTCTCAGCGGTATTCAGTAAAGGAATATCTAAAGCCTGTAGGCGGCTCTGCACTTCCCGACTCGGATGACCATAACGATTATTTAATCCCGTAGAAGCAATCGCTAGCTTGGGTTTTAAAACGTTTAAAAAATCATAAGCAGAACTATGTTTACTACCATGATGCCCTAAAACTAAAACATCCACTTTTAAATCAGGATACTGCTGGAGCAGTTTAAATTCTGTTTCCCAGCCAGCATCCCCCATTATCAAAAAGTTTTGATAAGGCTGGGCATTAAGGAATTGTATATACACCACACAGGACTGTTCATTTTTTTGCTGTTTAGCCAAAACCAAATCCTCGGTTCGCGGTGATAAAATCTCGACCCGAATATTTTGGTAATCCCAACGCTGACCTTGATGACAAAGTGAGAAATTATCTTAGAATGGGATCGTTTCTCCGCGTTCATTAGATTGTACTCGGCCTATGGCAAAAGCATTTTGAATCGAAGCAAATGCACCACTATGATCTTGATCAAGATGAGACAAAATAACGTGATCGAGTGTTCGGATGCCCTGCTGCCTTAGATACGGGATAATCACTCGCTCGCCTAAACTAAATTGAGTCTCGTCATAAGAGCCACCTGTATCAATCATGATGCTTTGCTGAGGATGTTGCAAAAAGATGGCTTGGCCTTGCCCCACGTCCAGAATATTCAAAGAGATCGATTGAGTTTTTACACCGAATACGATGGGCAAAAAACAGATCCCAGCCCAAAGCTTGGGAATACTCCCTCTCGGCATAAACACAATGACTAAACCCAGAATTAAGCTCACCATCATGGCAGGCGTATAACTGACCCCATATAGCGCTGGAGATAGCTGCTGTAGCCCATCTAATATCCACATCAGCAATGTCAGTATTTGATCGTTGAGTCGAAATAAGAATAAACCTAATGCAGGAATGACCAGCCATAGACAAGCCGCGATAATGTCTAAAGGAACAACGACTCCACTAAGCAATGGAATAGCCACCAAGTTGCTCAACGGCGCAATCCACGAAATTTGCTGGAAGAAAATCACGACCAATGGCAGCAAGGCAATAAAGATTTTCCATTGAGAATCGACCAATATCTTAATCGCCAAAATCCCTTTTTGTAGGGTGGTTTTCAGTTGATCTTGTGGAATTTGTTCTATGGTTTGATAGATTCGCAACAGAATAAAACATGCCCCATAAGACAACCAGAATGCGGCCGATAAAATACTAAAAGGATCATATAGCAGTAATAAGCTGGCACTGTAAACCAATAATGCTAAAGGCTGTATTGGCAGTCGGAAGATCAGAAAAAGACTGGCAATCATCACCGTTAATAAAGTTCTAAGTGCTGGAATCTCAAAACCAACAAATGCCACATACAGTACAACACTGGTAGCAAAAGGCCACAGCAACAAAATCTTTTTTGGTTTCCATAAATATAACTTTGGACAATGACCTTGAATAACTCGCTTGAGTAACCAAGTCAGCATTAAGGCAAAAATCAGCACATGAGGCCCTGAAATTGCCAATAGATGTGAAATACCCAGCAACTGGAATTGCTGCTTCAGCGCATTCGACAATAAGCTTTCATCGCCCGTCAGCAAGGCTAACAGTAAACCTTGATGCTGAAGTGAAGTCGTTTGCAACATGTGACGGAAATCCAGTCGCATGCTTTCAACCTTTAACAGCAACTTCGCTTTCAGCGTTTGTTGTTGCTTGAGATGCTGCTGATAGCCCAGACGATAGATGCCCTCGTGGCTTAAAGGCTGAATCTGTCTGACCGAAAATGCAGACAAAATATCCTGCTGTAAAAACCATTTTTCCTGATCAAATGCCCCAGCAACGGCATAACTATGCGCAGGCCGAATATTTCCCTCAATACGATAATAACAACCAAGCTCTAAGGTGGGTTGCTGACTGGTCTGCGGTTTGGCTTTATTGAGATAGAGCAGCCAATCAACTGGCTGGGGATGACGATTAAGTACTTCTGCAATCTGCTTTTGCCCATCGTCTGTTAATTCATCTATTTTTTTAATATAGACAATGGCTTCAAATGGCTGAGCTTGAGTCTCACGTAAAGTTAAACGTTGTTGCAAGGCCAAGTCAGCATAGTGAAAACCTGTACAGAACAATGCCCATGTGCAGCTCATTAAAAGCAGCGATTTATACACAGGCCGATGAAAATATTGCTGTTTTTTATATAGCCCTACTCCCCATATTACACTCGCCAAAGCCAGCCATATCCACCAGGTTTGACCGATAAAAGTGAAATGCTTCCCCATTAAAGCAATACCAGCAATCCAGCCGAACAAAACAATCTTCAACATTTCTTAAAATTAGATTTAGTTTTTCTAAAGACAAAATTAAAGCCCTTTTTCAGGGCTTTAACAAGAGGTCTAATTCAATATTTATAGGCTATTCATAACGTAAGGCTTCAGCAGGCTGAACTTTAGCTGCGCGTAAAGCAGGATAAATAGTCGCCAGTAAACTTAAGAGTAATGAGACGCTTACAACAAGTAGTACATCTTGCCAGCGTAAATATGAAGGCAAATAATGTACAAAATACGCATCTAATAAATTTAAGCCAAAGGTCGTATTCACCCAAGATACGATATTACCAATGCTTAACGATAAAATAATGCCTAAAACGGTCCCTAACCCAGTTCCAATCACCCCAATAATCGTACCCTGCACCATAAAGATTTGAGTAATCAATAAAGGCGACGCACCTAAAGTACGTAAGATTGCGATATCTGATTTTTTATCAGTCACCAACATCATGAGGGATGAAATGATATTAAAGGTTGCAACGATAATAATCAGTAGAAGTAGTAACCCCACCATATTTTTTGCCATTTGAATGGCGCTAAATAAATTACCTTGCGTATAGGTCCAATTCGAAGCATAAAAATTACTTGGCAATTTTTTGATAATACTCTCAGAAATCTCTGGCGCAGCAAAAATGTCATCCAGCTTTAAGCGAATGCCTTGAGCACCATCAGGTAAGCGCAATAGCGTTGATGCATCATTTAAAGCAACATAACCCACCATCGAATCAACCTGAGTTCCGATTTTAAAGATCCCCACCACTTCGAAACGTTTAAATCGAGGCACAACACCTGCTGAGGAGTTGGTCGCTTCAGGCAAAACAAGCGTCACAGGATCATTGAGCTTCAGTCCCAAACTATCTGCTAAATCTTGCCCTAAGACAATTCCATATTTCCCTTTCTTCAGCGCATCCAGACTGCCTGCCTTCATATAATTATGAACAATCGAGACCTGTTTTTCGTAATCGGGTTCAATTCCTGAGATCATGATCCCTGTCACTTCGCCATGCGCAGTTAACATCCCCTGTAACTGGGTATACGGCGCAACAGCAACAACATGGGGCTGTTTAGCAATATCTTTAGCCAAGTCTTCCCAGTTGGTCATAATTTGAGTGGATGCAATGGTCGCTTGAGGCACGATTCCTAAAATACGGTTTTTCAATTCTCGATCAAAACCATTGATTACGGACAATACCGTAATCAGCACAGCAACACCCAAAGTTAAACCAATCATTGTCATCAAGGAAATGAATGACACCAGACGGCTTTTTTTTCTAGCCTGTGTATATTTCAGTCCAATATAAAATGAAATGGGTTTAAACATGCTCACCCACCCATATACCATCTTGCATATGTAAAATTGAATCCGCTGACTGTGCCAATTGCTCATCATGAGTCACGATCAGCATCGCCATGTTAAGCTCTTTTTTCAGATCCGTGAGCAATTCAAAAATGCTAAGCGCTGTTTTACGGTCAAGGTTTCCGGTTGGCTCATCTGCCAACACCACCGCAGGTTTGGTCACCAAAGCACGCGCCAAAGCCACACGTTGGCGTTCACCACCAGATAACTCACCCGGTTTATGATCCATACGATGAGATAGACCCACACGATCCAGCAGATATTCTGCCTGCTTTTTCACATCCTTAAAGTTGCTTTCTTTGCGCAACATTAACGGCATCGCAACATTTTCCAAGGCGGTAAATTCTGGCAATAAATGGTGGAACTGATAAACGAAACCTAGATATTGATTACGCTTATAACCACGCTCTGCCTCACCTAAATTATCAAAGCGCTGACCTTGTAAGAAGACTTCTCCTTGCGAAGGTTGCTCCAAGCCGCCTAACACATGCAACAAGGTACTTTTACCTGAACCACTTGAACCGACAATAGAAACGAACTCGCCCGCATTGACTTGCAGCGATAAGCCTTTGATTACTTCAACTTTACTTTTGCCATCATCGAAATGCTTAAAGATATTTTTTGATTCTAGAACGATCTTACTCATAACGTAATGCCTCGGCTGGTTGCGTTTTCGCTGCACGGATAGCAGGGTAAATTGTTGCTAAAAAACTGATAGATAAAGATGCTGTCACAACAATCAAGACATCTTGCCAGCGTAAATAAGAAGGTAAATAGCCAATCACATAGCCACTAAATAAATTCAGTCCAAAGGTATGATTTAACCAGCCCACCAAATCACTGATCGTTAATGCAAAAGCACTGCCTAAAATAACCCCTGCCACTGTACCTACGACCCCAATAATGGTGCCTTGCACAATAAAAACAGAGGTAATAAATTTTGGAGAGGCGCCTAAAGTACGCAGAATCGCAATATCCGCCTTTTTATCAGTGACCACCATCACCAATGACGAAACGATATTAAACGCAGCCACCACAATAATCAGAAACAGAAGTAAACCGACCAGATTCTTTTCCATTCGCACCGCACCAAATAAACTTCCGTGCGTTTCCTTCCAGCTTGTCGCATAAAAATTATCAGGCAATTGTTTAACAATCTGATCAACGACACTCGGCGCAGTAAAAATATCATCTACTTTAAGACGTACACCTTGTGCACCATCGGGTAAACGCAACAAGGTCGAAGCATCATTCAAGGCAATATAACCCACCGTTGAATCCACTTCCGCACCGACACTAAAAATCCCGACGATTTTAAAGCGCTTAAAACGTGGTACCACACCTGCGGGTGATGGTGTCGCTTCGGGCAGCACCAAGGTCACATTATCATTTAGGCTCAGCCCCAATGCATCAGTCATGTCCTTACCGAGGACGATCCCAAACTCGCCTTTTTTTAGTGCATTTAAATCACCTGCAACCATGTGGTTCTGGATAATCGAAACCTTCTTTTCATATTTTGGTTCAATCCCCGTCACCATAATGCCTGCAACTTGACCTTGCCCCGTCAACATCCCTTGTAATTGAGTAAAAGGTGCAGCACCAGTGACATGCGGGTGATCCTCAACTTTTTTTACAAGCTCAGGCCAATCTGTTAGAATTTGAGTAGAAGAAACAGTGGCTTGTGGAACCATTCCAAGGACACGATTTTTTAATTCACGATCGAAACCATTCATGACAGATAACACTGTAATGAGGACGGCAACACCAAGCGTCAAGCCGATCATGGAAACTAAAGCGACAAAAGAAATAAAATGATTACTCCGCTGAGCACGAGTGTATCTCAACCCTATATACAGCGAAATTGGCTTAAACATACCATCTAGTCCGAGGTGATTTATTATGGAAAATTCACAACATCATCTTGTTGACGACAACACTGAACGTCGTGTGATGTCTCGTATTGATGCCGTGTTGAGAATCAACTATCAAATCATTCCCGATGATGTGGCGCTGAATGATCCTTATGATTCCCATTTCGTATTGCCACGCTATTTTCTACTACTTGCAGAGTTAGATCAATTTGATCATGCGTTTCGCTACGAATTAGAACAATTAAATGAAAAAGATCAACAAATTGCTCGCATCTTATCCCTTTTTAACCAGAAATTAAACCTGATTACGGGCTCTTATTACGACAATATCGTGCAATCTTTACTGCCCGTCCCTGAGCAAGTCAATGTTTCTGAAAATGGATTAAGTTTCTTTAGTTCTCAAGATATTAATGAAGGCACGTATATCCATATTACCTTGAGCCATCCTGAAAATTTCTTCCATATTGCTGCAATTGCTCAAGTGGTACATAGCACCGCGGAGGAACAAGGAAAATTCCGTATCGGTGCCTACTTCATTACCTTAAATCCGCAAGATCGCGCCAAATTAGCAGCCAGTATTCGACAAGCTCAACAAACCGAAACCAGCTGATTGCATCGTTTAAGATTTTAAACGGCGATATGCTCTTAAATCCCTAAAGAAGTACAGCAGTAAACCCAACAGGATAATACTCGCTCCCACAAATACCTGAGCCGATATCTGTTCATGGTTCAGGTAAGCCCCGATCAGTATCGCCAGCATCGGTGTCATTACAGTAGTCAATGACAGTGTGGTCGCTTGTAAATTCTGCACCAGTTTAAAATAACAGAACATCGCAATTAACGATGCCATCACGATGGTATAGGTCAGAGCAAATAAAGATTTAGCAGAAGGAAAATGCGTTGGTGCATATTGCCAAATCCACGGTATCAACAAAGTCGCCAATAAAGTAGAGACCAGAATTGAACCTGTCGCCTGTGCCATGACAGGTAAATCCGCATTAATCTTTTTCACGAGAAAAATGGACAATGAATAAGAAAAAACACTGATCAGCATTAAAATAATACCAATCGGCTGGACATGCTGCTGACTACCACTCAAACAGATCATTGCCAAACCAATAATGGATGTTCCCATTCCGAGCCACTGCAAACCTGCCAGCTTCTGCTGAAAACCAAAACGACCAATCAGGCCAGCCATAATCGGTGCCAAACCAAACATCAAGGCGATCAAGCCAGAGCTCAGATAAGCTGTAGCCGCATAAGTAAAGATTTGCGAGCCGATCAGACTGAGCGAACCCGCGGCATAACTCAATAATGCAATTTTATGAACGGGGAATTTAACCTTTAACAGTAATAACACCGTCACAGCCAGCGGTAAGGCAATAAAAAAGCGGATTACCAATGCCCACATCGGGTGTAAATCCGAAACACTCCACACAATTGCAAGCGGTGTCGTTGCCCAGATAAAGACCAGCAGTCCATAAGTGAGCATGAGGTTAATACGTGATGGCATATTCAACTCAAGAAGCTGTTTTACGTTTCTGTTTTAAAATAGTCTGATCCAATGAACTGGAAAATTCACGTTTATCACGTTCAGAAATAGGCGGTGGCCCACCAGTTTGTACCCCAGCCCCACGCAAAGTATCCATAAAATCACGCAAGTGTAGGCGTGCTTTTACATTGGCTGTGGTATAGATTTCACCGCGTGGATGGATGGCAATACCGCCCTTCTCAATCACTTGTGCCGCCAATGGAATATCTTGTGTAATGACAATGTCGTTTTCTTGCATACGTTCCACAATCTCTTGGTCAGCCTGATCTGCTCCGCTCATCACCTGAATGGACTTAATCCGCATGGAAGGTGTGATACCGACATTCTGGTTGGCAACAAAGGTTACTTCGAGTTGGTAACGATCCGATGCGCGTAAAATCACTTCACGTAAAATTTTAGGTAAAGCATCAGCATCTACCCATAATTTAAATGGCAGCACGTTGACGAAAGCTCTTGAGAAGAAAAAGCTAGTGTAGCAGATTACGGGAAAAGTAGAGTTAACATCCTTGCAGCAATCCCATCAATTTTTCATTTCGTTCAGGGAAGGTAGAACCCTAATCTCCAGATTAAAAATAAAATAATTTATACAGAATTACAGATTCAGACTTGAAATATCCCAGTTACCCTCGATTTAATAGAATAAGTTCAATCTTTTTAGCATCTCGCTTTATGAAAAATCAAAACAGTCCAGAAATCATTAAAATTCAAGATCAAAATTTCGGTAATCATGTCGAGCATTGGAACTTATTGACTGACACACCCGAAACAGATGTTCCCAAATGGTTAGGATTGGCGCTTGATGCACCCGTAATGCCAATGGGGCTATGTGAAGATGAACATGAGATGGATCAGACATTCTGGTTAATCCAAGGCCCAAGTGGTGAATCTGTTTCCATTAACCAAATCATTGCAGTGGAAGATCAAAAGCCACGCGCATTAAAAACAGCCTTTCCAAGTTTCGAAAGTCCATATAAATATGATACGAAAATTGAGCGAATTATTACCTGTGATTCTGCAACTCAAGCAGTGTTACGTTTAAATTTAAATAAAGATACGACCATTTATGCGTTCGATAATTTATTCAGTGTAAATAGCTGTCAATATGACAAAAACCAAAGCTATAAAGTTCAGTTTAATGCTTGGGCATATGAATTAGAAGCGGTTGCTCCAGATGAGAAAATCATTGTTGATGATCCTGCTTCAATTAAACATCACCGCGCATTAAATGCGATTTTGGCAGAACATAATGGGGTTGCCCCAGAAAATTTACAGGAACTGATTAATGACTGGCAGCCAAAAACGCCAGAAGATCAAGAACCTGTTACTGTCGACTTTTCTAAAATGGTGGCCTATTTATTCGGTGAAACTTTAGGTCAGGAAGATGAAGCGTGGTTTCAGGGTAATATCGTCGGTAAAACTCAAATGCAGTTTATGCAGGATGAATATACCCTTTATGACGTGACGCTGGTTTTAGAAGATGATTTACCTGCAATCCTGATTCGTATTGCAACTAAAAATGAATTGTATAAAAACTTTAACATTGGCCAATATATTCGCGGCAACCTATGGATTCAGGCCAATATTTATGCTAAAACTGCTACTGAGTGACAAAAAATCACATAAATGGCATTTTTAGGCGTTCTAATGAAAATTATACCAGAACAAACGACCACCAGTCTGATTCATTCGAGTGATCAAGGTCTTAAACTTGATGTTGGTGCTTTTTGCTTTTTCTTACTTGGTATGTTCTTAGCAGCACTTATTTTTCATCAAATTGGTTTTTTCTAATTTTTTGACCATTAACTACCTTATTCGCATATAAAAGCCCTCAATGATGAGGGCTTTTATTTTAACTGGTTTTTATTGCTTAACCATGACGTTTCGCAAAATCATCCATAAAGTTTACAAGGGCTTGTACGCCTTCTAATGGGACTGCATTATAAATACTTGCACGCATACCCCCTACCGAACGGTGGCCTGCCAAGTTCAATAAGTGATGCTGTTCAGCTTCTTGCAAGAAAGTCTTTTCAAGCGCTTCGTCAGCTAAAGTAAATGGCACGTTCATCATTGAACGGTTTGGCAATGCGATCGGATTGTTATAGAAATCGCTAGAATCAATATAGCCATAAAGTAACTTGGCTTTCTCTTGATTCACTTTATAGATTGCATCTACCCCGCCCTGTTCAAGCAACCACTCAAATACAAGACCTGATAAATACCATGCATAGGTTGCTGGGGTATTTACCATTGAACCATTCTTGGCTTGATCTGCATATTTCAAAATGCTTGGAATTTCAGGCTTAGCTTGATCAAGTAAATCATCACGAATAATAACGATGGTCAAACCTGCTGGGCCAATATTCTTTTGCGCACCCGCATAGATCAAGCCAAACTTGCTTACATCCAAAGGCGCAGACAAGATACTTGATGAATAATCACACACCAACGGTGCATTTACATCTGGGATAGCAGCAAATTGCAAACCACCAATTGTTTCATTATCAGCATAATGCACATAAGCAGCATCATTCGAAAGATTCCATGTACTTTGTTCAGTAATCGCATGTTTACCATCAATCAAAGTACCGGCTTCAACGATATTAATATCGCCATAGCGTTTCGCTTCTTTCAACGCTTTCTCAGACCAGATGCCAGTATGGATATAATCTGCCTTGTTATTTTTGCCTAACAGATTCAATGGAATCGCTGAAAACTGTAAGGATGCGCCACCTTGTAAAAACAATACTTTATAGTTTTCAGGAATGTTCATGAGCTTACGTAAGTCAGCTTCAGCCTTCTCTGCCACAGCAACATAATCGCTGCTACGATGACTCATTTCCATGATCGACAAACCTTTGCCCTGCCAATTCAACAATTCTTGTTGAGCTTTTTCTAAAACGGCAGTAGGTAATGCAGCAGGACCAGCGCAGAAATTATAAGCACGCATGAGTTTTCCCTTGTTAAAGTGGAACAAATTGGAATGGGAATTTAATCATAGATTGGCGAAGCTTGCAGCAGCTTATCCAGTAAATATTTCAATTTGACTGCAAAAAAAGTATTAATTTTTCAATCATGTTCTGTCATTACAATTATTTTAGGCCAAAGGTTATGATGCTTTTCTCTAGCATGAAATACCCCTGTTTTTCGCCATTTTATTTAGATTAAAAACTCTACTTTTTACAAATTCACTACACCAATCCCAGCGATATAACTATTTAATTAAAAACATAATATTTTAATTTTATAAAAAGAATTTAGACTACCTCAGGATATTATTAAATTGCGACATACCATAATGTTGAAACAACATGATCGACCGAGTTTTAAGGTCAAGCGGTTTCCCAAAACGTTAAGCTTAAGTATAAGCCTGATCAGCTGTGCCTTATTTTCATCTTCTTTATTTGCCCAGACATTCAGTTATAGTGAAGCTGAACACTATGTGGTTGAAAATGCTTATGCCTCCCAAGCACAGCAAGCCTTGCAACAAGCGTCTCAACTCGAGATGGAAGCCGTTAAAAATTTAGGCCTTCCCCGTATTGATTTAAATGCGCGTGCTTATTCATTTCATAGCGAAACCAGCGTGCCTTTAGCTTCCAGCAAGCGACGACTGGAAAATTCGCTGACCCGTGGTTTTGATGACAAGTTATCGCAATGGGAAAATGTGTTACCACCTGAAGTGATTGATCAGGTCGGTCAGGGATTTGATCAAACTGTAAGTGAAGGTCTGAATCAGGTACCGAACAATCTTGATGTTACGGTCAAAGACCATGATGTCCGCACTTCTGTTTCGATGGTTATGCCACTCTATACTGGCGGTAAAATTAGCAGCGCCAAACAGATTGCCACCATTCAGGCTCAACGTTCAAACATTAGCGAAAAACAACAACAAGACTCGCAACGTTTTGAGATGATTCAGTCTTATTTTAATGTGCAATTACAGCAGCAATTACTCAATGCCAGCCTGTTTAATTTAAATTCGATGCAAGAACATTATAACAATGCACTTAAATTAGAGAAGCAAGGCTTTATTAATAAGGGCCAGCGTATGCAGTTTGAGGTGGCACGCAATAATGCAGAACGCACCTATCAAAATGCCCAGTCCAATTTACAAGCCAGTCAGTTCAGCCTGCAAAATTTATTAAAAACCAAAGAAAGTTTAAATCTCACCACCCCCCTATTCGTGAATAATGCACAAAACCATTCTCTGGATAAAATGCTGGCAAATTACGATCAAAATTCCAGTTTGATCAAAAAGCTGCAAATGGATACCCAACTTGCCAATGAAAATGTCAAGGTTCAACAGTCAGCCAAAAAACCGAGTGTTTTTGCCTTTGGTGAATATGGACTAGACAGCAAAGAGAACTGGATTGTCGGTGTAATGGCAAAATACAATTTATTTTCAGGCATTGATAACAACAAAAATATACGTGCAGCCGAACTTAAAAAATATGCAGCAGAGCTAATGACTGAACGCACCAAGCAGGAAGTTGAAAATGTGCTGTACAAATCTTATAGCGAATTAAGTTCTTCTCAGACCAGCCATCAATTGCTGGTTCAAAACACCAAAGCTGCGCAAGAAAACTTACGTATTCAACAGCTTTCATTTAAGGAAGGTATGGGTACAGCGACACAAGTCATCGATGCACAAAATGCCTTAAGCGCATTAAGAAGTGAAATGGCCGTTAATTCCTATAAATACATTTTATCTTTAGCGACACTTTTACAAAGCTATGGCTCGATTGATGAGTTCAAGCTTTATGTTAATCAACCACGTACTGACTATATCCGTTAATTGGAGAATTTTATGAGCCAAGATCAATCATCATCCAATTCAGAACGCGATAAAGATCAAGTGGACAACAAGACTGAAACTCAAACGTCTGAATCACCCCAAGCGGAAGTGAGCGCGACTGAGAAAGTCGCACAGCCACAACCTGAGACACCAAACTCCAATACACAGCAGCCACCGAACGAGCCACCTAAAAAAGGCAAGGCAAAAATCATCGGCCTGATTATTTTGATTCTACTTTTAGGTTTAATCGCTTTTGGCTTATGGAAAGCTTATCAACCTCAGGCCATTGAGCTACAGGGCCGAGTTGAGTCTGAAACCGTGCATATCAGCACCAAAGTACCAAGTCGTATCGAAGAGTTCTATGTTTCCGAGGGGCAGCCAGTTAAGAAAGGTCAAGCACTGGTTCGTTTTGTCAGCCCAGAACTTGAAGCGAAAAAAGAACAGGCTCAAGCAGCTTTACAAAGTGCAACTGCATTCCATTCCACTGTGTATCGTGGTGCTCAACAAGAAAATATCGAGACACTGTATGCCAACTGGCAAGCCATGAAAACTCAGGCAGAATTGGCAGCAACCACGTATAAACGTGGTGAAACCTTATATCAACAAGGTGTGATTTCTCGCCAACGCCGCGATGAAATGCTTGCTGCACAAACTTCTGCACGTGAGACTGCCGAAGCCTCTTATCAACAGTATGCACGTGCCAAACGCGGTAGCACCGAACAACAGAAATCGACAGCTGATGCACAAGTTGCGATGGCACAAGCGGCTGTGAAAGAAGCCAATGCATTAACCGAAGAAACCAAACTGTACTCACCTACAGACGGAACCGTATCTAAAACCTACGGCAAGCCGACTGAGTTAGTCGCAACAGGCGTGCCAGTCGTTAGCATTATTGAAGACCATGATTTGTGGGTCAGCTTAAATGTCCGTGAAGACATGTACAGCTCTGTTTATAAAATGAAAAGCATTGAAGGTTTTATTCCTGCATTAAATCGTAAAGAAACCTTTAAAGTAAAAAATATTGATGCCGAAGGTGATTTTGCAACGATTAAAACCACGCGCCAAACTGGTGGTTATGACATCCGCAGCTTTAAATTCCATTTGGTGCCTGAGCAAAGTATTCCAGATTTAAAAGTCGGCATGAGCGTATTATTCAAAATAGAAGAGGCAAAATAACCGATGTTTGCTGTCATGCTTCGGGAATTACGCTATCTTAAACGCCATAAAGTAGATCTTTTTATGGCGGTGATCGCGCCTTTGCTGGTCATTCTGCTCTTTGGTAGCATGTTTTCAGCAGGTAAGGCCGAACATCTTCCTATTGTGGTGATTGACCAAGACCAAAGTGAAATGAGCCGCAAGGTGATTCGTAGCTTAAGCCTTAACCATACTTTGCAAGTAAAAACCATTACTGCCAGTCAGGATGAAGCAGAACGGCTCATCAACAAGACTGAAGCATGGGGATTTGTCATGATCCCCGAAGGTGCTGAACAACGTCTGGTCAAAGCCCAAGATGCGCAAATCAGTATTGCGTATAACCAGTCTTTTTTTAGTATCGGTAATACCATTTCCTCCGCCATGCTCATCAGCACTCTGAATGGTATGGCTGAATATATGGGACAAAGCTACCTGTCCAACACGATCCCCTATCTGGACATGCCGACCCCGCATATCAAGATTTCAACCCTATATAACCCAAGCATGAGTTATGAGTTATTTCTTGAGCCATTTATGGTGCCAGCCGTTTTACACTTATTGCTCTGTTGCTGCGTGGCTTTTGCCATCGGGCAAGAGTTTAAGCGCAAAACAGTGGGTGAATGGGTCAGTTCCAAACAAGTCATTTCCAGCCTGCTCGGTAAAATCTTGCTCTATGTCTTTATTTTCTGTGCCTGGACTTGGTGCTGGATGTTCTGGTTAGCGCAAATCCGCGGTTACTTTATTGCAGGTTCACTTACGCTGATTTTAGCAGCACAATTTTTATTGTACTTTTCCTATGCCGTGATCAGCAGTACTGTGGTTCTTGCGACCCAGAATCTTCCCAAAACCTTTGGCTTTATTGCACTGTATGGTGGTTCTTCACCAAGTTTTTCAGGAATTACCCTACCCTTGAATAACGCGCCAGCATTTACCCAGTTCTGGTCAATGATTATTCCCTATACACCTTATGCCAAGCTGCAAACCGAACAGTGGATTATTGGCAGTGATGTGCATGTCTCAATGGTTCCTTTTGGCATTTTAGTGGTCTTCGCGGGCTTATTCTTTGCCTTGAGCGTGCGTCTGTTAAAGAAAAATACTCAGGAGCTATGTCCATGAAGTCATTTTTCAGCTATTACCTACAGACTTTTAAAAATATTTTTGCCAACAATTCAGTGTTTACCACCCTAATTGCGGCAACGCTACTTTATAGTTTTTTCTATCCGACCGCCTATAAGGCACAAACAGCGGAAGATATTCCGATTGTGATCGTGGATGAAGAACAAAGCATTTTGACCTCAAAAATCATTAGCCAAGCATCAAATAGTCCACATATTAAGATCACCACGGTGACGGATAATTTTCTGGAAGCGCAGCGCATGGTGCAGAACCAGCAAGCTGAAGGTATCTTGTTACTGCCTGAGAACCTCACCAATAGTTTGAAGCGAGGTGAAATGGGTGGGATTGGTCTCTATTTAAGTACGGCGTATTTCATCCGAACCAAAGAAGTTGGCGTCGGTTTAGCCAGCTCAATTGAATATACGCTGAAAGAGCATCTAGAGAAATTTGGCAATGCTTCCGCGTTTGAACCCGAACTTTCGATTCATCAAATTCCGCTGTTCAATACGATGTCGGGTTATGGTAGTTATATCTTCCCTGCTGTCGCCAGTTTGATTATTCATCAAACGATTCTGCTTGGTCTTGCCATGCTGATCGCCAGTTATCGTGAACAAGGCTGGATAGCAAAACCTGTTGAATTCTGGGCAACATTTGCCGCTATTTTCACGACAGGCTGCCTCAGCTGTCTGTATTTATTCGGCTTTACCTTCTGGCTATATGAATTTCCACACGGCGGAAACTTCTGGGGCATGTTGCTTGCCGTCCCAATCTATGTCAGTTGTGTGATTGGCTTAGGCATGCTAGTGGGTTCACTGGTGGATATGCCTGAACGGGTTGGGCATCTAATTGTCGTGACGTCTGTTCCATTATTCTTACTGACTGGAACAGCTTGGCCTCATGAAGCCATGCCACACTGGATGCAATGGTTTGCGTGGATATTTCCTTCAACTCATGGGGTGCAAATGTTTGTACAGCTCAATCAAATGGGTGTACCAACCTCTATTGTGGTACCAAAACTGATTTATCTGGCAACCGTAGCTGCAATTTTACTGGCAATCTCCTATTACCGTTTAGTGATGATGCAACCCATAAAAAAAGGAAGCTAATTAGCTTCCTTTTTATTACCTCAATGATTACGCTTCAGGCGCATCATCTTTTGGCTCAGCAACAACTTCTTCAGAAGTTACTGTTTCAGCTTCGGTATTTTCAACTTCATCTATAGCATCTAACTCTTCGTCATCTTCTACAGCTTCAATTGAAACCACACCCACCAATGTCTCAGCATCGCTTAAGCGGATCAAACGAACACCTTGCGCGTTACGGCCTGTTGTTGCAACCTCAGCAGCACGCGTACGTACTAATGTACCACCATCAGAAATTAACATGAGTTCTTTGGTTTCATCAATCGATACAGCACCCACAAGCTCACCATTACGCTCACTTGTCTTGATTGCAATTACACCCTTACCACCACGTTTCTTGGTCGGGAAGTCATCTACTGGGGTACGTTTACCATAACCGTTGGCACATGCACACAGCACTTCACCCGTTTCAGGGACAACTACAAGCGAAACGATACGGCTGATTACATTTGAATCTGATGAATCATCATTGTCATCACTATCATCGTTTTCAACGTCAGCATCTTCAGCTTCGATACTGTTGCTTGCAAAGCTGACACGCATACCGCGTACGCCTTTCGCAGTACGACCCATCGCACGAACATCAGTTTCAGCAAAACGGATTGCCTTACCTTCATTCGAGAACAACATGATCTGCTGGTTACCATCGGTAATCGCAACACCAATCAGGGTATCTTCTTCATTCAGCTCGATCGCACGTAAACCGTTTGAACGCACATTACTAAATTGTGCAAGTTCAACACGTTTTACCGTACCTGAGCCAGTCGCCATAAACACGTAATGGTTCTCAGGGAACTCCGTCAACGGTAAAATAGCAGTCACAGTTTCATTCGCTTCCAGAGGAAGTAAATTGATAATTGGACGACCTTTTGCACCACGAGATGCTTGCGGTACTTCAAACACTCTCAAGCGATAAACTTTACCGACATTGGTAAAGCACAGCACAGTTGCATGGTTCGATGCCACAATTAAATGCTGGATGATGTCATCATCTTTCATTGCAGTTGCAGACTTACCACGACCACCACGGCGTTGCGCTTGATAATCAGAAAGTGGTTGAGTTTTCGCATAACCTGTTTGAGACACAGTCAATACAACTTGCTCTTCAGGAATTAAATCTTCACGGCAGAAATCAACGCCAGATTCCACAATTTCAGTACGACGACCATCACCGTATTGCTGCAAAATCAAAGCAAGTTCTTCACGAATCACATTCATCAATAAATTGAAATCATTGAGGATTGCCGTTAATTCAGCAATTTGACCCAAAATTTCAGTATATTCAGCGTGTAACTTATCTTGTTCCAAGCCCGTTAAACGGTGTAAACGCAATTCTAAAATCGCAGCTACCTGAGTTGGTGACAAACGATAAATATCACCAGACAAGCCAAATGGACGTGCTGGATCTTCGCCTTCAATCTCGTCTGGACGAACTGAAATTGCACCTGCTTTTTCGAGTAAAGCAACAACACCACCACCAGCCCACTCGCCAGACTGTAAACGTTCACGCGCTTCAGCCGGGTTTGCAGATGTTTTGATGGTTTCGATAATTTCATCGATATTGGCTAATGCAACTGTCAAACCTTCCAAGATATGACCACGCTCACGTGCTTTACGCAGTTCGAACATGGTACGGCGAGTCACAACTTCTTGGCGGTGACGAATAAATGCCGCAATAATATCTTTCAGATTCATCAACTTCGGCTGGCCATTATCCAGACAGACCATGTTGATGCTGAACGAGTTTTGAAGCTGGGTATGCAAGAACAGGTTATTCACCGCAACTTCTGCATTTTCGCCACGTTTCAAGTCGATGGCAATACGCATACCTTCTTTATCAGACTCGTCACGAAGCTCTGAAATACCTTCCAGTTTCTTTTCTTTGACTAACTCGGCAATACGCTCAATGGTTTTTGCCTTGTTCACCTGATAAGGAATTTCAGTAAAGACGATCGTGGTACGACCTGTTTTCTGGTCTTCTTCGAAGTGATATTTACCACGAATATGCAAACGGCCTTTACCGGTACGGTAAGCATCTACAATGCCTGATTTACCGTAAATGATACCGCCCGTAGGGAAATCTGGACCCGTAATGTGTTCCATCAATCCTTCTATAGAAATATTCGGATTGTTGGCATAAGCAAGACACGCATTCACAACTTCTGTCATGTTGTGTGGCGCCATATTGGTCGCCATACCCACCGCAATACCTGTCGTACCGTTAATCAGAAGATTAGGAATACGTGTTGGCATCACCTGAGGAATACGCTCGGAACCGTCGTAGTTGTCTTCCCAATCAACAGTATCTTTTTCTAAGTCTGCCAAAATTTCATGGGTTAACTTTTGCATACGAACTTCGGTATAACGCATTGCAGCCGCGCTATCGCCATCGACCGAACCGAAGTTACCCTGACCATCCACCAGCATGTAACGCAAGCTAAAGTCCTGCGCCATACGAACGATTGTTTCATATACTGCGCTGTCACCATGCGGGTGATATTTACCGATCACATCCCCGACAACACGAGCAGACTTTTTGTATGCTTTGTTATAATCATTGCCCAATTCGTGCATCGCATATAACACGCGACGATGAACAGGTTTTAGACCGTCTCTCACATCTGGCAATGCACGAGATACGATTACGCTCATCGCGTAATCTAGATATGAATGCTTGAGTTCGTCCTCAATGGCAATCGGTCTGATTTCCGATACGCTCATGCATACTCCTTGTTTACAGGTAGAGAGTTGTACCTGTTTTTATGTCTTCAATCTTGCAAAAATTCAGCTCAAAGACTTGAACTAAAAATAAAAAATACAGCGAAAAATTATAGCATAAAGGACGAAATAACGGTAAGTTTAGAACCGCAAAAATAGCATTTTTTTACAATAAAAAGAATATATAAATGAATGACTTAAAATTATTAAAAACAGAAAAGCGCCGATAAAAATACTTTACGAACCACTTTGGGCAAAAAAACAGCAAAACCTGTTCCCAAAGTCGCTCCTTCGCCGCAATTCTGTAAAAGCCATAACCCCAATTAAACTGTTAAATAACGCTCAATTTTTATTGATAAGGTTTAGGTGAGAGTTCTGCTTCCATTGCCAGCGTGAGCTTGTCTTGTTCAGTCACCCTATCCTGTCGCATAAAATAAAAAGCAGAAAAGAACAGCGCAAGAATAAATGGATTTTCGTATAGCTCTTCCACAATATCTTGATTGGCATGATGACTAAGTAACAAGGTGTCAATAAAGCGATGATGCTCGATACTATCCGCCAGAAACAATGACAAAACCGCAATCAGTAAATACCAGAACGGCAACTTGACCTGTTGCCACTTATACTTGATTTCAGCTCTTAAATGAGGAGAAAACAGCATAAAAACCACAGGTGCAATCACAAAAATTGAAATGATCCGATAATAGATATGGGGAACTTCAGGGAAAAAGTCACGCCCCCAACTAATGCTTCGACCAAAGAACATCAACCACCATGCCATTGCCCATAGCCAAAACCATTTTTTCTGCTCAGTTAAAGTCTTAGGTTTGACATAAAACCATGTAAAGGGAACACAAGCCAATAACACAATGGCCTGCATTGCCTCTAAAAAATGAACATTCCATGTCAGCAGTACTGAACTCTCAGCAATGGCTAGAAATGCGGTGAGAAATAATAGGGAGAATAGAACCAATACAACGCCATTTAAACGAAAATCAAACTTCATTATTCAACAAAAAAACCATCGAAAATGAAAGCTTAACAAAAGTGTACTAATGAGTACACTTTTAGCTTAATTGAAATTAACCATTAAGAAAAACTTAAATTAATACGATTTAAATCAGTAGGTTAAATTAGCAACAGTATCGTTGCATAAAGGAAACGCTCTGTCTCATAAGCTTAAACCTTCGATCAGCAAAGAAAAAATCAAAGCCACCCTTCACCGTTCTGGACGATATTGGGCTGGAATCCATTGATAGCCCTGCGTATTTTTGCCGATATGACCAATTCCGGGAAATGCCACATGCGCAGCGCCAATCCACCAATGATTTTGATAAGCTTGCTCAAAGATATTTTTACGCACTGCGATGGCACGTTTAACATCAGTATCTGGTTTATAGCTAGCTTCAGGATACGGAAATTGCACGGCCGCATAATGCACCACATCACCTAAGCCCAAAAACTTTTGTCCATTTTTTCCATCGATCAGATAAGAAGAATGACCTTCGGTATGACCCTGTGTGCTGATCAGTTCAACATTCGGCACATCAAAAGAGGTTTTGCTAAAGGCAATCAACTGCCCTGTTTGCTGATAAGGCTTTAATGCATCTCGGATCATTTTAAACAAAGGTTTAAAGAAGTCACTGGCTTTTGCCTCATTCTGAGCAGACGTCCAGTAATCTACATCCGCTTTCGCTAAATAGACTTTGGCATTTGGATAAACCATTTTCCCATCCAGCGTAATTCCGCATAAATGATCAGGATGCGCATGGGTAATTAAAATCGTATCAATCTGCTCAGGTTGTAAGCCTGCCTTTTTTAAGTTTTCTGGAACATGACCCAGGCTTGGGCCAAAACATTTTGCAGTACCCGCATCAATTAAAATATTCTGTGTCGGCGTCTGTACTAAATAAGCCGAAAAATCGGTCATGATCTGATTATGTTCATCGACAGGTACAAAGTTCTCTGTAAATAACTGATTGGCTTTTGCAGATGAAATTCCCAGCAAATCACTACGAGGCAAGCCCAGCTCCCCATCAAACAGAGCCGTGACTTTCAAATTTCCAACAGGCTGTAAAAAATATCCCGCGACCTGCTTTACCTGAGGACTAGACTCCGCATGAACCGTAACAGCACTAAACAGTAGCGCAATTAGAATGGGTTTTAATAATTTCACGTTCATCGCCTTGATATTAGATTGCTTTAAATCTAACGCTGCTGAGTGATTAAAAATCGCTCAATTATCTACGCGAAACGCTCAATTTAGATTATTCCAAGGATAGAACGGCGGGATCAACCTCATAACGCTGTATAAATCGCTCACGAAAGGTTGCAGCAGATTGATAACCTGACTTCGCCGCAATCGTTTTCATCGGCAGTTTGCTTGAATAGAGCAACTCCAAGGCATGGGCTAGACGTGCATGCATAATGATTTCTCTTAAAGAAGTTTGTTCATGACTCAATTTACGTCGCAATGTGGCGCTGCTTAAACCTAAGCGGGTTTCAATTTCATTGGATTGCCATTGATGTTGAGGCTGATCCAGCACCCACTGGTAAATCTGTTTTGACAGTTTTAGAGGAGGTACAATCAGCACATCTGCACAATGCTGCTGACATAACTGCACAAGGATGGCTGCAATCGATAAGCGAGCCTTAACGAGATCCTGTTCAAATAAAGCCTTTTGCCAAGCGAGAAGATGTGGGGCAAAATCCTCAATTGAAAACTGTAAGATTGCTTTTGTTTTATCGGTAATGGGCTTGGCCCAAATCATCTGTGCCGCATGAATCACCTCTTCACACATCGGCACCAGAATCGTCAAATATTCTCCTGTTTCCGGATCTGGAATATTGACGGTATCCGCAACAGTATCAGGCTTGATAATAAACAGATCACCCGCTCTGAGATTAACCTGCTGGTTATACATTTTTAATTGTTGTTGCCCATGCAGAATCATCCCCATGTGCAATTGGTTCACTTGAATATTCGATAGTCCATGCTGATTTTTCGCCCGAATACATAAATAATCTCGCGTCATATCTGCAAATGCCAATCTGACCAGCGAACGATGTAAATACTGTTCATCCATCGCAGCCGTAGAATCAATATTCATGATCAACCCAATAAAAAACGCCCTTGCGCAATTTATAGCACAAGGGCGTTTTCTTGAATAAGTGGCAGACTGTAAATTACAGCTTGCTTACCAATTCTGGAACAACAGTGTTCAAATCACCAACTAACCAGTAGTCAGCAACGCTGTTGATTGGCGCTTCTTCGTCTTTGTTGATCGCAACAATAACTTTAGAATCTTTCATACCTGCCAAGTGCTGAATCGCACCTGAGATACCAATTGCCATATAAAGATCAGGCGCAACGATTTTACCAGTTTGACCTACTTGGAAGTCGTTTGGTACGAAGCCAGCATCTACCGCAGCACGTGAAGCACCTTGAGCAGCACCAAGCTTGTCAGCCAATGGATCAAGGACTTTGTGATAGTTCTCACCAGAACCTACACCACGACCACCAGAAACAACGATACGTGCAGCAGTTAACTCTGGACGATCAAGTTTCACGATTTCTTCGTTTACAAAGGTAGAAATACCAGCGTCTTTTGCTTCAGCAACAGCTTCAACCGCAGCAGAACCGCCTTCAGCAGCAACTGCATCAAATGCTGTACCACGAACTGTACCAACGATGATTGCTTCATCAGATTGAACAGTTGCAATCGCGTTACCCGCATAGATAGGACGCTTGAATGTATTTGCAGATTCAACAGCAATGATGTCTGAAATCATGCTTACGTCAAGAAGTGCAGCAACGCGTGGAAGAATATTCTTACCAGTCGTTGTAGACGCAGCTAATACGTATTTGTAGCCGCCTTTCGCGATGTCAGCAACTAAGCCAGCAACGTTTTCAGCCAATTGGTTTGCATAAGCAGCATTGTCAGCAAGTAATACTTTGCTCACACCAGCAACTTTAGCAGCAGCGTCTGCAACTGCTTGAGCGCCAGAACCAGCAACTAATACAGTAATATCACCACCGATTTTTTGAGCTGCCGCAACAACGTTTAAAGTTGCACCGTTAAGTGTCTGGTTGTTGTGATCAGCGATAACTAAAATACTCATGATTTTATCCTTCTGTATTAGATCACTTTCGCTTCGTTTTTCAATTTTTCAACAAGCTCGTCTACAGACTTCACTTGTACGCCAGCTTTACGTTCAGCAGGAGCTTCAACTTTAATTGTTTTAAGCTTAGTACCTGTTGCAACGCCATAATCAGCAGGTGATTTAGTATCAAGTGGCTTTTTACGAGCTTTCATGATGTTTGGAAGAGCAGCATAACGTGGCTCATTCAAACGTAAGTCAGTTGTGATGATTGCAGGAAGTGCAAGCTCAACAGTTTGTAAACCACCGTCGATTTCACGAGTTACCTGAACTTTACCACCGTCAACTTTAACTTCAGATGCGAAAGTACCTTGACCAGCACCAAGTAAAGCACCAAGCATCTGACCTACTTGGTTAGAGTCGTCATCAATTGCTTGTTTACCAAGAAGAATAAGTTCTGGTTTTTCAGCATCAACTACGCCTTTCAAGATTTTAGCAACTTCAAGAGCGCCAACTTCATCAGCAGTTTCAACTAAAATACCACGGTCAGCACCTAGAGCCATTGCAGAACGAATTTGTTCTTGAGCTTCTTTAGCACCCACTGAAACAACAACGATTTCAGAAACTGTTCCTTTTTCTTTTAAGCGAACCGCTTCTTCCACTGCGATTTCACAGAATGGGTTGATTGACATCTTAACGTTGGTAAGGTCAACCCCACTATTGTCCGGCTTAACACGAACTTTAACGTTGGCATCAACCACACGTTTTACAGCGACAAGAGCCTTCATGTAATCCTCGGCTGTTCTAAGCAAGTAAATGTAATGAAGAGTATTCTAACTCTTCGATTGAAACTTTTTAGGTGCCCTATCTTGCAATGTATTTGGCATTTCGGTCAAGTCACAATTTCCGCTACAGCCATAAAAAAGATGAAACGCTCAGTTCACAAAATGAAAATAATGATTCATTCTATTTATTTAGCTCATCAAAATGATGAATATTAAACTTTGATTTTTTTAATATTTTATAAAATTCAATGATCTAAACCAGCATTTTTTATCACGTTTGAAATGATCTGTAACGGTTCATTTCCTGCAAACTTACCCACCTTTTCGCTTTCGAGAAAACTTGGCAATTAAGTAATAACATCAATTCAACAAATGTACGGAATAAACTGGAAAAGTAGACGACGATTAATCGCTCAAATTTGCAACATAATATATCAGGATTTAGCTTTTTTGCGCCCGAGGATGTGTTTGATCGTACACTTTTGCCAATTGTTCAAAGTCGACATGAGTATAGATCTGCGTGGTGGAAAGATTGCTATGTCCCAACATTTCCTGCACAGAACGTAAATCGCCACTGGCAGAAAGCATATGACTGGCGAAACAATGACGTAATAAATGTGGATGCAAGTCGACATTCACGCCTGCGCGTTGCGCTTGCAGCTTGACCCGATTTTCAATTTGACGTGGTGTTAAGGCATTGCCACGTTGCGAGATAAAAACTGCAGAGTCAGCATTAAAGTTACCTTGCCAGATCCGATAGACCTTTAACCATTCAACCAAACTGTCTTTGGCTTTGCTTCCAAAGGGAACAATGCGGGTTTTATTACCTTTACCTGTGATACGTAATAGCTGCCGATTAAAATCAATGTCCTTAATGGTTAAGCCTTGCAATTCAGCCAGACGCAAACCACTGGAATATAATAGTTCCAGCATTGCTTTATCGCGCAGCCACAATTGCTGCTCAATCGGTTTTTCAGGGGGCGCCTGATCTAGAATTTGATGAACCGTCTCAATATCGATCATCCCTGGTAAAGGCCGCGGTTGACGCTTTAACTTAAAATCTTCAGATGGATTCTGCTCAAGATACTGCCCTTGCTCTGCCCACTTCATAAATTGGCGAATAGATGTCAAATGCCGCTGTAGACTGCTAGAGCTCAATTGATCCCGCTCAACACGGGCAGCCAGATACTCTCTCAAATCCGATGCTTCAATATCTTGTAGTTGTAATTGTTTTTGTTCGCAGAAATGAAAGAAATCAGTTAAGTCACGTTGATAGGCCGAAATGGTATGTTCCGACTGATTTTGAATAATACGTTCTTTTAACCACATGGACAGTAGTTTTGCAGGGGTTTCCAAATGACTCTCCATGCTGATAAATAAAGCTGAGTACAGTCTAGCAAATTTTTCCTCCTATTCATCCACAACCTTCTCGAACAATCTATTGCACTGTACTACAATCATTTTTAAGTTTTAAATGGTGCTTGATCAATGACAACCATGCTTATTCCCTATCTTGTTGCAATTACTCTGCTTACACTTACGCCAGGTTTAGATACAACACTGATTATCCGTACCGCAACGCTGGAAGGTAAAGCTAAAGCTTTTCAGGCAGCCTTGGGTATTAATCTGGGTTGTATTGTTTGGGGAATCATCGTGGCTTGTGGCTTAGGTGCCTTATTAATGACCTCAGATATCGCCTTTAATCTTTTAAAATGGATGGGCGCAATCTATCTGACGTGGTTAGGTTTAAATCTGCTGTTAAAACCTCGTACCCAACTTGCCGATATCAATGAAACAACCGTAACGCAGAACTGGTTCATCAAAGGCTTCTGGGGCAATTTGCTCAATCCTAAAGTTGGTATTTTTTATATTTCCTTCTTACCCCAATTTATCCCGCAGTCCTCATCTCCAATCATCTGGACCATGGGCTTGGTGATGATTCATGTGGTGATTGGACTGATCTGGTCTATTTTCCTGATCGCTGCAATGCAATCCATTTCAGCTTATCTAAAACGACCAAAATTCATTAAATATATGGATCGTATCACTGGCAGTATTTTTATCCTGTTTGCACTCAAGCTGGCATTCAGCAAACGATAAAGTATAAAAAAGCGCGTTGATTAAAACGCGCTTTTTTAAATCCAAGATGCTCAGCCTTGGAAATATCTTAAATCCAGACGGGCATCATAGACATGCGTGGTTGGGCCTGTCATCCACACTACATCACCTTCACGCCAAGCAATGTGTAATTTACCACCCGCAAGTTGAACTTCAACTTCATTGGCAAGTAAGCCACGGCGCATACCACTGACAGCAGCGGCGCAAGCACCTGTACCACAAGCCAAAGTCTCGCCAACACCACGTTCATACACACGTAAACGAATATGCTTTTCATCAAGGATCTGCATAAACCCAGCATTGACACGTGCAGGGAAACGCGAATGAGATTCCACTTGTGGGCCCATACGTTCTACATCTGCCGTTAATACATCAGGAACAATGGTCACCGCATGCGGATTTCCCATATTCACTACATCAATATTAATGCTTTGATTGTCAGCTAATGCAAGTGCATATAAGCCTTCAATATCTTCATGCTCTTGAGTCACAAATGGAATTTCTTCTGGAAGAAACTTCGGTTGTCCCATATTGACGCGTACCCAACCGTTGGCACCCAATTCAGGTTCAACAATCCCTGCTTTGGTTTGCACACGGATTTTAGTTTTAGTGGTCAGTTGACGCTCATGTACAAAACGGGCAAAACAACGTACACCATTACCGCACTGCTCAACTTCAGAGCCATCGGCATTGAAAATTCGATATTTAAAATCAACATCAGGTAAATCTGGTGGCTCAACGATCAATAGCTGATCAAAACCCACCCCAAAATGACGATCTGCCAAACGCTGAATCGTGACCGTATCTAAATAAGCTCGCTGGGTAACGAGGTCAACGACCATAAAATCATTGCCCAAACCATGCATTTTGGTAAATTCTAAATACATCTCAACTTATTCCTCAGGCAATAAACGCTCTTTTTCCCAAAGTGATTCTATGGTTTCACGCTCACGAATTAAATAGGCTTGATCACCATTGACCATAACTTCAGCAGCTCGGCCACGGGTATTATAATTAGAGCTCATTACAAAACCGTATGCACCTGCACCCAGCACCGCCAGCACATCATTTTCCTGAAGTGCCAAGTCACGCTCTTTACCGAGGAAATCACCAGTTTCACAGATCGCACCGACCAAGTCCCAAGTTTTCACTTCAACATCAGTATTCGAGTTCACCGATTGGATATCCATCCACGCTTCATACAGCGCAGGACGAATCAAGTCATTCATTGCTGCATCAATAATGGCAAAGTTACGATGGTTGGTCGGTTTTAATAGATCAACTTTCGTTAATAATGCGCCTGCATTAGCAGAAATACTACGGCCTGGTTCCATATACACTTTCAAACCAAGCTTCTCTAAAGCAGGACGCATCGCATTGGCATATTCTTCAACACTTGGCGGCGTTTCATCTTTATAACGCACGCCCAAACCACCACCGATATCAATATGTTTGAGGTTAATCCCCAGACTTTTCAACTGCTCAATCATTAAAATGACACGATCAAGCGCATCGACAAAGGGTTTGGTTTCCGTCAACTGTGAACCAATATGGCAATCGATCCCAATAATCTCAAGATTCGGCAATGACGCGGCATATTGGTAAGTTTCATTCACCGTATCGCTTGGGATACCAAACTTATTTTCTTTCAAGCCAGTTGAGATATAAGGATGGGTATTGGCATCAACATCAGGATTTACACGTAAAGAAATCGGTGCTTTCTTTCCTAGTTTTGCTGCCACTTTCTGAATACGATCCAGCTCGGCATGTGACTCCACATTGAAACAGGCAATGCCAACATTTAAAGCTTTTTCGATATCTGCTTCAGATTTACCCAAACCAGAGAATACGATTTTTGAAGGCTCACCACCGGCTGCCAGTACACGCGCCAATTCGCCACCTGTAACGATGTCAAAACCTGCGCCCACTTTTGCCAATACATTAAGAACAGCCAGATTTGAGTTTGACTTCACTGCAAAACAGATTTGATGATCAATAAAATCAAAAGCACGATGCATATCCAAATAATGCTTTTCAAAAGTTGCTTTTGAATAAACATATAAAGGCGTGCCATATTGCTGTGCGAGCTGATCGAGTGAACATTGCTCAGCATGCAATACTCCATTAATGCGAGTGAAACTCATGAAGATGTCCTTATTTACAAACTTAAGGTGAGATGGTTTGTTATTGCGTCGTGGATGATGTTGCCTGACTTGCCTCTTCGACTTCATCTTTGCTTACAACAGATGAAGTTTTAGCCTGAGATGCTTCATTTTTATAAAGCAAATATTTTGCGCGTTTGTCTTGGTTTGGATCAGATGGTAAATGTAATTCACCCGTCTGGCCACAGGCAGTTAAAACAATACTGCTTAATAATAAACTGATAGAACAAATGGCTTTAAGCATCTGAGCACCTAACTTTTACAATTCGGAGCAGTATAGCGTGATCATTTGATTGGCTAAAGTCTAAACTTGAATGAATCAGGCAATAACCATAAAAAAACGCCGACTTTAAGGTCGACGCTTTAAGTATTCAGTCCAGTGCTTGCTTATTTTTTCTTATAGAAGAAATAACCAATTGCCAGAATGACAAACCAGATCGGGCTCACTTTTAGTGATTCTAATGTGGTTTCATCCAATGCAAGGAAGTAGATCGTTGCAAGGAAGAATAAAATCACGACCCAGCATGTGAACACGCCACCAGGAAGTTTAAAGCTTGATTGTGCATGCAACTCTGGACGATTTTTGCGGTAGTTAATATAACTCCACATAATAATGATCCATACACAGATGAACAGAATTGTTGAAAGCGTTGTTGCAAGCGTAAATGCCGTTACTTCATCGTTCGTCCCTGTCTGTAATTTATAAACGAACTGTACGAATGCACCGATAAAGATACAGATTGACGAGAAAATCAATGCTTTTGAAGGGACAGCAGATTTAGATAGTTTTCCAAATAACTTCGGTGCTTGCTGATCTGTAGATAGACCAAACAACATACGGCTAGTCGAGAAGACACCACTGTTCATGGATGACATCACCGAAGATAACACCACCAAGTTCATGATAATCGCAGCTGATGCAATACCCGCTTGTGAGAAGATGTTGACGAATGGGCTGACTTTAGGATTGATCTGATCCCAAGGGGTTACACACATCACCACAAATAATGCCAATACATAGAAAATGATGATACGGATTGGAATCGAGTTAATTGCTTTTGGCAAGTTACGTTTAGGATCCTGAGTTTCAGCAGCGGTTGTACCCACCAATTCCACACCAACAAAGGCGAAAATGGCAATCTGGAAGCCCGCTAAAAAGCCATCAAGACCTTTCGGGAACATCCCACCATGTGTCCAGAGATTCGAAACACTTGCAACTGTACCAGAAGCATTGGTAAACCCAGTAAAGATCATCCAAAGACCGACTGCGATCAAGACAATAATCGCTGTGATCTTCACCATCGCAAACCAGAACTCCATTTCACCGAATAATTTTACGGTCACCAAGTTCAGGCCTAAGACAAACATGATTGCCACAGTACTAATCAGTAAACCACCTAATGGCGTGAAGGATTCCCCACCATTAAAGAATTCCAGATAGTAAATAATGGCGGATAAATCTGCGATACCAATCGTGACCCAACAGAGCCAGTAAGTCCAACCGACAAAATAACCTGCCCACGGGCCAATTAAATCCGTCGATAAATCGATAAAAGATTTGTAGTTCAGGTTAGATAGTAATAGTTCTCCTAATGCACGCATTACGAAGAACACCATCAAACCAATGGTCATATAAATAAACAGAATAGATGGTCCAGCTAAACTAATCGTTTTACCCGACCCCATGAACAGCCCTGTTCCGATTGCACCGCCAATCGCAATCAACTGTAGATGTCGATTAGATAGACTACGGTGAAGTCCGCTTTGCTCAGCAGCCTCACTCAGATTTTGATTCGACATTTTGCAAAAACTCTCCAGTGTTTTTAGTTCATTAACCAAAGTCCGCTCTCAATAACGATTCGTACTATTTTCGGTATCTTTTCTCGTTATCTATAATTTGGCTGACTTTAGCTAAGCAATTTTTTACCTGTATTTGTCAAGTTAAATACAATTGAATTCGATCATACGCACAAGGCCAAAACAATACAATGAACTTGTGAGGGCAACTTGCTCATCTCGAAAACAACGGTGCATAAAAAGAAGCGGCTATCGCGGCCACTTCTTTTATAAGAGAAAAATATTAATTTATATATCAATCATTAGATGATGACTTCTGTTGGTTTTTGAGACGCTCTTCCCAGAATGTCGCATTTCGGATGCCCAACTTAACTGGATCAAATATAAACTCCTTAACTCCAGCTTTTTGTTGTTCTTCATAATCTTTCAGCGCTTTGATGGTTGGCTTCCAGATAAAATAAGTGACAATAATACCAATGATATTGATCCATGCCATCAAGCCAACGCCAAGATCACCAATGCCCCAAATATAACCTGTCGCACTGACCACACCATAAGCCACAGAAATCATAATGAAGCATTTGGTGATGAATAATAATGACGGTGTCTTGGTGATATAGCTCAAATAGGTAATGTTGGTTTCAGCAATATAGTAATACGCCACGATGGTCGTAAAAGCGAAGAAAAACACAGCTAAAGCCACAAATATCTGCCCAAAGCCACCAAAGACCGTACTCACTGCCATTTGTGTAAAGGCTGGTGAACCGATTTCAGTAGCTGGTGCAACATTCTGCACAATAAACTGGCCTGCCTCTAGAGTGCCTTGTACGTTATACGTGCTTGTAATTAAAATCATAAAAGCAGTGGCAGAACACACGAATAAGGTATCTACATAAATCGAAAATGATTGCACAAAACCTTGCTGTGCAGGGTGCTGAACTTCTGCCGCTGCTGCTGCGTGTGGCCCTGTACCCTGTCCTGCCTCATTGGAATAAATACCACGTTTCACACCCCAGCCAATCGCGGCACCTACACCCGCCATCGGAGAAAAAGCATCTTCGAAAATCAGTTTAATGACACCCGGTAATTCTTGAATATTCATCACGACAATAATAACAGCCATCAAGATATAACCTGCTGCCATAAAAGGTACGACCAGCTCGGCAAAACGAGCAATCCGCTTAATGCCTCCAAAAATAATGATCGCCAATAAGGTTACGATCACAACCAGTGCCAATAACTTATATGCGCCGATATTACCAAATACGATCGCGCCTTCACCCGTAACCTGAGTAAAAGCATTCCCGACTGCATTGGCCTGAATCCCCGGTAAAAATAGACCACAGGAAATGATCGCTGCAACAGCAAACAAAATCCCTAACCAGCGCTGTCCAAGGCCTCGGTCAAAATAAAATGCTGGCCCACCACGATATTCACCCTGATACTCCACCTTGTAGATTTGACCGAGTGTTGATTCGACATAGGCAGTACTTGCACCTAGAAATGCGACCAACCACATCCAGAAGACGGCACCTGGCCCACCAAATCCGATTGCAGCCGCCACACCTGCAATATTACCTACACCAACACGCCCAGATAGAGAAACAGATAAAGCTTGGAATGATGAAATCCCTTGCGCTGAAGATGAACCATGTATTAACAGCCTTGCCATTTCCTTAATTTGGCGCACCTGTACAAATCGAGTCAAAATAGAAAAAAATAAACCTGCACCTAAACACAAATAGATTAGGGCTTTACTCCAGATAATACTATTTGCCCAATCCACAATTTCTGCTGCACTCATAAATATCAACCTTTATGATTTATTTAAAAAGTAGCGACTGCTAAATTTTCATTTATTTAAATATGAGCAATATCTATGCCACGCCTTTCACAAGACAAAGGCAATCGATTTGCCTAAACCCTTCAAGGGAAAAGTGAATTGAACAAAAAAACAAGTTGCTAAAAACACATCGTCTATAGCTTGTAAAAGTTGTATATCATGTTATTTTCCTGAGCAGTTCCCTTTAACCCATGAATGACGAAACTGTGCTGTCTCCTTTTTTATCCATGCATAGAGTACTCAGCATCTTGCTTAAATTTTCGTCCTAACTCTTTTTAACCAATCTAAAGAATTTTTTCAATTTTATCTTATGGCAAAAATTAAAACGGTTTATCGCTGCGAACAGTGTGGTGCGGATCACCCCAAATGGGCTGGTCAATGTTCTGAATGTGGAGAATGGAACAGTCTGTTAGAAGTTCGTGTCGAACCTGTTGTTACGCATCGTAGTCAACCTAAAATGGGCGGCGGTTATGCGGGACAAGTAGCAAACCTCACCACCCTCAACCAGATCTCGGTTACACACGAAACTCGCCTACAAACTGGTATTAGTGAGTTTGATCGCGTATTGGGTGGCGGCTTGGTCACAGGCTCAGTCGTATTGATTGGTGGTGACCCGGGTATTGGTAAGTCAACCATCCTGTTGCAGACCGCAACGCATATGGCCAGTAAAAAAAGTTCTGCCCTCTATGTCACGGGCGAGGAATCACTGTCTCAAGTGGCCTTACGGGCACAACGTCTTGATTTACCCACTGATTCGCTCAAAGTCATGGCTGAAACCTGTGTCGAACGGATTTGTGAAGTACTGGCACAAGAACGTCCTGCTGTTGCAATTCTGGATTCGATTCAGACGCTGTATACCGAAACCTTACAGTCGGCCCCAGGCGGCGTGTCTCAAATTCGAGAATCCGCAGCTTTATTGACACGTTTTGCGAAAAATAGCGGCACTGCCTTATTTCTTGTTGGTCATGTAACCAAAGAAGGTGCGCTTGCTGGCCCACGTGTTTTAGAACATATGGTCGATTGTGTGCTTTATTTTGAAGGCCAATCTGACTCGCGTTACCGTATGATTCGTGCAGTCAAGAACCGTTTTGGTGCAGTCAATGAACTGGGCGTATTCGGCATGACTGATAAAGGCTTACGTGAAGTAGCCAATCCATCTGCAATTTTCCTGAGTCGTTATGATGAAGCCATTCCGGGTTCAATCGTGATGATTAGCCGTGAAGGTACTCGCCCACTTCTTGTTGAAGTTCAAGCTTTGGTCGATGATGCACATGGGCAGCCTCGTCGAGTTGCACTGGGTCTCGAACAGAACCGCTTAAATATGCTACTAGCAGTCATGCACCGACACGGTGGTGTACAAACTTCTGGGCAAGATGTTTATGTCAATGTGGTGGGTGGTCTGAAAATTACCGAGACAGGTTCTGACTTGGCCGTATTACTGGCCTGTGCTTCAAGCTTGCGAGGCAAAGCCCTGCCGCAACAATTAGCGGTTTTTGGTGAGGTTGGTTTATCAGGTGAAATTCGTCCTGTACCCAATGGTCAGGAACGCTTAAAAGAAGCTGCAAAACATGGCTTTAAGTATGTGATTTTACCAAGAGGTAATGCGCCACAAAAATCGATTGATGGTGTACAAATCATTGCTGTTGCACGTTTGCATGAAGCCTTAACGGAAGCAATGCAGCTCAGTGATGAATTATGATCAGCGTCTGACATAAAAAAACATACTTTTCTAGTTGAAATTCTATGTAAATACCTTCATAAATACATTTACAAATTGAATTTAAATAGGAATTTTCGATGCAAGTACACCAGCGTGGCTTGATGGCAGCTCTTTTGATGGCAACTTTGGTCGCTGCACCGCTTGCAGAAGCAAAACGTGCGGGTGGCGGTAAAAGCCATGGTATGAGCAGATCTAGTTCATCTAGCCAATCTTATCAGCCGTCACGTCAAGCAGCTCCAGCGCCTCAACAACAAACTGCGCCTCAAAGATCAGGTCCAGGTGTGGGCTCTATGGTTGCTGCGGGTGTTGCAGGTGCAGCAGTCGGTGCTGTAGCTGCCAATGCATTGGCGGATGACAAACAACATAACCCAACAGCGACTGAGCAAGAAGCTGCTCAGCAAGCTCAACAGCAACAGGAAGAAAAAGGTGGTATTCCTGGCTGGATTTGGGTGCTTCTCGCTGCTGCAATCGCCTTCTTTGTGTTCCGCAGATTGGGCGCAAAAAAAAAATTAGCAACCAATAATCCTTACGCTCCAAACAATGGCGGTCAAAACAACTTTGGCCGTCAGGTTCCACCTCAAGCAGCGCCACGTCAATCAGCAGATAACACCAATATTTTTGGTCAATCTGTAGCGGGTGGTACTGCGGCTCCTCAAGCACCATTTGGTGGCGCCTCTATGAGCAGTGGCAATCAATTACCAGATGGTACTGAGCCTGCTGCATTCTTACGTATTGCACGTCAACGTTTTAACCATATTCAATCGGTAAACAGCGCAAGCAATGTCGAAGAAATCCGTCGTTATTTAACGCCTGAGCTTTATAGTTCAATGCATAGCGACATTATGGCAAACCAAGATCAAGACGTTGCTGAATTTAGCAATCTCAATGCGATGGTTGTCGAAAGCACAACTGAAAATGGTCAATATGTCGTGAGCGTACGCTTTACGGGTACAGTAAGTGAAGATCTAAACAGCTTGCCACAACCTTTTGCTGAAATCTGGCATTTTGTAAAACCTGCCGGTTCACAACAAGATTGGGTTGTTGCAGGTATTCAACAAGCTTAATGGTCTTGTGAAATGAAAAAGAGCTATTTCGATAGCTCTTTTTTTATGGGCTTTATTTTTACCAAAGCTAAAAAAAGCCATTCTCTATAGAGAATGGCGGAGTGTAAAACAACAAAAATAGAGTTCTTATGAATAACAAACAGCACAACCTAGCACGGTCTGTCTATTGATACTAACGGATAATATCTTAAAAAAATATTCCTCATTTGGGGAAGAAAGCCCTTTTATTAGAAGCATTTTAAATCTCGCCTAGACCATCTCTATCGTAGTGATATTTTTAGTGCGCCAATTATCTACCTAAAATCGCTTCTACGCCTGTTAAAAACAGTTGATGCTACCTAAACAATACGCCTTAAGATTAATCTCTCAGTGAGCTTTAAAACCCACTCAAATCTATAGCCCCTAACTACACTATCAATCAATACCCATAAAAAAAGGCCTTGCCGAAGCAAAGCCTTAAATTTCATTCTAATCTAATGATTCAGCATCATTAGACAAACTGCAAGAATAACCAGTATAAACCACCAGACAATGCAATCGTTGCTGGTAAAGTGAAGACCCATGCAGAAAGAATGGTTTTCACTGTTGCGAAGTTCAGACCTGATTTATTCGCAACCATGGTACCCGCTACCGCACTGTTTAAAACGTGAGTAGTAGACACTGGCATACCAAGACCATCCGCCGCAGCAATCGTACTCATTGCCACTAGCTCGGCAGACATACCCTGACCGTAAGTCATATGGTTCTTACCAATACGTTCACCGACAGTCACAACAATACGTTTCCAGCCCACCATAGTCCCTAGACCAAGTGCAAGCGCTACTGCAACTTTAACCCAGTTCGGAATGTACTGAAGGAATGAATCTAGGCTATTACGGTATTCTTTTACAACTTTCGCCTGATCTTGATCCATTGCTGGTAAAGCTTCAGCTTTGTCTAAACGTTTGAATGTTGTCGTACTCAAATACATGTCATTACGGATTTCACTGACTGCCGCTTCTGGAATCAATTTAAGATCACCATAGCCCGCAACACGTGTACCAATATGTGATGTCATGCTTGCAAGCGCAGGAACAACTTCAGCGGTTTGTTCTTTTGTTTGGATATATTTGGTTAATACATCACGTGCTTTTTCATCTGTCAGTTCGTTTTGATTAACATTCAAAACCACAGCAGTTTGGGCAGAAAGCTGCTCAAAAGACTGTAAATGTTGTGCATCCAGATTTTTGTTCAATGAGTAAGCCAATGGTACTAAACCGATCAAGATCAACATGATTAAGCCCATGCCTTTTTGACCATCGTTTGAACCATGCGCAAAACTTACACCTGTACAAGTAAAAATCAGGATCGCACGAATTAGCGGTGGTGGTGGCTTATTGCCTTCTGGTGGCTGAAACAGCTCCATTTGACGTTTAAAGACTTTCTTCACCAACAAGAATAGAACGGCTGCAAACGCAAAACCAATCAATGGCGAGAAGAGTAAAGCCTTACCAACCTTAATCACCTGATCAATATCGATGCCACTACTGGTCGCACCAGCAGACGCATTCAAGATATGATTCATGATGCCCACACCTAAAATCGAACCGATTAAAGTGTGTGAACTTGATGCAGGAATTCCTAAGAACCACGTGCCTAGATTCCAGAGAATCGCCGCGATTAACAATGCAAAAACCATCGCGAAGCCAGCGCCGCTGCCGACATTCATGATCATTTCTACAGGAAGTAATGCAATAATACCGTATGCAACCGCACCGCTCGCAACCATAACTCCAAGGAAGTTACAGAAGCCAGCCCACATGACTGCTGCTGGCGCAGGTAATGCATTGGTATAAATAACCGTCGCTACAGCATTTGCCGTATCGTGAAAACCATTTACAAATTCAAAGCCTAAAGCGATGAAAAGTGCCGTCGATAAAAGAATAACTGAATATAAACTTAACGGCGGTACATGTGCCAGATCAGCACTTAACTGAAAACCGATATAAATCAGTGTTGCAACAATAATTGTCAAAAACACCGGCATAAAAAATTTCGGTGTTGGTACATGTACATTCGTCGATTTTGCCTGAGAACTGGCAAGCGGTGAATCCGAAACAGGAGGAAGATTAGAATTCATGTAGACGGTGAGAGGATAATAAAATCCTCTGTATTGTTTAATTAAATTATGACAATTATATGACAAAGGACTGTCACATAAAGCCAAAATTTCATATTTTTACCCTGTTTTTTTGTGTTTTTTTACGATAATTTCACCACATTTTTAATTTTAATCAAGAAAAAACAATGCATTACAAACCTTAAAAGTACAACAAAACTGTTTGTCTGATTTTGCAACAAATGCTACGAAAGATGACATATTTTTGTCATATTTCGAATAAGTTGTTGGCTTTTTAAGCATTATTCCGTTCAATTATGACAACTTAATGAAGCTTTTATGACATTTTTCATGTGACCCCATAAATCATACTCTAGCTTGCTGAAAATAAGCGCATTAGCATCTCTTCTGTTACAATGCCCCTGCTTTTTATCTTCATCAGCTACTGGGGTTCCTTCATGTCCACGCTTGCCACCCTACAATCACTTCTTGCCCAACGTATCCTGATTATTGATGGTGCGATGGGAACGATGATTCAACGCCATAAATTAGAAGAAGAAGATTATCGTGGTGAACGTTTTGCAGATTGGGCATCAGACCTGAAAGGCAATAATGACCTATTGGTATTAACACAGCCGCAAATCATTCAAGGCATTCATGAAGCCTATCTCGATGCAGGCGCAGATATTATCGAAACCAACAGCTTTAACGGCACACGCGTTTCGATGTCAGACTATCACATGGAAGACCTCGTGCCAGAGATCAACCGTGAAGCAGCGCGTTTAGCTCGCGCCGCATGTGACAAGTATTCAACCCCAGATAAACCTCGTTTTGTTGCAGGTGTCCTTGGCCCAACATCGCGTACCTGTTCAATCTCGCCAAATGTCAACGATCCAGCATTCCGTAATATTACCTTTGATGAATTAAAAGAAAACTATATTGAGGCAGCGCATGCCCTGATCGAAGGTGGTGCAGACATTCTGTTGATCGAAACCGTATTCGATACCTTAAACTGTAAAGCAGCGATTTTTGCAGTGAAAGAAGTCTTCAAGCACATCGGTCATGAACTGCCATTGATGATTTCGGGCACTATTACCGATGCATCAGGCCGTACTTTAACGGGTCAAACCGCAGAAGCGTTCTGGAACTCGGTTCGTCACGGTGATTTACTGTCAATTGGTTTTAACTGTGCCCTTGGTGCAGATGCCATGCGTCCACACATCAAAACCATTGCTGATGTTGCAGATACCTTTATTTCAGCCCATCCGAACGCGGGCTTGCCGAACGCCTTCGGTGAATATGATGAAACTCCAGAACAAACCGCAGCATTCATTAAAGAATTTGCTGAAAGCGGTTTGATCAACATTACTGGTGGCTGCTGTGGTACTACACCCGACCACATCCGTGCGATTTATAATGCAGTCAAAGACATTCAGCCACGCCAAGTGCCTGAAACTATTCCTGCTTGCCGCTTAAGCGGTTTAGAACCCTTTAATATTGATGAAAATTCCTTATTCGTGAATGTTGGTGAACGTACCAACGTGACGGGTTCAAAAAAGTTCCTGCGTCTCATTCGTGAAGAAAACTTTGCTGAAGCTTTGGAAGTAGCTCAGCAACAAGTTGAAGCGGGTGCGCAAATTATCGACATTAACATGGATGAAGGGATGCTCGATTCGCAAAATGCGATGGTGCATTTCCTCAATCTGGTTGCTTCTGAACCTGATATCTCTCGCGTACCGATCATGATTGACTCATCAAAATGGGAAATCATTGAAGCAGGCTTAAAGTGTGTACAAGGTAAACCTGTCGTCAACTCGATTTCCTTAAAAGAAGGATATGACGAGTTTGTCGAAAAAGCACGCCTATGCCGCCAGTATGGTGCTGCGATTATTGTCATGGCTTTTGATGAAGCAGGTCAGGCCGATACCGCTGCACGTAAGCGTGAAATTTGTAAACGCTCTTATGATGTTTTAGTCAATGATGTCGGCTTCCCTGCTGAAGATATTATTTTTGACCCGAACGTATTTGCTGTCGCAACAGGGATCGAAGAACACAACAACTATGGCGTCGACTTTATTGAAGCTACGGGCTGGATCAAACAGAACTTGCCACATGCCATGATTTCAGGCGGTGTATCGAACGTTTCCTTCTCCTTCCGTGGTAATGAGCCTGTCCGTGAGGCGATTCACTCAGTATTCCTATACCATGCCATCAAGCAAGGCATGACTATGGGGATCGTGAACGCAGGTCAAATGGCGATTTATGATGATATTCCAAAAGAACTGAAAGAAGCGGTTGAAGATGTTGTTCTGAACCAGAACCAAGGTGAATCAGGTCAAAATGCCACAGAAAAACTGCTTGAAGTGGCTGAAAAATACCGTGGTCATAGTGGCGCACAACGCGAAGCTGAAAACCTTGAATGGCGTAATGAATCTGTTGAAAAGCGTCTTGAATATGCCCTAGTCAAAGGTATCACTACTTATATTGATGAAGATACCGAAGAAGCCCGTTTAAAGGCCAAGCGTCCACTCGATGTAATTGAAGGTGCATTGATGGATGGCATGAACGTAGTCGGTGACTTGTTCGGCTCAGGTAAAATGTTCTTGCCGCAAGTGGTGAAATCTGCGCGTGTGATGAAGCAAGCTGTCGCTTGGCTGAATCCGTACATCGAAGCTGAAAAAACAGGTAGCCAGTCCAAAGGTAAAGTGTTGATGGCAACTGTTAAAGGTGACGTACACGATATTGGTAAAAATATCGTGGGTGTGGTCTTGGGTTGTAATGGTTATGACATCGTTGACCTTGGCGTGATGGTACCTGCGGAAAAAATCCTGCAAACCGCGATTGATGAGAAATGTGACATCATCGGTTTATCTGGTTTGATCACCCCATCTTTAGATGAAATGGTGTTTGTTGCCAAAGAAATGCAACGTAAAGGCTTTGACATTCCACTGTTGATTGGTGGCGCAACCACATCGAAAGCACACACAGCAGTAAAAATTGATCCTCAGTATCAAAACGATGCGGTGATTTATGTGGCCGATGCTTCGCGTGCAGTCGGTGTGGCAACGACCCTGCTCTCTAAAGAAATGCGTGGCAACTTTATTGCAGAACATCGCGCTGAATATGCCAAGATTCGTGAACGCTTAGCCAATAAGCAACCGAAAGCAGCCAAACTCAGCTATGCCGAATCAATTGAAAATGGTTTCAAGGTGGATGACAACTATGTGCCACCAATTCCAAATACTTTAGGCACGCAAGTCATTACCAATTATCCATTGGCGACCTTGGTTGAGTACTTTGACTGGACACCATTCTTTATCTCTTGGAGCTTGGCAGGTAAATTCCCGAAAATCCTGACAGATGAAGTTGTGGGTGAAGCAGCCACTGATTTGTATAACCAAGCGCAAGCGATGTTGAAAGACATTATCGAGAATAACCGTTTCGATGCGCGTGCTGTATTTGGTTTATACCCTGCACAACGTACAGGTGCGGATACAGTGAGTGTGTTTGATGAAGCTGGTCAAAAGGTTACGCATACCTTTGAGCATATTCGTCAACAGTCAGACAAAGTCACAGGCAAACCAAATTTATCTTTAGCGGACTTTATTAGTACTTCTAAAGACAATACCGATTATCTTGGTGGTTTCACTGTATCGATCTTTGGTGCTGAAGAATTGGCAAATGAATATAAAGCCAAAGGTGATGATTACTCAGCGATTCTGGTTCAGTCTTTGGCCGACCGTTTTGCCGAAGCTTTTGCAGAACATTTGCATGAGCGTATCCGTAAAGAATTCTGGGGCTATAAGGCCGATGAGACTTTGGGCAATGAAGAATTGATCAAAGAGAAATATGTCGGTATTCGTCCTGCACCAGGTTACCCTGCTTGCCCAGAGCATTCTGAAAAAGCAGTATTATTTGACTGGTTAGGTTCGGAAGCGAAGATCGGCACCAAGTTAACTGAACACTTTGCGATGATGCCACCTTCTTCTGTCAGTGGTTTCTATTATTCGCATCCTGAAAGTGAATACTTTAATGTGGGCAAGATTTCTCAAGATCAGCTTGAGGATTATGCAAAGCGTAAAGGCTGGACACTGGATGAAGCGAAGCGTTGGTTAGCACCGAATTTAGATGATTCGATTGGTTAAGTTGATATAAATAAACCTGATTAAAAAATAGGGCGTGAAGGAAATCCATCACGCCCTTTTCAATTTGAAAATTTAATCTTTTTACTTCAAATGTGCCTTAATCTTCTCTTTAACTGCTTCAGTTGAAATACCATAGCGATCATGCAAAGTGGGTAATGCCCCTGCATCTAAAAATGCATCTGGCAAACCAATCATATCGAAGCGAGGATGTTGTCCATTTCTTAGAAGTAGTGAACCAACTGCTTCGCCTAACCCGCCAATGACTGAGTGATTTTCAGCAGTTAAGACAGGTCGGCTACCTTTTGAAACTTCATCCCAAATAGTTTGTTCATCTAAAGGTTTAATCGTAGGTACATGCAACACTGAAACCTCAATGCCCTCTTTTTCAAGCTCTTCGGCTGCCTCAAGTGCACGCATGGTCAATAAGCCAGTCGAAATGATGAGTAAGTCTTTACCCGGCTTAATCACCTGTGCCTTACCCAATTTAAACTGGTAATTGTATTTATCGAGTACTAATGGAACCTGCCCACGCAATAGACGCATATATACAGGACCATTATGAGCGGCAATTTGAGAAATCGCTTGTTCGATTTCCAAGGCATCACAAGGGTCAATGATCATGAGGTTCGGCATTGCACGAAAAATCGCAATATCATCCGTTGCCTGATGACTTGGGCCGTAACCTGTGGTTAATCCCGGAAGAGCTGCTACAATTTTGACATTCAGGTTATCTTCCGCAATTGCCATACAAATAAAATCGTAGGCACGGCGTGATGCAAATACGGCATAAGTTGTTGCAAAAGGAACAAATCCTTCACGAGCAAGTCCTGCTGCTGCACTCATCAAAAGTTGTTCTGCCATGCCCATTTGGAAAAACTTGTCTGGGTTTTCTTTAGCAAAAATATGCAGGTCAGTGTATTTAGATAAATCTGCTGACAAACCTACGATATCGTCACGTTCTTTTGCCAAGGCATTCAGTGCATGTCCAAATGGTGCGGGTTTGGTCGGTTGGCCCTCGGCAGCAATAGAAGCAATCATTGCCGAAGTGGTTAGTTTTTTCTTAGGAGGATTGGCTAACTGGCTCATGGTATATTCCTTACTGTCCGTAGTGGGTCAAAATATTTAAAGCGTCATCCCACTCATGTTCATCAACACGAATGAAGTGTGTTTTTTCGCGGCTTTCCAAGAACGACACGCCCTTACCCATCTTGGTGTCACAAATAATGACACGTGGGCATGTTCCCTCATGGTTTCGTGCTTGGTCGAATGCCGTAAGTAAAGCTTCCACGTCATTGCCATCTACGCGTTGGGTGTACCAACCAAATGACTGCCAACGGTCTACAATGGGCTCAAACGCTAAAATTTCGCTTGAGTGCCCATCTGCCTGCTGATTATTCACATCAATAATGGCAATCAAGTTATCTAGTTTCCAATGAGAAGCAGACATTACGGCTTCCCATGTTGAACCTTCATTTAGCTCTCCATCGGACAGTAAGTTATAGACAAAAGCATCCGTCTTTTTCTGTTTCAGTCCTAAACATGCGCCGACTGCAATTCCAAGACCATGACCCAATGAGCCACCTGTAATTTCCATGCCCGGTGTATATGAGGCCATGCCCGACATTGGTAACCGACTGTCATCGGCTCCGTAGGTTTCAAGTTCTTCAAACGGAATAATTTTTGCTTCAATTAAAGCTGCATAGAGTGCAATTGCATAGTGCCCAATAGAAAGATAAAAACGATCACGGCCTTCCCATTCTGGGTTTTCTGGCTGATATTTCATGGCATGGAAATAAGATACTGCAAGTAGATCTGCTGCACCTAATGCTTGTCCAACATAGCCTTGGCCTTGTACTTGCCCCATGCGTAAAGCATGTTGGCGAATGTGGTAGGCACGTTGTTGCAACTCGGCAATTTGGCCTGCTTTATCAACATTTAATATTGTCATTTTCTATTCCTTATTAACGATTGACCAGTTTTGCTGGAACACGCAGAACCAGACTGGCACCGAAAATTAATACTGCTGTGATTAAGAACATGCCGATTGCATTTGAACCTGTGTTGGTGGTGATCCAACCAATTAGATAAGGTGAGCAGAAGCCTGCGAGGTTGGCGAAGCTATTCACTGCTGCAATACCTGCCGCTGCGGAAACACCACCCAAAAAGTTGGTCGGTAACATCCAGAATAAAGAGGATGCCGTCAGCACACCTGAGGCTGCGATGCAAAGGCAAATTAAAGAGAGCGTTAGATTTGAAGCGAATAAAGTTGCAAATGTGAGTGCTATAGCGCCTGCACACATCGGGATAATTAAGTGCCAGCGGCGTTCTTGGAAATGGTCACCGCTACGCCCTGCCAAAATCATGACCACAATGGCACATATATAAGGCAGGCTTGTGAGCAAACCGATATGCCAGTTATCACTAATGCCCGAGTTACGAATGAGAGTTGGTAGCCAAAATGTAATGGCGTATTGCCCCATCACGACACAAAAATAAATACCTGCCAGTAGCCATAAGCGTTTATCTGCGATGAACTCTTTGACGCTAGAATGACCTTCTTTGTGCTGGTTATCCTGAGCAAGCTCTTGCTTCACCAAGTTTTTTTCGTCTTGGGTCAACCAGTTGGCGTCTTGAACTGAATCTTTTAAAACAGCGAGTACCAATAGGCCAACAAGCACAGTAGGAATAGCTTCGATCACAAACATCCACTGCCAACCAAACCAGCCATGTACACCGCTCATTCGGTCCATGATTAAGCCTGAAAGTGGTCCACCAATCATTCCCGAAATTGGAATCGCGATAAACCAAAGAACTGTCATCCGTGCACGGCGGTAAGACGGGAACCAGTAAGTGAGATAGAGCAACAACCCTGGGGCCAAACCTGCTTCGGCGACACCTAGTAAAAAACGTAAGGTGTAAAATTGCCATTCGGTTTGAACAAAGGCAAAACAACCTGACAAAATACCCCATGTAATCATGATACGGGCAATCCAACGTCTTGCACCTACCTTGTGTAGTACGATGTTACTTGGCACTTCACAAAGAAAATAACCAATAAAGAAAATCCCTGCGCCTAGCCCATATACAGCTTCACTAAACTGTAAGTCGCTCATCATCTGGAGCTTGGCAAAACCCACATTTACTCGATCTAAATAGGCACAAAAATAACAAAGCATTAAAAATGGCATGAGCCGAAATGCAATTTTTCGATACGCCGATTTACGAACCGTTGTATCTACTTCAGATGAAAATACTGTATCCATCATGCGAATCCCTTTACATTTAGCCACAGTATCCTCTTGTGACTATCATTCTATTTTTAGTTTTTAAATGGCGAGCGATTAATGAATCAGCATGCCACCATTTACATCGAGTGTTACACCAGTTAGGTAAGCTGACAGATCACTTGCCAAGAATAATGCCGCATTTGCAACATCTTGCGCTTTACCTAAGCGGCCGAGAGGAATACCTGCCAAAATGTCATGACGACGGTCATCATTCATTAAACCACCAGTAATATCAGTCTGGATTAGACCGGGAGTAAGAGAATTTACACGGATCTGGTCACCACCAAACTCACGTGCCATCGCTTTTGCCAGACCTAATACACCTGCTTTGGCAGCACTATAGTGTGGCCCGCCAAAAATACCACCACCGCGCTGCGCTGAAACTGAGGATAGGCATACAATGCTTCCACCACCATTTGCTTTCATGGATGGAATAACCGCTTGCGACATAATCAGTGTTCCGCGTAGGCTAACATCTAAAATGCGGTCATAGTCATTGCGCTGGATTTCGAGTGTTTTAACTGGCTGAGTAATACCAGCATTGTTAATTAAAATATCAATCTTGCCATAGTATTGTAGCGCTTGTTCAACAGCTGCTTTGACCTGCTCTTCATTCGCAACGTTTGCGGCAAGCCCCAAGTGCCCTTCGCCAAGTGCCTTTGCAGCGTTTTGGCTTTGAGCAAGATCTAGATCAACAATAATGACTTTAGCACCTTGTTGTGCAAAGATTTCTGCGGTTGCTCGCCCAATTCCACGTTCTGATGCTGCGCCAGTAATTAATGCCACTTTTCCTTGTAGTAACATGTTCAATCCTCTTTTTACGCTATATGTCCTGAGTTCTGACTTAGAATCTCTTTTTTCACAAAACCCAGCAATTAGCTCGAATTCAACAAGGCATGAAAAAAATTCATGCCTATGCTATTTTGAAATAAGTTTTAGGGATTAAAACGGATCATTTCATGGATAGTAGTGAAAACAATTTCAATCAGATGCCTTCAATTAAAACATTACAGGCTTTTGAACAAACCGCCCGTTTCGGCAATGTTGCCAAGGCAGCCGAGAATTTAAATCTCACGCCATCAGCAGTGAGTCATCAAATTGCTAAGCTTGAAGAAATGATTGGGCAGAGTTTATTTATTCGTGGTGCTCGTGGTGTGACGCTGACTCCTTCTGGCGAACGCTATTTTCAAGATGTCACCACCATTTTGCATAACCTAATGTTAGCGACTGAAAAAGCTGCCGATAAAAGCCCGAAAGACAGTTTATATATTCATTCATCACCAAGTTTTGGTTTGCTCTGGTTACTCCCCCGCCTTGAGTCATTTAAAGAAAAATTTCCAATGATTCAGGTCAACTTGTCATGTTCATATGAAAATTTGCACTTCACCCGTGACAAGATTGACATTGATATCCGTCATGGTTTGCCCAACTGGACAGGCGTAGAAATCAGAACCATTCGTAATGAAAAGCTAGAAGTGCTTGCATCTCCTAAGTTACTTGAACGTAGTCCTGTGCATAAACCTCAAGATTTATTAAAGAAAGAACTGATTTTATCGCGTTCAACCTTAGTTACTTGGCCCCAATGGTTTGCCCATCAGGGTTTAAGCATTCCTGAGTTTCCCTACACTTTGAGTTTTGACCGCTCTTATATGTCACTTGAGGCAGCCACACACGGACTAGGTTTTGTTTTAGAAAGTAATTTACTTACTCAAAATTATTTGGAATCTGGAAAGTTGGTTAGAGTTTTTGCCGATGAGCTATCGATTCCTATCTCTGCTCATCATTTGGTTTATCCACGAACCCACCAGTTTATTCCTAAAATTGAGCTGTTTTTAACCTGGATTCATGATGAGTTGGCAGATTAGGAACATAATTTCTTAATTGAGATTTTTATTATAAGGCTTCATCAATACCTACTTTTAAAACAGACAAATGCTCAATCTGATCCAAACATCTCTAGCACAATATATCAACTTGATTTAGAACCTACATCATTTCAATATAGGTTCTCTACTCCTACAGCTCTTTATGCTTCTCAATCAAATCCTCAAGATTCTGATAAACATGTAAGACACGATCTTTATGCGTTCGCGCGTTATCCAAACGCTGCTCAGGGTCAACCAACAGCAAACTATGACCATCATCAATCAAGCGATCAATGCCTTCCAAAAACATTCGTTTTCCAACATCATGAATTAAGGAAATCTGCGATAAATCAATCACGATGCTACTGTTATCGTCTGGCTCACATTGCAAGGTCCGTAACAACATTTCGGCTTCAGTAAATTTCAAAACGCCACGAAGCACATACACACTCAAAGATGCATCTTTTCCAGTGCGATAATGACTCTGTACAATGGTTTGTGCAGAAGGTGTGCCTTCCATCAAATGCAAGCCCATATCACGAGAGAGTCTTTCCATGATATCGATGCCGCGTACACTATTGCCATGTTCATCGAGTCGAGGAGAAAAAGCCGCTATGCTGACCTGACCCGGTAATACACCCAAGATTCCACCTGCCACGCCACTTTTAGCAGGAATGCCCACCGTTGTGAGCCAATCTCCCGCTGCATCGTACATACCACAGCTCATCATCACGCTCAGGACTTGACGTACCACCGCACGATTCAATAAGCGTTTTCCAGTTTTAGGATCAATCCCGCCATTGGCAAAAACACTGCCCATCCGTACCAGATCTTTAACCGTCACTAATATCGCGCATTGACGAATATAGCCATTCACAATATCGACAGGATCAGATTCTAAAATCCCTACGGTTCGCAACATATAACCAATCGAGAGATTGCGGTAAGCAGTTTTCACCTCAGATTCATATACCGCATCATCAAATTGCAGTTCACGACCAGCCAACTCGCTCATAAACTGACGTAAAATTTCTGCGCCAGATACATCTTCTTTTGGTGGGATCAAAGAATGTGTAGTGATGGCACCCGAATTAATCATCGGATTTTTAGGACGGCGATCTTTTCCCAATGAAATTTCATTAAATGCTTCGCCCGAAGGTTCAACGCCGACTTTTTCTAATACGGCATCAATACCAAGCTGTTGAAGCACATAGGCATACGTGAAGGGTTTAGACATCGACTGAATGGTGAATTCAATTTCATCATCGCCAACGGAATAGATTTCACCATCAACAGTAGACAATGCCAGCGCTAATCGGTTGGGATTGGCGTTGGCTAACTCAGGAATATAATCGGCGAGATTTCCTCTGTTATCAGTATCACAGGCATCGATCACATGTGCCAAATAATCAGGAAGAGGAGTTTTCATGGTCATCTAGCCTTTAAGCATTTCAAGTTTTATTCAGATAAATCTATAGTACAGAGTACCGATCATATAAAAATTATAGCTTTTGTAATGATTTAAGATCGCAATGCATGGCTGGAACTGAAACCAATTTGCCATTGGTTAGAGAAATTAATTCAATCGTTCGACAAATAGAATCCCATCCAGATGATCAACCTCATGCTGCACAATACGTGCAGGAAAGCCTTCAAAAGTGGTTTCAATGACTTCACCCTGTAAGGTGTAATAACGGACTTTAATCGCTTGCGCGCGTTCAACTTGTCCACGTTCATTTGGCACGCTGAGACAGCCTTCCTCACCCAAACAGGTCGTTTGAGAAAATTCTAAAATCTCAGGATTGACCATCACCACAGCATCCATTTCAGGTGCATCGGGATAACGTGGATTCGGTCGAGAGGCCACAATAATTAAGCGCTTTGAAATATAGACTTGTGGCGCTGCAATCCCGACGCCATTGCGCTCAAGCATGGTCGCATGCATGGCAGACGCCAGTTGCAATAACCATTCACTGTTAAATTCCCCGTTCGCGACCGCCGCCGCTTTAATTTTTAAAATCTCTTCACCACGTTGTGCTACAGGTAGAATTACACTCATCCCACGCCCTTATAATTGTTTTGACCAAATAGTGAAGAATATCGTATTGGATATTTTATCGAGTTACCATAATTTTCATTTAAGAATATTGTCATAATATATTTGCGAAAAAAATAACGATGGCAAATGACAATGAATGCAACCCAACTATTTCTAGGTGTCATCTTTAGCTCGATTGGCTTAGGCTATTTTCTATATGGAAAGAAGCAGAAAATGACGGTGCCGTTGGTCTGTGGCTTAGTCTTGATGCTGTTTACCTATTTTATTGATAGCACGGCGATGATCAGTGTGATTGGTATTATCCTTTCAATCCTTCCCTATTTCTTACGTTTCTAAAAACAAAAAAACTCCCCAATTGGAGAGTTTTCTAACTATTGAAAAATTAAAGATGTTTCTTTAATTCATCTGCAACAATTTCGATTTCAAGATTGCTGAATTTACGAATTTCACCTTCAGCATGCTTCTCTAACATCCCGCCAATCAACGGTACTTTTACTTTAACCGTCCACGTTAAAGAGATATTCACTTTTTCGCTGTCGCCTGTCACGCTACGCTCACCTTTCGCTTCCAAAGGCAAGTTCGCACCCAACTCAACCGTAGAAGTTAAATTTTTCAAATGTGTAATGTCAGAACGTTTTAAGCGAAATGCATTCTTTAATAATTTTTTTGCCACCTCTGGAATATTCACATCCAGATTGTATTCACGGCGTAAAGTATAAATATCACCATTGACCGCAGATTCAATAATTTCCAGATTTTCCCCAGGAATACGTTTGCACACTGCTTCATGCAATGAAGTATCCGCCACCAGCCGTGAAAAGTCCTCAATTGAAACACCATGAATTGTTTCATTCACCGTAAATTGATGTGCCATTTTTAAATTTCCATTTCGTTTTATTAGGATTTCATCATTGCGTAAAAGTATAGCATTCTCATTTACATCTCAAAATCTGATCTGGCAAAAATGGATGACTGCTCGGATTAGTTATTTTTATTGTAATGATGACGCATGCCTAATTTGACCGTAACGCGTTCTGTTCGGCTGATATACAGATAGTGATCTCCATATTCAATCACCGCATAAAATTGTTCAGCACCATCATCCAGTCCAGTGGCTGACCATATCGTGCCTTGCGGAAACTCATCTAACCACGCCGCTTTATAAAAATCTGAAACCGAATCAAAATCCAGATACATGTCTGGATCAGCCATGATTTTGGCTGCCATCTGGTCAAATTTTTGTTGCTTAAAGGCATCTAGATTGAGTAACACAACACTTCCTTATTCATTTAAATAACGCTCAAATTTTCTCGTTGAATCTCAAGTTCATCTTAAGCTGAATTACAAAAATACAGTGATTTTCTTATCGCTCTATTTTGCGGGGGGAATCCCCTGTTTTTCTAGATTATTTTCAGTTTTATCATCACTTTTCAAACGATGCTGATTTGCTCACCTAGACTCAATATGTTATCAACATCTTATGCTTTCATTTTTTATAACCATAAAGGAGTAATATAAGATGTCATATCAAAATATATTAGTACCTGTTGACGATTCTCCAATTTCCTATGCAGCGGTTGAGCATGCACTTTCTTTAGCAAAATTATCAGGAGCAAAGGTGACCATCCTCAGCGTGGTTGTGGTTGATCCTTTTGTTGGTGTTGATTTTTATCAATTTGCACCTGCGGTTACCGATTATTTTATGCAGGCCGAAGCGCATGCCAAAACCCAACTACAGGATATTTCCCAATCTTTTGTCCGTGATGGTATTGAGGTTAACACTAAAATTCATCATGGTTCAGCCAGTGAAGGCATTCTTTTCGTTGCCGATGAAGTCGGTGCAGATTTAATTGTGATGGGTTCACATGGACGTACTGGCGTGAAACGTCTATTGCTAGGAAGCGTAGCACGTGCCGTTTTGACTGAATCGCATATTCCAGTACTGATCATCAAACAATAAGCTGTAAATTTCCCAAAAAACCTTGTGTACTATCACAAGGTTTTTTTCTTGTCTGGATCAAAACCTTTTGACCGTTAATCCCCCCATCCTGAACATTTACAACCCTATTCGATGCCTTGAAAAGATGCTTCACTACCTGTATGGACATTGACTTTCTATTTAAAAATATTGAGTGAAATCAATTTACTGCTAATAGAAAAAATGATCGTTAATAAAAATATCAGCGCTAAAAATAAGACACGGTTTTCCAAGGATGATCAATATGAAACGCAATCCAATTTTAATCGGCCTGTATGCCCTTTTTGCCAGCACAGTGAATCATGCTGCTGCACTGGATCAGTCAGGCCAATCCATTCTAGCTTTTCTGGAAAATGGCAATTATGTTGAAGTGAGTGCGACCGCGGTAGATCCAGATATTTCAGGGAAAATCCGTAATCGCCCAGAGCTGGTCAATGATCCGCAGAATCTGAACTCAGGCAATATGGGCAATAGCTTTCAATATTATGCTGCCGCGCTCAAGCTACAACTCACCGACCGAATCAGCTTTGGCCTGCTCTATGACCAGCCTTTTGGCGCAGACATTACTTATCCGATGCAATCCAATAACACCTTTTCGGATAATGAATTTACCCAGCAAGGCACCTCAGTCAATGTCGACACCGAAAGCATCAGCATGATTTTTGGGGTTAGCCCGTTTAGCAATTTTCAACTGTATGGTGGGGCTGTTTATCAATCCGTCAAAGGCGATGTGGCACTACGGGGGAATTCTTATAGCGAAGCCTTTAATGGTTATGATGCCAAGTTTAAACAGGATCATGCTGTCGGCTGGTTGGCGGGTCTGAGTTATCAAATACCTGATATTGCTTTAAAAGCGGCAGTCACCTATCGCGCCAAGATCGACCACGACATGCAAGTCACCGAAACCATGTTTGGTCAGCCTTTAGAAGTGACAACACCAAGTAAAACCAAAATCAGTACGCCACAATCGGTGAGTCTTGATTTTCAAACAGGTGTGTATAAAGACACGCTCGCCTATGCCAATGTCCGCTGGGTCAACTGGAAAGATTTCCATATTCGCCCAACCCAGTTTGGCGCAGTGACAGAATATCTGACAGGCCTAATCAGTGAAGGTACATACACAGGTGGTTTTGATTTGGACAGCTATCAAAAAGATCAGTGGATGGCGAATGTGGGTATTGGACATCAGTTTAGCGAAAAATGGAGTGCATCTACGGAAGTGAGTTGGGACTCTGGCACAGGCGATCCTGCCTCCACTCTGAATCCAACGCAAGGATCATGGGGCTTGGGTGTTGGTGTTCAGTTTAATCCCGCACCCAACTACTTTATTGCAGGCGGGATTAAGTACTTCTGGCTTGGTGATGTCGTTGCCGAAGATGGCACTTATTACATTCCTGTAGCTGGCATTAAACCCATTGCTGAACAAGCCGACTTTAAAGATAACAGCGCGATCGGTTATGGTTTGAAAATTGGTTATCGCTTTTAATAATGGGGTAAATAAAAAATAAGATTTACTCCTAATCTTTGATACTCGGAGAAGTCATTCGCAACTGTTTGAGGCAGAACTACATCAATTATATAAGGTTTCTGCGATGTTTTTGATACTTGCTGGTAGCTGGCGAGTTTTGCGAATGACAATGGTTTTGCCTACTTTTCCCGAAAGAAAAGTAGGTCGAACCGAAGGTTTATCTAGGAACAGGATAAAGATCTGGTATGACTCCGTTAAGAAATTCTTTTTCTAAAGCGCTTTCAAGCTTAAAAAGTCTATACATCTCAATAAGTTTTCCTAATGAAAAGTTCGATAAGAGAAGAAGTTATGACTTTTATAGAGCATTAGTTCAGAAAACTGGGAAATAATTGCTTCACTCTGCGTCGGTCTTAAAAACACAAAATCATCGACCTGAATATCACAATTCTTCGGCACATTGACCAATTCCTGATTACTGCTTCGCCCATACAACGCATGCGTATGCGCTTGTGCAGGATAGACATAATCAGCCAACCAATAACCACCATAAATAAACAGCGCTTTGCATTTATGTGGCAATTTATCCAGTAAAGACATCGAAGGAAGCTTGGTAAATGGCAGGACTTTTAACACAGGTGCTGCGATCCATAAAGCAGGTTGTAATGCTCTTAAAAAATCACTGTCAAAATCACTAGGCTTGAGCAACATTGAACCAAAAGACAAATCATTGCAGACACTTTCAGTCGTATGAAAGCTAAAAGTCGGACTGCCGCCGCCATTAAAACAAAGCTCATCATTCCAGAGCATCGGAAAATGATTTTGGATTAACTTTTGGTAAGTGTCATAGGTCTGTTGCGAACTTTGATAAGCCAGTTCAGGTTTTTTAATGATGGCAGGGATTTTGCTGACATGCGCATCATAGCCCATCAAACCAGAAAGCTTTAAATACTGGGGATATTGTTGAATCAACTTTAATATTTCAGCCAGTTGCGCTGTCGATTGCACCCCACCACGATGCAAACCAACATCAATCTCAATATTCACATGCAAACATAGAGAATAGAGCTGGGCAATCTCAAGATATTGCTGTAAGCGTTGTTTAGTATCAATCAGCCACTGAATATTGGCATTCGACCATTCTGCATGCTGTTCAAAAAATTGACGAACGGCTTGGGCAGGCATTGGTTTACCCAACAGAATATCGGCCTCAGCAAAATTTTCTAAAATTGAAATGATATGCGGTTGATGGAACACCATAAAGCGTTGTGTATTCATCTGTTCAGATAACAATTTGAGTAAGTCTAGACTCGCTAAAGACTTCACCACCAAGCGTGCTTTTAAGTGTTTGGCGTGAGCCAGACGAATTTGAACATGCTGGATATTTTGTTTTAAAGCCGCTTCATCGACAATCAGTTGCGGTGTAGCAATCCCCTGTTTTTTTAAGTCGAGATTGAGTTGCTTAAAATAATGATCCAACATGGCGATACCTTTTTTCAATCCAAGAAAATTTATATACAATTTGATACGATTCTCAGGGCGGAACCAAAGTCAGTCCAGTTGAAAGCTTTACTCTTAATTGGATGAGAACTCGATATGACTCCGTTAAGCACTTTCAACGCATAAAAAATTCTTTTAACCTAAAAATAACCTTTCCAGATAGGGATTTAAAAACTTGGCTTCTGGGTCAAGCTGCTGACGTAAAGCCATAAAATCATCCCACTTTGGATATAAAGCACGAAGCTGTGTCGTGGTCATATGATGCATTTTACCCCAATGCGGACGACCCTGATATTTCTGCAATATCGGTTCAACCACATCAAAAATCAAACGCGGATCTTGTTTATGGTATTGATGCACCGAGATCGAAATCGAATCCTGCTGATAAAAAGGACTGAGCCAAATATCATCCCCCTTCACAAAGCGAAATTCGAGCGGAAAAAAAGTTGCAACCTTATTAACCCTTAATGCATGCAATACTTCATCCAAACATTCAATTCCACGATCAACAGGAATCTGATATTCCATTTCATTGAACTTGGTATTACGAGGCGTTGGGAAAATTGTGCTCGACCAATCCACATAGGTCGTCGGTTTAACAAAGATTCCCAACAGCTTCTGTAAATACGGATTTAATGAAGGAAAGTTTTTGGTCAGCTCAGAACATAAAGTGAGCAAGGTATCATCAGAAGGGAAATTCTCCTTGCGTGGCAAAATCTCTTCATCAGTCTCATCCAGAGTTTTCAGCATCAACTGCTTTTCATAGGAAAATACAAAACATTCAATATGCCGATGCTGATGCTTCCATTGCTGAATATGCCGCATCATGTCCTCTACAGGACAAAGTTCAATATGTTCTTTTAATTTATAACGCGGACGATTTTGCATGGTGATTTGAGTCAATATCCCCAAACTCCCCAAAGACACTCGTCCAGCCGCAAAAATTTCAGGATGTTCAGTACGACTGCATTTTAGGATTTCACCTGAAGCTGTCAGTAGCTCGAAAGCTTCAACATAGGCCGAAATACAATGCAAATCTGCCCCTGTACCATGAGTCCCCGTAGACACTGCACCCGCCAGACTTTGCTGATCAATATCGCCCTGATTCATCAGGGCTTGGTCAATTTGCTGCTGTTTTAAATGTTGATCTAAATCATACAATCGTGTGCCTGCATAGATACTGCTTTGACATCGATCAATATTAGTCGATGCAATCCCTGTAATATGATCTAGAGACAATAAGGTGGCATCGGTACAAACCAACGGCGTAAAAGAATGTCCTGCACCTACCACCCGTATTTTTTGATGTGCTTGAACGATGGTCTGTAGTTCTTGAATATGGGCAGGTCGAAGAATCTGTTGCGGCTTGGCTTTTTGAAAGCCAGACCAATTTGACCAAATCCCTTGTTTTAGATCACTCATACTGCCTCTCCTTGGCTAACGGCAGTTTTTAAGTTGCCATGATTCGTGCGTTTTGCGAGTTCTTGTTTTGGAATGGGTTGTGGACGTGTCATTTCATCGTAATGACGTTTATGTTTTTCTAATAATAATTGTTCTGCTAAATCTTTGAATTTGCTTTGACAGACAGCTAAAGTCCATTGCCCGAATAAGGTATGTCCGCCCTCATAGGCCTGTTCTTGATATTCCTCATAGGTGGTGACATAACCCATATAATCATTGCAGTATGAAGCGAACCAAACTTTTTCAATTGAAGTCTGTGCAGCAACCGTCTGTTTCACTGTAGCGATAACACGTTGCCCTGCAATCGTAGTAAATTCTCCCGGACAACATATCAGTGCCAAAGACCCTAATCGCACAATTTGTAAGGGAACAACGCTCGGCACTAAAGGACTGTCTTGAATCGCACCCGCTTTGACTTGTCGATTCATCTCGGCAATCAATGGATCAAGAATACTGGGTGGAAAACCAATCGGCTGGCCTAAAATCTTTTTAGCCCCTGCTTCTAATACAATCAGCTTTGGTCCTTGTGAAGCATACAGCTGCTGATTGGCAATAAAATCTGCTGAATCAGGATTTTTAAGTCTGTGTTTACGCAGTTGATTTGCCAAAAATTGCATGCCTTTAATCAACGGTTTTGGCGCCCCTAAACCATCGACAGGTGTGCCTGCAAAAAATGCCGTGCCATGACAAGGCTGACTGGTTTTTGCATTATGCTGCCCATTTGCTAGATCTACAGGGATTTCAATATTACTCAGATCGACATAGGACAAAACGGCATCAATCTTGCCTTCAACTTTTTCCAGATTTTTAGAAATATCCTGCTGTAAAGCTGTCAAAGCCAATTCACTTTGATAACGTCCATTTTGTTGTGCGTATTGATACTCCTGCTCACCTTTAATCTGACGACGAATCTTAAGCTGGTCTTTACCATGAAAATGCGGCGATACATCCCCAGCGGTGGCTTGGGCAAAAATTGCTACAGGATTTTGAATGCCTTGTTGGATTAAAGACTGCTCTGAAAATGCAGCCGCATAACCTTTATTATCGCCATCATACGCTTTTAAGGTGTTTCCCAAACAGGTGGCATGTACACCAAACAAAGAAATAAAGGACTGCAATTTCTGTTCACGATAAAAACCAATCAGTTGCATTTCCCGATTTAAAGCCAAATGCGTTTCAGCTTCGGAATGTAGTCTCACCTCTGGATTTCGATTATACGCTTTGATTGAACGATTCCATGCGACAGGTATCTGTTCGGGAAAATGCTGTGTGCTGGTAAAAATTTCCGTGGGTTGTTCTACCGCAATCGCATGTTCAATGCTCAGTACAATCGCGTCAACAATGGCATTTAAATGTTCAGGTACAAAACCTGGTGTCGGCATATTATACAAAGCTTCATGCGCACAACCGCCTGGCCCTGAATGGGTATGCGTTGCTGTTAACACCAATTGATTTTCATTAAACTTCGAGCCTATTCGTTCAGTTAATTGCACGACTGTTTGGCTACGCATGGCGTGGGTAATACAGCCTAAATCTAGACAACAGATCAGCAGTCGATTGCCTTGTTGATCGACAATACTCACACTACGGGCATATAAAGCCGTACGCTGTTCATAAGCACGATGAGACCATTGCCCATAACCAAACATGGCATAACCTTTCGGCGTTATTTTAATTTCCTTTTTATCCCAACCCACCTGATACATTGGTGCTTTCCTTTTAAAATTCTTTTTCTAGCTGTCTTAAGCCTGTTGAAAGTTAATCAAAATTATGCGATACCCAACAGGGTTAAAGGAACTTTTCTTGGGGGGCAAAACGGACTTATGCCTAAACACAACATCTATAAAAATGACCAGCAACAGTTTATTCCACCCACGATTTTAGCTAGCCTGATCCACTATGCAGAGCAACAGCAGTGGGAATATGCAGTCTGGTTTCAAGACTCTGGTCTGGATATCGCTCAAATTCAGCAAACCCAAGGAGTGGTTCGTTTTCCCCAGCTTTGTGAGGTTGTGCGTCAGGCCATTGCAGCGTATCAACAACCCGACCTCGGCTTAAAACTTGGCAGTAGTGAAGGTTTGATTTCAATGGGGATTTTGGGTTTTGCCATGCAATCATGCAAAACCGTAGCTGATGCGTTAGATATTGCGCTGCGTTACCATCGTATTTCTGGCAGCGTGCTCAATCTCAACTTTAGCCTCCAAGCGAATGTCTGTGAGCTGGAAGTGATTGAGTCTCATCCTTGTGATGATCTGAAAGCTTTTTTCCATGATGAATTATTGAGTAGCATCATCACCTGTTTAAACGCGATGCTGGGCGATCATAATGATGTGATTAGTCTTGAACTCAGCTATTTCCCCAACCAATACCAAGAACAATATAAAAATATCTTTGGCTGCCCGATTCAATTTAACAGCCCTAAAAATATCATCCGCTTTAATAGCAGCATGTTGCAACGTGGATTAAAGAATTACAGCCCAGCCAACTATGCAACTGCCATCCAAATCTGTGAGCAGGCCCTAAAAGAAATTGATCAGCTCAATCAAGTCGGTTATGTGCATTTACTCGATCATTTAATTGAACAGCAATTACCTGAACGTTTCGAGATGCAGCAAGCTGCTGAGCATTTACGCATCAGTGAGCGCCATCTAAGACGGCAATTATTATTGGAAGGTCTGAGTTTTCAACAAATTCGACAAAATGTGTTGGAACGTAAGGCCAAACAACTTATTGAACAGAACCTGTCGATGAGTGAGATCAGCATGCAATTGGGTTTTAGTGAATTACGTGAATTCCGACGTGCCTTTAAACGTTGGACGGGACAAGCGCCTTCGGTTTATAAACAATATTTAGATTAAAGAAAAATAGAATCCCCCCTGAAATTAGCTACGCGGAAAGGTCATCTGCAACCTGCGTGTTATCGACAAGATTTAAGAAATTTGTATCTCAATCAAAAATTATATGAGATGAAAGAATTGAACAGGTTTTGCAGATCTTACGCAGCTTCAATCGCAGCTCAGGTTTTGGTTACTTTTGCCGAAACAAAAGTAACTCCAGCTGAAAGCTTATCCAAAAATAAGATGAGATCTCTATAAGATTCCACCGAAAGGATCAAACTATAAAATAAAAAAGCTCAGGATTTTACCCAAGCTTTTTATCAAATTATCAAAACTAAATATTAACTTGCTGCTTGATAAAACGGCACATCACCATTAATCGTGGCACGATGCATAATTCGATGCGCATCACCATAATCAAATAAAGCCTTATGCTGCGTACAACGATTATCCCAAATCGCCACATCACCCGCTTGCCACTGCCAACGCAAATGGAACTGCTCATTGGTGGCATGGGCAAATAGATACTGCAACAACTCAGCACTTTCCGTTTCATCCAGCTCATTAATGCGCGTGGTAAATCCTTCGCTCACGAACAAAATGGGCTGGCCTGTAACTGGATGCGTTCTCACCACAGGATGAACAACAGGCGGATTACGCTTAAAGGTTTCTTCCAGCTTTTGACGCTCAACATCATTATGCGCAAAACGCTCAATCGGGAAAGATTGACGGATATCATGCGTTGCAGTTAAGCCTTTTAACTTCTGCTGCAAATCTTGATCAAGTGCAGCAAATGCAGCTGCCCCACTCGACCACAACGTATCTCCTCCTACAGGCGGAATCTTAATCGCTTGCAATACACAGCCCAATGGTGGTTTTTGGCTAAAGGTCACATCGGTATGCCAAAGTTCATTGTCACGTAAATCCTGTTTCCAGCTGTCCAGTACAATGATTTCAGGTACATTTTCGACTGATGGATAGATCGGATGAATATGCAAAGAACCAAAGCCACGTGCCAGTTCAGCTTGCGCGTGTGGCGCTAGCTGCTGATTGCGAAAGAAAATGACATGATGATCAAGCAATGCTTGTTGAATTTGTTGGGTGGTATGTTCATCAACCGTGTTTAAATCAACATCGTGAATAATTGCACCGATTGTTGGTTTAATCATTTCAATATTTAACGTCATCTCTAACTCTCTCATCTTTACCATTTGCACTTACAGCTGTTGACCATACCAAGGAGATAATTGCTTCTGTAACCAACGCAAGAATAATTCAAAACTGACTGCGACAATCGCAATCACAATAATGCCAAGCACGACGGTATCCGTAATCAGGAACTGCGCCGCCGACTGCACCATAAAACCAATACCACGATCTGCCGCGACTAATTCTGAAGCCACTAAGGTTGACCAACCAACACCTAAACCAATACGAATACCCGTTAAAATATGCGGTAATGCAGTCGGTAAAATCACATGCCAAAATACTTGTGACTGACTTGCGCCCAATGATAAGGCTGCACGTTCACGATTGAGCTGATGGCTGAGCACCCCATGCGTACTACTGATAATCACTGGTGCAAGAATGGAGAAGAAAATCAAAAGCACTTTGGTGGTTTCACCAATCCCAAACCAGATCACCAATAATGGCAAATACGCTAACGGTGGAATCGGACGCAACAACTCAACCAAAGGATCAAGCACTGCACGAACCCATTTATTCAGCCCCATCCACAAACCTAAAGGCACGCCAATCGCAATCGCTGCAACAAGTGCCAGCAAGACGCGCGAAATACTCGCTGCCAAGTGCTGCCATAAAGTCGCTTTCATAAAGCCTTGCTGGCTGACTTCAAGGAACTTTTGCCATACCGCTTGTGGACTCGGCAGAAATAAACTTGGAACAATTTTTAATGCAGTGATCAGGTACCAAATGATCAAGACACTCAATACGCTCGATAAACTCAATACCAAGCTACGATGGCGAGCAATAAATGCACCTAATGCATTCAAAACCGAACCTGATTGTTTATCCGAGGCTTGAAGTGCAACTGACTTGGTCACTTCATAGGCTGTATTTTTAGCTTGACCCGTCATACAGCCACCTCATGCCCTGCCTGTTTCTGCACACGTAAACGTTCAAACAGTTGTTCACGCAATTGAATAAATTTTGGATCTGATTTAATTGCTCGAATCGATTCGCCCTGCTTATAACGATCTGCAAAATCCAGCTTTAACGTTTCCACGATCTTGCCCGGTCGAGCTGTCATCAACACCAGTTGATTACTCAACAACAAAGCTTCTTCAATGTCATGGGTAATTAGGAAGAACGATTTATTTTGCTCAATCCACAAATCCAGAACCAACTGCTGCATGGTTTCACGAGTAAAAGCATCTAAAGCGGCAAAAGGCTCATCTAATAAAATAAAGGCTGCGTGGCTAATCAAAGCACGCGCAATACCGACACGTTGTTTCATGCCACCCGATAATTCCCAAATATTGGCTTGAGCAACATGGCTTAAACCCACAATTTTCAGAATAGCATCGACTTGTTGTTGAATCTCTTGCGCTTTTAAGCCCTTAAGCTGCAAAGCAAAACCAATATTTTCCGAGACATTTAACCACGGCAATAATGCATGATCTTGAAAGACCACCGCACGACGTGCGTCAGGTGCAGTCACGACTTCATGATCCAGTTTAATCTGGCCTGAACTCGGTGCTTGGAAACCTGCCAAAATATTTAACAATGTGGTTTTACCACAGCCAGACTCGCCCAAAATCACAGTCAAAGTGCCTTCTTCAATCTTCAGATTAATATCTTGAAGCACAGGTACCGTCTGCTTTGGAAAAGTTAAATGAAGATGCTCAGCAGCTAATATGCTCATTTCGATCTCCTATGGCTGTAAGAATTGAGTCGTGACATTGCCCTGATAATCAGGCTTCACCTGATCGACCTTGCCCTGACTTTTTAAGAAAGTCGCTGTATCAAAAATATTCTTGGCAAATTCACCTGCTAAAGTCGCTTGTTGCTGCTGACCATCCAGATAAATATTTCCTGAAAGTAATAATGGAATGTCTTTGGCATCAGAACCCGTCAATTGAGCAATTTTCTGGATATGATCGGCATTCTGCTCAAATGCTTTTGGATCTTGGTTATAGGCTTCGATCTGTTGCAAACTGGTCTTCACGAATGCTTTCAAGAACTCAGGATTTTTCTCGGCAAAGTCTTTACGAACCACCCAAAGATCATAAGTTGGCGCGCCCCATTCACCGACCTGTTTCGAGTCAGTTAAAACATGGCCACTGGCTTTGACTTTGCTTAAAGCAGGTTCCCAAACATAAGTCGCATCGATATCACCACGTTCCCATGCTGCTGTAATTTCAGGTGGACGCAAATTGATGATCTTGACCTGATTGTCTGCAATATTCCAATGCTTTAAAGCGGACAATAAGCTGTAATGTGTGGTTGAAACGAATGGCACAGCGATGGTTTTTCCAATCAAATCCTGCGGCGTTTTAATGCCTGATTTGTTGCTGACCACCAATGCCTCAGAACCACCTAATTTTGCTGTCACCAAAAACACTTCAATCGGTAAATCACGGCTAGCTGCAGCCGCCAATGGACTTGAGCCAATATTGCCAATCACGACATCGCCCGAAGCTAATGCATTGACCACATCTGAACCCGCATCAAATTTACGCCATTGAATCGCCTGTCCACTCTCTCGCTCATAGTCACCGTTGGCTTGTGCGACTTTGGTTGGATCAATACCAGTCTGATAGGCAATCACCACCGCTTTATTATTTCTAGACTGTGCGGGTGTGGCATCTTTTTGATTTTGATAGACAATAAAAGCAACAATCGCCACAAGGACGATCGCTGTAACGATTAACGGCTTGGTGTTCTTGATGCCCATAATTAGATGATCTTTCAACAATATCTGCTTATGGTATGCGCGAGACTATATGATTAAAAATAAGAAAAAGTGAGTTACTTATTCTTTTTAAAGATAAGAATAAGCTTTAAACAATTTTTGCTGTTTTTATCGTCTTCTCATATTTTTTAATGCTGTTTCATTTTATTTTCTCATGACATCTTGCTGATAGTTAAAAGGGTCTTTAATTGAAAAGTAAAATATTTATTTTTAATAAACTCAGCATTAAAACTCATAACAATAATTTCAACATAGATATGTAATAAAAATCATATTAATAATCCCTATAAAAAAATGATCATTGATCAAAAGTAGATATATAAATAAATTTTGATTATTTTCCTGAATATAAAAACATGCCTAAGATAAAAACATCATCCCGCTGATGAATATAAAGGTTATAAAAATGAATGCTCAATTTGATTCTGCTCAAACAGTAGAATCTTCCGCCAGTTCTCACGGTTTTTCGACAGATCCACAAGACATCTTGCAGCGTGCACAACAATATGCGGAAGAAAATGAACTCGATTTTACAGGGAGTATTCCCCCTGCTGAAGCGTGGTTTTTGGTTCAAAACGGCCATGCGGTTTTAGTCGATGTACGCACGGCAGAAGAACGTAAGTTCGTCGGTTATGTTCCTGAAAGTCTTCATGTTGCATGGGCAACAGGCACGTCATTTAATCGTAATCCCCGCTTTGTCAAAGAACTCGATAGCAAAGTCGGAAAAGACCAAACCATCTTATTGCTCTGCCGTAGTGGGAAACGTTCCGCTTTGGCTGCAACCGCCGCGTTTAGCGCTGGTTTTGCTCAGGTTTATAACGTGCTGGAAGGCTTTGAAGGCGATTTAAATGATCAGCAGCAACGTAATCAAAGTAATGGCTGGCGTATCCATCAGCTTCCTTGGCTACAAGATTAAGACGGCTATTTAAATACATATTGATGATTTGTAAGATTTATTTTAAGGAATTCTCGTGAGCCAATGGAAAATAAAGCCCGTCATCGAGGGCTTACAGCAAGCACGCCATGAATGGCGCGAACGCCAGCACAGGATTAAAGAATTCGGTGGCCGCGAGCTTCCCTCCAAGGAGGCACTTAAATCTATTCTGGATGATTTATGTGGCATCCTGTTTCCAATGCGACTGGGGCCAAGCGATCTGCGTCAGGAAACCGAAGATTACTATATTGCTTATACCCTTGATCGTGTCCTGAATGAACTGTTTGTACAAGTCAAACTGGCCTTAAATTATGAAGCTAAAAGTCGGGTCAAACAGATTCCCGTTTCCAGCAATGACAGACTGCTCTATGAACAACAAGTGGTTTTGGCACAAACCATCGTACAAGACTTTGCCAATACGCTACCTACTATTCGTCGCTTACTGGATGCAGATGTCTGTGCGGCCTATGAAGGTGATCCTGCAGCGCACAGCGTCGACGAGGTGCTGCTCTGTTACCCAGGAATCTTGGCAATTATTCATCACCGCGTAGCCCATCAGCTCTATCACAGCGTACCGTTACTTTCGCGAATTATTTCTGAACTGGCACACTCAGAGACTGGAATTGATATCCATCCGGGAGCGCAAATTGGCCAAGGTTTCTTTATCGATCATGGCACAGGTGTGGTGATCGGAGAAACTTCCGTGATTGGTGAATATGTTCGTATTTATCAGGCTGTCACACTCGGAGCAAAACGGTTTGAACTGAATGATGATGGTGCTTTAAAGAAAGATTATGCCCGTCATCCGATTGTTGAAGACCATGTGGTGATTTATGCAGGCGCAACAATTTTGGGTCGAATCACCATCGGCAAAGGTTCAATTATTGGTGGGAATGTATGGCTTACCCATAACGTTGCAGCAGGCAGTCAGATTCTACAGTCACCAAGTGAGTCTTTACAGAATATTAATGTCTAATTAAATGAAATAAATAAGTGAAATGATTTTGAAAATATGAAACGCGATAAAATTTTATATTGATATTTTAACTGGATAAAAATAACCAATTATTTCCCTATTAAAATATGTATTCAAAAAACCCTTTTGTTTCATTAAATAAATGCGTCATTAAAAATTAATTATTTTTAACAAAGCCAAAACAACAGGAAAAATGATTCATGGCAAAAACCACAGACAAAGTCCAACTTGCGCTTGGGGACCATGCAGCCAGACAGCTTGCAAATGCCACCAAGACCGTTCCACAACTTTCAACCATTACACCGCGTTGGCTCACGCATTTATTGCAATGGATTCCTGTCGAAGCAGGCATTTATCGCGTTAACCGTGTCAATAATACAGATGACATCCAAGTGGCTTGTACACAACGTGATGAAGCGACTTTGCCACAAACTTTTGTGGATTATGATCCGCAACCCCGTGAATATTTCTTGAATGGAGTTTCAACCGTTTTAGATATTCATACCCGTGTTGCTGATCTGTATAGCAGTCCGCATGACCAGATTAAAGAACAATTACGCTTAACCATTGAAACCATTAAAGAACGTCAGGAAAGCGAATTGATCAATAATCCTGAATACGGTCTATTGGCAAGTGTCGCAGATGAACAACGGATCTCCACATTAAATGGACCACCAACACCCGATGACTTTGATGATTTACTCCGTAAAGTCTGGAAAGAACCGGGCTTCTTTCTCGCTCATCCAGATGCGATTGGGGCCTTCGGTCGTGAATGTACCCGTCGAGGAGTTCCACCACCAACCGTCAGTTTATTTGGCTCGCAGTTCATTACATGGCGCGGTGTTCCCCTGATTCCATCGAATAAGATTCCTGTGGAAGATGGTAAAACCAAAATATTATTATTGCGTGTAGGTGAAAAACGTCAAGGTGTAGTGGGCTTATTTCAGCCAGGCTTGGCAGGTGAACAATCCCCAGGCCTATCGGTACGCTTCATGGGCATCAACCGCAATGCGATTGCATCTTATCTGATCTCTCTGTACTGCTCATTGGCAGTATTGACCGAGGATGCATTGGCTGTGCTCGAAGATGTGGAGGTGGACAAATATCATGACTACCCTGTTAACTACAAGTAATTTAAACAGTCGTCCATCAGGGTCTGAAGTGGATGGTGTTCACCCACCGTCCAACTTCCCAGATGAAGCAACACTTTCACGGCTTGCCTCTGAATTTTTTGCTGCCCGACCAAGTGCTGGTAATGGACATTCTTCTGGTTTGAATCTGGACTTACCCAATGTAGGTACGCCGCCACATCAACCCCAGCCCGCTGAACCTTTAGCGGCGCTGAGTGGTCGTGCGCCCAATATTGCTTTCGAAAAAAGTTTAAACCCTGAATACCCGGAGCATATTCCGAATTATCCCGACTATCCTGAACGCCGTGCGATCGCCTCTGCGCCAGTCGTGGGCGGAGCCAATTTACCACGTCCACCCATTGAACCTAATTTTCCACAGGCCATTCATAGTGCGCCGAATGTCCCTGTGGTTGAATCATCTCGTCCTTCAAGCAGTGAAACTTCACCCTTTTATTTTTTAAATGATTTTACAGCACCAACTTCGTCAAGTTCTGAATTTGATGCTGCCAATTTTCCCGCGGCGCAATCCTTTCAATTGCCTCATGGAAATGCACTGAAAAGCTTGTTGCAGCAAGATGCTCAAACCTCAGCTCAAGCAAAAAATAACGCCTCTTCAGGCTTTTATTTCTTGGATCTGCCACAACACAATGCGGGTTATGGCAATTATCAACCTTCTCAACCACAGTTTGTTGCCAATGCCGCTCAACCCTTAGATATTCAAGCGATCCGTCGTGACTTTCCCATTCTGCAAGAACGCGTCAATGGTCGTCCTTTGGTCTGGTTTGACAATGCAGCAACGACACAAAAACCACAAAGCGTGATTGATCGTATTGCCTATTTTTATCAGCACGAAAATTCCAATATTCACCGTGCTGCACATGAACTAGCAGCACGTGCAACTGATGCTTATGAACACGCTCGTAATGTGGTGGCACGTTTTATTGGGGCAAAATCATCAAAAGAAATCATTTTTGTTCGGGGTACGACTGAAGGCATTAACCTGATTGCCAAGACATGGGGGGAACAAAATATTGGTGAGGGTGATGAGATTATTGTGTCGCATCTTGAACATCACGCCAATATCGTCCCGTGGTTCCAGTTGACTAAAAAAGTCGGTGCCAAGCTCCGTGTCATTCCAGTGGATGATACCGGTCAAATCATTCTGGAAGAACTACCCAAACTGATCAATGAACGGACTAAACTGATCTCGATTACCCAAGTGTCTAACGCCTTAGGTACAGTCACCCCTGTGGCTGAAGTAATCAAAATCGCGCATGCCAAAGGTGTCCGCGTCTTGGTCGATGGTGCTCAATCTGTTTCGCATATGCCAACTGATGTCCAAGCGATTGATGCTGACTTCTTTGTATTCTCAGGACATAAAGTGTTTGGGCCAACAGGTATTGGTGCAGTGTATGCCAAGCCTGAAATCCTAGAGACTATGCCTGTGTGGGAAGGCGGCGGTAATATGATTCAGGATGTGAGTTTTGAACAAGTGGTCTACCAACCCGCCCCCAATAAGTTTGAAGCAGGGACAGGTAATATTGCCGATGCCGTAGGTTTAGGCGCAGCACTGGAATATGTGGAACTCCTAGGCATTCATAATATTGCCCGTTATGAACATGACTTGCTGGAATATGGTCAGCATGCATTGAGTACGGTTGCAGGCTTAAGACCGATTGGTACGGCGAAAAACAAAGCCAGTGTAATGTCCTTTACCCTTGCAGGTTATTCGACAGAGCAAGTGGGGAAAGCACTCAATCAGCATGGCATTGCAGTGCGTTCTGGACATCATTGCGCTCAGCCAATCTTGCGTCATTTTGGTGTGGAACAGACCGTACGTCCCTCTTTGGCTTTTTATAACACCGCAGAAGAAATTGATTTGCTAGTGTCAGTCTTGCATCAATTGACCAGAAACAAACGCAGTGCTTAACCACTCTCCAATAAAAAGACTGCCTTAGTGCAGTCTTTTTATATTCAGGAAAATGCAACGCTCCAGATTAATCGTATTGCAACGACCCCAAGAATAACTCCCATCACGCGTTCAAAATACACCCCAAACTCTAAAAAGCGTTTCCGTACAATCGGTTGTGAAAACATGATACTCACCAAGATAAACCATAGTGCATTGACTAAACACATCCAGATGCCATAACCAATTTGAACCTTCAACGGTGTCGCGGGATTCACAATGGTGGTAAAAATCGCCAAAAAGAAAACGGTCGCTTTCGGATTTAACGCATTGGTTAAGAAACCCATGTTAAAGGCTTGGATTAAGCTCGGTTTACCCATTACCTCACCTGCCAGAATATCCAGATTGGTATTTGGTTGACTACGTAAACATTGCCAGCCCAAGTAAATCAAATAAGCGGCACCCACTACGCGTAGTAACGACATTAACCAGACACTTTGCTGGATCAGCACGCCAACCCCCACCAAGGTGTAAAACACATGTACCGAGATGCCGACACCAATACCAATCGCGGTGATACAACCAATTAAATAGCCATATCGAACACTCTGTCGTACCGTAATAATAAAATCAGGTCCCGGTAAAACAACTGCCATAAAATGGATCAATGCCAAGGCCAGAAACTCATGTCCATACAACTGCCACATTTCATTTAACTCCACATCATGACTACAGGAAAAAGATTGTATTGCGATTTTTAAAGCGCGATAATCCAATCAAAATCCAAATAACTTTTGCGTCATGAGCACAAATCAAAGTCTGGTTCTGTTAAATGAAATGGCAACCTTTGTCAAAGTTGTCGAAACGGAAAGCTTTTCTGAAACGGCGCGTCAGCTCGGTTCCACCCCTTCTGCGGTCAGTCGTGCCATTGCACGTTTAGAGCGTGCTCTGGGTACACGCTTATTGCATCGCACCACACGGAAACTACGCTTGAGTGAAAGTGGTCAGCAGGTCTATGAGCGCTGTGTGGATCTGGTCAATGCAGCACAAGCGGTCATGGAAAGTTCAGGACAATTTCATATCGAACCACAAGGCGTGATTCGGATCAGTGTGCCCAAGGCGGTTGGGCATTTTATGCTGCATCCTCACTTACCTGAATTCTTGGCCTTATATCCAAAAATTGATATTCAGTTGCTATTGGAAGACCGTTATATTGACTTGATTGATGACGGTGTAGATCTGGCAATTCGTATTACCGAACAACCGCCCGGTGGATTGATGGGACGTAAACTGATTGATATTGATCATTTGATTTGTGCCACACCTGAATATTTGCAGAAAAATGGCATTCCCCAGCATCCCCACGATTTAAAGCAGCATCAATGTATCTATTTGGGCGAACAACCCAATGATTCGAAATGGAAATTCCAGCAGGAACAGAAATCTATTACCGTTGCGGTGCGTGGTCGTTATGCTGCCAATCATACTGGGGTGCGCCTCAGTGCCGCTTTACAACACTTAGGCATTGCCAGTTTGCCGTACTTCGTGGCACGTCATGCTTTGGAACAAGGCACACTGGTTCAGGTCTTACCTGATTGGCATTTTAAAACCCATTACAGCGGTGGCGCATGGTTACTCTATCCACCTACCCGCCACGTTCCACCGAAATTGAGTGTTTTCATTCAATATTTAGCTGAAAAATTAGCCGCTGAACCCGTCCTTTTTCAGCAAAGTACCCCAAGCTAAAACGATCACTTTCATTTATAAATGAAGCAAAAATAGCAAATAAACCAGCAGTCCATAAAACAACAATAGTTTTATTTTTTTAATTACTTAACCATAAACTCCAGAGATATATAAAACAATAAAAAGCATCTTTATTTCTGATTCGACCAATCAGGTAATGCACAAAAACAGATATTTTTTGCTGCATAAGTTATTTTTCTTCATTTTGGATAATCGCTAATCTAACAACCAAGTTGTTATAACAAGTTTAAGTTCAATGAACCAAGCGATTGTAAATAAAGTGAACGGCGAACGCCCATTGTATGATCAAGTCTATCAAGCCCTGCTCCAGCAGATTGTCGATGGAACTTACCAGATTCATCAGCAGTTACCGTCGGAAAAAGAACTGAGCGAATTATTTAATGTCAGTCGTATCACCATTCGTCAGGCACTCAATCAACTTCAACTCGAACACTTGATTTACAAAATTCAAGGCAAAGGCACTTTCGTTAGCGCACCGAAAAGCTTTCAGAATATTTCCGAGTTACAAGGCTTTGCCGAAGCTATGACCGATCTGGGACACGAGGTCTTTAACGTAGTCAAAGAATTCCGCTTTATTCCAGCCACACCGCACATTGCCTCGAAATTAAAAATTTCAGTCAACAGCACGGTGGTGGAAATCAAACGGATTCGTTTGCTCAATCGTAAGCCCGTTTCATTTGAACTGACTTATTTACCCGAAGCGATTGGAACAGCTTTGCAACAGATCAATCTCTCCACTCGCGATGTGTTTTTAGCGATTGAAGAGGATTTATCGATTGCCTTAGGACATGCCGATTTAAATATTGATGCCACACTTGCTGACGAAGAACTCAGTGAACTTTTGCAAGTCGATCTCCATGCACCGCTATTAAGAGTGGAGCGGCTGACTCACGATCATGCAGGACATCCTATTGATTTCGAATATCTCTATTTTTCAGGAGAGCGCTTCCAATACCGTTTAAGAGTAGATCGAAAGCGAAATACCTAAGCACCATTACTTTGTGAATTAAAACGCACTCAAAAAGGCACAACATGAATACGATTACACTGGACTATGACATTGTCGTCATCGGTGGGGGGACGGCTGGCCCAATGGCAGCCATTAAAGCCAAAACAGCCAACCCCAACCTGAGAGTTTTATTAATTGAAAAAGCCAATGTGAAACGCAGCGGCGCAATCTCAATGGGCATGGATGGCTTGAATAATGCCGTGATTCCGGGCTATGCCACGCCTGAGCAATATACTAAGGAAATTACCATTGCCAATGATGGCATCGTCAATCAGGCCACGGTTTATGCCTATGCCAAACATAGTTTCACCACCATTCAACAGCTGGATCAATGGGGGGTGAAATTTGAAAAGGATGAAACGGGTGAATATGCGGTCAAAAAAGTCCATCACATGGGCGCTTATGTGCTGCCAATGCCTGAAGGCCATGACATTAAAAAAGTTCTGTATCGCCAACTGAAACGCGCTCAGGTCAAAATTAATAACCGTATCGTCACCACTCGCCTGCTGAAAAATGCAGAAGGCGCCATCAACGGGGTACTGGGTTTTGACTGTCGTAATGGTGATTTCTATGTAATCAAAACCAAGGCTGCGATTTTATGTTGTGGAGCCGCTGGACGTTTGGGCTTGCCTGCATCTGGCTATCTCATGGGAACTTATGAAAACCCAACCAATGCGGGTGATGGTTATGCCATGGCTTACCATGCGGGGGCTGAACTTTCCAATCTGGAATGTTTCCAGATCAATCCACTGATCAAAGATTATAACGGCCCTGCCTGCGCCTATGTGACGGGGCCTTTGGGTGGTTATACCGCCAATAGCAAAGGTGAGCGCTTTATCGAATGTGACTACTGGTCAGGCCAAATGATGTGGGAATTTTATCAGGAACTGCAAAGTGGCAATGGCCCTGTGTTCCTAAAAATGGATCATCTGGCGGAAGAAACCATTCAAACCATTGAAGAGATTCTACATACCAATGAACGTCCAAGCCGTGGTCGTTTTCATGAAGGACGTAGCACAGATTACCGTCAGGATATGGTGGAAATGCAGATTTCAGAAATTGGCTTCTGTAGTGGGCACAGTGCATCTGGGGTTTGGGTCAATGAAAAAGCGGAAACCTCGGTGAAAGGTTTATATAGCGCAGGCGATATGGCGGCCGTTCCGCATAACTATATGCTTGGCGCCTTTACCTATGGCTGGTTTGCTGGGGTCAATGCCGCTGAATATGTTGCAGAACAGACAGATTCAGAACTGAATACGGATGAAATTGAAGCCGAAAAAGCCCGTATTTTTGCCCCATTACACCGTCCAGAAGGGTTGTCATCGGAACAAGTGGAATACAAGTTACGCCGTATGGTGAATGATTATTTACAGCCACCGAAAACCCGACAAAAAATTGAGATTGCGTTAAAACGCTTTGAAGAAATTAAAACTGATATTGGGCAAATCAATGCCAACCACCCACATGAATTGATGCGTGCTGCCGAAGTTGCCGTAATTCGCGACTGTGCCGAAATGGCGGCACGTGCTTCGCTATTCCGCGAAGAAAGCCGTTGGGGCCTATATCACTATCGCGCAGATTGCCCAGAAAAGAATGATCGGGAATGGTTCTGTCATGCCCATCTCAAAAAAGATCAGCACGGCGCTATGGTCAGCTTTAAAAAAGCGGTTGAGCCCTACCTGATTCCAATTGATGAAGATGAGGCTAATTCATACAACCTGTTGCGGATTAATAAAAAATTAGTGGCTGAAACAACCAAATAAGGAATATCACATGGCATTTATTTTTAAAGAAATTTCACATCGTACGGCCGCACCCGTATTGGTAGATGAAGACAAATGTATTGCGGATAAAGGCTGTACCGTCTGTGTGGATGTTTGCCCGATGGACTTATTGGCGATTCATCCAGACAGCAACAAAGCCTATATGCAGTTTGATGAATGTTGGTATTGCATGCCATGCGAGAAGGACTGCCCGACCGATGCCATTCAGGTCAACATTCCATATTTACTTAAATAAGGGGAACAGCATGAGATTTAATAACTTGGCAAATAGTCTGATTTGGGGAGAATAAAGATGAGTCTAAATTATCCAAACCTTGCAGATCTTGATGAAGATTATGCGGATTATCTCTTTCAACTGAATCAGGACGATGAAAATATCCGCTTTGTCGCACTGATGAATATTGCCGATGAAGAACAAACGGCATTATTACCTTGGTTACAGCATGCCGTTTTACATGACCCCGCCAGTAAAGTACGTGAATTGGCAGCCACCCGTTTAGAGGGTTGGGAAGATGCAACCTCTTTACATACTTTGGCTCAAGCGTTGAGTGATCAACATGAAAATGTACGTACCGCAGCAGCGCAAAGTCTTAGTGAAATCAAACATGCTGAATCTGCCCATCATCTGGCTACCTATTTGCAGCATCCTGATGACTTTGTGATTGCTTCTATCTTGAGAGCGCTTAAAGAGTTGCGCGCTGAATCGTTATTTGATGCCATTCTTAAACATGCTGAGCATGCCAATCCTTTAGTCCGTAAAGAAGCGGTCAGCACCTTGAGCTGGTTGCAGAAACAGGATAGCTTGGCAACACTGGCACAGATCGCACAGCATGATGTGGATATCGAAATTCGTCGTATTGCGACAGGTGCTTTGGCAGCCAGCCAAATGCTCACGCCCGAAATTGTATCTGCCTTACACAGTTCTCTGATCGCTGAGGCATGGCAACTTCGAGTTGAGGCCGCCTTGACCATCGGAAAATTAAAAGTGGTTGAATTAGAACAAGCACTTTTACAGCAACTCGACGATACTTATTGGCAAGTCCGCATTGCTGTGAGCCGTAGTTTGGGTTTACTCAAATCCAAAGCAGCGATTACCAAATTACAAGAAAATTTCCAGCATGACATCAGCAATTTACGTAAAGAAGTCGCGATTGCCTTAGGGGAAATAGGCGGAGAATCAGCTCAGCATATTTTATTACAGCATGCCGAAGATCCTGATCCCGAAGTCCGTAAATCGATTCGTATTGGACTGGCACTCATTCAGGAGAAATTTAATGCCGCTTGAACCTAGTCAACTTAAAGTGGATATCGAACAACAACGTCTGTTTCTCTTTTGGGAAGATGGTACAGCAAAGGATTTTAGCCATGCTCATCTCAGAGCCAGTTGCCCTTGTGGTTTTTGCCGAGCCAAGCGCCTACAGCAACGAGAGATTGAATATCCAGATCGTGTTGCCATCTCAGCTATCTATTCTCAAGGGTATGGGATTCAAATTTGCTTTGATGATGGACATGATAAAGGGATTTTCCCTTGGGCTTTTTTAAAGGAATTGAGTAGCTGAGATCCATATTGAAAGTGAAGAAATCGATCTATAGACCGCGTGTTTTCATTATTTTGAATTATTAAGCCACTAAAATAGCTAAGCTCAATTGTAATAATCCTTTATCATACAAGGATAAAAATAAAACACTTTGGAAATTCCCATGCCACCACTGGATGCTGTACCCCCAACTCAATCAGTCCCTTTCTGGCAAGCTTTTCTGTTCTGGTTAAAATTAGGATTTATTAGCTTTGGTGGCCCTGCTGGGCAAATTGCAGTGATGCATCAGGAACTGGTGGAACAAAAACGCTGGATTTCTGAAAAAAGATTCTTACATGCGTTGAATTACTGCATGTTACTCCCCGGCCCCGAAGCCCAACAACTCGCGACTTATATCGGCTGGCTCATGCATCGAACCACAGGCGGTTTGATTGCAGGAATTCTATTTGTGCTGCCCTCTTTATTCATCCTGATTGCACTGTCATGGATTTACGTACAATTTGGAGACGTGCCCATCATTGCAGGACTGTTTTATGGGATCAAACCTGCGGTTACTGCCATTGTATTTCATGCAACTTACCGCATAGGCAGCCGAACGCTCAAAAATTCATTTCTTTGGTTAATTGCAGCCGCGGCCTTTGTTGCCATTTTTGTTTTTAATATTCCTTTTCCTTTGATCGTATTGGCTGCCGCGCTTGCAGGCTATGTGCTGAGTAAGAAAAAACCAGATTTATTTACCCATCAAACCTCTCATCAAAATAGCCAAAAAAACTATGGCACAGCACTGATTGATGATGATACGCCGACACCAGCACATGCCATTTTTCGCTGGTCAAACCTGATAAAAATCGTGGTCATCGCAGCCTTGCTCTGGCTGATTCCAATCACGCTTTTAACCCTAAGTCTTGGTTGGCAACATGGCTATACGCAAATGGCATGGTTCTTCACCAAAGCAGCCTTACTTACTTTTGGCGGTGCTTATGCGGTTCTGCCCTATGTCTATCAAGGTGCAGTCAATCATTATGGATGGCTCAGCCCGACCCAAATGATTGATGGTTTGGCACTCGGCGAAAGTACCCCGGGTCCACTAATTATGGTGGTGGCTTTCGTAGGTTTCTTGGGGGCTTATAATCATGCATTATTGGGCAATCATCAGCTATTTTTAGCAGGTGCAATAGGTGCTGTGATTGTCACTTGGTTTACCTTTTTATTTTCCTTTGTCTTTATTCTAGCGGGCGCGCCCATTATTGAATCGACCCATAATGAACTGAAATTTACTGCTCCGCTCACTGCGATTACGGCGGCCGTAGTTGGCGTTATTTTAAATCTGGCCTTGTTCTTTAGCTATCATGTGTTATGGCCAAAGGGTTTTGATCATGCTTTTAATTACGAAGCAGCCTTGATTACAGTAGGTGCACTGATTGCCTTATTTAAATTTCAGCTCAATGTCCTGTATGTGATTTTTGCCTCAGCCTTTTGCGGCCTCATTTTATATATCGGAGCTTAATTCAAAGCATCGAGTAGAGTTATCTACTCGATGCTTGCAGTATTAAATATGATGGATTTCGATAGAGGCATGCACGATTTCCTCATGAATCGCTAATCCAGCTTTAACCTGATCAGGAGTCAGATCAGCCAGTGCGGTTTCCAATCCTAGAATACAAGAGAATTTCCCTTTCCCAACCTTCCATACATGTAAATCCGTGATTTCGACCTGTGGAAACTGTGCAATAACTTCTTTAATTTCTTCGACAACGGGATGCCCCATTTCTGCATCCAGTAAAGTTTTTCCAGTTTCCTGCATCAATCCCCAAGACCATTTTGCAACCAGCAATGCCCCAACGATTCCGAGCAAAGCATCCAGAAAATTCCAGCCAAAATACTTGGCCGCAAATAAAGCAATAATCGCCAGAACTGAAGTCACCGCATCAGCGACCACATGCAGGAATGCTGCTTTTTGGTTTAAATCATGATGGTCATGTCCATGATGATGCACTTCATGATCATGGTTATGCGAATGGTGATGGTGATGGTGATGGTGATCATCGTGACCGCCATCATGTAATAACCATGCACAAATTAAGTTGACAACGAGACCCACTATTGCAATTGGAATCGCTTCATTAAAATGAATAGTCACTGGGTTAAATAAACGTTCTAGAGACTGTATGCCCATCAAAAAGGCCACGACCATCAATAAAATGGCACTGCTATAACCTGCCAGAATTTCAATTTTCCATGTGCCAAAACTAAAGCGCTGATCCTGTGCATAATGTCGCGCCATACGATAAGCAAAATAGGCCAGTCCCAGCGCCAGCATGTGTGAACTCATATGCCAGCCATCGGCAAGTAAAGCCATGGAATTAAAAAACCAGCCGCCTAGAATTTCCAGTACCATCATTATGGCGGTCAAAATCGTTGCGATTAAAATTCTTTTTTGTGCTAATGGATTTCCTTGATCAAACTGATGAGAATGACGTCGTTCTAGGTTAGTATGCTGCATTTATTCTAGGCTTCCAATATACTCCACCCCAGTATATATTTTTTAGGAAAAAAAGTATGGCTCATCTGCATCATGATAAAAAAATTTTAAATCGGGTTAAACGGATTCAAGGACAGCTCAATGCCGTTGAAAAGTCACTTTCAAGTCCTGAAAGTTCCTGTATCGAAGTTTTGCAACAAGTCGCTGCAGTTAAAGGTGCCGTGAATGGCCTAATGAATCAACTGATTGAACAGCATTTAAAAGAGCATGTACTTAAAGATGCTGATCACGTTAATGATGAGGAAGTTCAGCAGTTTCTTGCATTGTTACAACGCTATTTATAAGTGCCAGATTTCATCGGTAAGTTGTTCGATTTCAGACCGATCATGACTGACATAGAGCATCGGTATTTTCACTTCCTCTTTCACACGTTGAAAAAAAGGAATGATCTCTGCTTTATGTGCCGTGTCCAGCGCAGAAAGTGGTTCATCTAAAAGCAGTAATTGTGGTGAGTACAACAAGGCACGTCCCAAAGCCACCCGTTGTTTTTCTCCCCCTGACAGCTTAATTGGCATACGTTCAGTCAAATGTCCCAATTTGAGCAGCTCAATCATATAGTCCAGTTCAAACTGACGTTGCTGTGGTGCAATGTGTTTGAAACCAAATAACAGGTTTTGTTTAACATTTTTATGCGGAAATAACTGTGCATCCTGAAAGACGAGCCCGACCCGACGCTGTTGTGTGCTGAGATTAACTTTCTGAACTTGATCAAACCATGTCTGATCCTGAACTCGAATCCAGCCAGAATGCGGCCGAATTAAACCCGCAATGCTGTGTAAAATCGTAGTTTTTCCTGAGCCAGAAGCTCCAAATAAGCCGATTACAGGCTGATCAGATTGAAAGCGTTGATCCAGACAAAATTGCCCTTGTTGCAGTTGGATATGACAATCAATCATGCTGAATGACCCCGCTTATTTTTCTGGTAACGGTTAAACCACTGGGCAAACCACAAGGCGAAGAACGCTACCGACAATGACAAAATAATTAATCGCCACAATGCTGCTTCAGTATCAGGTTGTTGCATCAGACTATACATTGCCAAAGGTAAAGTACGGGTTTCACCCGCAATATTCCCCACAAAAGTAATCGTTGCTCCAAACTCACCTAAACTTCGGCAAAAACATAAAATCCCGCCCACCAAAATCCCGCTACTGGCCAGCGGTAATGTCACCTGTACAAATGCGCCAAAGGAAGAAGCACCCAAAGTCTTCGCAGCCATTTCCAAGCGCTGATCGACCAGTTCAATTGCTAGTCGGATCGATTGCACTAACAATGGAAAACCCATCACTGCGGAGGCCAATACCGCGCCCTTCCAATTAAAGGCAAACTCCAAACCAAGTGGCGCAAGATATTGTCCAAGCAATCCTCGATTACCAAACAATTGCAGTAATAAATAACCCGGAACGACAGGTGGTAAAACCAAAGGTAAATACACCAGCGTTTCGAACAGTGATTTACCCCAAAATTCTTTACGAGCCAAAACCCAAGCAACCAGCGTTGCCGGAATAAGGCTAAACAGCAAACACGCTGCCGCCACTTTGCATGACAGCTTTAACACTTCGATTTCTTCAGGACTCAAGATCATCATTCAGTTACTGCAACACACTAAAACCATATTTTTTAAATACTGCCTTTGCCTGCCCACTTTGCAAAAACTTATAGAATTTGACTGAATCCGCATTTTTCTTGATCAGACCCACAGGATAGATAATCGGTGGATGGGTATTCTCAGGAAAAATTCCTGCAACTACGACATCTTTGCTGATCGCAGCATCTGTCGCGTAAACGATCCCAACCTGACATTCACCACGTGCGACAAAGTTCAACGCAGCACGCACATCTTCGGTTTCAACCAGTCGTGGTTCAAGTTTCCCCCACCAACCGAGAGAGGTTAAAGCCTGTTTTGTATATTTCCCTACAGGCACACTTTTGGTATCACCTGTACAAAGCTTGCCTTGAATGGCTTTGGTAGGATCAACACTTTTATCCATTTTTAATTTAATCGGGCGATCCTTGGGCGTAATCACCACTAAACGATTGCCTAATAAATTGATGCGATCTGTTGGCACAACCAACTGTTTATTCTGTAAATAATCCATCCATTGTACATCAGCCGAGATAAATACATCTGCTGGCGCGCCTGCTTCAATCTGTTTGGCTAAGGTTGAGGAACCTGCATATGAGGTTTTGACTTCAGTTTTATTCTTCTGCTCATACAGGGTCTCAAGTTCATTCACTGCATTGGTCAAACTGGCCGCTGCGTAAACAGTGAGGGTATTCCCCGCAAACGCATGCGTTTGGATGAATAAACTGGTGGCTAAAACTGCACAGTATTGATAGGTCTTTTTCATCGTTATTGACATTATTCTGTCCTCAAATTTCGATATGTTTTCAAAAATATATCGCTTAATAAAGATACACTAAAAATAACAATTCGCCAGTCTTGTTCTTCTTATTCATTCATCTGTTTGTAACGTCATCAAGCATCGAACGGTATGTGTTGTGATCAGTATTTTTAGATGCAAAAACAAAAAAACGTCTATTCAAACATCAAGTTAATGATGCTGAATAGACGTCGTCTATCTTGAGTGGATAACAGGAGTTGTTATCTTAGGAATGATGCCGAAAAAGATATAGATTTTTTCATTATATATTTCTAACATCCTTCTAACAAAAATAAAGCCGAGTAGGCTATTACTCTGCATCTAAATAAATGATACCTATATCAAATTTATTATAGCAATGAAAACTAGACTCACCATTTATCCAACTTTATTGAGAAAAACATTCAAATACTCCAATCAGAAACAGAATCTACCCCTTACTGTAAACAAATTATTAAATTAACCCAATAGAGAAAACCCAAAATAAATTACAATTCATTTTGGATTAAGATAAACTTTCCCAATATTAACTGTAGTTTCCTTATTTGGATTGATCGCATTTTGGTCTTGTACAAATTCATCAATCTGAAATATAACTGGTTCATAATTTGGAAAATCAATAAATATACTTAACGATTGATTCCAATTTCTATAATCAGGCTTACTTATACGATAAGTATATATAATAGGTTTAGTTTTAAATTTCCCAACATTATTTGTTTTACAAAATTATAAGTATCATTTCCAGAAGCATAGCTTGCATATCCTTCAAGATTTCGCAAAGGTTCTTTTGTGATAGCATTATATAAATATCCTTCAGCACTTGGTACTAAATATATTGTCTGCCTAGTACAAGCTGACAATAAAAAAACAATTGAAAATATAAAAAACTTCAAATAACTCATAATAGTCCTTTTAAATTTTAACTCTTGATAAATTAATTAAGCCTCTTATATCTTTATCAATTACGCTTATATATTACTTAATGCGTGTTTCATTAAATTAATCAGTAAATAAATAATTTGCTACTATTAAAAAAACACCCACAAATTTCTTTAGCTGAGTCAATATATTTTATATCTATCCGGCCATTATCCTCCAGAAAAATACTTTTATGATAAATTCTATTTATTTAACAAACCAATTAAAAAATTAGTTAGATACATTATAAATTAATTACAAGTGGATTTCCCTTGCTCAAGATATTTAACCTCTAGCTTATTACCTTTATCCATAACACAAATACTTGTATGAACGCTTTTATTTGTATCTAAAACAATTTCATAAGCAATATTACGTTCAATTTCGTTTAATGGTATTGCAATGCAATTTTTTTCGTCTATAGGCAGAAGGGTATTGCTGTATAGCTTTTCATAAGTACTTTTAAAATCTTTAGAGTAATCTATCCTTCCTAAGTAAATAAGGAAGGTATTATCGATACCATAATCGGTTTTAGGATTATTCGTAAATACGCATAAATCACCCTGATTAAGTTTTACCTCAAGACCCTTACTTTGAGGATTACATCCAGTTAAATATGCAAGAAAAATAAAAATAAATAAAGGATATTTATTCATATTTAAAATCTAAAAGACAATCAATATTTACTACCACTCATAACCCTTCCCACTTTATTTACATTTAACAATTTCATTTTTCGACAAATTCAACTTAGAATCACGTCCAAACAAGCATGAATAATTTATAAATTCATACTGTCTCAAATATTTACCTTTTTTAATCTCTAGTCTAATTTGTGTTTCTAAACCATTATATTTTACTTTCAATGGGTCAAAACAGAAAAAATACTTACTTTGTTTATTAGATAAATTTTTTAAACTTTCGCCATATATATAAACTGATAGTTTTTCATCAAAAATATTTTCTTTATACTTAAATGAACTATTTAATAGCCCAAACTCATTAGCGGCTCTCATATCACTTGTTTTTAAAGCACAAATCTTACTACCATAAAATTCATACTTAAAATCTTCCACTTACTTTTCTTTGCAACCCCAAAGAAAAGTCAATAACAAGATCATAGAAGCCCGTTTCAAAACAATATAAGTCTCATTCGAAAAAATAAAAAATTCAAGCAACTAACTACTTTCTCGGAAACCCCAATAGAGGCTTTTACCTGTTATATCAATGTTAATGATTCAACCAATTTCTTAAGTTATAGTAGAAATTAAAGCCCGTTGTGAAATCAAAGAGCTTTAAAACTTTTAGCCTCTAACCGCCAAACTCTGCTTCGGCAACAACTTGCAACCACATGATAAAGGATCATTCACGCGTGCTGCTGCTTTGCCCATCACCTGCATATTTGGGTCACCCGCCACAATCGTAGCAACCGTTTTATGCTTTGGACAGGTCGCCTTGTCGCCCACACAGGCAATCGGAATACCCTCAATCAAAAAGCTACTGTTTCCACTAATGACTTGTCCACCGCCCGTGGTTGGACAACCAACAACAATATAGGGTGTTGCCATAATCACATCCCTCGCATGTAGGTATTTAAACGGTTAAAGCACTTCAAATTCAATTCGACGGTTTTTACGACGTCCATCTGCTGTTGTATTATCAGCAACGGGTTGGCTAGAACCCTTACCTTCCGTACTCAAACGGTCGGCAGCAATACTTTTACCGACCAGATAACTTTGTACCGCTGCAGCACGCTGCTGACTTAACACCGTATTTTTATTGGCATCACCAGAGCTATCGGTATGTCCAATAATTTTGACTTTCTTGCCGCCAACCTTGTTTAAAGCTACCGCCATTTCATCGAGAATCTGTTGCCCTGCCGCGGTCAGGATTGCACTGCCTGATTCAAATTCAATGATTCGATTCTTAAGTGCATCATCGATAATTTTTTGCTCAGCCTGATTCACAGAAAGCTGTGCATTAAAACGATAAGGTTGCTGGACTAAAGCCTGAAAATTATTGGTAGTCGGCTGAATATCATTAGGATCGGTCATTTTTCCCGTTAATTCAACCTGTGTTCCTCTCACGCGCAATTGCCCCTGTTTGACCTTTTTCAAGTCAGGTGTAATTACACGAGTTACGGAATCACTCCATCCATTTGGCGCTGAAACTGGACGAACTTGTATTTTATCGACCACTTGATCTGCACCATAAACAGACTGCATCTTGACCAGTATTGCCTGTTTGCTGGCATCATTCGGCACCACACCTTCCACGACGATTGGAGCCGCATTCAGCACTGCACTCTGGCCGAAGATGGTTAAACCAAAGACCAAACCAGCCCATAAAGATTTCGAATTATTTCTCATATTTATTCATCTAAAAAAGTTTGTCGAAATAGCTTTAAGCCTTGGTTAAGGCTCATCTGACGCTGACAAAGTGATTGTTCGAGTGTAGCAAGGCCAGCATTTTGCTCCAGATAAGCATCGATCCATTGCGCCTGAATCAATGAAACCCAGTGTTCACTCTGCATATTCTGGGTAAAGATATCGCTCAATGCCATGATGTCTGCGCCCTGAAAACCAATAAATAGAATTGGTTCCTCACGATGCAAGATACCAATCAGGATTTCGGTGTTGTTAATTCCTAAGAATCGTCCAATCATACCCACCCAAAAGGCAGCAATTTCATAGCAATACATATGATTATTGATCGGCAGGATCAATACCTTGTTTAAGCGACTGGTGCCATTCTTTAAAATCGGTTGCAGTAATAGCCCCAGACCAATCATGCTTTGCGCAAGTTCATAGACATTGATCTTCATCAATTGCGCAAATGAGTGCATGGTGTGGTTTTCATAGAAACCATTACATTCGGTCGGCGTAAATAACTGAACCGTGTTTGGCAGATTATTCAGCTTTTCCAGCATGATATTGGTATCACGGATACTGCGTAATACCCGATTACGCTGAAACAGATCAACCAATACCGACTTGTAATAATACGGCGCCAGCAAAAGATTCTGATACGGTTGTTCGACTTCCAGTAGCTGGCTTAACACCATCGGAAATGCTCGCCCTGAGCTGTCCTGACTGGCAATCAGGTTGGCGGCCAGAAACATCGGCTCAGCAGGATTGGCGATAAAGAAATCCAAGGCAGGCAAAGACTCATAACGTTGTTTGAAGTCAGGCGCACGCATGGCATGTTCAAGTGCTTCTGTGATCCATTGATCAAGCACCTGAATCAACGCATATTGTCCTTTGGATTTTAGAAAGTCACCACGCGCGGGTGTCTTTCCGTAATACAAAGGTGTCGTCTTTACTTGTTGCATCCCAGCACCTCCTGATGTTCCGTGATTGTCCCTAACATTACGGTGTTACCCCTGGCTGAGCAGGTGCAGCTGGTTGTGGTTTAGGTGCAGCACCCGCAGGTGTTGCCTGCGCAGAAACCACACGTACCGCTTTCTCTGTCACCACTTTATCTACCAGTTGCAGGCCAGCATAACCACGGCTTGAGCCGATATTGCCTGAGCTATTACCACTAATCAGGCGGAAGTTCACTTTTAAGGTTAACGATGGTTCAGCTTTGCTGGTCCATGTCATTTCAAAGCTACCATTTTGCTCTTTACGCTGTGCTGCATCGATCAAACGGTTAATCCCATATTCACCTGGTTCTTCGAAAATGGTATGGGTCTTGCCTTCAAGATCCACTGCTGTAATGCGTGCACCTGGAATCGCCCCCTGATTTGGCCATACGAAGTTCACCCATTGCTGAATGCCATTTTCAAACACCATACGCTGACCATCGATATCAATGGTGTACGACAAGTACTGTGGATTTGGTAATGGATAGAACTGGAAGTTCGACTGATTTGACACAGGTGCAGCGGCTGGCTGATCCAGACTACCAGTTGCCATACCATTAATTGGTGCGACATATTGCTGGAACGCCATCACAAATTGCGGGTTCAGACTAATGCCCAAGTCTTTCCAGGTTTTAGAAGTCAACACATAGCCACGGCGAATCACAAATGGATCTAAGGCTTCTTTGACAAAGCGTGCAATGCTACCTGTTTCACCAAAGATCTGACCAATTTCATTACTGGTTGCTTGCAAAGTCACACTTGAGTTAAATGGATACTTCTGGCTCAAATTGGTTTTGAATGGTTGATACGCCTGAATGCCCCACAATTTGTTTAACTCATCTTGTGTCGGTGCAATCAAGCTGGCAAATGATTGTGTCAACGGTCCCATCAACAGCTTTTGCAATAACTGCTGATCGGTATCTTTAAGACCTACCATCATTTTCTCATCCACATATTTTTGGGTGATGTTGAAAACTGAAGTTTGGTCATTGATGGTTTGTTTCACCAAGGCCATCGCGCTTGGGCCAATCTCGCCTGCTGTTTTCAGATCATTGAACTTGCTGCGTACTTGCGCAAGATTATTCATGTATTCATCAAACAGAGATTTATCTTGTAAATCATCGCGCTTACGCACCAGTTGATAGAACATCTGGTACTCTTGAGAAATCGCACCCTGCGCTTTATTCACCGCTTGGGCAGCCGCTTTGTCATCCGAGTTGTTCAATACTTTTCGCTTGAACCAAGCCACAAAACCTTTTTCAGGTACAGCAAGCTCAGCCTGTACAATCGGATTATCCCAGTTGGTCTCGATAGCAATACGCTGCAATAACGTACGGATTGGTGAGTTCTGTGGTTCACCCAAGATATCAATGGTTTTGACTTGCTGGCTAAACTGATCGGCTTTGGCATAATAAATACCGCTCAGAAACTTCTTCCATTCCGTCACATATTCCTGCTTATACAATGCAACCAGTTGTTTACGAATCTGCTCTGGGCTACCAGAGAAGGTTAAATCATCAGATTGACGGCTATTCAACACCCAGTCTTTACTGTCTGTTGGTTTATTCGCAGCTTCATCAATCGCTTTTTCAACATATTCATCCCATGCTTTTTGTGTAAACACACCTGGTAATGCATAGCTGCCCAATACAATTGAACGGTTTTGCTCACCGACGATCTGTCCCACTGTCACCGCAGGGAAACGGACTGCTGCACGCATCTTGATTTCGTTATAAACACGATCACGTGCTGGCATGCCGCGAATGACTGACAAGAGTACCTGACGTGTTTGATCAACCACTTGCGCGTCTGTTTCAAGCACAGGGAAACCTTCCTGATTTGCCAATGTCATGGCATAAGAAAGAATTTTTTCCGCATCCTGAATCATTTCACCACGCGGCATCTGACCACGGTTGGCATCTAGCCAAGAACGCCAGAAACGCGATACTTGATCACTTAAATGACTGCTATCCATATATTCTGGATTGCTCATCATTAAGTAGGCTTTTAATGCATTATAAGCATCTTGCGGATTACTGTCCGAAGGCTCCAGATATTGTTGAGTCTTGGCAACCTGTTTGATTTCCACATTAACGTGGTTGGCTTTCAGGGTTGCTTCATTATTTTTTACACGTTGCAGATACTGAGCAATATTTTGTTGGGTCGGCGTCAGAACAATCTGCTTGATCCCTTTTAAGTATTCTGCTTTTAAGCTCTCACGCAACTGATTGCCTTGGTACAAACCAAAGCTGAATTTGAGTGGACGATGATCGTTGAACTCATCCAGCTGTTGCAAGCGTTCCTGCAAGATCAGTAAAGCTTCAAGCTGGGTTGAAAGCTGTTGACCTGAGGCTTTTTCCAAATGCACCACTTTATCTAAATCGGCCTGCACATCTGCAATCAATTGCTGGTTATTGCGATATGACCACACCCATACACCCAAGACCAGTGAAACGCCCACCAGTGCTGCAATAAACCCAATATAGCGCTGACGCTTTTTCGCAGGATTAATATGCTGTTTGACCAAGTCCTTATCTCGCAAAATAACATTGGAGAATAGACCTTGTAAGAAATAGCCGTGATTTGGTGCAAGAGATGGACTCACGCCCTCCTGACCATTGGCCTGAATCTGCTGAAGCTGGAACTCTTGTGCAATATTTTCCGTCATTGGACTTTCAATAATGCCTTCCTGCAAAGCACTAGTGAAATAAAAACCACGGAACACAGGTTGGAACTGATACGGGTTATCTTCAAACAAAGTGCCGATAAAGCTTTTTAATGCAGGTTTTAAGGTTTTAAATTCCAGTGGGAATGTCATCACACTTGGAGAAATATTTTGCGAATGACGACGACTTAAATGCGTGGTGCTGACGCTTTTGAGACCATCGTAAAGAATGCTGTAATGTTTTTCGAATAATTCGACGGCATTCTGAGATGAGTTTTGCTCATACGGCAGCGTTGCGCCCCAAGCCTGATTGTATTCCTGTGATTCATAACAATCGAAGAACTCCGTAAAACCTGCAATCAAGTCCATTTTAGAGAACACTAGATAAACAGGAACAACAACTTCAAGTCGCTCGGTTAAATCCTGAATACGGGCACGTAAATTCTTGGCTAGTTTCAATGAGTTTTCAGGACTTTGGCTGATCAATTCAGCAATACTGACAATCACGATCAGACCATTCACAGGTGCCTTAGAACGGTTCTTCTTCAAGATATTTAAGAAACCCAACCATTCAGAATGATCTTCCGAGTACACCGAATAACGGCCTGCGGTATCGAGCAAGATCCCTTCTGTTGAGAAGAACCAGTCACAGTTACGTGTACCGCTCAACCCAGCTGACACCATCTTTTGATGGGTTTCTTCAAATGGGAACTTTAATCCAGAATTATAAATTGCCGAACTCTTACCTGCGGCTGGGTTACCAATCACCATATACCAAGGCAATTCGTATAAAGCGGCATTGCCCTTTTTATCGCCCAGTTTAGATTTGCGAATCAACTGGATCGATTCTTTCATCTGCTGCTGGATTAGCTGTAGTTCGGCTTTATCTTTTTGTTGTCCGTATTCAGCCTTGCTGTCCTGCTCAATCGCATTGGCAAGTTCCTCACCTTGTTCCGCATGGCGTTTTCGCTGGATCAACCAGTAAATTCCATACACAATCAGGCCAAAAGCATAAGTCGCCGCCAGCGCCCAGAAGATATGACGCGGAATCGACGAATATGAAGAAATAAGCGCCACAAATAAGGACAAAGCAATGATTGCCTTAGGATTAGTGATGTACTGCCACAGATAACCTAAAATGGTATACATTGAGTTCTCAAATTCTTAATAAAGTTAATCAATCAGCAATTGCTACACTTTCCTGATCTGGTGAGATCTCTGGGAAAGTTTGAATAAATGCTTTTAAATTTTGTCCATAAACAAAGGCAACCTGTTGATCTGGAAGATGTGCCCCCAACATCAATCCAAAAACTTTTGCCACGTTCTGGGTATTCCCAGCAGCAGGTTTACAATATAAATAATGATGCTGCTCTACTGGGCTTTGTGCAAAAAACTGATCCAGCTTTTTGACCACCTTGATATCGGTGCCATCCTCGACCACCAGTACAAAAGGTTCTTCATCTTGGTATTGTGGTAAATCATGTATTTCTAGCTCTTTGAATATTTGGTCTAAATTATTTTGATGAGAGACCAGCTTTAACGTTTTTAAAGGCTGTTGCTGTAGCAGCTGTACATCTGGATGCGCCACACAACTACTACCGACAAATTCAGCAGGCGTATAGGCACTCAAGCCCCATACCTTTTCATCTACGATTTCCTGATCAATTTCCGAGTCTGCAGTAATGATCAATGAAATTTCATTGGGCTGCTTTTGAATCCGTTCGATTAACTCGACCACATTCTGATCCGTCGATGCTGCACTGATAAAATGATATTCAATATGGAATTTTTGTGGAATGATGCCCAGATCATAGAAAATCGTCTGGATCATTTCATTACTACTTTGGTCATTCCATGTATGAACAACATCCTCAGACAGCAAAATATGTAAATTTAACTTATCTAAGCGGTAAACCTGTTCGATCTGAATCTCTTCACTGTGCTCTTCTCCTGAAAAACTCGGGTCAATCCATGCAGGATGCATACGATATTCATGCAAATTCTGGCTTTCATAAAACAGACTAGACCGTTTTAAATGGTCTGAAATAGAAACTAGAATATCACTGTGCTGTTCAATCTGATGCTGAATCAGCGCCATGATCCGCTGTTGCCGAATAGATAAAAACTGCGATTCATCCTCTTCATCCTGACGGACTTGCTGATCCAGCTCTTCAATACGATAGGATAAAATCGGCAATCCCTGAAAGCTCAATAAATGTGGATCGAGCTGTGGACTGGCAAATTCTTTAATCCCTGTCAGGATGGCATCATTTTCACCCAATGCACTATAAGCGGCAGCGGAATACAAATTAACATTCAACCACTTACTTTCTTGCGCGACAGGTGCTTGCTCATCTTCTGCTGTATTGTTATTTTGCTCAGCGGCCAAAGCTTGTTGCTTTTTCTCTTTATATTTTTGGTAGCCTTTATAAATCAACCAAGGCGAAAGCAATACAAATGTAATGACAATAGGCAGAATCAGGAAGTAATTGATAAGATCGGCTGATTCAGGTAAATATTGCGTATCTCTCCAATAGAAGATCACAATCAGTGCAACCAGAATAAAACAGGTGATTAAAGTCGCGAGTATTTTCTTGATCATTATGCAGCTCCTAAAAGCGCATAACGCGTTTCACTGTTATGTTGTAACTGTACCGATGGCATTAAAAATGCACCCTGCCCCAAGCCCATTTCATGGGATGAATCCAGACAAATCGGACTGATTTCATTTTTATCAAGAATTAACCGCACATCAATAAAAAGTGTCGGACTGCACCAGGTCTGAATCAGATCTTTTAATTTTTTATTTAGCGGCTGATTCGGTAAAAAAGCCAGATATTGTTCGCGGCTTAGTGGGCCAATTTGAATTTCAATTTTCCCGTCAATTTGCTCAACGGTATCCCCGCAGAAAGTATTAATGCCCAGTAAACTTGGATGACTACCGCCCAAAGTGGTTTTCTGTTCATCGCCCAACTGGAATTTTTCTTTGATAAATTCCTGAATCTGCACTTGGGTATCAAAGACACGTCCCAAAATGGTTTTCAAAGCATGCGCAGTATTATTCTGTCCCTGCATCAAGCCAGAAAATTCAGCAAAATATTCATCCAGATCATGCTGTTCGTGCTGGGAACGAATATAACCATTTAAGGCATGTAAAATATCGAGATAATGATTTTTTTGCTCAATCTCATAGCGAACAGGGAGATTATAGGCAATGCTGGCATCAACATATTTTGTCGTGAGTTTATGGTTAAACAAGCCTAAAAATGCTTTGATTTCCTGACGTTGCTGACGCGAACTCTGCTTTAATTTATTGGTATAGGTATAAGGTAGTGCGCCCTGTGTACCAGTGAGGCCGACCACCAGATTGGTTAAATGAATACGCTCATCCTGATAGCTCAGCTCTTCAATTTCGGTCGCAGGGAAACTTAGGCTGAATGACGTTCCAAACTTAAAGTCATCAGACCAGTCCTGCTGACGAGATGGTACAGGTAAATGACGTAATAAACGCGTCGACTGAATAAACTCAAATGAGCCTGCTTTTTTAAAAATCTGGTCGACTACAGAAGAGTCTTGCCACCAACGTTCTGCACGCATTGGTATATCTCCTGCTGATTAAGACTGTCTTTCACGACCACATCGACAAAACTGTTAATCTGAACTTTCAGATTAAAAATATGGCTAAGCAATTGACTGAAAATATATAAACTATGGCCTCTAAATACGCTCTTGTTGACGGCAAGTTCGGCTTTAACCCCGCGAATAAACATCGGGAAAGGTTTAGAGTTCACCAGTTTATTGGTGGTTGAAAAGCTGAGCTGCTTGAGCGCATCAATGAGTAAAATATTTTCTTTTGAATGCGGTAAATTATATAAGGCCAACAGCTCTTTAACATGACTCAAGGCATCCCCTTTCATCAATGCTAAAGTATTGAGTGAAAGATGGGAAATAATACGCCACTGTTCATTTTTATTTTTGTCAAAATGGAAAGGCGATGTCGGACGCTTTAAAATCAATGCGCGTCGCGCCAGACTGCTGTCATTCAGATTCAGGATATTATTACTTTGGCTTAAAGCCTCATGCGGCAAATCACCGTTTGAGCAAAGTAAGCGAGTACTAATAAAATCTGATTTAATTTCATAAGGTTTCAAATGTTTTGAAACGATTGAATAGCCCATTTGTGTAGTTTTATTTTGTGCAGGCACGTAATTCAGTGAATAAAAGAACTGTACTTTATCGTTTTGGTAATGACTCATCGCAAAAAATGGCAATACAGGAAGATGAGTTTGTTCCTGATTGGTTTTCTCACGCACCATATTCATTTCAATCACAGAATAGACCTGATAAAGCTCAGGATGATGCGCATCGGTGATCAATGGATATTGTAATTGGGTATGGGAAATTTTCTGCGGCTCAGCCTGTTTTTCAAAAAGATTGATGGCAGGTGTGGTAAATAACTTAAAGTTTGCGATATTCAGTTCAGAGTAATTCCGTACCACCGCCTGATCATTTAAATTCAGTTTGAGATGAATCAGGATTTCAAACTGATTTTGCTGGTTAAGCAATCCTTTTAAGCGGCTTAAATCCAGATTCAGATAATTGAATTTTTCAGGGAAGCAAAAATATTCCATCAGTAAACGATAAGCATGATGGGTATGCTGATCAATCGGTAACAGGCTTTCCTGTTCAGTAAAACCCATCACTTCAAATGGATTACTGATTTCTACCACGCGCTGCCCAACACGTAGGGCAAAGCCAGTATCCTTACGGAAAATACTGTCCAGAACCTGCAACGGAAAGTTCGAAATTGCATCCAGATAAATCGGCAATTTCTCATCCAGTATCCACTTTTGTGCATCATTAAAAATTTCAAATTTCAGGCTCAAGGTAGCATTCTGGTTCAAATGCATGTGAGTACTTGGCGAGGTTTGAAACTCTAACTGCGTCAATGAAATCGGCAATAAGCGAACATCATTGGTGGTATTAAACTCGCATTGAACCCCTTTAAAGCTACGCGATTTCAAAGCTGTTTTTTGCGGAATAATATGGGCAGCCGTAAGCTGTTTTAGTTTATTAATATCTTCAAAACTAACAACCGTACACGCGGGAAAATGACGTAAATATTGAGGAAACATCACCTCAAACAAAGAATGGGTAAATACGTCGTAACTGTCTTCTAATTTTTTATCAATACGTGCAGCGATCAGGGAAAAAGCTTGAATTAACCGTTCAATATGCGGGTCATCAATCTGTTCCTGATTTAAGGAAAGTCGCTGCGCAATTTTTGGATACTTCTGCGCAAACTCTCTGGATTGTTGACCGAATTCTTGTAGTTGTTTTTCATAATACGGTAAAAGTTGCTCTATCACAGTTCGCTCACACTAAGTTCTGGCAGAAATAACATATTGTTGTGTTGTGGGTTTGAGTAAAGCGTCAAAGAACACCGGCTCATATAAAGGATGTATGTTTAAGTAAGCTTGAATGCTTAAACAAAGTGAACCCATATTGTGACCATCTAATAACATTTCTACTTTTATCTGTCTCAATCTTGGCTCATGTGCTGCAATTGACTGCTCAATTGACTGGCAAATTTTATCCCGATCTAGGGGATTGGCTGTTGATAGGCCAACGAAGTCGATAATTCCAAACTGCAAGATCGATTTCTTGGCGAGTGGATATTCATCCATATCACGATCAAATTGTGCAATTCGACTATTGAGCAAGTCTTCCAGATCACGAGCGACAGACTCTCGTAATTGCTGAATCGACATTCCTCTTAAATAATCTTCCTGCTCAGGCACCAGACGATCAAACAAAGTTGACCGAAAACCGTAAGGATATAAATGATCTAAATTCATTTTTTAAGAACAATATCTTGGAAAAATAGAGGCTAATAGGCAACTATTAACCTCTACTAGAACATCACGATTTCTATTACGCAGCGTATGAAGCTGTGTTGTTAGAAAGTGACCATTTCTTAGTAACAGCACCTTTCGCAGTACCGTTAATGTCTTGTTGGTTATATGTCCACTCAACAGCAGCATATTTCAAACCAAATGTTTCAGTAGGAACGCCTTCCTCATTCACAGTTGGAGTTACACTTGAAACAAGAACGTGTTTCAATTTGATTTGTAAGTACTTGATACGCTTGTCACCATTTGCACGGTAGTAATCGATTTGTACTTCATCAAATGTATAACCAGCTGAACAAGCTTCCCAAAGTTTTGGACTAGTTGCATCCAAATCTTTAACGAAGATCATGTCTGAGTGTTCAACACGTTCAGCAGTATGACCACCAACGCTACTTGAAGTTGCAGATTTTGGTTGACGAATGTTATGAGACCAAGAGTTAACTTCAAGCCAACCTTTGTGTTCAGAATCGCGAGATTCTCCGTCTACCTTGTACTTGCCACGAAACTCAACATATATATCTTTCATTTAAAAATTACCTCTATTTTATTTAAAGTTATTATCTAGCTGATCTCATTGTTAATTTGAGGACTGAGGTAGTTCAGTCACGAGTCGTAAAGAAACAGACAACTCATCCAGCTGGAAATGTGGTCTTAAGAAAACCACAGACTTGTAGTGACCCGGTTGAGCTGGATCTTCTACAACTTTTACAGATGCCTCACGAAGCGGATATTGTGCTTTTGCTTCTTGAGATGCACCATCATCTAGCAAGACATATTGAGATAACCATTCATTTAAGAAGGCTTCAACATTGCCCGCAGATGCAAAACTTCCGACTTTGTCACGCATCATTGCTTTTAAGTAATGTGCAATACGTGAAACTGCCATGATGTACTGGATCTGGCTCGAAAGTGCAGAGTTGGCATTGGCCGTATCGCTGTCATATTTCTTCGGTTTCTGCGTCGATTGCGCGCCAAAGAAAGCAGCGTAGTCTGTATTTTTACAGTGAACGAGAGGGATAAAACCAAGATCACTCAGTTCTTTCTCACGACGGTCTGTAATTGCAATTTCAGTTGGACATTTAAATACCACTTCGCCATCTGAGGTCTTGAAGGTATGTACTGGCAAGCCTTCAACTAGACCACCACCCTCTACACCACGAATCGCAGCACACCAGCCATGCATATCAAATGCATTGGTTAAACGTGTACCAAAGGCATATGCCGCATTCATCCATAAATAATCATCATGGTTTTCACCAGAGACATCTTCGATGAAGTTGAAACCTTCAGTCGCAGTCCCTTCTTTTGGATGGTATGGCAGACGACCCAAGACATGTGGCATGGTCAATGCAACGTAACGTGAATCTTCACTGTCACGGAAAGAACGCCATTGAACATATTCCGCTGTTTCAAAGATTTTTGAAACATCACGTGGACGATCAATATCAGTAAATGATTCAAGGCCTAAAATACTTGGGCTTGCAGCTGAAACAAATGGTGCATGTGCCGCAGCAGCAACATGAGAGATTTGTTCCAGTAAATACATATCTGATGGCGTACGATCGAACTCGAAATCACCAATCAGGGCCGCATACGGTGCACCACCGAATGAGCCATACTCTTCTTCATAAATCTTTTTGAATAGTGTGCTTTGATCGAAATCAGTAGCACCCTGAAAGTCTTTCACCAACTCTTTTTTCGTCGTATTTAACATACGAATCTTGATCATTGAGTTAGAAGGTGTTTCTTGGCAGAAGTAGTAAAGACCACGCCATGTCGATTCAATTTTCTGGAATTGCTCATGGTGCATGATCTCGCTAAGCTGATTCGAAATTAATGCATCAATTTCAGCAATACGCTTATCAATCGATAGGGTCATGTTCTCAGAAACCGTAATGGTTCCCGCCATCACTTCTTTCGCGAGCTCGCCAATCAGACTTTTTGCACGAACATGCTCATCATCATTACGTGCAATACGGCTTTGCTCAACGATTGAGTCAAGTAGATTCGCTGATTCAGCTTCTACATTATTTGCCGCAGCAGCAGCTTGTAAATTACTCATTGTCAGCCTCCGCACTCAATTGACGGATTTGATCAGTATTTTTCAATACTTCATCTAACAAGTCTTCTAAACGTTCACTGTTTGAAATCTTGTTGCGCAAATCAGTTAAACGCTCACGCGCAGCAACCAGTTTACGTAATGGATCGACTTGTTGTACAACTTGCTCTGGGCGGAAGTCTTCCATTGAATTAAACGTTAAATCAACAGACATGCGACCACCCTCTTCAGTCAAGGTATTCTCAACTTGAAAAGCTGCGCGTGGCGCGAGTGATTCCATAACTTCATCAATGTTATCGAGGTCGACATTGATAAATTTCTTATCTTTTAATTTGGTTTTCTCTAACTCAGATGCTGCTGAGAAGTCACCCATAACGCCGACAACAAAAGGGAGTTCTTTTGACTCTTTGCCATCACCAACTTCAACATCATATGTCAGCTGAACACGAGGAGGACGTATGCGTTGCAGTTTCTTCTGTACGCTTTCTCTCTTTGCCATAACTTTCTACCCTTGCTTATTATTTCAACGAATCAAAAGGATTCGAACCTGTCTTTTGAACAGTATTTGGTTGTTTAGTAACTGCTGGTGTCGCAGGCGCCTGTCGTTTAGGCGCAGCTGTACGAGTTACATTATTACGTGCTGGTTGGGTTGTAGGTGCTTTTCTGTTTGTTGTACGTCGAGTATTTGTATTCGACGACGTATTTCGAACCTCTTTTTTCAAAGATTCGTCAGTAATTGCTTTACTGGTTGAGGTATCAGGTGCTGGTACCGCCGCACGGATATTGTCACTCAACTGTTTTGCAGGTGGGTAAGTCAATTCATTACTTAAGTAACGCATTTCACTTGAGCGCATATGCTGAAGTGCTTCATTGGCAAGTTCAACACTCGCTAGAAAAGCAACATCGGTTAACGCCGCGCCACGTACATTTTGCTCTTGTAATTGTGTTGCCAGTTTCAAAGCATTCATTGGCTGCTTGATTTCATACATGCGCATTGCTGCTTGAGCTAACAGGTCATTGACGCGTGAAGCATTATCTTTATCACAAACTTGTTGATAAATTCCCAATAGCGTTTGATCCGTTTGGTTCGCCACCAACGGATTCTGTTTAATACATTTGCTTTTTAATTTAATTGGTTTCGCCGCCTGCTCTTCAGCATAAACTGAATTGCCGATTAAACCAGTCGCTATACAAAGAATTGATATTACAATACCTTTTTTCAAAATATGCCTCGTCATTATTTAACTTATAATTGAAGAGCTGACAATTATTGTTAAAAAACCCTCTTACTCGTCAATTTTTGTACATTTACATCATTTCCGCGAATTTAACAAAAAAAACACACATAAAGTCAATACCAGTTACGTTTATTAACATTATTAAAGTTTCATGACAGACATTCTTGTAAAAAAAAACTTAAATAGCGTGCATTTTTTGTTTAAAAGTGACATTTTTTGTTGTAGAATAATCTGTATACTCGTGTAGAGTTTAGCTAAGTTTTTGATTTTATTCAAAAAATATTTTTTTAAGAGAAAACAACCATATCAAGTTAATACGTACCGAATAGAACTTGGTATTTAAAAATTACTGTGAGTATTAAATGAGTAACTTAAAGGTTTTAATTACAAAACTATCACCTCCTACTCGTACTGCATTAGAAAAGTCAGCAAATTACTGTATTAACCAATTAAACTATGAGATTGAGATTGAACACTTACTGGTTGAGTTATTAAATCAAACTCCTGCCAATGATTTACACATTTTATTAAAAAAAAATAATATCTCTGCTGAAGCCTTAATTAATGATTTAAAAGAAACCATTGGTTCTTTACCAAAAGGCAATACCCGTACCCCTATTTTTGCTAAATCAATTGTAAGATTATTTGAACAAGCATGGTTGTTAGCATCGGCTGAACAAACACCCGTGATTCGTAGCAGTCATTTATTGATCGCCCTACTCACTGCGCCAGATTTACAACAGATCGCTTTCCGAGCATCTAGTCTATTTGAGCTTTTCCCAATTGATACCATGAAACATAAGTTTCTGGATATTTGCGGAAAAAGTACGGAACAGCCTGCAACTGAACCCTCTGCTGCGTCTGACCTATCGTCAGATGACACTCAAACTACGACAACAACGACGGTAAAAACACCTGCGCTGGATCAATATACGATTAACCTGACAGAGAAAGCAAAACAAGGTGGAATTGATCCTGTTATTGGTCGAGAGTTTGAAATTCGATTAATGCTCGATATCCTGATGCGTCGTCGCCAGAACAACCCGATTCTGACAGGTGAACCTGGTGTAGGTAAAACAGCGGTTGTAGAAGGTCTTGCATTAAAGATTGCACAAGGTCTGGTGCCAGAAGCACTTAAAAACGTTCACTTGCATGTTTTAGACATGGGCTTATTACAGGCAGGTGCCAGTGTTAAAGGTGAATTCGAGAATCGTTTGAAACAAGTGATTCAGGAAGTTCAATCTTCAACTCATCCGATTATACTATTTATCGATGAAGCACATACGCTGATCGGTGCTGGTGGTCAGGCGGGTCAAAATGATGCTGCCAACTTGCTTAAACCAGCTTTGGCTCGTGGTGAACTCAGAACAATTGCTGCAACCACTTGGGCTGAATACAAGCAATACTTCGAAAAAGATGCGGCTTTAAGTCGTCGTTTTCAGGTGGTTAAGATTGAAGAACCGACTGAAGAAGTCGCCATTGATATGTTACGTGCCATGATTCCTGTCATGCAGAATCATTTCAATCTGCATATTGAAGATCAGGCGATTATTACGGCCGTTCAAGCGTCGCATCGTTATATCAGTGGTCGCCAGCTCCCAGACAAAGCCGTTAGTGTGCTAGATACTGCGGCCGCTCGTGTTGCCTTGACGCAAAATGCGCAACCTGTCGTTTTAGATCAGTTAAAGGCACAACAGCACAACCTGAAATTAGAACAGCAAATTTTGACCAATGAGCATCAACACTTCCCGATTCATCACGAACGTTTAGAAGATCTCAATCAGCAATTGGCCTCTTTAGATAAAGAAATTAAGGATATTGAGCTTAAGTGGCAGCAAGAGCTGGCATTGGTCAAACAGATTCAGCAGCTCAGCACGCAAGATAATAATGATGAAAATAATGCACAAATTGCAGCATTAAGAGCTGAACTCACTCAGTTACAAGGTCAGGCACCACTGGTCTTTGAGCGTGTCAACGCACGCATCATCAATGAGATTATTTCAGACTGGACCGGTATTCCAGTTGGCAATATGGTAAATGATGAAATTAAACAGATTCTAACCCTCGAAGATAAGCTGGGCGAGCGTGTCATGGGGCAGGATTATGCATTAAATCAACTGGTAAAAGGCATCAAGACCTCTAAAGCCAAGCTTGAGGATCCCAATAAACCGCAAGGTGTATTTATGCTGATCGGCCCAAGTGGTGTGGGTAAAACTGAAACCGCCCTTGCCTTGGCTAATGAGTTATATGGCGGCGAACAACATCTCATCACCATTAATATGTCTGAATATCAGGAAGCACATACGGTTTCATCATTAAAAGGCGCACCTCCGGGTTATGTCGGCTATGGTCAAGGCGGTGTTTTAACTGAGGCGGTACGTCGTAATCCTTATAGTGTTGTGCTTCTGGACGAAATTGAAAAAGCGCATAGCGACGTTCAGGAACTGTTTTATCAGGTCTTCGACAAAGGAACTTTAGAAGATGGTGAAGGTCGTGTAATCGATTTTAAAAATACCACCATCATCCTGACCTCGAATACAGGTTCAAGTGCCATCATGCAGGCCTGCTTAAATCAGCCTGTAGAAGAATGGCCAAATGCGGATGACTTGATCGAGCATTTAAAGCCAAGCTTATATAAACAGTTTAAGCCAGCTTTTATTGGTCGTATGCGTATTGTGCCTTACTTCCCTTTACATGATGATTTGCTGGTTCGTATCATCAAACACAAGCTTGGGAAGATTGTTGCGCGTATTGAAAAACAATATGCAACTCAGGTTCAATATTCAGAAGATTTAATTGAACTGATTTTAAGTCGTTGTACTGAAGTCGATAGTGGTGCGCGAAATGTGGACAATATTTTAAATTCGACCGTTTTACCAGCGCTGGCAACAGAAATTCTGGTGGCGCTGGCAGATCATAAACTGCCGAAACTGATCAATATTGATACCAAAGATGATGAAATCATCTATCAGCTTGATCCTGTTGTAAAAACCACGAAAAAGCGTACCAGCAAAAAAGCGAAAGCTGAAATTTAAGATTGAGCCAACACTGTGATACATATGGATATTAACCCATTACTGACACCGATTAATGAGCAATCACCTTGTGGTGAAGATTACTCTTTTTCAAATGAGTTCCATGCCATTAAAAAGGCCCGAACTCAAGATGATCTTTTGCTTGATCAAGGCGATTGGGTCACGGAACCGAAACAGGCAGATTGGGATTTTGTTGCAGCAACATCGATTGATTTGCTGCAAACCAAAAGTAAAGATATCCGTATCCTCACTTGGCTTTCTGAAGCCTGGGCAAATCTATATGGCTTCGAAGGTATCGCGAAGAGCCTTGAGCTCAGTCACCGCTTACTTGAACAGTATTGGCTGACACTTCATCCAGAAGTAGAAGATGATGATCTGGATCAACGTATTGGGCTGTTACAGGGTTTAATTAACCAGTTACCATTGCTGATTAAAAAAGTTCCTCTGATCAATCACTCACCTTTTTATCATCTACTCGACTATGATAATTTTCTTTACCATGAAAATATCCGTCGTAAACAAAGTGATGATTATGAAAGTGCGAGCAGTACAAGCGAGCTAGAACAGTTTGAGCAAGCTTTACTCAGTACCGATAAAGCTTTCCAGCGCCAAAACTATCAACATTTTACCGAAATTTTTCAACAGTGGTCGACACTGAAAAATGTGCTGGATGGTTTACTTGGCTTAGATTCACCAAGCTTTGCTGCAATTGACTCTAGCATCGATAATATTCATATTAGTCTTAAGAAAATTTATAAAACAGAACAGTTTGAGCAAGTGACTCAAACCGTGGCGACTGACAGTGAACCCGCTATGACCACGACAACACAAAATGTGACGACTCAACCGACTGCGGTTCAGGCGCAACCAACCTTCCAGCCGCAAGTTCAATCGCATGTTGAAAATCGTGAGCAAGCGATGCGCGTTTTACAGGAAATCGCGACCTATTTCCAAAAGAATGAACCGCATAGTCCTGTGAGCTATATGTTGCAAAAAACCATTAAGTGGAGCCAAATGCCGCTGCATGAATGGTTAACCCAAGTGATTAAAGACGAGCATCCATTACAAATGCTGCAAGATACGCTCGGCGTGCAACCAAAGAATGAATACGAATAATTGTTGGTAAATCGATATGTTTAAAGCAGAGAAAATTCTTTGGGGTGAGGGCCTGTTTTTACGTCCTCAGCATTTCCAGATTCAGGACACGTACCACGAGCAACGCTTGAATCATACGGTTCGGGCGTTAATTCCGCATGCTTATGGCGTACAAAAGCTCAAATTTGATGAAGTACAGCTTTCAACCCATATTCTGGCTTTAGAAGAAGCTGAAATCATCTGGCAAGATGGTGAAATTTATCATGCACCAGCACAAGATTTATTACCAGAACCGCTATTGCTGGATGATTTAAATCTGCAAGGTGAAATGACTGTTTACCTTGCCCTGCCAATTTTACAGGCAAATAAGAAAAATATTGCCGATGAGACACGCTCCCTGTCGAGCCGTTATCACAACTATCTGTCAGAAACACACGACCTGTTTACAGATGCTAGCCCTGCTGAGCTAAGTTTGTTGCGTCGTCGTGCAGAATTTAAATTGCTTGATCCGCATATTCAACCGACCCAGAATCTTGATGGCTTCTTGTATTTGGCTGTAGGAAGATTAAAACGCCAAAGTTCAGGTACATTTGAGCTGGATAGCAAATTCATTCCACCAATTTTACATGTGGCTGCGTCAGAGTCTTTAATCAACAACTTAAAACGTACCTTGAATGTGATTAAAGCCAAGATTAAAACCATTCAAAGCAATAACCGTGAAAACGAGCAAAAACTGATTGAGTTCCGTTCAGGAGATATCGTTTCATTCTGGTTAATCAATGCATTGAATACGGCCTATGCGGGATTGAATCATTTACTGCATTATCCGCAAATTCATCCAGAACGTTTATTCTCTGAGTTGTTACGTCTGACTGGTTCCCTACTCACCTTCTCAACCGCCTATGATGTCGATCATTTACCGCATTATAAGCACCATCAGTTACAGGACAGTTTCCAGCAACTCGATGTTATTCTGAGAGATTTGCTAGATACCATTATTTCGAGCCGCTATTTCAGCATTGCCTTGAAAGAAACACGCCCATCTTACTGGGTCGGCAGCCTTGAGTCTGACAAGATTACCCGTGATACGCGTCTTTATATCGCAGTCTCAAGCAGCATGATGCAAACGCATGAACTCATCCAGATTGTGCCGTTACGCTTTAAAGTCGGTAGCACCATTGATGTAGAGCAACGCGTGATTGCAGCATTGCCTGCGGTTCCACTGCATCATTTGATGCAAGTCCCAACAGCAATTCCAGTGCGTTCAGGTGTGAGTTACTTTGAAATTGAACCGCATCACGAACTCTATCAACGTATGCTTGAGTCAGAATCCATCTGTGTCTATGTGCCAGCAGGTTTCCAAGATATTAGTATTGAACTCATTGCTGTAATGAATAGTTAAGAGAATAACAATGACTCAACATCCAGCTGGTATTCCTTCTTTATTTGATGATGGAAAAATTGGTTCAGGCTTACCCAGCTCTGACCAACCACAAAATAAAGCACAAGCAACGAATCTGATTGATCTGTTACATGATGGATTTTATTTAGTTTTCTTGCTGCGTAATCGCTATATCCCCTCAAATCCAAGTGATTTTCGTGAAAAAATTCTGGATTTACTCAACCGTTTTGAGCAACAGGCGAAACGACTGCAATTTTCAGCAGATGATATTCATGATGCGAAATATGCGTTTTGTGCATTGATTGATGAAACCATTGCAACGCAACAAGATGCTGCCTACTTTAACTTGCAAAATAGCTGGCTCATCAGTCCACTACAGTTAAGTTTATTTGGCTCTCAACTTGCCGGTTATCGCTTTTTTGAGATTCTAGAGCAACTGCGTAGCCGCGGCAAAGATCGTCTGGCATCGCTTGAAGTATTTCATTACTGTTTATTGCTTGGTTTTCAAGGCAAATATCGTCTTGAGTCCGTTGAAAGCCTCAATCATCTGGTTGCACGTGTGGGTGATGAAATTGATTATCTCAAAGGTAAAAAAGCAGCATTCTCTCCGTTCGCCGCGATTCCAGATCAGATCAAACATATTATTCATCATGAATTGCCATTTTTCTGGATCCTGATTTTCTTATTGTTATTCGCAGCGCTGACCTTCGCAGGTTTAAAGTTTATGCTGAACAAACAAAATCATAATGCTTTAACACCCTATCAAAATGTGATTTCAGCGCCAGCAGAAGAAGCACATATTACTATCCATTTGCCTTAGTTGATTGAAGTATGAGTCAGGAAAGAACTACCTCTTTACGCATCTTACAGACAAATAAGAAAAAAACATTATCTCCTGTGATCTATTTACTGATTGGATTTATTTCAGGGATTATTTTGACCACATTATTTTTCTTTATGTTGTCCACAGGAACAGGATCATCCAGTGAATATGTCGAACCGACTCAGGTTGTAGAAGAAAATACCACGGTACTTCCGGGTGCCAAACAAACGACACAGACAACAGAAGTGCCGGCTCCTGTTCAATATGAATCAACTGAGTCAGAAGAAGACAGTAACTTTACTCAACCAGGTAGTAATGACCTGAATAAGTTCTTCCAACGCACTCCGCCACCTGCTGCTGCGCCTGCTCAAACGGCACAACATGCATCGCCATTTGCCAATGAACCCAATGCCAAAGCAGCTCAGCCTGTTGCTCCAGCAAAAGCAGCACATCCAAAAAGCGAGGCTGTGCCAGCAAAAGTGGTAAAACCCGCAGCTCAACCTGCTAAAGTGGTCGCACCCAAAGAGCCAGAAGCGGAAGCACCTGATGCAACCGTACAAATTAAAGTTACCCAGAAGCCTTTTGCTGTAAATGAACTCAAGTAACACATGATCTGGTTTATTTTTCTCTGCTTTGTCGGGGTTGCAATTGGGCTTACTTTATTGATGTCCTATGAGCTGCGTTACAAATGTACGCAGCTTTTACAATCCTTACTTCCGAGCGGGAAAAAGAAAATCGCCAATGCCATGCAATTTGCAGAGCATATGCATCAGGCAGCATCTCCAGAAAAATTACAATCACATTGGCATTTGCAACAATGGTGGATCCTGATCGCAGGTTTCTTTTTATTTGCCAGTATTCTGATCTTTGCGTTTACGCGCCCTATTAGTTCAACACGGATTGAAGCTGAATACTTAAAAGAAACTGATCCGCAGGTCTATGCCCTACTCAATGGAGAAATGCTCAGTCCTCCGCCTGATGTCGATGAAACACTTATTCAAGATGCGATTGTGGAAGCAACGCGCTTAGAAGAGGCGTATCAGGCTCAACATACGGCCGATCCGAGCATTGATGCTTCACAAATTGAAGTTCCACTGACACATTCTCATGGCAGTCTGGATTCATCAATGGTGGATCGTAAATGGGATAAAATTAACCCACGTTACAAACAGCGTCTGCTCATGGTCTTTAAAATCATGAAAGAACAGCATGGCTATGAACTGGTACTACTTGAAGGTTATCGTAGTCCAAATCGCCAAAACATGCTGGCGGGCAACCCGAATACCACGCGCGCCAAAGGCTATCAAAGTTATCACCAATTTGGTCTGGCAGCCGATGTCGCCTTTAAACGTAATGGTAAAGTCGTGATTAGTGAACGAGATCCGTGGGCAATGCGGGGTTATGAACTTTACGGCCAAGTCGCCGAATCGGTTGGCTTGACTTGGGGTGGTCGCTGGAAATCAATTAAAGATTATGGTCACACCGAATATCGAATGCCTGGTTTAAAGAAAACCAAAGAAATGGCGGATCAATTGATTGCTGAAGGACAATTAACAGCAAAATCAGGTGATTCATAGTTTTTAAAATACATAGACAGATAATATTGATGATTATCTGTCTTTATTGCAAATAAAAGTGACCACAAGCGTTTTAATAAAAATGATTTAAAGTATATTTTCCTCGATCACAGGAACAGCAATCATTTTCATTAATTTTATTCTATATTCTTCATATATATAATTCGTTCCCCAAACGATCATAAATGCAAAAACAAATGAACCGATCACATCAAAAGGAAAATGTACACCGACATAAATTCTTGACCAGCCTACAATAACGCTCAGTAATAATCCGATACTTCCTATTTTTCTAAATCCTGACAGCAAATAAGAAAAAGCAATCGTGGCAACGGTCAACGTATGCATGCTAGGAAATGATGAAGTTGAACCATGCCCGACCAGCGTATGTCCTAGCCCCATCACAAATGGACGCGGATGATAATAGAATGCATGGATAACATTGGTAAATAACAATGCGACCAGCACAAAGATTAGAGTTTTAATAAATTGTGTTCTGTATTTTTTATTCTTAAAAAATACAGAAATGATTAAGAATCCTAATAAACCGCCAATTAAATTATGTGAAGCGAATATAGCGATTTTATCCAAAAATGTATTTTGCGTCGCAGCGGCATTAATCCACTGAAATATATTAATATTTACATCTTCAATTGACATTGCCAATCGATCCATGATGATTTGATGTCAGCACGATAAAAAAAATAGCTTAAAGAAAAATTAAATTTATCATAAGGATAAAAATAGTTTTTAGCCTGATTTAAGCTATTTTTAATTTTGATGATTTAGTCGTATTTATTCACTAAGAATCTATAGACCCTGATTTATAAAGATTTAAGAACAAACTGTTCCTTCCACTCGAACGGGCACTTTTGAATCTAAAGCAGCAATCGAAACTGCCATTGCATCAATCACGCGACCCAGTGAAGCACTTGCACTGCTCACAATCGTTGGAATCTGATTATTATTGGCGATGACAGGCTGAGTGAATGTCATCCGACAAGCCAACTGCTGATTCTGGGTAGAATCTTGATTGATCGTGATACTCGGATCATTACGTTTAATGATCCATGCCACAGAAACTTCAACATTCTTATTATTGGCAGAAGTAGTATTCACAATATCAAAATGGGAAAAGTCCGTCGCAACCCGATAAGACACCTTTCCACCGATCATGCCACTGTTATAGCGATCGACGGCACCAAGCTTTTGTTGCAAGCCAGCAGATAAATTATCTCTTAACTCTGCCCCTAAGGTTGAAGTCCAGCGTTCATTATCCAGAATGTTTGATCGGCCATTGATTTCCTGTATCACCAGAGGCGCGCGATTGATTCGATCAGGTAAACCCACAGGTAATACCTCGATCACCTTCACTTTAGAGCTCGGCAAAGGCATGACTTTATTTGCCAAAGTATAGTAATTCGGTGTAGGCGAACTGGAACATGCGGCAATTAATAAAGTTGTCGCGCAAATTCCAGCACAACGTATCGCGTCCTGAGCAGTAAATGCTTTTTTCAATGTTGTAATGATCATTTATTCTTCTCTGCTTTTTTCCCGCGAATCAACGATTCAGGATGTTGTTCAATATAATCTGCCATCAATTGTAATGATGCCGCTGCCCGAGTCATTTGCTGTAAGGCTTTACGCACGTCCTGTTGCATTGGCGCATCACTGGATAAAATTGATTCACTCGATTGCATGGTTTTACGGACATCATTCAGAGTCGCTTGTAAACCAGGTGCCACTTTGCCATCTAACTGTTTCACCAATTTGTCGGTTGATTCAATGGTGGTATTCATATTATTCAAGGTTTTACGAACATCTTGACCAATCTCTTCAAGCGGGAACTTACTTACCTTATCCGCAATCTGTGACACTTGCGCTTGCAATCCACTCAGTTCAGTTGCTGTGGTTGGCACCTCAGCCCGCCCATCTGGACGCATTTTTAAAGCAGCAGGTTTGGCTTTCGGAAATTTATCAAATGCAATGTAATTCTGCCCTGTTAACAGATTACCTGTGCGCATTTGAGCACGCCATCCTTTTGCAATGAAGTTTCTGAAGATTTCACCATCTGGATCAAGTTCTTTACCATGTGCTAAACGTGATGGATAAATCACAGCATCGACGCGCATCCGTAACTGAGTATAATTCTGGTCAAACTCCACATTGATGGCTTTAACATTTCCAATTTCAATGCCCATAAAGTCAATTGGTGCACCTGCCGTCAGACCACGTAAAGAATGATCAAAATACATAATAATCGGGCGAGGTTTACCATCAGGCTCTTTCATGGCCTCTTTCCGAGAATCTGACAAGGTAAAATAACTGTGATTAGGTGCAATACCTGCCGACGAATTTTCTGGATAACCAAATGCAATCCCACCCGCAACAATACTGGCAAGTGATTGGGTATCCAGATTAAATCCTGAAGCATTCAAGGTCACATCCACCCCGCTAGCCTGCCAGAAGCGTGCATCTGTGGTCACGAATTTATCATAAGGCGATTGAATAAATGTTTGGAGCTCTACACTTTTGCCATCATTTGCCAGTTTATACGCCGTAATTTGCCCAACATTAATTCTACGGTAGTAAATAGGCACGCCAATATCCAGTGAACCTAAATCCTGTGCCTTTAAGAAAAACACTTTACCCGGTATATCCGAGGAAACAACAGGTGGAACCTCAAGTCCAACAAAATCTTCCTGTTTTTCTTCTGCCTTGCCCCCATCCACTTCGATATAAGCGCCCGATAATAAAGTATCAATTCCGGAAATCCCACCTGTACCGATACGAGGTCGCACCACCCAGAAGCGTGAATCTTTGGCTGCAAAATTACTGGCATCTTTGCGCAGCTCAATTTTGGCAATGATATGAGAACGATCATCAGACAAATCAATCTGGCGAACCAGACCAATATCCACCTGTTTATAGCGAACCGTGGTTTTCCCTGCAACTAAGCCTTCAGCGGTACGAAAAGACACCTCAATGGTTGGGCCCGTATCCAGCACAGCTTTTGCAGCAAGTGAAAGCGCGATTAACAAGGCAATAAAAGGAACCAGCCAAATCAGCGCAGGTCTCCAGCGCCCTTTCTTTTTTTCGGGTTCCGCGAAAACCGTATCCTGCTGAGTTAACTCGGTCAGGTTCTCTTCAGAATCTTGGCTATTGTGTGTATTTTCTGACATAGTGATCGTTCTTTTATGGGTCAAAAACAGGGTTTTACAGTTTTAACTTTTCAGTTGATGAATCGTGGTTGTTTTTAAATGTTCAGCGTGTGGATCATGCACTGAATTTGCCTTGAAATAATTATCCCAAATAATCCGTGGATCAAAACTCATGGAAGCAAACATGGTTAAGACCACCACAGCACCAAAAGCTACAGCGCCTGGCCCTGCCAGAATTGTGGCAAGCGACTGGATCTGAATCAATGCGGTCAATAATGCCACTACAAATACATCAATCATTGACCAGCGTCCAATAAACTCAACAATCCGATACAGCAAGGCACAATGTTCAGGTGAAAAATGCAATTTTGAAGAAGACTGCATGGAGACGGCAACGAGTAAAAATACCAGAATCAGTAATTTTAAAATCGGGATAAAGATACTGGCCATAAAAATGACCACAGACACCAGATAATCCCCATTTTGCCAGAAATAAATGACTCCACTGATAATCGTATCTTGCTGACGTCCCAATAATGAATCTGTAACCGTCATCGGTAATACATTGGCTGGAATATATAAAATAGCAGCCGCAACCACTAAAGCGAAGGTACGATTTAAACTTTGAGGTTTACGTACATGCAAACCGCTCTTACATCTGGAACATTGCAGATGCTCGTCTTCCGCCTCTTTATTTGCGACAGCATTGAGTAATCCGCAGCAATGACACTGGATCAAGCCGACATCTTTTGCCCTGAGATAGTTTTTAACCTTTAAATCAGCGGCAGGAAGATGAGGCGCTATTATTCCGATTTCGTCTTCTTTGTTGTTATTCATCCAAGACTCCGATCAACTTCGTCCCAGAGATCCTTGATCTTTACCGAAGCAATATAGACCAACAGTACACTTAATAAGGTAAATGCCCAAAGTGCCACACCGGGAATCACGGTCACCATTCCGACCAGTTTGACCAAGGTAACCAGCACCCCGATGAGAAAGACTTCAACCATGCCCCAAGTACGGAATAAAAACAGCATTCGGAGCGCTGGGGTTAAACATTTTGGTCGGCGCCCAAATAGACTGATACAGGACAACACATAACTGAGTAATAACAACTCAACCAAAGGCACAATAAATGTCGTAATCAGGATCAATACCCCGACCAGTGCCCGATCAATATGAAACATGGTCCATGCAGCACCAATCAAAGTGGTTTGTGAGGTATTTCCTTGGAGTTCAACGATCACGATTGGAAAACTATTGGCAATCACAAACACAATTAATGCAGTGATGACTAAAGCAAGCAAGGACGAAAAGGAATGACCTCGACGATACAATTCTGCACCGCAACAGGTACAGTAAGCCCGTTCACCCGATACAAGCTCTACCCTACGGTAAATCGCATCACATTCTTCACAACCTGCCAGTTCAGTGAGTCTGACTTGCTGACCGATTGCTAAGGGCTGATTATTTTTATTCGCCATAAAGCCCTGCCCATTACATAGATTCTTTCATATTTAAAAGTGACTTGTCCCAGTTATACCTTTTATTTTTGCATTCACAATCTCAGGCTATCATTCTTACACAATATGTAAACACATCGAGGGTTAAATTGTTGATTGAATAAAAGCAGTTTATCGAAGTGTTACTGATATAATATCTGTTAAAAAGTTATCCCATAAAAAAGGCGAATAGGCTACAGAAAATATCTGTAACCTATTCGCCGATTATATGATTTTTATATGAAATTTATGACTTAATTTACTTTGTCTTTATAGAAAATATTGTAGCTCGCATAACAGGCAATAATGAACAGGATACAGCAGACAAAACCGACCTGCATTGAAGGATCCGTCACCATACTGATACAGGTAATCACACAGAATAAGCCACCTAAAATCGGGGTTAACGGGAATAACGGCGCAGCAAATTTAAGATCTTTGACTGTTTTACCTGATTTGATCCATTGTCTGCGGAAGTTAAATTGGCAAACACAAATCGAAATCCACACCACCACCATAGTAAAGGCAGCAACGCCCAGTAAGTTCTTAAAAATCGTTTCAGGAGCAAAATGTTCTGACAATAAACCCGGAATTGCACCAAACATGGTGACAATAATGGCAATAATCGGTGTACCTGAACGAGTCAGTTTTGAAAATACTTTAGGTAACTGGTTCTTAGCAGACAATGACCACATCATGCGTGAAGCGGCAAATAAACCTGAGTTTGCAGCAGATAAAAGCGCAGTAATGATCACAAAGCGAATAATGTCTTCGGCGTATGGAATGCCAATATAGTTAAATACCGTAACGAATGGGCTATTGCTGACGCTGTTGGCATTTAAACCTGCCATTTCATAAGGCAGTAATGCACAGATCACTACAATGGTACCCACAAAGAAAATCAACAAGCGCCAGATGGCCGCATTGATAGCTTTTGGTACGGTCTTCGCTGGCTCTTCCGCCTCACCTGCCGCAACACCAATCAACTCTGTCCCAGAGAATGCAAAGTTTACAATCAACATGGTCGCAAAAATCGGGAAAATACCATTTGGGAACCAGCCATGTTCTGTCAATTTACTAAACAATGGCGCTGACTCATGCCCATGATAGGAAATCAGGCCAAAAATGGCGGCTAAACCCAATCCAATAAAACAGATAATGGTCAAGACCTTGACCAAAGACAACCAGAATTCAGACTCTGCAAATAGCCGCGTAGAACTGACATTCAGGGTAAAAACCAGCCCTGCAAATAATAATGTCCATGTCCACATGGAAATAGAAGGAAACCATTCCTGCATCAATAAAGCTGCAGCAGTAAATTCGGTGCCTAGCGTTGCCGTCCATGTGAGCCAGTACAACCATGTGATCATATAACCCGTACCCGGGCCAATATAAGTTCTGGCATATTCACCAAAAGAACCTGACACTGGCATTTGTACTGCAAGTTCACCTAAACACAGCATCACCATGTAAGCAATCACGCCACCCAGCAGGTAAGAGAGAATCGCACCGACTGGGCCAGCCTGAGAAATGACATCACCCGAGCCTAAAAATAGCCCTGTACCAATTGCACCACCCAATGAAATCATCACCAGATGACGCTTGGTCATGGCACGTTTCAATGGTTTACCCACTTCAATCTCTGCGCTTGAAGTACCCGATAAACTGGCGACATCCTGCTGTGGTACATATTGCCCACTCAGGGCTTGGCCTGATGGAAATGTCTTTTCGTTATTGTTACTCATACACGGTCACTCCAACTGTATTCTTATGACAACCTGTCCTTGCTGTTTTTGATTCATAAAAACGGATATCTAGACGATATTCCTTGACGCGTTTTGTTTTATTGAACATCCATATTCAAACTCCATGTATTACCATTCCATAACGACATCTCGCCGCTTCATTGGCGATGTCTTATTTCATTTCTTTTAATATCAATCCAGCTCGAAGCCCTGTTTTTACATTGGGATTCGGGAATAAAATCCAGACTTGCTGATCGTGCGCGACATAATTTCCTGCTTGCTGCGTCGCAATTTCCTCACCTTGCTGAAAGGTAGAAAAGTTAGGTGCATCGGCGCTTAGATTCAGTTGAAAATCGTCACTTTGCTTTAAAATAGAATCCACCACCTTAAACTGGCGAATGTCAGATTTCTGTCTGCGAGGTAAAGCCTGATCTGAAAGTACGGCACGCAACATCTGGTCAGTACTGGCGAACTCGGCCAAATCATTTTCACCAAAAGGTTTGGCCTTGCCTAATTCCAGCGTACTGCTCGCTGCATGAAAACGTTCAGTGGTGAAATGGGTAAAGGTTTTTCCAGCCGCATTGTGATAAACCAAAGCATCCAGATTGGCAGCATTTAAACTTTGGATCAGGAAATCATCATAAGCTCGTGTCTGATACGGGAATAAGGCAAAGACAGGCAATAGCGAAGCACGAATGGCAGTATGTAAATCATAGTGATAACGTTGCGCATCAACATGATCTTGTTCAAAGAAATCTGCAACCACCTGCTCTAATTGTGCAGCACGTCCAGTTTCCTGATCCTGAGTTAAATTTTGATAAGCACCGCAGAACATGCGATTCATATCATTTTCAAGATAACGAACCCCTTGTCGAATCGCAGCGGGATTTCCCAATACAAAAATCACACGAACTGCTAAACCCAGCTGTCCAGCAAACAAATCCTGAATGAGATGGGCCAACAATTCGATGGGCGCAGTTTCATTGCCATGAATACCCGCAGAAAGCACAATGGTTTTTCTATAAGCCGTTTTTGGCGTACATTGCAATAGCCCTTCACCCAGCCACTGCCATGTAAATCCAGCCGTTTCACCTTGTGTTTGCTCAGGTGTCTGTTGCGCCAAAGTCAATGCGAGTAGATCAACCATGTACTTTCATCCTTAAAAGCCGTTATTGAATGTTTATCTCTGGAAGTGATAAACCGAACCTAAGCCCAAAATTTTCGTAAGTTCATCCAGCGCGGTACGACTCTCGATCAATAAGTTTGGATCGGCCAAATCGTCCTGCGTTAATTCATCACGATAATGCTGATCCACCCACTGATTTAAGGTTTTGAACAATGCATCATTCATAAACAGGTTTTGATTGACCGCAGCCAGTTCAGCTTCATTCACCGCCACACGTAAACGTAAACATGCAGGGCCACCGCCATTACGCATGCTTTCACGCAGATCAAATACCTTGATGTCATCAATTGGCGTGCCCATTTGAATCATGTCACTCAAATAGTCCCACACCGCTTTGTTCTGACGTGATTCTTCTGGTACCACAATGCTCATGCCCCCATCCGCGCGGGTCAGAATCTGGCTATTGAACAAGTAAGTCGATACCGCATCATCCACACTGACACGACTTTCAGGCACTTCAATCGATACAAACTCTTGCCCGATTCCCGCCATTTTTTGACGGATTTCATGCAATCCATCGGCCTGATTTAAAAAGGCCTGCTGATGATGGAACAAGACCTGTTGATTACTCACGGCGATCACATCGTTATGGAATACGCCCTGATCAATCACATCTGGATTTTGCTGAATGAACACCGTGCGTTTCGCATCTAGACGATGTAAACGTGCAATCGCTTCACTCGCTTCACGGGTTTGACGTGCAGGAAATTTTTGCGGTGCGACAGTTCCACCGAGCTGTTGCTGACCATAAACAAAGACCTGTACACCAGCCTGATCATAAGCACCACCGAGTCGGTTATGATTGGCTGCACCTTCATCACCGAACAGTGCCGCTTCAGGCAATGCTTCATGGTGCGCGAAATATACATCATTCTTGAACATGGCTTGAAGAATACGTGTGGTCGTATGATGCTCAATTGATCGATGGAATTTATTATTCAGGTTTGCCGCAGTAAAATGCATGCGACCATCCGCGCTATCTGCCGATGGCGACACCGTACATGAGTTCGCAGTCCACATTGATGATGCTGAACTCAATGATGACAATAATGCGGGTGCCGTACGCATGGCTTGGGTAATGACATCAATATCACTGCCCGTAAAACCCAAACGACGCAACGTTGGCACATGCGGACGTTCTTGTGGTGCAAAGACACCTTGCTTGAGTCCTAAATCTGCAAGCGCTTTCATTTTCTTCAAGCCTTGCTTTGCAGCTAATTTAGGATTTGACGCATTATTGCGGTTCTTGGTTGATGCAACATTACCAAAGGATAAACCTGCATAATGATGGGTCGGCCCCACTAAACCATCAAAATTAATTTCATAACCTGACATTTTTTTCTCCCTGTGTCCCTATACGAGCCGACTTACAGCACAATGCCCGGTGATAATTTTGAAGGTAAAGTAACGCTGTCACTTTCTAGTGAAGCCATTGGCCATGCGCTATAATCCGCTGCATAGAACGCGCTGGCACGGTGATTACCTGATGCCCCAACCCCACCGAATGGTGCCGCACTTGATGCACCTGTTAATGGTTTATTCCAGTTCACAATGCCTGCTCGCGCTTCAATCAATACACGATCAAATAAATTACGTTCAGGAGACACCAGACCCACCGCCAAACCAAAGCGGGTGTTGTTGGCAATGTTTAAGGCTTCATCGAAGCTGTTATGGCGATAAATCGTGGTCAATGGACCAAAGTATTCATCATCAGGAATATCGGTCACCTGAGTGACATCTAAAATACCCGCAGTAAGCAATGAACTATCCGCTTGTGGACGCGTCATTTCTAATAGTGGTTTTGCACCTAAAGCAATGAGTTTACTTTGTGCTGCCAACATCTGTTCCGCGGCATGTGCCGAGATGACACCGCCCATAAACGGTTGCGGTTCAGCATTCCAGCTTCCTACGACTAAGTTCTTCGCGACTTCAACAAAACGTTGAATGAAAGCATCACCATTGGCACCCTGTTTAACAATAATACGGCGTGCACAAGTACAACGTTGTCCCGCAGAAACAAAGGCCGACTGGATAGCTAAATTCACCACCGCATCAATATCGGTTGCTTCATCAATGATCAGGGCATTATTGCCGCCCATTTCCAAAGCAAGGATTTTTTCAGGTGCACCTGCCATTTGTTTATGCAAGTGATAACCCGTATTGGCACTGCCCGTGAACAGCAAACCGTCAATTTGTTCAGCCGCAGCGAGTGCTTCACCTGTGCTGCGTCCACCTTGTACGATATTCAGCACACCCTTTGGTAGACCCGCCTGTTGCCATAATTTTGCAGTTTCTTCCGCTGTCCAAGGGGTAAGTTCACTTGGCTTAAATACCACGGTATTACCTGCAATCAGTGCAGGAACAATATGACCATTCGGTAAATGACCAGGGAAGTTATAGGGACCAAATACAGCGAGAACACCATGTGGACGATGACGTAAAGAAGCCACCCCATCTGGCATTTCAGTTTCGCTAAACCCTGTACGTTGATGATAAGCACGAATTGAAATCGCTACTTTACCGATCATCGACTGTACTTCAGTCAAGGTTTCCCACAGTGGTTTACTGGTTTCCTGACTAATCACTTCAGCCAATTGGGTTTTATTTTGTTCCAATAAGCCAGCAAAACGCTCAATAATTGCAATACGCTCTTCTAAAGCTAAGCGTGCCCATGCTGGAAATGCCTGACGCGCTGCATGGCATGCCTGTTCGACATCGGCTTGGCTTGCTTCATGCCCTGCCCAAATTTGTGCATTGCTCACTGGATTTGTTTTAGCGAACGCAGTCCCTTGTCCTTGAATCCAAGCACCATCAATTAATAATGCACCTTGTGACATTAGTTCTTCTCCATTTTTTCTAATGCTAAAACGCGTACTTCATCGTGTTCAGCAATATTCAGTGCCTGTGCTTGTGCTGCTGTTAAATGTAAAGTCTCACTTTCATCGACTTTGTTATTGATCAGCAACACGGCGTAATCTTTATATTGGTCATTGGCAACCAAAAAATGCGTCTCGGTACTTTCGACCTGCTCAGTAAGTTTGACTTTGAGCAAACGGCTCTCTGTTACCGCCCGTAATTCGGCAGTATTGGCTTCCAGTGTTGGTCCCGCATCAAAAATATCGACATGACCCTGATATTTAAGACCTTCAGACATCAACACTTTTGCCGCTGGCAGCGTATGTGGATGCACTTCTGCAATCACCTCACGCGCCTCTGAAGACAACAAGTCAACATAGACTGGAAATCTCGGCATCAACTCTGCAATAAAAGCTTTTTGCCCGACACCACTGAGATAATCCGCTGCGGCAAAATCCATATTGAAAAATAGATAACCGAGTGAATCCCAAAAGGGTGACCGTCCATTCTGGTCAGAGAAACCACGCATTTCTGCAATCAGTCGTTCTTCAAAAAAAGAACGGAAGGCAGCAATAAACAGAAAACGAACTTTGGATAAAAATTTGCCGTTCTGGTTTTTACGATATTCAGGATCAAGGAATAAGGTACAGAGTTCACTGCAACCAGTATGATCATTACTTAAAAACAAAGTGTCTAAAGTCTTATACACATTTAAGGCTTTAGAGGCGTGCACCTGTTTTGCCACCCGAAAGTTGTAGAACGGTTCATTCAGTCCGACTGCAACTTCAATTGCACTCACACCCACAATTTTGTGCGTGCTGGTGTCTTCCAGTACAAACAGATAACTTGCCTCACACTTTTCGGTCATACCCGCTAAAGTGCGTGTGGTGCGTGTAATACGTTCAGCCAGAATGTCTCTATTTTGTGGTAAGGAAGTCAGGCCAATGCCAGACTCCCCCGCTCGTTGCGCTAAACGATAAATATCATCTAAGTCCCGATGCGCTGCATGTCTAACAATCATCATGGTTAGATGCTCACAGCAGACTTAGAGGCGTGCTAATGCACGAACAAAACGATTTAGACCTTCATCAATATCCTGTTGAGGAATGATCAATGATGGTGTGAAGCGAACCACATCTGTACCCGCAACTAAAGCCAGTAAACCTTCTTCACCCGCTAAGGTCACAATATTTTTGGCTTTACCTGCATATTCATCTTTAAGCACACAGCCGATTAATAAACCTTGTCCGCGAATTTCTTTGAATAAGCCATATTCCGCATTGATTTTATTTAAAGCATCAATGAAATATTGATGACGCTGTTTTACGCCATCTAACACTTCAGGTGTATTAATAAATTCAAATACCGCGCCAGCAACCGCACAAGCCAATGGATTACCACCATAAGTTGTACCGTGATCACCTACAGCATACATGTTGGCATAATGATCTGTAGTGATCATTGCACCAATCGGGAAGCCACCACCCAATGCTTTTGCAGTGGTCAAAATGTCAGGTGTTACGCCCGTATTCATATAAGCATAAAGCGAACCTGTACGGCCGACACCTGTTTGTACTTCATCAAAAATTAGTACTGCACCTTTTTCATCACACAGTGCGCGTAAGCCTTTCAGGAATTCGATATCTGCTGGCAGAACACCGCCTTCACCTTGGATCGGCTCAACAATTACCGCACAGGTATTTTCCGTGATCGCGGCTTTTGCTGCTTCAAGGTCATTAAATGCCGTATGTTCAATACCACCTGGTAATGGTGCAAAATCTTGAGAATATTTTGGCTGACCACCCGCTGTTACAGTAAATAAAGTACGACCGTGGAAGGCGTTTTTAAAAGCAACAATCTGGTTCTTGTTTGCATTGCCACTGAGCAAACCAACTTTACGTGCCAGTTTCAACGCCGCTTCATTGGCTTCTGCACCTGAGTTACAGAAAAAGACTTTATCCGCAAAAGTGCTGTCGACCAATTGTTTTGCAAGGCGTAATACTGGCTCGTTGGTATAACCATTACCAATATGCCACAGCTTTTGAGCTTGTTCAGTTAAGGCTTTTACTGCCACAGGATGTGCATGACCTAAAGCGTTTACCGCGATCCCACCAGCGAAATCAATATATTCTTTATCGTTTTGATCCCACAGACGAGAACCTTCACCACGTACTAAAATGAAATTTGCTGGGGCAAAAACTGGAACCATCCAATCATTAAAATTGCTACGTGTAATTGCGACTTCGCTCATTTTATTTACTCACTTCCTGTTTTTAATCTTCAGGCCTGTTGAATGCACAACAAGCCCTTTACTCTAATTTTTAAGGGATGGATTAGCCCGGGAAAATACCGCGTTCTTTACGCGCTTTCAGGATACGTTCACATGCCAGAATATAAGCTGCGGTACGCAAGCTGCATTCTTTCTGTGCGGCGGTATTCCAGACATCACCAATCGCTTGAATCATTAATTTATCCAGACGTTCATTGATCTCGTCTTCGCTCCAGAAGTAACTCGCCATATCTTGAACCCATTCAAAATAACTGACGGTTACACCACCCGCATTACAGATCACATCTGGTACAACGGTAATATCACGACTAACAAAGACATCATCCGCTTCTGGATAAGTTGGACCATTCGCACCTTCAAGTACGATTTTGGCTTTTAGTTTTTGTGCACGTTCAACAGTGATCTGACCTTCCAGTGCTGCTGGAATCAGAATATCCATATCCACCGTCCAGAACTCTTCATCTGAAATTACGGTTGAATCGGCGAAGCCCTTCACACCGCCAGTTTCCACCACATGTTTTTGCAGTGCTTTAACATCCAAGCCTTCTGCATTGAAGATGGTGCCCGTATGGTCTTGTACCGTAACAATTTTTGCGCCTGCATGGCTGAACAGATAGGCCGCTTCATTACCCACATTACCAAAGCCCTGTACAGCCACTTTACTGCCTTCGACTGGTAATTTGATACGCTCTGCAACCTGCATGCCTGTTACGAATACACCGCGACCTGTGGCACGGACACGGCCGAGTGAACCACCTAAATGAACTGGTTTACCCGTTACCACACCTGTGACCGTATGACCTTTGATACTTGAGTATGTGTCCATCATCCAACCCATAATATTGGCATTGGTGCCGACATCTGGTGCAGGAATATCAATTTGTGGGCCGATAATTGGACTGATTTCACTGGTAAAACGGCGAGTTAAACGCTCTAGTTCACGTGGTGACAATTCTTTTGGATTTACACGGATACCGCCCTTAGCGCCACCGAACGGCAGATTCAATACAGCCGTCTTAATGGTCATCCATGCAGACAGTGCCATGACTTCATTTAATTCAACATCTTGGTGATAACGAATACCGCCTTTACCTGGGCCACGTGATAAGTTGTGTTGTACACGATAGCCTTCAAAATGACGGATTGAACCATCGTCCATCACGATTGGAACATCAACAATCAAGGTACGTTTTGGGGTTTTCAATGTGTTGACAAAGTTGCTGAGGTCGGCATCCAGATAAGGTGCTACCCGATCAACTTGAGTAAGAAAAGTTTGCCAAGCACTACCGTTTTGAGCCGCATATGATAAAGACATCATCTATTCCTTAATTAATCAATTGTCCCTGTTATTCACAGATTCCCTTTTTTTTCAGGGTGTCCTACCCCATCCTCCCTAATACGCACTGTGTTTCTTTTCACTGAATCAAAAATGCTTGGGGTTTTGTATAAGATTATTATTAAGAATCAAATTGATTCACAAAATTCGTTATAATGATTAAAATGAATTATTTTTTATCAATTTGCTAATAGTAAATATCAAAATGAACAATATCGATCATATTATATTAGGATTACTCAAAGACAATGCACGGATGTCCATTACCGATCTGGCGGCCAAAACGCGTGTTTCTCGCGCAACGGTACAGAAGCGAATTGAATATATGGAATCGACTGGTGTTATTACAGGTTACACAGTGCGCTTCCGCCCCAGTGCAGAGAAAAATATCATTCGGGCATGGATGAATATTATGGTTGAGGGCACCAAAGCCCAAGCCGTCATCCGCGAATTGCGTCTCGAATCTGCGGTAGAGCGTCTGCATACCACCAATGGAAAATGGGATATTCTGGTCGAGCTACAATCAGACAGTCTGGAAAATTTTGATAAGGCTTTGGAGCGAATCCGAAATATTTCAGGCATTTACAATAGTGAAACCAGTATTCTATTGTCGACCTATAAAACCTGATCAGGTCCAAAGTCAAAGATTGCAGACATAAATAAGGGCGCATGATCTGAATGATCATGCGCCCTTTAAAAAATCACTTATCGCTTAAGCAGTGACACGACGGTAACTACGATATTCTGGTGTCCAGAAATTATCATCAATTACTGTTTTCAACACATCATTACTCATCGGAACAGCCAAGCCATCAGCCATTGCCGCTTTTGCCACTTTAAAAGCAATAAACTTGGACACTTGCTGAATATCATTAATATTCGGTAATAAATCCGCTGCTGGATTTTTCAGGCGTGGCGAACAATCGGCCAAAGCCGTGCTAGCAGCCATCAGCATAGAGTCACTGATATGGGTTGCGCCACATGCAATGACACCAAGGCCAATTCCCGGGAAGATATATGAGTTATTACACTGCGCAATGCTATAGGCCTTGCCCTGATAATAAACTGGTGCAAATGGACTACCTGTAGCAACAATCGCCGCGCCATCTGTCCATTCGATAATATCTTTAGGTTGTGCTTCCACTTGTGAAGTCGGGTTCGACAGTGGTAGAACAATCGGATGCTTATAATATTTCGCTAAGGTTTTGATCACTTCTTCGCTGAACAAGCCAGCCTGACCAGAAACACCAATCAGAATACTTGGTTTGGCATTTTTCACCACATCCAGTAAACCGACATATTCACCCGTATACTCCCAGTCACTGATGGCACTGGTTGGTGTCGCTAGCTTCTGCTGGAAATCGAGTAAATTCGGCTGTTGATCGGTCATGAGACCAAAACGATCCACCATAAAAATACGTGACCGTGCTTCATGATCACTTAGCCCTTCATCCATCATTTGACGAACGATCTGCTCTGCGATACCACAACCTGCTGAACCAGCACCAACAAACGTAATGGTTTGGTCTTTAAGCTGCTTGCCTTGTGAACGAGATGCAGCAATCAGGGTTGCCGCTGTTACAGCCGCCGTGCCTTGAATATCGTCATTAAAACAGCAGATCTTGTCTCGATACTGAGTTAATAATGGCATAGCATTCATTTGCGCAAAGTCTTCAAACTGGATTAGCACATCAGGCCAACGCTGACGCACCGCAGTAATAATTTGCTCAACGAATTCATAATATTGCTCGCCACGGATACGCGGTTGTTTCCAACCCATATAGATTGGATCATTCAGCAATTCTTCGTTGTTGGTTCCGACATCAATGGTAATCGGTAAGGTATAGGCAGGACTGATACCACCACACGCGGTATACAATGATAATTTGCCAATCGGGATACCCATCCCTCCAATCCCTTGATCGCCTAGACCTAAGATACGTTCGCCGTCTGTAATCACGATGACTTTGACATTTTTCTTATTCACGTTGTGAATAATTTGGTCAATGTATTTACTTTCTGGATAAGAAATGAAGATACCACGGTGACGACGGTAAATGTCAGAGAAACGCTGGCAGGCTTCGCCTACCGTCGGGGTGTAGATAATCGGTAGCATTTCATCCAAATGCTGACTCAATAGGCTATAGAACAGGGTTTCATTGGTATCTTGGATATTTCTTAAATAAATATGCTTATTCAGGTCACTGTCAAATGAAAGGTACTGTTGATAAGAGCGCTGTGTTTGCTCTTCGATGTTTTCAATATTGTATGGAACGAGACCATGTAAATTAAAATTTTCTCTTTCTTCTTCAGAGAAAGCAGAGCCTTTATTTAACAGCGGAAGTTCTAAAAGAGCATTCCCAGCATAGGGAATATATAAAGGTTTTTTGATTTTACTAGGGGTCGCAGGCATACCTTACTCTTGAGATTATCCGTCAAATATATAAAATTTCGTTGCTTAAATTCTTATGCAAAAAGAATTCTGGCGAAGTGAATAATTTACACTAATCCGCCCTCGAAACCGAATAATCTGACGGTATGTAAAGTGATTCAACATTTAGGAAATAAATAGTACTCGCTAATAATGCACATTTGTAGTCCATCTGTGGCGATATTTTGTAGGTTTTTTATACACAAGACCTAATCTGTATAATTATTCAACACAAATAGATTTTAGATCTCATCGTTAATCAAACACAGCAATTTTATTTTCTATTCATTGCCCACGGAACCATAAAGGAAGCCTTATTCACTCGCTGATCGAAAATCGTTCTTCCTTTATGCCTGAATGTATAGGTTAAGCCCGCTTTTTCTTGGATTTCTTGGTAAAGAAACTCAATGCATGTGAATAATGAGTCGGTGTAATACGCTGAATCAGATCAATGATTTTTGCGTCATTTCCAATCAGAACACGTGCTTTATCTGCTTTCACAGCTTCAAGAATAATTTTGGCAGCTTGTTCAGGTGGTGTTTTCAACACTTTATTAAAGGCCTGACTGGCTTTAGCTGGATTCATCCCCAAAGCCCGAATGCTGTCACTCATACGTGCACTATTGGCAATGTTGGTTCGAATCCCGCCAGGATGTACACAGGTTGAGCTCACCCCATTCTGTTGCAGCTTTAATTCTTGGCGCAATGATTCAGTAAAACCACGAACCGCAAATTTAGTTGCATTATAGGCACTTTGGGTCGGTTGAGCCGTTAAGCCAAACAGACTGGAAATATTCACAATGTGCCCTTCGCCACTTTGCTTTAAATAAGGCAAAAACTCTTTGGTGCCATAGACCACACCCCAAAAGTTAATCTTTAAGATCCAGTCCAGTTCCTCATAATCCATCCCTTCTACGGTACTTGCCAGCGCCACACCTGCATTATTAAAAATCAGGTTAATCTTGCCATGTGCTTTAAAACTCTGTTCTGCCCATTCACGGACTGCGTTCTGATCAGAAACATCCAGTTGTGTCAGGGTAACATTGACAGGATATTGCTGTAACAAGGCCTTCGTCTCCGCCAGTCCCTGTTCATTGACATCGCTCAAAGCTAAATGTGCTCCTTGCTGGGCCAGCAAAAGTGCAAGCTGTCGGCCAATCCCTGAACCAGCACCTGTAATTGCAGCGACTTTCTGATTAAAATTTTTCATGGGTAGACTCTAGATGAAGTTGATAAAAATGGGCTGCATTTTGTCTAAAAACGGCGTGCATCGCCTGCTCACCATAAGGACGAAGCATCTGGATATAAGCCTGCACAAGGTCATTTAATGTCGCATTAGCTTTATCCATAGGAAAATTAGACGCATACATAATGCGGTTGATGCCAAAGACCTGAACGGCATGTTCAAGCAATGGGCTGAGTAGATTCACGATTTCAGAAGGCGTTGCTGTTCGTTTTTGTTGATAAAAACGATGTCCTAATACTGGCATCATCAAGCCTGAAATTTTGGCATAGACATTTTTCTGTTCAGCCAAAACTGCAATATCCTGCTGCCATTGTCTAAAAATGGACTCACGCTGCGATGCGGTAATTCCCGTTTTCTTACCCACGGCTCCAAACAGGCCAGCGGGTGTCACCAGATGATCAACGACGATACGGGTTTGAGGAAATTGTTTCGCCAAACCAGTGATTTCTGCTAACTGAGTGGAATATCCCCATGCATCAAAAGATAAATCCATTTTTGCAAGTTGTTCAAAACCTTTTAAGAATTTCTTGTCACGATAAAGATGAGGCCGATCACACCATCGATAAATGCCACTATCCTCATGCCAGGCCGCCATTTTACGAATGCCACAAAAGAGTGGGCTCGCCTGCTGATGGGCTTTAAGAATGTCTTTGAATTTTCGGTCTCTTGGGTCAGCCGCAGCAACGATGGCACCCAGCTTTAAACCGTGACGATTAAAATCTAATTGCTTAATCCAATTGGTTTCTTCCACCACACCAAAGCCTTTGTGATGATGCCAGTTTGCTTCGACATGCACCACGCTTTCTACAGGAAATAAGCTGCTATCCTTTTGATAATGCGCTGGTAAATAGGGATTCAATGCGTATTGAGTTGTACCTAATGTCTCTAATAAAGGCTTAGGTTTGACTAAACGAACAACACGATCCATAACCGTGGGATATTTCCCTAAAGCTTTTACCAATACAGCAGCAGAATGCGGTGTGTGATAAGGATCCCATTGATGGATATGTGAATCAATGATCGAAAAGCCTAATTCTTCCATGTGTTAACTCAATATAATTATTTTAAAATGGCGATAATTTATCTAACTTTAACCATAATTCATCACTGTAGCCTACCGAACAAGGCTGTATGAATAAAATGATTTATTTCAATATGACATTATGAATACGATTCATTTATTTTTGCTTTGATCTTTTTAAAATTAGAAATTCATCAATAATTTCAATTAATTGAAAGGTATTTATCTCAAATAAAGTAATTCGTCAAGGAACAAATAAAAAACTCAAAATAATTTACGTATTATCAAACTCTTATTTTTTCAAGCTTCCTACTTTCCAGCAAGTTCTTGTAAATGATTCCTATTTAAATATACTGAGCACGCTTTTATCGCTGTATTGACCCAAATTGTCATCAGATTGATTGCCTCTTTTCTCCAGTATCTACCCTATTTTTGGTATCGCTCAGGTATTCCTATGTCTGCATTCTCTCCGCGTAAAAATCTCATCACGATTGAAATTTTAAAATATAGCGGTTCATTGCTTCTGTCTTGTATTCCTGTGCTGACTTGGGCAGAAACTGCTGCACCAGAAATCACACAGCTCGACACCATCAAAGTACAAGCTGAATCCAGCTCAGGCTATATCGGAACGCAAACAGCATCGACCTTAAGAGGTAATCAAAAAAATCTGGAGAGCTCTCAAACGGTCAACGTCGTTTCCAAACAATATGTGAAAGATTATGTGCCCGCGAATCTGGATAATGCACTCACACAAGTCAGCGGCATTACTCAAGGCAACACCTTAGGCGGCACTCAAGATACAGTCATGAAACGCGGTTTTGGAGACAACCGTGATGGTTCAATTACCGTGAATGGCATGCCAATTGTGCAAGGTCGAACCATGAATGCGGCAGTTGAACAGGTTGAAGTATTAAAAGGCCCTGCTTCTCTCCTTTATGGCATTATGGATCCAGGCGGTGTGGTCAATGTGGTGACTAAAAAACCTGAAATGACCCAGAAAACCGAAATGGCCATCTATGGTTCAAGCTTTGCTGCGGGTAAAAATGGTTTAGGTGCAAGTCTGGATACTACGGGCGCAATTAATGAAAGTAACTTTGCCTATCGTTTTATTGTCGATCATTCTGACACAGACTATTGGCGTAATTTTGGCAATCTCAAACAGACTTTAATCGCTCCGTCTGTGGCATGGGACAATGGTCAGACCAAAGTCAATCTCAGCTATCAATATCGTCATTTTGATGTCCCTTTTGATCGCTCAACCATTTTTGATCTCAACACAAAAAAAGCTTTACCGATCTCAAAATACCAACGTCTGGATGAAGCTTTTAATCAAATGAAAGGTGAAGATCATCTGGCACAACTGTTGGTTGATCATCAAATTAATGACACCTGGTCAGCGCATTTCGGCTATACCTATAACTACGAAACCTATGATGCTAACCAGTTACGCGTCACCTCGTTAGATACAAAGAATCATACTGTGAAGCGTCGTACCGATGCGACCTTAAATGCAGAAAGCATAGATAGTAATGCCCAAGCCTATCTCAATGGCTCGATCAATCTGCTCGGTTTAAAGCATGACATTCAGATCGGTTCGGATATCGAATACCGTAAATATTTCCGTCCCGATATGGTTCGTGGAGACACTTCTACCCTAGACTATCTCAACCCAGATTTTGGCACTGTCGAAGCTTCCCGCAATATCGTCGCGTCGGATAGTGACCAAACCGATAAATTGCATACCTATGGTTTTTATCTGCAAGATGCGATCCATTTAAATGAAAAATGGATTGCGGTGCTTGGTGGGCGTTACTTACATTATCAACAGACTGCTGGGCGCGGCAGACCATTTAAAGAAAATACCAATACCAATGATGATGCTTGGCTTCCACATGCAGGTTTAGTCTATCAATGGAATGACCAATTTTCATTGTATGGGAGCTATACCGAATCACTCAAACCGAACTCTACAATTGCTCCTTTAGGTGGCAATGCTGTTATTGACTCGGATGTCCGACCTGAACAGGCAAAATCTTATGAACTCGGTGCAAAATATGAATTTAATGATCGTATTAAGGCCAACTTTGCACTCTACGATATTAAAAAGCGTAATGTTTTAGTGGCAATCACTAAACCGGGACAGGACACAGAATTACACACCACAGGTGCGGTTCGCTCTAAAGGGGCTGAACTCGACCTTACAGGCCGTCTAACCGATCAACTCGACGCCACCCTGACCTATGCCTATACCGATGCCAAAGTCACTAAAGATGAAACTGGTCTACAAGGCAATCGTTTAAATAATGTCGCACGAGATACCGCCTCACTCGCATTGGCCTATAACTATGGCGAACTTTATAATGGCAATTTACGTTTAGGACTCAGTGGTAATTATGTAGGGAAACGTGCAGGAGATTCGAAAAATCAATTTGATCTGCCAGAGTATGCATTGGCCAATGCCTTTATCAGCTATGACACCACCATTGCTAAACAGGCAGTTAACTTTCAGTTTAATTTAAATAATATCTTCGATAAAACCTACTATACCGCCAGCGTTAATAATCTGGCGGTATCACAAGGTGACTCTCGCCAAGCGGTGTTGCGAGCAACGTTTAAATTCTAAAATAGAGGATCAGAGCAGTGCTTCAATCACTGCTCTGTTGAGATCAATATGAAAAAGCTTCTTTCTATCACGCTGATCGCAGCACTGCTCACATTAACATCTTCTGTTTATGCGAAGACAAAAATTGCGCTCATTTCACAGCTCAATGGCGCTTCTGCTTTTGTCGATGTAACTATTCAGAAGTATTTACAGGCTCAAGGTTATCAAGTTGAACTCCTTGATCAGTCTGTTGCACCGAACAACTTAAATCATCCTGATCTGGTAATCCTTTCTTCAACAGTTGCGTCCAAAAATTTAAAATCAGGCTGGCGTCAACTCCCGATTCCAGTGATGACTTGGGAAAATGATTATCTCGATGATCTAGCGATGACAGGTAAACGGATCGATACTGATTTTGGTGAAGTTGAGAAAGAACGTTACTTGTGGCTGGTCAATGCACCGCATCCCCTATCGGCGCATCTTCCTGCGGGAACGCGCAACGTCTATAAAGCACAGGCACCGATGAGTTGGGGCAAGCCAGGATTAGGCGCTACCATTATTGCGACGATTTATGGTCAACCAGAAAAAGTGGCCATCTGGGGTTATGAAAAAGGTGCAACCATGGATTATGAATCTTTGGCCCCAGCAAAACGGCTGATGTTCTTTCTTAATAATGAGACCTTTCCCAATCTTTCAGAAGATGGTCTCAAACTGTTTGATGCCTCAGTGCAATGGTTATTAAAGAAATAGACTTAAAAATCGGCTTGCACTTTCTTAAGGATGCATCAAATTTCAGCCCGTATTCCAGCAAAGGCTTAGGATTTTTGAACATAAACCCTAAGCATCTGGGCAACGCTGTTATAAAAGATATTCCCAGATCACGTAGCCAATGCCAAAGCCTAAAAAGGCATATAGCGTAATAATGAAGAACACAAAACTGGCATTATTCTTTTTTTTCAAAAAACTCATATCGGCACCTTTCGCTTTGCTCAATTCATGTTGTTATAGTGCAGGAAGGTACAGAACAAGAAAAGACACAGAATTTTGCAAAAAAAATATAACAGATTGATATAAAACTTGAGAACTGTTATGAAAACAGCCCTGAATATATATAGGAGACATGAAAAACGTCTTTCTCATATATTCAGGACTGCTTCAAGCTGTTATTAAGCGACTCAATTCAAGTTCAAAGATGAGGATTTTCAAGCGGCAGATCATCGACTAAGTGCTCATCAAAAATATCCGTCAGCATACTGTCATAACGTTTGGCATTGTATTGTAAAAGCGACTCTGCCTCAGCAGTGCTAATAAAACCTGTTTCAATCGCATTGGCAATGTGTTCTTCAAAGCTTAGGCCTGTAAACTGGTCTTTTGACTCCGCTTTTTTAAATTTATTCCACAACGGTTGCAACTGTAACAGGCTTTGGAAAGTGGACTCCATCCGTCCCATTACATCATTTGCATCGGTTGTATAATAAACATGTTGTTTGAGCTGATCTCGGAACGCATGCTCTTGCATCATCAATTGCGCCACTTCCTGTTTCAATTGATCCGATGGCGCTGCAATTGGACGACCAAATGGGAAGCAAATTAATTTCACCATACATGCTGCAAGTTTCATTGGGAAATTATCATAGAAGCTAAAGAAGGCTTCTTGCACCTGATACAAAGCTTTATTCAACGCTAATTCGGCATGTTTCTGTTCTGCCTCGGTTCTTTGTCCATGCTCATAATATTTCAAGATCGCTGTGGCAATAAATAAATGCGCATGAATATCAGCCAAACGCCCAGATAGCATTTCTTTACGTTTTAAATCACCTGCCAAAATCCCAAGCGCCATATCTGCCGTTAATGCAAAATCAGCGCTGAAACGGTTAATCGTATTGTAATAGCCTTTAGAAAAATCATCGGCTTGTTTAGAGCCCTCATCCGAACCGCCTGTAATCGAAAATGCAACAGCTTTAGCAGCACGATTGAAGGTATAGGCTAAATGTTTAAACAATAATGGTGAAAATTCCTTAAACGCTGCGGCTTTATCTTCCGCTTGTAACAATTGCAATTCTTCAAACAGATAAGGATGGCAACGCATCGAACCTTGACCAAAAATCATCAACGAACGGGTCAGAATATTTGCCCCTTCTACCGTAATAGCCACTGGAATCGATTGATAAGTCAATGCAAGGAAGTTACGTGGACCTAACTGAATCGCTCGACCACCCACCACATCCATACCGTGATTGACCACCTTACGCATGGTTTCAGTCGCATAGTATTTTGCCATTGCCGTCATCACCGCAGGCGTTCCACCTTGGTTCAAACCACAGGTCACTAGATAACGGAATGATTCCAGCATGTAGGCATCACTGGCGATATCACTGGTCGCCTCTTGCACCCCTTCAAAATGCCCAACCGAGATTTTGAATTGTTGGCGAACACTAGCAAATGCACCCACCAGCAGATAGCTCATTTCCCCTGCCGCGGTTGCCAAAGCAGGCAGTGAAATACCACGCCCTACGCCTAGACATTCCATCAACATACGCCAACCTTTACCAGCATTTTGCTGCCCGCCAATAATCCAGTCCAAAGGAATAAATACATCACTTCCCTCAACCGTACCATTCATAAACGGCGCCCCTGGATTATGTCGCGGACCGATGTGAATGCCTTCATGATCGGCTGGAATCAAGGCGCAGGTAATGCCATATTCCACTTTACTTTTGTCGCCCAATAAACCCTCTGGGTCATAAAGTTTAAAAGCCAAACCAATCACGGTTGCAATCGGAGCCAGTGTGATCCAACGCTTAGAGAAATTCATTTTTAAGCCAAGGACTTCCTGACCTTGGTATTGCCCATAACAGACCACACCCGTATCTGGGATCGCCCCTGCATCCGAACCCGCTTCAGGGCTGGTCAAGCCAAAACAAGGCACTTCTGTACCATTTGCAAGGCCGGGTAAATAACGTTGTTTTTGCTCTTCTGTACCATAGTGCAGCAACAACTCACCCGGCCCAAGCGAATTCGGCACCATACAACTCACCGCAGCAGTCAATGAGCGAGAAGCAATCTTGCTCATAATTCGACTTTGCGCAAAAGGCGTAAATTGCTTACCACCAAATGTTTTTGGAATAATCAAACCAAGAAAACCATTGTCTTTAATGAATTGCCAAACCTCAGGCGGCAGGTCTTTTTCCTGATGATGGATCTGCCATTCATCCAACATCGAACAGAGCTGTTGTACTTCATTATCTAAAAATGCCTGTTCTTCTGTAGATAAGACTGGATAAGGATATTGATCAAACTTTTCCCAATCAGGTGCCCCCATAAAAAGTTCTTTTTCCCACCAGCTTGTACCTGCGTCCAACGCCTCTCTTTCTGTCGTGCTCATACTTGGCATGGCATTTGAAAGCACTTTAAAAGCTGGTCGACTGATCAACGCATCACGTAACGGCGTAATCAGGAGAATAATACTCGCGATGATGATGGGCACACCCAGTAACAAACTCCAAGGCGTAATCAAAACGCTACACAGAATGGCAGCTACAATCGCCACCACACAGCCAATGGTTCGCGTAGCTTCAAAATAAAAGAGAGCCCAAATAACAAAAAGCTGAATCAGTAGGCCAAGCAATATGAATAATACAATCATGTTTACTCCTTTGGCTCAGATCGGCATACAGCAGAAATGAGAAACGTTGAGTGAATTTATAGTTGAGATAATTCTTTAATAAAATGATTGTTTTTTATTCTACATATCGGGTCAGTATTTGCTCGCTTAACTACTAAAATTTACATAAATTCATCGAGATGACACTAAACAGTTTTCTCATTCATAATCTAAACATTAAAAACTATTTCCAAAAAAATTATGAAAATAACTTATAAAAATTAGCACTAATCATAAGAAATATTATTTTTGTATTTTTAGAATATATAACGCTTACTTCGATAAGAAAATTTAAAAAACAAAAAAAATAAACAATATATGCCAGCAATTCAAAAAACAATAACTTATAATCATTAAAAAGCAAACTTAATCACATTAATTACCCCATAAATTAAGATACAAAAAATATACTATTGATAACAAAAACCACTCACATTAAAATATAAATGCAATCACTTTAATCTCCAAACCATGAATAGAAATAATAAAGATTTTTTAAACAGGGGTTCTGTATGTGCATCGCTTTCATTGATGATCATCGATTATTGCGAATTCCACCAGCTAAATATTCCTTCTGAATGCAACCTGTATCATTTAGAGGATAGAATCCCATTTAATATATGGTGCAATATCTTAAATAAGGTTCAAGATCAAAACAAAATAAATGCACTTGGTTTAAAGATTGCAGATTTTATTAAACCTTCTTACGCAGGCATTATTTCGTATATGGTCTTCTCAAAACCGACGTTACTTGATGCGATTCCAGATTTTATTAAATATATCCGTTTAGCGTATGACCTTAATTTTTTATATTTTCAGGTTAAAAATGCCGAAATAGAATTTTCATGGGACGACCATCTGGGCCAGCCGGGATTAATCGTTGATGAATGTGCTATTGCACTACTCATTAACATTGTCAAACGTTCAATTGCGCCTTATCAAGCACCGCTCAAGTGTATTAACTTTCTATATGAACCTCCTAAAAATATTGAGTTTTATCGGCAGTACTTTGGTTGTCCAGTCAACTTCAACTCTCCAACGACATCTATCGTTATTTCACTAGAAAATTTGGAAAATATCCCCTTATCTCAACCAGATCCTTATCTTTATCAGATATTAAAGACACATGCTGACCTCCTCGTAGATAAATTAGGCACTTATAACGAATTTGAAAATAAAATCAGATTATGTATAACCACAAATATTAGAAATAAAAAAATCAGTCTTGAAATTATTGCTGAACAAATGAGTATTTCGCCTAAAAAGCTTAGGGAAAGACTATCAGAATATGGTTATAGCTTTAATTCACTACTCGCAGATATCCGCTTTGACCTTGCAAAAAAACACTTGCTTGATAGCACATTAAATATTAATCAAATTACTTATTTACTTGGGTATTCAGAACAAAGTGTATTTCAAAGAGCTTTTAAAAGTTGGAGTGGATTAACACCACTAAAATGGAGAGAGGAAAATAAAAACCTCTCAAAAACTTCCTAATTTTTGGTTACATTAAAATCCGTCTATAACAACTCCATTTCGATCAACTTTACCATGATATATATGACCATCATCGCCAATTAATGAAAAATCAATATATTCAAAACCATCGATGGAACTTTCAAGCATATATCTTCTTTTACTCAATGGACTACTCATCATATCCATTTCCTGAATGATATTCGTTTTTTCACCCTGATAAACCAAGCTTATTCGAGCAAAAGAAAAGTGATAAGCAGAAGAATTTTCACAAACTAATACAGCTTTTTCATCCTGCCTTTCAATAGAGAACTTTAGTTTTTTTATAAGATCCTGCAACTTCATTTTCTGAAGTCCCTTCGCCCTATAAAAAACCTTAAGTTGTGTATTCATCGCAAAATCAAGTTTGGCATGCGCGTCTGCCCCTTCTTTTTTTACGCCAGGGATTTCATATAAGTTTAGCCAGATGACTGATTCTTTATTGGGTGGTAACGCCGCGCCATTGTAAAAAACTCTTAATGATTGAATGCCTGCTGGCTGCATACGAAAGACAGCTGGTAATATCACAAAAGGACTTTTTTCATATTCTGGATTACCACTTCCATCATCAAACCATGCTTGTACCACAATTGGATAATCATTTATGTTTGCGATGATTAAGGGTTTTTCTCGAGTACCTTCTTCGTAAATAATTCGGCTGGAAGACGTCGCCAACCCAGCTGTCGCGTCTGTACTGATAAAAAATAAGAAAATACTGAAGATAAAAGCTAAAGATCTCATTGTATTTTCACGACCACATAAGCTGTAGAGTAAATTGTTCCACTTGTAACGGGTTCTGCACCATCAATCCGTTTTAGATCAGCAGTAAGAGGAATACGATAGGTCGTATAGTCTCCAGCAGTACTCATCGATTGAGCATGATCTAGTACAGGATACCAGCCCGCTGTATTCCCTTGCGGGTAGGTGACTGATGGGTAACAAAGCTGATTATTATCGGGACCACAAGTCCTGTTATAAATATCACGGTTAGAATCAGGTAAAGTACCAGTTGCACCCGGTTGTCCTAATAAAGTCAAATAATCATCTGTTCCCTGATATTTAATATAAATACCAGCATTTTTTGCCCGTGTAGGGTTACTCAGATAATCATCTGACAACAATGCAGTTACCCCGTTATTGGAATTCACCAAGGCAGGCGAAAAGTTCTTTGCTGCCTCATAAGCCCCATGAGATGCCTGAATGGCGATCGCGACTTGTCCTGTACTCACGCCAGACTTTGAAGTCGTTTCAACATGATTATGACAATCCACCAGGACTTCAAAATCTTGACTAACATGATTTCCGTTATTTAACTCATTGATGGTAGTAGTGCCAAAATTTACATAAGGGCTAACATTATTGACTTTGCAAGCTACACCATCATTTATCAGGTGAACCGCATCATATAATGTGTATCCAAATCCATTATCCGCTCCCCAAAACCGATAGGTTGAAATATCCGTGCTATGGGTTACACCTACGGTATCGTGTGGGAAACTTACATATTCATCTCCAATTTCACTCCCTCCAGAATGTGCAGTGCCTGTGTGGCCCAAAGTAATATAAGACGAAGGCTGGGCACAATTGTAATTTCCAGATTGCCCCATTCCCCGATCATTTCCACTCGCATTGGAAGGCGTCGTCGTAAGATTACAATAAGCATTGGCAGCACTAATATAAGGAGGCTGACCATTTACACGAATCAGTTCAAACTGTAAAACAGGCACATGCTTTAAACGGACACAATGCCAGCCCGCTTGGCATTTATCTTTTGCTGCACCTGAAGGAGTATTCAAATCAGCTGTTTCAAATGCTATAGGCAGTTCAGTCCACTGGGGTGCAAGAGCCTCACCATTCATAATTTGACGGATGCCAACGCCTTTAAACCAGGTGTAAAAAACATTTTCTTGTCCGCCAGCATCATCGGGATTCACCTTAAAGTAACCTCCAATTCGATCATCTCCATTGACCGAAGTTAGAAATCGAATTTTGCTCATATCTGTATCTGGGGAGCATGCCCATAACAGACTTTCCGCATGCGCATTTCGAATTTTATATTCCGTTGGAGGAACCGCCGCTTGAGCCAATACACTACCAGCAGGTTGAATCGCAATATCCATCAAATGAATATTGCCAATACGAATCTTTGCAGCGTGACCATCTTCTGTCTGGGTGATAGGCCGTGTATTCGAATAGCCCGTATAATAGGCACCACTTTGCCAATCAACCTGTTGGCAAGCAGCCCAACCTATACGACTCATGCCCAGAATCAACACCAATAAAATAAAATCTATAATTTGCTTTTTCATCTTTAAAATACCATCTCGCATTGAGCACGCTGTTTGATCAATGGTTGTTTTAACTGCTCATCATCAAGTTGATAATTCAAACGGCATTGTTGATTCTCTAACTCCCCCCATTTCAATATCAGCCTACCTTGTGGTTGCTCTGCGCGAAAATAAACTTGTCCAGACTGCCCTACCATGCCAATAAGATTGTCCTGCTCATCAAGAACATCTGCCCCCATAGGGACATTTTCCCCTGTAGCTGTTTTAGCCTGGAGCAACACGCTATATCCATAACGTGTTTTAAAATTGAGTTTTACCGCTGCGCCAGCATAAGGTGCGACTCGCTGTTCCCCACCTTCTAATTCAACATGTTCAGCCATTCCATGAGGATCAAGCGCAATGGTGTTGTAATGGTAAGGATTAATACTTGGAATTAAGGCATAACCAAAACGATCAACTTTACTGTAAGGCGAACTTACAATATTGGCTCCTTTTGCCCCTTTGGCTTCAATTAAAGCAAAGGTATCACCCAGATAAGGCCCCAATGTAACTCCACCAGAATGGGCAGCCAAAGCACCACTAAAATTGATTGAAGCTTGTCTATAGTCATCACTGATTGCAGTATTCAGTCCGACCTGCATGACTGGCAATCGCTTATATAAACCAGCCGTATAGGCTTTCTGCTCGCCCCAGTCTGTCAACGTCGCCCCTAGACTGTAGCTGAGGCTATAATCTTTATCTAAAGCCCCTGTAATTCCAATTTGGTGGTTATCACTGTTATTGCTGCGGTTATAATTTGTATTTAATTGCGGTGTACTTGCTGAACGTTCACGCCCTAGCGGCATACTAATGCTAATTCCTCCAAAATTATCAAAGCGTTCTTCTTTGATGGTTTTACCCGTTAAAGTATGCGTACGCTGTCGGGTATAGTTCACATTCAAGCTGACAATACCAAAAGTTTTCATATAGCCCGCCTGATATAAGGTATCTCTTTCACGACCGTCACGATAATCCTGTGTTGAGCCAGAAAGATAAAACGAACCATAGTCTCCAAAGCTTTGGCTTAAACCGACTTGAAAACGGGAACGTTGCAAATAACCATATGAACTCCATCTGTCGTTATTTTCCCATGCATTACGAATACCCAGCACATCATTTAAATCGCGGAAACCAGAAGTGGAATAACGATAACCAGCAATCGAAATCACCGTATCCGTAGGTTGAAAGGTTTTACTGTAATTGAGATTTGCCATCCAGCCATCTAGATATTGATGAGTCTCCATATTCGGTAGTTTTGCTCGCGAATAAGTAATATTTGAACCAAAAGCACCATATGAACCCCCAAATACTCCACCCAATGCGCCTGCCTGATATCCACTGGCAACACGCAATCCCCCATTTAATGTCATTAAATTATTTAAACCATATTCATAAGTCAGGTCAGCAAAGCCCACGTCTTTTGTATTCGCCAAGTCTGTTCGTCCAACAATAAAATTATAATTGGATGTACCTTCACGCAAAGAAAGTGGAACGGCGGCATAAGGAACTTCACTACTATGGGTGCTACCATCTGCCTCAGTGACTACAACAGTCAGATTTCCGCTATAACTGGTGGGATATAGATCCTTAATTTCAAAAGGCCCTGGTGCAACTGTAATTTGATAAATTTCTTTATTGTCTTGTCGTATTGAAACCTTGGCATTACTTTGGGCTGTTCCCCGAATCACAGGCGCGTAACCACGTAATGAGCTAGGTCTCATTCGTTCATCTGTTGCCAGACTTAAACCTTGGAATGCCAAGCCAGAAAAGAAACGTCCAGAGCTATATAGCTGCCCTAGAGAAAGTTGGGAATGCAACTGATCAATTGGTCTTTGTACATAGCTACGTAAATGGTTCCATTCACGCTCATGTTCATTATCAATACTTAAACTGGATTGCTGACGATACTGCCATTTCCCCAAATTTATTCCGCCACTTAGATTTAAGAAACCCGAATCCCGATCAAGATGCTTGCCATATATATTCTTGGTATTTGTATAGTAATAATTTCCAGTATAGTTAATAAAACCAATACTTTCCCCAGCGTTCAACTCGCTTGGTTTTACATATCCTCTTGGCATATTTTTCATTAAGCTTTGCGGGACAGTGAGATTTAAGCGAAGTAAAGAAAAATCAAAATACACGGTACTTTCAGGTGCCACAGCTTTAAGAGACAAACATTCCTGATCTGTCTCTTGTGTTCCCCCACTCACATTTTTTTTGCGCTGTTCTTGTTGCTGACGATAATCCAAACTTCCAAGAATGCCTGCATTTTCTAATAACTCAGGCATGAAGCAAGGCTCCACGCCCTGTGTATTTTCTTTCAAAGGTCTGAATTCAATCGCACGGCGCTCAATAAAACGGTTATTGACATACAGATCAACTTTATAAGTTCCAGCCTCAACCTTCTCTGCTTCGTTAAAGCGCTCAATCATGTTCCGGCTTAATGTATTTCCCTTAAATAAACCAGGAGCAAATTGATAGTCATTTAAATCATTCGAGTTTTCAATTTCACTTGCTTGCGCCAAAGGTGTATACAATAAAAATGCCGATAAAAAACAAACAAAATAATTTGAGTTGCTTGTCCAGAATTGATACTTTTTCATCAAATATCCCTTCAACTCTAACGAGATATTTGTGGTGAAATATCATAGGGATCCGTTGCACCATAGTCATTTACCATCCGGACACTGACACTCGCCAACTGATGGGCAGGAAGTCTTTTTTCCAGTAACCATTTTCCCTTAGACTTCGGTTCAATCATTTGAACAGATTGAGCTTGTATGATGTGTGTTCCTATCTTGACGCTGGCTTGGGTCAAATTCGCATAATAGCTACTTGGATTGTCTATTTGTAACCAGCTTCCTTTGGCATCATTTAATAATTGGAAACGAAGATTACGGGCAACATCCTCGATTTTATCTGGCAAGTTTTTAGGGCGATAAAAGACTTTCAAACGGTTTTTGACGATCAGAACCAGTTTATTTTCATTAATTAAATCTTTTGATAATGCCGGCGTTTGTTTAAAGTTTAAATAAAAAATTGATTCACGATCTTGAGGTAAAACATCTTCAGGTAAATAAACCAAACGCGCCATTTGTCCCTGATGGGCATTGACACGAAAAGCTTGAGGACTCACTAAGAAAGGTGCATCTGCACTTTCAGGTGTAGACTTATCATTACCTTGATCAAGCCAGACCTGAACCAGATATGGGATTTCACTTTTATTACTAAATTGAAGCGTTTTTTCTTTACTCTCCGCATTAAAAATAACTCGTGTACCTGTCATGATCACATTTGCAAAACAGGAATGAATCGATAGCCCCAAGACAAAAAATACTGAAAAAAAATGTCGAAATAAAATATAAAAATGCTCAGACATTAGTCCACACCTTCAATTAAAGGATCAAAGAAAGGACCTGACATATGACTAACTGTCCGTACGCATATGTCTGGATTTTTTTAGTTATGGATAAACGACTTCATAATCCGCAACCGCTGTAACAGTTCCCGCAGTCGTAGCGCCAGTTGCATAATATTGAGCTGTTAATGGAACAGTTGCTGTACCCCCTGAAGTTGTTGTTTGTTCAGAAACACCAATACCCCCACTAAATACAATTGGGTTTCCTCCAGCATTACCATTCAGTAGCTGAACAGCAACATTAGATGCTGTACTTGATGTATTAATGCCTAAATTAGCACCTTCAGGATTATGCGCAGCAAAACGTACTGCCACGTCATCAGCAATCCCATTACAACCTGAAAGATTTACGGTAAAAGATGTTGCTCCAGCAGTATCACCAGAAGCATTTAGATCACCTATTCCTACTGTAGGTAATGTCACTGTAGGGCTCGCTGTTCCGCCAACATCAACAGTACAAGTGTTCGCCTCAATCGTTCCTACAAACGTAATTGTCTCTGCTGCTACAGTTAAGTTTGCTGTCCCCAATGTAATTAAAGCCATTGTTAAAAACTTAATTTTCATAACAACTTCCTTCAAAAATAATTAAAATTAATGAATAAAAAGAATATATTATGTGCTTAGATCCGCCCTTTACAGATTTTCAGCACACGATATATCCATAAAAAAATATTACCCAAAATTACAAAAGTTACATTGATAGTTTAGAACTAAAAATTGACATTTTTTATGAGAAGAGTTTTGTATTAAGTTTCTTAAATTGTATTTATAGGCTTTTTTCTTATCGTTTTTTATTTCATTGCTTTATCACCGAGCAATACAACGCTTTTTTATATTTTTAGTTTAAAAGCTATATCTCTCTTAGATTTTAATGACTAAAATTTAGACTTAAGCTCCTTAAAGAAAAACGTCTAAACGAAGCTCAGCACTAATTTAAGTTATTCTTTCTGTTTTTAAATCCGACTTAACTCAACAGCAAACAAACTGCTAAATACTGTTTTTTGAGGAAGCAAAGTCGGCTAATGACTATTTTCAAATCTTGCCTCCCAAAGCCGCCACCAACTGTGCCGAGTTTTTAAGATGCAATTGTTGTAGCTCCAATAAGCGTTCTTTCGTACTTAAACGTAGATTTTGCGCTGTGGCAACCTCAAGATAGCTCACCAAACCCGCTTGATAACGCTGTGTGGCGACCCGTTCATTTTCAGTAGAAAGCTTGAGAAGATGTTGTTGTTCTATCATCTGTTTTTGGAACAGTGACGCTTGCAATAAACCATCCTCAACTTCTTTCCAACCCGTCAAAACTGAATGCTTATAGGCAGCAAGTTTTTCATCATAATTGGCTTGCGCCCGTTGAATATCAGCACGCCGCTTTCCACCATCAAACACTGTGCCTAGGACTTTTGCCCCAACTGACCATGCTGTATTCGGGGATTGCAATAGCGTATGGAACACTGGGCTATTCACACTGCTATCCACGCTAATGGTAAGATCCGGCAGCCATGCGGTTTGCGCTAAACCCAGTTGTGCATGCGTGGTCGCAAGTTCTCGCTCACGACGAATCACATCAGGGCGTTGTGCTAAAAGGCGGCTTGGAATTTGGGTCGGAATCTGGGGAGTACTAAATTGATAAGGACTTTTGTTTAAATTAAAGTCAGCAACATTCTGCCCGACTAAGAGCGCTAAAATATTTTCCTGTAAATCTCGGCTGCGTTGCAGTTCTAACAATTGCACAGCGACTTGTTTCAGTTGGGTTTCGGCCTGAATCACATCTGCGCGGGCAATCATTCCCGCTTGATATTGCTGTTGTAAAATACCCACTGAGCGTTGATAACTGTGTTGCGTTTGCTGAAGAACGTCCAGTTTGGCATCAAATAAACGAATGCTCCAATATGCCTCTGCCGCCATCAATTGTTGACTTAGTTTAATTGCAGCAAGATCTGCCACAGAAGCCTGTACATTGGCCTGTTGACCTTCAACCGCTTTTGCAACTCTCCCCCAAAGATCAGGAATCCAGCTCACCGCCACATTGGCACCAAATTGCCGATTCTTAGCAGCGTTTTTAGTCTCGGTCTGATTGGCATTACCGCCTATGGTGATGTTTGGAAGCGCATTGGCACGTTGCCCATCTAACAGTGCAATCGCCTGACGATACTTGGCTTGTGCTTGTTGAATGCTCAAATTGTCCTGATCCAGTTGTTGAATCAGTGTGGACAAAATCGGATCATGATACATCTCCCACCATTGCTGTGGTTTGGTACTGATTTGAGAAGTTTCAATCCATGCTATACCTGCATACTTATACTGTGCAGGACTCTGAATCTCAGGTTGCTGATAGCTTGCAGGCTTGAACGTGGGAGATTGGCAAGCCATCAAAGACATTGCAGCAGCAACACTGATAGAAAGTGTGAAGACTGTTTTTTTCATAGCGACTTCCTATTTATTCCAACGGAGCACATTCAACTGCAACCTAAATTTATTTAAGCCTTGAGCGATTTTTTCAAACATGAGATACATCACAGGAGTCGTGTACAATGTTAATAATTGACCTAAAACCAATCCACCTACAATGGCAATCCCCAAAGGTTGACGCATTTCCGAGCCTTCCCCCCAACTCAATGCCAGTGGAATCGCACCCAATAAAGCAGCAGTATTGGTCATTAAAATCGGTCTAAAACGCAATGTCGCTGCGGTAATAACCGACTTGAAAGCGGTGTGACCTTGACGCCTTTGCTGTAAGGTAAAATCGATCAGCAAGATGGCATTCTTCACCACAATTCCAATCAGCAAAAATACGCCCAACAAGGCAATCAAACTAAAGGGAATCTGAAATAGCCACAAACTGAGTAAAGCCCCCAAAGCTGCCGTAGGAATAGTGGATAAAATGGTAAACGGATGCACGATACTTTCATACGTGATTCCCAGTACAATAAAAATCAGCACAATCACCGCCGCAATCAAAGCAGGTGTACTCATTCCCGCCTGTAAACTTTCACTTTCAACATCGCGATCTGTCATGACAAAAATTTCTTTTGGCAGCATGATCTCTGGCAAAACCTGACGAATGGCAGCATCCGCTTGTTCATAGCTATAACCTTTCTTGACCACGTAGCCCACACCCATCGCTGCATATTGATTACGGCGATGCACCCGATCATTGCTGATTCCATAGGTCCATGTGGCGAAATTGCTTAAAGGCACATAGGCCCCTTGTTGATTCGGTATTTTGACATCTGCCAAAGCTTCAGGATGCTCGGTAAAGCGTTGATCAACCTCCATCACTACATAGAATTGGTCATTTCGATCATGAATTGTTGAAATCTGGCGTTGTGAAAATGAGTTATTTAAAACACTGGAAATATTTTCAATATCAACACCTAAACGCTTTGCTGCTTCGCGGTCAATATCTAAAGTGACGTGTTGAGCGCCTTCATCTCCTTGCGTTTCTACCTCTTCAAACTCAGGCAGTTTGCGCATGGCCTCAGCAACTTTGGGTGCCCATTCACGTAACAGACTCACATTGTCAGATTGCAATAACAATAAATATTCTTGGGCATTGCCACTGGAAAAAGGATCGTCCAATTCCAAATCTTGTTCGACATCTGCTGAGAACACAGCCCCCGCCTGCCAAGGTGCATTTTTCTTTAAACGCTCGACCACCTCTTTGGAAGTTAAACCGTCACGTTCAGCCTTTGGCTTTAAACTCACCATCAAAAATGAATTGGTCATGCCGCCACCACCACCAGAAGTACCGACCACATCTTGTACCGCAGGATCCTTAAGTAAGGCTTGATTAAACGCGGCAATCTTTGGTTGCATGATTTGAAAAGAAAAACCATCATCGCCACGGATAAAAGCACCGACCCGTCCAGTGTCTTGTTCAGGTAAAACGCGTTTGGGCAATAAATTGTAGATATAGACAGATGCCATTATTGCAGCCAACCAAACTACCACAATCAAATAAGCATGTTTTAATACCCAATGGAGAGACCGAATATAAGACTGGGTCAGCCCCTGAATCAAACGATGACTATAACTATACAATCGCGGGGGGTGAGTCAAGGATAAAGGTTTTAAACAACGTGCCGATAAACTTGGCGTTAAGATTAATGAAACAAAAACCGATAACAGCACCACAAAAACCAGCGTGAGCGAAAATTCTCTAAACAAGCGTTCAATTACTCCACCCATAAACAGGACCGAGAGAAAAATCACGATTAAAGCCAAATTCATGGCAATCAAGGTAAAACCAACTTCCTGAATCTCTTTCACGGCCGCTTGCACAGGTGAATCGCCTTGTTCAATATAACGCTCAATATTTTCCAGTACGACGATGGCATCATCAACCACTAAGCCAATCGCAACAATGATCGCCATAATTGACAGGTTATTCAGCGAAAAGCCAGCCAAATAAATCAGACTACATACACCAATTAAAGTGACCAGCAGTGCCATTGCGGGAATCACCGCACTCTGCAAGCGCCCCAACATCAGCACCACCACAATCACCACCAGTAACATGGATAAAAACAAGGTATCCCGTGCTTCCTCTAAACTGTTACGGACGATGTTTGAACCGTCCATCACCACAGTTAACTGTGCATCACGTGGCATTAGCTCACGCAAAGCAGGCAATTTTGCTTTGATCAGATCAATGGTCGCTACGGTATTGGCATTGGGCTGTCGGCTAATCTTTAATATCACCGCAGGTTGCCCGTTATGAAAACCACTGACATAACGGTTTTCAACCGAATCACTGACCGTGGCAATATCTTTTAAGCGAATCACCCCTTGATCAGTGTGTCGGATAATCAGATCCTCAAAATCTTGGGCAGTTTTTAGTTCTGTTGATAAGGTCACTTGCCAACGTAATTGCTGTTGCTCAACCATACCCAATGCCTGTACCACATTACTTTTCGCGACCGCCTGCCGCACTTGCTCTAGTGACATCCCCGTTGAAACTAAAGCACTTGGATTGATAGTGATACGTACAGCTGGCATGGAAGCCCCATCAATCGCAACTTCACCCACCCCATTGATCTGGGCCAAATTGGGTTGTAATTGTTGAGATGCAATTTCGTATAGCTTTGCAGCAGAAAGCTGTTTAGAGCTGAGTGCCAAATAGAAAATCGGACTTTGGCTTGGGTTGATTTTGAAATATTCGGGTGGACTCGGCATACCTGCGGGTAATTGCGACATCGCAGCATTGATAGCAGCCTGAACCTCACGCGCAGCTTCATTGATATCAGTGTTCAAATCAAAGTGTAAAACCACCTGCGTTGAACTTTGATTACTGGACGAGTTAATCGCTTTAACACCCGATACACCCATCATGGCGCGTTCTAAAGGTGTTGCTACAGTTGCAGACATACTTTCTGGACTGGCACCAGGCAAATTCGCCCTGACGACAATGGTAGGAATATCCGCTTGCGGCAATGCGGCAACAGGCAGACGTAAATAGGCCAATATACCGAGCAGAACGATGGCTACACCCAACAACACGCTGGCAACAGGTCGTTGCACAAACACAGACAACAACGTCATTCAGTTGCCCCTGTTTGTTCAGAGAGTGTCAACTGCGTACTTGGCTTTGATTGAAGTCGATCAAAAAATAAATACACCACAGGTGTGGTGAATAAGGTGAGTATCTGACTGACTAATAAACCGCCTACCATCACAAAACCTAAAGGTTGTCGCAATTCGGCTCCAGAACCAGAGGCCAGCATAAGAGGAATGGCACCGACCACCGCAGCCAGTGTAGTCATCAGAATCGGGCGGAAGCGTAATAAAGCAGCCTGATAAATGGCCTGCTCAGCCGATAAGCCTTGATGACGTTGAGCGGCAAGCGCAAAATCAACCATCATGATGCCGTTTTTCTTGACCAAACCAATCAATAAAATAATCCCGATCAGCGCAATCATGTCCAATGGCCTCCCCACCATAAACAAGGCCAATAAAGCCCCAATTGCAGCAGAAGGTAAGGTTGAAAGAATAGTAACTGGATGAATAAAACTCTCGTACAACATGCCCAGCACAATATACATGGTCACAATCGCAGCAATAACCAACCAAAAGGTATGTTGCTGTGAATTTTCAAAAGCGGCCGCGGCCCCTTGCAGTTGTACCTGTAGCTCTAGCGGTAAATCGAGGCTCTGCTTAACCTGCTCAATCGCAGCAATGGCTTCTCCTAAAGAGACACCCTTGGCTAAATTAAAGGAAATCCCAACTGCAGGAAATTGCGACTGTTGCTGTAAAAGAATCGGTGCATGTTTTTCGACAATGGTGGCGACGGAACTCAATAAAATCGGTTGTCCCTGATTATTATGAATATAGGTTTGGTTTAAAGCCTCAATACCCTGCGTCAGTTTGGGATCTAACTCTAAAACAATGCGGTACTGATTGGATTGAGTATATAAAGTTGCAATTTGCCGCTGCGCAAATAGATTTTGCAAAGCCAAACTAATGTCTTCAACACTCAAACCTAAACGCGCTGCCGCATCACGATTGACATCGATATAGGCCTGTAAGCCCTGTCCTGCATCTTCACTGGTTACTGCCGCAAATGCAGGCTGCTGACGCAATGCCTGAACCAGTTGAGGTGTCCACTGCTCTATCAATTGATTTTTCGGTGCAGTCACACTCAGTTGGTATTGAGTCCTGCTAATTTTGTCTTCAATACTCAACTCCTGCATGGGTTGCATCCAGCCTTTAATACCATGTACCTGTGCAAAACTTTCATTTAGTCGCGCCATGACTTCCGCAGCAGATTCACGTTCAGCATGGGGTTTTAAATTGACCAGAATACGTCCATTGCTTAACTTGGGATTATTGGCATCCACACCAATAAAAGAAGATAGGCTGGTAACCGCTGGATCTTTTGCAATCACTGCTGCCAAAGCTTGTTGACGTTCACTCATAGCCTGAAATGAAATTTGGTCAGGGGCTTCAGTGACCACCTGAATGACACCATTGTCCTGTACAGGGAAAAAGCCTTTCGGAATCGACCAATACAACAGTCCCGCCAGTACGACTGTTGCCAACATCACCATCAAAGTCAGTACTTGGTGCCGAAGTACCCATTGCAGTAAGGTCGCATAATGCTGAATCACTCGATCCAGACTCCAACGACTTGGTTGCTCTGCATGCTTCGGTGCATCTTTTAGCAAATAGGCACACATCATTGGGGTCAAGGTCAGAGACACCACCAAAGACAGTGCAATGGCTGCTGCCAGTGTCACGGCAAACTCATGGAACAGCCGTCCAACAACATCGCCCATGAAGAGTAAAGGAATCAAAACTGCAATCAGGGAAATCGTCAAAGAAATGAGGGTAAAGCCAATTTCTTTTGATCCTTTCAGTGCTGCTTGCAACATGCTTTCACCTGACTCGCGGTGTCGTGCAATATTTTCAAGCATCACGATGGCATCATCTACGACGAAGCCTGTGGCAATGGTTAATGCCATTAAAGTCAGGTTATTGACCGAGAAACCAAGGAAATACATCAGTACAAAAGTACCGATAATCGACAGCGGTACGGCAATACTTGGAATCAGGGTCGCAGCAAAATTACGTAGAAACAGGAAGGTGACCAACACCACCAGACACACGGCGAAGACCAATTCTTTTTGCACATCTTTAATTGAGCTGCGAATACTTTCGGTTCGATCAGTTAATACGCGAATGTGAACATTTTCAGGTAGATTCTGTTGTAACTCAGGTAGGATTCTTTTGATTTGATCTGCCACCTCAATCACATTGGCATTGGGTTGTCGCTGAATATTCACCAAAATAGCAGATTGGCTATCCGCCCACGCTGCCATATAACGATCTTCACTGCCCTCAAGCACTTGTGCGACATCTTTTAGACGAATCGGTGCACCATTGTTCCAACGTAAAATCAGGTTTTCATAATCAGAAATCGAACGCATCTGATCGTTGGCATCGAGCATGGTTGATCGAAAAGGCCCATCAAAGCTCCCTTTCGGTTGATTGGCATTGGCCGCAGCAATAGCCGCGCGCACATCTTCAGCACTGAGCTTAAACGCTGCCAAGGCAGCTGGGTTCATCTGTACACGAATGGCGGGACGTTGTCCCCCTGCCAGACTCACCATTCCAACACCAGCAAGCTGCGAAAGTTTTTGTGCCACACGCGTATCGACCATGTCATAGACCGTGGTCAGTGACAAACTTTCAGAACTAATCGCAAGGGTAATCACGGGCACATCGGCAGGATTCACTTTGCGATAGATGGGTGGCGTGGGTAAATCATTCGGCAATTTACTGCTGGCGGTACTTAATGCCGACTGCACTTCTTGCTCGACAATGCCCAGTTCAGCAGATAATTCAAATTGCAGGGTGATCACTGATGCGCCCACTGAACTGTGCGAAGACATTTGCTTCAAACCAGCAATCTTACCCATCTCCCGCTCTAAAGGTGAACTGATGGTTCGCTGCACCGTATCTGGATTTGCACCCGGCTGAAAGGTGTAAATCTGAATAATCGGATAATCGACCTGCGGTAATGCCGATACAGGTAATAAACGCCACACCAACAGGCCGCTAAAAAATAGCGCCAACATCAACAAAGTGGTGGCGACGGGTCGTATAATAAAGAACCTAGAAATATTCATGCGCTTATCCAGCTACTGTTTTTGCTGGTATTGGCTTAGAAACATCATCTTGAATGACTTGTACTTCTTGCCCTTCTGAAAGTCGATCAATCCCCTCTAAAACAACACGTTCATTGCCCTGAAGACCTTCAATAATCTCAGTCTGTCCTTGTGAAACCACACCCAGTTTTAACAGACGTACTTCGGCTTTATGTTCTTTATTGACAATATAAACATAAGTTCCTTTTGCGCCATGTTGGATGGCGTCACTCGGTAGATGCACTGCATTTTGCAAGGTCTTGGCATTTAAACGCACATTGACAAATTGATTCGGAAATAAAGCATCATCCAGATTGGCAAAAACAGCTTTAACTTTAAGTGTGCCTGTATTCAGATCAATCTGGTTATCCAGTGCTTGAACTGAGCCTGTTGCCAATTGTTTTTGTTCTGCACGATCCCATGCACTCACCTGAATGCTTTGTTCATTTTTTGTGGCTTGGCGTACGATGTCTAAATAGTTTTCCGCAACGGCAAACTGTATATACACTGGATGGATTTGGGTAATACTCAATAGACCCGTTGCTTCATTGGCCTGAATTAAATTGCCTGCATCTTTGAGGCGAAAACCAACACGCCCATCAATCGGTGCATATATTTTGGTATAAGACAGTTGTAACTTTGCCACATCAACCTGTGCTTGATTGGCTTGCATCTGTCCCTTGAATTGATTGACTAAGGCCTGCTGCTGATCGACCTGTTGCTTGGCAATCGAGTCTTGCTTATACAGCAACTGATAGCGATTCAGTTCAGTTTGTGCATTTTGCAACTGCGCTAAATTTTGTTGCTGTGTCCCTTGTGCCTGTGCCAATGCGACTTGAAATGGTGTCGGATCAATTTGTGCTAACAATTGCCCTTTCTTGATGTATTGCCCCTCTTGGAAATACAGCTTTTGCAGCACGCCAGACACCTGACTTTGAACATTCACAGTATTGGCTGGCACCACCGTACCAATCGCCTTAATTTGTAATTGCAAGTCTCCACGTTGTACCCCCACCACACGAACAGGCACGGGTTTGCTCCATTGGCTAAATGACTCTTGCTTATTGGCTTGTGACTTTTTCCAATAATTCCAGCCCCATATCATCAATAGCAAAAGCACAATAAAGCCAATCAACCATTTGATTTTATTTGATCGAGAATGCTGTTGTGGTTTTAAATCAATCTGTTGTTCACTCATGACATACTCTACTTATTCAAATAAAATTCATTAAAAATATGGGAGAAGAAGAAAACAAAAAATGTTCCCCTGCATTGGTTTAGTCGAACGAAATTCAAAATCAGCTCAATTTTTTCTGTAAAAGTATGTATACAATTTTATTGATATTAAGAACTATTATCATTACTATTTAAAAATATTTTTAACCCTTCTTTAATGCGCATCTCCCCGCACATTTGTGGACTCCTTGCTATGAACCTGAATGTAGAAAAACAGTTATGGTTTAGCCATGTTTACCAATCGCAACAAAGCACACTGTTGTCATGGTTCAAGCACAAACTACAGCATCACCATCAATCGGAAGATTTAAGTCAGGAAGTGTTCTACCGTGCTTTAAAAAGTGACTATTGCTTTGAAAAGATTAAAGAACCTCAAGCATGGTTAATGGGCATTGCCAAACATGTGATTATTGATCATTGGCGTCGCCAACATGTGGAACACCTGTATTTAGACGCACTTGCACAGCTTCCTGAAGAATACTATCCACCGGCCGAATACGAAGTCTGTATTCGAGAAACGCTCTATCAAGTCCATTTAATGTTAGAAAAACTGCCCCAACGTACTGCACAGGTGTTTTTATTATCACAACTGGATGGACTAACTTATCGTGCTATTAGTGAAAAACTGGATATTTCTGAAGCAACGGTCAAAAGAGATATGAAACAGGCTTTCTTGGCCTGTATTAGTCTTTATAATCAGACCGATTAATTTGCTGAATTTGCGTTTCTGCCATGTCTCAAGTCTCTAAAATCCCTGATCATGTATTAGATGAAGCCACCGATTGGCTCGTGCTATTGCATTCAGGTGAAATGACCGAGCTACAACAGCAGCAATTTGAACATTGGCAAGCAGAAAAAAAAGAACATGCCTTAGCTATTCAGCACATCAATAAATTTACACACGGCTTAACAGGGTTATCCAACCACTTCCCTTCAGAATCTTTAGTGCAGTCCAAGCAAAAATTTAATCTGACAGCAAAACGAAATATGCTGTTCAGCCTTTCAGGATTGCTGGTTCTCGGCTGTGCGACTTATATAATGCCTTGGGCAAAATGGCAATCGGATTATCATACTCAGGTGGGTGAAATTAAAACCGTTTCACTGAAAGATGGTTCAAGCTTGATATTGGCCAGTGATAGTTATATCAACGTGGATTTTTCTGAACAGACCCGACAAATTAAACTGATCGAAGGTGAAATATATATCCAGACGGCAAAAGATCCACAGCATCGTCCATTTATGGTGAAGACCAAAGATGGTGCAATTGAAGCCTTAGGTACGCAGTTTACGGTACGACAAGAACATCATGATCAAACTCGAGTCAAAGTCTATCAACATGCGGTCGCACTACAGCCACAGGATTCTGGGCAACGTCAGATTTTACAGCAAGGCCAACGTGCATTTTTCGATACCCAACAGATCTCAAAACCACTTGCACTAGAAAATGATCGACCTTATTGGACACAACAATTGTTGGTGGTAGACCAATGGCCTTTACAAAAAGTACTGGATGAATTGTATCGTTATAAAAAAGGGACATATCTTATCGATACTGAATTGAAAAAGATCCCGATTTCTGGGGTATTTTCATTGCAAAATCCTCAACAGAGTCTCGATACACTGGCCTATACCCACCAACTTGAGCTCAGCTATTACAGTCCGTACCTATTAAAAATAAAAAAAAGATAAAAATTTGACACTTTTTTTGATCTGATCCGACTTATAGAGAAATACACTCCCAGTCGAGAAGACCACATGAAGGATTATCAGGCGAAAAATACCTTGGCGTTGGCTGTACGCGCAATATTATGGGGCATGCCGCTTAGCGTTGTCAGTATGGCAACAACCTCTGCTTATGCTGCAAATGTTTATCAGATTTCAATTAGCTCAACTACACTCGATCAAGCACTTAAACAGCTCGCGATTCAAACAGGCACCACCATCAGCTATGATTCGACCACACTCTCTAAAATAAAAAGCGCTTCACTAAAAGGAAATTATTCAGTAGAAACTGCTTTAGACGTTTTGCTCAAACCGCATGCATTTGAAGCAGTCAAAGTTGCCAATGCGGGATATAGCATTCAAGCCAAAACAACTGTAGCAGCGGTTGAACCTAAAGTCGTTCAATTAGAAGCAATTCGTACCAAAGCAAATGCGAATGATATGAATCAAACTAGGGGCGAAACTGGTGCGGTGCAATTAGCAACGATTCACTTGAGTGCGGATAAAGGTCAGAATCTCACCACTGAAGGTTCTGGGTCATATACAGCCAAGGCAACAACAGCCTCGACGGGTTTGGCTCTGACACTCAAAGAAACACCCCAATTGGTTAGTGTGATTACTAACCAGCAAATGAAAGATCAGAACCTGACCCAGCTGACGGATGTAGTCAGTCAGGCAGCAGGCCTTTCGATTAAACAAGGTGGAAGTATCGGCAGTGATAACTCCCCGATTTATGCGCGCGGTCAACAAGTGGATAACTATCTTCTGGATGGTGTCAAACTCATGAGTTCTTATCAGGCTATTTTCCAGAGTCAGGATATGGCGCTGTTTGATCGGGTTGAAGTAGTTCGTGGTGCCAACGGCTTGATGACAGGCTCAGGTACCGCAAGTGCCAGTATTAACATGGTTCGTAAAAAGCCTTTGCAGGATTTTAAAGCCTCTGTCAGTGTAGATTTAGGTTCTTGGGATTATTACCGTACCGATATTGATGTATCCAGCCCTTTAAATGCTTCTGGTAGTGTCCGTGGACGTACCCTATTTGCCTACCAAAATTCAGACTCTTATATTGACCGTTATAATGAAGAACGCAAAGTTGCCTATGCAGTCGTAGAAGCAGACCTCAATGAAAAAACCAAAGGTAGCCTTGGTGTTAGTTACCAACAAATGAATCTTTCTGGAGTGGCACGTGGGGGTTTACCAAGTTTTTATACCGATGGTTCTCTGATTGACTGGTCGCGCTCAGATTCAGCAGCAGCAAGCTGGACAGGCTCTGACCGCACTACAACTGCTTTCTTTGCAGATCTAGAGCATCAACTGAATGACCGCTGGAAATTAAAAGGCGTGGTATCACGCACCATTACCGATTCAGATGAAATTGTTGGCTATACCTTTTCAAATACAGGAATTGATAAAGCGACAGGTAGTGGTGCCATGCTCTATGCAACCCGCTGGGACTATCGGCCAACTCAGGATTTGTTTAATTTAACCTTGAATGGTTCATTTGATTTGTTTAACCAAACTCATGATGTGGTTCTTGGTACAACCTATACTCAAAGTAAAAACAAACGCCCAACCTATTCTGGCTGGAACAATGGCATGTCATGGGAAGGCAAGCTTGATAATATTTTTACATGGGATGGTCATACTCCAAGCCGTCCACCCACTCAAATCGATGGTTGGTATAGCGGAGATGATCGTAGCAAATCCATTTTTGGTGCAGTACGTTTAAAAGCAAGTGATGATCTGGCAGTCATTTTGGGGACACGTGTTGAAGACTGGGAACGTGTTACGGGTGATCATAATAATGAAAAGAATTCTACGGAATACACCAAGCAGGAAGAAAAAGGAAAAGTTATTCCTTATATTGGCCTAACCTATGATTTCACAGAGCATTGGACAGGTTACGCCAGCTATACCAATATTTTCTCACCCCAAGATAAGAAAACCATGACTGGCAGTTATATTGAACCCGTCATCGGTAATAGTACCGAATTGGGAATTAAAGGTGAATTCTTCGATAACCAGTTAAATATTGGCGCAGCCATTTATCAGGTTAAGGAAGATAATAAAGCTGTAGAAATCACGGGTGCAAAAGCACCTGATGGTTCTCAAGCCTATAGAGCTGAATCGGGAACCGAAAGTCGTGGTTTTGAACTTGAAGCCACAGGTAAGATCACTGATGTCTGGCAAATCTCAACCAGTTTTACCCGTAACCTGTCTAAAAATAATCAAGGCAATAACCTAGATACCACTATTCCGAATAATACTGCCAAACTGTTTAGCACCTATACCCTGCCTTATCTGGATGAAGCAATCACTGTGGGCGGTGGTGTGCGCTGGCAAAGTGAAATTTATCAAACTGGTGGACCAAATGGTGCTCGTTTTACCCAAGATAGCTATGCTTTAGTTGATTTGATGGCACGTTATAAAGTCAATGATCAGCTTGTGGTGAATTTCAATTTGAATAACCTATTTAATGAAAAATACCACTTGGCGACCACCAATAGCTATTATGGTGCACCGACCAATTTCCGTGTGGGCTTGAAATATGACTGGTAAGCCAAGCTAGCCCTATATCTCATGCACAAATAAAAAGAGGAAACTTTAGTTTCCTCTTTTTATTTAACTACAATGCAGCCAAATCTTAAATCAAACTCAAAATCAGCAGCAGTCCGAATAAAGCAGCAACGATCACATTGGCCTGCAATAATTTTTTAGGGTGATAAGTCAATAACAGCCCTACCGCCAAAGCAGCAAAGCTGATACAACCCAACCATTCTGACAAACCGATCGAAGCACCTTTTAAATATATTGCAGCGACAGCAGAGAGCAACAAAATACTCCACCCTACAATTTCAAAACGTCTGCTATTTTGAGCCGAGATTGGGGATGTAAAAATATCGCGTTGATGCTTACTCATTCCACACGCCAGACTCGATAGCGCCACCACGGTAACGCACCACAACATCCATGCTGCCATTATGCTTGCTCCTGTGCCGACTGAGCCTTAGGCTGTTTTTTCTGCTTAACTGGTAGGCCTTGATAACGCTTTAATTTGTAATAAGAATAGATAAAGATCAGCCCTAAAATAATGCAAACCAGATCAAAACTGGCGATCATCCATTGTCCATGATAGATACTCATCCATAAGGCTTGCCCACCTGTAACCAAGTTCAGAATTGGGATAAACAGGAACATCGCGGCAGCCAAAGCCAGTTGCTCTAGCCAAGCTGGACGATGTGCCCGAACAGCCGCATGAATCAAGCACAATAACCAGACAATAAAGAACACATTAATTTCTAAGGGTGAGCGCTCTGCCAGTTGTGCAGGTATAACACGATTAGCAAAGAAATAAGCTGCACAGGCAATTGGTAAACCTGTAATCGCTGTAATATTTAGAACTTCAACCACACGATGGCCAAAAGGTTTATAACCTAGCTTTTGTACATCTGGAATGCGTTTCACAACCCATAAAATCAAACCGGAAGCGATCATCATCGTGCCTAAGACACCTGATAAAAATAATAACCAGCGCAAGACAGAATCCACACCACGTGCCATATGCAACCATGTCACCAACGTATAAATAGCTTTTGATGCTGAATTTACGGGCTTGGCTTCATCAATGGGTTGCCCAGTTACCGCATTAAACTTGAGTGAAGGAACACTGTCCCGATCCAGCAATGTGGTTGTACGCGTTGCATTAAATTGCACATCAGCTTCAATAGTATTCGGTTTATTCACTCGAATAGAGGAAATCGGATTATCGCCCCAACTCTGCTGCACGCTTTGACTCAGTGTTGTCAAATTCACCATCGGTGCAGCTGCAATCACAGACCTTTCTTGTCCGGACTCACGGCGGTCACCACCTCGATTGCCGCGTCCTTCTTCAGCTGCTTCTTTGTGTTTTTGCTCTGCCAGTAAACGTGCTTGTTCAGGTGTTTGGGCAACGGGTTCATTTAAAATCTGATAAAAGTTTCGAACATTGCCATAGTGCGTATTCATTGCCCACGGCATAAATAAATGCATCAAGAGCAACAAACCACTAAAGGTAATCATGATATGAAATGGCAAGGCAAACACAGCTGTTGCATTGTGAGCATCCAGCCATGAACGCTGGCCTTTGGCAGGACGGAAAGTAAAGAAATCCTTGAAGATTTTTTTATGGGTAATAATGCCACTGATAATCGCAACAAACATCAACAGTGTCGCAATACCCACAATCCAGCGTCCCCAAATTCGCGGCATACCATAAAGTTCAAAATGAAAGCGATAAAGGAAACCACCGCCACGCGTTTCTCTGGCTTTAATTTCATGACCAGTTTGTGCATCCAGATAAATTTCACCACCACGACGTCGCCCTTCACCTGGCTGACGGACATTCAGCATAATGGCTGGCTGTCTTTCATTGGCAAAACGGATATTCCAGCTCTCGGCACTTTGTCCTTTTTGATGTAAATATTGCAGTGCATAAGTTAATTGTTGTTGCTGTGAAGTGGTATTCACGGATTGATGCAGTTCTGGCTTCATCCAGACTGTAATTTCATTTTGGAAGAAACTCAGTGTTCCCGTGAGAAAAACGGCATAGAGCAACCATCCCAGTAAAAGACTGGTCCAGGTATGTAACCATGACATTGATTGGCGTGGGCCTTCATTTTTACCATCTACACGCATGACCTTACCCTTTTAAAAACCAATACAACACTGTCATCGCCAGACTTGGTATCACTACACCCAACCACACTTTCAAGGTCGAATTGACCATAAACACCCAGATGAATATGGCGCAATGGATCACAAAAGCCAGCATGGTCGCGCTAAATACGGCACTGGCTTTGAGAGGTTCAGATGAAAATAAATAACCACTCAACATCGTTGCAATCGCGGCAAAGTAATATCCCCCAAAAATTGCGAGTACAAAACGTGAAAAAATCATCAATCGATATTGAATCAATGATGATTGTTCAACTTGTTTTTTAGTCGTCCGTTTTGTGGAAACCAAAGGAATCGAGGCTTCAATAGTCATAAGAGATACCAAGAAAACTGCTGATCGTTTGAAATCAACAACACTTCTATATTCAGGAGAGCGGTCTATAAGAAAAATTAAGATTTAAATCATTTGAGAAATCACAGATCCACGCATGGACAATGCCAATGTTGTGTCACCTCTCATCTCATTCTAAATTTCTACCCTTCGTAACTTAAGGTAGGCAATTGCCTGCACATCCTTTTCTCAGGTAAAAATGAGAATAAATTTAGATCAATCTTAATTTAACCTTAAAAAATTCAACGAATAATACACAAAATCAACAAAAAGAACAATAATGATAATAATTATCATTATTTTATAAAAATACTTATTCTAAGCTTTGAACAGTGAGAAAGAATTGTCTAAAACCTATTTTTAAATATATAGTTATTTGTTTTAATTAATAAAATTGAGTGAACCGTATAAAATTTTATTTACCACATGGATCAAGAGGATCTTATTCTGTCAGTTAACAATTGAAGAGCTCATCCATACATCTATTCATGAATAGCCTCCCCTCAATCAAACTTAAATCGCTGCTTAATGATTTCCATTACTTTGCTTAACTTATCTTGCGGTACATTTGGTCTAGCCACTAAAAACACATACATTTCTGACCTGAAATCCTGAATATCCAGTACCGCTAAGGTGTTATTCAGTTCATTGTAATATTCAAAAAATGGCTGTGGAACCAAGCCGATACCTTCATATTTCTCTACAAAATCTAACTGTGATTTGGTGCCAAAAATTTCATGTCTGATATGTAGCTTTTTCCCTTGGCTCATCAGTCGATTATTTAAATCTACTCTGAAACCACATCCTTCTGGATTTAACACCCAGCCCGTACGATTACAGTCATCTAGACTCTTATACTCTCGCACCATTTCTTTACGTCCAATAATCACCAGCGGCACAGTTCCCAACAAAGACCAGTTCTCTTTACTGTCTGACATCTGGCTCGTAGGCAATAAAATGACTGCTGTATCAATTTCATGGTCATTCAATAATAGAATTAAGCTTTTCCCCCATCCATTCACAATTTCAACTTGCTCAAAAGCATCGACAATGTATGGAGATAAACTACTATTTAATGTATGAGGAATGCCCACTCTTAAGTCAAAATCTGTTTTTACTTCCTGTATATTTTCATTTAAAAACTGAAAATTACTGAGCTGTTTCAATTCAGCCAATACATGAAATGCTTTGAAATAAAATTTATGTCCTAATGGTGTCAGCTGTAAAGGTCTTGCTTTTCTATCAAATAGGATAAATCCAATTTTTTCCTCGAGTCTGCTAATATTTTTAGAAATGACCGACTGACTTACGCCAAGATTCTCAGCAACGATTTTAAGGTTTAAATTTTCAGCGGAATAAACAAAAATTTCCAACTCTCTAGCACTGATCATAAAAAAACCACAAATTAAATTTTTTGAATTATATTGAACAACAGTTAAAAAAATAGGGTTTTATTATTAACTCATGATTGGTTGAATTTTTTAATCAAAAATTTAAAGTGATGAAAAAACTAAACTTTAATGTTTAACAAGCTCATCCAGATAAATAGAAACCACCTTATGTTTACATTTACTCAACAAACAGTCTTAAAAACACTACAAAATAAGATAAATCCTCATTATTGATTCCATAAAGGAAACAATTAAGTGAATTTATTTCAAAAATACCCCTGTTTTTTTAATGTTATATTGAGCTTCGTTTTTTAACTAGAAATTAAAAAGGAGAGACCAATAACGCTTGAGAATTCCTTAGATAATATAGTGAAAAAATGATTCACTATTCAAATTTCTAGTTGAAGATTAATTGTTAAACTTTCTCAGATCAGCGCAAATGAAAAGAGATTCTTCAACTAGAAATTAATTTAACAGTTATACGACTAAAATATTAGCTCTCTATTTAACCATTAGAATAATAGTGAATAAAATGATATCCTCCAATAAAACAGAATATCATTTCAATTAAAACTTAAAGGTATAAGTCGACAAAATTCGATTTTCTACAAAATCAGTTCCCGGATTATTTCCTGCACCATATTTAATATCAGCACGAATATGTCGCCATTCAAAACCAAGACCCTTGAATTTTCCTTCAGGTACGGTGTAATTGATAATGACATTTTTCTCGGTTTCTTTATTGTCCTCAAAACCCTCCCGATAAATTTCACTACCATTCAGATAACGTAAGGTCAGTTTTAGCCCAGGTACGCCATGATCCTTAAAGTCATAACTATATAAGATATGCCACGTCAATTCTTTTGCTTTGTAAAAAGCAACAGCAGACCAACTCTGTAAATAGGCTTGAGGAACGTAACCATTTAACAGTGGAATATTATCCTCTCCCATATGCTTTTGCAGACCAGTCACAATGGTATGTGGCCCATTCTGGACACTGGCTTGCAAGCCAATTGATTGAGTATCAATATCACCAAAGTAAGCGTCCCCATCCTCTTTATAATGAAAATAGCGCGCATCAACTTTTAACTTGCTGTTTTTAACCTGCTCTGTATAGGCAGTATTGACATAATGTTGTTGGTAAATATCTTCAAGCTGGCCAAACCAGTACGCCCCAGATAAATTCGGCGTGAAATTATAATCTAGACCTAGAAAATTGAGTCCATCACTTCTTTTCGCTGGATCTGTCGAGTTACCTAATGTGAATTTTCTATACTCATCATCATCGCGTGCATTGACATGAGTAAAACGTCCCGCAGATATTTTTAGATTCTTCACATCTTTATTTTCTAACATTGCCCCCGCATAGGTCGTAACCAGTTGTCGTGAGTCATCAATAAATAAAACAGGGGTTTTAGGAAAAAGCTCCCCCACTTTCAGCTCTGTATTCTGATATTTTAGTTTTAAGGTCGCGCCGAGCTTTAAGTAATCACGTTCTTGGCGTCGCTCATGCTGATCATATTTAAACACTGTATCGAGCCGTTCATCATAGCGGTCATTTAAACGCAGCGCATATTGAAAGCCTAAATCCAAACCGACTTGTATTGGTGTGTCGGTATAACCTGATACGAAACGTCCTGACACACCTTGTGACCAGCTGCCCAAGTCTTGATTGGTACCTTCAAAATCACGCTCGACATAGAAATTACGTAAATAAATACTCTTTTCACTATCTTCCAAGAAATCAGCATAAGCGGCATTGACATTGAGACAGCCAAAAAGAGTATATAAAGCAACGCGCTGTGCTTTATACAGCGTATTCAGTTTTAACATGGGAAATCCTTTCCTGAGTATTTAAAATTCTTGTTACTGCAAGTAAAGTCTTGCTACTTGCCTTGTTATTTAGACCAAACTTCCATTTCCTTTAAATATCCGAAATCCAATAAAATATATTTAAAGAAAAGTCTAAGCTGCATTTATTATTTGAATAATTAATGTAATTTTCCATAGATAATGAAGTATATAGTTATACCTTTTAAGTCATATCGACTCCACGTCATGCATACAAGGTATTTAAATACTGCAACAATGCTTAGTCTTTGAAACAATAGAAATTAAAAGACTATTCCAATAAAGAATAGCCTTTATTCTCTGTTATTTTTTCTCTGTCAGATGCTTGCTTACGGCATTGAAGAATAAACTTTTTTCATTATCTAATTGGGCTGATGGTAGTGCTGTTTCCCATGTGCTCCATTGCATCATGACAATCTTGTCTTTCGGGTTAATTCCTAACATTTGTCCGAAGATTCCAAGGCCCCAGAATGTTGAGTCAGCATGCGGAGTCGTCAAAGGTGAACCTCGCTTGGCTTGTGAATTCCACCACTGAAAACCATACGTTCCCTTTGGATAATTTTTAGTGACTGAACCTTTGGCCTGATTCCATTGAGTCGCTTGTGCTGTCCAATTTTCAGGCAGCATTTTATCTCCATTAGAAACACGACCTTCATTTAAGATAAATTGTCCAAAACGTGCATAATCACGCAAAGTTGCATTAAAACCATGCCCGCCCATATCAATCTTATTACGTTCATAAGATTGCCATACCCCTTCTCGCTCCATGCCGACACGCTTCCAGACATTAGTTTCTAGATATTTAGCAATATTTTCATGGGTTGCAGCTTCTAATACTTTACCGACAAGATATGCGCCACCCGTATTATATGACCAAACCGTTCCCGGCTTATATTTAGCCTTCAGATGTTTCACATTTTTATATACGCATGCTTCAGGATCTTTTACAGCCTCACAATAGGTCATCTTTGCAAAATCTGAATTTGGATCTTTATAGTTTTCATTCCATTCAACGCCGGAGGTATGTTGCATCAATTGTTTCAGTGTCACTTTTTCCCATGCCGTTCCTTTTAAATCAGGTAAATATTGAATGATTGGATCATTTACTGATTTGATTTTTCCTTGTTGAATGGCAACGCCAATCAATGTTGCGACTATAGATTTCGCGACTGAACGTGAAGTCCATAGCGTTGTCTCATCATTGCCATGTGCATAATATTCATAGGCAATCTTGCCATCTTTTAAAATAATTAAACCTGCAACATTTTGATTTTTTAGATAATCATTTAAACGGTAATTTTTACCGTCTACAGAATAATGGATATCGTTATTTGTTATTCCACTCTTTAACTTTGGTAACGCCAGTACATTTTTCTGATCTGGATGAAAAACACTGCCATCATAAATGCGGAAGGTATTTCGGAAACCAATCACCCGCTGTTTTTGTGTCCATGTGAGCATTTCATGCGGGTTAGGTAATTCCTGATCAACTGTCGTAGGACAATCTTTTAGTCCAAGCTGCTGACAACTATATTCCGCACATGTGATACTGCTGGCGATCATACCGCCTAACAGTAAACTAATTTTTGCGATTTTCATCTCTATTTTCCCTTAGTAGATTTTTAGTTAATTGACTCAACCATTCGCCACAACATTGTCGTCCGTGATCTTCCTATAAAACGGTTATCATTGGCTGGTTTGCAGACACATTAAAAAAATGTTTTTAAAATTAGTTACTTGAAATTTAAATATGGATTAAAGAATAGAAAATATTTCATTCTTATTTCTATTCAATTGATCTATTCAAAAACATCGTCATCATTTAATTGTGGCTGGTTAAACTTCACAACTCATTCATTTTTATGATTAATATAAGAGCAACATCATTTTCTAAGTTAAATAGAGCGCTACCAACCCAAAGCTATTGTTCTGTATATCAAATACAAATGACTTGTTTGAAATATTAAAATACGAGTAGTTGACTTAATTTTATTATTTGAATAATTAATGTGATTTTTCTATGCATAGTGAAGTATATAGTTATACCTTTTAAGTCTGGTTTTATTGTGCTCATCATCATATTTCATCAAAAAAGCGGTCCTTATGACCGCTCCTGAATAATTGTTTTTTTGAGATTGCATCAATCACCATCAAGTTGTATCGGAATCCCTTCTTCTTCAAATACCTGTTTAATACATTCCAGAATCTGAGGAAGATACGGACTTTGATCCATATTGCGTACCGCCAATGAAATTGGAGTGTAAGCCTCCAAATCCAGAATAGGAATATAGACCAGATTCTTCATGCCAATGTCACTAGCACTCTCGGGAATAATGCAAATACCCTCACCTGAGGAAACCAGACCTAAAGCCATATGAATTTCACGAACCTCAACCATATCTTTAGGTACCAGTCCCAAATCCGTGAAAATCGACTGAATCAGAGTTGAAAAGTTTGGCTTTTGCGTAGCTGGATAAGAAAAAATAGGTTCATCAATAATCTGGGACAGATAAATGCCCTGATCGATGAAACGGGTTAAATGATGATTTTTATGAATGGCCAATTTGAGTTTTTCTTTGCGCAATAAAATCCGTTTAATCGCAGGATCACTAATTCGTAATCGCCCAAATCCCAAATCGATTTTGCCCAGTTTTAATGCTTCAATCTGGTCTTTAGTACCATGTTCAATCAACTCGACCTGAATCTCGGGATGATTTTGGCGAAATAAATAAATCACCTGTGGCAACAATGCATATAGCAATGAACTGACATAGCCAATACGGACAATCTTATTGACCGTACTAATGCGTTTTGCCATAGAAGCTGCTTGGGCAGTATGCGTCAAAATCTGTACCGCATGCTGATAAAAGAACTGACCTGCTTCTGTCGTTTTCACAGGTCGCGAACCACGTTCAAATAACAAAATACCCAGTTCTTCTTCCAGTTTTTGAATCTGCCGACTTAAAGGTGGCTGCGCAATACATAACTTTTCCGCCGCTTTGGTAATGCTCTGTTCCTCTACCACCGTCACGAAATAACGAAGATGTCTTAATTCCATTTAATATACCTTTTAAGTATCTAAAAATACCAAATTCAGCCTAGTTCTAAATATTACATTAATTTAGGGTATGTAAATAGGCAAAGATTGAAGAAATACCAAAGATGTATAAATCCATAGAAACCTTACTCGTCGAGATTCCAACCATCCGTCCACATAAGATGGCGGTTGCAACCATGCAAACCCAAACCTTAGTACTGATTAAAATCACGACAGCAGATGGTTTTATTGGTTGGGGTGAAGCGACGACCATTGGTGGTTTGGGTTATGGGGAAGAAAGTCCTGAAAGTGTCAAAACCAATATTGAGCAGTACTTTTCGCCATTGTTAAAAACGCTGGATGGTTTTAATGTGGCTCAAACCCTAAAAATTATTCAGCAAAATATCAATGGTAACCGTTTTGCCAAATGCGCCATCCAGACAGCCTTGCTGGATATTCAGGCACAACGTTTAGGTCTGCCACTCAGTGAAGTGCTCGGTGGACGCTTACGCGATAGCGTGCCTGTACTTTGGGTGCTTGCTTCTGGCAATACCGAAAAAGATATTGCTGAAGCACAAAAAATGGTTGAGCTAAAACGCCATAATATTTTCAAATTAAAAATTGGTTCACGTCTGGTGGAGCAAGATGTAGAACATGTTCTGGCCATTAAAAAGGCATTAGGTAAGGATGTTTCAATCCGTGTTGATGTCAATCGTGCCTGGTCTGAACTGAATGCGATTAAAGGGATTCAAATGCTTCAGGATGGCGGTGTTGATCTAATTGAGCAACCGTGTGCGATTCATAATATTGATGCCATGCAACGTCTGACCCGTAAGTTCGATATTGCCATTATGGCCGATGAATCGTTAACAGGGCCGCAAAGTGCTTATTGTCTGGCAAAGACGAATGCAGCCTCCGTTTTTGCAGTAAAAATTGCCCAATCTGGCGGTCTAATCGAAGCCTGCGACGTTGCAAAAGTCGCCAATCTGGCGGGGATCGACCTCTATGGCGGCACCATGCTTGAAGGACCTGTTGGCACCATTGCATCTGCACATGCCTTCTCTACCTTTAGCAATTTAGCCGCTGGCACGGAACTGTTTGGCCCACTGCTACTCACGGAAGAAATTTTAAAAACACCACTTCAATATGGCAATTTTGAACTCAAGATTCCAACCGGTCCTGGCCTCGGCATTGAACTGGATCAAGACAAAATCGACAACCTGCGTCGTCAATAATTCAAGGAGTTGACATGCTTTTCCAAGTACGAATGGATGTAAAGATCCCCCTCGATATGCCAGCTGAAAAAGCCAATGAAATTAAAGCCGTGGAAAAGGCTTATTCACAAGACTTACAGCGTCAAGGTAAATGGCGTCATATCTGGCGCATCACGGGACAATACTCAAACATCAGTATTTTTGATGTGGAAAGTAATGAGGAATTACACAATATTTTGCAGGGTCTGCCTTTATATCCCTACATGAATATTGAAGTGATGGCTTTAAATCGCCATCCTTCTGCCATTCGTGAAGATGACAGCTAAACGCGCATAGCAGGCAAAGTTAAAAACAGAATTTGAACAAGGAATGTGGCGAGCCAAGGAACCAGCAAAAATAGCCAGTTCGCTAGCCACCAAAAATTATCATACTTCAGGAGAATATGTATGAACCGTCAAGAAATCGATGCACTGGTTAAAAAAATGAATGTGGATACCGCGACAGGTGAAGTCAATCCACGTGTACAACAAATTGTAGTTCGTCTGCTCGGTGATCTTTTTCAGGCGATTGAAGATCTGGACATCTCGCAAAGTGAACTATGGAAAGGTCTTGAGTATTTTACCGATGCAGGTCAGGCCAATGAACTTGGTTTACTGGCTGCTGGCTTAGGTTTAGAGCATTATCTTGATTTACGTGCCGATGAAGCAGATGCCAAAGCAGGCATTACGGGTGGCACACCACGTACCATTGAAGGCCCTCTTTATGTCGCAGGTGCACCTGAATCCGTTGGTTTTGCCCGTATGGATGATGGCTCTGAATCAGACAAAGTGGATACCTTATTTATTGAAGGCACAGTGACAGATCCTGAAGGCAATATTATCGAAGGCGCTAAAGTCGAAGTGTGGCATGCCAATAGCTTAGGTAACTATTCATTCTTTGATAAATCGCAGTCAGACTTCAATTTACGCCGCACTATTCTTTCTGATGCCAATGGTCACTATGTCGCACAAACCACCATGCCTGTAGGCTATGGTTGCCCACCAGAAGGTACTACGCAAGCGGTACTGAACCTATTAGGTCGTCATGGTAACCGCCCTTCTCACGTCCATTATTTTGTCTCTGCGCCGGGCTATCGCAAATTAACCACGCAATTCAATATTGAAGGCGATCAATACCTTTGGGATGACTTCGCATTTGCAACACGTGAAGGTCTTATCGCAACTGCTGTGGATGTAACAGACGAAGCAGAAATTGCTCGTCGTGGTCTCAACAAACCATTCAAGCACATTACTTTTAATGTCGAATTGGTTAAAGAACATGCAGGTGCGCCGAGTTCAGAAGTTGAACGTCGTCGCGTTGGTGCCTAATCCCCTAAAAATGACTGTGAGCTATTCATTAGCTCACGGTTTTTAAATTTCTATGCATCGCGTGTAATGAAAGTTTTGATGAAAACAGGCATGTATAGAAATTTAAAAACATGTATCAAAGGTTGGCCTTATGATTGATAAAAGTAAGCTCTCATTGACCGAGGCACTGTCACAGATCAAGGATGGAGCAACCATTATGATTGGTGGCTTCGGCACCGCAGGACAACCCGCTGAACTGATTGATGGACTGATCGAACTCGGGATCAAGGATCTGGTCATCGTCAATAACAATGCTGGTAACGGTGATTATGGTTTGGCCAAACTGCTTAAAACAGGCGCAGTACGTAAAATCATTTGTTCTTTCCCACGTCAGTCTGATTCATGGGTATTCGATGAACTGTATCGTGCAGGCAAGATAGAGCTGGAACTGGTGCCGCAAGGCAATCTGGCTTGTCGTATTCAGGCTGCTGGCATGGGCTTAGGTGCGGTATTTACCCCAACAGGTTTCGGTACGCTTTTGGCTGAAGGCAAGGAAACCCGTCATATCGATGGTAAAGACTACGTGCTTGAATACCCAATCAAAGCAGACTTCGCACTGATCAAGGCACACAAAGGCGATCGCTGGGGCAATCTGGTTTATAACAAATCAGCCCGTAACTTTGGCCCGATCATGGCGATGGCAGCGGATGTCACCATTGCGCAGGTTTCTGAACTGGCTGAACTCGGTCAGCTTGATCCTGAACACATTATTACCCCTGGGATTTTTGTACAGCATGTGGTTGCAGTTGATGCGACGACTGGCGCAGGAGCATAAACATGAGCTATCAAAAACTAAGCCGTGACCAGATTGCTGAACGTGTCGCACAAGATATTCCAGATGGTGCTTATGTCAATCTCGGTATCGGCCTTCCAACCAAGATTTCAAACTATCTTCCAGCAGACAAAGATGTATTCCTGCATTCGGAAAATGGCTTACTCGCATTCGGGCCGCCACCTGCCAAAGGTAAAGAAGATCCTGAACTGATCAATGCGGGTAAGGAATACGTCACCATGCTGACGGGCGGCAGTTTTTTCCATCATGGGGATTCCTTTGCCATGATGCGTGGCGGACATTTAGATATTGCAGTGCTTGGTGCTTTCCAAGTGGCAGCCAATGGTGATCTAGCCAACTGGCATACCGGAGCAGCGGATGCCATTCCTGCGGTGGGTGGTGCGATGGATCTGGCGGTAGGAGCCAAGAAAGTATTTATCACCACCGATCACAATACCAAGCAAGGTGAACCGAAGATTGTTGAAGCACTTTCATATCCAGCAACAGGGTTGAAATGTGTCGATCGAATTTATACCGATCTGTGTGTGATTGATGTGACTCAAGATGGTTTAAAAGTGATTGAGAAAGTGGATGGTCTGAGCTTTGAGGAGTTACAGGCGTTGACGGGTGCTCAGTTGATTGATGCGACGATTTAGCACAGTAAGATTTTATCATCAGGTACTACCGTGACAGGCGACATGGATGTCGCCCGTTGGACAGGGAGGCAAGGAAGCCTCCTCTGTTCAACAAAGGTTTTTGGTTACTTTTTTAAAAAAGTGACGAAAACGAGCTGTTGGTATGGGATTAAACACCTTAAGACTCCGTCGTGCCTAGCTCTTATTAATTAATGACCAATGCTACTACCGTCACTGCCCGTAAATGAAAGTGATTTTCGAAAATCATTTGTATAGGCATTGCCTTACTTTTTAGGGATAAAAAGTAACAAAAATCCTTTGTTGGACTGATGGTAGATCCATATACCACAGTCCAACAGGCGGCATCCATGCCGCCATCGCGAAATAACTACGGAGAATGGCTGAAAGGCCCTAAGTAAAGGACAAGATTTAAAATGAAAAACGCTTATATCATTGATGCCATCCGTACCCCATTTGGTCGTTATGCAGGTGGTCTTGCACCAGTCCGTGCAGATGATTTGGGAGCTATTCCACTTCAGGCCTTGATGCAACGCAACCCAAGTGTCGATTGGCAACAAGTGGATGATGTGATCTATGGCTGTGCCAATCAGGCGGGTGAAGATAATCGGAATGTGGGACGTATGTCAGCATTATTAGCAGGCTTACCTTATCAAGTGCCTGCAACCACCGTTAACCGTTTATGTGGTTCATCACTGGATGCCATTGCGATGGCTGCGCGTGCCATTAAAGCCAACGAAGCCGACCTGATTATTGCAGGTGGTGTGGAAAGCATGAGCCGTGCCCCTTATGTGATGGGAAAATCAGACAGTGCATTTGGTCGTAGCCAAAAGATTGAAGACACCACCATGGGATGGCGTTTTATCAATCCAAAGCTCAAAGAAATGTATGGTGTGGACACCATGCCACAAACCGCAGAAAACGTGGCAGAGCAGTTCAATATCAACCGTGCTGATCAAGATCAGTTTGCTTTAAACAGCCAGCAACGTACTGCAACTGCGCAAGCCAAAGGCTTCTTTGCTCGTGAAATTATTCCTGTGACCATTCCACAGCGTAAAGGTGATGCCATTGTGGTAGATACTGATGAGCATCCACGTGCATCAACGACTCTAGAAGGCTTAACCAAACTTAAAGGTGTGGTGAAAGCAGAAGGCACAGTGACAGCAGGTAATGCCTCTGGAATTAATGATGGTGCTGCTGCGGTGTTGATTGCTTCGGATGAAGCGGTGGAAAAATATCAACTCAAACCACGTGCAAAAATTATTGCAGCCACCACAGTGGGTGTTGAACCTCGCATTATGGGTTTTGCACCTACACCTGCGATCAAGAAATTACTTAAACAAGCCAATCTTTCTTTAGCGCAAATGGATGTGATTGAGCTAAACGAAGCTTTTGCTGCACAAGCTTTGGCAGTCACCCGTGATTTAGGTTTGGCAGATGATGATGCCCGCGTCAATCCGAATGGTGGTGCAATTGCCCTAGGTCATCCATTGGGTGCTTCAGGTGCGCGCCTAGTCACCACTGCCTTGAATCAGCTTGAACAGATCAAGGGTGAATATGCCTTGTGTTCAATGTGTATCGGTGTCGGTCAAGGCATTGCATTGATTATTCAACGTGTTGATTAAAATAAAGGAAGAGTAATGTCAGTTTTTCAGTCTGCCGATGCACAGATCAATTATCAAACTTTTGGAGATCCCAACTCCCCTGCACTGGTATTTTCCAATTCTTTGGGGACCAACTACGGAATGTGGCAACAGCAGTTCAATTATTTTAAAGAACGCTTTTATGTGATTTGTTATGACACACGCGGTCATGGTGCATCTTCAACACCACAAGCTCCTTATACCCTGCAACAACTGGGTGAAGATGTCATCCGTTTACTGGATCATTTGAAGGTTGAAAAAGCCAGTTTTTGTGGAATTTCCATGGGTGGCTTAACGGGTCAATGGCTTGCGATTCATTATCCACATCGATTTAGTCATGTGATCATTGCCAATACTGCGGCAAAAATTGGTCAGGAACAAGCATGGCTGGATCGTGCAAAATTAGTTAGAGAACAAGGTTTACAACCCATCGCAGCGACTGCCGCATCTCGATGGTTTACAGATCCCTTTATCCAAAGCCAAACGGCGATTGTCAATAACTTGTGTAACGACTTAAGTGCTGGCAGCGCAATCGGTTATGCCAATTGTTGTGAGGCTTTGGCTAAGGCGGATGTTCGTGATCAACTCAAAGCGATCCCTATTCCTGTTTTAATTATTGCTGGAACACAAGACCCTGTCACTACAGTTGCTGATGGGCAATTTATGCAACAGCAGATTCCAAATGCCCAGTTAGTAGAAATCAATGCCTCGCATATTTCGAATATTGAACAGGTCGATGCCTTCAATCAGGCAGTGTTCGACTTTATTACTACAACTTAATTAAAACAAAGCGCTGCTTCATAAGCAGCGCAAGATCGTAGCACTAAAAACACGCTCCATCTAAATAAGCTTTGCCATAGAAATATATTTATTTAAATCAATAGTAAGCCATTATTTTTGACCGATGTGCCTTGGTCGCTGCATAAGGATCATGCAATGCATAACAACAACTCACAACATCATACAGTTTCAGCATCTTCAGTTTTCTTTTCAGACCTGAAACGAGCTTGGCTAATTACGGCACTTTTAGTACTGTTTCAGATGATTAACTTTGCAGATAAAGCTGTTTTGGGTCTTGTTGCCGAACCCGTCATGGCTGAATTAGGACTCACAGCGACCCAGTTTGGTTTTATTGGCAGTGCCTTTTTCTTTTTATTCGCAATCTCAGGTATCGCCGTTGGCTTTATTGCAGAAAAAGTTCAAACCCGCTGGTTACTTTTAATCATGGGTATAAGTTGGGCACTGTTACAGTTCCCTATGCTATTCGGTGGTGGTTTAACAACCTTATTGATCACACGAATAGTACTCGGTGCAGCAGAAGGCCCTGCTTCATCCATTTCATTAACCCATGTACAGGGTTGGTTTGAACCCAGTGCCCGTGGTTTTCCAAGTAGCCTTGTCGCTTCAGGAACCATGCTCGGGCCAATTATTGCAGCACCTATTTTGGCCTATATCATTGCGCATCCAGATTGGGGCTGGCGTTGGGCCTTTGGCTTTCTAGGTATTATTGGCATCATCTGGAGTCTTTTATGGCGTTGTATCTGTAAAGAAGGCCCTTATAGTCATTTTCATCAAGCCCAAAATTCAGCGACTTCTTCTATGAAAGAAATCAAAGAAGCTGAGACCAGTCGCCAAAGCATCATAGATTTTGTAGATCAATTAAAACCCGTCCCAATTTTCAAAGTCTTTTTTTCTCAAATGTTTATTGCGGCCTTCCTCGCTGGCTTGGGCTGCTTCTGGTCTTTAGGATTTTTAACCACTTGGGCAGTTAAATATATTGCATCCACTCATCAATTCTCGCCTGAAATGATTGCCTTTATTTCCAGCTTTCCTTGGGTTTTAGGCGCCCTCACCTTGGCACTTGCTGGCTATATTTCAAAAGTACTTCTACAAAAAGGACAAAGCGTTCATATTGCTTTTGGTGTTGTTTTTGGCTTACTACTTCTATGTTCGGGTGCTGCCTTTTATTTGCTCCCCTTTTCAACGGGAAGTCTCAATCTGATCCTGATCACGGTTGCAGCAGGATTTTCCATGTGTTTTCCGCTGGCAACCATGACCGTCAGTTATAGTGTTTGCCCACAGCAACGTGCCGCAGTCATGGCAACACTGGTGGCAACCGCCTCTATAGGCGGAATCATTTCCCCAACCATGATTGGATATTTAATGGACCATGCAGGTTATATCAACCCAGGCAAAGGCGTTCCACTCAGTCCACAGATGTTAGAAAATTTAACGATAGGCATGAATCAGGGATTTAGCTCTATTGGCTTGTATCTGGTTGTGGTGGGGATTCTCAATATCGTATTACTGAATCCAGATCGGTTAGCTAAAAAATTGATGCGCTAATGTTCTGCTCATTCGTCAAACAATCATCTTAATGCCCCGAGCAAAAAGCAGATGATTGTTTGATCTATTATTTTTCTTAAATGAATTTCTCGAAACCGATAAAACCTTGTCTCATAAAGTATAAAGATATACCCACAAGGTAATGGAAAATTACATAGATAAATCATCATAATTTTATTCAATGAACAAGGTATGTTCAGCGGTGTATTTCACTCCCTTCAACAGAAGATTTTCAAGTCATGTCTTTGAAACGATAACGACAATAAGGATATTTAAAATTGATCAATCATAGCCCCCTCTATAGCGCTACTTTGCTTAAAAATGGAATGTTAGCGTTAGGTTGTACTTTGCTCATAGGATGTAATTCACCTTCAAATTTAGAAACAACGCCTCATCCACAACAAATCACAATTAAGCGAGATCACTTTGGTACGCCCCATGTCTATGCAAAAGATAGTTATGGGCTTTTTTACGGTTATGGCTATGCCGTCGCAACTGATCGTTTATTTCAGATGGAAATGTCAAAACGTACAGGTTTAGGCACGGTCGCTGAAGTATTGGGTCCCGATTATGTGCAATATGATATTGCAACCCATAGTCGCTTTAACCCTGAAAATATCAGACAACAAATTGCGCGACTCCCCCCCGAAGACCGTGCAATTTTTGAGGGTTATGCGGCAGGTTTCAATAAACGCGTCAAAGAAGTTTTAGCCAATCCAGCACTCATGCCAAAAGAATTTGTTGATTATGGCTTTAAACCCTCAAGCTGGGAAACAGAAGACATAGCAATGGTTTGGGTCGGTCTCATTCTCAATCGCTTCTTTTCAGCAAGTTCAGAGGTTTCAAACTTAGACTTGCTCACCCAGCTACAAAAAGAAAAAGGTCAAGCTGAGGGTCTTAAAGTCTATCAACAATTACGCTGGCTAGATGATCCAAAAGCACCAACAATTATTCAGTCTGAACAAGCCCCACAATTTTCAGCACGACAGCAAACTATCCCGAAAAAGGTTTTGCCTATCTCCAATCAGGCAGCAGAAAAATATTTAGCACAAGTACGTATTGCGCTGGGTAAAAGCGTGATTGATGGTGTTCCAACAGCTAGCAATGCTTGGGTAGTAAAGGGAGATAAGACCATTGAGGGTCAGACTGTTTTATATAATGGCCCCCAACAAGGCTGGTATACCCCTGCGATTACCTATGCAATTGGCCTACACGGCGCTGGCTATGACCTAACAGGAATTACCCCTGTCGGTTTACCTGCAATTTTATTTGGCACCAATGGCAAAATCGCATGGGGTTCTACGGTAGGCTCACTCGATACTAACGATGTTTACCAACTCACTCTAAATCCAAGCAATTCAAAAGAATATTTATACAAAGGCGCTTATATTCCATTTGAGCACAAGCAAGTAAAAATAAAAGTTAAGAATCAGGCCGACCACATTTTAGATGTTTATAAGAGCAAACAAGGCTTTGTGAGCACATGGGATGAAAAAAATCACACCGCCTATGCTCAAAAACGTAGCTGGGAAGGTGCAGAAATTGAAACCTTATTAGGCTGGGCCAATGCAGCCAAGGCCACCAACTGGGACGAGTTTCTTGCTCAAGCCAAACGTGTCGCAGCCTCTATTACTTGGTTCTATGCCGATACCAAGAATAATATCGGGGTCGCTGCGTTGGGACGTTTACCGATTCGCCCTGAAAACCAGCATATTCAACTTCCTGCACTTGGCGATGGTTCAATGGAATGGCAGGGTTTCTACGATTTCTCGCATAATCCTAAACAATATAATCCTGAAAAAGGTTATATCAGTAGTTGGAATAATAAAGCATATGCAGGTTTACGTTCTGATTCATCGAATTTCTCTTATGTTGATCGTGTCAATGAACTGATCGAACCTTTGGAAAGCAAACCAAAGTTAAGCCAGCAAGAGATTTGGGACATTAATAAAATAGGTGCTTGGTCGGATCTAAATGCGCGCTATTTTATTCCCTCTATGATCAAAGCCGCACAAAGCGACAAAGCATCGACACAGACTAAAAAAGTCGCACCGCTATTGGCAGAATGGGATCTAAAATTACGCCCAGATCGTGAAGGGAAGTATTATCAAGGTGCAGCACCAGCGATTATGCGTGCATGGCTGAATCAGATGATTGTCTTGGTGTTAAAACCAAACTTATCAGAAAGTATTTATCAGCGTTATACCGATACGCTTTATCCGGTCAATAATGATCCACGAAGTGCACAGCCTGCCAGCGCATCAAAATTAATCTGGAATGCCCTGCAAGGAAAACAGGCAAGCGTTCCCCAGAATGTTGATTTCTTAAAAGGACAAACAGCAGATGAGGTTGTCTTAAAAGCTTTAGAAAATGCACTAGTTGAACTTTCAAAACAATATCACTCTACTGACCCGAATGACTGGAAAATTCCAGTAGCAACGATGGGCTTTTCCAGCAAAAATTCGGTCGGTATTCCATGGGCTGATCCATCACATGAACAACAGCTCAGTACTTATGGAAATACAGGAAGTGCTACTTTTAGAGTGGTGTTAAATCCAAATCAAGTCACCATGTGTTCGATTTTAGCGCCTGGTCAAAGTGGCTTTATCAATCAAAATGGAAAAACTGATGCCCATTTTGCAGATCAGCTGCCTTTATTTGAAAGTTACAAGTGTAAAGAGGATGCAGTGAGTCTAAAGGAAATTGACCAAGCAACTCAACAAAGCATCACTTTAAACTACTAACTTTTTAGTCCAATTTTAATTTTAAAGACTGAGGTTTGTTATTTCTAAGATGACAAACCTCTTTATTGACTTAATAGCGAATCATGACCGATTTTAATTCGGTGTAATCTTCAATAAATGCATCCGAAAACTCTCTACCAATTCCTGAAGCTTTCACCCCGCCAAATGGAACGGATGGATCTAAGAATGTGTGCATATTGACCCATAAGGTTCCTGCTTCAATTTTAGGAATTAAACGTAAAGCTTTAGATAAGTCATTTGTCCAGATACTTGCAGTTAAACCAAAGCGCGACTGATTCATCAGTTGAATGAGTTCTTCATCAGTGTCGAATGGCATTACCCCAACCACTGGACCAAAAGTTTCCTCTGAAAATAAAGGATCATCCGTATTTTTAAAGGAAATTAAAGTCGGCTGTACAAAATATCCTGTTTGATCTAAAGCCTCACCTCCAGCAATAATCTGCTTGTTGGCTTTAGCCATATCTAAATAGTGTTTTACTTTGTGAAAATGAGGCTGATTAGAGAGCGGACCAAATATACTTCCTTCATCCATAGCCGATCCAATTTTGAAACTCGAGAGTGCGTTAGAAAGTTTCTCGACTAATTCATCGTATTTTGTATGGTGTACAAAAAACCGTTCTGGGGATGCGCAAACTTGACCTTGATGTACAAAAGTTGCTTGCAGCAAAGTCGGTAAAATCTCATCGATATTTGCATCGGCCAAAACCGCTATGGCATTTTTACCACCCAGCTCCAGACTTACACGGGTTAAATCACTGCTCATTGCGAGTTTACCAATGGCAATGCCAGTTGGAACTGAACCTGTAAATGAGACTTTCTTAACCAGCGGCGATTCAATTAAATATTGTCCCGTCTCCCCCTTACCCGTAACCACATTAATTACACCCGCTGGAATACCTGCCTCAATGGCAAGTTCAGCTAAACGTAATAAAGATAAGCTGGCAAACTCACTTGGTTTAAGCACAATGGTACAGCCAGTTGTTAAAGCTGAACCAATTTTCCAAACACCGATCATCAGTGAAAAATTCCAAGGCACAATCCCTGCAACCACACCAATCGGTTGTCTTAAAGTAAAAGCTGTATATTTTTCACCTTGCATAGAAGGAATAGAGGGTTGCATGGTTTGACCATTAATTTTGGTTGCCCAACCCGCAAAATATCTTAAGAAAATAACAGATTGTGCGACTTCAAGATGTCTTGAAATATTGATAAGTTTTCCAGTAGATAACGACTCGAGCTGTGCAAGTTCTTCACCATATTGCTCAATTAAATCGGCTAATTTGTTCAGTTTAACGCCACGCTCATACGGCGTCGTTTCAGCCCAAGCATTTTGAAAAGCATGTTCCGCACTTTTCACCGCATTTTCGACATCTTGTTGACTACCTATGCTAATTTGAGCAACCACTTGTTCAGTCGATGGATTTACAATATCCACTTTATCTAAAAGCTCGGCGGCCACTAATTTTCCATCAATAAAATGTCCATGTTGACGTGCCATAAATTGCTGTACGCTTTCTAAAACCTGAACTTCACTCATTTTCTTTTCCTCTTTTCATTTCTAAAATTTTGTTATGACAGCAACTAAGCGACCTGATTCAAAATAAAGTCAGCACCGCGTTCACCAATCATGATGGCAATTGCGTTGGTATTACCGCTTGGAACTTGTGGGCAAATAGAACAGTCAACGACACGTAAGTTTTTAAAACCATGTACTTTAAGAGTCTGATCTGTGACCGAATCTTGCGGAGCATTGCCCATTTTGCAGCTACCTGCGGGGTGATAAACCGTTTTAATGTTCTGGCGCATCCATTGATCAATCGCTTCAATATCATCAGGATCGATATTCGCAGGCTCAATTACTTCTTTGACAATTGCTTTCAATGCGGGTTGTTGTAATAGGCGAAGTCCGGCCTGTACCGCACGGATATTTGCGTCAATATCTTCTTGATGACCTAGGTAATTAGGGTCAATGACAGGTAAATCTTTGGGATCTTTACTACTTAAACGTAAAGTCCCTCGTGCTTTTGGCTGTACATGTCCGACTTTAATGGTAAGGCCATGTGCCTGAGCAACTGCTTTTTCACCTGGGGTATTATCGAAATTATCCAGCACAGGTAAAAAGTGAAATTGGACATCAGGTCGACCATTGTTATTGGTGTCAATAAAACCACCACCTTCTAGAATGTTGGTGGTTAACAATCCTGAACGTGTAAAACACCACTGTAAAAAGTGCCGTACCGCAGTTAAACCTTGGTCTTCACCGAGCAGACTATTATTGGTTGTTACTGTTGCATTGACCGACATATGCAAATGGTCGTGAAAATTTTCACCTACAGGTAAGTCACGTATACATTCAATGCCGAGCTCATCTAAATGCTGTTTTGGACCAATTCCCGAAAGTAATAAAACCTTAGGACTGCCAATTGCACCAGCACTCAGAATGACTTCTTTTTGAGCCTGTACCGTAATTGGTGATTTTTCGCCAACACTATAAGTCACCCCAGTAACCTGATCACCTTGAGTTTCAATTTTATGGACTAAGGCATCAGTAATCACTGTGAGGTCTGGGTGGTTTTCGACTGACTTTAAATAGGTTTTTGAGGTACTCGCCCGAGAACCATTTTGAGTAGTAGTTTGATAAAACCCTACGCCCGCCTGATCCCAACCATTAATATCGTTAACATAGTTCATCCCCATTTGTTGACCTGCCTTAATACAAGCAAGCGTTAAAGGATGGCGATAGCGGTTTTCACTGACAGGTAAAATGCCATCTTGTCCATGATATTCATCAGCAAGACTTTCATTTTTTTCTGCTTTCTTAAAAAAAGGCAGCACATGTTGATAAGACCATTGATTGCATCCCCATTCCGAGGCCCATAAATCATAATCTTGTCGTTGGCCTCGGCAATAGATCATGCCATTAACCGAGCTTCCACCTCCCAACACTTTTCCTTGTGCAAGGATCATTTCACGATGATTACAATATTTCTGCGGCACGGTCATGTATTGCCATGATTTCTGCTGGAATACTTTAACCACTGTCGCAGGTATAGTATGAAACATACTGCTATCTCGGCTTCCTGCCTCTAGAACAAGAACACGCCCAGCCTTGGCTTCTAATAGTCGTGCTGCGACCACACAGCCTGCTGAGCCAGCACCAATCACGATATAGTCATATTGTGTATTCATCTGATTTCATCCTCATTTTATTTCTATAAATGCACCGCCAATAAACACGGTCTCCTTCACCCTGATTTAATAGATGTATTGCAGAATCAACTGCGCATAGACATTGGTCTTATCATCGTAATTTTGAGTACCACCACTATGGATATCGTGCTTCGGTTTATAGAGCCCGACTAAAGGAATAACGTTGAATTTTTTATTAACCGACCAAACCGAAAACACATCCAGTTCATGTCCATCCACATTGGTTAAAGACTTATTGACTGTTTTGAACTTATAGGCCAAAGCACCCAACATAAAGTTTTCTTTTAGATTCATGCTGTAAGAGACTTGATGAATATCTGCATTTTTATTGAATGGACCAGCATAGTTTCCAGCAACTTCACCTTGAAACCATGTACCAAAGCCGACGGTATTTCCATAAAACATTGGATCGTATTGGTCTGAAAAGTGACTAAAACGGTAGCCTAATGAGGGCGTATATTTTGAAGATAAAAAGTTATAGTTCAGTGCTAAATAGCCAGCATTTTCTTGACCCTCTTTTTTATCTTGTACAACAAACTCAGTTTTAACTTGCAGCTCTGGTAAAGGTTGATAATTCAAACGTAAAGCATAGTTTTTAAGGTCTTCGCGCCCCGAAACCTGTTCAGCATCTTCAAGATCTAATACATCTAAATAAGTAAACCCAACACCTTTATCTTGAAGCTGATACATCAGATCAGTTACAAAGAGTTCTGGGGAAAATTGTGCTTTATTGTCCGACTTTAAATAAGCCAGCTTTAGCGTCGTATTTTCTTGAGGTTTGTATTGAAGCAAACTGGTAAAATCAAAGCTTCGACGTGCCGCCAGATAATAGGCGCCGCCCCGATCGAGTATGCCATCCGCAGGTGTTTTACCGAGGTTTAATGCATCCCCCGCAATGAAAAAACCGTCACCAATCATGATATTTTGCCGACCAATACTTAAATCATAGGTCGTTAACTCATCTTTATTAGTGCCGTCTTTAAAACCAATGATCCATTCATTCACATCTGTTTTACGTTCTTTGCCATTACTATTTTGGCCTGCGTCACCATCACCAAATGTTGCCGAACTAATCCCGCTCAAACTTGCATAGAGCTGGTTGTTGTTAAATGTATATTGTCCTTTGACGCCATATTTAAGGTGGCCTTCTTGCCAATTGATTCTTTCATCCTCTAGGTTTTCGCCGTTATAGCTTTTACCACTACTAAAAGCCCCGAAAGTTGCTTCAAAAGTCGATTTAATTTCTAGCTCACTTGCATGCACAGTTGAAAAAAATGAGACAAAGAGAGTCCCTCTCATAACTTGAGAAAGTAGCGTTTTCATACAAAATTCCTTTTTTGTCAGCGGACTGCTGGACGCTCAGCTTAGGGTAAGCTCACGTTACCCTTTCTGGCTCATCTGCACTTTTAGTGATGGTCGTGCTGCGTATTTTGCTCTTCTTCACCCAAATTCAACGTCGGGGTACTATCAAAGAAATTCCACGGTTTGATCAAGGTATAAACCCACTCTGTTGGCATGATCGGCCATTCTTCAGCACGCGCCACATGGGTGGTGCCTGTGGTCATCCAGACCACGAGGTCTTTATTTTCAATATTGTCATTGTTGCTAATGAATTGACCTAAGCCTGTGTCATGAGTCGAACGGTTGGAATATTTGCCTTCAGGATAGCGTTCATCTGGATTGTACTGCGTCACCCAAATTTGCTTATCCATAAAGTTCAAACGTTTAAATAACCATTCATCTTTGGAAAAATTGGCTCCTTTCGCCACAGGGTGTGTTCCACCTGCAAATGGAATCAATTGGTAAGAAACAGGATTACCCAATTTATTTTCCTTATTGAAATTCGTCAGTAAACGAATGGTAGATGGATCAAATTTTTCAGCCGCATTTTGCTCATTGCTAATCACTTTACTGTCAATTTGCATCGTGCTTGTACGCACACCAGCTCTGTCATTGGCCTTCACCACAGGATCCATATGCATAAAGCTGTTGTTTTCCCCATCTACATCCATATCTAAGCGAAAGTTATAGATGTGTTGATGGGTTGTACCCACAATATTATGGTCAATCAGAGTGCCATATTTAGTGTCTTCTTTGGCGGTACTGTCATGCATAGTGCGTGATTTAACACCTTTCACCGCTTCAATACCCGTTGCACCTGCATTAATGCCAATTACACCATTTTGGGCAAATACCCAGTCAAACATGTAATCGTAATTACCCACTGTGCTAATCCAGCGCACGACAAGTTCACGGCGTGCTTCACTTGCGTCTTGATCACCAAAAATTTCTTGGTGTTTGTATTCAGGCCCTGCATAGCGCTCAAAAATGGCGATTGCATTTGGAATCACTTGTGGCTGGCCTTTATAGTCAGCAATGACCGCATCCAGTAAAACTGCATTTTCTGGTGCGTCAGTCCCCAGTTGAATGGCTGATGTGAGTGTTCCCATCCCATACTCACCTGAGTCCAGATAAGATTTAAAATACCAGCCCATATCTGGATCACCATATGGAACCACCATTCCACCAAGGTTACCTTCATACATGACTTTACGTTTTACGCCTTTATCTTTATATGTCACGGTTGAAAGCTGTAAGCCCACGCGTGAATCTAATGCAACATGGAAGCACCAATTGCCCCAATGTACCGTTTGTCCTGTAATAGAAAAGTTCTTACCTTCGGGTTCACTAATATTCAACGGTTTAATTTTTGGTGGTTTGGTATTTTTAGTGGCATAAGGTCGATCCGTCATCGGAACAGGAATCATTGCCCCTTCTTCGATTTTAATAATTTTTTCTTTATCCAGATCCACCACAGCAACCAGATTTTCAATCGGGTGTGCCCAATAATTGCCATCCCCCGTATCGAGATAAGACACAACTTTTAAAACGTTAAGCTGTTTATCCAAGCCATCTTTACCGCCAAAATAGCCGACTGTTAATGGATTGGTAATCACTTTCTTGACATCTGTGATGCCACGTTTACGTAAAGCGTCCTGATATTCTTTGCTTGCTTCAATCACACGTTGTACAGTCTCGAAGTTATCCAGTAACACCATACCGTGTGTATCTTTAAGGACATTCCACTTCGTGACTTGCTGTGTATTCAGATTTACTTCACCTTCAATCGCTTGGTTGCCTTTTAATAAAATAAAAGAGGCCATGCGATCATCTTTATATTCTTTATGATTGATAAAGAAATCCCAAACTTTGGCTTTTTCAGGTTCTTTCAGTTTTAACTCGGCAAAACGCATATTTTTATAGGCATATTTTGAGCGATTAATCACATCAAAAGTCTTTTTGATTTCATCTGTATTTAGACTATTGAGAGGATGAAAGGTATTTTCAACTTTAAAAGTCTGATCTAAACCCGACTGAAACACTTCATTGAAAAAGTCTTTACCAATAACGGGTTTACCATCTTTAATTAATAAAGGTACGCTCAGTTTTAAGGGTTTTCCATTGACCAAAACCTGATCTGAATTAGGTTTGGCTCTGACCTGCATGGAACCTTTGGTGATGGTGTAGCTATTGGTAAAATCATCTTTAACAACTTTGGCGCCCTGCTCACTCATGTTTTGATAAAGCGGTACCATTTCGGCATGTCCACCATGCGCATAAGCCTGCGTAGTCAAGCCCCAACAGCTCACAGCGATGGATAGGTTAAGCGCTAATATTTTTTGTATATCTTTGAATAATTGTTGTTTAAGCATCATCTTCATCCTTTTCTGTCTATCCCTGAACGATCTTTTATGGACCGTTAAAATGCACTTTCCACTGTGTGAAACAGGTAAGATCAACCTAAGATTTTGGTTTTCTTTGGTCGTTCAAACCTTTCCTTATTGATTTAATTTCAACACAGTTGCATCGGTCTAGCTTGTTCAGGAATGACCTCGAACTTGTCTAAAAATGACATCAAAAATGCTTAAGCCAACATCGTTTCTCTAAATTCTTTCGGAGAGATGCCATAGGTTTTTTTAAAGATTTTTGAAAAATGAGCGCCATCCCAAAAGCCCCATTTCAAGGCAAGCTGGGTAATCGAACTTTGTTTATTTCTTTTATCCAGTAGATCTGTTTTGACTCTTTCCAAACGTTTGAGCTGTATATATTTGTTAATCGATAGGTTTTCTTGGACAAATAATCGATAAAGATGCCGTAGCGATACACCAATATGTGCGGCAATGAGCTTGGGAGAAAGATCAGGTTTGGCTAAATTCTCAATAATATAGCGCTCGGCTTTTTCTAAAAGATTATCGGCATGATTCATATTTTTATAATTAATAGTCGGCTTGATTAGGGCAATCAGTGCATCTTCAAATGCATTGCCATCTTCAGTCGCATACCAAAGTTTAATATTTTCAGGTGACATATTTTTCAGAATATTCTTGAGTAAAAAACCGCTCATATTTTGGGTAATGAGTTTGCCAAAATACTCTGAACTAATATGCTCTTTCAGTAACTTTTCGCGCGACAGATGCACCGAAATTTGACTGACCAAACCTTGTGGAAACATCGAAATGGTTTCAACGGGATCAAGTAAAACGATATCCCCCTCATTCAAGGTTAAGGTTTCATCTTTATAATTCAGCAGCATTTTTCCTGAATATTGCAAAATCAAAAAACAAAACCGATTATTGACTCGATCGACCTCATCCGCTTTCCGGACAATTTTATTGGCATTATTTTTGATAAAAGCAATCTCGGTATCACCCAATAAAAAACACTGCACCTCACCAATGAATAAATTACGGGTACCATCAAAATCCGTTTCAAAATTGCCGCATACATTTTTAATATGATGCGTCCAGCTTAACAGTGCATCACTTACATATTGGTTCATCCGCTCACGTCCTTGTTGCTACGGTATTCACACGTTAAATTTTTCTGTCAAATATACGTCCTTGCACATTCTTTTTATTGATTGCTTAGAGAGTTGATATAAGAAAGCTGATAAATCGTTTCAACTTATCAGCCTCATCCTGCTTATGCTACACCAGCAAAGTCTCTTAACATGGTAATAAAAATATCTTTTTGCTCATCTGAATATTTTTCAAACACCTCATTTTGATGGCTATCTGCAATATCAAATAGATAGTGTGCCGTTTTTTTGCCTTTTTCGGTCAGTTTAAAAAATCCGTCGCTCTCAATCAGCAAACCGTCCTTTTGCAAAATCGATGCAGCCTGCTCCACTTCTCGCATCGGCATGGCAATATCACGTGGCAAATCTGCCTTATTCGACGCAGTCCCGCTACCGAGCACCAATAATAAACGCGCTTCACTAGTACGGAAACCAGTTACCAGTTGCTTGGGAATATAATCGGTCTGATAAAACTTGAATGCACGGCTCATCAGATAACAAACATTGCTATATAAATGGCCTTGATGCATTTCACCAATATCTTCAGCTTCTACCGTCTCTTTTAACTGAAGTAAGGGATGAGGAATCACACCAGAGTAAGCGCCTTGATGATAAACCAGTGGACTACGTCCTTCATCACGGAAACGTACCACTTTGCCAATAATAATCCAGTGATCACCACCTTCAATAATGTCATGACGCTCACATTCAAACACCGCAGAACAGTGATCCAGAATGGGGGCCTGCCCCGCCCCAGTCTGATAACTGGTGCCTTCGTATTTATCGATATTACGGCGTGAAAACTTATTGGATAACTCGATCTGCGAGCCCGATAGAATATTCACGGCAAAATGTGAAGCCTGTTCAAATACCGGGAAACTCGATGAGTTTTTATCAATACTCCATAAAATTAGCGGTGGATCTAAAGACACTGAATTAAAACTATTAGCAGTCACGCCCACCTTTTCACCTTGTTCATTTTGCGCGGTCATGATGGTGACACCTGTCGCAAAATTTCCCAAAGCACGTCTGAATCGCATTGGATCTATTGTTATTTCATCCATTGATTTTAGTGAATTCATTATTCTCTCCTGAATCTTTTATCCTGTTTCTGGCCGATATTTGATACCAATTTATCCTGATTAAATCGCTTAAATATCCAGTACCAACCGTGCTGACTTAGAACGTGAACAGCACACCAATATCTGCTCGTTACTGGCTTTTTCTTCATCGGTAAAATACACGTCGCGATGATCAGGTTCACCTTCGATCACATCGCACATACAGGTACCGCAAACGCCTTGTTCACATGACATTTCAATCTCGATGCCTTCACGCGCCAACGCCTGCAAAATGGTTTCTTCAGCATTGACCAAAATGATCTTGCCACTTTGCTGTGCCACGACTTCAAATGCATCACCACCTGTTTCAACTTCAACCTGAAAATATTCCTTATGGATTTGCTGTTCAGGGAAATTCTGTGTCAGGGCTAAATTAATCACCCAATCCATAAATCCATTCGGGCCACAGGTATAAATATGACTATCTTTATCGATGTCTTGAATGGCGGATTGGAAAAACTCACGGTGGCTCGCCTCTTCCGATTTAAAATGAAAGGTCGTGAAAGGCGCCAAGATGCCATTTTTAATTTCATCGACAAAAGCACAGCGTTCTGGGCTTGCGCCGCAGTAATGCAATTCAAAAGAAGTACCTTCCTGTGCCAACTGATAAGCCATCGTAATCAGTGGGGTAATCCCGATACCGCCACCCACCAACACAGCATGTTTAGATTTCACTAAAGGAAACAGGTTTTTCGGTTCACTGACCTGAATCTGCATGCCATCCTTTAAATCATCAAAGGCCGACACTGAACCACCACGTGATTCTGGATCGCGTAAAATCCCAAGTCTAAACTTACCCACATCATTCGGGTTTTGACATAATGAGTACTGACGTACCATGCCATTCGGGAGGTGCACATCAATATGCGCACCCGCTTCAATTTTGGGTAATACGGTCGAATTTGCAGATTCAAATTCCATGACTGCAACATTCCCACCTTCGACATGACGGTTTTTTACCACCACGTTATACAGTATCGTCATGATTTCTCTCCCTGATATGCATCTTGCCTAAGGCTTAACGCATAAATAATCCACCGTTAATATCCCATGTTGCCCCTGTCACAAAAGCTGCACTTGGACTTGCCAATAGCGCACAGGTCTCGGCAATAAATTCCATGCTGCCTAATGCCTTGACGGGAATATTTTGAATAAATTGCGCCATTTTTTCGTCAGACACGACGCTATGCACAATCGGTGATTCCATTGGCCCAGGCGCAATCGCATTTACCGTCACACCTTTAGCTGCAAACTCTTTGGCAAAGATTTTGGTCAGGGTAATAATGGCGCCTTTAGTCGCTGCATAATGCGCACCAGTTGCAGTACCGCCATTTTGTCCAGCCAGAGATGCCATATTGACGATACGACCATAACCTTGCGCTGCCATATATTTGCCAATAATCTGGCAAGACTGGAACGTACCACGCTGATTCACTTGCGTGATCATGTCAAAATCCGCCGCGCTAATCTCTAAAACAGGCGTTGCTTTGGTCATGGTGGCATTGTTGATTAACACATCCAGTTTTGAGAATGTCTGCTGAATCCACTGCACAGCTGCATGAAAATCAGCCTCAACGGAAATATCCAGTTTCAGTGGAAATAGATTCTCTGCATGTGGACTACGCGCTTTGGCTTGCTCTGCTTTCTCTAAAGTACTGGCAGACAGGATCACCTGATGCCCTTGCGCTGCAAAATATTCGGCAATGACATTCCCTAAACCAGAAGCGGCACCTGTGACTAAAACAACCTGTTTCATTTTTTGCTCCTAGAGAATGTAACTGATACCCGCCAAGGTATCGGTCGAGTTAACTAAATTGATAATTTTGCGGTTGATCTTAAACCCTTGTTCTGCATCACGAACCAAATGGAAAGTCACGTCAGCGGTATAATGTTTAAGATTTTCTTTGCGGAACTCACGTAAGTTTTGTGCGCAACGTAAGATAATTTCACCATCTTCATCTTTGAGAATACGAACGCGTGACACACTACGTACTGTATTTGCTTTTGGCGAAGCTGAAATCGCCTCACCATTTTCCAGACGCGCAACGCGTAATTTACGCATGTGATGATCGTCATAGGCATAGTTCAGATTATTTTCATAATCCGTCAGTTTTGGATCGATCGGGATGATGTATACGCCTTTTTCATTCCAGAGATCCAGCCAGCTATCATGCTCAGAATGATCCAGCATATCCGCTTCTGCCCAGACAAATGCAGTCACTTCATTTAGTAAATTTAAATCGGTTTTCATGGCACTCTCCTTAAGCCGTCATCAACTTTTTCCACTGCTGATAAGCAGCACGCATCCCTGTTTCAGCACTCACATCACTCTTTAAGCCATCTTCAGTTTTGACTTCACCTGGCAGACCGCGATTCAACATAATCCATAAATCATTACCGGCATTGGCACCATGTTGTACCCGCTCCCATGCTTCTGAATCATCTGGTGTACCGAAGCCAAACGGCCCTTGGAAATGTTCGTGCAGACGTAAACGATACTGGTTGGCAATTTGTGGGCCACCATCCATGGTAATGACGGAATGATGAATTTCAGTTTCATTGACAGAAATCGGTTGCATGACACGGAAGAACGCCATTGAGCAGGCAATATTCGGGAAGATGTTCAAGTTAAATCCAGAACCACCCACCGCACGTACAATACGGCGTACTTCCAGTTCTTCATGTCCTTCATCACGCAAGGCTTGAGCCAAGTCTTCAAAACGTTCCTGAATCGGACGTTCCATCAACTCTTCATCCAGATCAACCAGTTCAGGAATCATCACCATCACACTGTGACCATTGCCTAAGTCTTCGACATAGCCCGGTTGATTTTCAAAGTTAAACAGTTCTTCGGTTTTTTCATCGACTGAACTTAAGAATGACTTGTGTACCAATGGGAAGTGGTAAGCATCAGTAGTATTTTCCAATTGGATTTTCCAGTTACCCGGAAAACGGAAACGGTGTTCACCCAAGACCTTAATTGGATAACCTGCGCCTTGTTTCATGAATAAGTCGATCCATTTTTTCGCAGCGCCGAGGAAATCTTCTAAAGGTTCAATATCCTGTTTAAAGGTCGCGAAAATCATGCCGTTGTATTCTTCAACACGCAGGCTGATTAATGGAAATTCAGATTTATCCAGACATTCGCCATAGCTTTCAGGTGAAGGCACGCCGCGTAATGAACCATCCAGTGCATAGCTCCAGCCATGATATGGACAAACAAAACTGTTGGTTTTACCTTTTTTATGTTCGCACACGGTTGCAGCACGATGACGACAACGGTTCAGCAGAACATGCACTTTTTTCTTACGGTCACGCACCACCACAACAGGTTGCTTGCCAATATTGATGGTCTTATAACTGCCTGCATCAGGAATCTCGCTGGCATGTGCCACCCATACCCAAGTGCTGTAATAAATCTTTTCCATCTCTTCTTCAAAGATGCGTTCATCTTTATATAAAGATGTGTGGGCACGATCACTCTGAACTAACTCGTTGTAATCCATTTCAATGTTATGCATTGGAATAATACTGTTCATATCAACTATCCTTTTCGATCTATCCATCAGTTTATTGCTGAGACGGTACTGGCAATGTGGCTGTACTATCCCAGTGAGATACAGGGCGACTAAAAATGTTTTCAGTCTGAAAATGTTTGATCTTCCAGCGACCATCGCTTTGCTGTTTAAATTGCACGGTGAGTTTGGCGGCATTTAAATGGCTACGACCATCACGGAAGGTTGAGGTTTGCAACATCAACCAACTGGCATTGGCCTGATCTGCTTCGATATACATTTGCTCTGAGCTAACAAAATGCGCATTCATGACAAAATGCGACTGCTTTTGGGTGTAGCTTTTGAACATGTCATAAATGGCTTGCCATGAAGCGTAACGACCAAAAGACTGAGCATATTTTTCGCCTATGCCTTCCCAAATGCTGTCCTGATCAAATAAATCCATCAATTCATTCAGGTTGGTATCAGCATTCAAGGCATCACAAATTTCCATATAACGGTTAATGCAGTTACGGATCGCATTTTGGGCTTCAAGCTGTTGTAGACGTTGTAATACCGCCGTTAAATCCACTTGCGCATTCATGTCATTCATCCTTGCCATTCCAATCTTTAATCTAATCAGGCTTATAAATAACCGGGTGCTGGTTTCATGCCAAAGCTGACCAAACCTGCATTTTGTAAAGTGGCATCGCCCATAAAGGCATGCTGGGTCACCACATTGGTATCATTCACAAAGCGGCTAAATGGGTTATGGGTATAAATGGCTGTCATCCCTGCCAGCATCTGGATTTTGCGCGTTACACGGGCACAAACACGAGCCACATGGGTGCAGGACAAACGCATATCACTGATCTGTTCTGCACTTGGGGTGCGTCCTGCCAGCACTTCATTCCAGACGATTTGCATGGTGTCGTAGAACCAGACGCGTGCAGCCTTAAACTCAGCTTCAGCTTGGGCAAATTCATATTGAGTCACTGGACGATTGGCAATTTCAGCCCCACCAGTAATCGAAGATTTACTGGGTGCCAGTTTTTGAAATTCTTCGAGCGCTGCGGCAGCAACGCCGATTCCCACCACGGTTAAGACCTGAGTGGCTAAAGATAAAGATGGATATTTAAAAAATGGCTCAGGGAGTTTTGAAGGTTCACCACGGACAAAAGTCCATTCTTTTGCCACCAAAACATCTTTCACCACCAAATCATGGCTGCCTGTACCTTTCAGACCGACCGTGTCCCACGTCATATCGATTTGAGCTTTATGGGCTGGCATCACCGCCATACGCGGTAGACCTTGGGCTTCATTGTCCTTTTGTGGAGATATGCCAACACCGACAATATCCGCGCCCATACAGCCACTGGAAAATTTCCAGCGCCCACTCACCACCACACCTGCATCGGTAATTTCAGCGGGTTGTGGAGGGAAAATGCCACCTGCAAACACAATGTCAGGGCTATCTTTATACAACTGCTCAAGCGTTGCTTCTGGCAAACTGCCCAAATAGGCAGGACTCATACCAAAACTTGCGACCCAACCGACTGAACCATCGGCCTTAGACAATTGTTCGATCAATTCACAAAACTGTTTTGGAGACCATTCATTGCCGCCAAAACGTTTTGGAACCAAAGCACGGTAAACGCCAATCTGTTTTAGTTTGTCGATGATGTCCTGACTGACATAGGCCTGATTATCGAACTCCCCTGTGCAGGCACGTTCACGAATTTCCTGACATAAGGCATCTAATTGCGTTGTATTGCTGTCCATTACAAATTCCTTTGTCGCTAAATGATTCATTCCCTAATTCCTTGTCATTTATTGCGCAGCTTTCACGATATATTTCGCAATCGCACACAAATATTCATCCGCATTCCGTTTCGCCACAATTTGCAAACCCACTGGCAGACCTTGTTCAGTTTCCAGTGGTACTGAAATCGCAGGATGCCCAGAAAGATTAAATGGTCGAACCAGACCAGTAAGATTTAAAAAAGCCACGGTATTTTCAGCATCAGCAACCTTAGGCGGCAGCTGCGGTAAAGTCGGTAAAATCAAGGCATCGTATTGGGTCAGCAAAGCATCAATCTCAGCGGTAAAATCTGCTTTAACCTGTTCTGCCTGTTTGACTTGGGCCAATGTGGTGTCGGCTGCTTTCAGCAAACGTCCATTGACGTCTGCACCGAGCAAACCTGTTTGGGTCAACTCACCGTAAGCCTGCCAATTTTCATAATTAATGATCTGCATGCCCGCATCGAAGGCGGCTTCAAAGCCTTCCATAGTCACAGCTGATGCTGTCAGATTGGCTTGGTTCAGATAATGCTGGATCGTCTCAATGACGACTGAATCAGCATCAACATTGAGCCACGCCAGTTTCGGTGCCTGTGCTAATTCAGCCTGTGCATGGAATGTTGGATCAATGATTTGCATGGCGCTTTCAATCATTTCGACTGAATTTGCAAAAGGGCCAACACAATCCAGTGAACTGCTTGCTGGATGGACACCTTGACGACTGACTCGCCCAAAGGTTGGTTTTAACCCATACACTCCACAACATGCCGCAGGCATACGAATCGAACCACCTGTATCCGTGCCTAATGTGAAATCTGCCAGACCAGCTGCAACTGCCGCCGCAGAACCGCTAGATGATCCACCTGGAATCAGTTCAGGATATTTCGGGTTAATCGCTGTACCAAAGGTATGGTTAATCCCTGTGATCCCGAAAGCCAGTTCATGCAAATTGGTTTTCGCCGTAATTTGACAATCTGCTGCCAAAATACGCTCGACGACTTCGGCATTGGCAGTTGCGGCTTGACTCTGCATCAAGGCTTTACTGCCCGCCATGGTTTTCATGCCTTGAATATCAATGGAATCTTTCACCATGACCTTCAGTGCACCTGTACCTTTGTGTACCTCTTGTACAACAATATTCATTCACTTTTCCATGTATTTTTATAATTAATACAAATATCGGAAAAAGTAATGTAATTGTCAAGTATTTTTCATGATGAAGAACAAAGAAAATGTTTCTAATTTTTGTATAATGATCATCGTCCATTTTTATAAAGTTACGACTTGGCTATGCTTACTCATTTAGAACAATTTCTACCTAACAATGAACCGAGCAGCTTACAAAGCTATCCTTTTTTCTGGATCTCGCAGGTGAATGGTAAATACACACAGCTTATTGAAAAATCAATAAAAAAATTAGGAATCGATAATACACGTCGTAAAATTATTTTAAGTACCAATGCCCTGCAACAAGCGAGCATTACCGAGATTGCCAACCTTTCTACGCTCAAACTAACGACGGCAACCAAAGCCATTTATCGACTGGTTGAAGATGATATTGTGCAAGTTTTTTCATCAGAAGCAGATGAACGCATCTCAATGGTCAAACTAACCGACAAAGGCAAAGAGCTGGTCGAACAAATTAATCAGATCAGTCAGGTCACTTTATCTGGGATTCTGAATGCTTTTGATGATGCTGAATTGCATCAGTTGAATGGTCAATTGAAAAAACTGTTTGATTTGATGCCATCGAGTTAAGACAGCAAAAAGCCCATGTCTATTCAGAGATGGGCTTAGGTTTCAATCAAATCTATTGCTGATTGAAAATATTAAACGGCGGTTTGAGCTGATTTGTGGCGATTCGGTCTGAAAAAGTATGCAGCACTTGCTGTTTATAAGCTGCAATATCAACTTGCTGATAATTATAAAACCCCTGCTTTTCTCTCAAGCCATTACGTTGCTGTCGCATATTCTCGGCAATAATCTCAGGCGTTTGATAACGCTCCCCAAGTTCCTGCTGTAAATATTGCGAAGCATAATACAGAATATCGCCACCTCCCCAGTCAATAAACTCCAGCAAGCCCAATACAGAAAAGCGCAAGCCAAAACCAGTTCGAATGGCAATATCAATATCTTCTGCCGAAGCCACACCTTCCTCCACCATTCGCGCCGCTTCATTCATTGCCAGCGCCTGAATCCGCGGCACGATATAACCTGCTCGAGCATTACAGACCACAGGCACTTTGCCAATTGCCTGCAAGAAGCTTCTCAAGGTATTTACCGCCTCATCTGAAGTTTGCTCAGAACGACTTAACTCAACCAGCGGAATCAGATAGGCAGGATTGAGCCAATGCGCATTCACCACCCGTTCTGGATGAGAAATCATGTGCGCAATATCAGTGACCAGAAAGGTTGACGTCGTCGATGCAACAATACAAGTCGGCGTAATATATTGATCCAGCCAAGTAAAAATATCTTCTTTGGCTTGCCTGACCTCGGGTACACCTTCCATCACCAGATCACAGTGCGCTAAGAGCGATATTGAAGCCTCGCGACTTAAAATCTTAATCTGATCCAGAATAAATACGGTTTGTTCAGATTGAATAAACTGGGTACTTTCCAGCAACTGCAATTCTTGTTTTAAGTCGGTTTGGATTTGAGTCTGATATTGCTCAAACTCAGCCTCCGTGCGTTGTCGAGCATCGATTAAAGCCACGTTTAACCCCGCATAGGCAAAAGCAATTGCAATGGCTTTGCCCATTCGCCCAGCGCCGAGTACGGCAACCTGTTGAATTGGGTTCATCCTAGACTCCTTGCTGCAAAGTCGCTTGCAACTCAGCTTGGCTTTTATCTGCCAGCCCCAGATTCTCAAACGTCCGTCCGTCCTGATACAAATCCTTGCCTGTCACCGCAGAAGCAATGTTCAGTAGTCCTTCTGCCACTGGGGTAGCGACACCCGCCCAACGTCCCACTGATACCAGAAAGGATAGCCCCAGACGCGTATCTTCCAGCATGTAACGATGTGTCTGTAAGTTGATGTCCTCACGCCAGTCACCACTATCGGTTAATTTGCCATGCGCCCCACGGCCATACATCCATTCATCGCCTTCACCATCTTTATTGTAGTGATCTGCCAGTGGAAAATGCGGTGCAGAATAACCCAAAGCTTCCCGTACACGCATACGCTCTGCGTCAAGCTGATTGGTGACACGGCGAATCGACGGTTGTGTCCCTTCATTATGAATATCCCAAGCCTCAAAATGTTCCAGTGGCCCCGCGTTCATCAAAATCAACGGTGGATGAATAATCGGTCCAGCATTCATTAATGCACCACTCAAGCTGTCTTCAATTGGCTCAACACTTGGATACGCCTGTTTTAAAATTTGGAATGCATGCTCGGACAAGCTGCTTGGGAATACCCCCGTTGGTAGACGGGTCGCATAACCACTCACCACGATCTGATTGACCCCGTGCTTACGCACCAAATACGGTAAGGTTCCTGTTTCGGCAAAAGCCACTTGGGCTGTGTTACCTGCTTCACGCATGGCTTTGGCAAAAATAAAAGTACCGAAAGTTGCAGGCGGTAAATACACCACTTGACCTGCTTGAAAGAAAGGTGCAGCCTGCTGAGCCAAATCCAGATGTGTGGTTGCGGGTAAAGGAATAATAATCAGTTCGGCATGTTGAATGGCATGCTGTAAATCATCAGTCAAATTAATCTGACTCTGTTCAAAACCGACCGTGACGCTACGATCGCCCTGATAATCTTTAATCTTGAGTTCACCTGTTGCCGCCAGCTGTTGCAATGCATCGCGGTCACGGCGCCATAATTTCACTTGATGACCTTTTTCTGCCATTTCCGCCGCTGCTGCATAACATCCGTGTCCACCGCCGAGTACTGTAATTTTCATGTGCGTTCCTGCTGCTTGATTTGTCATTCAGCATAGAACGGTCAGCGTAAACGGGCTTATCCAAATGCGCAGTGATTATTCCATTTACGACAGTGTTTCACCCAGTTGTACAGGATTCGTTTTTAAGGTGTGTGATGGCAGGCAGCCGAAGCGCTTTTTATACAAGGTAGAGAAATGCCCAAAACTTTGAATGCCATGATCCAGTAAAATATCGGTCACAGTTTGATGTTCCACTGCTTGCTGTAAAGCGGAATGTACCCGTTCCAGACGTTGCTCACGGATATATTCGACGGGTGTCTGCTGTAGATATTGGCTAAAGCCCTTTTGTAGGCTGCGGATCGATACTTCACAATATTGACTCAACGTCGCTAGTGAAATCGCTTGATGCAGATTGTCATGAATATACTGCTGCGCTTTTTTGATATAGCCTGGCACAAGCTGCTGGCGCTGTGCATTCAATTGCTCACTATAATTATTGGGGATTTTAAGCAAAATCAGCTCAATCAGATATTGAGTAAAACTGGCTGAGATAAAGCTCCAGTTCTGAATATTGTAATAGGCATGACAGAGATAATTCAGCGTTTCTACAATTGAGCTGATCCCTTCCGCGGTACAGGACAAGCCGCTATCAAACCAGACAGGCGTCTGACTGGTATGACCCAGCATTTTAAACAGCTGGGTTTCGATCTCTTGTTTGGACAATTTCAAAATAATATTACGGCAATGCTGATTGGTGACAATCTGCTGTCGGGTATGCGGATGCGTGACCGACATAATGCCTACGGATTGTAGCAGTTGCTGGTTTGCTGCCCCGACCTGACATTGCCCTTCCAGCGTAATCCTGAACAGGTAAAAACTCGAACTGTCATCAATACAGATCACCACAGGTGCACTATATTTCAGATCATACAGCGCCCCATTGCCAAAACTAAAACCATTCAAGCGCGTGTTAAGCGGCTCTTGGGCTTCAACATCAAAACGATGCGGACAGAGGTAATGACTGATTTGATCTTTAATGGTCTGGTAATCATTGGACTGAAATAATAAAAATTCATCCAGATAATGCAAATGATCCAGTTTAAACGTCGCTTGCATCACTTCACTCCCTTGTTATGAATGTCACAGACAAAGCACAAAGCCCATTGCAAAAGAATGGGCTCTTAACACTTGCACTTTGATCAGATCAAGAAGCATGTTCCTGTTGCATACTGTCACTAAATGCCTGACAGCCTTTTTTCAATAGAATGAAAGCTAGTACACAAGAGATCGTCCCGACAATCGACAGTGACATCCCGACCATCAATGGATTTTCAAAGATTTTATCGGTAATCAATGCCACCAATGTGGTGCCTATCCCGACCGCAACCAGATTACTAATCAACAAGAAGACTGCTGAAATTTGTGCACGTAACTGATTCGGCGCCAGCATTTGCATAGCGGTGGTTGAGATCGGCATCGGGAAGGAAGCAAAGAACATCGCAGGCACCAGAAACACCACCGACAACCACAACTCATTCACTTGCGTAAACACCATCATCGGGATAATTAAACCAACAATACCAATCACGCCCGTAATCATTGGGGCATCCTTACGGCCCTTCTGAATAAACCAGTCATTCAACCAACCCGCACAGAATACGCCTAGAATATTGGCTACCAATAGCACACTACCGAGCATATAACCCGCTTCAGTCGGCGTTAAACCAAACTTACGCATATAAAATGCGGGCGACCAACTGATCAGGCAATACAGCGCCATCGCGTAGAAGGTAAAGCCTAAATAATGACATTTAAAAGTACGGCCATGCTTTTTGATAAACTTAAATGCATCTTTCATGCTGGTCTTTTCAACCTGCCCCTGTGCATTTAAACGTTGGCCTTTACGCTGCGGCTCTCTTACCGTCAATAAAACCAGTAAACCGATAAATACCCCAGGTAGACCGACAATAATAAATGCAGCTTGCCATGCCTTGAGTGCACCAAAAACTGGAACCATGATGGTATCCATATTTTTCAGTAAACCAATCACATAACCACCCACCAAAAAGGCAATACCACCACCAACGAAGGAACCTATCGAATACACCGCCACAGCACGGCCCAGCTTGTCTTTACTAAACATATCGCTAAACATCGAATAAGCGGCAGGTGACAAAGCAGCTTCGCCCACACCAACACCCATACGACTCAAAAACAGTTGAATAAAGTTTTTACTTAGACCACAAAATGCCGTTGCAATACTCCAGAACACCACCCCGATAGCAATAATTTTTGGACGTGAAAAACGGTCTGCCAGATAGGCCAGCGGCAAGCCCATAAAGGCATAAAACAATGAAAAGGCCAAACCATGTAATAAGCTGAACTGTGTATCGGAAAGACCAAGATCGGCTTTGATTGGCTCAATCATCAGCGCCAGTATTTGCCGGTCGATAAATGAAAATATGTAGGCCAACATGCAGAGTAATACCACATACCATGCATATATATTTGAGTGAGCACGTGTTGGCTCAGTTGAATGCGTATCCATCTTGCTTCCTTGTCAATGTATTTTTCTAATGCGTCTTCTTATTGAAGGCTCCGTTGACCAGAACTCATCTCCTTTTCTGGCAGACCTTCAATAAGGTAAATTTCCTCCTTCTATAATTATTATTTTTACATGGAATTTTCCATAATATTTTGGGTATAAAGTTATACCTTTTTTACCAATTCAGCACGCAATATTTATCATTTTACGGTAGAGTAAAGATTAAAAAATGGTTTTATAGCGCTAAGCAATTGATAAATTAACTCTTATTTCAGAAATAAGGTTAAACTTGGAGTCGACCTCAACAAAGGAAATTCAAATTTATTTTAAAATGATATTAAATTTTACATTTATTTTTGTTTTAAAATAAAGCGAGATAATCAATTTTCAATGGAAATGAACATGGCTCTTATCAAAGAACAGGCAATCGAAAGCATTCATAGCATGCACGTCCTGATCGAGAAGATTTTTAGCGGAAAACACTCAGAACAAGACCTTCCCCTACTGATTGACTATTTTGCCGATCACTTTGAAATGGTCGGTGCAGCAGGCAAACGTATTTCATTAGAAGAAGTTAAAGGTTTGTTTGCGAATAATCAGGGAAAAATGCCTGATATTCAGATTGAAATCTATGATGAGCAGATTTTAATGCAAAAACCAGATGCCATTGTGCTCACTTATACTGAAAAACATACCAAAGCGTCTGGCATTCTGATCCGCCGTTCTTGTGCCTTAATTGAAGAAATTGATGGCAAAATGTTGTGGAGCTATTTGCAAGAAACGTTCTTGCCTTAAATCAATACTGTGACTGGTTCAAACACAGTCATTCATGAGCAATCATGAAATATTGGGTTTGAACCGAAATCATTCATTTAATTTTCGCTCCAGCCATTCAATTAAATCGTGTGTCTTACGATTGCTGACCTTCTCTTTATTTGCAATGTAATAACACAGTTCAGACTGAATCGACTGAGTCTGACATTGCTGGATCTGCTGCATTTTTAGCAACCGACTCATTAAAGTGGTAGAGGCAAATACAAATCCATTGCCAGCCAGTGCTTCCTGAATGCCAAACAGTTCCTGATCAAAAGTTTTCACGATAATATTTGACGACGCTATGCCATTTAGTGCACACCATTTTTCCAAAGGGGGTGCAGCCAATGTCTTGTTTTTCCACATTGTAGTAAAGATCACAATAGGTTCATCGCCAGCAGCAAGCGGATCAATCTGTTGTCGGCCAAACATATTAAATGTTTCGTAGCGAATAACCTCTGAGGCAGGCACCATCGCAATATTGCCCAAACGTACAGGCAAATTATAGAGTTGCTGGTCTAAGGCCTCTCCTGTTGAAACCTCTACAGAAATATCGGGATGGATCAAAGAAAACTCATGCAATGCTGGGATTAAAATCAAAGCCGCTAAAGATGAAGTCGTCGTTACTTTCACCACATTGCTCGCTAGCCTAACTTCTTCTACAGCATTCTCAATTGTTCTAAATCCTTCCGAAATCTGCTTCGCTAATTTTTCCCCGATCTCGGTGAGGACAATTTTTCTAACTTCGCGATGGAATAAATCAACACTTAACCGATGCTCAAGCTTGGCAACATGATGCGAAATCGCAGTAGGTGTCAGCGAAAGTTCCTCAGCGGCCAGTTTAAAGCTACCTAAGCGCGCGGCTGACTCGAATGCTTTTAATGCCTGTAAAGAAACGTGCATGCCACGCTCCTATAAAAATAATAGATGACTTAAAATCATCTATAGCTGTGATTTACTCGTTTGTCTAGTGCTCTGCTTCATTCCAAAATGGCTGTATATTCAATCAATCAGAGACGGATCAAATGAGTACGATCTTACATATCGATGCCAGTATTCGCGCTGCCAACAATCCTAACCCAAACCATAATTCTATCTCCAAAAACATTGCCCATCACTTTATACAAAGCTGGAAAAAACAGTTCGCTATAGATGAATATATTTATCGTGATGTAGGCATGAATCCACCGCCTTTTATTACTCAGGAATGGATGGGTGCAGCATTTACACCAGAGCAAAAAAGAAGCGCAGAACAACAACAAATACTTGGTCTTTCAGATCAATTGATTGCAGAGATTGTGGCGGCTGAACTCATCATCATTTCATCGCCCATGTACAACTATGGCATGCCAGCTCAGCTCAAAGCCTGGTTTGATCAAATCGCTCGCGTGAACAAGACTTTTGATTTTGATCTTTCACGCGGTGACTTTCCTTTGCAACCGACATTGTCTGGCAAAACGTTGGTGATTATTAGCTCAAGCGGTGAATTTGGTTTTGAAAAAGGTGGGATCAGAGAACAGATGAGTCATCTGATACCTCACCTGCATACGGTGAGCAAATATTTAGGAGTAGATAAAATCTATGAAATTGCTTCTGAATATCAGGAATTTGCGGATGATCGTCATCGACAATCCGTAGAACATGCCTATGCTAAAGCAGAACAGCTTGCGATCGCGCTCAGTCATGAATTAAATCATCTGACCGAACCCAAAGCTGTAGCGATGACTTAGTTTTGCTTAGGCCATACAACATATTATTTTTAATGAAGAATAAGGCGACCATTCCCAGCCTTATTCTTGCAGAAGAGATACTCATTTTTCTGGGTCAACAATACGCTAAAAGTTCCAGCTCTTAGAGCGCTGAGTGAGAGTAAAAGTATTTACATGAACTATAAATACTTATTTCAAGTATCCGATAGAATCAACCATAATGCGTTATGTATACAACTGATCGCGTAAGATAGACATATACTTTTTCCAAAGTGAGCAAGTTATTTCCCCCTTCTGATTTGGCAACGTCAAAGTCATCAATAGAGAAAACAGGATAGTTTTATGGATAAACCTATACTATGCCCCAAATGTGGTTCTACAGAAATTGAAACACGCAATCATGACAAGTTATTGAGAACTACAGGCGGCGTATTACTCACGGCCGCAGGAACCACGGCGGGTACAGTTGGTGGTGCTGCAAGTGGAGCATCAATAGGCGCGGCAATTGGTACAGTTGCAGGCCCTTTAGGTGTGATTGTCGGCGGTACAGTAGGAACCTTTGTCGGTGCAATTGGTGCAGGTATCACAGGTGGAGTAATTGGAAATATTTTCGGCAAAAAAGCAGGTGTTCTGGTCGACAAGAATATTTTTCAGGACTATCGCTGTCTGAAATGCAAATATCGTTTTAAGCAAAAAAAGTAATACATCGTTCATTTTCTTGAGTTTGGAGAATGCGTTGTTAGACCAATTCTCCAGATGCTTTCCTTCACATTGAAAACTGTCTCTCATTATTTCAATTCTACTTTCATCTGCCCTGCTATCTTGTATTTCTTATTTTTTAAAAAAGCTAAGGTTCAAATAAAAAAAAATCCCAAGCTCTTGGGGAAGAGAATGGGATTACGATATACACATTCATCAAGAAGTTCATCGTTAGTGCGCTATTTATATCACGCTTTATTTTATAAATACATAATGTGTCACACAAACTATACATAACCGTCTATCTATTCCCACTTTATATCATTAAAGGTCATTAAATTAATCTTTCAGAACAATTAAATAATAAAAAATCTAAAAATGAATGACAGTCCTCTCGCCGTCGACACTGAAAGTTTGTCTTCGAAGATTTTCTTAAATGAAAGACACAATAAAAAAGGCTTCTATAAAAAAGCCTTTTTTAAAAAATAATTCAATGGAATGGAAAAGCGTTGTAGCGCAATGATTTTTTTATTTTAATTATTCTTATATTCATCACTTTCAAAATACGATTGGATCTGCTCAGCAGAACTGGTCTTCAACTTAGCCAGAATAATGCTCAGATCACGTTCAAATGTAAACTCTGCTGGTATTTCCTCATGAATCGGCGGAAGCCTCTTCACGCCCCCTTCAGTAATCCGTTCAATAAAGCCAGCTAACCACAATACAAATTCATCTTTATTTTTATAGTTGGGGACTAAACTAACATCAATACTAATATGGTCTTTGGTCGGCCTATCCTGAAAGCCTTCCACGAAATCGATGTAGTTATACAATAATTTTAAGTCGGTATCTTTAAGTTCTTCACGTAACTGTTTAACAATGAAATTGAGACAATCTTGAAGTGGAACGTTAAACTTTTTTTCCTCTTCAAAATGCCTGTAAATATTATCAGCGATACGCAAATACTGTGGCATGACGCTATCCTTATGTTGTTATGTCCCACTGAGTATGGAACCAAAAGTTTAGTAGATTTGTAATGTTTTACAATGAAGATGTATTTTATATAAACTTTATATGAATAACGACATTTTGGATAGCGCAAAATTAGATGATATATCTAATTTTTCTGCTGATACTTTTGCGTTGGGCTTTCATAGGTCGTTTGTGCCACAGGTGAGACACGCCAGACTGTATTACCAACATCGTCAGCCACTAAGAGCGCACCTGAAAAATCAATTGCAACGCCAACTGGACGTCCCAAAGCTTGACCTTTCTCATTTAAGAAACCTGTGAGCACATCTTGCGGTTGCCCATAAGGCTGTCCATTTCGAAAAGGCACGAAAATCACTTTATAACCACTATGTGGTTTGCGGTTCCATGAACCATGCTGTCCAATGAATGCGCCTCCACGATACTGCGGCATAAGCTCTGTCGCATAGAAGGCCAAGCCTAAAGAAGCAGTATGGTTACCCAAGGCATAATCAGGTTTTAGTGCACGTGCAACCAGCTCAGGATTTTGTGGTTTTATCCGTTTATCGACATGTTGACCATAATAACTGTACGGCCAACCATAAAAGGCACCGTCTTTAACAGAGGTCATATAATCGGGAACCAGATCACTGCCAAGCTCATCGCGCTCATTAACGACCGTCCAGAGTTGTCCACCCTGTGGTTGCCAGCCCAAGCCATTTGGATTACGTAGTCCCGTTGCATACGGTCTGACCTTGGCAGTGGCAATATCATATTCCAGAATCTGTGCCCGACCTTGTTCCTGATCCAGCCCATTTTCCCCGACATTACTATTTGAACCTACCGTGATATAAAGTTTGGTTCCTTCTGGATTGGTAATCACATTTTTAGTCCAATGATGATTGAGCGGCCCCGCAGGTAAATCCAGCACCTTAGTCCCTTTCGCCGTAATTTGGGTTGCATCCTCCTGATAGGGATAACGCATCAGCGAATCCGTATTGGCGACATAAAGCATGTTACCCACCAAGGCCATACCAAACGGAGAATTTAAATTTTGTAGAAAAACCGTATTCTGATCTGCGATGCCATCGCCATTGCTATCTCGTAATAAACGAATTCGATTAGCACTTGGCAATGAGGAGCCTGCACGATTCATTACCATTTTCATGATCTTGCCGCGAATGCCCTTACTATCCTCTGGTTTTGGCGGTGCATCCGTTTCAGCAACCAACACATCCCCATTTGGCAATACATACAACCATCTCGGATGATCTAATCCACTGGCAAATGCCTGAACTTTCAGACCATCAACAGTAGTAGGCATCTTGCCCTTTGGCCAGCCTTTAGCGGGTGCAATATTAACAGTCGGAATCAATCTCGACTGCGGTTCTGGTAAAACAGGTTGTGGACCAAAACTATCGCTAATCGAATATTGAGAAGATGGTGTACAACCTGTAAATATCAAAATAAGACTGCTTCCAGTCAGGGAGAATAACAACCGTAAAGACATCAGGAATTTTCCTTGTTATTTTAATGACTACAAACAGCATAATTCGATCTATACATGAGGTATAGCTGATTTGATTAACAGATTGTCTCTAATGTAAATAAACTGTTTAAAACCTGCCTTAGTCGTTAAAATATAAACAAATACAAAGAGAAGGAAAACAGCATCAATATTATTTTAAGACCGCTTCAATATTCAGAAATTGACTTGATCTGGCAACACATTCATCGACGTGAACTGATTACTCAAAATTATGTCAAACAACAGTGTTTGCAACTCGTTGACTGTTTTTATGATGTTCAGCATTGGGATGCTTATCATCTGCAAAATGATCCGCCTAAATTAAAACAGCTCTACCACCAACAGGCAGAATTCATCGGTGCCTTTAACGGGCAAGGAAAAATGGTCGGCATTTCCGTGGTCTCCAATCAGATCATTCAAGATTATCCAGATGCCAAACTTTTGCACTATTTTTATGTCGATGCCGATCAGCAAGGTCAAGGCATTGGTGCACAACTCATGCAGGCAGCGAAAATATCTGCAATAAAGCTAGGTGCAAAATATCTTTATATTTCTGCCACACCTAGCAAGCGAACTGTTGATTTTTATATGAAACATGGCGCTCAAGTATTGGACAAACCCGATCAGCAGTTATGGCAACTCGAGCCAGAAGATATTCATTTGCTGTGTGAAATTTAAGTTTGTTGGGAAAAATGAGACGTACTTACGACTCATTTTTTCCTCAGCTTACTAGAGCTTTTCCAGCAGCTGCTTAAAACATTAACAGCTCGATTTTTGGCTGAATATTAAGGGTTATTCTCTTGATGAATCAAATAGAGATCGTGCACGCTTGCCAAGAAATCTTAAAAATAACCCTAGCGGATTGACAGCGTAAAAGTGAATGCATCATCACATGAAAATAAGATTAGTATTCACTCACTGAAAGATTATAGAATCGAGTTAGAAATATTTTTAAAACAGCATATCATGGATGATTTAGATTCGTTTTTTAGTTCTCGGGTGAAGTTTAAGAACCTAAAAATTCTTTCTTTGTTAGAGCAGCATAAATCTCTGACCAAAGTCGCGCAGATGATGCATATGACCACATCTGCCGTTTCCAAAGCTCTTGCAGAAATTGAAGCCAACTATGGTGAACAACTCTTTAGAAGAGAAGTTGGGCAACTGGTTGCCCTGCCCGAATGTTTAATCCTGATCGACTCCTATTTAAAAATAGAAGCACAACTTCGCGAAGGTCACGACAGAATTGCCTCACTCAGAGGTGCACGTGCCAGTAAAATCTCAATCGGTATTCATGCACCTTCATTGGAAAATGCACTTGCCAATGCAATTGTACGTTTTAAACAGATTTCTCCTGAAACAGAAATCAGTATTAAAGCTGGCGATAAAACGTCTTTACTCTCTTATTTACGGGCAGGTGAAATTGATTTGGCGATTTGTCGGGCTGAAGTCGATGACCTCGAACATGATTTACGTGCAATTTTATTACATGAACATCAGTTGATATTGATTGCCAGTCATCATCTAAACATTCCTGCCGAACATAAAGATTTAAAAGATTTGTTAGATTACCCGTGGTGTCTGACCGCTCCAAGCTGCCCTGTACGTCAATGTTTTGACGCGAACCTGGTGGCCAGAGGATTAAAACAGCCTAAAAATCTAATTGAAGTAGATAACCCACCGCATCTGATTCTAAATATCATGGAGAAATATCCTTCAATCACCGTCACGTCCAGCAATCTAGCGAGGCTGCTCCATAAAAATAATAATCTTCAGATTTTAAATCGTGAATTAAGTTTCACCATCAAGCCTCAAATCATCATCTGGAATAGTCGAATTCCGCTCAACAGCAATGTTAGAAAATTACGTGATCTGATTTGTTATGAATCCAGATAAAGTCATTTAAACAGACTCACAATTAAAGGCCTAGCTAAAATCAAGATAGGCCTTTATTGACTTATTTAAACTTAGATCGAAAAGGTCAACTCGGCCATTTCAATTGGCCCATCGGTCAACATCACAGGACCCTCAGAGCCGATCAAGACCGTATCGGAATGGCGAAAACCGCCCACACCTTCGATATAAAGTCCTGGTTCAATGGTAAAACACATTCCTTCCTGAATCGGGCGATCATAACCTTCGGCAAAGAACGGCGCTTCATGCCCAGTAACCCCCATACCATGTCCAGTACGATGTAGCAGATAATCCCCCATTCCAGCTTTTCGGAAATAGTCATTCACAGTTCGATCAACCTCACTCATTAATTGACCAGGTTTTGCCATTTCGAAAGCAATACGGCGACCTTCCAGCATAATCTCAAACGGTTTTTTCGCATTTTCAGGCACTTTACCAAGAAAAAAGGTTCTTTCAACTTCAGCGCCGTAACCGTTCATCACTGCATTTACAATCGATACATGCGGGCCGCCCGGCTCCATTCTCATATCAATATTGGTAAAGTTATGCGGATCATGAGACACACTTGGCGGCTGAAATACTGCCGAAATTCTGGTAGCGAATGGATTAAGTTCTCTACTATCGGTCAGTAAACGAGTAAAAATAAGCTCTCTCACCTGACCAATCATTTCCATCAAGTTCATACCCGGATACGCAGATGACAGTAATAGATTATGTCCTTCTGTTGCTAACTGACATGCATAAGCCAGACGTCCTTTTTCATAATCTGATTTGATCATACGTAGATCATCAATGATATCGGTACGGATACGCTCGCCAGGAATTTCAGAATAAATCTGTAAGGGACAAATTGATTCAACACCAATACGCGGATTGCTCTCAAATAGTTCTTTAAATCGATCACTCCATGCCCGACCTGCTGGCGCTGGAAATTCAAAATATGGAATAAGTTCAATCTCATTCACAGCACGAGATTGAACATGCGGAATTTCCAGTTGAGGGACAATAAATTTTGGTACACCCTTTTGAGGAATCACCAAGACAAAAGGCCGCTCATGTACTGCATTTGCAAAATTGGTTAAATAAAAAATATTATCTGGACAAAAGGATACATAATGATCAAGACCTTCCTTCTGCATCTGTTCCTGAACGCGTATTAATCTATTCTGGATTTCACTTTTAGATGGTGGATAAAATATTGGTTCAATATTCATTTTTTGCTCCTTAAAAAAATGGATTTGTGAAATAGAGTTAATTTAAGAAATTAAATTGATTTCACGATATATTTAAAAACTAGAAGGAAAACTTTAAACCCACCCCATAAGTTGAAGGATCATCTCCAGCACCACTTAATGCAATATCATTGATTGTATAAAATGAATTTTCATTATTATCGACATAGGCTGCACGAATATAAGCATCCAAGTGTTTATTAATATGATAATTGGCACCTGCCGAGTAAACCATCGCAGTCCGATCCTGCTGCTCAACATCACGTCGATAAACAGAAGCTTTTAAACTATACTTCGGCTGTTCAAAATTAATCGCTGCACCATAAACCTGAGCAGAAGCAGCATGTGGACTATCAGGTTTAAAATATCCTGCCGTAGCAATTAAAGTTAAATTTTTATTCATTCTTCTTAGAACAAGCGCACGATAATCCTTGGTTTTAACATCGCTTAAAATCTCTCCTTTATAATTTACTGAAAAGTTGCTAATCAGTTCATTATAGGATCCACTTACTCGATTTACCCCATCATCATAAATCGCCAAAATGCCATAGTTTTTCGCATCCGTTACATAAGAACCCTCTCCAACCATCTGGTTTGGAGAATAGAGCATGGTCAACGAAGTATTTTTAAATGTTGGGGTGGTATAACTGACTGCCCGACTGGTTCTGAAATCATAATTAGGGGCACCAGCGCCAAGGTCGTAAGCCTGAATCGCAATCGCTGTCGGGGTAAAAGGAGCGGCAAATAACTCTTCTAATGCACCAGCAACAGCAGGCATAACTCGTCCATACACCAGCGTTCCATACTGTTTGGACTGCAAACCTAAGTACTCTGCACGAGCAAAAGTCGTCTTCCGCACAAATTCCATTTTGCGTAAATCGATCATTGACTCTGCATTTCCAATAATAGACAGGTCGTCATTTAATTTAAGATTCAGTTTTAATCCTAAGCGGCTTGCATAATCCATCCCACTTTGAAACTCATGTGAGTCCTGTACATCTGAATGAGAATAATTTATCCCGTAATCCAGTACCCCATATACTTTAAAGGGAGAGTTTTCATCACCAACGCTAATATCTGCAAAAGCTGCTACTGGTAATGTGCATATACTTAAACATAAAATAGATCTAAACATTATATTTCACTCCATGAACCAACATTTTTCTATTCCTTTAAATTACACAAACTCTTTATTTTTTTAAATTGATATCTTTTCCATCGCAGTTGAATATTTTTCTACTCAAATATTTTTAGGAAAACTTATACAAATAAAAAACCTACTTTTAAAAAGTAGGTTTGAATAAAATATTCACAACAATTTAAGCCAAATTATTAAGCAACACTCAATTAAAATTTAATCCTTTATTTTAACTTCGCCTAATAAGCTTAATATTCATATCAACAACTCAAATAACCAGTTGTGATGCACGTAATTTGATACCTCGATGACAGAGTAAAAGCGAGGTAATTGAAATTATCGCTGCAACCGAGAGATAAATCACAGGCGCCTGTAAATTGCCTTTACTCAATGCATAGGTTGATACAATCGGGGATAAAGCACCAAATAAAGTAACACCCACGTTATAACCAAGTCCTATTCCCAAAGCACGTTGTCTGGCTGGGAAATAATCTGAAATAAATGGGAAATAGCCACCGATCATCAGGCCTAAGCCGCTGGCACACACAAGCTGGAACAAGAACAAGCGACTTGCAGAAGGTACTGCCAATAAATATTCATAAAGCGGAATACCGATAAACGCACAGAGAATGACACCGGTATACATCACTACCATTCTGTTTGATTTATCTGACCAAATGCCGCCGATGATTGAAAATATAATGATGAACAATGTCGCCAATGTTGAACTTGCGGTACCAATAACAGGTTCAATCCCCATCCCTTGCTTAGCAAAAGATGGCATAAAGATAATCACCAGATAAACCACAGCGGAACCAAAACCAGAAAGAGAAGCGACCAGCATCACTCTTTGAAAAATCTGTCCGAATGTTAATTTAGGCGCGACTTTATTGGCTTGATCTTGAACCAGTACCTCACTTTCCTCCATATAGCGACGCAAATATAACCCTAGAGGTATAACTGCAAGGCCAATGAAAAAGCCAATTCTCCATCCCCAGTCTAAAGTGGCTGCTTGCCCCAAAATCCCATAAATCGATAATGCGATACCAGAACCTGTTGCAAGCGCAAGATAAGTTGAACTATTAAATAACGCGCCATAATATCCTCTACGCTGTTTAGGACAACTTTCCATTACTAAAGAAACAGCAGCACCAAATTCTCCAGATGCAGCAAGTCCAGCAACCAATCTTCCCAACACCACCATGGCTGTGCCGAGATATCCACTTTGCGAATAAGGCGGAGCCACTGCAATCAAAAGAGTACCTACCCCCATCAACATGACGGTTAAAATCATTGCTGATTTACGACCTTTACGATCTGCATAACGTCCAATGAAATAAGCACCGAGTGGTCTGACCAAAAAGCCCACTGCAAAAGTGGTAATCGCAGCTAAAGTCGATAAAATTTCATTTTCAGCAGGGAAAAAATTATGTGCGATCGCGAGAGCGAAATATCCATATAACGTAAAATCAAGCCATTCCAGAAAGTTACCCGCAGATAATCCGAGAAATGAGCGTCTATTAATCGTGTGCTTTTCTGTACGCATGATGGTCTCTCCTGACCTAGCATCTATTTGTTAAATTAAAGCTACACAAAAGTAAGAAACTATAAAATTGACAAATTTTCCATCGTGGTTGAGTTTTTTTCTATTCACGTTTTCTCTAAATTACAAAGCGCTATATTCAAATGATGAACTGTATTTTTATTTATTAAACATATGAACAGTCTTTGCAAGCAGATGATATAAGATCAACTGATTTCCCCCTCATATCTTCATTGCTAATCAATGCTTACAAGTTACGGTAACACCTCCAAAGTAATATTTTACCTATCCGAACCAAAGAGAATAAAAACCACATTCTCTCCTAAACCACTGTAATTAATATTTTTTAGCTAACAAGCTGGTCTTTTTGATCTGATTTTCCCTATCCCAAAATCGTGATGAATTGCCCTATTTCCGCTATTTTTAATTTCATCATTTAGACTTATGCTGGAAACATAAATATGGATGAGACAAAGAGTCCCTCTACTTTTTTGAATTTTAGCATTCAGTAGATTGGAGCAGCGCATTGAGTAATAGATCACAGTCAAATATGGATGGAATACAGTTTCCAATTCAGCCCGGCAGAAACAAGCCCAGTACGACAGATACCGCAAAGAAAATCTTATACGCAGCACTAAAAAGTGTCGATTCTCCCTACGCCACTCAATTAACTGCTGAAAAAAACTGGAGAAAGAAATATCCAGTTTATTTTCAAGAGCTGGTGAAAACAGGTATTCGTTCTGTACAGAATCCTCTCCTCATTGCTCAGCAAGGCTTAGATATAGCTAAAAAGTCATTTCACTTTCATCGTGCTGGACAGCAAACGTCTTTAGAACAGGCCATGGCTGATGTTAAAGAACAGCCTTTTGAAAACTTTGTGCTGAAAGGTACAGGCAGCCCGACGATTGAGCCGTGGTATATTCCGTTTAAAGGACAAAAACTGCAAGGTGAAGCCTTACTCAAGCAGATTGACCGCTGGGAACAGCAACAAATCATAGAACCCAGTCATGCCAAAGCGTTACGTCTGTTGCAGGCTCATCCAGAATGGTTTGATTTGTCCTCTCGTACTATGGTGCTCTTCGGGGCAGCGTCTGAAGCGGGGCCTTTAAGCTGGTTAGCCAAATGGCGTGCCAATATTGTTGCGATTGACTTACCGAATCCAAAAATCTGGCAAAAAATTACCAACACCATTCAACAAGGCAATGCCACACTGATTGCACCGCAAATCACTTTGCAAAATGGTGAAAAACAGCTGGGCGCAAATCTTCTGACTCAAACACCAGAAATTGCAAACTGGTTAAATACATTTGAGCAACGTTTAGATCTGGCTGGGATTGCGTATCTGGATGGTGAAAAACATGTTCGTGTTTCTATTGCCATGATCAGCATTATGGAACAGGTCAGCCGTCAAAAAGCCGATAGCAGCATCATGTTTATGCTAACGCCAACCGACATTTATGCCATTCCAGAATCGGTTGTAGCGTCGATCCAGCAGAAAATTAAACAGCGTCCACTTGTCGAGAAATTACTGACTAAATCGATTCATAACATCTCGTTAAGTCATTTTTTTAAATCGAATATCGAACAGTTGATTGAATCAGATAACGGCCAAAAATATGGTATCTCGGATTGTATGGTGATTGAACAAGGCCCTAACTATGCCCTTGCGAAGCGCCTGCAACAGTGGTTTGCCATTTGTACCCGCGCACGTGGTCAAAAAACGGTTATCAATATTGCACCATCAACCACCACACATTCGGTTGTTAAGAATCCAATTCTTAAGGCGGCTTTTTCAGGGGCTGATTTGTTTAAAGTCGAAACCTTTAGTCCTGAAACCACAAATGCCATTATGGCTGCGCTGTGGGTGCATGATTTAAATAATCCTGAGAGTGCAACCAATCCAGAAAGACCACTCGAACATCCTTTCGAGCTGATTATGGAAAATGCGAATCATGGGGGGTTATGGCATGTTCCTTATTTGGCGAGAACCGCGCTGCCATTTGCTGCAGCTTATGGCTGGGTGAGAGAGAAGTTTTAGTTTTAGAACCTAAAAACTCAAATGAGAAATATTAAAAAAGAGAGCGGATAGGCGCTCTCTTTTTTTATCACACGAGATTCAAGATTAAATCGATGCTTATTGCTTAAACTTTTTAATACTTTTAGAAAGATGAGCTCGCATCATTTGTCGAGCTAACAAACCATCTTGATCGACAATTGCGTTATAAATATTGACATGATCATGGTGAACCGCTTTTAAATATTCTTCACGATTTTCAGGACTTTGCTCAATTGATTTTAAGCGTGCACGCGGAATAATTTTTTCACCCAGATACTTTAAAAAATCGACGAAATATTGATTTTCCGAAGCTTCAGCAATCGCAATATGGAAATCATAATCCGCTTTTACTGTGCCATCATTTACATCTGAAGAAATATGATGCTCAAAGTCCTCAAGCGCAGCTTTCATTTTATCAATGTGAATTTGCTTACGGCGCTCTGAGGCTAAAAACACAGCTTCAGATTCAAGACTAATCCGAAGCTCAAGTAAAGAAACAATATCGTTAATGGTTTCTAAGCTAGCATTCGACAGCAAAAAATTCTGTTCAATGGTTTGTTCTTTAACAAAAGTCCCAATTCCGTGACGAGTCTCGACAAAACCTAAAGAGCGCAACTCGGTAATTGCTTCACGAATGACAGAACGGCTGACTTCAAATGTTTCAATCAATTCCAGTTCCGTTGGAATCTTCTCTCCAACTTTAAATTCTCCAGACTGAATTTTTTCGATTAGTTGTTCTACAATAATCTGGCTTAGTTTTTTTGTTGATCTAGGTTTAATTGCGCTAGACATAATCTGAAGAACTCATGAAATATTTAAAAAAATTAGAAAATTCATTCTACTATAATCTTAACCGATAGTCATATTTGCTTTTTTATTCCCCTAAATACCTAAAATTTAATTCATTTATGTTACTCATGCATTTTCATTCAAAGAGAAAGATGTGATCACTTGCACTTGGTAAAATAGTGATGATTAGCTGATTTAATGAGAGATATGCAGCTCAATACTTTAGCTTGAGCTGCACAATCCTTTAAATTTGAGCCTGACTTAACTGCCCATTCACCAGACGATTAATCTGTAGCGGATTACTATCTTTTAACGCATCGGGTAACAATACTTGTGGCGTATTCTGGAAACAGACTGGACGTAAGAAACGTTCAATTGCGCCCGTACCGACCGACGTTCCACGCGCATCACTGGTTGCAGGGAAAGGGCCACCATGCACCATCGCATCAGATACCTCAACTCCTGTCGGGAAACCATTAAACAATACACGACCCGCTTTACCAGTTAACAAGTGAAGAAGCTCACCTGCTTTAGATAATTCATTTTCATCGCCAATAATCGTTGCTGTAAGCTGCCCGCCTAAAGCCTCAATCCCTTTTAACAAAGTCGCTTCATCGTCCACGCCAATCACAATGGACATTGGCCCGAAAACTTCATGCTGTAGTTTTGGGTTGCCTGACAATAAAACCGATTGATCCGCTTTAAATAGATGGGCTTTTGCTTGAGAAATGAGCTCAGCATCTTGTCCTGTCGCAATCACTTCAAAACCAGCTTCACTGTTTAAAGCATCAATGCCTTGACGGTAGCTTTTTAAAGTTCCTTCATTCAGCATGACCTGTGGCACAGCTTTTTGCGTACTTTCAGCTAAAGCTGCTACGAAACTGTCAAATTCAGGACCTTGTACGCCTAAAATTAACCCTGGTTTTGTACAGAACTGACCACATCCCATATTAAACGAGGCAACCGTGTCCTGAGCGATTTGTTCACCACGAGAACTCAGCGCTTGAGATAAAACCACGACTGGGTTCACACTCGACATTTCAGCAAAGAATGGAATTGGCTGAGGACGGCTCTGCGCAAGGTTATAAAGTGCCATTCCGCCTTCAAGAGATCCTGTAAAACCAGCAGCTTGAATCAGTGGATGTTCTACCAAGTTTGCACCAACACGAGATCCAAAAATCATATTGAATGTGCCTTTAGGCATATCACAAACTTCAATTGCTTTTTCAATGGCTTCTGCAACAAGCTCGGCAGTCGCCATATGTCCAGAATGTGCTTTAAACACAACTGGACATCCTGCAGCTAAAGCAGCCACGGTATCTCCGCCTGCGGTTGAAAATGCGAGAGGGAAATTACTCGCACCAAACACAGCAACTGGTCCTACTCCAACTTTGTATTGACGCAAATCAACACGTGCTAAAGGTTTACGATCTGGCAATGCCACATCGATACGAGCACCGTAAAAATCGCCGCGGCCTAAAAGTTCAGCAAATAGTCGAAGCTGACCAGTAACACGGCCGGTTTCCCCTTGAAGACGAGCAAGCGGCAAGCCTGTTTCAAGTGAAGCGACTTCTTGCAAATTCGCACCTAACGCCTCAATTTGACGAGCAATTTCTTCAAGGAAAGAGGCACGTTGCGCTTGAGATGTTTGGCTATAAACTGAAAAAGCGTTATGCGCAGCTTGAGCAGCTTGATCCACCTCTTCAAGTGTTGCCTGACTAAAAACATAACCAGTTGGTTGATAGTCTTTTGCACCCACACTTTCTAGAGCGGGTGTATTTGCAGCAACGCGTTGACCATTAATAAACTGTTGACCATTATTTTTACTCATTTTAAAGCTCCAATGCCTAAACAGATAGAATTATTGCGGACCAAGTGTCGCAATGAGAGCAGCCAAATCTTCATAGTCTGCAGGAGTTAAATCACTTAATGGTGGACGTACTGGACCAGCATCATGTCCAACAATTTTGGCGCCTGCCTTAATCATGCTGACGGCATAACCTGATTTACGGTCGCGAATTTTAATCAGCGGCAAGAAGAAATCTTTAATTAAGCGATTAGTTGTTTCAAAGTCATCACTGCGAAGTGCGTTATAAAACTCCATTGCAGTCTTTGGAATAAAGTTAAATACAGCTGATGAATAAACTGGGCAACCTAAGGCTTTATATGGCGCTGCAAAAACCTCTGCTGTTGGCAAGCCACCTAAATATGACAAACGGTCACCCATCGTTTGAGTCACTGCCGTCATCATATCGATTTGACCAGAGCTGTCTTTAAAGCCAATTAAGTTCGGGCACATCTCAGCTAACTTTTGGATTGAATCGAGATTTAATCTTGAAACGCTACGGTTATAAAAAATTACGCCAAAGTCGACTGAATTACAGACTTGCTTAACGTGTTCGATCAAACCTTCTTGGCTTGCTTCAGTTAAGTAATGCGGCATTAACAAAATACCGTGTGCACCTAAACGCTCTGCTTCTTTTGCCTGTTCAATCGCTTGACGTGTCGGACCACCCGCCCCAGCAATAATCGGTACACTGCCTTTACAAGTATCAACCGCTGTTTTAATTACGTCAGCGTATTCATTGCCAGTTAACGAGAAAAACTCACCTGTACCACCCGCAGCAAATAATGCACTTGCGCCATAAGGCGCTAACCATTCAAGACGTTTTGCATAAGAAGATTTATTAAAGTCCCCATTTTGGTCAAAGTCGGTCACTGGAAAAGAAAGAAGACCATCAGAAACAATGTTTTTTAACTCAAGAGCATCCATTATAAAATATCCATCTGCGTTTATGTTGTCAGACATCTTACATCATAAGTTTTCTTCTGATCAATATCTTTTTCCCCTGAAAGTTTAAAATTTTAAAAAAGATTAATTTTTTCCAAAATATGACAACACAACTACTTGTTTTATAAAATATTTAAAAAACTTTTACTGAAAAAGCGAATAAATAGACATAAAAAAGCTGCTCGTATGAGCAGCAAAGTTTGCAAACAATCAAAAAAGCAAATTATCTAGACATCGCTAAAAATTAACGAACCAGACAGGGCTTTTTATTATTAAACGACCAGTTAGGAATTAAATATTGCATTGCATCGGCATCATTACGAGCTCCTAAACCTTTTAATTTATACAGCTCATGGGCTTGATTAATTCGATCCCAGTCCAGCTCAACCCCAAGTCCTGGAGCTGTTGGCACCTGAATTTTACCGTCTTTAATTTCAAGCGGCTCTTTCGTTAGCTGATCTGTACCTTCTTGCCAAATCCAGTGCGTATCAATTGCCGTTACCTTGCCTACCGCCGCGGCTGCAACATGGGTAAACATCGCAAGTGAAATATCGAAGTGATTATTAGAATGCGAACCCCACGTTAAATTGTACATATTGCAGAGCTGTGAAACTCGAACCGAGCCTTCCAATGTCCAGAAATGTGGATCAGCCAAAGGAATATCAACGGCTTGCAATTGTATACTATGCGACATTTCGCGCCAGTCGGTCGCAATCATATTGGTCGCTGTGGGTAAACCTGTGGCACGTTTAAACTCGGCCATAATTTCACGACTTGAATAACCTTGTTCTGCTCCGCACGGGTCTTCTGCATAGGCCAACACACCTTTAAGGTGTTTACCTAAAGCAATGGCTTCGTCTAAAAACCATGCGCCGTTTGGATCAAGCGTCACACGCGCTTCTGGAAAACGGCGCGCGATAGCTGTAACAGCTTCAGCTTCTTGTTCGCCCTGTAATACACCACCTTTTAATTTAAAGTCTTTAAAACCATAACGGTCATAAGATGCTTCTGCTAAACGCTGTACAGCCTCAGGCGTTAACGCTTTTTCATGACGGACTTGGTACCAGTCATGCTTTAGATGTGGTGAGGTCGCATAGTCTAATGAAGTCTGTTTTCGGTCACCGATAAAGAATAAATATCCGAGAACTTCAACTTCACTACGTTGCTGACCTTCACCTAATAAGCTCGCAACGTTCACATTTAAATGCTTACCCAGTAAATCAAGTAGTGCCGACTCATAAGCCGTTACAACATGAATCGTAGTTCGTAAATCAAAGGTCTGATTGCCACGTCCACCGCTGTCACGGTCTGCGAAGGTCTGCTGAATTTTTTTAAGTAGATTTTTATATTCGCCAATCGGCTGCCCTTCTACCAAGGCTTTAGCATCATTTAATGTCGCTAAAATTTTTTCTCCGCCCGGAATTTCGCCTACCCCAATATTTCCAGAATTATCCTCAATAATAAGTATGTTACGAGTGAAATACGGTCCATGAGCGCCACTCAAATTGAGCAGCATACTGTCATGTCCAGCAACGGGAATTGCTCGAATTGATCTAACGATAGGTGTAGAGGTCGCCATTAAAATACTCCTTGGCATATTGAAATTATTTTCATTTGTAAAACTTATAAGACATCATATGACTTGTCAATATAATGCATCGAAAAATTATTTTTATCAGCCTACTTGCCAAAATAATATTTTTAATCATATGATGTCATACATCTAAGGCGCGGTTTAGAATAGGACTTTAGGATAGAGACAGAAATTTCATTTCTCCTTTATCCTATCGATGAATTTGACATGACGTCACCTATTTCACGGATATGCAAATAGGTCGATTATTAAAAGAGTTTGTATATGGATAATTTGCAAACAAATCTTGCTGCTGTGAGTCAGCCAAGAGCAAAACATAATAAAACGCGCTATTACATTTTAGCGATGATTTTTTTAGTTACTTCATTAAATTACGGTGATCGGGCGACGCTTTCGATGGCTGCCGCCCCGATGTCGCAAGAGCTTGGTTTAAGCACTGTGACCATGGGATATATCTTCTCTGCATTTGGCTGGGCATATGTCATTGGTCAAATTCCAGGTGGATGGTTACTCGACAAATTCGGTGCACGGAGAGTTTATTTCTGGAGCATTCTGCTCTGGTCATTTTTCACGATTCTCTTAGGCTTTGTCGATATTTTAGGTTCTATCCCTCTTATTATTGCTTCATTATTTATCTTACGTTTCTTGGTTGGATTATCTGAAAGTCCTGCATTTCCGGGCAATAGTCAGATTGTCGCAGCGTGGTTTCCAACCAAAGAACGCGGAACTGCCGCAGCGATATTTAACTCGGCTCAATATTTTGCCACTGTCATATTTGCACCATTCATGGGATGGCTGGTTGCCCATATTCATTGGCAATCTGTGTTTTGGATTATGGGTGGACTAGGCATTGTGATTGCTTTTATCTGGTTAAAAGTCATTTATAGCCCAGAAAAGCATCCTACGATTAACTCAGATGAATTCAAATATTTACAAGCAGGCGGCGCCATTACCAGCATGGGTGAAAATCAGCTTAAAGTTGCTGATGAAAACAACAAGATGAATTTTAAAAATATTAAGAAACTGCTCTCTTCTCGTATGCTTCTCGGTATTTTTATTGCTCAATATTGTATTACCTGCTTAACCTATTTCTTTATTACTTGGTTCCCTGTTTACCTTGTAAAAGAACGCCACATGTCGATTTTAGAAGCTGGTTTTGCGGCTGTATTACCGGCGCTTTGTGGATTTATTGGTGGTGTATTAGGAGGAGTAATTTCCGACAAACTCATCAAGATGAATAAATCTCTGACCTTCTCTCGCAAATTCCCCATTATTTTTGGCATGCTGCTCTCAACCAGTATCGTGGTTTGTAACTATGTCGATTCGCAAACAGCCATATTGTTCTTCATGTCACTGGCCTTTTTTGGCAAAGGTTTTGGAGCCTTAGGTTGGGCGGTTATGTCGGATGTCGCACCAAAAGAAATGGTTGGTTTATCGGGTGGGTTATTCAATACCTTCGGCAATACAGCGGGCATTGTGATCCCTATTGCGATTGGCTATATCATCAATTCGACAGGCTCTTTCAATGGTGCACTTGTTTTTGTAGGTATACATGCGGTCATCGCAATTATTTGCTACCTGTTTATGGTCGGCAAAATCCAGCGCTTCGAGTTAAAACCTACCTCTTAAAATTTTAGGTCATAACGTTTAAAGAAACTAAGCGTTATGACTCCCTCTTCAAATGTATACAAGGAACGATCATGCTGAAGCCTCTCCTCATAAAAATTAGTCCTCTTGATAATGTAGCCATTGTAGTAAATGACGGAGGGTTACCAACCTCTACACCTATTGAAGAATACCAACTCACCTTGGTTGATCATGTACCACAGGGACATAAAGTTTTATTAGAGTCATTAAAGCAAGGTGAAGCAATTGTTCGTTATGGCGAAGTTATTGGCTATGCCAATAAAGATTTACCCGCGGGTTCTTGGGTAAATGAAGCTGTTACCGAAATGCCTGAGGCACCTGAGCTAGAGGATCTTGAGTTAGCAACTCGTCCTGATCCAAAGCTTCCAGCCTTGAGCGGATATACATTTAAAGGTTATAAAAATAAGGATGGCAGCGTCGGCACAAAGAATATTTTAGGTATTACGACCAGTGTGAATTGTGTCGAAGGTATTGTCGATTATGTCGTTAAAATTATTGAACGTGATTTACTTCCTAAATATCCAAATGTAGATGGTGTAGTCGGATTAAACCATTTATATGGTTGTGGTGTGGCAATTGATGCACCTGCTGCAATTGTTCCTATTCGTACAATTCATAATCTTGCACTCAACCCTAATTTTGGTGGAGAAATTATGGTTGTGAGTCTGGGCTGCGAAAAAATGCAACCCGAACGACTTTTAAATATTCCTAAAGAAAACAAATATATTCCCCTAGCAAACGAAGATATTATTCAGTTGCAAGATGAACGCCACAACGGTTTTGAAAGTATGGTCAACCATATTTTATCCGTGGCAGAACAACACCTTGAAAAGCTTAATCAACGTACTCGAGAAGAAGTTCCAGCATCTCATTTGGTTGTAGGCATGCAATGTGGCGGTAGTGATGCATTTTCTGGAGTCACCTCTAACCCTGCCGTTGGTTTCGCAGCTGACCTGATTGTACAGTGTGGCGGTACAGTCATGTTCTCTGAAGTTACGGAAGTCCGAGATGGTATTCACTTACTCACTCCACGTGCAGCAAGTGAACAAGTTGCCAAAGATCTAATTCGGGAAATGAAATGGTACGATGACTATTTAGCAGCAGGCCAAGTAGACCGAAGTGCCAACACCACACCAGGTAATAAAAAAGGTGGGTTGAATAACATTGTAGAAAAAGCGATGGGATCGATCGCCAAATCGGGTCGCTCACCGATTGTAGAAGTTCTCGCACCAGGTCAAAGACCGACTAAAAAAGGTTTAATCTTTGCGGCAACCCCTTCAAGCGACTTTATCTGTGGTACGCAGCAAATGGCCTCTGGAATTACAGTTCAAGTATTCACAACGGGCCGCGGTACACCTTATGGGTTGGCTGCCGTGCCGGTCATTAAAATGGCAAGTCGAAACAATATTGCAAACCGTTGGTATGACCTGATTGATATCAGTGCTGGCGATATCGCCATTGGGAAGAAAACCATTGAAGAAGTAGGTTGGGAACTTTTTGAACTGATTTTACAAGTGGCGAGTGGAGAGCAACAAACATGGTCAGACCGTTGGGGTATCCATAATTCACTCGCTGTATTTAACCCAGCACCAGTGACCTAATAAAGTTTAAAAGATGAGGCATATCACCTCATCTTTTTCACATTTCCCATATTAATTACGGCACATTTCCCTCAAACCAATCACTGCTGCTAAAATAATCCTGAAAACCAAGAACTCATTTGTATATGCAAAACCAGTCTGCTCCGACACAGCCCTCGACTCAAATTGGAAAAGCCTTGCTTTGTCTTTTGACATCAGCATTTTTGTTTTCCATTATGGGAGTGTGCATTCGTTTTGCTTCGCAAACCGTAGACAATGCCACAGTTGTGTTTTTTAGAAATGCAGTGGGTTTATTTATTTTTATCCCAATGCTGTTTAAACAAGGATTAGACTTCGTTAAAACAGATAAACTCTGGATGCACACTTGGCGAAGTTTGGTTGGTCTTGCTGCAATGTATGGTTTTTTCTATGCCATTGCCAACCTAAAACTCTCGAATGCTATGGTTTTCAGCTATTCCTCTCCTATTTTTATTCCACTGATTGCATGGCTTTTTTTAAAAGAAAAAATCACTAAATCAATGATTTTTGCTGCTCTTATCGGGTTGATTGGAGTTTTATTTGTTGCCAAACCCGATCAAGGCTTATTTAACGCGTTGTCTTTTATTGGCATAGGTGCGTGCTTTTTATCAGCCATGGCCTTTGTTACCGTAAGAGCCTTAACCAGTACAGAGCCACCTGAACGAATTGTATTTTACTTCTGCATTTTTGGTAGTTTAATTTCATCTATTCCAATGTTCTGGCACTGGCGTATTTTCACTTGGCACGAATTAAGCCTGCTCATTGCCGCAGGACTTTTAGCAAACATTAGCCAACTTTTTATGTCGTATGCTTATAGCTTAGCGCCAGCAGGACAAATTGGCCCAATGAATTATATTGCTATTATTTTTGCAGGGATTTGGGGATTTATTTTTTGGCATGAATTACCCGATCTGTTCAGTATTATTGGCATATGTATTATTTTATTTGCAATACTGCTTTGCAGCCCAAGATTTAGAAAGTAATTTACTGATTATTAAAAGTTAATGGATTGGGTTCTTTAATATTCAAATTCATTTATTGATTTAATTAAATACTATTCTTAATGCCTATCAAAAACCTATCCAATAAAAAAGCCACTTAGAATAAGTGGCTTTTTTATAGAGAATTTTGGTGGAGATGGCGGGAGTTGAACCCGCGTCCGCCAGCATTACGCTCGAGAATACTACATGCTTAGATATCGTCTATTGTTTTAACACTAAGCGACCCGACGAACAGGGTACAAAGCGCGATCCTCTAAGTTTGGTATAAAGCCCCGAGGCTTGACTCTATACGGACTTGTGTGCGTGCGCTTCAGTCGGGTTCACTGACCACAAGTATTCAGTGAAGCGGACAAGCTGCCCTTAGGCAGCTAGAGCGTATGATTCGTCGTTTGCGACTATTAAAATGCAAATTTTATTTACGAGAGAAAATGCGCTCTCGGCATGCATCTATGAGTTTCATCACCAGCGTCGAAGCCAGAAACATCCCCAAAGTACAGCGCAATCATAACATAGATCGTTAGAATTTAAATCTTAATTTCTAACCAATCAGCAAAATATACGCTTATTCTTCTATATTGTGACTGCACTTTATTTTTCAAGTTCAAAATTGAAAAGCCGCCACAAGGACAGCTTTTTTGAATTTTACCTATAGTGCGCCATTACCTAACACAATGCCCTCACGGCGTGGATCGACTCCACCCGCATATTTGCTTTGATTATCAATATTCACTTTCATAATCGTCGCAATCCCACTGGTTTGAGCGGTATTGGAAATACCATGTCCTTTTACTTTCAACGCATCAATCAGTTCAAGTAAGGACAACTGGTCATTCGAGCTATCAATATTGGTATTGGGACTATTGGTCGCCCCAAAGTTCACCAAAGACGTGGCTTGTTGTGCGTTCAAATTCCAGTCCAATGCACCGACCAGCGTTTTTACTACATATTGAATAATCGTGCCGCCACCCGGTGAACCTGTTGCCATATAAAAATCACCAGGTGCTGTTCCTTTAAATACCAGCGTTGGTGCCATGGTGCTGCGTGGACGCTTACCACCTTCTACCCGATTCGCCAATAATGCACCGGTTTGATCAACAGGATTGGCACTAAAATCAGTTAACTGGTTGGATAACAGGAAGCCATCTACCATATGGAATGAACCCATACTTGCTTCTACTGTCGATGTCATTGAAACCACATTGCCATACGCATCGACAATCGTGAATTGAGTTGTACCATGTTCAACCGTCTTATCAATCCCTGCATTGGAATCGAATTGGCCTGCTGGTGCAACGCCCATACTTTGATCTGGATTGATCAATGCCGCACGTTGTTTCAGATAGTTTTTGTCAATCAGACTAGCAATGCCCTTCGCAGGTAAAGGCACAAAATCTGTGTCTGCTACATATTTATCGCGGTCTGCATAAGCCAGTCGTTCCGTTTCAGAAACTAAATGTACGCCCATGACATCAGGGATCCCACCTTCATTCTCTGGATTTTTAGGCGGGTATTTACTCATCTCAAAGTTTTCTAAAATGCCCAGCGTTTGTGCAACCGCGATCCCACCTGATGATGGCGGTGGCATGGTACATACATAGTAACTGTCTCTGTAAGTGGTACAGATTGGCGTCCGTTTTTTAACTTGATAATTGGATAAGTCCTGTAAGGTCATCAAGCTTGGGGTAATTGGGGTACGGGCTGCATCATCCCCGACAGTTTGCCCTGCCTTAGCCACAATATTTTTCGCCATCGGCCCGCTGTACATGGCTTTCGCACCTTGGGTTGCAAGTGTTTCTAGCGTTTTGGCATAGGCTTTATTGGTCATGGTTTCACCCACTTTACGCGGTGTACCATCTGGATAAAAGTAGGTTGCGACTGCATTTGCATCGAGCGCCAGATGAGCGGCATTACTTGCAATTGCATCGGCCAGCCGTCCAGGAATACGGAAGCCATGATCTGCCAATACAATGGCTTGATCAAAAAGCTGATCCCATTTCAGTTTGCCATGTTCCTGTTGTGCCTGTTCCAGCAAACGCATTACCCCAGGCACACCAATAGAACGGCCACTGCGACGGGCACTCGGCACAGGTGCGGGAGATTCTGGATCATGTATATCCTGTCGAACCAGATAATATTCATTGGCAGCAGCAGGTGCAGTTTCCCGTCCATCATAGGCGGTAACCGTTTTGCTTTCTGCATCGTAATACATCATGAAACCACTGCCCGCAATGGTACTGGATTGTGGCTCCACCAAACCTAACACCGCTTGTACAGCTACAGCGGCATCCACCGCAGTTCCACCCGCTTTTAAAATTTCACATCCAGCTTTTACTGCCAATGGCGTATTCGCCACCACCATATATTTATCGGCATATTTGACTGTATTGTTTAAACGATAACCCGATGCACCTTCTGGTGCCGCAGGATCACCATTCTGATCCGAACCGACCACAATACTCGAGCCATCTTCTGCCAGTTTGCTACAACTACTTGGGTCCTGATCAATAATCAGATTAGGTTTTGAAGGTTGGCCTGTATTTGAGTCTTTGCCTGATTGATCTGATGAGGAATCATTCCCACATCCCTGTAATAAACCAACAGCCAATAAACTGCTGAAAAAAAATGAATATCTATGATTCACGTGATAACTCCATTATATATACCTGCCTATCCATGCAATTGCCATGCTAGTTTATTTATTCTCAGGTATAGAGGTTTTAATCTTTGATAAAAATAAATTTTTAATAATATTCAATGATTCTAGACTTTATCTCCTAAGCCCAGTAATATCCCTCCGTGTGATTACAATGCAATCCTTATCGCTTTCAACTGGATTCTGGCATGCTTTCTCTAGAAAAAAATAGGCAAAATCTATCAATTACAGCTTAAAACACTATTTTTATACATAAAAAAGCACCTCAGAAGAGATGCTTTTTTAGTTCATAATTTTTAGTGGGTCGGCATGCCACCCGTATTCCCTTTCGGTTTTGGACTCAGCCAGATCAAGGCACTGGCAAATACAAACACAATCGCCAACAGCATAAACACATGGTTGGCCGACATGGTAATCGCTTCTTTATCCACTAAATTGGCAATCACACCCAGCGTTGCATCAGGTGAGAATCCATTCTGAAGCAGACTATTTTGGACTTCTTGCGGATGCAGATTATTGACCATTTCGCTACGTGCGACTTTGGCATGATCATCCCAAATGGTGACTGCAATCGACGCACCAATCGCACCAGCCATAGTTCGAAGGAAGTTCATTAAGCCTGCGGCAGATGCCATTTCTTGTGGCAATACTGAGCCCATTGCAATATTCGACAACGGAATAAAGAAGAATGGCACCGCAAAACCTTGCAGGATTTGAGGCCACGCCAAGGCCATAAAGTCAGCATCAGTCACCCAGAATGCACGCATCAGAGTGACAACGCCAAGCAAGGCCAACCCAAAACTTGCCAATGCCCGCGGATCATATTTGGTCGATAACTTCGCCACAATCGGAGACATGGTTAAACTACCAAAGCCCATCGTGGCAGTGAGATAACCCGCCCATGTCGCGGTATAGCCCAGATTGATCTGCAACCACTGTGGAATGAGTACGATACTGCCAAAGAAGGAACCGAAGCCAAAGGCCAACGCCAGTACCGAAACAGCAAAGCCCCGATGCCTGAACACATAAAGATTGACCACCGGGTGCTTTTCGGTCAGCTCCCAGATCATAAAGACAATAAAGCCTACTGCTGCGACCAGCGCCAGAATAATGATGCTGGTGTTATTAAACCAGTCTCGTTCATGTCCGAGATCCAGCATTAATTGCAGTGCGCCAATCCACAACACCAATAAACCTAGACCAATAGCATCAATCCGTAGTTTTTCGGTTTTGGTTTCAGCCACAGACAATAAGCGTATGGCAGCTAAGGTACAGACAATACCAACTGGAATATTAATGAAGAATATCCAGTGCCAAGACAAATTATCACTGATCAAGCCCCCGAGGATCGGCCCTAAAATTGGCCCAATAACCGTGGTCATCGCCCAAAGCCCCATTGCCTGAGCATGCTTTTCTGGTGGGAAAATTCGCATGAGCAAGGTTTGACTGAGCGGCATCAGTGGGCCACCACAAAGACCTTGTCCAATTCGGAAAAACACCAACATTTCCAGTGAAGTCGCTAAACCACAAAGGAATGAGAAAATGGTGAAACCAATCAATCCGAAGACAAATACCCGAACCGTACCAAAACGTCCTGCCAGCCAACCTGTTAAAGGGACACAAATTGCTTCTGCAACAGCATAAGAAGTAATGACCCATGTCCCTTGAGAGCTAGAAACTGCAAGGTTCCCTGTAATATGAGGCACAGAAACGTTAGCAATGGTGGTATCCAGTACCACCATAAAATTTGAAAGGGCGATCACAAAAGCTGCAAGCAGTAAGCGCCCACCACTGAGTTCTGCAAAAGGAGTTTGCGTTTTCATGGCTGATTACTTCGATGCGAGATCAATATCCGCTTGCATCGACAACCCGACGCGCAATGGATGTTGTGCAAGTTCTTTTGGATCAAGAGTAATACGTACGGGTAAACGCTGTACCACTTTAATCCAGTTGCCTGTCGCATTTTGTGCTGGAATCAAAGCAAATGCCGCCCCTGTTCCACCCGAGAAACCTTGCACAGTCCCGTGATACACCACATCATCGCCATAAAGATCTGATCGTAGCGTAACTTGCTGACCTTCTCTCACTTTCGCCAGTTGGCTTTCTTTAAAGTTTGCATCGACATACAGTGCAGATAAAGGCACCACCGACATCATGACTGTACCTGGTGCTACACGTTGACCAATCTGAATATTACGACGGGCAATCACACCATCCACAGGTGCACGAATCACGGTACGTTCCAAATCCAGCGCAGCTTGTTCTACATGAGCTTTTGCGACGAGCACATCTGGTGTTGACGCTTCATTTACCCCTTGAATCAAGGCTTCATTGGCAGCAAAGGTACTTTCAGCGGCTTTACGGCTAGAGGTTGCCTGAGCTAAACCTGCTTGAGCCAGCTCTAGACTGGCTTTTGCAGTCGAAACGGCACTTTGCGCTTTACTTAATTCTTCTTTAGAGATTGCACCTGTCGCAGCAAGCTCATTACGGCGTTTGAGTTCCAATGCCGCACGATCATAATCCGCTTGGGCTTTGGTCACTTGTGCTTGCGCACTGCTGATCTCATCATTACGCACAACAACCTGAGAGTTTAAAGAACTGCTATTTGCCTGAGTCTGCTTATATTGACGTTGTGCTTTGGCAAGTTCAGCTTGCGCCTGTGCTAATTGAATCTTGGCATCCCGCTCATCAACTCGCACCAGCACATCGCCTTTTTTTACCTGTTGGGTATCTTTCACCAATACTTCAGAAACTTGCCCACTCACCATTGAGGTAATTTGCGCTGTTTCAGCTCCCACATAAGCATTATCGGTACTGACAGAATGATTAAAGAATAACGCCCAGATGCCATACAGAATTGCAGCAAGAATGAGAATGAGCGCGAAAAATCCGAGAAATTTTTTACGTTTTGCTTTCATTGCATCATCTGATGCCGAATCTGAAGCAGCATCCTGTGGGTTGGCTTGAGCGTCAGTCATAAGTTATTCCTGAAAATTAAAGAGATTTTTAACTTTTGGTTTAATCAGCCGATCAGTTTAATTTTGAAAACTTAACTGAATGTTAAAAACCAAAGCGCAAAAAAATAGGAGCAAAAATTATTTCGCATTTTACCGATAAAAAATCATATGGCGAGATTAAAAAAAATAACTGATGCGTTCAATTCTTATAAATTGATATTTTATGAATGATTTAAAACTTAAAGTTTGGCTATTTAGCCATTGCACAAATCAATACCCTACGCTCGAGACCTGCATTTAACATACCTATAAAGCATAAAGATATATTCCCTACGGGCTTGTATATTTGCTTGAGTTTGCTCTAATGAAACAAGCTGGAACAGCATTTCTGTTCAATTGCCCTTCCAGAGAGCTAAGAATAAATACGCTCATTTATGGATCAAAATGGCATTTTTCTTGCTGCTAAAACAATAAGCACTTCGCTAGGTGAAAGGACTATGACATCACTCAGCCAAAACATGGATCTTATCCATCATTCGCATCAAGCCGATTTTGCACAAAATGTAATGTCGATGATTTGTGGCGAGCATCGTCTGGATACCTTGTGTCGGGAGACACTCGACTTTCATTATGACGGCATGCGACTTCCTCATAAAAAAATGGCGATCGGGACTATTAGTTATGGTGCCAACGTTGCAATCAACATTTCCAATCTAAAAGCCTATAGCATCAGCCTGCCGTTTCATGGCAAGCAAACACTGAGCATTCGTGGTGCCAAATATCAATCCGATGCGAATACTGGGCTCATCGTTTCCAATCAGGATTTACAGGACTTGGTTATTAATCAGGATTGTCAAAAGTTTCAGGTGGTGATTCCCGAAAAAAGTCTGCATCTGGTGCTATCAGAGCTCCTCAATCAACCACTTGAACAGGCGCTGGTCTTTAACCCTGAAATCTCGCTCAGCATGACTGGGCTGATGAAAGCTTGGTGGAATAACATTGAAAACTTTTTACAACTCAAATCACATTATGCAGACTTTTCGGGTTTGTCGATGTTTTCTGAAGACTATGAAAATTTTGTGATTAAAGCCCTGCTGCTGTCTCAGGAAAATAATTATTCTGCGGCATTGCATGACCGTAGCAATCAGATGGAGCCAGCATATATCCGAAAAGTGAAGAATTTTATTGTACAACACGCACAGGAATCCTTCGATGCCGAGAGTTTACAACGTTTGGCGGGTGTCTCTAAATCCAAACTGTATGAAGAGTTTCAACAATATTATGGACTCAGTCCAATGGCCTATTTACGTAAATATCGGCTTCAGCAAATCTATAAAATATTGAGTCATGCAAGTAAACAGCAAAAAATTTCCATTTCCAAACTCGCTTATGATTGGGGCTTTAATCACCTCAGCCGTTTTGCGCAAGAATACAAAGAGGAGTTTGGCGAAAAACCGAGTGAAACCCGAAATAAAATCTAGTGCGATGTATTCATAAAATCAAAGCCCAGTGTCAAAAAGCACTGGGCTTTTTTAACGTCTTAACTGGTGCTTAAGACAGGATTGGCTTTATTGTTTTGACGCATCGCTTTTAAACTTAACGCAATAAAGGCAATAAACGTCGGTAAGGCCAAGAGGTAGAAAATACCACCAAGGCTGATTTCATAGGTAAAGATATACGAACCGAAAAATGCCCCAAAAATTGCGCCAACTCGTCCAATCCCATGCATCCATGACACGCCGACTGCACGACACTGCGATGGATAAAATAAAGCAGCCAAAGGTAACAGTGACGATTGAGCGCCCGTCAACAAAGCACCAATCAGGAAAATGCTGATTCCGAGCAACAAAATACTTGAGCTGACGAAACCCGCAACGATAAACAGCATAAATGCCATTAAATATGCATATTTGATCACGATGGTTGGATTCAACTTATCCATATACCAGCCCATAATCACAGCACCGACCACTCCACCAAATGGGAAAATAGACGCAATCAAGCTAAATTGCTGGGTACTGAAACCAGCAGTTTTTAAAATCGTAGGCATCCAGCTGGTGAGTAGATAAAACACTAACAGGCTCATGAAACAGCACAGCCACAGCATGACTGATCCCCAGAGATATTTCGTTAATACGGTTTTGACTGGACTATCAGTATGATTGACATCGACTTGAGCTAACTCAATTTTGACGGCGTCAGCAAAAGCATGACCTTGAACTTTTTCCAGAATGCTTTGAGCTTTATTTTGCTGCTCTTTTTTAATCAGATACGGTACAGATTCTGGCAATTTCAAGATTAAAGCGACCACTAAAAATAAAGGAATAATCCCACCTAGAATTACCACTTTGGCCCAACCTAAATTTTCCAGTAAATAGGCCGACAACACCCCACCACAAGAAATGCCCAGCATAAAACCACAACCTGCCAGTCCCGTGAGGAAAGCTTTGCGTTTTGCAGGCATATATTCTGAAACGATAGTACTGATATTCGGCATGGCCGCGCCTAATCCAACGCCTGTGATGAAGCGGTAAATCATCAGGTCTTGTGTAGAAGAAGCAAAACCACACAGAATGGTAAATATAGAGAATAATAAAGTCGTGGACACAATCACGCCTTTACGTCCAAATTTATCCGCCAATGGCCCAGAAATAATCGCACCAATCGACATACCTACCAGTGCCGCACTCAGGACTGGCGCCAATTCAGGTTTACTAATCCCCCAGTCATCCAGTAACGCAGGCGCAATAAAACCGATAATCCCGGTATCCAAACCATCACAGAAAAACACCAGAAAGCCCAATGCAAAAACCAGCCATTGCAAGGGCGACAGCCGATCCCGATTGATCACATGATTCACATCAATTGTCTTCATTTTTATTCCCTTAAAGTAGATGTTTCAACGTATGCTCACGTTGAGATTTTTAATTTTTCAAACGGCTTATTTATCTTAAACAGGGGGATTTCCTCTCCCCCTGTTTTGTGTCAATCGTTTGGCAACGCAGCCGATCAATTGCGAGCCGTATTGCTTTGTAAAAACTTTTCGCTATACAAACGATAGTTGTCTAATGCTTGTCCATCCAGCCAGCCTTTAACAGCCTCGATCATCGGTGGCGGACCACATAGATACATGTCAAAGGCTTGTTCCGCGAGTTGTTCCCGATTCAGATGCTCGTGGATATAACCTGTTTTGCCTACCCAAGTCTCCGAAGCTTGTGTGACAATAGGTTGATAATTGAAATTTGGTAAACGTTCAGCATAGCCTTGCAAACGGGATTGTTCACATAAATCAGTTTCCTGATTGACCCCGTAATACAGCTGGATTGCAGGTGCATTCGTTTGTTCCGCAATATTGTCCAGCATGCCTAAAAATGCCGATAAACCTGTTCCACCCGCAATAAACACCAATGGACGCTCAACCTCACGCAAATAGAAACTGCCGAGAGGTGCTTCCATCATGATGGTTTGACCTACTTGGCAACGATCACGTAAATAATTACTCATCACGCCATCGGGTAATAAGCGAATTAAAAACTGCAATTGATTGGTCTGATTCGGACGATTGGCAAAAGAATAAGAACGCCAGTCATCAGTCTCAGGGATCTGCAAACGTGCATACTGACCAGGTAAAAACTCTAACTGCTTGGCGGATGAACTGGCGTCGACATGCAAAATCGCAGTTGTCTCGGACACCAGCTCAACCTGAGTCACTTGCGTTGCAATTTTCAATGTCTCGCCAGCGTTGCAGATTTCAGAACTATGATCGAAATAGAATGCAGCATTGGATTTAACTCGAGTTTGGCAAGCCAACATCTTGCGCTCTGCCAAATCACGTTCACTTAAAGCATCTTCATCCACATATTCCTGTTCATAAATGCCTGTTTCACACTGTCCCTGACAGGTTCCGCACACCCCTTCACGGCAATCCAGCGGTAAATTAATGCCCTGACGAATGGCAGCATTAAGTAACAGTTCATCTTCATGTACCGAAATAAAGAAGGTTTTCCCATCGGCAAAATTAAGTGCAACTGAATGTCCCATCATGACGCTCCCTTAAACATGATAAAAATCCAACACCGAATCAATTTTGTCATTTAGCAAAATCGTGTGCTGACGGCGAATACGGAATCCTTCAGCCGTTTGTCTTAACACGTAAGTGGCATGTCCATAGAAACAACCTTCCAGCCCTTGACGGTTATATAAGGTGCTCCATCCGACTCTGGCTTCAATCAAACCATCTGGCAGGCTTTTGACCTGTACATTTTGAATACTGTGCTGAGTGCGTGGTAATGGTGTCGCCGATGCTGCTTTCCCTGTACGGATACGGAATACACGGTCTTCCAGCCCCGAACGGTCTGCATAATAGATATAAGACAAACCCTGATTTGGATCTTCGACATACTGATGATCATCAATCCATTGTGGAATGTGATATTCACTATCTTCATCATACAGTTCCAGATAGGCATCCCAGTCATAACGGTCGCATAACTCTGATTTTTGATAAAGGAATTGTGAAACAGCAAAATGTAATTCAGCAGTCATGACTTATACCTCTTCCGTTGCTGTATCAAGTTGATAAGTAATATCCTGCATTTTTAAAGCTTTGCGATTTAAACCATCCAGCATTAAACGTTGCCAATGACCATGCTGATTGACATATAAACCTTCATGCGTCAGCTCACACCCCGTAATCACAGGTCGGATTCCAAGATCTTGTGCATTTTGAGTCATGTCATAACACCAATTATGGTGACCGCGAGAAATATCACTCCAGCGTTCCAGACGCGCTTGGAAACCTTTTTGCTGTTCACGGAACTCCACCAAATCATCTGGCGTACCTAATCCAGAGACATTGAAAAAGTCTTCAAACTGGCGAATACGGTTACGACGCGCTTCGGTTGACTCCCCTTTTACAGCGAGACACTGGCTAATCACTTCTGTTTTATTCCATGCCACTGGACGCACAATGCGCAGCTGTGAACTGATCTGATCCATAAAGAATAAACTTGGATAAAGATTCAAATTTCTTAGGCGATGCATGGCCCATTCCGCACGCTTAGCACCATATTTTTCCAGCAGATAAGGCATGACGGTGTCATAACCAGGACGGACCGCAGGATTTGGCATATCGCTGAATAAAACGCTGTGACCATTTTTAAAACTGAACCAGCCATCATCGGTCTGGTTATCACCTGCGCCTAATTTGCTGTAATCCAGAGTATCCAGATCATCACCTTTAGCTGCATTGACTTGCTGACGATGTTGCACAGTGGAGACATAGTTATAGTGCACGGTACTGACGTGATAGCCATCCAGTCCATTTTCATTTTGCAGCTTCCAGTTTCCTGCAAAGGTATAGGCCGACTTGCCTTGCAGGACTTCTAACTCGCCAGTCGGTGACTGCTCTACCATTAAATCGAGGAATACTTTGGCATCCCCCAAGAAGTCTTCAAGGCTATCCGTTGCCTGTGTATCTAGACTCACAAAAACAAAACCACGATAACTGGCAATGCGTCCTTGCTTGAGGCCACGGCTGGACTTATCAAAATCTTCACAATATTCAGCAGGCGCTTTGACTTTGACCAGACGGCCATCTGACTTATAGCACCACGCATGGAACGGACAGGTAAAAGTGGATTGATTGCCTTTGGCAACGCGCGTCAAGGTCGCACCCCGATGTTCACAGGCATTGATCATGGCATGCAGTTGGCCTTGACCATCACGGCTAATGATTAACGGTTGGCGTCCAATTTGAACCGTCAGGAAATCATGATTGTTAGGAATTTCGCTTTCGTGGCAGGCATAAATCCAGACTTTTTCAAAAATGAATTCCATTTCCAAATCGAAAAGTTCAGCTTCAGTGAACATATCACGTGCGATACGAAATACCCCATCCTTAGGGCGAAAGTCGAGACAGCCTGTAATAAAATCCTGCCATTCGGCAATATTACGTGTCGTCATTTTTATGTCCTCCAATCAATAAAAACCTTTTCTTGATTGAAGCGTGATTCAGCCTCAGGCTCTATCCACTTTTTCCAGATCTCTATCCAGTTTGTGAATAATTTTGGATCAGCTCGCCATGACATGTTTCACGGGAGAACAGCAGAATTGACTCGTATAAAAATAGAATTGAAAGGAACAAAAGATGGACTTAGAAATGAAAGCCACCTCTCACACTTTACATGAGAGGTGCTTAATATTTTTATTTTAAGAATTAATAAGCATACGATGCGATTGCAGTCGCAATGGGTTTATCTTCATCATTCACCATGGTCATGCGCATAGTGCATCCTTTACGCCCCAAACGTAAGGTTTCGGCACGGGCAATAAAATATTTACCACGCCCTGGCGCCAGATAATCGACACGCATATCTACCGTGGCTAAGCGTGATACTTTTTTGATGGTATCAGGCAAATCTTCTGGTGAGGCACGGCGATAAAGCTGCTCCATGGCCGCCACACCACCAATACTGTCCAGAATCGTGGCAGCCACACCACCATGTAAAATCTGAAATGCCAGATTCCCGACCAGTTCTGGCTGCATCTCCACATAGGCTTCAATTTGATCATCGACTACTCGCATGACCATGCCACTGTATTTAAAAAATGGACAGGCATTAAATGCTTTACATAACTGTTTCAAGACCACTTGGTGATCTGCCTTTGCACCTAACTGAATATTGCCAGTCCAGTTTTTCTTTACATCATTCATACGCGGCCTACACTCAATGGAAAGAATAACTTTCCATTATTTTGCACAAATCTAAAAATATGGGGCTACAATAGCGAGGTTCGTAATTGAGCGAAGTCGCCAAGCTCTCCCTCGCGTGACTTAATACCTCAATTATTCCCCTAGTGTAATACTGAACATCGAGATTGTTATGACTTATACGTTCAATCGTCCAGCTTTTCCTGCGACTCGCATGCGCCGTATCCGTAAAAATGACCAACTTCGTGCCATGGTCAGCGAAACACATTTAACGGCAGATCACTTGATTTATCCAGTGTTTGTATTACCAGGACAACAACAAACTCAAGACATTCCAAGCATGCCAAATGTGCAGCGTTTGTCAGCTGATTTACTACTTAAAAAAGCAGAAACCCTGCTTGAACTCGGTGTATCCAAACTTGCTTTATTCCCTGTAACACCACAAGAAGATAAAAGTTTAACAGCGGAAGCCGCTTGGGACGAAAATGGTTTAGTTCAAACGACTTGCCGTCTACTCAAAAAAGAATTACCAGAAATGGTGCTAATTACCGATGGCGCTCTTGACCCTTATACCACACATGGTCAAGACGGCATTATTGATGACACAGGTTATGTGTTAAATGATGAAACTGTCGAATGCCTAGTGAAACAGGCACTCAGTCATGCTGCGGCTGGCGCCGATGTAATTGCACCCAGTGACATGATGGATGGCCGTATCGGTGCGATCCGCCAAGCGCTTGAGCAAAATGATTTTATCTACACCAATATCATGGCGTACTCAGCAAAATATGCTTCTAGTTTCTACGGCCCTTTCCGTGATGCGGTCGGCTCTGCCAGCAACCTGAAAGGCGGCAATAAATACAATTACCAAATGGATATTGGCAACCGTGCCGAAGCACTTCATGAAATTGCACTTGATCTACAAGAAGGTGCGGATATGGTGATTGTTAAACCGGGTATGCCTTATCTAGATGTGGTGCGTGAAGTAAAAGATACTTTTGGCGTACCAACTTTCCTCTATCAGGTGAGTGGTGAATATGCCATGCTTGCAGGTGCGATTCAGAATGGTTGGTTATCTGACAGCGTGATTCTGGAATCTTTGATGTGCTGCCGTCGTGCAGGTGCTGATGGGATCTGGACGTATTTTGCTGAAGATGCAGCACGTAGATTAAAAGAGATGAGATAATTTCTTTTAATCTAGAATGTTCTTAAATTTGATACGCGGAAACGTCATCTGCAACCTGAACGAGGTTTAACAAAGCAAAGCTTTGTCCGAGTGTAAGACAAACGCAGTGCGTAGTTTATATCGAAAGATAACCATGACCTTAAGTTTTGCAGATGACAATGCCTTTGCTTACTTTGGGCAAAACCAAAGTAAGTCCAGCTGAAGGCTAAGCCTAAAATAGATTGAGAACTCGGCAAGACTCTGCCGTGTATTTATTCTTATTAATTTAGATCAAATTTGGGTGCTCAACAAAATTAAGCAAATAAAACTGGTTTAACTTTATCATGCATATTGCCATCATTGGTGCGGGTATTAGCGGCTTAATGTCAGCATTGGAACTAGCTGAACAAGGCTGCTCTGTCGATATTTTTGACCAACAACTTGCAGGTCAAGCTGCCTCATGGGCAGGTGGCGGTATTCTCTCCCCAATGTATCCATGGCGTTATGCACCCGAAGTCAATCAACTGGCGCAATACGGAAAATCACTCTACCAGACATGGAATGAGAAGCTCCTCCCTATTACTGGCATTGATTTTCAGATCCACGATACAGGCATGCTGATCTTTGATCAGGAAGATTTCGAAGTTGGCTTGAATTATGCCACTCGATATCAGGAACCAATGCAGCAATGTGAGTTGCTCAATCGCTCCAAACTCGAACAGATTAATCCTTATATTTCCCAACAATTCCAACAAGCAATCTATTTTCCCCAACTCTCGAATGTCCGCAATCCACGTTTATTACAATCCTTGATCAGCTATTTAAAACAACATCCATGCGTCCGTTTTTTTGAACATTGTCCTGTTGAAAAATTAATTATTCAGAATAAGAAAGTGCTCGGAATTGAAACTGAAGATGGTCAGAAATTTACCGCGGGTCATGTGGTCATCACTTCAGGTGCATGGAGTCAGCAATGGGCCGAGCAACTACAACGCCATATTCCTATACAGCCCGTACAAGGACAAATGCTATTATTTAAAACCCCTGAAAACTGGTTACCGACCATGTGTATGAATCGGGTGATGTACCTGATTCCACGTCAAGATGGTCACATTGTTTGTGGTTCTAGTATGGCCGAAACTGGCTTTAGTACAGAAGTTGATGAGCAAACCCAGCAGGATATTTTAACTGCATGTCTGGAAATGGTGCCTGAGCTACAACACTTCCCTATTGTGAAACATTGGGCAGGCCTACGCCCAAGTTCGCCACAAGGCATTCCTTATATTGGTGCCATGCCTGAACTGGAAAATCTTTGGGCCAATTTTGGACATTTCCGTAATGGCTTATGTATGGGTTCTGGCTCGGCGCGACTGTTGCGCCAACTTATGTTAGGACAAGAGACCATTGTCGATCCTCAAGCGTATTCACCGCTGCGCCTAAAGCAACAGAATTTAATGTCTTGCTAGAATTTCGGTCAAAGCTCCATTCAAATCTGGATATTGAAATTGGAAGCCCTGTTCGAGCAAAGCCTGAGGAATCACATACTGTCCATTTAAAATCAATTGCGATTGTTCGCCCAATATCAATTCGAAGATACATTTTGGAGCCGTCATAAAAGGTTTGCGCTTTAAAATATGAGCAGCTATTTGAGCAAACTTTTGTTGATTGATTTGATCAGGTGCAACAAGATTATATACCTGTTGAGGATGAGTGGATTGCAGCAAGAAAAGGATGGCATTCAATACATCTTGAATATGAATCCACACTACCGGTTGCTGTCCTGAACCAATTTTTGCCACAGTATTCAAGCGAATTGGTAACAGCATCTGCGGCAAAATCCCACCCTGTCCAAAAACCACACCTAAACGAATAATCTTGGTATTTTGTTGGCTAAACTTTAAAGCCGTTTGCTCCCACACTTGGCAAAGCTCAGACATAAAAATGGATTGCGGCGCTGTATTTTCATCACAAATCAGCTGCCATTGCTGTTGAGGATCAATACCGTAATAGCCAATCGCAGAACCTGAGATAATACACTTCGGAAAAATTTGCTTACGCTCCAGCCATTGATACAGTTGCTCGGTTACCGCAACACGGCTGTGTATTAATTGCTGCTTACGCTTTTCAGTCCAGCGTTTTGCGCCAATATTTTCACCAGCCAGATTAATCACATAATCAATCTGTTGAGTTTCAATTTGATCAAGATCATTTACCCACCGCAACGCAGAATGCTCAGCATCCCGATTTGGCTGTCGGGTTAAAGCAATGATCTGAAAGTTTCGCTCTAACAGGAGGGGCAACAAATGCGAACCAATAAAACCACTTGCGCCTGTGATTAAAACAGTCTGCTTTTGCATCTTACCCTCATCCCGCATGATTTTGATTCGTTCTATATTTAAGTCTTAGCAGAATAAAACTGAATAACAAGTAAACTTTCTTTAATTAGTGAAACATCTTATTGGCCATTCTTTGTGCTTGCGGCCCATAGAACCAGTACGTAATTAAAAATAACGGCAACGCAATCACCAACCACATGGCTAAAACGGCAAGTAAAAATTGCGGCTGTTTTAAATAGAGTAAGAAATTCTGCCAGATTTCAGGATCTTTACGCGCAAAAATATACAGCCCCAGTAATAAACCACATGCGTTGTAGCCCCAAAAGATCAGACTAAAACCGATACTTAAGCGTTTCTTCTCTTGCTGCGTCGGGGCACGGCGTTGTTGCTTGAGAAATTTAAACAAAACAAAAATGATGGCAATGAGATAAGGAATCGCGGTGAGCACACCGCCCAGACTATTTGGTAAAATCGCAGCCAGCACACCTGCGAATAAAGTCGAGGCCAAACAAATAATAAAAAACCAGAGATAATACAAACGCAATGAAATCATAAAGATAAACCTAATTAGACTGGCTTTAAGAAATAATTATAAATTTTTTTCACTTTTTTTTCATTTTTATGTCAACCAATCCTCAACCAGCAGCGTTATATAGGGTACAAGGTCGCAGCAACCGATTGGACATTGCACGGCATCCGCAATGTTTTCGGTGACCTTTCATTATGACTCTCCATCTTTAACAATGGTTGTGTTAGCAGCCAGAACCATTGGAAAAGATTTTGACCGACGATTTATCATCACTCGAATCGTCGGTTTTTATTTGCCTAAAATTTGTGTTTTAAAGCGTATCTGCAACATACATTTTGATCGGCTCACCTTCATCACCCTGAACCGTGGTTAAAAATGTCCAGCCACACTTTTCATAGAAATCATTTAGCTCTGTCACCAGATACAACTTTTCGAATCCTGCTCTTTTCATATCTGTTCGAGCGAAATCTAACAACTGTTTGGCAATATTTTGCCTGCGATAAGCCTCTTCAACAAATAAAGCACATAAATTTGGTGCAAGGTCTTTGCGGTCATGGAAATCGTTTTCGATTATCCCTGCTCCTGCAATAATTTGCTGCTCATCATTTAGAATCACATACCATTGCGGAACACCATCCTGCTGTTCAATCGACATCTGAATGCTGTCACGGTACGCTTCAACAGGAATGCCCCATTGATTGGCAAACCAATTTGCCGCTTGATCTAACCATTCAGGATAATCAGCTAACTTCATTATATTCATCAATGTTTAATCAATCTCCGCTATTCGAGTTAAACTCATAAAATTTACTTGAGTACTCAATCCAGTTCGGACAAGTTTACTCATTTACATAAAGCTTCAGCACGCTCATTCCAGTTCTATTTAAAATAAGTTAAGCACAATAAAGATAAAGGAATCGAATCATGAACGCAGTCACTTATTTTGAAATTCAGTCATCCAATCCACAACGTGACGTCCATTTTTACCAGTCTGCATTTGGCTGGAATTTCGAAAAAGTGGAAGGCCTCCCGATTGAATATTATCGCATTGAAACAGAGGGAATTCACGGCGGCTTATTACAACGCCCAGTGGCGATTCCACCAACAGGATGCGGAACCAATGCATTTACCTGCACCATTGAAGTTGAAAATTTTGATGAAACAGCAGCTAAAATTCTCAGTCTAGGTGGCATTGTGGCGATGGATAAATTCGCGATTCCAAATCGCTGCTGGCAAGGCTATTTTCTTGATCCCGACCATAATACTTTTGGTATTTGTGAAATCGATGAAAATGCCCAATAGCGGGTTTTTAGGTATTTAAAGAAAGCTTCTCAGTATTCCAAATAACTGAATAAAAATATTTACTGAAAATGACACCATATTTCTTTTGTCAGTTATTGCCCTTTAAACTGCGGTGGACGTTTTTCTAACATGGCACGAACGCCCTCTTGTGCATCTTGCGATTCAAACAGCGGCATCAAATAACGGTTCATTTTATCAAATGCCACTGTCTGTCCTTGCGTTACCGCATCGGTTGCAGAGGCCAATAAAGCCTGTACCGCAAGCGGGGCTGAAATACAGATGTCTTTGGCAATTTCGATGGCACGCTGCAACTGTTGCCCATTTTCTACAATTTCAGAAATCAGGTTCAGTTGGTCTGCTGTTTTAGCATCAAAAGTTTTGCCTGTTAATAAATATGGCATGGCTTTTTGCCATCCCGCAGCTTGCACAAAACGTACCGTTGCCCCGCCAAATGGCATGATGCCACGTAATACTTCAAGCTGACCAAATACTGTATTTTCACTGGCAATCACGACATCGGCATTGAGCATCAACTCCACTCCAGCGGTATAACAAATTCCCTGCACCGCCACCACAACAGGTTTGGTTCGATGTCGGCCTGCTGTTCCCCACGGGTTAATTTGTTCTTCAGCAAAGTTAAAAATGCCTTCGGATATTTTAGGCTGTAGCTCAACCAGATCCAAGCCCGCTGTAAAATGGTCACCATGCGCAAAAATCACAGCACAACGGAGTTCTGGATCATTTTCATATTCCGTCAATGCCAGCGACAAATCCTGAATCATATGGCTATCAAAGGCATTCCGTTTATCGGCGCGGTCTAGGCCAATCAACATGATCTGATCCCTAATTTCGCGGCTTACTTTACCTAAGCTCATTGATATGTCCTCATTTTTTAAATCATGACTTTATCTTCAAACTAGAGGAACGTTTAAAAATGATCAAGCGGTATCATGTACTGCTTTTCTGCTGAGTAAGATTCTCCTTTCCGCTTAAATACGTGCTACCTTATTCTGGTTCAATTCATTTTTAGATTCATTTATGACTGTGCGTTTTTTTCATACTTCTGACTGGCATTTGGGGCAATTCTTTTATAATCATTCCCGCCATTATGAACATGAACAATTTCTGGCATGGTTACTTGAGCAAATCAAACAGAAACAACCGCATGCCTTGCTGATCGCGGGCGATATTTTTGATGTCATCAATCCAAGCTCTCAGGCACAAAAGCAGCTCTACCAATTCCTTGCCGATGCTCATGAACTTGCACCGCATATGCAAACCCTCATGATCGCAGGCAATCACGATTCAGGCTATCGAATTGAACAGGTTGAGCCATTATTGGCGAAATATAATGCCAAAACGGTTGGTGTAATTCGCTGGAATGCAGATAAAACACTGGATCTGGAACGTTTAATTCTGCCGATTTATGATGAGCAAAAACAGATTGTCGCGTGGTGTATTGCCCTACCTTTCTTGCGTTCAGCCGAAATCACAGGCTTTAATGAGCACACCACCAATAGCCAAAATGCGATTGCTTATCTGCACCAACAGTTAATCGAAGAAGCCAAACGTCGCAAATCTGATGATCAGGCCTTGATTCTGATGTCACATGCACATATGCAAGGTGGAGAAACTTCGGATTCAGAGCGTCCGATTATTATTGGCAATGAAGAAGCACTTTCTACCAGCCTGTTTGATGACAGTATCGATTATGTGGCACTTGGACATCTGCATAAACCGCAAAAGGTACAGCATCCCCATATTCGTTATAGTGGCTCTCCGATTCCACTGTCATTTAGTGAAATCAACTATAAGCACCAAGTGGTCGAAGTCACCGTTGATTCGACCCAACCAGAAAATAAGCTGGATTTTGAAGCATTGGCAATTCCGCGAAGTATTCAACTGCATAAAATTAAAGATGAACTCACAGCGGTCATGCAGCAGCTTAAAAACCTACCCAGTGGCCCTATCGAAAATATTGACCATCGAGAATTTGTCGATATCGAATATCATACCGCGATTCCTCCACAGCCGAATTTGCGCCAACAATTCGAAGATGCCTTGCCGAAGGATCGCTACCGTCTGGTGCGTATTTCCAGACAATATTTATCGAATGAAAGTAATGCTGAAAACAAGCAGCGCATTAGCCTAGAGCCACCCACACCAGAAAAATTATTCCAGCAGATCTGGGAGAAAAAGGGCTATCACGCTGATGATGAAGTCACCAAAGATTTTTTAAGTCTGGTGAATGAAGCACAGAAAAAACTTGAAGATGATCAAAGTTCTTAAGGATTTGCCATGAAAATTTTATCGATTCGACTAAAAAATCTGGCATCTCTTGCGGGTGAGCACTTTATTGATTTTGAGTGTGATCCTTTAGCCAATGCAGGCTTGATCGCGATTGTCGGGAAAACAGGTGCAGGTAAATCCACCATTTTAGATGCCATGTGTCTGGCACTCTTTAATAAAATTCCCCGCCTTAAAGAAAGTGATGGCAAACTTCTGGACGTGGACGGTTCGGAGCTGCTAACCAACTCTCCCCTGACCGTTTTACGTCGCGGTACAGGGCACGGCTTTGCTGAATTGTGTTTTGTGGCACAAGACCAAAAACATTATCAGGCGCGTTGGGAAATTAAGCGTGCCCGTGAAAATGCCAGTGGCAAACTGCAAAGTGTACAACGCTCGCTTAAATGCCTGACGGATGGCGTGGTGGTTGCAGACAAAACCAAAGCCGTCGAAAGCCATATCCAGCAAATTACCCAACTCAGTTTTGAACAATTCACCCGTGCCGTTTTACTAGCACAATCGGAAGTTACCGCTTTTTTAAAGGCGCGTGATACTGAACGAGGCGAATTACTGGAATACCTGACCAACTCCAGTATTTTTGCCAAAATTGGGCAACTGGCGTTTGAAAAAACCCGTGAAATGACCAACCAGCGCAAACAACTGGAAAATGTTTTAGGTCATATTGAAATTCGTTCCGATGAGGAAGTTGCTGCCTTACAAACTCAATTTCAACAGACACAACAACAGGTCCAGCAGCTTGAAACCGAACGGACTCAACTCAAGCAACAACAGCAGTGGTTTGAGCAAAAACAAAAGCTTGAAAGTGAAATTATCTTCAAACAACAGCAGTATGAAACGCAGCTCAATGCCCATACCGCCCTCGCAACAGATCGCCAGTTGCTTGAACAATTGGAAATCTTTTCCGAGATTCGTCCTGTTGTGTTTCAACAGCAGCACATCCAAAAAACACTGCAACAACTCGAGCCACAGCTTCAACAAAAACAACAACATTTTAGTCGCTTAACCACAGAGTTCGAGCAGGAAAAAGTCCGCTATACGCAAGCAGAAACAGCGCTGCAACAGTTCCAGAATTTTGAGCTGCAACATCAAGATGATTTGAGTCAGGTTCGTAAATACGTTCAGGAACGTGACTATATTGCCGAAGATTATAAAAAGACCAAAAGCAGACTGACGCATATCGAAACCCAGCTACAACCTTTGCTACAACAGCAACAACAGCTTGAGCAGAGCCTCCAGAATATAGGCACACAACAGACATCCTGCCTTGAGCAATTACAGCAAAGTGCCCACTTCTCAACTTTAGATAAGGGCCTGCATGCTCATGTACAACAATTAGAGCAGTTTATTCTGCATTATCAAAAAGTTGAAAATACGCTGGGGAATATTCAACAGGCTCAAAGCAAACTTGAGCAAGATAAAAGTCAACTTGAGCAATTGATCACGCAGTTTGGTACAACACAGCAGATTGATCATACCCTTGAGCAGAAACAGGCACAGAAAGAGCAAGTGTTGACTCTGCTGAATCAACTGGATGTGATTCAACAAAAACTACAGCATCATTTTCAATTAAAAAATGAAGTCTCAGAGCTGCAACACACATTAAATACGATACAATTCCAATATCAACAGCTCGAGCAAAATACTCAAAAAGCAGAAAGTGAATTTCAGGCAGCAAAAACCGAGCGGGAAAAATTACAGCTTATCCTGCAACAGCAACGCTTACTCCATGCCGAGAATATTGAACATTTACGGGCTGAACTAAAACAAGGTGAAGCTTGTCTGGTCTGTGGCAGTACTGAACATCCCTATCGTGAGGATGAAAGTCCAGTTTCGAAAGCCTTATATGCATTACAGCAACAGCAGGAACAACAGGCGCTACAACAAGAGCAACAGTGCTTCCAGCTTTGGCAGAATACTCAGCAACAATTTACCCAACTGCAATCTGAGCAAAAACAGCGCCAAACAGCCTTGCAACAAACTCAGGAAAAATTACACGCTCAACAACAAGAGTTACAGCAATATTTGACTCAAAGTCATATTCAACTCGATTTCAATTTAGCTCAACACGAGCTTGAGGCATCGTTAAAGCACTTAAGCACTCAATCTATACAAACGAAACAACAGATTGATCAGCAATTACAACAGCTCAATCAGGCCAGTAAACAGCAGTTTAATTTAAATCAGTCTATCCAGAACACGGCCTACCAACTGGAAACCGTACAGCAATTACAACGTCAGATTCAGCATATTGTGGATTGTCTCGATTCACATGAGAAAACACTTTGGCTGGAGCAACCGCTTCGCCAAGCACAACAGATTGTGCAGCGTTTAAAACAACGCCTGCAACAGCTTGATCATGCCGATGGACTCAGCAAACAACAGCAGCACAGCACACAACAACTCAATTTATTAATATCAAATCTGAATAGTTTAAGCACGCAACATACTGAGCTAAATCAGCAATTGCAGGAAATTGCGAAAAAGGGTCAACAAAATAGTGAGGCTGCCAATCAACTCATTCTGGCAATGGCTGGTTCAACTGAATTGAAAGCCAATGAATGGTTGCATCAACATGATCAACAACGCCAGCAAGTGCAACATCAATATCAGCAGGTAAAGCAGAATTTTGAACAGGCACGACAAAACTTTGAGCAACACAAGAATGAACTAGAGCAGCTCAAAGCACAGCATCAGCATAACCAACAATCATTCACACAATGCACAACAGAAATCGGTGCATGGTTGAAGCAGCATGTGCATTTTGAAGAACAGCAACTCAGTCAGTTGCTAGCCATTTCTTCAACGCAGGAACAGCAGATTCGCTTAACCCTCCAAAACGCGGATCGTGTCTTGAGTGAAGCAGCCTATGCACTTAAAACCGCGCAGCAGCTATCCAATGAGCATCAGCAGCAACAGCCTGAGATTCAACATGAACAATTGATCGAATTGATTCAGTTAAATCAGGAAAAACTACAACAGCAACTTGAACAACGTGATCAATATAAAGTTCAACTCGAATTACATCAGCAAAACCTTGCCAAGCAAAAACAGTTTGCCGACCAGATCCAGCAAATTCAGCAACAGGAACATCGCTGGAATAAGATTTCGAGCTTGATTGGCGATTCTAAAGGCAAAGATTTCCGTGATTTGGCCCAACAATATAATCTGGATATTTTGCTGGAATATGCCAATCAGCAATTGGCGATGTTATCGCAACGTTACACATTAAAGCGCTTGGAAAACTCACTCAGTCTGGCAATTATCGACCATGATATGGATGGTGAAACCCGTTCGGTTGCCTCTCTCTCTGGTGGAGAATCCTTCCTGACTGCCCTTGCGATTTCACTGGCGATTGCCAATATGGCCTCTGGCTCTATGAAAATCGAATCCCTGTTTATTGATGAAGGTTTTGGGACACTGGATGCCTCATCTTTGCACATGGTGATGAATGCGCTGGATCAGCTGCAAAGCCAAGGTCGTAAAGTAATCTTAATTTCGCATATTCAGGAAATGCATGAACGGATTCCTGTACAGATTCAGGTACAACCTGTTGGATCAGGTTCGAGTCGGATTGAAGTAGTTGGTTAAAGCATTTTATGATGATTGAATAATCACAGTATTGAGATCTAATGAATCAGAAGAAAGCTGTTATCTTTGACCTTGATCAAACCTTACTGGATAGAACAACCTCCTTAAAAAAATTCTTAAGGTGGCAGATCAATTTTTTCCAATTAATTCCTACTATGAAAAAGGAGTTTTTCATTCAGCGTTTTCTTGAACTGGATGATAATGGAAAAAATTGGAAAGATAGAGTTTATGAACAAATTATTCATGAGTTTTCAATTGATCACGTTTCACAAAACACCCTCTTAGCAAGCTATATTAATGATTTTAATAAATTTTCATGTTGCTTTGAGAGTGTAGAAAATACGATTATTAAATTAAAAGAACAAGGTTATCTGATTGGATTAATTTCTAATGGTAGAACCCCCTTTCAAGAACATAATTTTTATGCACTAGGTCTGACGGAGTTCTTTTCAAGCATTATTGTTTCTGAGGCCGTTGGACTTAGAAAACCAGACCCCGCAATTTTTCTCTTATCATGTCGGCAACTTAACGTCAGTCCTCAAGATTGCACCTTTGTCGGAGATAATGAATTAGCAGATATACAAGGTGCAAAAGCTGTAGGAATGAAAACGATTTTCTTTCATCCTGATCCACGAATATCATCATTAATGGCTGATGCAAATTTACACGATTATGCAAGACTCATCGAAATTCTGGAACACCTCTAACCATACTTTCAAGCGAATATCAGCAAATCATCATTTTAGCTTTTAGTTGAATAATCCCTTGCACCAAACAATGCAGTTCCTATTCTTACCATCGTAGAACCCGCTGCAATCGCAGCTTCTAGATCAGCCGACATCCCCATACTCAAGGTATCCCAATCTTGCGGTTGTGCATGCAAGGCTTTCATCTGATCAAATAAAACTTTGGCATCTGCAAATGCAGCATGATTTTCAGGGGCTGGAATGACCATCAAACCACGTAAACAAATATTAGGCAGCTGGCTGATGTGCTGAACCAGTTCAGCGACTTCTTTTGGCTGACAACCATCTTTAGAATCTTGCCCATCAATATTCACTTGTAGGCAAATATTTAACGGCGCTTGCGATTCCAAACGCTGGCTAGATAAACGCTCGGCAATAATCAAACGGTCAACCCCGTGTACCCAATCAAATTTCTCAGCCAAATGCTTGGTTTTATTACGTTGCACATGACCAATAAAATGCCACTCAATCCCCAGCTCTTTGAGTTCTTCAATTTTTTCCAGCGCTTCCTGTAAATAATTTTCACCAAAACAGCGCTGCCCCACTGCGTACATTTCACGCAGGCTTGAAGCGGGATGGGTCTTTGAAACGGCTAACAATTGCACAGTCGCAGGATCACGTTGAACACGCTGACAGGCCTGTTCTATTTGATTTAAAACAGTTTGACGGGATTGTTGCGATTGATTCATTGACACAGTTCTCATTTACGAAATGTTTTTTTGCTTTCCCATTCTTTAAGGTGTTGGTAAGCCTGAATGAAAGCCTTATATTATTCTACAAAATAATGAGACTTTTGAGTTTGTTTCGGGGAAATTATGGATATTACAGAATTACTCGCCTTTTCGGTTAAAAACGGTGCATCAGATTTACACCTTTCAGCGGGTATGCCTCCGATGATTCGTGTAGATGGTGAAGTACGTCGTATCAATTTACCAGCACTTGAACATAAAGATGTACACCGTTTAGTGTACGACATTATGAATGATAAACAACGTCGTGATTTTGAAGAAGATCTAGAAACTGATTTTTCATTTGAAGTACCGAATATTGCCCGTTTCCGTGTCAATGCATTTAATCAGAACCGTGGTGCTGGAGCGGTATTCCGTACCATTCCATCGAAAGTGTTGACCATGGAAGATTTGGGACTCGGCACAATTTTCAAGGAAATTTGTGATTATCCTCGTGGGATTGTGCTTGTCACAGGCCCAACAGGTTCGGGTAAGTCGACAACGCTTGCAGCAATGATCGACTATATTAATGAAAACCGTTATGACCATATTTTAACGGTAGAAGATCCTATCGAATTTGTACACCAGTCGAAAAAATGTCTGATCAACCAGCGTGAAGTACACCGCGATACACATGGTTTTAATGCCGCACTTCGTTCTGCCCTCCGTGAAGACCCTGACATTATTCTGGTTGGTGAGATGCGTGACCTTGAAACGATTCGCTTGGCATTGACCGCTGCGGAAACAGGTCACTTGGTTTTTGGTACCCTGCATACGACTTCTGCCGCAAAAACCATTGACCGTGTGATCGACGTCTTCCCTGCTGAAGAAAAAGATATGGTTCGTGCCATGTTGTCTGAATCTTTACAAGCTGTCATTTCACAAACGCTATTAAAGAAAAATGGCGGTGGTCGTGTGGCTGCACATGAAATCATGATCGGGATTCCTGCAATCCGTAACCTTGTGCGTGAAAATAAAGTCGCACAAATGTACTCTGCCATTCAAACTGGCGCCAACTACGGCATGACCACTTTGGATCAAAGTTTAAAAACATTGGTGTCTAAAGGTTTAATTAGCCCACAAACGGCTCGTACAGTGGCGAAACAGCCTGAGTCATTCCTATAAAAATAAAGGGATTAGAGAAATATCATGGACTTTAATGATTTACTCAATTTGATGATTCAACAGAATGCCTCGGACTTATTTGTCACGGCAGACGTTGAACCTTCAATGAAAATTAACGGGCAGATTGTGCCTGTTTCAAAAACCAAGTTGTCAGGGGAAATTGTAGGTCAGCTGGTACAGTCCATTATGACGGACAAACAGCGTAAAGAATTTGCAGATACACGCGAATGTAACTTTGCGATCATGAACCGTGAAAAGACCGCACGTTTCCGTGTCAGTGCCTTTCAGCAACGTGATATGCCGGGCATGGTGTTACGTAAAATCGAAACCCACATCCCAACCATGGATGACCTGAAACTGCCTGAAGTTCTGAAAGAACTGGCGATGACCAAACGCGGCATCATCATTTTTGTAGGGGCAACAGGTACAGGTAAGTCGACTTCCCTCGCTTCAATGATTGGTTTCCGCAACCAGAATTCTAAAGGTCATATCATTACCATTGAAGATCCGATCGAATTTGTACATCAGCATGCAGGTTGCATTGTGACACAGCGTGAAGTGGGCATTGATACCGATTCATTTGAAGTGGCATTGAAAAATACCCTACGTCAAGCACCAGATGTGATCCTGATTGGTGAGATTCGCTCTCGTGAAACCATGGACTACGCGATTGCCTTCGCAGAAACAGGTCACTTGGTACTCGCGACCTTGCACGCCAACAATGCCAACCAAGCCTTAGACCGTATTATTCACTTCTTTGAAGCTGATCGTCATAGCCAGCTGTATATGGACTTGTCATTGAACTTAAAAGCATTGGTAGCACAACAGTTAATTCCAACGCCTGACGGCAATTCGCGTCGTGCTGCGATTGAGATTCTGATTAACACCCCGCTTCTGGCCGACTATATCCGTAAGGGTGAAATTCATGAGATTAAAGATCTGATGAAACGTTCACGCGAGCTAGGCATGCAGACCTTCGATCAGGCTTTATTTGACCTTTATAAAGCAGGTCAGATTACTTACAAGGATGCATTGAAGCATGCAGACTCACCAAACGATTTACGTCTCACCATCAAACTTTCAGAAGAAGGCGCAGACCAGTTATTAAGTGCCAGCCGCAACATTACCTTTGATGGTCAATAATTCAAACTAAGCCATTAAAAAAAGGGAAGGTTTTTGTAACCTTCCCTTTTTATTTGTTCAATTTTCGTGAACTTTAAATTTTTAACTCAATTCAGCTTATTTTTTACGATAAGCCTCTTGGCATTCTGCATCACTGCAATAACCGTAAAGGTTTAAAGAATGGCCAGTTAAAGCAAATTGATGTTTATCAGCAACAGCGTGTTGTTCTTGCTCGATAATATCATTAGTAAATTCAACAACTTTGTTACAGTTCAAGCAAACGAGGTGATCATGGTGATCTTCTTGCATGATTTCGAAAACAGAATGGTTGTTTTCAAAATGGTGACGCTGAATGATACCGGCAGCTTCGAATTGTGTTAACACACGGTAAACCGTTGCTAGACCCACATCTTCACCCTGCTCAAGCAAAGTTTTATAAATATCTTCAGCACTTAAATGATGTTGTTTTGAATTTTCTAATAATTCCAAAATCTTAATACGAGGAAGGGTAACTTTAAGTCCAGCTTTGCGTAAGTCTTGATTGGAAATCGGCATAAAAAAAGGTCTCTCAACAAATCTTAAGTTGGAATAGGCAATAGAGTTTAGATGCAGTATGATCTATCCTTGAACCAAATGCATCATCATTTATCAGGATAGTGTAGCAAAATGCAAAAAATCATGCTGGCGTTGTTCGTCACTTCAGTACTTAGCGGTTGTTCAGTCTTTGGTGTTTATAAAGTCGATATTCCACAGGGAACACCATTAACCAAAGCACAAGCATCTCAAGTACAAGTGGGCATGAGCTTTCAGCAAGTCCGTTTCTTGCTTGGTAGCCCAACAGTTACAGATCCTTTGAACCCACAACGTTGGGACTATATCTACAACTACATCCCGGGAACTTATGCCAAAAAAGCAAAAATACCTGCGGCACACGGTCAGCATTTAAAAGTTTATTTTGATGCGAATGGTAATGTTGAACGTCTGGAAGGCTTAGATACGATTCCAGAATCACAACCTGGTTTACCGGCATCAAAAGAAGCGATTTTGACTGCGCCCCCACTATAACGGCTTTGCAGTAAAAAGAAACCCCTCATCGAGATAATCGTGAGGGGTTTTCTTTATTAGCTTGATGGTCTAAAACGATTACCTTTGATAAATCGCCCAACAGGATTCTTTTCAGCCCGTTTACGGCGGATATCTTTGGGATTGATGGTCAAAGGCCGATAAATCTCAACACGATCACCAGCTTGTAGCAAAGTCTCTGCTTCAATCTTGTTGCCAAAAATCCCCAAGAGTAAAACTTCTGGCAGGCTCACCTGCTCGGCTAAGCCACTGGCATCAATTGCCTGCTGAGCCGTCATTCCCTCACTAAATGCAACAGTCAGATGAAATTGCTGTTCAGGCGTTGTATAAGCCACCCAAACTTGTTTTGCCTGTTCCATTAGATCAGTTGCCCAACAACCGCAATAATTGCGACTACAATTGAAAGCGGTAAGATGATACGGATCGCAATACGCCAGATGTTATAGAACAATTCATTGCTAAAGCCCATCGCTTTACGTAAATGACTGATCTTCATGATCCAGCCAGCAAACAACGCATAGACTAGGCAAATGATGAGACCCCATAACATCAACAAGGTATTAAAAATTTGCTCAACTTGTGGCACAGCCCATACCGCAACCGCTGCAAGCAAAATTGCCCATTGAACCACAACTGCCAGCTGGCGCTGCGCCAGTTGCTCTTTTGCAAACTGGATTAATAAGGCAGCCGACATCAGTGCAGCAAAACCCCATGCCAAAGCAGGAAGCTGAGCCTGAACAGAGAAGAAGCCAAATGCAATCACGGCAAGAAGCTGAGCAATCCAAATCGGTAAAACTGAAGTGGTTGCAGCTTCCTGCTTTTTCACCACAGCTAGGCTACTCTGCCAATATAAACCCAAACCTAAACCACTTGCGACCAAGGCAAGTACTGTCGCATTGCCCCACTCGCTAAACTCCACACCTGTCCAGTGCCATGCCTGTAACTGAGTCCCCATCACATTGGCAAGGATAAACGCAGCAACGACACCGATGGTTGTCAAAGCAATGAGGAATTGACGAGGGATAAAAGAAAGTGCAAATGCAACAACAGCAAGAATCGCGAATAGAATCTGGCTCGAAATATTTAATGCCAGTTGTTCATTCACCACATGGCTTGCAGTATTTAATACACTACCAGCAAAAAACGGGACGAAAACAACTGCTAACCAACCGACAACACGCCATCTTGGTGAAGCATCAGCATCACGTGTAAGGCTTGAAAGTGCTTGTAATGCGGTCGTTTGCGAACGCTTTGCTAAAGCGATTTCAAGATAACCGATTGGCAGTGCCAATAAAATCATGGTGCCTAACCACAGCAACCAGAAATCGAACTGACGATCAATCTGGATACCTACAGTTGGTGCCAATGTGGTAATCATGACAAAAGATAGGCAAAACGCCATCACTGGGGCAAACCAGCGTGACAGAGTTGTGTCCTGCATAATGCATTCCTTGAAAAATCTTTGAACTCATTGCGCTTTATGGTGTTTGCAATGAAATATTCAATCTATTTTGCCTTTCTCACGCTTGAAAATCAAAACAAAAGATATCGAAAGAAAAAAGCAAATCACCCAGTCAAGATGATTTGCTGCGCACCAGTTATTATTTTTTAATTAGATCCCTTGTATATCACTCATACCAACCTTATTATTTTTTATAACAAGGGATCTTTTTTTATTATCTTTTTATTATGAGAAGAATCGAGAAAACCAGTTCTTCCCTTTTTTCTTTTCATTTTCTTTAATAATACCAATCATATTTTCTTTGACAGCACCAACATAATCAGCATCATCATGACGAATATGATTAATCAACCACTTTGATAGTGCTTCATGCAACTCACTATCAATTTCCTGCCCCAACTCAAAACGCTGACGATAAGTCTCTATCTTTTTGATAAATAAGTCATGTACTCGCTTATGTGGTACACGATACTTATAGTTCGCTTCTTCCTGCAAACTTTCTTCAAAGGTAAAATGAGACTGGGTATAATCAATAATATTATCCAGAATCCCCTTTAACTTCGCACGGTCATCGTCTTCTTTTAATTCATCAATTTCATTAATATAATCTAGAATACGACGATGTTGATCATCAATTACTTCTATTCCTGTATTATATTCGACAGACCATTTCATCCCCATATCAAACCCCAAACCATATTTGATTTATTGAATACAAATATAATATCGACAAAAGATTTAAATAAAAACGCAGCATTTTTGTCAGGTTTGCAATTTTTATGTATAAAATAAAATAAGCTATTGTTTTATATTTAATTTAATATTTTCACCGACCAAAACGCTCAAGTATTTTTTAACCAACAAGAAAAACTATCTATCTAATTTTATTGATATAACCAAAAAAATGAGAACTAATTTTTTAATAAAAAAAGTTCAAACATATATTCTGGTTATATCTTCTATATTAATACTGATCTGCTTTAGTTATTCGTTTTAATGCAGGATTTTCTGCTTCGCGGATTAAACGTTCTACTCGTGTTAAAGCATGCAAAATCGGTTTACCACACTGGAATAAGATCATTTCTCCAGGCTGATATGCAGTCCATGCTTCGTTATGCGTTAAAGGCTCAGTGGTAATCACCGCCACACGATCTTCAGGTGTCGTGACCTGACTAAAATCGACCTCTACGTCCAGATCAATTAAATGCGCATGTTGAAAAGGATATTCACGTACCAGCCAATGCAATTTAGTGGTGGCATAGCTATACAGCGCCTTACCATTCGACAAGCAGAAATTAAACGTTCCATGCTCGGCAATTTGTGGAGAAATACGCTCCAATAGTGAAAAAATCTCTTCTAAACTTGGCTCAGTATAGCCAAATGCCTCAACCATCTGATCTAGTAAATAGCAAAATGCCAGCTCACTATCCGTATTGCCGACAGGTTCAAAACGCCCGCTAAGCTCAGGTTTAAAGTCATGCAAATCGCCATTATGGGCAAAAATCCAGTGTCTGCCCCATAACTCACGCAAGAAAGGATGTGAATTCTCTAAATTGATTTTGCCTTGTGTGGCTTTACGGATATGGGCAATGACATTACGAGACTTGATCGGATAGTTACGAATCAGATCTGCAATTGGAGATTCTACCGCCGATTGATTATCAACAAACAAACGGCAGGCTTTGTCTTCAAAGAATGCGATACCAAAGCCATCACAATGATCAGACGTGACCCCTGCTCGTTGGGAGAACCCACGAAACGAAAAGGTAATATCTGTCGGGGTAGCACAATTCATTCCTAATAGCTGGCACATATCTTTTAACTATCTAACATCTACGCCTATTGTGCATGAGGTTGAGATCGCTTGTAAATCTTAATATGTGCTCACTATTGGACAAGGAATGATATAAGACTAACGTTGCACCATTTTGTTCATGACAAAAGACATGGCGATCTTATTCACTTCCAAAAACACAAAATAATCCAGACATTTAAAATCTTCATCATAAAATGCCTGTTTTGAAAGTTTCGATTGCATGCCTAAATAGGTTTGGAATAATTTTGGCATCCGTTCATCTTGTGGAAAACTATAATCAGGACGTTCAGGTTCAAAAATACGTTTTGAACGGATATCAATGCTTTGATGTTCGCCCAATTGCTGAATCTGGCGATGGGTGTAATAAGCACGCGCCAGATTATCGTCTAAATGAATACTGACACAGCCCATTAAATATTTGGCACGCATTGACCATAATACTTTAGGCACCAGATTTAACCACAGCATGGAAAGTGCTTTACCAGAACGGAATTGAGGGTGAACGCAAGTTCGTCCAATTTCTAAAACACTCGGTAAATGTGATAAATGCGGAACAATTTCGAATTCCTGAGCGCTATAACTCTGCCCGATTTCATGGCCTTGAAATAATTTTAATCGAGTATAGGCAACAATTTCACCTGTCCACTTCTCACGTAAAACGGCATGTTCACAGCCAAAATCATAAAGGTCTTGATCTAAACCATCTTCAAAATGCATCCCAAATTGATGGCTAAATTGTGTAGCTCTAAAACGTTGTACATCTTGTAATTCTTTTAAATTATCCACCCATTCAAAACGGAACTGGTTTTGAGCTGGTTTGTGGCGTAAAGGTAAAGTCAATGTCTGGCGATATTGATTTAATTTTTCTAGCATAATGAAAGCTCCTTATGGCTAGATTTACCTTAAAGCGCTTAAATGACATTGAGATGACTAAAACATGAACAACACATGACGAAAAAAAGAGGCCGAATTAAGGCCCCTTTTGTTTTCATCAGCAGAATTAATGCTTGACGCGATTGGTAATTAAAGTACCTACACCATGATCAGTAAAGATTTCTAACAAACTTGCATGTGGTACACGTCCATCAACGATATGCGCACTGACCACACCACCTTTTACCGCATCGAGTGCACAACCCACTTTTGGAATCATGCCACCATAAATCACGCCTGTTTCAATCAGACGATCAACTTCTTGCGTAGTCAGCCCCGTTAACAAGTTTTTATTTTCGTCCAGTACACCAGTGATATTGGTCAATAAAATCAGTTTTTCTGCGCCTAATGCTTCTGCAACTTTTCCAGCCACAAGGTCAGCATTGATATTATAAGTATTGCCATCCTCATCTACACCAAGTGGTGCAATGACAGGAATAAAATCACTTTGGGTAAACATTTCAAGGACATCGGTTTTTACACCTGTAACTTCGCCAACCATGCCCAAGTCAATCTGTGAAACGGAACCATCTGCTTCCTGTTTTTCCATCAACAATTTACGTGCACGCAGCAAATTGCCATCTTTACCCGTTAAACCAATGGCACGACCACCATGTTTATTGATCAGATTCACGATCGATTTATTGACGCTACCGCCGAGTACCATCTCAACCACTTCCATGGTTGCTTCATCAGTCACGCGCATGCCATCAATACGGTCAGATTCTTGCCCTAAACGTTTTAATAATGAATCCACTTGTGGGCCGCCACCATGTACAACGATTGGATTTAAACCTACTGTTTTTAACAACACAATGTCGCGGGCAAATGAACTTTCCAACTCAGGATCAGTCATCGCATTACCACCATATTTTACAACCAACGTTTTTCCTGCAAATCGTTGGATATACGGCAAAGCTTCAATCAAAATTTTTGCTTTATCAATGCCGATATGTTCATGTGGCATGCGTCTCTCCTTATTAAGCCTGTGCGAGTTCTTGTGCAATCTGTGGATAATGGTCTTGCAGCATGGAAACAAATGTCTGGCGAATTTCAACTAACCGATCCGGATTGTCTGCATCGAAGCGGACGGTAAAATATTCACCAGTATTTGATGCTCGAATAATGCCAAAACCATCATCAAAATCAAGTCTTACACCATCTATTTTACTTAAACGTGCACCTAAACGGTGACTTAAAATCTCGATCTCATCTAAAACCTGTTTCGGATTAGCATCATGCGTGCTGATATAAGTATCTTCGGTGCAGTAACGTTCAGGATAAATACTCAATAATTCAGACAAGCTTTTTGCTGTTGATTGTGTGAGATATTCCATCACACGCAAAGCCGCATAGAGACCATCATCATAGCCATAACCACGTCCGTCGTTAAAGACATAATGGCCTGCATATTCGCCACCAAAGACCGCAGCACCTTTGGATTGAGATAAATAAGCCCGTAAAAAACTGCTTCCTGTACGGATCATTTTAGCCTGTCCCGCAAGTTGCTGAACCGTGTCAGACACCATACGCGAACATTTCACATCAAAAACAATTTCTTTTTGTGGATGCTGCTGTAAACAGATCTGTGCAAATAAGGACAGCAAGCGATCAGGACTAATAATCGTGGCCTGCTCATCTAGCAAAACAACACGATCACCATCCCCATCTAAGGCGATACCAAGATCTGCCTGTTCTGACAAAATCGCTGCCTGTAATTGCTTTAAATGCTCAGCATGAGAAGGATCTGGTGCATGATCGGGGAAATGTCCATTGGCTTCACAACGTAATGCAATCACCTCACAACCTAACTGTTGCAGCACCAGTTTTGCACAATGGCCTGCTGAACCATGTAAACCATCAAGAGCAACTTTTAACGGTCGAGCCAATTGAATATCATCAATTAATGCGTGTTGATACTGTAAACAATATTGCGGAATAGTGTGATGCGAGCGGATATCTGAGGTAAAACTTTCTTTGGCTGTCGGTAGAGAAATTTGCGCGAGCTGACCAACGGATTGAATCGTTTCAGGACTCGGAGGCTCTCCTTTGACAATCCACTTAATTCCGTTATCAGACTTTGGATTATGGCTTGCAGTCACCATAATGCCATTCCCACCAAAATCACGGGCAATGTAATACATCATCGGTGATGAGCAGCAACCAATACTAGTCACTTGCAGACCTTCTTGTTGAAGCGCGTGCTGAATAATTTCAGCATAATGAGGGCTGGTTAATCGCGCATCATAACCAACAACAACCTGATTCTGTCCAGCGTTTTTATATTGTAAAGCTAAGGCGTGGGCAATTGAACAAATAATATTTGGCGTGAGATTTGAAAGTTTTCCGCGAATATCATAAGCACGAAAAATATTCAAAGGAAATGTTTGTTGTATATTCACAGCAAGCCCCTATTTTTATAATCATTCGATTATTCAAAAATGGCGAAATTATTAAGTAATTAATTAACCCTTGTTCAGAAAAATTAAAATAATTAATCAGTTGCTTTGTAATATACTTTAAACAAACAATCAATATGAAAAATGCAATGTTTTCCAGTAAAACATTGCATTTTAAGTGATATTTACCGGAAAATTATTGCTTGCCCGTATGTCCGAAACCACCAGCACCGCGCTCAGTTGCAACAAATTCACTCACTTGTTCAAACTCGGCTTGTACGACTGGTACAAGAACATATTGAGCCAAACGCTCACCTGGTTCTAAACGGAATGTATTTTGACCACGGTTCCAGACAGATACCATCAATTCACCTTGATAATCTGAATCAATCAAACCCACCAAGTTACCTAAAACGATACCGTGTTTATGACCTAGACCTGAACGAGGCAAAATCAAACCAGCAAAGTTTGGATCTTCGATATAAATCGCCAAACCAGTTTTAACCAAAACAGTTTCACCTGGCGCAATATCAATCGCTGCATCTAAACATGCACGTAAATCTAAACCTGCTGAACCTGTGGTTGCATAAGAAGGCAAAGCCCACTCTTGACCTAAACGCGCATCTAATACTTTAACTTGGACTTTCATTACAACTTCCTACTTACAAACTTTTATCGTTTCAACAATGCTTTTAAATTGGCAAGATACTGCTGCGCTTGCTCTTTTGGATCAACATTCGGCGCCAGTTTCTTTTTACGACCATGCCATTCCAGATCATCTTGTGGCATTTCGTCCAAGAAGCGACTTGGCGTCATCTGACGCATTTGTCCACCGTTCTTACGCTGTTCTGCTAGTGTCAAAGTCAGCCCTTGGCGCGCACGGGTAATTCCCACGTACATCAAACGGCGTTCTTCTTCGATAGTTTCTGATGCAATCGAGTTCTTGTGTGGTAACAGTTCTTCTTCCAGACCAATCATATACACATAAGGGAACTCCAGACCTTTTGCCGCATGCAAAGTCAACAAGTTCACTTTATCGGTGTCTTCTTCTTCCTGTTGCTGCTCAAGCATATCCAGCAGTACCAGTTTACGAATCACGCTTTCAATATTTTTCTCATCGACATCGTCAGTACGATTCAATAAGTTTTGAATACTGCTATATAAACTTTCGATGCTATCGAGCTTGGTTTTTTCCTGAGCAGGTGTCGCCGCCTGTTCACGAATATAATCGATATAACCTGCTTCATTGATCATCTGACGAACCTTTGGCATCGGCTCATCATCGTCAAGTAACTCACGGGTAAATGTCGCAATAAAATCAGCAAACTCATGTAATTGTGTAGCTGCTTTCTTCGGTAACACCATGGTTAAACGCTGATCAGCAGATGCTGTGAGCAAAGACAAAGTATTTTCTTGGGCAAATAAACCCAGCTTTTCCAAAGTCACAGGCCCAATCGCACGTTTTGGCGTATTAATAATACGTAGGAATGCACTGTCATCTTCTGGGTTAATGATGAGACGTAAATAGCTCATCACATCCTTAATCTCTGCACGCGCGAAGAACGACTGACCGCCCGACAGTTTATAAGGGATTTGCATCTGACGTAATTGGGTTTCAATGACACGCGCCTGGAAGTTTCCGCGGTATAGCACCGCATAATCTTTCCAGTTTTTACCGTTCATCAATTTGTGCGTGATCAGGTCTTTGACCACGCGTTCTGCTTCATCATCGTCATTTAAACAGGTAATGACACGAATGGTTTCGCCATGACCTTTATCACTCCACAATTTCTTATCGAAAATATGCGGGTTGTTCTCAATCACGGCATTGGCCGCTTTTAGAATACGACTGGTTGAACGATAGTTCTGCTCAAGTTTGATGACTTTAAGATTATGGAAGTCATCCTTCAATAACGCCATGTTTTCAGGCTTTGCACCACGCCATGCATAAATGGACTGGTCATCATCACCTACGGCGGTGAACTGCCCCATCACCCCAACCAACAGCTTAACCAAGGTATATTGCGCAGTATTGGTATCCTGATATTCATCGACCAGTAAATAGCGAACGCGGTTTTGCCATTTGTCACGCACTTCAGCATTTTCCTGAAGCAAACGTGTCGGCATCACGATCAGGTCATCAAAGTCTACGGCGTTATAGGCACGTAAGTTACGCTCATAAAGCTGATAAAGATGTGCAAACTGGACATCTTCAACCGTTTCACAAGTTGAATGTGCTTGTTCTGGAACGATCAGATCGTTTTTCCAGTCTGAAATTTTCTTCATTGCCTTGGCAAGAAGTTCTTTACTCTCTGCCCCTGACAAATTATCTCGCTGCATCAAATCCATCAGGATTCGCTTACAGTCATCCGCATCTAGAATAGAAAAGTTGTTTTTAAGCGGTAAATGTTTTAATTCAAGACGAAGTAAATTCAAACCAAAAGTATGGAAGGTCGAAACCGAAAGTCCTTTTGCCTCTTCACGTGAAAGTAATTTACCTACACGTTCTTTCATTTCACGTGCAGCCTTATTGGTAAAGGTCATTGCCGTAATACGATAGGCTGGAATACCACATTGTTGTACCAAGAAAGCCACTTTTCGGGTAATTACTGAAGTTTTACCCGAACCTGCACCTGCGAGTACCAACAAAGGCCCCTGAACATATTTCATGGCTTCAAGTTGCTTGTCATTAAGTTGACTGGCAGATGACATTGGTTATTCCTCTCTCGTTTCCGAGCCTGATTTTTCGAGCACAATTATAGACATCTATGTTTTAGAATCCCAATAGTAAATCTAGGGATATGTATAAATTATGATGCCTTATACAAATGGTGCGCCACGGCTTGTCGCCTGACTGGATCGACAATAAAAAAAACCACCCGAAGGTGGTTTTTTAGAAATCAGTAAAAATTACTGTTTTGCGTAAATGCTGATTTCTACACGACGGTTTTGCTCTTTACCAGCAGCAGTCGCGTTTGAAGCGATCGGGTTAGAAGAACCATAACCTTGCGCATCGATACGGCTAGAAGATACGCCTTGACCAGCTAAGTAGTTTTTAACTGATTGAGCACGTGCTTGAGATAATGGGATGTTGATTGAATCGTTGCCCGTATTATCTGTATAACCCGTTACAAGAATCGCACTCTTGTTATCTTCACCTAAAGTTTGCGCTACTTTGTTTAAAGTGCTGTAGAAGTTAGGTTTGATGTTTGATTTGTTGGTATCAAAGGTAATGCTACCAGGCATGATTAACTGAACAGAACCATCTGGGTTACGGCCTACTTCTACGCCAGTACCAGCCATTTGCTCACGTAATTTTTTCTCTTTATTGTCGAGATATAAACCACCAGCAGCACCAAGAACAGCACCGATTGCCGCAGCACGGTTGTTTTGTTTACTTGTATTTGCGTTACCTTTAGATACGCCATAACCTGCTGCTGCACCAATTAATGCACCTAGAGCAGATTTGTCATATTCTACGCCACCGATGTTATTACCTGTAGTTTGGCAACCAGAAAGTACCAATCCAGCCCCTACGAGTGTTGAAATTACTAATGCACGCATTGCGTAGCTCCTGTCTATGTATTTTGTTGTCTGGACAAATAATGAATGAGAAAACTGGCCTAGACCATTGATATTTTGTTAATAATAAACACTTTATTTGTATTTTTGTAATATTTTGATGCATTTTACTTGAATAAAGCACCACAATTTCTTCATGTTTATGGTTTTCACACAATAAATGTTTTGTGTGATACTCATCACACAGCTAAAAATCCGCTTTCCCCCTTCAAAAATCACATTTAGTCGGAAAAAGCAGTGTTAACCCGCCTAAATATATAAAAATTGTCAACATCTGAAAATATACAGTTGTATTTCAACATCTGTTGTTTATAGTTGGAACATCTCTTTTTTCAAACATCTGCACTCAAGGCTCGATTTATGTCTAACGCCAATAAAAAAGCGTCCTTATTGCAAAAAGTCAGTAAAGGATTAACCGTTAGTTCAGTCATTACAGGAAGTACATTTTTTCATGGCCCACCTGTACTGGCATTAGGTTTAACCAAATTATTTAAAAAATCATCAAAAGTAGACGAAACCAATATTCAGATTACCAACAGTTGGTTAGGGGTAAATAACTGGTTAATTGACAATGTATTGCCAGATTTACACTGGGATATCAGTATTGATAAAAACCTCGACCTGAATCTGCAAGGTCGATATATGATGATGTGTAACCATCAAAGCTGGGTCGATACTACAGTCAATCAGTATTTTGGCCTAACCCGTATGCCACTGACCCGCTTCTTTACCAAATGGGAACTTATTTTTATTCCATTTGTCGGGCAAGCATTTAAAATCCTCGGCTTCCCGATGATGAAACGTCATACCAAAGAGCAAATCGCGAAGAATCCCGAACTAAAATCACGCGATATGCTGGAAGCACGTAAAGCCTGTGAACAGTTACTTAGTCAGCCTTTTACCTTACTCAACTATTTAGAAGGGACCCGTTTTACTCCTGAAAAACATGCTGCACAGCAATCCCCTTATCAAAACCTGCTTAAACCTAAAGCAGGCGGTCTTGCATTAGCATTAAATATTCTTGGGGATAAAATTGATGCATTGGTCGATATGACTATTGTTTATCCAGAGGGCGCGCCTGGTTACGGCGAATTCTGGCTCGGTGATGTGTCTCGTATTGCAGTAGATTTACGTAAAATAGATATTCCAGAGTGGGTACTTGGTGGTAATTATGAGGATGATCCCGTTTATCGTGAACGCTTCCAGAAATGGGTGGATCAGATCTGGACTGAAAAAGACCAGCTCATTAGCCAAATGAAAGCCAAATACCAGCAATAGTTTCAAAAGGAATTGTAGTAAGACATGACCCAGCAGGACTCAGGAAAGAACTCTAAATATAACTATGTCAATCCGAACAGCAAGTTCTTTAAGCTGTTTTTGGTCTATGACATTTTTATGGTCTTTATTATTGTTTTTAACCTGTTCTGCTTAGGCATGAACTTTTTCCTGATGAGCAATATCGGGTCTTGGTTTTTTAATACCATCCAACTCCCGACGGTGCTAGAGTTTTATCGAACCCATTTACACCCGTGGGTAATTACCACTGAAGCATGGTTTATTATCTTTTTAATTGTAGAACTGGTCATTCGTTGGTTTCTTTCAATTGTACAAAAACACCATGCACGCTGGTGGTTCTTCCCTTTCATTCACTGGTATGAAATTCTTGCGGTGATCCCGCATTTCCGTTTTTTACGTTTATTCCGTGCCGGGATCATCGCTTATCGTTTGTATGAGCTGGGCTACAAAGTCGTACCAGATGGAATCCGGATTAAGGCCGTCTTTTATTATCGCGTAGTCATGGAAGAATTATCAGATCGTGTGGTCATTACGGTGATTGATGGCATTCGTCATGAGCTGCAAACCAGTTCACAGCACAAAAAAATCATTCATGACCTCGTTGATCATCATCGACAGCTGTTTACCATCACCTTGGCATCCCTGCTACAAGAGTCTCTTGCAACAGCGTTACAACAACAGCAACCTTTAATTACCCAAAAAGTCGGCGTTATTGTCAATCAGGCCATTGAAGATACGCCTGAACTGACGCAACTCTTACGCCTGATTCCGATTGTTGGCGGAAGAATCGAGCAACAGATTCAAAGTATTGGTCAACGTTTAGGTGAGAATATCAGTGCAGGTTTGATCGAGCCATTTACAGCAGGCTCAACTCAACGACCGAATGAAAATTATCAATATATTGCAGAGCAAGTCAGCCAGTTGAATATTGATAATCAATATCTGGAAGAACTGGTCGAATCGGTCGTATTTGAAAGCCTTGAAGCGATAAGAAAACAAGTAAAAGTGAAGCAATGGCAGCAGATTTTGCAAGAATCTGATCAATTGGATAAAAAAGCGGAATGATTACAAGAAAAATTACCAATCGAGCTAGAGAATTCGTGTAATTTGTTCTAGCATTTGCTTTTATTTACAACTGCTTTAACACAATAGAGCGCTTAAAAAGCCCTGAAGGATAAATTATGGCTGATATACGGATTACGGGCAGAATGGTGAATTTTAGTCGACTCACGTTCGACACAAATGACCATAATGCAATCCGACAGCAACTTACCAGCACGCTGAATGAAGGTTCTTATATCGGTACATTGGTCATTATTGACAGTACTGTTGAGCAAGAACTGATTGCATTAATTCAGCTCTTGATTGATCTGGGTTTACAGCCTATGGCTGTGATTGATGGCATTCTGGGTGATGAAGCCCGCGCCATTCAATTCCCTGTTCTACCCGTAGATCAGCCATTGCAACGTATCAAAGCATCTAAAGAACAGGTAGTTGATCCAGCTCCAGCGAAAGCAGCGGATAATTCAGCAATACAAACACCACAAAAAAACACATCGAATGCATATATCACCTCGTATCATGATGAAATTTTGCGTACAGGCCAATGTTTGGTGCAAGATCAGGGTGATATCATTTTAAATGCAGGCATGAATAGTGGTTCGGAAGTCATTGCATCTGGAAATATTCACATTTATGGCAATGCTCGTGGTAGAGTCATTGCAGGTGCAGGTGGACAAGCTGCAGCACGTATTTTCTGCCACTCGTTAGAAGCCGAATTAATCTCGATTGCAGGAACGTATTGTGTTGCAGATGATATTCCAAAAGATATGATCAAAAAGTCTGTACATATTTATTTAAATAACAAGCAAGAACTTGAATTTGAGGCCTTGCAGTTTTAATTTATCTCATTAAACACCAAAAAAGCCCTTTTAGGGGCGTATGACCATAAATAGGAGTGGATTCGGTGGCCAAAATTGTTGTCGTAACGTCAGGCAAAGGTGGTGTAGGTAAAACTACAACAAGCGCATCTTTTGCAACAGGTTTAGCCCTACGTGGTCATAAAACTGTTGTGATCGATTTCGATGTGGGTTTACGTAATCTTGATTTGATCATGGGCTGCGAACGACGTGTAGTTTATGACTTTGTCAATGTCATCAATAATGAAGCTCGCTTACAACAAGCACTCATCCGTGATAAAGATATTGAAAACTTATATATTCTCCCTGCGTCACAAACCCGCGATAAAGATGCGTTGAGTGATGAAGGTGTTGCACGTGTGATCGACGAACTTTCTCAAGAATTCGACTACATCATCTGTGATTCACCTGCTGGTATCGAGCGTGGTGCGATTTTAGCAATGTATCATGCAGATGAAGCGATCATTGTGACGAATCCTGAAATCTCATCAGTACGTGACTCTGACCGTATTATTGGTATGCTTGATAGCAAGACCAAAAAAGTTGAACAAAACGAAGGTCGTATCCGTAAGCATTTATGTATCACCCGTTTCAATCCGGAACGTGCTGATAAACAGGAAATGTTAACGATCGACGATATTTCTAAAGATATTTTACGTGTGCCGACTCTGGGTGTAATTCCTGAGTGCCCAAGCGTACTTCAAGCATCAAACGAAGGTAAACCAGTGATTCTGTATTCAGAAGAAAAAGCTGGACAAGCGTATGATGACTTAGTGGCTCGCTTCCTTGGCGAAGACCGTCCTTATCGACACATTGCAGTACAGCCAAAAGGTTGGTTAGCTAGACTATTTGGAGCGTAATTATGGCAGGATTCTGGAGTAAACTTTTTAGCAGTGATGAAAAACCATCAAGTGCACAAACTGCCAAAGATCGTTTAAAAGTTATTGTTGCCTCTGAACAAGGCTTGGGCCGTCGCTTAGGCCAAGACAAAATCGACCAAATGAAAAAAGAAATCATGCAGGTCGTGAGTCGTTATGTTCGTGGTGTGGATGAACAGCATATTCAAATGCAGGTTCGCTCAGAAGCAAACATTGAAATGCTAGAAATGAATATCAATTTACCTGAAGATCGTTAGAAGTTTTTTCATTAGCGATTTTTCGTAAATAAGGGCAAAATACGTCGTAGAATTTGAAAAGTATGACTTTTCTTTTCCCTCCCCACTTGAAGCCTAGCTTCTGGTCTTGTGGCAGGGAAAAGTGATACTTCTCTCATCCTGCCTCATATTTTGCCTTTATTATTTTATAAGACTGAGGAGATTGTCATGGCATTATCACAGCCAGCAACTTTCAATGAAGAATGGTCAGATGAGCGTGTGTTTGCCTACCTTAACCAGCTTCCTCCAGCTGGCGTAAATGCCGACTTTCATGTACTTTATCATGCCTTCAAACATATGCGCCCAAATGACTATGAGCGCTTGATTACCAAGTTTTTGGCAGATGGTCGTGACTTGAATGCAACCAATCCTGAAGGCCAACGCATTCATGATGTGATTGCACAATTTCCTCGCCAGAAAGAGGGTTTTCTGGAAGTTTTAGCGAAATTTGCTTAATCAATTCTAGAATAAAGGCCACATAATTTATCAATATCAACAAATTGAAGCGTAAATTATGTGGTTTTAATTTAAATAATGATATTTTTGACATGCTCTGATTAATAACTCCAACTCATAATTTTTATATTTTTAACCTCTCTATTCTAAGAAAGACAATGACTGACCAAAACACAAGCGTAATTGAAAATGCTCCTGTAAATCATCATCTAGCCGATTTAACAATCATTAGCCTAAAGAAATTTATCTTTTTATCGGTTATCTCTTTAGGCCTATATGAACTGTGGTGGATCTTTAAAGCATGGCGTTTTCTGGCACTAAAAGATAATTTAAATATCATGCCTGCTGCCCGGGCTATTTTTTCTATTTTCTTCTTATATTCACTCTTCAAGAGAATCAGGGAATATGCCAAAGAAAAAGACTATGCTCAAGATTTTTCTCCAAGCTGGATGTATGTCGGCTATCTCGTTTTCGCTCTCTTGCTGGCTCGCTTACCTGACCCTTATTGGTTAATTTCTTCGCTCAGTTTTATTTTCCTTGTCCCCGCATTTTTAGCACTCAATGATGCAAAAAGACAGTCGCATGAATTCAATGTGGTAATACAGGAAAAATTTAATACTGCTCAAATTATTGTCATTATTATTGGCTCTATCTTCTGGATACTCTTATTGATGGGGCTGTTTCTTAATATTGAATAATGAAAGCGTGACGAATAATCCATTTATAAAAAAGCCTGCATGTTGCAGGCTTTTTGATTTCTTGATTAACGACTTCCAATCAGATAAACACCCAATAAGGTAAATATCCCACCAGACACGCCATCAATCCATTTTGAAAAGTTTTGGTATGCATTGCGGAATGTCGGTAGAGAAAATACAAAAGCGACCAAGACAAACCATAGAATTGTCTCAATCGAAACAATAATAAAAAGTAGAGAATGGTGCTGATCAAATAAAGGATTTGCCAAAAACAGTGAGAAGACACTACCGAAGTAGATAATCGCTTTAGGATTGGAAAGGTTGGTCAACAAGCCTTTCATAAAGAATAAATAAGGTGACTGAGGTAAGCTAATTGGATTTATGGTTTGATTATTTTTAGAGAAGGCAGAGCGAAGCATTTGAAAGCCGAGCCAACACAAGTATAGGCCACCCGCAATAAGCAGTCCTTGTTTAAGCCACGCCATTTTTTCAAAAATAATATTGAGTCCCATCAAAGCAAGGAGTGACCACAGCATTGCCCCTAAACAAATGCCCAGTACCACCAGAAGCGCTTCTTTACGAGAGCGGCTAATAGCCGTTTGTGAAACCAGAAAAAAGTCTGGTCCCGGTGTAATCAATGCACAGAAATGAATAAAAATTAGCGTACTTAATGCAACTAACACGACTCACCTCAACGTTGAGATTTTAAAGGGCAAGCTTAAATAAAAAATGTGATTTTTACCACATAAAAATACGAAAATCTAAAGCAAAAAAGCCTCTATAAAGAGGCTTTTTTTAGTCATAATTTTCGTTAAACGAGAATATCTCGCTTACCATTGGCACCCATCGAGCTTACGATTCCATTCTCTTCCATCTGGTCAATGATCCGTGCTGCGCGGTTGTAACCTAAGCTAAATTTACGCTGCAATGAAGAGGTTGATGCTTTACGTGTTTCTAAAACGAAAGAGACACATTGGTCATAAAGCGCATCTCGGCTCGGATCACCATCACCATCTTCAAAACCACGCGATGAAGGTTCTTCATCAAATGGCGTGAGAATCTCATCCACGTAATCTGGCTCACCACGTTCGCGCCACGCGTCACAAATACGGTTTACTTCATCATCGCTAATGAAGGCCCCATGTACACGCTCAGGCTCGATTTTACCAGGGCCGAGGAACAACATATCACCATGACCGAGCAAGTCTTCTGCCCCACCCGCATCCAGAATGGTACGTGAGTCAATCTTACTGTTCACACGTAATGCAACACGCGTTGGAATATTCGCCTTGATCAGACCAGTAATAACATCCACCGAAGGACGTTGCGTCGCAAGTAAAAGGTGAATACCTGCGGCACGAGATTTCTGCGCCAAACGGGTAATCATTTCTTCGGCCTTTTTACCGACCTGCATAATCATGTCGGCAAACTCATCGGCAACGATCACAATTGAAGGTAACGGCGTTAAACGCGGCGCACGCTCACCCACAACTGAATCACTGGCTTTCCACGTTGGATCAATCAGGTCTTCGCCGTTGGCAATCGCTTCTTCAACTTTACGGTTATAGTCACTGAGCTTACGGATTTTCAGGAATGACATTAGTTTATAACGGCGTTCCATCTCATTTACACACCAGTTTAATGCGCTAACCGCATCTTTCATGTCGGTTACAACAGGTGTGAGTAGATGAGGAATATCGTTATAGTTGGCCAATTCAAGCTGTTTTGGATCGATCAGAATCAAGCGAAGCTGATCTGGTGTATATTTCAGCAACATCGACAAAATCATCGAGTTCACTGCAACCGACTTACCAGAACCTGTCGTTCCCGCAACCAACATATGCGGTGCTTTGCCGAGGTCAGTAATGACTGGATTGCCTGAAATGTCTTTACCCATCGCCATAGAGAGCAAACCAGCAGGGTCTTCAAAAGCTGGCGTTTTTAACAGCTCAATCAACCGCACCATTTCACGGCTACTATTCGGTACTTCAATTCCGATATACGGTTTTCCTGCAATCACTTCAACCACACGAACAGATGCCATCGACATTGAACGTGCCAAATCGCGTGAAATATTGGTCACTTTAGAGGCTTTTACACCCGGCGCAAGATCCAGTTCAAAACGGGTAACGACTGGGCCAGGTTGAGCTTCGACCACTTGCGCTTTGACATTAAACTCTTGCAGTTTGATTTCCAGCAATTCAGAAAGACGTGCTAATTGCTCGGCAGTGAAGTTCACTTTTTTGTTTGGATCAACTTCATCCAGCAATTCCAGACCTGGTAAGGTTGGCAAATCAAGACGTTTTTTCGCCACTTGCATGGCACGAGACATTGGACGGCCAAATGCATCTGTTAATGGGGCATCTAAATCAAAATCTTCTTCAAGATCCAAATCGTTTTCAGGCTCTGCTTTACCCGCAGTTTCTTGCCATGCTTCGATAAAGGCTTCTTTAGACAATGCTTCTTTCGGTGCATTTGATACTTCAATCGGCGCTTTTACAAAAGCAGACGATTGCGCATAACTTGTGGTACGCGGAGTGGTTTGTTCACGCTCCTCTTCAACCAAAAGATCGTTAAACTCATCAATCTCTTCAGCAACAAAATTATGTTTGTCTTCTTGAAGTGGATTTTGCACAGCAGCGCTGTGATTTTGAGTCATATTCACCTGATTAGACTCACTAATCAAAGCTTCAATATCTGCTTCAAACTCGTTTTCCTGCTCAACAGGTGTGTGTGTCATTGCTGGCACAGCCTGAATGATCGGTGTATGCGCATCTGTTGCTGTTTTACTGTTTGGTACCGCAGCCAATAACTCATCAAAAATCTGGTCATCATTCCAGTCCAGACTGCTAGGATTGCCTTTTTGCATGACTGCATCAGCATGTGCTGCAGGTTCAAGTTGAGGCGCTACATGGGCTGACTCATCAGCAGCACGCAGTAATGCATCAATTTCCTGTTTATGGCTGGCATCATCACGTTGTAATGCACGCCATACTTCACCTGTTTTCACTAAACGCTGGCTTTCAGTTTCAAATTGATGCGCACGCTGTAAGGTTTGCTCAAAGTCATCATCAGGTGCCGTTGTTTGTTGTGGTTCAGCGCTTTGTTGCTGTTCTTTCGCAACCACATCGGCAAATAATTTTTCTGCCATGAGTTGATGATGTGAATCATCAATTTTAATTAGCTTCGCTTGAACCTGATTGGTCTTGGTCTCATTTTTATCATCCGAGCTTTCAGTCGCAGCTTGGGCTTTACTTGTGACAGCTGGAGTTTCAGCGGGCGTCAACTGCTCAGTTAAATCATATGCAGATTCATTTTGTGGTACGTTTTTATAGAATAGATCTTGAAGATACGCTGGGGTATTTTTCAATGTTACCCAAGTCTTGTTCCACTGAATGCCAAAAGCCAAAGTCAGCAACAAAATACTGAATGCGAGTAAAAACAAGGTCGCGCCATAAATCGTCAGCAACTGGGATAAGCTCGCACCCAGCTCATAACCAATGATACCGCCAGCTGCATTGTCCAAAGTATCTGCGGGCATGTTCCAGTGCAAATACAACAAGCTTGAAATCGAAAGAATTAAGAAAAACTGGGCAGCATAACGAAATGGGCGGTTTAAAAAGCTTCTTGGCCACCAGACTTGAATGGCTTCTATAAACAGGAACAAAGGAATAAGCAAACTCGCCCACCCCAGAAATCCAAAGAGTAAATCTGCGATCCAAGCACCTGCCACACCGCTTGCATTCGAAACCTGTTGGGTATCGCTGGAAATGTGCATCCACCCAGGATCAAACGGTGTATAAGTTACTGTGGCAAGAAATAAATAAATGCCAAAGGAAATCAAAAATAATGTCATTAAAAAGCGTTGTGCATAAACACTTGACACCGCAGTCATATACAGTCCTGTAACCCAATTCGTTATTTGTTGGTATCTTTTAAGGTCTAACTTACCTTAATCAATAAGTTTTATATTATGCACTCGTTCTTACAAAAAAGATGCACGATTGTTTACTGTTGTTGTTAACATTCTGCACTGATATAGCCCAATTCGATTGAGTTAATCAATATTATCCGGATCGATTTACCCCACTCCCCTCTCGATTCACGTATAATTTTAGCAGTTTCAATATAAAAAGGATGTTCTTTAATGAGCGCTCGTCACTCACGGTTAATTATTTTGGGTTCTGGTCCTGCAGGTTATAGCGCAGCAGTCTATGCAGCACGTGCTAACCTCAAACCGACACTCATTGCTGGTATACAACTTGGTGGTCAATTAACGACGACGACTGAAGTTGATAACTGGCCTGGTGACCCTGAAGGATTAACTGGTCCTGTACTTATGGAACGTATGCAAGCTCATGCAGAACGTTTTGGTACAGAAATTGTCTATGATCATATCAATGAAGTTGATCTTAAGACTCGTCCATTCGTCCTTAAAGGTGATATGGAAGAGTACACATGTGATGCGCTGATTATTGCAACAGGTGCAACTGCACAATATTTAGGTCTTGAATCTGAAGCAGCTTTCATGGGTCAAGGCGTAAGCGCATGTGCAACCTGTGATGGTTTCTTCTATAAGAACCAGAATGTCATGGTTGTTGGTGGCGGTAACACAGCAGTTGAAGAAGCACTTTATCTTTCGAATATTGCAGCGCATGTCACACTTGTTCACCGTCGTGATAGCTTACGTTCAGAAAAGATCTTGCAAGATCACCTTTTTGCCAAAGAAAAAGAAGGCAAAATCAGCATTATCTGGAATCATCAGGTCGATGAAGTCTTGGGCGACAATACCGGCGTAACATCTGTTCGCATTAAATCAACTCAAGATGAAAGCACTCAGGACGTTCAGGTACAAGGTCTGTTTGTTGCAATCGGTCATAAACCAAATACGGGTATGTTTGATGGTCAGTTGAATTTACGCGATGGCTATATCCAAGTACACAGTGGTACGGCGGGTAATGCAACTGCTGCTTCAATTGAAGGTGTATTCGCTGCAGGTGATGTTGCAGATAGCGTTTACCGTCAAGCGATTACTTCAGCGGGTTCAGGTTGTATGGCAGCCCTCGATGCAGAGAAATATCTCGATAATTTAAACTAATCGGGCCACAATTTAAAAACCACCAGACATTGGTGGTTTTTTTATGCCAGCATCCCTACAATCAAAAATGATGACTTTTTAGACAAAGCTGCTTTTTTAATAGATAGAAATACATTGATGAATAGGATAGATAAATGACAACGACCTGGACAAATGGCTATCAAACAGAAGTGAATTATACCTACGGTTATTATCGAGATCTCAGCCCGAATTTCCAAAAGTTTTGTTTATTATTAAATGGGATCGATAGTCCAGACTTTCAGGAAAATCAGAATCACTGCGAACTTGGATTTGGGCAAGGCGTCAGTATTAATATTCATGCCACTAGCAACCAATCCAGCTTTTATGGCACCGACTTCAACCCTGCGCATGCCGCACATGCCAACCAGCTGGCAGAACAAAGTAAGGTTGAGCATTATTTTTATGACGATAGTTTTGAAGAGTTACTCAACCGCCAAGATTTACCCATGTTTGACTCGATCAGCTTACATGGCATCTGGAGCTGGATTAGCCATGAAAACCAGCACATTATTTTAAAATTTATCCGTCAGTTCTTAAAGCCCAATGGCATTGTCTATATCAGCTACAACTGCGTCACAGGCTGGGCAGCCAATATGCCAATCCGTGAACTGTTTCATAGTCATTTCAAATTTAATAGCAAAAGTACCAATCCCCTGCAAAAGGTCAATGAAGCGCTCAGCTTTAGCGAAGACCTGCTCAAACAGAATCCGATTTTTGCACAACGTAATCCCAATGCGGTTCAGAAAGTTGCCGATCTTAAACAACAAAATCCCAACTACTTGATTCATGAATATCTCAATCAGGACTGGCAATGCTTCTCTTTCCAGCAAGTGGTGCGAATTTTAGATGAGATCAAATTATCTTATGCAGGCTCTACTGATTTAAATACCCATTTAGATAGCATTAACTTCTCCCAAGAGCATCAGAACTTTTTAAATGCGATAGAACATCCTATTTTCAAAGAACAATGTCGTGATTATTTTGCCAATACTCAATTTAGACGCGATTTATTTATCCGCGGTAAGAATAATTTGACCCCATTGCAAGTTCAGGAGCGTTTGAGAAAAACAGCCTTCGTTTTACTGACTGCCAAAGAAAAACTGCCTCATAGTATCAATGGACTTTTAGGAACATTTAATTTAATTGAAGATATCTATACCCCGATCGGCAATAAATTTGCAGAAGAAAACTATCGTCCAATCACTATTGCTGAACTGGAACAAAGTTTTCCAGAACTGAATTACGCTCAGATTCTCAATGCTTTGGTGATTTTATCGCATCTAGGTTTGGCCCAACCCTGTCAGACACTGGAACCGAATAATGACATAATGCAGCAAAGTCATCGCTTAAATCATTATTTATTGGAACAGGCGAGTTTTCATCAAAACTATAATGTCTTAATTAGCCCGATTACAGGTATCGGTATTCCAGCCGATCATTTCCAGCAATTGTTCTACCGCGCACATTTCATTGATGGCTTAGAATCAGCAACTGAGTTTGCACACTATGTTCAAAATGTCATTAGCCAGCTCAACTGGCTAGTACTGGATAGTGAAGGTAAAACTGTATCTGATCGAGAAAAGAGTCTGGAGGTCATTCAAGCCAAGGCTCAATTTTTCCTAGACAGCAAAAAGCTGCAAATTGCCAAACAACTGCGCCTATTTAGTTAAAGGCTTAGTGCGAATGGCAATCTTCAAGATTGCCATTCCTGCTCAGTTCAGTTAGTTTAGAATCATTCCTATTTACTTTCTTTGCTATGCAACAGCTTCCACCCTCGCAATATATTTTTCCAGATCCTGTAGAAGCAGATCCAGAAAGCCAAGGCTTTATCTGTATCGGTGCTGATCTTAGTCCGTCTACATTATTTGAAGCCTACACACACGGTCTGTTCCCCTGGTTCAATGAAGATGAGCCGATCTGCTGGTGGAGTCCTGAACCGCGCTGTGTGATTGAACCACAACAATATAGGCCGAGTAAGTCACTCATTCGCAATATGAAAAAGCATGATTACCGAATTACCATTAACCATGCTTTTGAAGATGTTATTCGTTCCTGTTCCTTACCGCGCAGTTATGCCAATGAAACTTGGATCAGTGAAGACATTATTCAAGGCTACTGTGACTTATTTAAAGCGGGCTATGCCTATAGTGTTGAAGTCTGGCAACAAGAGAAGCTGGTAGGTGGCTTATATGGCGTTACCATAGGCAAAGGCTGTTTTGGTGAGTCGATGTTTAGTACTGAAACCGATGTTTCGAAAATGGCGTTCTATACCTTAATGCTGATCGGGCAGGAAAATCAGCTTCCGTGGATTGATTGCCAACTGGTCAATGATCATCTTTTAAGCCTTGGTGCGAGTACACTTTCTCGCCAAGCCTATCTTAAATCGTTACAAGATGTAATTATTGCCCCCTCTATCAATTGGAAAAGTTATCAAGAACGTGTATTTTCAAGTAAAACAATAGCAGTTTTTGGCACATTAGACGGTTAACGGATTAACACCTTGGAGGGACAGATTAATGAAATCATACCAACCCAAGTCCCTTTTAAATGACTTACAGTACTACATTACACCACCGCATGATTGTAGTTATCTCGATAATAAATCTGCCCGGATGGTATTTCTGGACCCGATTCACCGTATTGATGTGGTGACATTGTCAGAACTTTCTCGGGTTGGTTTCCGTCGTAGTGGTGATTTTGTTTACCGTCCTGAATGTCACTTATGTCGCCAATGTCTATCTTGCCGCGTCCCTGTTCAGGAATTCAGCATGAATAGCAGCCAGAAAAAGGCTTGGAAACGTAATCAAGATTTAGAAATGAGTATTTTGCCGACCTCGCAAGCCACTCAACAGCATTATGACTTGTACGAACGTTATATCAATGAACGCCACTCAGATGGTGATATGTATCCCGCCAGTCTGGATCAATTTGAAAAGTTTCTAGTGCATAGCTGCACAGAAAGCTTCTTTATCGAACTCTGGAAAGACCAAAAATTAATTGCTGTCTCAACCTGTGATTTGATGGATGATGGTCTTTCTGCGGTTTACACCTTCTTCGATCCAGATGAACAACGCCGTTCACTGGGTGTATTCGCCATCCTTAAACAGATTGAATATGTACGTAGCTTGAATCTGGATTATTTATATCTGGGTTATTGGGTACCGCATTCAGATAAAATGAATTATAAATCGCAATATACACCACTCGAATTATTATTGGATGGACAATGGCGCAGACTCAATCGTCCACTTTCAGACAATGAAATTCATCAATTAGGAAATTCATTGATGAGTACACTGCCTTCCGAGTGGAATAATTTAATTATTAAATAACGCAGCAAAATCATCTGTGCATGTCTTGACCATAATCACGGCATGCTCTCTGGAACCATCAGGATTCGGATAATAATTTTTGCGCAAATCAATTTGATGAAATCCTGTTTTTTCATATAAACGAATTGCAGCGCTATTACTCTCACGCACTTCTAAAAAAATCTGAATCGGATTGTTCTTTAACTGCTGAATAGAATCATCCAATAAAGTATAACCAAGTCCTTTGCCCTGCTGACTTGGATGAATTGCCATAAGCAACAGGTTTGCCTCATCCAGAACAGGTTGCAAAATACAGAACCCCACCACCTGATTGGCTTGCTCATACACAGTACATTGATACGAAGCTAAAGATTCCTGAAATTGTTGCTTGCTCCATGGATGTGTTTGCACTAAGCGCTCAATGGCTGCCACGCTTTCCAGATCACGCTCCTGCATCAATCGAATCACAATCTTTCACTCTATAAAATACTGATGCAAATTATCGACAATTTCAGCTAAAAATTGAATAAAAAAATGGGCAGTTTTACTGCCCGTTGGAGTTAACTCAGATTAAAACCTAATTCGGCCCGCCATTTATTGAGTAATTCAGTCGTATCATCGTCATTTGGATGAAACTTCGGTCTCAAGAACGAAAGTAAAGTTGGAATCTGACGCGTCATAAAACCTTTATAACCATACATAAATTTCAACATGTATCGGGTATCACGCCATGTCAACTTACCATCGACTTTCAATAGTTTTGCAGTGAAATAAGATTGGGTAATAAAGATCAGGCCCATCGCGATAACCAACGCCAATGACCGCATGAAATAGGCTTTAGCGCCCTGCCCATACATAGATTCATACACATCAAAGGCCACTGCTTTATGTTCATTTTCTTCGACCGCATGCCACATCCATAAATGGTACATGGTCTCATCCATAAACATCGCTTGAATGTCTGGATTACTCAATAATTCTTCGGCAATGGTCGAGGTAAAGTGCTCTAAAGCACACGTACCAGTCAAACTGATCATTTCTTTGGTGAAACCAAAAGGTTTCAATAGTTTAGATGTTATACCGATGGTTCGATTAATCAGGCGTCCTGTTTGCTCTTCCATCTCACGGACATTATATCCATAAGCTTGTGCTGACGCATTGAAGGCTAAATGCTCTTTCGAATGCATGGCTTCCTGACCAATGAAAGCACTGATTTCTTTCTGCAATCTAGGATCAGCCAACTTAGGATCGTTACGCACTGCACGTGTACTATTCACAAAGAATTGTTCACCTTCTGGAAATAGTGCTGAAAGCGCAGTCATAAAATGTGTTAAGGCAGCATCTCCATTTGCCCAATAACGTGGCACTTCACCAAATTCAAAATCCATTCGGCGTACAGGAAAACTGGCGCCAGCTCGGTTTGAAATATTGACTTTAGCATTCATACGCTTTTCTCCTATCCGTGAATATTCTTCATAAAACATATCTGATACTTCTTTTATACGCCCTTTTCAGTGCATCGAATAAGTGCAGATAAGGTCAGAAAAGCATCATCTTAGGACATGTCTTCACACTGAAAATCATCTATGAAATGAATGAGTAAAAAAGAAAAAGGGCAATTCTAATTGCCCTTTTACATCGATTTATTTGAAGATAAGAAAATTAGAAACCGAGTTTCGCTTTCCAGTCTTTTAACAACTGTACCGTATCCAGATCATTTGGATGGAAGCCTGGTTTAAAGTAAGCCAGCATCTCACCTGCCATACCAGTAATAATCCCTTTTGAAGGACTATAGCCATATTTATAAATCATCGCCAATTCTTTAAAGTTCAGCTTTTTATCTTGTTGAAGCAAACGTAAAGTGAAATAAGACTGAAGAATAAAAATCAGGGCCATCGCAAAAACCAGCGCAGAGGTACGCAAACTATAAGCTTTTAAACCTTTGCCAAATACGGCTTCATAAACATCATAAGCTACGGCTTTGTGCTCATTTTCCTCGACTGCATGCCAGAACCACATATACGACATGGTCTCATCGGTCATTAAGTCCTGAATATGCTGATTACGCAATAACTCAGAAGCAATGGTCGCAGTGAAATGCTCTAAGGCAGTTGTTGCGGTGAGGTTGACCATTTCTCTGGTCATACCAAACGGTTTAACCACTTTAGAAAAATTCTTTAAGGCAAATTGAATATAACGTCCAGTGATTTGCTCTAAAGTTCTTACATCATGACCATATTTTTGTGCAGAAGCATTAAAGTTAACATGCTCTTGTGTATGCATGGCTTCTTGACCAATAAACGCACTGATTTCTTTTTGTAGTTCTTCGTTGTCTTTAATCGCTGGGTAGTAACGAACTGCACGTACCGCATCAATAAATAATTTCTCACCATCTGGAAACAGTGCAGATAAACCTGTCATAAAATGGGTTAAACCTGCTGAACCATCCATCCAGTATTCTGGTACTTGATCGAAATCAAAATTCATACGACGGACTGGGAAGCTTGCACCCGCACGATTTGAAATATTTACTTTAGCATTCATGCTGCCAACTCCTTTTTCAGTGAAACATTCCACTGAGCACTTTTATTTGTTTCTTGCGTTTTATATTACGTTTTTATGCAAATCAAATAAGTGCAGTTTGGGACAGCAAGCTATCAGTTAAGGACACTCTTACAAAAGGATTGTCTAACAATAGGCAAAAAAAAACACCCCAAAGGGGTGTTTTTTTATCACTCTAGGCGATTATGCAGTTACTTTAGCAACAACACCAGCACCTACAGTACGACCACCTTCACGGATCGCAAAACGTAGACCTGGGTCCATTGCGATCGGGTGGATTAACTCTACTGACATTTCTACGTTGTCACCAGGCATT
>NZ_JSZD01000026.1:0-1145 GCF_000788125.1 Acinetobacter sp. neg1 | reverse complement strand
AAGTTTGAACGTAATAAACCACACGTAAACGTGGGTACAATTGGTCACGTTGACCATGGTAAAACAACTTTAACTGCTGCGATTGCAACGATCTGTGCAAAAACTTACGGCGGTGAAGCTAAAGATTACGCAGCTATCGACTCTGCACCAGAAGAAAAAGCACGTGGTATTACAATTAATACTTCACACGTAGAATACGATTCTCCAACTCGTCACTACGCTCACGTAGACTGCCCGGGCCACGCCGATTATGTTAAAAACATGATTACTGGTGCTGCTCAGATGGACGGCGCGATCCTTGTATGTGCTGCGACTGATGGTCCAATGCCACAAACTCGTGAACACATCCTTCTTTCTCGTCAGGTTGGTGTACCTTACATTCTTGTATTCCTTAACAAGTGTGACCTTGTTGATGATGAAGAATTACTTGAATTAGTAGAAATGGAAGTTCGTGAACTTCTTTCTACTTACGACTTCCCAGGTGATGACACTCCAGTTATCCGTGGTTCTGCTCTTGCTGCGCTTAATGGCGACGCTGGTCAGTACGGTGAGTCTGCAGTTCTTGCTCTTGTTGAAGCGCTTGACTCTTACATCCCAGAACCAGAACGTGCTATCGACAAAGCATTCTTGATGCCAATCGAAGACGTATTCTCAATCTCTGGTCGTGGTACTGTAGTAACAGGCCGTGTTGAGTCTGGTATCGTTAAAGTAGGCGAAGAAGTTGAAATCGTTGGTATTAAAGATACAGTTAAAACAACTGTAACTGGCGTAGAAATGTTCCGTAAACTTCTTGACGAAGGCCGTGCGGGCGAGAACTGTGGTGTTCTTCTACGTGGTACTAAGCGTGAAGACGTACAGCGTGGTCAAGTACTTGCTAAACCAGGTTCAATCAAGCCACACACTAAATTCGATGCGGAAGTATACGTACTTTCTAAAGAAGAAGGTGGTCGTCACACTCCATTCCTTAACGGTTACCGTCCACAGTTCTACTTCCGTACAACTGACGTAACTGGCGCGATCAAATTACAAGATGGCGTAGAAATGGTAATGCCTGGTGACAACGTAGAAATGTCAGTAGAGTTAATCCACCCGATCGCAATGGACCCAGGTCTACGTTTTGCGATCCGTGAAGGTGGTCGTACTGT
>NZ_JSZD01000009.1:0-1810 GCF_000788125.1 Acinetobacter sp. neg1 | reverse complement strand
ACCGTCTGGATTAACAGTCGTATTACCACCGATGCTGTTCTTGATGCTGTCAGAGATATTCTTCACCTGACCGCCATTCACTGCATCTTTAGATCCATTAGCAATTGAACCATCAGCAACGTTAGTAATAACCTTGTTACCCGCGTTGATGCCATCTTTAGTGATGCTTGGGCCATCTTTGATGGTTAAGCCATTGTTGTTCAATACGCTGTCGCCAGTCGTGATGCTGTCTAAAGTTAAGTCTTTCTTGGTCGAAACTTCGTAGTTTGTACTACCATCTTTATTGGTGGTTTCTTTAACTACAATGTTATCGCCTTCAGTAACTGTCGTCTTCGCTTTAGTTGCAGCGTCTTTCACATGGCTAATCGCATCATTAACATTATCTTTACCAGTACCACCAATATTAGTGATTGCTCCACCATTATTGATCGAATTATCACCTGTGATAACTTTATGAAGTTGGTCAAGATTGACTGCATCTTTACCATTTACAGCATCAGCAACGTTGGTAATCGTTTTATTACCCGCATTGATGCCATCTTTAGTAATACTTGGACCATCTTTAATGGTTAAGCCATTGTTGTTTAATACGCTGTCGCCAGTCGTGATGCTGTCGAACTTCGCATCTTTCAACAATTCAATCTTGATGCCATCTTCTGTGGTACGTGTGATCACGTTCTCACCGCTGGTCTTGTCTTCTGCTGTTGCAGCATCAGCTCCACCTACGATGTTTAACTTGTCACCCAACTTACGGTGTACATCTTTACCCGCATTACCAGCAAAGTTGAGACCTTTATTGGTCAGGTCATTCACACCATTAGTCACTTTGTCATCAACTGACTTGATTGCATCATTGATGTTGTTCTTGCCTGTACCACCAATATTGTTGGTTGTGATGCTACCGTCTGGATTAACAGTCGTATTACCACCGATGCTGTTCTTGATGCTGTCAGAGATATTCTTCACCTGACCGCCATTCACTGCATCTTTAGATCCATTGGCAATTGAACCATCAGCAACATTAGTAATGACTTTATTACCAGCATTGATGCCATCTTTAGTAATGCTTGGGCCATCTTTAATGGTTAAGCCATTGTTGTTCAATACGCTGTCGCCAGTCGTGATGCTGTCGAACTTCGCATCTTTCAACAATTCAATCTTGATGCCATCTTCTGTGGTACGTGTGATCACGTTCTCACCGCTGGTCTTGTCTTCTGCTGTTGCAGCATCAGCTCCACCTACGATGTTTAACTTGTCACCCAACTTACGATGAACATCTGCACCTGTATTACCAGCAAAGTTCAAGCCTTTGTTTTCCAACTCGGTCTTGGTGTTCGTGATCGTGTTGTTTAACTCAGTCTTGGTATCAGTAATCTGATTGGTTAACTGATCTTTAGTATTGGTAATCTGGTTACCCAAGTCTTTCTTCGCGTCATCTAACTTGTTGTTGGTATCCGTAATCTTGCCATCTAAACCATCTTTAACATTGGTTAACTGGTCAACATTGACTGCATCTTTACCATTTACGCCATCAGCAACGTTGGTAATTGTTTTATTACCCGCGTTGATGCCATCTTTAGTAATGCTTGGACCATCTTTAATGGTTAAACCATTGTTGTTTAATACGCTGTCGCCAGTGGTAATGCTGTCGAACTTCGCATCTTTCAACAATTCAATCTTGATACCATCTTCAGTCGTACGTGTGATCACGTTCTCACCGCTGGTCTTGTCTTCTGCTGTTGCAGCATCAGCTCCACCTACGATGTTTAACTTGTCACCCAACTTACGGTGTACATCTTTACCCGCATTG
>NZ_JSZD01000003.1:0-2266 GCF_000788125.1 Acinetobacter sp. neg1 | reverse complement strand
CAACTATGTTGTAGATACCACTGCACCAGATACCACGGGTACGACACTGACTGTTGCACCAGTCACCACGGACAACACACTCAATGCCGCAGAATCAACGGGCACAGTGACCGTGACAGGTACCTTAACCGGTATCCCAGCAGATGCAGCAACCACGGTGGTGACACTCCTTATCAATGGTGTGACGTACACTGCAACTGTTGATGCAGCGACAGGCAACTGGACCGCAGATGTAGCAGGTAGTGACTTACTTGCAGATACCGATGCGACCATCGATGCGACAGCAACCTTCACCGATGTAGCAGGCAACAGCAGCACAGTCACCGACACCCAAACTTATAACGTGGATGTGACTGCACCAGCAGCGCCAGAGATTGATCCAGTCAATGGTACCGATCCAATCACCGGTACCGCAGAACCAGGTTCAACCGTGACTGTGACCTTCCCAGATGGCACAACCGTTGATGTAGTGACTGATCCAACCACAGGCGAATGGACCGTACCAAACCCAGGTGGCTTGGTGGATGGCGATACCATCACGGCAATTGCTACCGATCCTGCAGGTAACCCATCTGTACCAGGTACAGAAACAGTGGATCTCACTCCACCAAATCCAGCAGGTGCAACCTTAACAATTGATGATGTGACTGCAGACAACGTGTTGAATGCCGCAGAATCAACCACAACCATCACGGTAACAGGTACCTTAACCGGTATTCCTGCAGATGCAGCAACCACGGTGGTGACACTGCTTATCAATGGTGTGACCTACACTGCAACTGTTGATGCAGCAGCGGGTACATGGACTGCTGATGTAGCAGGTAGTGACTTACTTGCAGATCCAGATGCGACCATCGATGCGACAGCGACCTTCACCGATGCAGCAGGCAACAGCAGCACAGTCACCGATACACAAACTTATACCGTGGATGTGACTGCACCAGCAGCGCCAGAGATTGATCCGGTCAATGGTACCGATCCAATCACGGGTACCGCAGAACCAGGTTCAACGGTGACTGTGACCTTCCCGGATGGCACAACCGTTGATGTGGTGACTGATCCAACCACAGGCGAATGGACTGTACCAAACCCAGGTGGTTTAGTGGATGGTGATACCATCACGGCAATTGCTACAGATCCTGCAGGTAACCCATCTGTACCAGGTACAGAAACAGTGGATCTCACTCCACCAAATCCAGCAGGTGCAACCTTAACCATTGATGATGTGACTGCAGACAACGTGTTGAATGCCGCAGAATCAACAGGCACAGTGACCGTAACAGGTACCTTAACCGGTATTCCTGCTGATGCAGCAACGACTGTGGTGACACTCGTTATCAATGGTGTGACCTACACTGCAACTGTTGATGCAGCAGCGGGTACATGGACTGCAGATGTAGCAGGTAGTGACTTACTTGCAGATCCAGATGCGACCATCGATGCGACAGCGACCTTCACCGATGCAGCAGGCAACAGCAGCACAGTGACTGATACACAAACTTATAACGTGGATGTGACGGCACCAGCAGCGCCAGAGATTGATCCAGTCAATGGTACCGATCCAATCACCGGTACCGCAGAACCAGGTTCAACCGTGACGGTAACCTTCCCAGATGGCACAACTGTTGATGTGGTGACTGATCCAACGACAGGCGAATGGACTGTACCAAACCCAGGTGGTTTAGTGGATGGTGATACCATCACGGCAATTGCCACCGATCCAGCAGGTAACCCATCTGTACCAGGTACAGAAACAGTGGATCTCACTCCACCAAATCCAGCAGGTGCGACCTTAACCATTGATGATGTGACTGCAGACAACGTGTTGAATGCCGCAGAATCAACAGGCACAGTGACTGTAACAGGTACCTTAACCGGTATTCCTGCAGATGCAGCAACCACGGTTGTTACACTCGTTATTAATGGCGTGACATACACTGCAACTGTTGATGCAGCGACAGGCAACTGGACCGCAGATGTGGCAGGTAGTGACTTGCTTGCAGATACCGATGCGACCATCGATGCGACAGCAACCTTCACTGATGCAGCAGGCAACAGCAGCACAGTCACCGATACCCAAACTTATAACGTGGATGTGACTGCACCAGCAGCGCCAGAGATTGATCCGGTCAATGGTACCGATCCAATCACGGGTACCGCAGAACCGGGTTCAACGGTGACTGTGACCTTCCCGGATGGCACAACCGTTGATGTGGTGACTGATCCAACCACAGGCGAATGGACTGTACCAAACCCAGGTGGTTTA
>NZ_JSZD01000027.1:0-2989 GCF_000788125.1 Acinetobacter sp. neg1 | reverse complement strand
ACCGTCTGGATTAACCGTCGTATTACCACCGATGCTGTTCTTGATGCTGTCAGAGATATTCTTCACCTGACCGCCATTCACTGCATCTTTAGATCCATTGGCAATTGAACCATCAGCAATGTTAGTAATGACTTTATTACCCGCGTTGATGCCATCTTTAGTGATGCTTGGGCCATCTTTGATGGTTAAGCCATTGTTGTTTAATACGCTGTCGCCAGTCGTGATGCTGTCGAACTTCGCATCTTTCAACAATTCAATCTTGATGCCATCTTCTGTGGTACGTGTGATTACGTTCTCACCGCTAGTCTTTTCTTCTGCTGTTGCAGCATCAGCACCACCTACGATGTTTAACTTGTCACCCAACTTACGATGTACGTCTGCACCGGCGTTACCAGCAAAGTTCAAGCCTTTGTTTTCCAACTCTGTCTTGGTGTTGTTGATCGTGTTGTTTAACTCAGTCTTGGTATCAGTAATCTGATTGGTTAACTGATCTTTAGTATTGGTGATCTGGTTACCCAAATCTTTCTTCGCATCGTCTAACTTGTTGTTGGTATCTGTGATCTTGCCGTCTAAACCATCTTTAACATTCGTTAACTGGTCAACATTGACCGCATCTTTACCATTTACGCCATCAGCAACGTTAGTAATTGTTTTATTACCCGCGTTGATGCCATCTTTAGTAATGCTTGGACCATCTTTAATGGTTAAGCCATTGTTGTTTAATACGCTGTCACCAGTCGTAATGCTGTCGAACTTCGCATCTTTCAACAATTCAATCTTGATACCATCTTCAGTCGTACGTGTGATTACATTCTCACCGCTGGTCTTGTCTTCTGCTGTTGCAGCATCAGCTCCACCTACGATGTTTAACTTGTCACCCAACTTACGGTGTACATCTTTACCCGCATTACCAGCAAAGTTGAGACCTTTATTGGTCAGGTCATTCACACCATTAGTCACTTTGTCATCGACTGACTTGATCGCATCATTAATGTTGTTTTTGCCTGTACCACCAATGTTGTTGGTTGTAATGCTACCGTCTGGATTAACCGTCGTATTACCACCGATGCTGTTCTTGATGCTGTCAGAGATATTCTTCACCTGACCGCCATTCACTGCATCTTTAGATCCATTGGCAATTGAACCATCAGCAACGTTAGTAATGACTTTATTACCCGCGTTGATGCCATCTTTAGTAATGCTTGGACCATCTTTAATGGTTAAACCATTGTTGTTTAATACGCTGTCGCCAGTCGTGATGCTGTCGAACTTCGCATCTTTCAACAATTCAATCTTGATACCATCTTCTGTGGTACGTGTGATTACGTTCTCACCGCTGGTCTTGTCTTCTGCAGTTTCTGCATCAGCTCCACCTACGATGTTTAACTTGTCACCTAACTTACGATGAACATCTGCACCTGCATTACCAGCAAAGTTCAAGCCTTTGTTTTCCAACTCGGTCTTGGTGTTCGTGATCGTGTTGTTTAACTCAGTCTTGGTATCTGTGATCTGATTGGTTAACTGATCTTTAGTATTGGTGATCTGGTTACCCAAGTCTTTCTTCGCGTCATCTAACTTGTTGTTGGTATCAGTAATCTGATTACCCAAATCTTTCTTCGCGTCATCTAACTTGTGGTTAGTATCGGTGATCTTGCCATCTAAACCATCTTTAACATTCGTTAACTGGTCAACATTAACTGCATCTTTACCATTTACGCCATCAGCAACATTGGTAATCGTTTTATTACCCGCATTGATGCCATCTTTAGTGATGCTTGGACCATCTTTAATGGTTAAGCCATTGTTGTTTAATACGCTGTCGCCAGTCGTGATGCTGTCGAACTTCGCATCTTTCAACAATTCAATCTTGATACCATCTTCTGTGGTACGTGTGATCACGTTCTCACCGCTGGTCTTGTCTTCTGCTGTTGCAGCATCCGCACCACCGATGATGTTTAACTTGTCACCTAACTTACGATGAACATCTGCACCGGCATTACCAGCAAAGTTCAAGCCTTTGTTTTCCAACTCGGTCTTGGTGTTCGTGATCGTGTTGTTTAACTCAGTCTTGGTATCTGTGATCTGATTGGTTAACTGATCTTTAGTATTGGTGATCTGGTTACCCAAGTCTTTCTTCGCATCATCTAACTTGTTGTTGGTATCGGTGATCTTGCCGTCTAAACCATCTTTAACATTGGTTAACTGGTCAACATTGACTGCATCTTTACCATTTACGCCATCAGCAACGTTGGTAATCGTTTTATTACCCGCATTGATGCCATCTTTAGTAATGCTTGGACCATCTTTAATGGTTAAGCCATTGTTGTTTAATACGCTGTCACCAGTCGTAATGCTGTCGAACTTCGCATCTTTCAACAATTCAATCTTGATACCATCTTCAGTCGTACGTGTGATTACATTCTCACCGCTGGTCTTGTCTTCTGCTGTTGCAGCATCAGCTCCACCTACGATGTTTAACTTGTCACCCAACTTACGATGAACATCTGCACCGGCATTACCAGCAAAGTTCAAGCCTTTGTTTTCTAACTCGGTCTTGGTGTTGTTGATCGTGTTGTTTAACTCAGTCTTGGTATCAGTAATCTGATTGGTTAACTGATCTTTAGTATCATTTAACTTGTTGTTAGTATCCGTGATCTGGTTACCCAAGTCTTTCTTCGCATCATCTAATTTGTTGTTGGTATCTGTGATCTTGCCGTCTAAACCATCTTTAACATTGGTTAACTGGTCAACATTGACTGCATCTTTACCATTTACGCCATCAGCAACATTGGTAATTGTTTTATTACCCGCATTGATGCCATCTTTAGTGATGCTTGGACCATCTTTAATGGTTAAACCATTGTTGTTTAATACGCTGTCGCCAGTCGTGATGCTGTCGAACTTCGCATCTTTCAACAATTCAATCTTGATACCATCTTCTGTGGTACGTGTGATCACGTTCTCACCGCTGGTCTTGTCTTCTGCTGTT
>NZ_JSZD01000019.1:2371-5569 GCF_000788125.1 Acinetobacter sp. neg1 | reverse complement strand
ATTTAAAAGCTGGCGATGACTTACTCTCACATGGCAAGTGCCACACTACCATCAGCGCTAAGAGGTTTCACTTCTGAGTTCGGGAAGGGATCAGGTGGTTCACTCTTGCTATTGTCGCCAGCAAACTGTTTATGGATACTTGCTTTGGTCTTATGTAATGCCAAGGCTTTTTCCAAATGAGTGATTAACGGATTAGTTAATTGAGTCGGTATTGTAACTAGTTTTCACACTAAATCAAGTTATGTATTGAATTTATCTTGAATACAACAACTGTTTGGGTGTTGTATAGTCAAGCCTCACGAGCAATTAGTATTGGTCAGCTTCACACGTCACCGTGCTTCCACACCCAACCTATCAACGTCCTAGTCTCGAACGGCTCTTTAGAGGAATAAATTCCTAGGGAAATCTTATCTTGAGGTAGGCTTCCCGCTTAGATGCTTTCAGCGGTTATCCCTTCCGAACATAGCTACCCGGCGATGCGACTGGCGTCACAACCGGTACACCAGAGGTTCGTCCACTCTGGTCCTCTCGTACTAGGAGCAGATCCTCTCAAATTTCCAGCGCCCACGGTAGATAGGGACCGAACTGTCTCACGACGTTCTAAACCCAGCTCGCGTACCTCTTTAAATGGCGAACAGCCATACCCTTGGGACCTGCTTCAGCCCCAGGATGAGATGAGCCGACATCGAGGTGCCAAACACCGCCGTCGATATGAACTCTTGGGCGGTATCAGCCTGTTATCCCCAGAGTACCTTTTATCCGTTGAGCGATGGCCCTTCCATACAGAACCACCGGATCACTAAGACCTACTTTCGTACCTGCTCGACTTGTGGGTCTCGCAGTTAAGCGCGCTTTTGCCTTTATACTCTACGCGTGATTTCCGACCACGCTGAGCGCACCTTCGTACTCCTCCGTTACTCTTTAGGAGGAGACCGCCCCAGTCAAACTACCCACCAGACATGGTCCTCGTCCCGGATTACGGGACAGAGTTAGAACCTCAACATTACCAGGGTGGTATTTCAAGGACGGCTCCATACGAACTAGCGTTCGTACTTCAAAGCCTCCCACCTATCCTACACAAGTAAGGTCAAAGTTCAATGTCAAGCTGCAGTAAAGGTTCACGGGGTCTTTCCGTCTAGCCGCGGGTACACTGCATCTTCACAGCGATTTCGATTTCACTGAGCCTCTGCTGGAGACAGCGCCGCCATCATTATGCCATTCGTGCAGGTCGGAACTTACCCGACAAGGAATTTCGCTACCTTAGGACCGTTATAGTTACGGCCGCCGTTTACTGGGGCTTCGATCAAGAGCTTCGCTTACGCTAACCCCATCAATTAACCTTCCAGCACCGGGCAGGCATCACACCCTATACGTCCACTTTCGTGTTTGCAGAGTGCTATGTTTTTAATAAACAGTTGCAGCGGCCTGGTTTCTGTGGCTGCCAATAGCTCAGGGAGCAAGTCCCATCACCGTCAGCAGCGTACCTTCTCCCGAAGTTACGGTACCATTTTGCCTAGTTCCTTCAGCAGAGTTCTCTCAAGCGCTTTGGTCTACTCGACCTGACCACCTGTGTCGGTTTCGGGTACGATTCCTGTGTAACTGAAGCTTAGAGACTTTTCCTGGAAGCATGGTATCAGCCACTTCACTGTACAAGTACAGCTTGCTATCAACTCTCAGCATAGAGCACCCCGGATTTGCCTAAGATGCATGCCTACTGTCTTCCACCTGGACAACCAACGCCAGGCTGACTTAACCTTCTCCGTCCTCTCATCGCATTACACAGAAGTATTGGAATATTAACCAATTTCCCATCGACTACGCCTCTCGGCCTCGCCTTAGGGGTCGACTCACCCAGCCCCGATTAACGTTGGACTGGAACCCTTGGTCTTTCAGCGAACGGGTTTTTCACCCGTTTTGTCGTTACTCACGTCAGCATTCGCACTTCTGATACCTCCAGCATACTTCTCAATACACCTTCATCGGCTTACAGAACGCTCCCCTACCACGTATACATAAGTATACATCCGCAGCTTCGGCACATAGTTTTAGCCCCGTTACATCTTCCGCGCAGGCCGACTCGACTAGTGAGCTATTACGCTTTCTTTAAAGGGTGGCTGCTTCTAAGCCAACCTCCTAGCTGTCTATGCCTTCCCACATCGTTTCCCACTTAACTATGATTTTGGGGCCTTAGCTGGCGGTCTGGATTGTTTTCCTCTTGACTACGGACGTTAGCACCCGCAGTCTGTCTCCCGGATAGTACTCATTGGTATTCGGAGTTTGCATCGGTTTGGTAAGTCGGGATGACCCCCTAGCCGAAACAGTGCTCTACCCCCAATGGTATTCGTCCGAGGCGCTACCTAAATAGCTTTCGGGGAGAACCAGCTATCACCAGGCTTGATTAGCCTTTCACCCCTATCCACAAGTCATCCCCTGGCTTTTCAACGACAGTGGGTTCGGTCCTCCAGTTAGTGTTACCCAACCTTCAACCTGCTCATGGATAGATCGCCTGGTTTCGGGTCTATACCCAGCAACTAAACGCCCTATTAAGACTCGATTTCTCTACGGCTCCCCTATGCGGTTAACCTTGCTACTGAATATAAGTCGCTGACCCATTATACAAAAGGTACGCAGTCACACCACGAAGGTGCTCCCACTGCTTGTATGCATGCGGTTTCAGGATCTATTTCACTCCCCTCACAGGGGTTCTTTTCGCCTTTCCCTCACGGTACTGGTTCACTATCGGTCAGTCAGGAGTATTTAGCCTTGGAGGATGGTCCCCCCATATTCAGACAAGGTTTCACGTGCCTCGCCCTACTCGTCATCATTATGTGTGCCCTTTCGTGTACGGGAATATCACCCTCTACGTTCGCACTTCCCAGAGCGTTCCACTAGAACACACATAACTTAATGGGCTGATCCCCGTTCGCTCGCCGCTACTAAGGGAATCTCAATTGATTTCTTTTCCTAAGGGTACTGAGATGTTTCACTTCCCCTCGTTCGCTTCATAAACCTATGTATTCAGTTTATGATACCCGCCTTATAGCGGGTGGGTTCCCCCATTCAGAAATCTCCGGATCAAAGGATATTTGCCGCCTCCCCGGAGCTTTTCGCAGGCTATCACGTCTTTCATCGCCTCTGACTGCCAAGGCATCCACCACATGCACTTAATTACTTGACTATACAACCCCAAACAGTCGC
>NZ_JSZD01000019.1:0-2181 GCF_000788125.1 Acinetobacter sp. neg1 | reverse complement strand
ACCATACAGCTTCAATCTAAATTCATATACCAAAACGCTTGATTCAGTGTTTTTGCTAGTTCTCATTTCATTCAACTTAAACATTAAAATGTTTAAATCAAAGAATGAGTGAACAATTTATTTCAGACTCAATTCTACTAATCTGTTAATGATTAACTACCACCTCGTCGGTGCGTAGTAAACTGTGATAAATCACAGAAGTTAATAAGCTTTTAACTCACTAAATTCTGTAATCTTTAGCCCGTACTCCGTAAAGTACGTGGTGGAGACTAGGAGAGTCGAACTCCTGACCTCCTGCGTGCAAAGCAGGCGCTCTACCAACTAAGCTAAGTCCCCAGCTTACAATCATAATGAACGATATATCTTAATCTCAGCTTCAGCTATCAGATTTGGTGGGTCTGACAAGACTTGAACTTGTGACCCCACGCTTATCAAGCGTGTGCTCTAACCAACTGAGCTACAGACCCTCAGATACATCTTCGAAGAACAACTTGTTGTGGATTCTTACCGGTCACCAATCTTTCGTTAAGGAGGTGATCCAGCCGCAGGTTCCCCTACGGCTACCTTGTTACGACTTCACCCCAGTCATCGGCCACACCGTGGTAACCGCCCTCTTTGCAGTTAGGCTAGCTACTTCTGGTGCAACAAACTCCCATGGTGTGACGGGCGGTGTGTACAAGGCCCGGGAACGTATTCACCGCGGCATTCTGATCCGCGATTACTAGCGATTCCGACTTCATGGAGTCGAGTTGCAGACTCCAATCCGGACTACGATCGGCTTTTTGAGATTAGCATCCTATCGCTAGGTAGCAACCCTTTGTACCGACCATTGTAGCACGTGTGTAGCCCTGGCCGTAAGGGCCATGATGACTTGACGTCGTCCCCGCCTTCCTCCAGTTTGTCACTGGCAGTATCCTTAAAGTTCCCATCCGAAATGCTGGCAAGTAAGGAAAAGGGTTGCGCTCGTTGCGGGACTTAACCCAACATCTCACGACACGAGCTGACGACAGCCATGCAGCACCTGTATCTAGATTCCCGAAGGCACCAATCCATCTCTGGAAAGTTTCTAGTATGTCAAGGCCAGGTAAGGTTCTTCGCGTTGCATCGAATTAAACCACATGCTCCACCGCTTGTGCGGGCCCCCGTCAATTCATTTGAGTTTTAGTCTTGCGACCGTACTCCCCAGGCGGTCTACTTATCGCGTTAGCTGCGCCACTAAAGCCTCAAAGGCCCCAACGGCTAGTAGACATCGTTTACGGCATGGACTACCAGGGTATCTAATCCTGTTTGCTCCCCATGCTTTCGTACCTCAGCGTCAGTATTAGGCCAGATGGCTGCCTTCGCCATCGGTATTCCTCCAGATCTCTACGCATTTCACCGCTACACCTGGAATTCTACCATCCTCTCCCATACTCTAGCTTCCCAGTATCGAATGCAATTCCCAAGTTAAGCTCGGGGATTTCACATCCGACTTAAAAAGCCGCCTACGCACGCTTTACGCCCAGTAAATCCGATTAACGCTCGCACCCTCTGTATTACCGCGGCTGCTGGCACAGAGTTAGCCGGTGCTTATTCTGCGAGTAACGTCCACTATCCTAGAGTATTAATCTAAGTAGCCTCCTCCTCGCTTAAAGTGCTTTACAACCATAAGGCCTTCTTCACACACGCGGCATGGCTGGATCAGGCTTCCGCCCATTGTCCAATATTCCCCACTGCTGCCTCCCGTAGGAGTCTGGGCCGTGTCTCAGTCCCAGTGTGGCGGATCATCCTCTCAGACCCGCTACAGATCGTCGCCTTGGTAGGCCTTTACCCCACCAACTAGCTAATCCGACTTAGGCTCATCATTTAGCGCAAGGTCCGAAGATCCCCTGCTTTCTCCCGTAGGACGTATGCGGTATTAGCATTCCTTTCGGAATGTTGTCCCCCACTAAATGGCAGATTCCTAAGCATTACTCACCCGTCCGCCGCTAGGTTAGGTAGCAAGCTACCCTTCCCCGCTCGACTTGCATGTGTTAAGCCTGCCGCCAGCGTTCAATCTGAGCCATGATCAAACTCTTCAGTTTAAAATCATTAGTAGCTTATGGCTACAAATCTTGGCTCATCAATTTTCTGACTAAAAATTCGCTCAAATAAACTTCGAGAAATTTCTACCATTCAATCAATGAAATATTTTCGATTGAT
>NZ_JSZD01000011.1:0-6916 GCF_000788125.1 Acinetobacter sp. neg1 | reverse complement strand
GATCTTAAGTATTACAAATACATTGGCGTTTTCGCTGTCATTGGCATTGTCTGTTTTATGCTTTCTATCGGTTGGTATTTCGCTGCGCTCTTTGTTGCGACTTTACCGGTTGCATTTTGGCTTATGTGGGACAAGGTCAAGTAAATGATTCATGCATGCGCTCTATTCGCTGATCCAGATGCTAATGGGGTACGTGCCTGTCTAGAGTGGGTTGTCATTAACCGCTCTTTATTGCCCGTACTCAGTTATGACGAAGCTTTCCAGCTAGGTACTGGGTTCTGGGCAGTTTGTTTGGTGTCTTGGGGTATGAAACGACTAAAAGACGCTTTTTTTTAAATCAAAGGAGAACAACAAGATGGGTAAATTTTCAATTCGCTCAATTCTAGTTTTTGTATCAGCACTTGCACTGACTTCCGTTGCTAATGCTGCTGGTGAAACGCTACCACTACCAACAATTGATATTGCTCAGTTTCTAAGCTGGATCGGTTTATTGGTAATGGCAGTTTTCACAGTTGCATCCGCAATGCTGTCAGTTTATTTGACGATCAAGGGTACAAAGGCGATCCGTCAAGCGTTCTAAAACAAAGCGCTCTCGTGTGGAAAAAATGCGCAGCGAGGGCTCGCAGCGAGCATTTTTTTTGCATGAGAGCGTGATTATGTCAGAACTCGGTCCATACGTCATTTTAGCTGCATTTATCGTTTCTTCACTGATACTGTTCAGGAACTAAAAAATGCGCTTTTTTAAATATTTACTTCTTATCTCTGCATCGATCATATCTGTTGATGCACTTGCTGCTGCCAAGTATCAAGTTATTGCACCACCTCAGATATTTCCTGTTGAATCATCACCTGATGCTGCTTGTTCCGCTTATGCATCTCAAATGTCTGTAAATAGCTGGAAGTACAGTGTTAAATCAACAACTGAGACCATGTGCTATGTTACCCGTAGTTATAATGGCAGTAATCCTGATAATTATTCAGCACAGATTAAAAAAACATTAGATTGTCCTGCCAAGGGTTGGCCAATTCCTGTCTATGTTTCAAAAGGGTCTAAAATACCAACTCGTATGTGTAAAGACGGTTGTTCTATTGAAGGCCAAGGCATGAGAGTTGGTGTTAATGATACTTATGATATGACACCTATGCAGTTTACCGGCGATGATGTCAATTGTACTGAACAACATTCTAATGATCCTCCGCCATGTGATACTAAAGATCCCTATGGTAAGTGTTACATACCTCCAAACGATGGCTGTACACGTTTATCAGACGGTTCTATTACTTGTCCACCCGATCAACCTGCACCCCCAAAAAACAATGATACATGTAATGGTGCGACATATTGCAAGCGCCCTCCAGAGGGCTGCGGTGAAGGTTATGTTAGTGGCTCATTTAATGGTGAAGCTTTATGTGTTCGATCTGGTCCTAATACTCCTAAAGACCCGTCTAAACCAGATGATCCTCAAGACCCTAAAAATTGCATGAATGGCGGTACTTACTGCCCACAGCCTCCGAACAATACGAACTGTCCCGACGGCTATTATCAGACTACATATAACGGCTCTAAGATTTGTGTCAAAAACAATCCTGATCCAGAAAAGCCTAATCCAAACGATCCCACTGGCGGTAAAGGTCCTGATGGTTCGGGCGGTCCTGACGGGGGTGATGGCGGTGGTGACGGTTCGACTGGTGGTGGAACTATTGATGTCAAAGGCATTATTGATGCTATTAATGCACTTAAGGCAGCTTTATTAAATGCTCTATCTGGTATTTCAGCTAAGATAGATAAGTTGATTAATGGACAAACAGAAACCAATAAAAAGCTTGATACATCAAATGATCATCTTAAAAATATTAAGGATGAATCAACAAAAACAAATGAAAAGTTAGATACATCTAATGGCCATCTCGAAAAAATAGAGGAAGCTACTCAATCAACCAGTGAAGCCATTGGCGAATCAAATAAAAAACTTGATTCCATGAAGGAAGCTATCGAGGGCCAGTATAAGTGTGCCAACGAAAATTATGACCCTAACGATAAGAGATCTAGCAAATATCGCCCCTGTACTGAAAAAGATATTACTGGTGGATCTCCTGAAGACACAAAAGTTGATGTTCAGGAAAAGTCTATAGATCTGGAAAAGGATCTGCGTAGAGATCTATTCGGTGGTAACTCGTCATGTCCTCCGCCATTGGTTATCGAGTTCACATGGATTGATAAAGTTCATCTGGAATTACCTTATGACCTTATGTGTGATGGTGCAGCTCTCGTTAGGCCTTGGATAATTTTGTTGGGCTTGATTGTTTCTTATTTTGTCATCACCGGCCAAAGATCTGGGGGACAAGATTAATGAATTTTTTGTTCCAGGCTTTAATGTGGATAGGTTCATTTTTCCTATCCAGTTTTTTAAAAAGAATCCTTGCTGGTGCTGGTATTGGGATCATTTCATTTATGGCCCAGCAAGTCATTTACTCGCAATTTTTAAATTATTTACAGGGCAGTTTTAAAACACTACATGCCCTGACTCTCATCATGTTTGATCTGTCAGGTCTATCAATTTCATTGAGTTTGGTTGTTTCTTCAGTGGGTATCCGGATGACCATGAATTCAGGCAAATTGGCATTCAGGAAAATCTAAAATGTTATATACAGTTATTGGAAAGCCTGGCGAAGGCAAAAGCTATTGGTGTGTTTCTCAAATGTATGAGAAACAACAAGTTAACATTGCTAATCTTAAAAAAAATATTGAAATATATTATGAAAATAAAACGATACTTGCAGACCGTGGCCATGATATTGATTCGAGTGATGAATACACCTTTAAACGTGAAATTAACGTTAAAGAAAATGACTTAATTGTCGCTAAGATCGTCGATTGGACATTCCAATATAATGAGTTTTTAGAGTTTGAGGATGAAGAGCAGTTCGAGAAATATTTTGAGCTATCAATGCTCTATAACGATTTTATAATTCATATTAATGAACTGTATAAAATTACATTGGCTACGTTTCTTCCAGTACGGCAGATCTATTCTGATATTAATGGTTTAAAAATTGAGGGCGTTCTCCCGTTACCTTCTCTTGACTGGAGAGAAACGCCTTTAGGCTCGATCATGTACATTGACGAGTGTAGAAAAAAACCGCCCTATAAATTTGATACCAAAACCCCTTCAAAAGATCCAATCATTATTGATATGGCTGAGGTTCGACACTATGACAAGGACGTCTATTTAATTTCACAGGATGCTGAGGATATTAATATTTCTTTGCGTCAGTTGGTTGATAAGCTTTACTTCATTAAAAGGCCGTCACAGAAGCCACAAGCATGCTCTTTATACACGTTTGACAAGTGGTTGGGTCGCCCACGTGCAGGGGCAGATTCTAAGAGAGATCCTAAGCCTTATGTTGAACATGAGCTGATTATTTATAAGAAAAAATACTTTGCGATGTATAAAAGTGCATCGAGTCATACATCTGTTAAGTTCAAACTTAACTGGAAGATCTTTGGGTGGATTTTACTAACTCTTTCTCTAATGGGTGTGGTTGCTTACGGTATTAGTTCTGTCCCGATTTTTGGTCAATTCTCATCAACTTTTAAACAGATGTTGGGCATGGAAAAATCACCTTTTGAGGATATTTCTAAATTAGGATCTGGCACCAAGGAACCTGAACAACAACAAACTGAATCCAATCCACAAAATGCACAGCCAACAGATAGTCATCCTTCTGCATCAGAGCCGACTGGATCTAGCACAACAGCTAACGCCAGTGGACAAAATGAATATAAATACGATGTACGTAGACCTTACGATTTTGAATATGACCTGACATATCAGATTCAGGAACGACCACGCTTAGCAGGCTGCATAATTTCAAAGAAAACATGTTCATGCTACACACAGCAAGCAACCAAGATTGACATGTCACAGAGCGACTGTAAGCGCTATATGAGTGGTGATAGACCGTTTGATTACTTTACTAAGCAACAGGACCTACAACGTCAACAGGCGCAGCCACAGCAGGTGTATGCACAGAAAGCAGGCACGCAGCAAGCAAGTGACTTTGATAGAGAGTACTTTGCAAAAATAGAACAGGCAAAACAACAGGGGTTGATATGAAACACGATTCACATGTAAGGGCTTATTTTAGGAAGCGTTTACCTATTAAGCTCATCTTCTTTATTATGGTTTGCTCAACTGGTTTGGGCTTTTATATTGGTTACACTGCAAAGTTTTTCCAATGTCTATTAATTTCTGGAATGTGAAATTACTTCTTTTTGAACTGACTTTTTTGGCTTAACTAGCGAAGTCTGTTAAGTTAAAAAAGCAGTAATTTCTACGCCGGTACATAGTCAATTTCATAAAAATGTATTGCAATATTTAAAAATTGCAATACAATATAAAAATATAGACACTCTCCGGGTAAGAGAAAATGAGATTAGAAAGTTGGCAAAGTCTTACAATAAGTGAAGCTAAAAGCCTTTATGAACACGGGGTTATAAATCAAATTAGAGTTGATGTTATGCTTGGTGATTTTGTTTTAATGGTTAAGACAGATATTACTGAGAGACCGATTCGCACTCATCGTTATGAGTACAAAAAGTATAAATCTTTGGATGCAATACTTAAGGATTATCAATACATTACCTCACAAGAAGTTAAAAGCTTAATTTTAAAATAATAGGTGATTTTATGGATATTGTTGATTTTATTTGGCTTATATTTGTATTCCTTTGGCTTTTTATTTATTTTGGAATTGAGATTTATAAATACATAAGGGACACACTATGAATCAAGAATATGTTCTTATTGCTTACCTTTCGTTAATTTTCATTCTCTTTTTTGGGTCTGTCTTAGTGTTTTTTTTGGCTAGAGATTATTCTGATTTTTAGCCTAAGCATTTAATGCTTTTATTATCAATTGGAGTTATTAAAACAATTGTTAAAAAATGATAACATGACAACATGTTGTCTTAGTTAAAGAAAAAAGCCCATTTTTGGCGAAATGGGCTTTTTGGGAATTTTGTGTACTGCTAACACACGGGTTTATTATCATATGATTATCGAAGAATGTCAAAAAAATGGCGGTCTTGGTATATTTACGAAATCTCAGGCCATGCCCGTAAACAAAGGGTTTCAGCCTAGGTTACATGAATACCTTTTGCAAGATCAGTCAGCAAAATTATTACCAACTGAAAGAGTTTGTAACTGTTTAAAGCGTAGAATTGATAAAGAAAAGAAGCGCTCTGTCATGTTTAACGAATCTAGGAACAAGGCTCACTGGGGCAATGTTCAAAGATGCGGTTCAATTTGGTCTTGTCCTGTTTGTGCCAAACAAATTACGGAAAAACGTCGTTCTGAAATGAATGCTTTGCTTGATTATTGGCGTGATCAGGATGATTCAGATATTAAGTTAATGACTTTAACGTTTTCACATAGTCAATCTGAGCCTCTTAAAGTTCTTTTGAAACAATTAAAACATGCGATAACTCGTTTTTTTGGGCACCGTAAATTTAAGGAACTTTCTACTGCTTGCAATATTGAATATAAAGTTAGGTCGCTTGAAGTTACTTATGGATCTAATGGTTGGCATCCTCATTTTCATATTTTGCTTTTGACTAGAGATATTGACGACCAAGCATTTTATTACAGGGATTCATTGGCTAAATTATGGATTGACTGTTGTATTAAATCTGGTCTATCTAGCCCTTCTATGAAACATGGCCTCGATATTAGGGATGGTTCTTATGCCGAGGATTATATCGCAAAGTGGGGTCTTGATAATGAAATGACCAAGGGGCATGTTAAGCGGGGAAAATCTAGCTCTTTAACTCCATTTGATTTGTTACAGAAGTCTTTTGATGATGAGCTTTATTTTCATAAGCTTCCTAGCAAACTTTTTCAGGAATTTGTTATAGCCATGAAGGGTGCTAGACAACTGGTTTGGTCTAGAGGTCTGAAAGATCTTATTGGTTTGAATGATAAAACTGATCAGGATATTGTTGATGAAACTGATAAAGAATCTATTACATTAATTCAGGTTGAAAAGATTGTTTTCGATATATTAAAAAAATATCAGAAACGACATGAATATTTAAAATGGGTTGAAGATGATTATAACAATGGGTGTCTTGGTAATGGATCTGCTGAATTAAATCTGAATGAGCTTATTCAACTTGAGATTAATCAATTTGAAAGCCATGAAATTGATTTCATGACTTATCGCGGTATTATTTAATTTTGATTTTACCGTGTTCCACTTCTACATGTTTAAATGCTTCATCGAGTATTTCATGAAGCACTTTACTGTCTTCAATTACACTCATCCCCAGTGACATTCTCTGTCTATTAATCTCTAACGATATTTCGTTAATACGTTTTTTCTCCTCTTTCTTCATTCTTACGTAATCAGAAATCATTTTAAAAACAATCCTTTACTAGCTCAATTTTAAATAATAGCAACTTGTTAGCGTGATTGATTGACAACATGACAACATGACAACATAATAATTGTACAAATTTCTTATCAGAAGAGTACAAAACTATGAGTATCAAAACAGTTATTTCAAATGCAGTCGTTCAAAAGGGTTCTCGTAAAACTGACGGTAAAGCCTTCTATTTTGTAGAGGTTCTTGAGCCTGTTCGCAAATATATAAATCCCGATAAACCTGCTGATGCTGCAACTCTTGAAGCTTTAGCAGAAACCAAGGATACAATTCCTGAATTAGTCCTTCATAACAAAAATAATTCTCTTGTTTTCAGTAGCCTAGACCTAAATCAATAATTCATTTGCTTAGGCTATTTGAGGGTTTTTTTATGGATCTTAAGTATTACAAATACATTGGCGTTTTCGCTGTCATTGGCATTGTCTGTTTTATGCTTTCTATCGGTTGGTATTTCGCTGCGCTCTTTGTTGCG
>NZ_JSZD01000021.1:0-53744 GCF_000788125.1 Acinetobacter sp. neg1 | reverse complement strand
ATCAAGCTAGGTCGGCTATATTACTCTAAATTTCTTCAAAGTCAACAGGTAATTTCGATATTTTTAAAACTTATCAATCAACCCAAGAATCCAACCTATTTAGCCAAATCCTTGTTTCTCAACAAGTTTTTATCTGCATCACCGCCGATGGATGTGCATTCTACAGCATTTCAGATCCGATGCAACCCTGTTTTTTATTATTTTCTTTTGCATGTTTCTTTTTTCTACAAAACTGATGTTTTCGTTGTTTTTATCATCTATTTACGTATAAAAAGCAGGCTCTGGGCCTGCTTTTTATTATTTTTATTTCGATTTAGTCGGTGAAAGTCACACGTGCAATCGCTTTTTTGCCTGACTGAATGATTAAAGTGACATTTTCTTTTACAGAGTAGCTCATATCAACCACATTCCAGTCGACTTTAACCGCACCGCGGCCCACGGCGTCTTTTGCAGCAGCGGCATTCGGATTTAAACCTGCAACGCGAAGAATGGTTGCAATAAACAGCTCGCCACCAAACTCACCACGAGAAATCGTTACTTCAGGTGTATCTTCTGGCACTTCACCTTCAGTTACGCGGTTACCTGCACTCTTATGTGCATTTTCTGCTGCTTCTGCATCATGGAAACGCTCAACCAGCTCAAGCGCCAAAATACGTTTGATCTCTTGTGGATTGCGACCCGCAGCCATCTCATCAAGTAGTACCTTGATTTCATCGAGTGACTTAAAGCTGAGTAGATCGAAGTAGCGCTCAATCAGGCTATCTGGCATCGACAGAATTTTTTGGTACATCGCACCTGGTGTATCAAATACGCCAATATAGTTGCCTAAAGATTTAGACATCTTATTGACGCCATCTAAACCTTCAAGAATTGGCACAGTGATACACACTTGTGATTCTTGACCATAACGACCTTGTAAGGTACGACCCATCAACAAGTTAAAGGTTTGGTCTGTTCCACCTAACTCGACATCTGCTTCAAGCGCAATTGAGTCATAGCCTTGTACCAATGGATAGAGGAACTCATGAATCGCAATCGGCTGATGGTTGTTATAGCGCTTGGTAAAGTCATCACGTTCTAACATACGCGATACAGTTTGCTGGCTTGCCAACTGAATTAAATCAGCAGCAGTTTTTTGGCTAAACCATTCTGAGTTAAAACGAACTTTAGTTTTATTTGGGTCTAGGATTTTAAAAACTTGTTCTTGGTAGGTTTTTGCATTGGCAATGACCTGCTCTTGTGACAACGGCGGACGCGTCGCGCTCTTACCTGTTGGGTCACCAATCATTGCAGTATAGTCACCAATCAGGAAAGTCACTTCATGTCCCAAATCCTGAAAGGTTTTTAATTTATTGATCAGAACAGTATGTCCCAAGTGTAAATCAGGAGCCGTAGGGTCAAAGCCTGCTTTTACACGGAGTGGACGATTTTCTTTGAGTTTTTTAAGTAAATCTTCTTCAGAGATAATCTCGTGCGTGCCTCGTTGAATGAGAGCAAGCTGTTCTTCGGCTGGCAAGAAATTTGACATCACAAAACCTAAACACATCAGTTATTCAATTTGTGCGATATACTAACATTTTTTCAGCATCTTGCAGGATAAGTTGTATATGAGCGCAATCTATATTGGTGTAATGACAGGCACGAGCATGGATGGTGTTGATATTGTTGCAACTTCATTCGACCCTTTAACGCTGCATGCCACGCTAACCGTGCCTTTTGAGCCAGAATTACGTGATGAGTTAATGGCGTTGACGCTGCCTGATGACAATGAAATTGACCGTATGGGTAAAGCCGATGTCGCTTTGGCACAAATGATTGGGCGCGGCATCAACGAATTGATCGAGAAAAATAATTTAGATCGTACGCAAATTAAAGCCATTGGTTCACATGGACAAACTATTCGCCATCGTCCTGAACATGGTTTTACCTTGCAAATTGGTGATCCGAATATCATCACTGAAATCACTCAACTCCCTGTAGTGTCTGATTTCCGTCGCCGCGATATGGCCGCAGGGGGGCAAGGTGCACCTTTAGTTCCTGCTTTCCATCAAGCCTTATTTCAGCATGACAGTATTCATCGTGTAATCCTGAATTTAGGTGGAATTGCCAATATCAGTATGCTGCCTGCTAACAATGCAGACGGCGTTTATGGCTTTGATACAGGCCCTGCCAATATCTTGATGGATGGTTGGTGTCATCGCCATACCGGTCATCCTTATGATGAAAATGGCGACTGGGCGGCCTATGGTAATCCGATTCGCTCATTGCTAGATCGTTTGCAAAGCCATGAGTTTTTTGCCAAAGAACCCCCTAAGAGTACGGGTCGTGAAGACTTTAATCTGGAATGGCTAGATGAACAGCTCAGTGACTGGCGTAATGACCTTGGCTATGACGAGCTGGAAGACACACCAGAAAATGTTCAGGCAACCTTAATGAAGCTAACCACACGCGCCATTAAGAAAGCCATTTATCGCAGTAAAGAGTCGATGCCGACAGGTGAAATCTATGTCTGTGGCGGTGGTGCGTATAATTCGCATTTACTTGAACAATTACGCTGGCGCTTGCGTAAACATAACTGGTCTGTACAAACCACAGATGCGCTGGGTTTAGCACCGACGTGGGTAGAAGCGACCGCGTTTGCATGGCTCGCGATGCGATTCGTAGAACAGCTGAGTGGAAACTTGCCTGCGGTCACGGGTGCATCAGGTGATCGTATTTTAGGGACTATCACCGCGGTATAAGCAATAAAAAAAGCTTCTCAACTGGAGAAGCTTTTTTTATGACAAGAATCTATTAAATCGAGAAAGATGAACCACAGCCACAAGTCGTGGTCGCATTCGGGTTTTGCACCACAAAACGTGAACCTTCCAGTCCTTCAAGATAATCAACTACTGAACCAACCAAATATTGATAGCTCAGTGAGTCCACAAGCATTTTAACATCGCCATTCATGAATTCAGCATCATCTTCATTCACGCTTTCAGCAAAGTTAAAGCCGTAAGAGAAACCTGAACATCCGCCACCCGTTACATACACGCGTAACATAAGGTCGTTATTCCCTTCACTTTCGCGTAGTTGGCGAACTTTGTTGGCAGCATTATCTGACAATTCTAGAGCTTGGGCGTTCATGATGGATATTCCTCAGACTTCAATACGTCTTTAATAAATAAAAGACCCGATATTCAGTATAGCATACTCAATATCGGGTCTGTATTTGAAGTTTTAAAGTGCATTTACAAGATTATTTATAGTTCTCGTCTTGTAAGCCACATTCAAAATTCTTGGCATCTTCACGACAACGGAATTGCCATAATAATTTCATCATACGTTTGTCATAAATCCCTTTTGCAGTCAGGTTGATACGTGCTTCACGCATCAGTTTTTGATAGCCAGGCTTATCCGCAGCAGGCACTTCCATCCAGTATTTTTGAGGAATATCTGCTTTCATTTTCCCTAGAATGCCAAAAGCACGTGGCAATTGCGCCTTCACCCACTCACGAGATTTCTGACCAAACCCTGTTGGGAATTTATCAGGATGAATAATCAGGTTACCTGTCACTTGCAAGATTGGATAATTCACAATCGCACCTTTGGTTCCTAAGCCTTTATAGAGCTCCAACGGTTTAAATGCAGCCGCTGGTGCACCAATGATATCGACCTGTCCATTATTAAATTTGGCGCCGAAGTTGGTAATATCTGAACTGACCGCTTGTGCGCCGACTTGTGAAGCCATGATTTTTTGTGCTTCATCATAATCCAATACGGCGATTTTCTTGCCTGCTGCTTTGGCAACAGTATTGATATTACGGTCATTTACCAATAAATAGGCATCGCCGACAGGAATCACCCCAACCACTTCATATTTACCATTTACCATCGCTTTAGCAAAGGTTGGACTTGCCAAGCCCTGCATCACTTTCACAGCGAGTTTAAGGTCTGTAATCGCTCCGATTGCATCCAATGAACCTGTAAACTGGTTAAACTGACGTCCCCGCATGCCTGTGATACTGACACCATCACACTTACCTGCTTTAAAGTCTTCAGCAATGACCGCCTCATTGGTGCCCACTTTAAGCTCAATATCTGCGCCCCAGTTTTTTGCAGCCAATTGATAGTCTTTCATTAAGGCATAGACATCACCGCTTTTCCCGACGATGTCGAATACACAAATCGTTTGTTTTGCTTGAGTCCCGGCAGATACCGCAGCGATACCTGTTGCAAGTATTAATGTTTTAAACCACTGCATTTTATTCTTCCTTTGCATCTATGCTGATTGTTGTTGCACCACACCCAAAATTTAAAATCACGCTACACCCTGATTCAGGTTTTCAAATGAATCTATGTTTTTATTCAGTCATGCTTAATCGTCCTGATTAAAACATATTTTCAATTTCTCAAGATTCCATTTGGTTTTTTATATCTTTCTATCATTACGATCTTTCAATCTAAACACAATGACTCAAATGACAGTGATAAAAAAACAAAAAGCCTAGAATAATCTAGGCTTTAAGTACACTTTATGGCAATTAAGGATTATTCACCCGGTAATGCACATTCAAAGTTTGCTTTATCTACTGAACAACGTGCTTTCTTCAATACAGACATCATACCTGCATCGTAAATACCACGTTTGGTTAAGTCCATACGACCGTCACGTAACAGTTTTTGGTATTTTAAGTTGTCTTCAGCACTTAAGTTCATTTTGTATTTTGCTGGAATCTCTGACTCGTAACGCTTGATCATGGCAAATGCTTTTGGCAATTGTTTCACGAAGTAGTCACGAGATTTTTGACCAAAACCAGCAGGGAATTTTTCTGGACGAATTACAAGATCCGCAGTCACTTGTAGAACTGGGAAGTTAAACATTGCACCATTCGCGCCCAAACCTTTGCTTAACTCTAATGGTTTGTAAGCATAAGCAGGCGCACCAACCATATCGACCTGACCATTGTTGAATTTCGCAGCAAAGTTAGAAATATCAGAAAGGACCGCTTGCGCACCTACGCGTTGTACCATAATTTTTTGTGCGTCGTCATAACCCAATACCGCGAATTTTTTACCCGCTGCTTTTTCAATTGAGTTAATGCTCTTGTCACGTACGAAAATGTAAGCAGCACCGAGCGGAGAGATACCCGCGACTTCGTATTTGTTACCACCTAAATTGGTTGTCATTTTTGCAGCATTACGTGCATCAAGAACATAGGTAATTGCACGTTGTGCAACTGCATTGCTTGGTGCACCACCGAGCGAGTCAACAGAACCCGCAAATTTGTTATATGGACGAGCACGCATTGCTGTCATTGCTACAGCAGCACATTTACCCGCTTTAAAGTTATTATCCGCAACCTGTTCATCCGTGATCGCGAGAAGGTTTACATCTGCACCCCAGCCTTTCGCTGCGAGCGCCCAATCTTGCATCATTTTGTATGATTCGCCTGACTTTCCTAGTAAGTCAAATACACATACGTCAATTGCTGCTTGAGTAGAAGCAGATACACCTAGGATCGAAGTTGCTGCAAGAGCAAGTGCCATTTTTTTCATAGTTTTCATCCTTTCACAAACTTTATGTTTGTCTCCTTGTTCGAAGCAAATATTAATCATGTTTTTTGAAAAAAAATAGAGCTTCTACTCTATTTTTATACCCGTATTGTTTAGTTTTTGTCCTATTTTATCCATTTTGCTTATTTTCATAGACAAATTTATTATATCTACTGATCATTATTTGTCTATTTATGTTTTTGTGTTGCTGCACTCCTTATTATTCACCACTCAAAGTACACTCAAAGTTAGTCCGCTCAACGGTACAGCGGGCACGTTTGAGTACATTCATCATACTCGCGTCATATACGCCTTGCTTGGTTAAATTCATACGCCCATCCCGCAGCATTTTTTGATAACGGGTTTTATCTTCATTGGTCAACGTAATTTTTTTCGCATTCATGCCGGCCTCTAAACGTTGCACCATGGCAAAGTTACTCGGCAATTTATTGACGAACCATTTTCGGGATTGAGGACCAAAGCCTGCTGGGAATTTTTCTGGGCGAATAATCAGGTCACCAGTAATATTGACCACCGGAAAATTAAATAGCGCGCCATTGACCAGTCCCTTACTGATTTCCAAAGGTTTATAGGCATAGGCAGGTGCAGCAATGACATCGACTTGCCCACTATTAAACTTTTTCACAAAGTCTGAAATATCTGAGGGCACAGCGACCAAGTCGATACTTTCAACAATCGCTTTTTGCGCCTGATCATAATGTAAATAAGCGAATTTCTTGCCTTTGGCTTTTTCAATGGTGTCGATCTTTTTATCACGAACAAAAATGTAGGCCAGACCGACCTGAATAATGCCAGCAACTTCGAATTTTTCCCCATCCATTGTCGCAGTCAAACGATGCTGATTACGTTTATCCAGCACATAACTAATTGCTTTCTGTGCAATGGCATTACTGGTGACTGCCCCAACGGCGTCAACAGAACCTGCAAATTTATTATATTTACGGGCCCGCATGGAGGTCATATAAACGCCATCACATTTGCCCGCATCAAAATCTTTTTCCGCTTTTTCTTCATCTTGATAAGGGATTAATTCAATGTCACCTTGCCACGTTTTGGCAGCAAGCTTCCATTCTTCGACCAGCTTATAAGATTCCCCAGCCTTACCCAATAAATCAAATACGCAAATGTCCTGTTTGGCCTGTGCAGGCGTCGCCATGACAAATAGAGCCGTAGCACCCAATGCCCAAAGTCCTTTTTTCATCTTGTTTTCCCTTTCTACGCGATATTGCACAATTTTCCATCAGTGCCTGATCAATATAGTCAGCTTTCGGCTAAAAGCATAGTGCTTTTATATACATACGTCGGGTTTTCATCACTTTTAACACTATTGATCACAGTTTGACAATTTAAGCCAAATCCTTCTAAAGGGGCTATTAAACCCCTTCGTTCATCACAAGATGATGGATTCTGGTTATTCTCCGCCTAAGGTACATTCAAAATTAGTACGATCGACTGTACAGCGTGCCCGTTTGAGTACGTTCATCATGGTGGCGTCATAAATTCCACGTTTAGTCAGATCGATCCGTGCTTCACGCAAAATTTGCTGATAACGTGTTTTATCTTCCTGACTCAGATTGATTTTGTATTTGGCTGGTAATTCCGCTTCGATTCGCTGGATTAAAGCAAAATTGGTGTTAAGACGATTGAGAAACCACTGTCGTGAGTTTTGCCCAAAATTGGTCGTGAACTTTTCAGGCCGAATAATCAGATCCATGGTCATGTTAACCGCAGGAAAAGTAATGATTGCACCGTCATTACCTAAACCTTTATAGATTTCCAGCGGTTTATACGCATAGGCTGGCGCTGCCATAATATCGGCCTGCCCTTGATTAAATTTCTTGGCAATATCCGAAATATCAGAAAGTACAGCTTGTCCACCAAGACTCCTCACCACAATTTTTTGGGCTTCGTCATAGCCCAAGACTGCAAATTTCTTGCCCCTGATTTGTTCAATGGTGTTCATTCTTTTGTCTTTGACAAAGATATAGGCCAGACCAATTTGCGAGATACCCGCCACTTCATAGCTTTGATTTGCGACCCGACTGATTAAACGGCGCTGATTACGCTTATCCAAAGCAAAACTAATCGCTTTCTGTGCTATGGCATAGCTTGGCACAGCGCCAATCGCATCTACCGAGCCTGCAAACTTGTTATAGGCACGTGCACGCATTGAGGTCATATACACACCCTCGCAGCGACCTTGTTCAAAATCATGTTCAGCCATCGCCTCATTTTGATAACTGACCAGATTGATTTCGCCGTGCCATGCTCTCGCGGCTAAGGCCCATTCTTCCATGGCCTTGTACGCTTCGCCTGATTTCCCCATCAAATCAAAAACACAAATTTTAGTTGCAGCACTGGCCTGTGTATTTACAGCCAGTATCAGCATTGCCCCCAATGCCAGAATTCCCTTCTTCATTGCCCCGTCCTAGTTGATTCTTTTTCATGTGATGTGTTGTTTTTCCTAGATTTTAAATCATAATCTGATTTTCATCATAAAAATAGAGTATTTACTCTACTTTGTGATAAGCGGGTGAAATGATGAAGTCTGGCCTAATCTTCAATATAAAATTTGCATTCATGGGTGATCACCTTAAAATGCAGCTATCTATTCGCTATTTTGCATGCTCATGATCCAATTTGACCAAGTTTCATTACGCCGTGGTGGGCGCGTTCTGTTCCAAAAAGCCTCAATGCAGCTTCATCCTGGCTGGAAAATTGGTCTGACTGGTGTCAATGGAGCAGGTAAATCAACTTTATTTGCAGCATTTTTAGGTGAATTGGGCGCAGATGAAGGCAATTTAAGTCGTCCAGCAGTGTGGACAGTGGCACACATGGCGCAAGAAATTAAAGCGCTGGACATGCCTGCCATTGATTTTGTCCTCTCGGGAGATGAGGAATATTGGGATATTCAAGAAAAGCTCGCCCATCCTGATCAACTCAGCAATGATGAGTTAGCGCGTCTTCATGGCCGTTTTGATGAAATCCACGGCTATGCAGCCCCAGCCAAAGCGGCACAATTGATGGCTGGCTTAGGCTTTCTGGATCATCAAATCCGTTTAAACGTTGCCAGTTTCTCTGGTGGCTGGCGTATGCGCTTAAATCTGGCACGTACTTTGATGAGTCGTTCAGACTTGTTATTACTGGACGAACCGACCAACCACTTGGATTTAGATGCGATATTGTGGTTAGAAGACTGGCTAAAAGCGTATGAAGGTACACTGGTTCTGATTTCGCATGACCGTGATTTCCTTGATGCAATTACCGATCATATTCTGCATATCGAAAATCAGGAACTGACGCTATATACGGGCAACTATTCAACCTTTGAAACCACCCGTAGCGAACGTTTAGCGCAACAACAACAAGCATTTGAGAAACAGCAAGAAACGCGTGCCCATCTACAAAAGTTTATTGATCGCTTTAAGGCCAAAGCGACCAAAGCCCGTCAGGCACAGAGCCGTATCAAGCAACTTGAACGCATGCAACAGCTTGCTCCTGCGCATGTCGATACACCATTTACCTTTAGTTTCCGTGAACCCACCAAAATGAGTTCACCGTTGCTTAGTTTAGATGCTGCGACCATTGGTTACGGCGATAAAATGATTGCCGAAAAGATTCGCCTGCAAATCACCCCAAGCTCTCGTATTGGTTTGCTGGGAATGAACGGCGCTGGTAAATCAACACTGATCAAAACTTTGGTCGGGGATTTGCCTCTACTCGCTGGTGAACGTAAAGCTTCAGAACTACTCAATATTGGTTATTTTGCCCAGCACCAAATGGACGCATTGGATGCCAATGCCAGCCCAATGCTGCAATTGGCCCGTATTGCGGACAAAAAAATCAGTGAAGCTGCGTTACGCGCCTTTCTAGGTGGATTTGGCTTTAGCGGTGAACGTATGGACACCCCATGTGAAAGCTTCTCTGGTGGCGAACGCGCGCGTCTCGCATTGGCCTTAATCGTATGGCAGCGTCCAAACGTGCTGATTCTGGATGAACCGACCAACCATTTAGATCTGGATATGCGTCATGCCTTGACCATGGCACTACAAGATTTTGAAGGTGCTGTGGTACTGGTATCGCATGAACGTCAGTTAATTGCCAGTGTCTGTGATGATCTACTGCTCGTGCATGCAGGTAAATGCACCGAGTTTGAAGGTGATCTGCAAGACTATGCCAAATGGTTACGTGAAGCACGTCAGCAACAGATCAATGCACAAAGTGCTGGGCAACAACAAAACGTGTCCACTCAAGCTCCAGCTGTGAAGATCGACAAAGAAGCTCAACGTAAAGAAGCCGCACGCCGCCGTGAAATGACGCGCCCTATTCGTAAAAATATTGAAAAAGTTGAAGCTCAAATCGAAAAGCTGCAACCTCGTCTGGCAGAAATCGAACAGACGCTGGCAGATAGCGCATTGTATGAAGCAAGCCGCAAAGATGACTTGATGAAGCTCATGAATGAACAAAATGAGCTAAAAGCGAAACTGGAACAATTTGAAGAGCAGCTTTTAGAGCTGATGATGGAGCTGGAAGAACTCGAAAGCTCATTTGCTGAATAACATGAGTGATCCATATCTGTAGAAACAGGTATGGATCTCATCTTTTAAGGCCACTTCTCTCAATATAAAAAACGATTTTTATTAAACGTAAAAATATTGATCAGATACCTAAAAACACTATGAATATCATGAAAAATGTCATGAATCTGTCGATAATTTAAGATAAGGTAAAACTGGAATTTTCGTAGAAAATTGAGCTTTGGGTTCAGGCTCGATATACTCAGCTCCCATTGTTGTAATGTTATAACTGACGAATGAATCCTGAGGGTTAAATTCATTTCACATTTTTTTGTACTTTAATTTGGTGAGTACTCTATTTTGGATCATACAAACTGAATGAATTCTTTAGATTTTATTTTTAATTTTGAACATATTCTGCCCATTTTGGTTCAAGAATATGGTTTATGGATCTATTTTATCCTCTTCTTAATTATTTTTTCAGAAACAGCCTTTGTTTTCATGTTCTTCTTACCCGGTGATAGCTTATTGCTGACGGTAGGTGCATTGTGTTCTGTCGTTGAAATGATGCATCTTGGCTATATGATCAGCCTGCTGTTCTTTGCTGCAGCATTGGGCTATATGGTGAACTATCATATTGGCCGTCATTTTGGTGACCGCATTTTTAATGTGAAATCACGCTTCATCAAGCAGGAATATCTACAAAAAACCAATGTGTTTTTCCTAAAACATGGTGGAAAAACCATTTTATTGGCGCGTTTTATTCCTTTTGCACGATCTTTCGCACCATTGGCAGCAGGTTCGAGCAATATGAATTACACGCATTTTGTTGTGTATAACATTCTAGGGGCTTTACTCTGGATCAGCGTACTGGTGACAGCAGGTTACCTGTTTGGCCATGCCTTAATTCAGGTCAGTGATTTTGTAGAAAGTTAATTCCCTTTCAGTACCATATTGTATGATCTAGCAGGAAAGTTCGTCTTTCCTGCTTTTTTTTAATCCATTTATTCTATGTCAGGTTTCACGTGGAACGTAAAAAACAATAGTAAATAATAATGAAAATAATTATCAATAAAAATAGAATCGGCTTGTAAAAATATAAATTATTCGGGGAAGCCATGATCCATTCAGCATGGAATAATCAGTTATGAGCCAAACAATCACTTCAGCGAAGAAAACCAATTCACGCTGGTTCCGCATCAATTTATGGATTCACCGCTGGATCAGCTTAGTGATTGTCCTTCCCTTTACGATTTTATCAATCACGGGAATCATTCTGATCTTTCATGAAGAAATCGATCATGCGTTTGGTATGGAACCGACGGCGCTTCACTCCTCTTTACAACAACAGCGCCCACTCGCAGATTCATTAGCCACAGCACAAAATGCCTATCCTGATGAACACATTATCAGTACAGGCTACGATCCTGAGCATCATCCGGGTGTACTGCTGATCGGAATGGCAAAACCAGAACAGAGTTTTGAGCAAGTGCGTTGGCTATTTGCAGATATTGGTTCTGCTACGCTGATTCAGCAACCAAGTGAACGGGATACTTTAACGGGTTTCTTACTGGAACTGCATGCCAACTGGTTTTTAGGTTTTATTGGACAATTGATAGGTGCCTTGATTGCCTTTCTAGTGTTCTTATCACTGATTTCAGGGCTGGTGGTTTACACCCCTTATGTGAAAAAATTCTTTTTTGGGATTATTCGAACAGGCAAAGGTCAGCGTTTATTACAACTCGATTTACATAACTTAATCGGTTCAGCGATACTCGGTTGGGCGTTGGTGGTGACCTTAACAGGCTTTTTACTCGGTTTTGGTACGGTTGCCATTGGTCTCTGGCAAATGACTGAACTGAAAGCTCTTCAAGACAAATATCATCATGTCAGCCCAATTAACCCGACACTAAGCATAGATGATATCTATGCTGCTGCACAAAAAGGTGAAGTCGGCTGGCACCCTACCACTGTGTTCTATCCTAAAACTGAATATTCGACTCAAGGGCATTACATGGTATTGCTGCAAGGTGATGAAGGTCTAAACGAAAAAATGCTGAAGGTTGCCTTGGTCAATGCAGCCACAGGACAAGTCGATACTGTTGAAGAACTCCCTACCTATCTGAAAGCCATCTTGCTCTCTCAGCCTCTACATTTTGGTAATTACGGCGGTATGCCATTAAAGATCCTGTGGAGCTTATGTACGCTTTTAAGCTTATTTATTACCCTGAATGGTGCTGGGCTATGGTGGGCAAAACGTCAGCAAAAAAGTTTAAAAGGAGCCAACAATGCAACTATGGAATAAGTCAGGTTTCTTATGGCTAATGGCTTTATGCAGTATTTTAGGGATTATTGGAATGCTGCTGATGGAGGGTATTGCAGATATTATTTTTCTAATGATCACCCTGCTTCCAGTTTTAGTCGCAGGATGGAGAGCTTATCTTTTACAGCAACGCAAAAGATAAGCTCTTTTTACATGCTATTGATGCCTAAATTAATTAAGCATCAATATCTGCATTTAATGCATTTTCTTCAATGAAGGCACGACGTGGTTCTACATCATCGCCCATCAAGCATGAGAACATACGATCTGCTTCGATCGCATCATCAATGGTCACCTGTAACATATTACGGTTTTCAGGGTCCATCGTGGTTTCCCAAAGCTGCTCAGCGTTCATCTCACCCAAACCTTTATAGCGTTGGATCATCATACCGCGGCGCGAGTCTTGTAAAATGTGCTGCCACACTTGGTGGAAGCTGTTAACCTGAATACGGCGATCACCTTTTTGCAGATAAGCCCCATCTTCAAGCAAGCTGAACCAGCTCTTCGAGTTTTTCAGCAAACGTGCATATTCAGCAGAATTTAACAGACCAGCATCGAGTAAATAAGAATGCGGTAAGTTATGCACATAGACCGTTACACGTGGCCAATAATGCGCTGATTTCTCACCTTGCGCATTTTCACGCTCAAACGCTTCCAAGCTAATTTCAGGACGCAAGCTCGGTTGTAACTTTTCAATTGCAACACGTAATTGCTCAGCCCATGATTCAACATAGTCGCGTTCATGGTTGTGATCTGCTTTAAATGCATCCAGCTCAAGTAAGCCATCCAGTAAACTTGCTGGATAACGTTGCGTTAAGCGCTGTAAACTCTTTTGTGATACCTGATAATCAGCAATCACACTTGCCAATGCAGAACCATTAATCGCAGGCGCTTCAGGGCTCACATGTAATGCAAGTTCATCAATCGCGTTTGAGATCAGGTAAGTTTCAAGTGCATCATTATCTTTGATGTACTGCTCTTGCTTGCCTTTCTTCAACTTATACAATGGTGGCTGTGCAATATAAATATATCCACGCTCAACCAATTCTGGCATTTGACGGAAGAAGAAGGTCAATAACAAAGTACGAATATGTGAACCATCCACGTCCGCATCGGTCATGATAATGATTTTGTGATAACGTAATTTGTCTGGGTTGTATTCTTCACGTCCGATACCACAGCCCAAAGCGGTAATTAAAGTTCCCACTTCCTGACTGGAAATCATCTTGTCAAAGCGCGCACGTTCAACGTTCAGGATCTTACCTTTCAACGGTAAAATCGCCTGCATCTTACGGTTACGACCTTGTTTCGCACTACCGCCCGCAGAGTCACCCTCGACCAGATAAAGTTCAGACAATGCTGGATCTTTTTCCTGACAGTCTGCCAATTTACCTGGTAAACCAGCGATGTCTAAAGCGCTCTTACGACGTGTCATTTCACGTGCTTTACGAGCAGCATCACGCGCACGTGCTGCATCAATAATCTTACCAGCGATCGATTTCGCCGCTTGCGGGTTTTCAAGCAAATAAGCCGAGAACTCTTTGTTCATCGCCTGCTCGACCGCAGGTTTCACTTCACTCGACACCAGTTTTTCTTTGGTTTGTGAAGAGAATTTTGGATCAGGCACTTTCACTGAAATGATGGCAGTTAAGCCTTCACGCGCATCATCACCAGTCACAGCAACTTTTTCTTTTTTTAGTAAGCTTTCATTTTCCATGTAGCTGTTTAAGCCACGGGTCAATGCTGCACGGAAACCTGCAAGGTGAGTACCGCCATCTTTTTGCGGAATATTGTTGGTAAAGCAACGAACATTCTCTTGATAGCTGTCATTCCACTGCAATGCCACTTCAACCCCAATACCGTTGTCTGCATCTGTGGTGAAATGGAAAATATCGTTGAGATGGGTTTTACCTTCGTTAATATATTTAACGAACTCGGATAAACCACCTTCATAATCGTAAACGTGCTCAAGATTAACGCGCTCATCACGCAATACGATACGTACACCCGCATTCAGAAATGAAAGTTCTCTTAAACGACGTGCCAAGATATCAACACTGAAAATGGTTTGGCTAAAGGTCAATTCACTTGGCCAGAAACGAACTGTTGTACCTGATTGGTCAGTTTCGCCCACAACTTTCAATGGATATTGAGGATCACCATGTGCATATTCCTGCTCATGGATTTTACCTGCACGTTGAATGGTCAAATGCAATTTCTTAGAAAGCGCATTTACAACCGAAACACCTACACCGTGTAAACCGCCCGATACTTTATAGCTGTTGTCATCGAACTTACCGCCCGCGTGCAGAATGGTCAGAATAACTTCTGCCGCAGACACCCCTTCTTCAGGGTGAATATCGGTTGGAATACCACGACCATTATCAGACACACTGACTGACTCATCTTCATGAATCGTCACTAAGATCTCGTCACAATGACCTGCTAAAGCTTCATCGATGGCATTATCCACCACCTCAAACACCATATGGTGCAAACCTGTACCGTCATCGGTGTCACCGATATACATGCCAGGACGTTTACGAACCGCGTCTAATCCACGTAATACTTTAATACTAGAGGAATCATAAGCCTTTTCATTTGTTTGTTCTGTTTGAGAGACTGATTGAGACTCTGAACTCATGGTTACTCCCTAGTAAATATCTAATCTATCCAAAGATGAGGAAATAAAATTATGGCGCAGCAAGACTGACTTGGCCTTGGACAACGTGAAACAATTGAAAGGAAATCGACAAATCATGTAAGTGTTTTAATACCGACGTATGGTCTAAGGTCGTCATAAAAACCTGACTTCCTAACTGACTCAATCGCTCAATTAAACGTTGTTGTGCAGCTAAATCTAACTCTGCTGTCAGATCATCTAATAATACCACAGTTTCCTTGTTACTCGCATGCAGCATTGCAATTTGTGACAGTTTTAATGCCATGATTAACAACTTTTTTTGCCCACGCGATAATACGTCATCTGCGTTGCCATACGGGGTTTTCAAGCGCAAATCTGCACGATGTGGGCCATACTCGGTATAACGCCGTTCCTGGTCTCTTTGGTGCTGTTGAATCAGGTCTTGCAACAGACCTTGTTCGGTATGAAAACCGGCATGATATTCCAGTTCAATTTCAAGATTTGGCAAAAGCTGCTGCAAATCTTCCTGAAAAAACTGGTTCCATTGCTCCACGATACCGACCCGTTGCGAGTGCAAAATTTCGCCATAATCGCTCAGCATTTTGTTCCACGGCTCTAAATCCGCCAGACTCAGGTTACGCCGTGTCTTTAACAAGCTATTGCGCTGTTTTAAGGCACGAGAATAGTACTGCCAAGCAAAATAGAACTCAGGTTCCACGTGGAACATCAACCAGTCCAGCAATTGCCGTCTTGGTTTGGCGCCATGATCAATAATATCGGTACTTTGCGGATCAATATGCTGCAAGGGCAAAAGTTTTGCCAGTTGTCCTTGAGTGGCAATGGTATCACCATTGACCTTGATCAGTTGCTCACCCGAAGCCAGCTTTTGCATACCAATCCGTTCACTCGCCGACTGTGCGAATACAATCGCATCATCCGCCTCATACTGGATGTAATGTTTTGGAATATGGGTGCGAAATGAGCGACCAGTGGCCAATAAATGAATGGATTCCAGAATCGATGTCTTTCCAGAACCATTAGACCCGTAAAAAATATTAAACGGTTGCAACTCATTGAGTGCAACCGCCTTTAGATTACGTACACGTTCGATATTTAAACGCGTGATTTGCATGCTTAAAAACTCAAATCATCAATGCCAATTACACACGCATCGGCATAACAACGTAAGTCTGGTCTGGATGCGCTGGATCTTGAACAAGTACCGACTGGTTTGCTTCAGTCATGCTCATTCTCACATCATCACCATCCAGCACACTCAATACATCAAGGATATATTGCGCATTGAATGACATTTCTAGTGGGGCATCCTGATATTGAATTGCAATATCTTCAACCGCTTCATCTTGCTCTGGGTTATTAGCACGGAGTTGCAACGAATCCTGATTAAAATTCAGGAACACACCACGTAATTTCTCATTACTTAAAATCGCAACACGTTGTAAAGACTGCTTAAATACATCATGCGCAATAAAGACATGCTTATCACCACCTTTCGGAATAACACGGCGATAATCAGGGAATTTACCGTCAATCAATTTGGTGGTGAAACGAACAGTAATATCACCCTGCTCTTTATCACGGCTTGGCGTATTAATCGTGACATTCAACAATTCACGACCAATTAACAAGGTAAGTTGCTCATCTTCAATGCTCAACAAACGCTGCAATTCACCCACTGCTTTACGAGGCACAATTGCCTGAATCGATGCAGAAGCAGTTGATGACGCCAATACTTCACATAATGCTAAACGGTGACCGTCTGTTGTTACGGTGCGTAATTGATTTTGATCAATTTCCAGCAATGTACCTGTCAAATAGAAACGTACATCCTGTACCGCCATTGCAAAGGCCGTTTTTTCAAATAAACGTTTTAATTCGCGCTGAGTCACCTGAACTTGTGTGCCCTGACTATTTTCAGTGGTGAGTAAAGGATAATCATCAGCTGGAAGCGTACCCAACACAAAGCGGCTGTTACCCGATTTTAAAATACAACGCTGATCTTCTGTAATTTGTAAGTCAATCAAGGCTGCTGTAGGAAGAGATTTACAAATTTCGACTAATTTACGTGCAGGAACAGTGGTCTCCCCTGCTTCCAGACAAGCACCTTCAGCTAACGTTGTGCTTGCAACCAGTTCAACTTCTAAATCAGAACCTGTAATGGTTAAGGCCTGTTGAGTGGTTTGAATTTTAACATTTGAAAGAATATTCAAAGTATGACGACGCTCTACAGCCCCGACTACATGTGATAAAACATTGAGTAAACTTTCTTTAGCGATTTTCAAACGCACGATTTTATTCCTCTTACAACAGAAGCCGATATGAATGTTAGCAGTGTACTATGCTGCACTTAAAAGCAGTTTGCAACCATGAAAATTGAGTCAGCCGAGATTATGCTCAGGCCTAACTTTGTAATAAACGAAGTAAGTTTTTATAATCTTCATTAAAAATCGGATCTTCTTCACGCAAGCTGACCACTTTTTCGCAGGCATGCATCACGGTACTGTGATCTCGCCCACCAAAGGCCATTCCGATTTCGGGAAAACTATCTCCCGTTAATTCACGCGCCAATCCCATCGCCAATTGACGTGGTCTTGCATAAATACGGGTACGTTTTGGCCCAATCAGTTCTTTTAACGGAATTCGGAAGTATTCGCTCACCACACGCTGGATATTTTCCACGCTAATGGTACGGGCACGGATCGCCAGAACGTCTTTTAATGACTCTCTCACCACATCCAGATCGATGGCGGTACCTTTAAATCGTGAAATTGCCACAACTTTGTTCAATGCACCTTCAAGTTCACGAACGTTTGCGACCACTTGTTGCGCAATAAACAAAGCACAGTTGCGAGGTAAATCTACACCACTATTTTCAGCTTTTTTCAGCAAAATTTCGATACGGGTTTCAATATCAGGCGGCTCAACACCAACTGAAAGTCCCCAAGAGAATCGAGAAACCAGACGTGGATCTAGTTCGGTGAGTTCTTTTGGATAACGGTCTGACGTTAAAATAATTTGCTTTGATTCATCTAGTAAAGCATTGAAAGTATAGAAGAATTCAACAAGACTGGCTTCTTTACCAGCAAGTAAATGAATATCATCGACCAAGAGTAAATCTAAAGAACGACAATTTTTCTTAAACTCTTCAACCTTACCTTTCTGTAATGAACTGACAAAGTCTTGCACAAAACTTTCCGAGGTCATGTACATCACACGTGCATTGGGTTTGGCTTGTAACAGCGCATTCCCTACCGCTTGCATCAAGTGTGTTTTACCCAAGCCTGTTGGGCCATACAGAAATAAAGGATTGTGCTGAGATGCACCTAATTGGGTTAACACCTTACGACAAGTCTCAGCAGCCATCTGGTTAGAACGGCCTTCAACAAACAAAGAGAATGTAAATAACGGATTGAGTTGTCTTTTCTTCGGTATTTTAGTGACATTTTGACTGGGTTGAACCAAATCAGATTCTTTTTTGGCTTTAACAGGCACGGCGGTCACTGTCGGCGCACTACTTAAAGCTGCAGTTGTGGTTGCTGGTTGTTCATTAGAAGACAAAATTGTACCTGGACGAGAGTCGACCAAAATCTCAACCTGACGTACGCGACCTTCAGACAGTTGTTCAGCAAGAATTGAAATCAATTCTAAATGGTTATCTTGAATATAACGTGTCCAATAAGGGTTCGGTGCGTATAAACGCATCACACCATCAACCTCTTCGGCAACTAAAGGACGAATCCACATCGCAAAGACGTTATCAGATAGCTCTTGTCGCAAGCGAGTTAAGCAGTCTGTCCAGAGCATGTGCATCCCCTATATATCCATTTTTAAATTCAAAAAATAAAAATCACCAGCCCCATCTTTCGAAGGGGTCGCCATTCTAACTAAGTTATCCACATCTGTCAGGCCAATTTATGGGACTTTTGCTGAAAAAGAAAGCAGTCGTTTATAAATTTAAATTCAAAACCACTTGTGTATAACTTTTCGCACAAGCTGTGGATAATTTTAACCATCAAGTTATCCACAATCTATAAAATTGATAAAAACATGGTTATCCACAAAGTAACTATTTGTTTATTTATAGAAAAACGTCACTTTCCACAGAATAAATCCACCCTAATAAGAATAAATTTAAATTTTAAAATTTGAATTTACTTATAGGGTTCGACCAAATTGTGGATAAACGAGCATATCGAAATTTAAATTCAAAATCCAAGAATTAAATTTAAATTAGAAATAGAATTGTTGATAACTGTGGTATTAAGCTGTGAATATAGCTGAATGTTGATATAATATAAAGAGATAGCTTGTGTATATTTTTTGTTTTCAATAAAAGTACTTCTCTACGCGTAGGCGTATTGCTTCAAAACAGAACAAACAAAATGTAAAGTTTTTGATTTTTCATTGACAGCGTAAACATTGCACAATAAAATCGCGGACCTTTATAGAAAGATCATTTTGGAGTTTCGAAATGAAACGTACTTTCCAACCATCTGAATTAAAGCGTAAACGCGTTCATGGTTTCCGCGCTCGTATGGCTACTAAAGCAGGTCGTCAAGTTTTAGCTCGTCGTCGTGCAAAAGGTCGTCATAGCTTAACTGTTTAATACTGTTAAGCTGACCAGACTTGGGTGATGACACTTTACAGTTTCAGTACTGAATCTCGTATTCGTTGTGCTGCTGATTATAAAAGTGTATTTGATGGTGCGCTTTTTAAAGTGCATCAGCCCCATTTCCTTTTTTTAGCAAAATTAACCGAACAGCCTAACAGCCGTTTGGGTATTGTCGTTGCTAAAAAAAAGGTACGTCGTGCTCATGAACGAAATCGAATAAAACGTCTTGCTCGGGAGAGCTTCCGTTTACATCAAGCGCAATTTAATGCTGATATCGATATTGTGGTGATGCCTAAAATAGGTATAGAAGCAATCTCAAATGAAGAATTACATCAACAATTAGATTTTGCTTGGCAAAAATTACAACGCTTAGCAAAGAAGCATTCCAAAGTCGTTGTGACATCCCTCCAAAATTAGAGATCTCCAATGGTACGTTTACTTCATTGGTTGATAAGATGTTACCAAATTGCAATTAGTCCATTATTGGGTCCTCGTTGTCGCTATATTCCCACTTGCTCGCAATATGCAATTGAAGCTTTACAAACGCATGGGGCGGTCAAAGGTGTATGGCTATCGACTAAGCGAATTTGCCGTTGTCATCCTTGGGGTGGTTCAGGCTATGATCCAGTCCCCCGCAAAGCACTTCGTTTTATTTCGTTTCATCAAATAGATTCTCAAATGCATCACGTTGCTGTACCCTTTCGTGATCGTTTATTCAAGCAAAATCTCTCTAATCATTTGGGATAATAGATATGCAACAATGGGCCAGATTTGCAATTCTTGGAGCCATGTTTGTTACCGCATATTTGCTTATTTTGGCTTGGCAAAAAGACTATGGTCATGCTGCACCAGCACCGCAACAACAAGCGGCGGTTGTCACTGCACATGATGTATCTGCAGATTTGCCAAATGCTCAAAATGCAACAGCGGCTTCAGACTTGCCACAAGCAAATGTGACTGCATCACAAACCACAGAAACACCATCTGTGAGTCAGCAACTGATTTCAGTACAAACTGATCTTTATCATCTTTGGATCAATCCTAAAGGTGGTGATATCGTTCGTATTGAATTGTTAAGCCATGATGAAAGCAAAGACAGCGATAAGCCGTTTGTCATGCTGGAAAGTGATGCGAAACGTACTTACGTCGCTCAATCTGGTTTAATTGGTTTAAATGGACCAGATAGCAGCCGTAGCGGACGCCCGATGTATGATGTTGAAAAAACAGCATATACGTTGGCAGATGCGAAGAGCGTTGCAGCAAAAGATGGTAAGACACATCAAGTGTTGACTGTGCCATTGGTATTTAAAACACCTGAAGGTGTGGAAGTGATCAAGTCGTTCACCTTCACGCAAGGTGATTACCCAATTACAGTGAAACATCAGGTTGTTAACCGCAGCCAGCAAAACTGGCAAGGCCAAATGTTTGGTCAGTTAAAGCGTGACAATTCTGATGATCCAGGTAAATCTTCTCAAGGTATCTTTACCCTTGGAACTTATCTGGGTGGCGCATGGGGTACGCCAGACGCGCATTATAACAAGTTGAAATTCAGCAATTTTAATGATGAAAAATTGAATGTTGAAGCCAAAGGCGGCTGGGTTGCCATGGTTCAGCATTATTTCGTTAGTGCCTGGATTCCTGGGAATTTAAAACTTACCCAAGCTGATGGTCAACCGTATGTAGCTAAACTGGAATCGCGCCAGTCTGCTGATCACATGAATATCATGGGCTTCACCTCTCCAGTGATCAATGTACCTGCTGGTACGTCAATGGAAGTGGATGCACAACTTTATTCTGGCCCAAAAATTCAGTCTGAACTCAAAGACTTAGCTGCTGGTTTAAACCAAACTGTAGATTATGGTTGGTTATGGCCAATTGCGAAATTATTGTTCTTGGGCTTACAGTTCTTCCATAACATCATTGGTAACTGGGGTTGGTCAATTATCTTGTTGACGATCTTGGTGAAATTGATTTTATGGCCACTTTCTTCAAAAAGTTATCGCTCAATGGCGAAAATGCGTGTGATTGCACCAGAAATGCAACGTATGAAAGAAGAATTTGGTGAAGACCGTATGCGTTTCTCTCAAGAAATGATGGCGTTATACAAGCGTGAACAAGTCAATCCATTGTCTGGTTGCTTGCCGTTATTGTTACAAATGCCGATTTTCTTGGCCTTGTACTGGGTATTGATGGAATCGGTTGAACTTCGTCATGCACCATGGTTAGGCTGGATTCAAGACTTATCAGCAATGGATCCATGGTTTATCTTGCCGTTGATCATGGGTGTGACCATGTTCGTTCAACAAATGTTGAATCCACAACCTACTGATCCTATGCAGGCAAAAGTTTTCCGTATCATGCCAATCATGTTTACGGTATTCATGTTGTTCTTCCCTGCTGGTTTGGTTCTTTACTGGATCGTCAACAACAGTATTACCATTTTGCAACAATGGTTTATTAACAAAGGTGTCGAAAAAGACCGTCTCAACAAGGTTGAATCGAGTTCTTAAGTTCGAACTTTTACTGAATAAATCCGCTTAAGATGGTAATCTTAAGCGGATTTTTCTTTGTCTGTATTTAGGGTTCCTGTTTCATAACCCTCGTGTTTTTAGGTGAATTTAAGATGCAACATCAAACCACAATTGCTGCGATTGCTACCCCATTAGGTCGTGGTGGTGTGGGCGTGATTCGACTTTCTGGCCCTAAAGCTTATGCCATTGCTGAACAGTTGACCCAGAAAAGTCTTCCTGCTGCCCGCATGGCAGGCTTCCGTCAGTTCTATGACGCGGATGGTTCCGTGATGGATGAAGGCATTGTGCTGTGTTTTCCAAATCCTCATTCGTTTACAGGTGAGGATGTGGTGGAATTACAGGGGCATGGTGGTCCAGTCATTCAGAATGCGTTATTAGCCCGTTTACTTGATCTGGGTGCGACAGCTGCAAAGGCGGGTGAATTTTCCATGCGTGCCTTTGAAAATGGCAAGATGGATCTGGTGCAAGCCGAAGCGATCGCCGATTTGATTGATGCCACCTCACAGGCCGCAGCGCGTTCAGCGGTTCGTTCATTACAGGGTGCCTTTTCAACCAAAATTAATACCGTTTTAGAAAAGCTGATTCACTTGCGTTTGCATGTTGAAGCTGCAATTGATTTTCCAGAAGAAGAAATTGATTTCCTTGCCGATGGCAAGATTTTAGCTTTGCTGGATGATGTACAGGATTCGGTTAAGGCCGTACAGCAATCTGCACGCCAAGGACAGCTCTTACGTGAAGGTTTGCAGGTGGTGATCGCAGGTAAGCCCAACGCGGGCAAATCCAGCCTGTTAAACGCGCTGGCGGGCCACGAACGTGCCATTGTGACCGATATTGCGGGAACGACCCGCGATGTATTGCATGAAAAGATCAGTTTGAATGGTTTGCCGATTACCTTAACCGATACTGCTGGTTTACGTGAAACAGGCGATATCGTCGAGCAGGAAGGGATTCGTCGTGCGATTAAAGAAATTGAACAGGCCGATTTATTACTGCTGGTCTACGATTTAAACCAAGGCGATGAACCGTTACAGCTGGCGCGTGAATATTTTGCCGATCATCTTGAACCGAAACGTTTACTGTTAATTGGCAATAAATGCGATTTAACTGGACAACAGGCGGAAATGACTGATTATCAGGGCTTCCGTCATATTAGTGTATCTGCCAAACAGGATATGGGCGTTCAGGCGCTCATAGATGCGATTACAGCCCATGCAGGCTTCCAGCCTGAGGAAGACACCTTTATTGCCAGAACACGCCATTTAGACGCAATGAAGCGCACTCAGCGCTATCTTGCAGAGGCACGTGAGCAACTTGTTGTGTTTAACGCAGGTGAACTGGTGGCAGAATCATTGCGTCTGGCACAAAATGCATTGGGTGAAATCACAGGTGATTTTAGTGCCGATGATTTGCTCGGCAAGATTTTTGGTTCGTTTTGTATTGGTAAATAATCAATTAAATCAAATACTAGCGGCTTGAATTGTAGTGCAATTCAAGCCATTTTTTATTCATTCTCTTCAGCGGTTTGCTCTTCCTCAGCTTTTGGTTCTGCTACGACGTTTAATGCAGTCATCATGGCAACCGGTGCGCCTTCCTGACGTGTAGCTTTGAGCTTGATCTGTAAACGTAATTCATTGACTGAATCGGCGTTACGTAAAGCCTCGTCATAGCTGATAGCACCTTCGTTATAGAGATCGAATAAAGCCTGATCGAAGGTTTGCATCCCCAGCTCTCGCGATTTGCTCATAATCTCTTTGAGTGCGTGGAACTGGCCTTTTAAAATATTATCTGAAATCAATGGTGTATTGAGCAGAATTTCAATCGCCGCCCGGCGACCTTTGCCATCCTGTGTTCGTACCAAACGTTGAGAAATAATGCCTTTCATATTGGATGAAAGATCCATGAGTAACTGGTTACGCCGTTCTTCTGGAAAGAAGTTGATAATCCGGTCGAGTGCCTGATTGGCATTGTTGGCATGTAAGGTCCCTAGACAAAGATGTCCTGTTTCCGCAAAAGCAATCGCATGTTCCATGGTCTCCGTATCACGGATCTCCCCAATCAGAATCACATCGGGCGCCTGACGTAAGGTATTTTTCAAGGCATGCTGCCATGAATGACAATCAACACCGACTTCACGATGGGTAATCATGGATTTTTTGTGTTTATGCACGTACTCAACCGGATCTTCAACGGTAATAATATGCCCCGCTGAGTTTTCATTACGGTGATCAATCATGGCCGCCAAAGAGGTTGATTTACCTGAGCCTGTACCACCGACAACCAGAACCAGGCCTCGTTTTTCCATAATCACATGTTTAAGCGATTCAGGCAGCTTTAGCTTCTGAAAGGTTGGAATTTCCGAGGTAATGGTACGAATAACCATGCCAATCTGTAGCTGTTGTTTAAATACATTGACACGAAAACGTGAAACATTGGGAACATTGATGGCAAAATTACATTCCCATTCATTTTCAAAATCTTGGCGCTGTTTTTCATTCATTAAGCTATACGCGAAGAGTTTGGTTTTATCGGCAGTGAGTTCCTGTTGCCCGAGTGGACGCATAAGTCCTTGTAATTTAATGCTGGGTGGAAAATCTGCGGTGATAAATAAATCTGAACCGCCGTATTCCACTACTTTGGTCAGCATATGAAACATAAATGTTTTGGCTTCTTCGAGTAATTCTGCGCTATACATCAATCTACCTGAATCTGAATAATAAGATGGTTTGTTGCGATTTGATTTAAAAAATTCAATTAAAAGAATGGTCTATGTGGTTTTTTAAATATAAGCCAAGACCATTAAGCCTAAAAAACACCCCAAATGTTTGCTCAATAATTTCCACATTTCATCTCTTGCTGAGGAATTATTTCAAACATGACTCGATTGATCTAGCAGGTTTTTAATTTAATGCTGCCATTTCAAGTTGATGTGAAAAAAATTGTCAATTTTTTACTAAAAATGCAGCTGGTGAGCCGTGTAAATCTAGTTTTGCTCATATCAGGTATGTTCCACGTGAAACATCGCGCGTATCGGTTGAATTTTGGTTGTTGCTGAGTAAGCTGAGCTGTTTGCTGCTGCATTAGTCATTACAATAGCCGCTGATTTTTGTATTCGAGTGTTGGACATGTTAAAAAAAATTGGGATTTTCTCATTATTCAGTTGTGTTTCTGCCATGAGCTTTGCCAATGTAGAGACCTTAAAAAGCAATTTGAGTCAACAATATCCCAATATTCAGGTCACCAACATTCAACCGACTGCAATGAATGGTTTATACAGTGCAAGTCTGGATAATCAGATCATATATCTGGATGAAAGTGCCCAACACATGTTTATCGGGTCAATGGTTCGCTTAAAAGATCAGAAAAATTTGACCAAGGATCTCGTGATCCAGCAAAACACGGTAGATTGGAAACAGTTGCCTTTCAAAGATGCCATTAAATCCGTCAAAGGCAATGGTAAGCGTCAATTGGCAGTATTCTCAGATCCAAACTGTTCTTATTGCAAGAAGTTAGAAGCAGAGATGGATAAGCTGAATGATGTAACGATTTATACCTTCATTTATCCGCTAAAAGCGCAATCGGTTGCTGTATCTAAATCAGTCTGGTGTGACGCCAATCAAGCTTATGCATGGAAAAACCTGATCCAGAAGAATGTCCAGCCGCAAGCAAAAACCTGTGCGAATCCGATTGAGCGTAATTTGCAGCTTGGTCGAAAATTAGGTGTAGATGGAACCCCGACCCTGATTTTTGGAAATGGATTTAAAATGGTCGGTGCAAGAAGCGCTGAAGAAATTCAAATGATCTGGAAAGAACTCGGTCTATAAATAAAAACGCCCAATTCATTGTGATGAATGAATTGGGCGCTTTAATTGAATACGTTTTAGCTTTTTTTGGTGACCAGATTGTAGATAAATAAAATAATGATGGCACCAACCACAGAGGCAATGAAACCAGCCGCCGAATTTTCACCATATAAGCCGAGTAAGCGACCACCATAGGTTGCCAATAATGAACCCGCAATACCCAATAAAGTCGTTACGATGAAGCCTGCTTTATCTTCACCAGGATGTAAAGCACGTGCGATTAAACCAGCAAAAAAACCAACGACGATTGCCACAATTAGAGACCACATTGTCTTTCTCCTTGTTTTAAAAGTGATATTTCTTTCTATCCTGCTTGATTCGAGCAGACTTTGTCTGTAGTGGATTACTGAGTTATGTCGTATTTTTGTGCAAGCTTTGGGAGGATTTGATTAAAGTATCAATAAAAAAGCTGCTTTTCACACTCGAGCCAAGATAAAGCAAATGAATACTTTATCCGAGCGCAAGATAAACATGGATCTATGCTATTCACCTGTTTTGAGGTGTGAATAGCAAGATTTGATTAGATACCGATTTCACCAATGAATGGTAAGTGACGATATTTTTGATCAAAGTCGAGGCCATAGCCCACAATAAAGCGGTCTTCGACTTCAAAGCCCAGAAATTTTACATCTAAAGGAATTTCACGGCGTGAAGGCTTGCTCACTAAAGTACATAATTCAATTGAGTTTGGATTACGGGTTTTAAGCATTTCAACCACTTTGCTTAGCGTATTACCTGAGTCGATAATATCTTCGACCACAAGTACATCTTTACCGTGAATTTCGCCATCAAGGTCTTTTAAAATTTTGACATCACGAGAGGAAACGGTTCCACCACCATAACTAGACACGGTCATAAAATCGAGTTCATGTGGTTTGTCGATTGCACGGCATAAATCTGCCATAAAAATGACTGAACCACGTAATAAGCCGATCAGTACCAGTTCTTTATCACTTTGAGCATAGTGTGCATTGATTTTGTCGCCAAGTTCTTTAACTTTGGCTTGAATCTCTTCACTTGAAATCATAATGCGCATTGCAATGGTCATCGGTAGATTCCTAAAAACTTAAAAACGGGAAAATAAAAAAGGTGTTGACCTGCAACACCTCGAAATCTTGAGCTAATCTGGCAATTTTAAAACAAAATCACTTTTCATGCACCTTTTGATGACGAAGAAAGTGTTTCATTTTGAGCAGATGAGCTGTCACGTTTAAGTAGAACAGCACATGCAATCGCGATACATAGCCACCCAAGTCTTTGTTTGTTTAAAAATTTAGTTTTGGCTATAGGCTTTTTGTCCATAGATGTAAGTCGCCTCAATATTTCGGTCATCGCCCATGGTGAATAAAGCAAATAAGCTATCTTCAACCGATTTTGAACGTGACTGACGCAGTTGTTGTAATGCGGTTGGCTGGGTATTCAAGACCACGAAATCCGCTTCTTTACCGATGTTAAAGTTACCGAGTTTCTCATCCAGATCCAGTGCTTTCGCACCACCAAGTGTCGCGTGATACAGTGATTCAAAAGCAGAAAGTTTATCGCCTTGTAACTGTTGGACTTTGTACGCTTCATTCACGGTTTGCAACAGGCTAAATGAAGTCCCTGCCCCAACGTCAGTGCCTAAACCGACTTTTACTTGCTGTTCCCATGTCTTTTTCAACGGGAATAAACCACTGCCCAAGAACAGGTTTGAAGTCGGACAGAAGGCGATCGCAGAGTTGGTTTCATGCATACATTTCCATTCTGCATCTTCTAGATGCACGCAATGCGCAAATACAGAACGTTGACCGGTTAAGCCATAATGATGATAAACATCCAGATAACCGTCCTGCTCAGGGTATAGATCTTTTACCCATGCGATTTCATCTTTGTTTTCACTTAAATGTGTATGCACATAAACATCAGGATATTGAGCTTTGAGTTGTCCTGCTTTTTCCAGTTGTTCTGGTGTAGACGTTGGCGCAAAACGTGGGGTAATTGCGTATAAAGCACGCCCTTGACCATGCCATTTCTCAATCAGGGCTTTAGAATCATCATAGGCACTCTCTGCGGTATCACACAGCGCTTCTGGTGCATGACGATCCATCATCACCTTACCTGCGATTAAACGCATCTGGTGCTGTGCTGCGGCTTCAAATAAAGCATCCACAGATTCAGGATGTACCGTACAGAACACCAATGCAGTGGTGGTACCGTTTTTAAGCAATTCATTGACAAAAAACTTGGCTATGTCTTGGGCATAAGCTTTGTCTTTAAACTGAATTTCAGTCGGGAACGTATAGGTATTGAGCCAGCTTAATAATTGTTCGCCGTAGGCACCGACCATTTCCGTTTGTGGGAAATGGATATGTGTATCGATCATGCCTGGGATGATCAATTGTTCTGGATAATGCTGAATTTCAACGTTTGCAGGAAGATGGGCTTGAGCGTCGTTCCACGTGCCAAACCAGCGAATTTTACCTTGTTCAGTGATCATTACGCCGTCTTCGATATAACGGACTTGATCGGCAATTTCAGTGGCTTGAGAAACGGTCTTTTGAATATCTAAGAAGCGACCACGAATTACCGTGGTTGGAGTAGCCAAAGTCATAACAACCTACAATTTTACTTTTTTCGGTTGATTGTACCTGATTTTGCCAAATTTACTGGATTATTCGGCTAATTAACGTGCTTAAAAGGTATATAAATGTGACTTATACACCGAACGTTCTCATTTTGGCGGGTGGGTCATGGCATAGCTGAAGTGTAAAAAAATAAGAGATTGGAACCGTGATTAAACAGGACAATCAATGACTCTCCTTGCTTGCGCGATTGATTTATTTCCCTAATAAAAAAAGCCTGCAATGCAGGCTCTTTTTATATTAGATGTGTTATTGCGCTTGACGCTTATTATGACGTAACGATAGATAAGCGGTAATGCTTAATACCAGAACAATAAAGCCTAACGAGATCCAGATTGGCATGTGGAACACATCGAGCAATAACATTTTTGCACCAATGAACAATAAGATGATGCCCAAGCCATACGGTAAGTAATGCATTTTCGATGCAGCACCTGCCAATAAGAAGAACATCGCACGTAAACCCAAAATCGCCATCAAGTTTGCGGTTAAAACAATGAACGGGTCACTGGTCACGGCGAAAATTGCAGGAATGGAATCCACAGCGAAGATCACGTCAGATGCTTCAACCAAAATCAAAACTAAAAATAAAGGCGTTGCCCATAACACACCATTCTGGCGAACGAAGAAATTGTTGCCTTCAAGCTGTGGCGTGATACGCATATGTTTGCGTAACCATTTCAGTAACTTGATATCTTCAATATTGGTATCTTCTTCATCCTGACCTTTCAGGAATTTAAAGCCTGTGTAGACTAGGAATGCACCGAAGATATATAGCACCCAAGAGAATTCTTGCACAAACCACGCACCAATAAAGATAAAAATGGTTCTAAGCACGATTGCGCCGAGTACGCCGTAAAGCAGGATTTTACGTTGATATGCAGGTGGAATCGCAAAAGCTGCGAAAATCATCAACCAAACGAAAACGTTATCGATCGCTAATGATTTTTCCAGTAGATAACCTGCGAAGTATTCCATGGTTTTCTGGTTTGCAATGGTTGCACCTACGGTTTGCTGTAGATAAAACCATAATCCACCACCAAAAATCACTGCAACACTGACCCAAGCAATACTCCAGTAGGCTGCCTGTCTGATCGGCACGTCCTGATTTTGTTTTTGTTTAAAGCCTAAAAAGTCGACCAGTAGCATTACGGTGACGAGACCGAAGAATGCGACATAGAGCCATAAATTACCGATAGTTTCCATCACAACTCCCTATCTGGCAAATGGACATAAAAAAACCTCGACCAGTTGCCAGATGAATTAATACATCTGTTTCAACATGATCAAGGTCTTGCCTACACCACGATGGATTGTGATGCTCAGAGTCCGACTTTTTGCAAAGTGTAATGACGAAGCTCTGACACCTAAGGCATTCAGCGCTTAGGTCTGGAGGAGGCTACTCCCCTTGTCAACATATTCTGTATGGATATTCATATCCAAATATGCGCATAGAATTACATACTTTTAAATAATGTGCAAATATTCATCAGCAACGCTGGTCTAAAAAATTTTCAGGATTTCCGTCCGTAAAAATTGATGGCGTGGGTTATGTTTCACATTTTCATGCCAATACATACCCATATTGATTTGAGGCAGCTCGATTGGCAAAGGATGGATGTGTAAAGCTTTGGAATAATGCAAATGCTTGAGGATACTTTGCGGAATGGTCAGAATGGCGTTGGGATAATGATTCAGTATCTGTAATGCCGTTGCATAGTGCTGGCAGCGTAGGAAAATCTGGCGGGATAATTGCTGCCGATTAAGATAAATATCCTCGAGCAGAATCCCAGTACGCCGTGAAGACACCCCAATATGCGGTGAAGACAAATACAGCGATAAATCCATATTGGCCTGCTGGGTGCACACCACAAAATGGTCTTCAATCAGATTTTCAAACTGTAAGCTGGCCTGATACGGTTGTACCAGATCAATGACAAAATCAATCTGTTGGGCAGAAAGATCAGCCAACATGTTTTTACGATCCAGTTTGGAGCTCAGGAACTGGATGTCCAGATTCAGTTGCGCAAAATGATGCACCAACTGCGGAAAAATAATCGGCTCAATTTCGTCATGAATGGCGATTTTCAAGCTGTGCAACATCTCAGGCACAAAGTCCTGTTGCGGCACGGCAATACTTTGAATGGTTAATAATGCGGTTTGAATCGGCTGGTAAATTTGCTCCGCATACGGTGTAGGCAGCATTTTTTGACCGCTGCGCACGAATAACTCATCACCAAGCTGGCTACGCAAGCGTTGCAAGGCATGACTCACGGCAGATTGGCTGATACAGAGCAATTGTGCCGCTTTAGAAATGCTCTTCTGTTCAAAAATCGCAATAAAAAGCGGATATAAATTAATATCAATACGATGAAAATGTCCCACTTCCAGCGGGTTGCTATTATGAATCTGATTCATAGTTTTGAATAAAATAAAATCATTTCATTCATAATAAATTTTCGCTTATGGTGATGTAAAGCAGCGAATCAGCTTTCGCCAAATTTTATATTGAGGGAGAAAAGGATGTTTGCATTATCAGCACGTGCGCAGGATTTTATTGCACGAACGCAAGCGTTTATCCAACAAGAAATTGAACCTATTGAAAAAGCATTCTGGGATGAGGTACATCGCCTCAATGTCGATGGTGACTGGACCAAATGGCAATGGACTGAACAATTACAACAATTGAAAGATAAGGCAAAAGCAGCGGGCTTATGGAACATGTTCTTACCTGATGCCGAGCTCGGCGCGGGTTTATCGGTTCAGGAATATGCACACATTGCTGAACTGACTGGACGTAGCCTGCTTGCTCCAACGGTATTTAACTGTAATGCGCCCGATAGCGGCAATATGGAAGTGTTGTGGCGCTATGGTAGCGATGCGCAAAAACAGCAATGGCTACAACCTCTACTCAACGGTGAGATTCGTTCAGTTTTCTGTATGACCGAGCCTGCGGTAGCATCCAGTGATGCGACCAATATGCAGGCGACTGCGGTGGTAGAGGGTGATGAAATTGTCTTGAATGGACGTAAATGGTGGTCATCAGGTTTAGGTGATCCAAATGCCAAAATCATTATTTTTATGGCTTATACGCCTGACCCAAGCAAAGACCGTCATCACCAGCATTCTATGGTGCTGGTACCGGTCAATACCGCTGGCGTAACCATTGAACGTATGCTGCCAGTGTTTGGCGATTACGATGCACCACATGGGCATGGACAGGTCAGTTTTGACAATGTTCGCGTGCCTGTCAGCAACTTCATTGGTGGTGCAGGACAAGGTTTTGAAATTGCTCAAGGCCGCTTAGGCCCTGGGCGTATTCATCATTGTATGCGCTGTGTTGGCGCGGCAGAGAAAGCGTTGGAACTGATGATTGACCGTGGCATGTCGCGCAAGGCATTTGGCAAAGAACTGCTCAAGCTGGGCGGGAATCTGGAACGCGTTGCCGATGCGCGTGTGCAGATCGATCAGGCGCGTTTATTGACCTTATACGCTGCCTATAAGATGGATACGCAAGGCAATATGGCGGCATTAACTGAAATTTCAGCCATTAAAGTGGTTGCGCCAACCGTCTTGCAAAATGTGGTGGATATGGCGATTCAGATCCACGGCGGCGAAGGGGTTTCCCGTGATACACCGTTAACGGCTTTCTTTACTCAGGCGCGAAGTTTACGTTTGGCCGATGGACCGGATGAGGTTCATAAAGGCATGATTGCTAAATTAGAACTCAAAAAACGTGGCTATGGTCGTGGATAAGGATAAAAGCAAATGGCAGTAATTGATATTGGTGGTCAGGTTCGTCACGGTGAGGAACTGGACATTGCAGCGGTTGAAACATGGTTAAAAAATCAGGGTGTGAATTCGCAAGGACAGGCAAAAGTCACCCAATATTCAGGTGGCGCATCCAACTGGACTTACCGTTTAGCGTATGACAATGCTGACCTGATCCTACGCCGTCCACCGAAAGGCACCAAGGCCAAATCAGCGCACGATATGGCACGTGAATACAATGTGCAGAAGTATCTGGCACCTTTCTATCCTGTCCTGCCTGAAATGATCGCGCTGTGCCAAGATGACAGCGTGATTGGTTGTGATTTCTATGTGATGAAGCGGATTGAGGGCATTATTCCACGTGCGAATCTACCCAAGGAATTACAGCTGGATGAGCAGCAAGTACAGCAACTTTGCCTGAATGTCTTAGATAAATTGATTGAGCTGCATCAAGTGCCTTATCAAGGCACAGAGTTAGAAAAACTAGGCAAAGGTGAAGGGTATTGCCGCCGTCAGGTCGAAGGTTGGGATGCCCGTTATAGCAAGGCTTTGACACCGAATGTACCTGATTTCGCGTTTGTGCGTGAATGGTTGCAACAACATATTCCTGCGGATTCAAAAACCTGTGTGATTCATAATGACTGGCGTTTTGATAATGTCATTTTAGATCCACAGCAACCCACTCAAGTGATTGGGGTACTGGACTGGGAAATGGCAACGCTCGGTGATCCATTAATGGATCTGGGCAGCGCCCTCGCCTACTGGATTCAGGACGATGATAATGCATTGATGAAATCCAGCCGCCGTCAACCGACCAATCTAAAAGGCATGCTGACACGTCAGCAAGTGGTGGATTACTATCTGGAAAAAACAGGTTTAAAGCCTGATAACTGGGCATTTTATGAAGTGTTTGGCCTGTTCCGCCTAGCCGTGATTGCACAGCAAATCTATTACCGTTATTACCATCAGCAAACCGATAATCCAGCCTTTAAAGACTTTTGGATATTGATTCATGCCCTGCATATTCGTGCCTTAAAATTGATTGCACAAGGAGATACACAAGCCCAGCAATTAATTCCTGAATATGGCGCAAAACTGAAGGAAATTTTAAAAGGATGAGCACAATTTATCTGGTGCGGCATGGGCAGGCCTCCTTTGGAGCAGCTAGCTATGACCTGCTCTCTGCAAAAGGCGAGCAACAGGCACAAGCAGCGGGTGAGTTTCTTAATAAAACTTTGAAATCTTCACCCTTGGTGGTGGCGGGTTCAATGCAGCGTCATCAACAAACGGCGCAACTCGCTTTAGCGCAAGGTTTTGCAGATGTATCGATTCAAACTGAATCCAGCTGGAATGAGTTTGATCATCAACATGTGTTTGCTCAATACGAACCACGCTTTAATCAGCCTGACTTACTCAAGCAGGATGTCGCACAAGTTGCAAACCCACGTGCCTATCTGGCAAAAATCTTTGATGGGGCGATTGAGCGCTGGATTGGAGAGCAATATGACCATGAATATCATGAAACATGGTTAGGCTTCCAAAGTCGTGTAGAAAGCGCTTTGCACGGCCTATGTCAGCAGCTTGATGCGACACAACAGCGTCAGGCGGTTGTATTCAGCTCAGGTGGTGTCATTTCGGTGGCAGTTGGCAAGGTCTTGGGTTTAGATGCGAAACAGATCTTTGCGCTGAACTGGTCGATTGCTAATGCCAGTATTAGCACGCTGCGTTGGGTGGATGGACGTTTGCAATTACTGAGTTTTAATGAACATCATTATTTAAAAACACATGATGCAGAACTTCTCACATGGATTTAAACAAGAATAGGTGGCGGAAATGGCAAGAACAATTTTAATTACAGGTGCAAGTTCGGGTTTAGGCGCAGGTATGGCGCGTGAATTCGCAGCCAAAGGCTACAATCTGGCGCTTTGCGCACGACGTTTAGAACGTCTGGAAGCGTTACAACAGGATTTGCAAAGCCAATTTTCAGTTCAGGTCAAAATCAAGACTCTTGATGTGACCCATTACGATGACGTGTTTACCGTATTTAAAGCTTTTCAGCAAGAATTTGGCAGCATTGACCGTATTATTGTCAATGCAGGTGTCGGTGATGGTCGCCGTATTGGTAAAGGGCATTTTGAAGTGAATCGGGCTACGGCGGAAACCAATTTTATTTCGGCATTGGCGCAATGCGAAGCGGCAGTTGAAATTTTTCGAGCGCAAAACAAAGGGCATTTGGTGGTGATTTCCTCTATGAGTGCGATGCGTGGTTTACCGAAGCATTTGTCGACTTATGCAGCCAGTAAAGCGGCGGTGGCGCATCTAGCTGAAGGCATCCGTGCTGAATTGCTGGGTACACCAATTAAAGTCTCGACGATTTTCCCTGGTTATATTCGTACTGAATTGAATGAGGGTGCTAAGAAACTGCCGTTTGAAGTGGATGAGAAAACAGGAAGTCGAGCCTTGGTCAAAGCAATTGAGAAAGAGCCTGTGAAAGCCTATGTGCCGCAGTGGCCGTGGTTGCCAATGGGCATAGCAATGAAGATTTTGCCATTAAAATTGGTGAATAAACTGAGTTGATTGCCATTAAAATGAATCGGAGATATCTCTATTTGGCAAGTTTTCACAGCCTCATATAGGCTGAATAGTCGAGTTGTTTGGGTATAGGCGTTTCCTTACTTTTCAAAGATGAAAAGTAACAAAAATCTTTTGTTGGACTGATGGTATATCCCTATACCACAGTCCAACGGGCGGCATCCATGCCGCCGTCACAATAGTAAATATCAGCAAGAAATTAATTTAATCTGAGTTCGACAAGAAAGACGATACGCGTAAACGTCATCCACAACCTGAGCTAACTAAAGCGTTTAAAGCTTTGAGTTAGCGCAAGACAAACAAAGTGCGTGGTTTGTTGCTCAAGCATAGCTTTCACCTTACGGTACGGCAAAAATTATTAATCTTTGCTATTCGTCCCTCAGGTTTTGCCTACTTTTCCCGAAAGAAAAGTAGGGCGAGCCGCAGGCTGATCCAGAAATTAGATAAGAACTTGCAAGACTCCGTTAAGACAATAGTTTTTCAGAAAGTGTTGACTTTAATTACGACAAAGCTGTAATCAACTTTTGGTGTAAACCACCAAAACCACCATTCGACATGATCACCACAGCATCCCCCTCACCTGCTTCATTCACCACACGGGCAATGATGTCATCCAGCGAACGGCTGACTTCTGCCTTGTTTGATGACGCTGCAATGATGGGTTGTAAATCCCAATCCAGACCTTCAGGTTGATACCAGATCACTTCATCCGCTAAACGGGCTGAATGTGCCAACCCATCTTTATGGCTACCCATACGCATGGTATTTGAACGTGGCTCAATGATCGCCCAAAGCTTACGTTCACCTAAACGTTTGCGTGCGCCATCCAGTGTGGTTTCAATTGCAGTTGGATGATGGGCAAAGTCATCATAAACTTCGATGCCACGAACCGTACCTAACAGCTCCATACGGCGTTTTACCCCACCGAAGTTAGAGAGTGCTTCACACGCCTGTTCAACGCTAACACCCACGTGTTGTGCAGCAGCAATGGTCGCTAAGGCATTGGCAACGCTGTGCTGCCCTGTCATGTTCCATTTCACTTCACCGACCACATTGCCCTGTTCAAGCACTTTAAAGTGGCTACCATCCGCACTGATCAATTCGGCAGATAACGCGGCTTGCGCATTTGGTTCTAGACTGGTCCGAATCACTGGCGTCCAGCAGCCCTGCTCCAAGACTTCATCAATATTGGTTTCAGTAATGGGCGCAATAATACGACCTTCACTTGGAATAGTGCGTACTAAATGGTGGAACTGTTTTTGAATCGCAGCAAGATCATCGAAAATGTCAGCGTGATCAAATTCAAGGTTATTTAAAATTGCGGTTTTAGGATGATAATGAACGAACTTAGAACGCTTATCGAAGAATGCCGAATCATATTCATCTGCTTCGACACAGAAATATTGACCACCACCTAAACGTGCGCTTTCGCTAAAACCAAGTGGTACGCCACCGATCAAGAAACCTGGATTTAAACCTGCCTGATCCAGCACCCAAGCCAACATGGTGGTGGTGGTGGTTTTACCATGTGTACCTGCAACCCCCAATACATGTTTGCCTTGAAGGACATGGTCTGCCAGAAATTGTGGGCCAGAAATATAAGGGAGACCTTCATTCAGCATGTATTCAATCGCATCAATGCCACGTTTCATGGCGTTGCCGACGATTACAAGATCAGGATGCGGCTGTAAATGGCTACGGTCGTAGCCCTGCATAAGCTCAATACCCGCATTTTCGAGTTGAGTTGACATAGGTGGATAAACATTGGCATCTGAACCTGTGACTTTATGTCCTAAATCTCGTGCTAATAGAGCCAAAGACCCCATAAATGTGCCACAAATACCCAAAATATGCAGATGCATAACGCGCCTTCTCCACTGCTTTTCATACAGCACTGATATCGTATGTATGATTGTCGTTATCAATAAAAATCAAACGCAACGATATCAAGGCTTGCATGGAAAAGATAGTCAAAATTCGTTGTTGTTGTTTAGTTCTAATTGCACAGATGAATGCTAAAATTTCAGGGTTTTTGCAAGCATATCTTCTCTGCGATTCACCCTTGATTTGGATATAAGCACATTATGTTGAGCCCTACTCTTTTAGCGTTATGTTTGTTGATTATTTCCAACTGTTTTATGACATTGGCATGGTATGGGCATCTGAAAATCCTGCATGATGCGCCGATCTGGCAGGCGATCCTGTTTAGCTGGTGTATTGCCCTGCTGGAATACAGTTTTATGATTCCTGCTACCAAGTTGCTCAACCAGCATGGCTGGAGTCTGGGTGAAATGAAAATTACTCAGGAAGTTGTGACATTAATGGTGTTTGTGCCCTTTATGATTTTTGTGTTTAAACAACCTTTTAAGCTGGACTATATCTGGGCAATGCTCTGTTTAATGGGTTGTGTCTATTTTGTATTTCGAAATCAGAACTAATTTTTCGTGAATTAGTTCACGCGTTCTTTTGTTGGGGATGCTTGAAAAAACCGCTATAATATTTGCCAATTTATTCCTTCGTGCTTGGCGTAAGTCGAGATACTTCTCTATTTTTATCATGTTTTGGAAAAGCCAATGAATGCGGTCGCAACAGATAGCCAACCTTTAGTCGGAATTATCATGGGTTCTCAATCGGATTGGGCAACACTTGAACATACCGCTAACATGCTCAAACAATTGGGTGTTCCTTTTGAAGCTGAAGTGGTTTCTGCGCATCGTACCCCAGATCGTCTGTTTGAATATGCTGAAACAGCACGTGATCGTGGTATTCAGGTGATTATTGCGGGTGCTGGTGGTGCTGCACATTTACCGGGGATGTGTGCGGCTAAAACTGATTTACCAGTATTGGGTGTACCGGTTAAATCATCGATTTTAAATGGTGTAGATTCATTGCTTTCAATCGTGCAAATGCCAGCAGGTATTGCGGTAGGTACTTTGGCGATTGGTCAGGCTGGCGCAACCAATGCTGCGATTATGGCAGCACAGATTTTAGGTTTAACCCGTCCAGACATCGCTAAAAATGTGGCGGACTTCCGTACTGCACAAACAGAAAAAGTATCGAGCAATAACATTCCTGGTCATGAATGAGGATAAGCAAAGCAACGCTTTGCCCGAATGCAAGACAAGGACTTTGTCCGAGTAAGAGGATAAGCAAACTTAAAGCATTGCTTTAAGGCTTTGCCCGAGCAAAAGAGTTATAGATATGAATAAAACCATTGGCATTTTTGGTGGTGGACAGCTTGGCCGCATGATGGCGCAAGCGGCGTTGCCACTTAATATTCAATGCACCTTCTTTGAAGCGGAAACGGATTGCCCTGCTGCGATTCTGGGCCCTGTTTTTTCGAGTCAGGCTGCACAGGGTTTACAGGATTTTATTGCCAGCGCAGATGTATTTAGTCTTGAATTCGAAAATACGCCTGTTGCGGATGTGGATGTTTTAACTCAAAGCAAAACCCTGTACCCTCCTCGCCTTGCATTAGCAACTGCACAAAACCGCTTGGCTGAGAAAAGTTTGTTTGATGAGTTAAACATTCCTGTTGCGCCGTATCGTGCTGTGGATAGTTTAGAGAGCTTAAAACAGGCTGTTGCTGACCTTGGTTTACCTATTGTCTTAAAAACCATGACAGGTGGCTATGATGGCAAAGGTCAGTTCGTATTACGTACTGAAGATCAAATTGACACGGCTTGGGCTGAACTTGGCCCTGCAAAAAGCCTGATTGCTGAAAGCTTTGTTAAATTTAGCCGTGAAGTCTCGATTATCGCGGTACGTGGACAAAACGGCGATGTGAAAACTTGGGCGCTGGCAGAAAATCATCATCATAACGGCATCTTGTCACATTCAATTGTGCCTGCACCGAATAGCGTTGATTTACAGCCTGTCGCACAAGACTATATTACCCGTTTGTTGAACCACTTAAATTATGTGGGTGTGCTCACGCTTGAACTGTTTGTGACTGAACAAGGCCTCTATGCCAATGAAATGGCATGTCGTGTGCATAATTCAGGTCACTGGTCGATTGAAGGTGCGATTTGCTCGCAATTTGAAAACCATATTCGTGCTGTTGCTGGTTTACCTTTGGGCTCAACTGACGTTATTCGTCCAACGGTGATGATCAATATTATTGGCCAGCATCCAAAATCTGAAGAGGTTCTGGCGCTGAACGGTGCACATTTACATCTCTATAATAAGTCTGAGCGTACAGGTCGTAAGCTGGGACATATTACCTTGATGCCGAATAATTCGGATGATTTAACCTGTTTATGCCGTCAATTGGCTCAAATTTTACCTGTACCACTGGCATTAACCGTAGATATGAAGCTCTAAACTTATCCACAATAGCTAAAAAAAGCGATCTTCGGATCGCTTTTTTCATTCTATGCCACTTTTAAATTTAAAAAATAAACATGAGGGTGCTGTGGATAAATTGTTTTCGGTATTTTGAATTTAAAATTGCGTCGTTTATTTGAATTTAAATAAAAGTGGATAAGTTATTTTACGTTTTAAATTCAAAATCGAGATCTTATTTTAAATTTAAAAACTAAGGCTATACTGGCTTTTTAAATTTAAATAATGGGCTGTGGATATCTATTTTTCCTGTAATAATGATATAAAAAATAAAGGTTTATCACTTTTTTGGTGTTTTATTTGTATCACTCATCGTTTAACTCGAAGAAATGAATTTAAAAGTGGATAAGTTTTTTAAATTTAAATGATCAAGTTATCCAGTATCGTGTTTTTGAATTTAAATTGGGCTTGTTGATAACTTTTAAATTTAAAATAAAGCCTGAATTATGAATTTAAAAGCAGTGTTTTAAATTTAAAAACCGAGAAATGAATTCAAAGTTACGTTTCCAAACTATACATCTTCATATAGCGTGTTATGGTGGAGAGGAAATTTAAATTCAAAAGTTTTGGTTCAGTCATGAAACGTCATTTTTCTTTTTTTCTAGGCACTGCCTTATTTACTATTTTCAATCAGGCGCATGCTGAGCTGGTCATTAATGGTGCAACCGTTTCTACACCAGCCACTACAGCACCTGTTGCCAGTAATTATACGCCAAATTCTAATTTTCAGGGCTGTATTGCCAATTTGCGTTCGCAAGCAATTGCATCGGGTGTTTCTGGCGCGACTTATGATCGCTATACGCAAAATTTAACGCCTGATTATTCTGTGATTGATAAATTAAATTATCAGCCTGAATTTTCGACACCGATCTGGGATTATTTGTCTGGCCTTGTGGATAACGAGCGTGTTCAGGCAGGACAACAAAAATTAAACCAACATCGTGCTGTATTGAACCGTGTTGAGCAGGCGTATGGTGTACCTGCTGAAACGGTTGTGGCCGTGTGGGGCGTCGAAAGTAATTATGGCGATATTTCGGGTAAATATCCTTTATTACAAGCTCTAGGGACTTTAAGTTGTGAAGGTCGCCGTCAAAGTTATTTCCGTGGTGAGTTTTTTGCCACCATGCGTATTTTACAGCGTGGTGATTTAACCCAAGATCAACTTTATGGCTCATGGGCAGGTGCTTTTGGTCATACCCAGTTTATGCCGTCGACTTATGAACGTTTAGCGGTCGATTTTGATGGTGATGGTCGCCGTGATCTGGTCTCTAGTACCACAGATGCCTTGGCTTCAACAGCAAATTTCTTAAAACGGGCAGGGTGGCAAACAGGCATGCCGTGGGGCTTTGAGGTAAAAATTCCGCAAGGTATGTCGATTTCTGGTGAAAGCCGCCGTAATAAAAAGCCATTGAATAGCTGGATTGCACAAGGGGTCACCCGAGCAGATGGTACAGCACTGATTCAAGGTAATTTATCGGGTAGTACGCCAGCAGGACTGATTTCGCCAGCGGGTGCAAATGGTCCAGTGTTCTTGGTCTTTAAAAACTTTGATGCAATTTATAGCTATAACGCGGCTGAAAGCTATGGTTTAGCGATTGCACATTTATCAGATCGTTTACGTGGTGGTACACCATTTTTAACTTCATGGCCAACGGATGATCCTGGTACATCACGTGCGGAACGTCGTGAAATTCAACAGTTTTTAGTGCAACGTGGCTATGATATTGGTGCAGTTGACGGATTGATTGGTGATAAAAGTCGTCAGGCCATTCGTCAGGAGCAAACCCGTTTAGGCTTAAATCCAACAGGACGTGCGGGGCAGCAGATTTTACGTGCTTTCCGTCAGGAACAAGCCAAACAAATGATGCAATAAATGATTCATTAAAAAGGTCTGCCTCGTGCAGACCTTTTTTATTTTAAGGTGCTGGATCTAATTTAACAGCTTCTAAAATATCAAAAATGACCGCAGTCACATCCTGACTTAAATCACGGTCATTAAAAATCTCATAAGCGGTAATGGTGACATCAGTGTCACTTGGAAGTTGCTTTTGTTCTTCTTCAATCAGATGTTCGATGGGTAACAAGGTCTGTTTGACTTCCAGATGTAAAATCTCATCATACGAGACATTTTCATCTTCCAATTCAACTTCTTGCTCGTTGAAATAAGGAATTAAAATAGAATGGAGAAAGGGGCTAATATCTTCAATATTCAAGAATTCGATATCACGAGTCTGCTCAATCGTACTGATGTGGTCGTTCACTTCAATTAAGATATGATAATAACTCATGCCGATCTCCATTAAGATAAATATGATGTTTTCATCCACAATAACATGAATAAATCCAAAGAATCGACCCATTCTTGTTACTAAGAAAGTGATAATCGATAAAACACCTATATTTTATAAGGATTAAGGCTCCCGAGAAAAACCTAATAATTCCAGATCTGTATCCGTCAGCTGAAAATCTTTTGCGTTCTGCTCTTTGATGCGCGGATACATCAAGGATTTTGGATCTTGAGTATGCTTTAGGCCTAAGGCATGTCCAAACTCATGCGCCAGCGTTAAACGTAAATCATCCATTGATGAAAATTCATAAATAAAAATCTGTTGGCCGTGAAACTGGCCTTTATGAAGGACTTGAGGCTTAAATGTCTGGTTAAATGCAGCCACGGATTCAGCCAATTGTTGATGCAACTGTTTAGACTGCTCTGTTTGTCGGTTGAATTGTTGAACCAGTTGATTGTGTTCAGCAATTTTTGCCTCTAAATCTACAGATTGCTGTTGCAGTGTGTGTTGTTGCTGCTCGAGTCGTGCGATTTGCTTTTGATTTTTAGTTGAGGCTTTTAGATTTTGCACGGCCTGCTGATATTTTTGCTGATTATTTTGGTAATCAATCTTTTGTAATTCAAGTTGATTCTCTGAGCGGGCAACGCTTTGTTTTAAATGCTGTAATTGCTGATTTTGGTCTAACCAATGCTGTTGTTCCTGCTCGAGCTGGTTCAGATTTTCTGAGCGCTTCATGCTGCGCACTTGGCGTTGATCAAACATCAAATGAATGACAAAGCTTGCTTCAGGATCATAGACAAAATAATTTTGTCCCGTATCTTTTGCCCAGATTGCAGCAGCTTGTTGACTTAACTCAATCATTTGCTGTTGTGTGATATTGAGACGTGGATCAAGATCGGCAATCCGGTAGCGTAGAGGGTGTTCAGTGCTATAACGGATTTGTGTTTGGGACGTGTTTGAGGAAATTTGAGCAAAAGCTGACGCTGGGGCCAGCATGAAAAAGCATGCAGCCAACAGGAGAGAAAACGAACGCATAAAGGGAGATAAAGCTTGAAAAAGGTCGCATTTTAATCAATTTAAGCATGTAGTCAAATTGATGAGCTGAGTGATGTTTGGTGGTTTAAAGAAATATTTCTAGAAAATGAATAAAAATACAAATGTAGAAAAAATCAAGAAAAATAGGGGTAAATATAGTGAGTTTGCAGCTAAAAACAATAAAATATAAAATCAGAACAACTGTTTATTTTTTATTCTTATCTCCTTTATTTAAATTCAGCTACGTATCCAAAAGCATCTGAACATAAAATAATGCACCAAAATTTATTATATTATTCACATAAAAATAAGAATTTAACTGTTTAAAAAATAGACTTTAAGTCTAGTCGATCTGAAGGATCAATCACATTGGGTTCAAACTTAATACATCGCTTTAACCAGATCCTTGTCTGAATCGGTTAATGCAAACTTTTGTAGGTTCTGTTGTTGAATAATTGGGTACATCAAAGAGCTTGGATCATCGGTATGCGCTAAGCCTAAAGCATGTCCAAACTCATGCGCCAGTGTTAAGCGCAGATCATTGGTGGAGGAAAACTCATAAATCATGATGTGCTTGCCATTAAAATGCCCTTTGTGGAATAGGCGTGGCTGAAAGATCTGATTAAACCGATTGGCCGATGCAACCAGTTGTTGATTGTTCTGATGAAGTGACTGGATATCCTGATTGAGCTGTCGGGTTCGTTGGTTATGTTGCTGTATTTCCTGTTGCAGAGCTAAAGATTGTTGCTGTAAGGCGGCTTGTCGTTGTGCGAATTGATCAGCTAGAGCTTTTGAAGAAGAACGTTGCTGATTAAAACGCTGTACATCCTGATTATATTGCTGAAATTGCGAATTGAGTTGGGCTTGTTTATGGGCAATCAGAGCCGAGGTTTGCTGAATTTCAGCCTTCATGTGCTGTAATTGTTGATTCTGATCTTTCCATTGTTGCTGGTCTTGTTGCAGTTGTTGCAGGCTCTGCACACGATCCGTGCTTCGTTGTTGGCGTTCATCAAAAACCAGATTGATACTAAATTCGGCCTCTGGATCGTAAATAAAATTTTGCTGGCCCGTTTCATGTTCCCAGATTTTGGCTGCTTGCTGGGTCAGTTCGAGCACTTGTTGCTGACTTAAATGAAAGCGTGGATCGATATCGGCAATACGATAATGCAGCGTTTTTTTGAGTGTTTGATGCTGATGTGGATCAAGCTGATTGGTATTGTTCTGGGCATGGGTGAGGTGAGGGGATGCCATACATAAGCATGCAGCAATCATTGCAAAACCAAGATAATGCATCAGCCAAATTCCCCCTAAATAAGGCTTATTTTGAGCAGTATTTGATTCAGGTCAAAACGCTATCTATTTAATAAACAAAACTAAAAAGTGTGATTTTTTTCTAATAAATAAAAAAATGAATCGAATAATTTGCAGAATCATAAATGCAGTCTTTTGCGTGTTTTTTATTCATAATAATAAGTGAATCAAGCGATTAAATTTATTGAGCTAAAAACTTCTCATTAAGCAGCAATAAAAGTCCCTATTGTTAACTTTTGTAAAATGTCGATAAATTGGTAATTTTTTTGAATTTTTTATAAAAAATTGCTGCTTTGTGACACTTAATGTCTGGGGGATTTTTGAGCAAAATGTGAATTATTACTCATTCTATATGCGTATTATTTTTTCTCTGTTTATCGGGTGTTTAACAGATTTCGATCTGCCTCGGTTAAACGGAAATGCGCTCTATCTTGATCTTTCATAATGGGATGCATAAGCGCCTGTGGATCATCAGCATGTTGTAACCCTAAGGCGTGACCAAATTCATGCGCCAGCGTTAAACGCAGATCATCTTCGGATTCAAATTCATAGATCAGAATCTGTTTGCCATTAAATAGACCTTTATGGAATAAATGTGGCTTAAACCGCTGTTTATATTGGTCGACAGAAGCATTAAGTTGTTGGTCTAGTGAATTAAGCTCATCTACTTGCTGATTCAGCTGCTGAATCTTTTGGTTGTATTGGTTAATTTCCTGCTTAAGAGACTGTGCATTTTGCTGCAAAGCTTGTTGTCGCTGCTGAAAATAATCAGGATTGGCGAATGCCGCTGGGTTTTGTCGAGCCTGTTGCTGTTCTTGATTGTAAGCTTGGATTTGCTGATTCAATTGTTGCTGTTTTAAGCCTAGAAATTGCCGGTTCTGAAGAATCTCCTGTTCAATCTGATCTAAGGATTTCTTTTTCTCTTGCCAGCGTTGCTGGTTTGATTCAAGTTGGCTCAAATGTTCCCGACGTTGTTCACTTTCGATTTGACGCTCATCATAGATAAGATGAATCGCCAGTTGGGCGTTTGGATCATAAACAAAGTAATCTTGTCCTGTGCCATCTTTCCAGATCTGCACAGCTTGCTCACTGATCGTTTTCACTTGCTCTAGGCTGAGCTTAAAACGTGGATCAACCTCTGCAATGCGGTAGCGAAGCCGTGTATCAAAGGGCTTGCTGATTCGATCGGTCAGTGAGTTAAATTTAAGTTGTGGGTGTTGGTAGGTTTGATAACCTGACCAGAACAGAAACATTACCAATGCGGTAAGAAGGATATTCTTCATTCGCTATTCGTTGAGAATAAGGGTTGATACAGGCTAGGGAGCAGTAATATCCCCCAGATCAGTGTCGCGAAAATATTTCCCATTTCATAAAAAATAGCGCCTAGGCCAGATATGAATGTCCAGGAAAAACTGGGTAATAGATAAAGCAGTAAAAGCGGGAAATAGCTATAGAGATATAACGTTCTTGCCCAAGCTTTAAAGAAAAATAAACCAGCTAACATGATCACAGCAATGATTGATGCCAGTCCGGTCAGAAGGATTTCCCAGTTTTTTGGTTCGGTTGCCAGTAATTCGCTGACAGCTATAGATCGTTCATCATAGACATCCAAGATTGCACCTACACAAATACAAAGCAATGAAGCAATTAATAACAGTCTAAATTTGGATTTGGTCAGGACGGGATCTTTTTTCATTTTTTAACAATAATGGATTTTCTAATTGTCTGAATTATACATAAAAAGGATTCAGTTTCTTAAATGGTTCTATCCGTTTGAGAAAGGCCCGAGCATCTACGATTCAGTAAATAATAGAATACACGGAATTAGGCACTGGTTATTTTGAGCACCTCAGAGCATTTAAAGTATAAAAAAACCGCGCTTACGCGCGGTCTTTTTTTAAAGAGACAAATTATTTTTTGTCATCTTTTACTTCTGTGAACTCAGCATCTACAACGCCATCGTCCGCTTTTTGTTGTTGACCCGCATCGCCACCTTGGAATGCATTTGGATCAAAACCTTCTGCGCCGCCAGCTGCACCTTGTGCTTGTTCATAAGCACGTTGTGTAATTGGCATCAAGATGTTTTGTAAAGCTTCAGTTTTCGCTTTGATATCTTCAACATCATTTTCTTTAGTTGCTGCTTCAAGCTCAGAAACCGCAGTTGTGATCGCAGTTTTTTCATCTTCAGTCACTTTGTCACCAAGATCTTTTACTGCTTTTGTTGAGCTAGAAACAAGCGCATCTGCTTCGTTACGCGCTTTCGCTAACTCTTCAAACTTACGGTCTTCTTCAGCATTCGCTTCAGCATCTTTGATCATTGCTTCGATTTCAGCATCAGACAAACCTGAGTTTGCTTTAATCTGGATAGATTGCTCTTTACCAGTGCTCTTATCTTTAGCCGATACTTTCAAGATACCGTCAGCGTTGATGTCGAACGATACTTCAATTTGCGGTACGCCACGTGGAGCAGGTGGGATATCGCCTAACTGGAAGTTACCCAACAATTTGTTTTGTTGAGCCATTTTACGTTCACCTTGGTAAACCGAAATGTCTACTGCAGGCTGGTTGTCAGCAGCTGTAGAGAACACTTGTGATTTCTTCGCAGGAATCGTGGTGTTTTTCTCAATGATCGGAGTTAATACGCCGCCCATTGTTTCGATACCTAAAGTTAATGGTGTTACGTCTAATAAAAGTACATCAGTTTTGTCACCAGACAATACTGCACCTTGAATCGCAGCACCAATCGCAACCGCTTCGTCAGGGTTCACGTCTTTACGTGGCTCTTTACCGAAGAATTCTTGTACTTTTTGTTGTACAAGTGGCATACGAGACTGACCACCAACCAAGATCACGTCAGAGATGTCAGAAGTCGAAAGACCAGCATCTTTAAGCGCGATACGGCAAGGCTCAATGGTACGAGCAACTAAATCAGCAACCAAACCTTCAAGTTTTGCACGCGTTACATTGATCACTAAGTGTTTAGGACCAGTTGCATCGGCAGTGATATACGGAAGGTTGATTTCAGTTGCATTCGATGAAGAAAGCTCGATTTTTGCTTTTTCAGCAGCTTCTTTCAAACGTTGTAACGCAAGTGGATCATTTTTCAGATTCACACTTTGTTCTTTCTTGAATTCTTCAACCAAGAATTCAATTAACGCGTTATCAAAGTCTTCACCACCAAGGAAAGTATCACCATTTGTTGATAACACTTCGATTTGCTGGTCGCCATCAAGGTCTGCGATTTCAATGATTGATACGTCAAAAGTACCACCACCTAAGTCGTAAACTGCAACTTTACGGTCGCCTTCTTTTTTGTCCATACCGAACGCAAGTGCCGCAGCAGTTGGTTCGTTAATGATACGTTTAACGTCTAAACCAGCGATTTTACCCGCATCTTTAGTTGCTTGACGTTGCGCATCGTTAAAGTAAGCAGGAACAGTAATCACTGCTTCAGTAACTGTTTCACCTAAATAGTCTTCTGCAGTTTTCTTCATCTTTTTCAAGATTTCAGCAGAGATCTGTTGAGGTGCTAATTTTTTGTCGTTTACTTCAACCCAAGCATCGCCATTGTCAGCTTTGATGATTTTGTAAGGTACAAGACCGATGTCTTTTTGTACCGCTTGATCTTCATAACGACGACCGATTAAACGCTTGATCGCGAATAATGTATTTTTCGGGTTTGTTACCGCTTGACGTTTCGCGCTTTGACCAACAAGGATCTCGCCATCTTTATATGCAATGATCGATGGAGTTGTACGTGCGCCTTCAGCGTTTTCGATTACTTTTACTTTATCGCCTTCAAGTACAGCAACACATGAGTTGGTAGTACCTAAGTCAATACCAATAATTTTTGCCATTGATTGTGTTCCTCTAAAATTTTGTTGCAATGTTTTTGCTTGTTATTCGATATGAGAGTCAATCGGTTTTTTTCAAGCATTTTTATGAAAAAAAATCAAAAAACTCTCAAATTTCTACATTTTTGAGCAAATAAATGCTCTGCTGATCGGGATTATTGACCCACCATCACCATTGCTGGGCGGAGTAGGCGACCATTTAAGGTATAGCCTTTCTGTAAAACAGTACCGATCTGATTCGCTTGCGCATTTGGATCGATGCCTACGGCCTGATGTAGATCGGCATTGAAACCATTTTGAGTATCTGCTTCGACTACGCCAAACTTCTCAAGCGTGGTGAGTAGTGATTTCAAAGTCAGCTTAACGCCTTCAAGGACAGGCGTTTCTTCTTCGCCAGCAGCCTGAATCGCACGTTCGAGATTATCGACAGAATCGAGTAATTCTTTGGCAAACTTTTCAAGCACCGTATCTTTGTGCTTTTCAGATTCGCGTTGGATACGTTCTACACTTTTCTGCGCTTCATAAACCGCATTGGCAGTACGTGCTTTTTCTAATTTCAGGCTTTCTTCAAGCTTGGTGATTTGCGCTTGTAAATCTTCAACGCTAAGCTCGTTTGCTTGCTCTACACCTTCAGCTTGAGTTTGTTCAGTCTGCTGCTCATTTTGAATGTCTTGAGCTTGCTCATTGTGCTCATTAGCCATTGATGATCTCCGTTGAAAAAAGTTCTTAAACATGTACAGTCCTTTTGGCGTGAATGCTCTTAGGGTTAAACCCGAACTGCCACATCTTGGTCATTCATTGATAGGGATGAAGTATGGGCTAGCCGACAAAATTCAAGCGTTCAGGTCAATTTAAATCTTTTAATTTTGCTGATTTAAGTAAAAATTTAGGTTTTCAATCACAAAAGCAATAAATTCTTGGGTAATTTTCGGTAAATGTTGCCTTGAAGCATAGACTAACGACAAGGTCAGATCAGGTGCAGAAAAATCTGTAAATACCTGTTGCAAACGCTGCTCAGCGATGTCTTTACGTACCAGTAAAGTGGGCAGCATCGCAATGCCTTCAGCTTTTAGACACATCTGATAAAGCGCAATCACATCATTGCTTTTAAACGTAACATTTAATGGATAGTTCTGAGGTTGCTGATCTGTATCAAACAAGGTCCAGTACTGGTTGTGGGTGTGGTGTGCAATACATTCATGTTGAATCAACTGACTGGGATGCGACAGGAGAGTGTGATCCTGTAAATAGTGGGGATGCGCGCAAAAGGTCGATTCAATTTGGCAGACAGGCCGTGCAATCAATCCATCCGCAACTTTCTGGGTAATGCGTAATGCAAGATCAACCTGAGCATCGATCAGATCTACGGTATTTTCAGTTAAATACACATCAAAATGAATTTGTGGATAGCGCTTTTTAAATTGCTTGATACATTCATTCACGCCTAGCTGAAATAAAAATAGACCACAAGTAAAACGGATTGTCCCGTTATGTTGTTCGGGTGCGGCCAAACCTTCTAACAGCTGTTGCTGCTGTAAAATATTTTCACAATAAACCAGCGCTTTCTCACCTGCTGGAGTGAGCGATACTTTACGAGTATTGCGTTGAAATAATCGGGTCGAAAATGTCTGCTCAAGATGCTCTAAATAGCGAGACACCATTGCTTTGGAATAATCCAGATGTTCTGCTGCTTTGCTCAGATTGCCTTGATGGGCAATACAAACAAAGACTTGAATGGCTTTTAAGGTATCCATGTTTATTATCATTGTTGCAAGATATGCAACATTTTATCTTAGTTTAGTGTGTTTCTTCAGCAAGAATTGCAATTTAAAGTAGTTGTTATCAAATTGGAGACGATAACATGAATACCAAAGCTTATGTCCTTGCTTTATCTGCCTTCGCAGCAAGTTCTGTTGCATTTGCACAAGACTTAAAAATCCAGAATTTTTTGGCTCAGCCTGACCATTTTGGTGTGACTTCAACTTTAATTGAAGGGGATAAAGAAGTCTTATTGGTCAATGCACAATTTTCTAAATCAGAAGCATTACGTATTGCTGCCGACATCTTGGATAGCGGTAAGACCTTAAAAACTATTTTTGTCAGCTATGGCGATCCAGATTTCTATTTTGGTTTAGATGTATTTAAACACTACTTCCCGAATGTTCAGATCATTGCGACACCAGAAACGGTCAAACATATTCAGGATACACAGGCCTTGAAAGTTGCGTATTGGGGACCAAAAATGGGCGCCAATGCACCAAGTCAAATTATTGTGCCGCAAGCTTATACCGCAAAAACTTTAAAACTCGAAAATGAAAATATCGAAATTAAAGGTAAAAAAGAACTGACTTATTTATGGATTCCAAGTGCTAAAGCAGTTGTCGGCGGTATTCCGGTATCTTCGGGTATTCATTTGTGGACAGCAGATACCCCAACAGTCAAAGATCGTGCTGAAGTTGTACAAACCTTAGAAAGTATTAAAGCACTTAATCCTAAAGTGGTTGTACCTGCACATATGAAAGCCGGGGCGGCTGAAGGTCTGGATGCGGTGAATTTCTCGATTGACTATTTAAAGCAATATGAGAAAGCGGTGAAAAGCACAAAGAACTCAGCTGAACTGGTGAAAATGATGCAAAAGCAATATCCAGCATTGGGTGAGTCGAGTAGTCTTGAACTTGGTGCCAAAGTTGTAAAAGGCGAGATGAAATGGCCTTAATTATGGGCTAATCCATGAAAACCGTGCTGAAAATGCACGGTTTTTTTATGTCTGCTACATTTATTTTTAATCAAAAATACCTAATTGTAATCTTTTAGGACGGTTGTGCTGTGTTTCTATGAATTATAAAAAAATAAGATAATTGCTTTTTTAATTTTCTAAGTCGATAAAACGCGATGAAAATGCTGTGTTGATAAATGCTTAGCGTTTTATTCGGGATTGGGGAATATGTGAATTAAGCAAATAGATGATTTAAGAAAAATTGCAAAACAATGCGGCTTCCATAACAAACTGCAACTAATCCTCATCACGTCCGTGGAAAAAATTGTGAATTATAGGCATCGCAAAGACAACTTTGCTTTTTGTCATAATGAAAGGAAATACCAAATGAAAAAGTTAGCATTGATTTCTGCAGTTGTAGCTGGTGTTGCATTAACGGCAGTAGGTTGCTCGTCTCAAGGTGGTTTAGAAGCTTCTGGTTCGGCTCAAACAAGCGCAAGCCCAGCTGGTGTACAAGGTGGCGTTGGTGTAGACGCAGGTTCATCAGTTGATGTTCAACCAGGTGGTGCTTCAGCTGACGTTTCAGGTTCTGTATCAGGTTCAGCAGGCGCTGGCGCTCAATAATTTTTATTGTTAAGTTGGCTTCGCATAAGATTGATCAACAGATGCCGCATTTAATCTTATCTATGTACTGCTATACATAACGCGAAGTTGACTTATTCATAAAAATGACACTTTTAAAGTGATATAAAACTAGAACTAACCGGTTAGTTCTAGTTTTATAGTTTTGAAGATAAACAGTTAAAACAGCGTTTAATTGACATAAAAAGTAGCTGTGAATAAGCACTATGGTTAATGACTTTTTAGCAATAGCCCTTTAGCGTACGACTTATTTCAAATCTTGAACTTGATCTAAGACTTTATAAAAGCATATAGTCGAAGACAACAAGAATTATGGACAGAGCGAGAGAAGGGGACAAAAGTGACAGCATTACCTCCAAAAATACAAACACTTTTAGACAAAGGACAAGGTCCTGCTGCACGAGCGCTCGATAAGCTGCCCAAAATTGTACAAGAATCTCTGGCCAAGCTTTTAGGCTATCCTCATCAATATCCAGATCTGGATGCATTTACCAAATGTTTGATGGCTGTTCAGATCAAGCAAGGTCGTATAGGTTTTATCGGTGATGATCCCATTGATTCCCGTCGTCAGTTTGATGCACAAATGTTGGCGATTCTGAATAAACCGACTTCGATCGAATCTGTTGAAGATATCCGTTTACCGTTACAAAGTGGAACGGTGTTCGCCAGACATTATCATCCAGCGCCAAATAAAAAATTGCCTATGCTGGTGTTTTACCACGGTGGTGGATTTGTGGTGGGTGGCCTGGATACGCATGATGAAGCATGTCGACTAATTGCCAAGCATGCCAAAGTACAGGTTTTAAGTATTGACTATCCACTGGCACCGGAAGCTTCACCTCAGTTACTGATTAAATCGTGTGAAGATGCATTGGCATGGGTTTATCAAAACCGCCGTCAATTGAAAATCTATAAAAACCGTATAGCGGTTGGTGGAGACAGTGCGGGCGGAAATATCAGTACGGTAGTCGCTCAACACGCCGTTGGGAAATCTTATGCACCACAAGCACAGTTACTGATTTATCCTGTGGTCGACTTTAAAAGCAGACATCCATCATTCTATGCCTATGGCGAGGGATTGGTGTTAACCAGTAAAGATGTGGACTATGTGACAGATTATTATGCGACCCAGCAAAATGTGGCTTTAGACGATCCATTAATTTCACCGACCTATGGCAGTCTCAAAAAGCTGGCACCTGCATATGTGATTACGGCTGGTCATGATCTACTTCATGATGAAGGTGCGATCTATAGTCATAAGCTCAGACAAAATGGCGTCAAAGTGCAATACGTCGATTATCCAGACCAAACGCATGGTTTTATCAATATAACGCCCGTCTCAAGCAAAGCAAAACGCAATACCATTGAAGTGGCGAAGAACTTCAGAAAGTTCTGGGATAAACATAGTTAATGATAAAGAACCGATGTTTCACGTGAAACATCGGTTCTTTGTTTCAGGTAACAAATAGAAATAGCAAAAACAGATTTGCAAAATTAAGATGAAGATCCACAACACGTCTATTTCCAAGCTGAGAAAAGCAATGATGAAAAAGTTGTTCATTACAACAAGTTTAATTTTGGCAAGCGGTCATTTATTTGCAAATACGATGGTTGATATGAAAACCAGTATGGGGAATATTGAAATTGAGCTGTTTGATGATAAAGCACCAGTTTCAGCAAAGAACTTTGAAAGCTACGTAAAAAGTAACTTCTATACAGGCACGATCTTTCATCGCGTGATTCCTGGTTTCATGGTGCAAGGTGGCGGCCTAGAAGCAAACATGATTGAGAAAAGCACGAAAGCGCCAATTGTGAATGAAGCAAGTAATGGTTTAAAGAATACCCGTGGTACTTTGGCAATGGCACGTACCAGTGATCCAAACTCGGCAAGCAGTCAATTCTTTATTAATGTGGCGGATAATAACTTTTTAAACAAATCACCGATGGATGCGGGCTACGCCGTTTTTGGTAAGGTCACAAAGGGCATGGATATCGTTGACAAGATTGTGAGTGTTCCTACAGGTAACTATGGAATGCATCAAAATGTCCCTAAACAGCCAGTTAAAATACTTAGTGTTCAGATAAAGAACAAGAAGTAAAAAGCAAAGCAGAAATATGAATAAAATATTTCTGCTTTAAATTTATGTGGTTACGTCATATTTGTTTAAATAGCACACATATTTGTGTGTAAAAAAAGAACACTCAATAAAACAAGGGCTTAAAAAAGCTTGCACACTAAAAAAAATCTCCTATAATGCACAAATCCCGACGCAATGAAGCAAAAATAACTTAGCTTTAACGGTTAAGTTGTTAAATATTTATTGCGTTTTATTTATCGCTGACGAGGCGATAAAGAGATCATTAAGAGAATAGAAGAACAACTTGTGTGGATTTTTACTGGTTAATCAATCGAAAATATTTCATTGATTGAATGGTAGAAATTTCTCGAAGTTTATTTGAGCGAATTTTTAGTCAGAAAATTGATGAGCCAAGATTTGTAGCC
>NZ_JSZD01000018.1:0-88170 GCF_000788125.1 Acinetobacter sp. neg1 | reverse complement strand
TGCACAGATCGTTGCAATCGCAGCAGTTAAAGTTGTTTTACCATGGTCAACGTGACCAATTGTACCCACGTTTACGTGTGGTTTATTACGTTCAAACTTAGCCTTAGCCATTTTGATTTTCCTCGTTTACGTCGACACCAGTTTAGAGAAAAACAACCCTGAAAAACCTTCTTTATCGACAATCGCCTAAAAAACTAGACACCTAATACTTGAAAAGCAGACTATAATAGCCTGCTTCTTTAAAATCTTGTGGATAAACCACTAAACTGTATATCTGGAGCTCTTATCGAGATTTGAACTCGAGACCTCTCCCTTACCAAGGGAGTGCTCTACCACTGAGCTATAAGAGCGACATCTTCGATGGAGCGGGAGACGAGGATCGAACTCGCGACATGCAGCTTGGAAGGCTGCCACTCTACCAACTGAGTTACTCCCGCATGTTGGTACTACTTCTATCGAAGTTAGATGGTGGTGAGAGAAGGATTCGAACCTTCGAAACTTTCGTAGCAGAGTTACAGTCTGCCCCCTTTGACCGCTCGGGAATCTCACCATATCACACTTACACAGTGCTGTTCTTTACTTTATACTACCACACTTTTAAGATGGTGCCGGCACACGGATTCGAACTGTGGACCTACTGATTACAAGTCAGTTGCTCTACCAACTGAGCTATGCCGGCTCTTTCTTAGTGTTTCGTACGTTTCGTATCGGAACGGTGTGCAGTTTAGCAAAACTTAGAATCGATGCAAGTGCTTTTTTAAAAAAAACCGTTAAAAACTCATAAAATCAATCCGTTTGACGATAATTCAACCGCTTTGATCACTGCGCGAGCTTTTATTTGGGTTTCATTCCACTCAGATTCAGGATTTGAGTCCGCAACAAGCCCTGCTCCAGCCTGCACATACACCTTTTTATCGCGAATAACACAGGTTCGGATAGCAATCGACATGTCCATTTCCCCATGCCAGCCTAAATAACCAACAGCACCACCAAATACACCACGTTTTACCGGCTCAACTTCGTCAATAATCTCCATGGCACGTATTTTTGGAGCGCCTGAAAGCGTTCCTGCTGGAAAAGTGGCTTTAAACACATCTAAAGCATCAATATCATCACGCACCTCCCCCTGCACATTGGACACAATATGCATAACATGCGAATAACGCTCGATCACCATACGGTCTGTCACTTGCACTTTACCAATCTTGGATACACGCCCCACATCATTGCGCCCAAGATCAATCAACATCAGATGCTCAGCAATCTCTTTTTCATCTGCCAATAAATCTTGTTCTAAAGCCAGATCTTCTTCCTTGGTTTTACCGCGTGGTCGCGTTCCTGCCAAAGGACGTACTGTCGCAATCCCATTTTCGAGACGAGACAAGATCTCTGGCGATGAACCAACAATATGAAAAGGCTTTTGATCTGTCAGCGTCTGGCCTTGTACCAGAAATAAATAAGGCGATGGATTCAAATGGCGCAATGCACGATAGACCTGCAAAGCTTCGCCATCAAAGTCAGACACCATACGCTGACCAGGCACTACCTGCATCACATCCCCAGCACGGATGTATTCCTTCACCTTATCCACGGTTTCCAGAAACTTTTCCTTGCCAGTAATCGATTCAAAATGCGGCGCGGTATGTGGTTTTGCTTGCAGACTCACTGGTGTTGCAAGTAACTGCTCTAGCTGATCCAGCTTACCTTGTGCTTTGTTATAGGCATCTGGCTCATTCACATCAGCATGATGGATCAAGAACAAAGTATCTTTTAAATTATCAAAAACAATGACGGTTTGAGACAGCATCAACCATAGATCAGGTAAGGTCACTGGATCAGCAGCAGGTACATTCTTCAGTTTTGGCTCAATATAACGAACGGCGTCATAACCCAAGTACCCCACCAGACCACCGGTAAAACTTGGTAGATCAGGTAGCTCGGTTTTGCTTGGAACTTTAAATTGACTTTGAAAATCACGAATATATTGAAACGGATCTGCACAATCTTGCTGAGTCACCGTACCATCTGCTTGCTGAATGGTTAACACGCCCGCATTGCATGAAAAAACGGTAGATTCACCTAGCCCAATCATGGAATAGCGTGCCCAGTTCTCACCACCCTCTACCGATTCAAATAGATAGGCTTGTTTCTGCGCCTTAAAACGCGCAAAAACAGATAACGGGGTTTCAGTATCAGCCAAGCGTTGACGATAAACTGGAATGGTGTTGTAGCCTGCTGCTTTTAATTGTTCAAACTGGATTGATGTTGTCATGAGTTATCTCTTATGGTTTCGATTTATCTGCGTTTCCCTGTTTTAATGCTGCTTTAATCCCGCCATCGAAAAACCATCATCATCCTCATACCTCTTTCCCTATCTGATTTTCTTAAACTAACTCTGCCAGACGATCAACCACTTGCTGTGGCTGGCAGTCATAAATGCTTTCCCCATGATTATAGCCATAGCTGACTACAATACAATCAATACCTGCACGTCTTGCAGCTTCTACATCATTGCTTGAATCCCCAATCATCAAGGTTTCAGCTGTAGAGATTCCTTCTTGTTGCACACAATACAAAAGCGGTAACGGATGCGGTTTACGCTCAGCCAGACTATCTCCGCCAACCACCATTTTAAAATAAGGTGCAAGCGCTAAAACATCCAGAATCCCTCGCGCCAGATGTTCAGGCTTATTGGTAACACAGGCCATTGCAATATTATTGGCCTGACAATAATCCAGAAATGGCAGAACACCCTCATAGACTTGTGTATCAACACATAGCTCTTGCGCATACACCTGCATAAAGGTGCTTAACAGTTGCTCTTGCTGTTGAGCATCGACCTGCCCAAACAAATGTGTCAGGACAGCTTCACATAATTTTGCCGCACCCTTACCCACCCAAACTCTAACCTGAGCTTCAGTCACCAGAGGTAGACCCAGTTTTGTCAGACTCAGATTCATGGCACGATATAAGTCAGCAGCCGAATCCACCAGCGTTCCATCCAGATCAAATAACACCAGATGACGACTTTGTAACTGTGCAACAGACATGATATTTCACCCTAAAAATAAAAAAGGCATACCAACGTGGGCATGCCTTGATTGTAGAAGCTTCGCCCGATTATTTAAAGAACAGCCAGGCAATCACAGCTAAAATGATCAATACAATAATTGAAATGAGTCCAACTGAAGCATTCTTCTGTTGCTCTTTCTCTTCAGCCACACGTGAAACAGGTTCTTCAAGTGCAACAGGTTGTGGTTCAGGCACAGCCTGTACCTGCACACCTTCAGGAATTGGTGCTGGTTTTGGAATCGCGACCTGTTGTGGCATCCCATCACGTGTGATTGGTGTTTCGACCGCACGTTCTGCAATACTCGGCATGCCTTGATCATGCGTATTTGCAGTCACAGGCTCTGCTTCAATTTCAGGTAATTCCGTTTCCGCTGCTGGAGCAAGCACCGAGAACACAAAGCTGGCAAATTGCAGAATATCACCATCATGCAATTCAGTTTCCTGCTCAATGCGTGCATCATTAATAAATGTGCCATTGGACGAGTTTAAATCTTGCACCCAAAGCTGTTGATCTTTGAGCAACAACGCGGCATGACGACGTGAAATATCGGCTGATTGCAACAAAATATCGGCATCCTGATGTCGGCCAACCAACATATCACGCTCAATATTCAGTTCCTGCCCCGTAAATTCACCTGTAATGGCTTGTAATTTCCAAGTCATAGATGCATATCCTTTATAGTTTCCCGCAATCGTAACATTGTGACATAAGCGTTTCTGTGCAGCTACTGTGAAGACGCAGGACGAATCGTGGTTGTCGTTACCGTGTTTTTACTACGTTCGGTTTCTTTCACAGGGAGTTGCACGGTTTTCTGCTGCACTTGCGGTTGTTCCACCGCAACAGGTGTCGTCACCACAACTGTTTTTTGAGCTTGCGTCGCAGTCGGCACTTTTTGATAAGGTGAATTTGCCGCAGGCTGCTGGCTATAAATATCTGCAACATTTTCAGGTAATTTGGCAAAATTACCATTCTTGTCCATTGCTAACTGCAAGCTATAAAGCTGATTGTAGCGTTGTTGTGAGATACGTCGAACATCATCAGAATCCCCAACAATAGTCGGATGGATAAAGACAAGCAGGTTACGCTTTTCATTACTGCGATTATCCGAACGGAACAGTCGGCCCAAGTACGGAATATCACTCAATATAGGTAAGCCTTGACGTCCTAGAGTCGTATTGTCTGAGACCAAGCCCCCCAACACAACGGTTTGTCCATGATCTGCCAATACCGAAGTTTTAATTGCACGCTTACTGGTGACCAAATCGGCCGCCTGACCTTTGCTGTTTTGGACGTTAGAGACTTCTTGCTCGACTTCCAAACGGACAGAACCACCCTCACCGATATGCGGAATGACTTTTAAGGTCACCCCGACATCTTTACGCTCAACGGTCGTATAAGGATTAACGCCTGTACTATTTGTGGTGACCGAACCTGTTACAAAAGGAACATTCTGACCAACCACAATATAGGCTTCCTCATTATCCATGGTCACGATGGAAGGTGTTGAAAGAAGATTAGACTTGGTATTTTCTTTTAATGCCTGAATTAATGCGCCGTATAACTGACGAGAGCCATTGCTGCCCTCTTTATACTTACCGATACCAATCGATGCACCATCACCTAAAGCGCCTGCCGCACCCGCTGCACCACCGGTTAAATAACCCGCCGCGATTTTTGACAGTCCAGAACCCAAATTGGAAAAGTTAATTAACCCTACGCCACTATTTAGGTCACCCAGTGCCCATTGCACGCCCAACTGATCAGCATCAGTTCCAACCACTTCAATAATCGCCGCTTCAATCATGACTTGCTGACGGCGCGTATCCAGTTGCTGAACCGCAGCATCAATTTCACGCATCAATTGTGGTTCAGCCTTCACCACCAAAGCATTTTGCGCAGGATCCGCAATAATACTGACGCCACCCTGATTGAAACTGGTAATGCCAGCATTTTGACTATTGCTTGAATTACTATTTAAATTAATCGAAGGCGTCGAAACAGAAGATGATCCCGATGAACCTGAATTCTGATTATTTGAAATCAGGTTATTGATCGAATTTGAGCTACTGTTGTTATTCGATGACGACGAAGATGAAGAAGAAACCGATTGCCCTGTGACCAGACCTTGTAAAATTTCAGCCAGATTTTTAGCACTTGCATATTTCAGGCGGAAAACTTTTAAACCACCCAAGCGAGCTGCTGAAGGCACATCCAGCATTTCAATCATTTGACGTAAACGCTTACGTGAGTCTGGATCACCCTTAATCAAAATACGATTGGTACGATTATCTGCAACCACACGAACACGCGATCCTATAAAGTCCTTTGATGCGCCTGTCGCACTCATCGTCTCTAGCAAACCAATAATTTCTTCGGCTTGGCTCGACTGCAAACTGATTGCTTCAATATCATTTTGTCCAGTTCCATCCAGATTACGGACAATATTTTCAAGCTGGTAAATATTGGTAGCACGATCAGAAACGATTAAGGCATTGGTTCCAGCCACGGCAGCAAGATGTGCAAACTGCGGCATTAATGGACGTAATGCAGGAATAAGATCATTAGGATTGGTATTTTGTAGCCAGATCACACGCGTTACGATCTGGTCACCACCCGCACGATTACGCGCATCGTAAGGAATGCCCGAGTTCTTGGCATTGCTATCTGGTACCAGTTTGATCGTATTTCCCGAAGGAAGTGCCACCACGCCATTGACGTTGAGCACGCCCAAGAATAGGTCGTAAACCTCATCCTTATTCAGCGGCTTGTTGGAAATAACCGTCACATTGCCACGTACACGCGGATCAACAGCAAAGTTCTTACCTGTAATATCAGCAACTTCATTAATAAATGCTGTTAAGTCCGCATCACGTAGATTGATCTTCCATGTTTGTGCTTGCGCATGGGTACTGATTGTCGCCACCAAAGGTGCTGCGGCAAGTAATGCCCAAAGTGGACGTTGATGATTCAAGAAAGCCATAACCTGCACTTATTCCTAACTGATGTGTGACGTGTGATCACTAAAAACTTTGTTGTATGGTCATCACCTGATCACCACGTTTTATTTCTATTTTGGCATGCCCTTCACGACGTACTTGCTCTAATAATTGTACTTCGTTGAGTCCTTGCCCGACGGTTTGTCCATTGATCGATAAAATACGATCACCCGAACGTAAACCTAAGGTATTTTTTAAATTCGACGGCGTCTTGTCCGATATTTCATAGCCATCCCCGCCATTGCTTACGCCCATATTTTTCAGATATTGCTCTCGGTTATCCTGCATTTGCTGGATTGCCTGTCCAAGTGCAGATTGAGGTGAATTCTGGGTAGGCGCAGGCGCTGCTGCTGGCGGGACACTTGATCCATTATTTAAAACAGGTGCTGCCGGTTGATATAAACCATTGTCCAATCCTTTGAATTTGACTTCTCGTGTTGCGCCATTACCTTGTCGCAAAATCACATGATCCCAATACACTTCGGAGAGTTGATACGAGGTTGAGCCCACCGTTTCACCTACTCGATAGCGTTCAGCTGTATCATTCATTTTAATGACCGCAGAAGACAAGTGATTTGGGTGACCAAGCAATACACCTTGCAACTCCAGATTGACATTATCATCTGCCGAAGCTGCCGCTGGCTCATTAAATAAAGCAAATGAGCTGATGTTAGGAACCTGGGCCTGCTGCGAACCCAGTTCCACCCGATCAAACTGCATCGGTTGTGGCGGTGCAACCACCCACCAGAACAATGAAGCTAACTTCCAGCATAACCATAAAATCAGTAAAGCCAGAATCAGGCCACTTAACTTATCAAGCTTCTGCCAACGCAATTGTTGCATTTTTTGAGTAATTGCTTTCATCAGAAACCACCCTGCAACAACGGCTGACGCGAACTAATTACATAGGTATCTAGTCCAGCTTTACCCTGATAGGATGGAATATTCAACAGCATCCGTTGCGTCAATTGCACATCTAACATCAAGTTGGCATCTAAGCTGAGATTTCCCATTTTCTGGCTACGCTGATCACGAATATCAATTTGGAGTTGGCCATTTTCATCTTTTATCTCAGCCACCAATGACGGCATATTCATACGGTCTTGACGCTGACCAAAGGTATAGCTCAATGCCCCCCCACCCCAGTTCAATTGACCTTGCGCAGCACTAAACCCTTTTTCTTTTTGATAATTAAATTGTACGTCTTTCAATTGAATAGAATTTTCAGGCCATTGCCAATTGGCAAAATACTTTAATGTTTCAGGAGAAATAGCGCCTTGAAGATCCTTGATCATGATTTTTTGACCTAAACCATAACCGAATACCCCACTGAATTGCGTATTGCCGCTATGGATATCAAGATTTGCACCCAGACGTAACAATAACAAATCTAAAGGACGGGTTTTCCAATGAACTGAACCTCGCAGCTGGCCACGTTGCCAATCTGCCTGCCCCTGCCAGATATTGCCGCTGACATTATGTAATATTTGATTATCTTTTGAGAATTTTGCAATTAACCATGTCGCTGGAATTTGTAAAATAATAAAAATTAAAAATGCAAAAATGGCGAAAAGCCACCATCTCCATTGCTTGGTTTTTTTCTTCATTCAACCCTTACCAACATGCAAAATATCATCCTTTTCGAGACACTCGCCCCTGAATGACATTATGCATACTTTTTCAACATCGCCAATTCTCTCATATAAAAAAAACCAAGCTTTTTAAGCCTGGCTTTTGAATTAGGATAAAGTCATCGTATGACAAAACGATGACTTTAAAACTTGCTTAGATTAAGAAATCTTCAAGTTTTGCACCTTTTTCTAACTCAGCAACTAACCAACGTGGTTGTTTACCACGGCCAGTCCAAGTTTCTTCAGTATTGCTCTTGTTGCGGTAGCGTGGCTCTACAGCTTTACGCGTTGTTTTCTTACGCTTTTGCTCGCCCACTTCCAACAACTCTTCAACGCTAAAGCCAATGCCTTCAGCAATTGCAACAATTTGATTATAAGCATCTTCAATTGCTTGATCTTTTTTGCTTGCAATCAAAGCTTCTGCTTCTGCTTGTAAACGCTTTAAATCTTCTACCGATAATTCGCTAATATCTGGTTTCATTCGAACCACTCCAACTTAATAAGAAAAAAATATATCACTCAAAATAAAAAAATGAATTTAGAATTCTATTCAATATTAATTTATAAGCGATTAAATAATCAATATAAGAATAGCCCACTTAATCGCATATCAACAATAAAATGGCTTTTTATTTACAATAAAACAAAAAAAGTAGAGTTTTGATATAAAAAATAGATTTTATTAAATTAAATAAAGGGCCAAACCAAACAACAATTATATTAACGTATTCTTAAATTTCACTAAAAAATTTCTGATTTGCTCATTTATAGGATGGTGCTTTTGAAGTAGCCGTTCTGCAATACTCTCAAAAACACCACATTATGAAATTTCTTATATATTCAAATAAAATAGACATAATTGTCTTTATAATTATTTGTTTGTTATTAATTGATGTCCCACATTTTCTTCTAGCTGAATAATCTTCTGTCTAATCGAATCGGGGATATTGAGTTTGCCTGATGTTACTTTATCTACACAAACCATCACTGCCTCACCGGTAGCAATAATCTGATTCTGGCTTTCACTCCATAATACATAATGCATACGAAAAGCACTATTTCTCAGCTCTTCAATACGCGCACCAATATGTAACACATCGGGATAAAATACAGGTTTTAAATATTTACATTGACTCGAAGCAACCACTGTCAATATCTCCTGATCGAAGATATTTAATGCCATTAAATAGGCAATACGAGCACTTTCCATATAACGATAATACTGCACATTATTGACATGCCCAAAAGCATCCATATCGCCCCAAGCCACAGCCTGCCGATGAATAACAGGATAGACAGACAGTTCTTTCATATTTACACTCATATCTTAAAATTAAGAAAATTCACATCATTTTCAAATATTAAATTTAACTGCTTGATTAAGTCCTGATTATCACCCAGTGTCGACTTAATCCTTAAATAACTCATTAATATATTATCAGGATATAAAGTTAATAACTGCTCTGCCTCTGCCTGACGCTGTGTTGCGGTATAAATATGCCACTTTGCAAAGGCCAGCATTGGAACGCTGGTATAACGCTGTTCCAGTTGAATAATACGTTGTTCAACATAGGCATAATCTGGAATCTGCTTGAGTAATTGCTGCTGAAACCACAAATAAAACACTTCTGGATCGAACTGATCTTGCAATAGATGCAGCGCCAGATCTTCATGTTGCACGCTCATCTCAGGCATGCGCGCCAACAATTTCAACCAAAGCACTTTGCTACTATAAGGGCGCGTTTCAATCTCATCCTGCAACACCAGATAACGCTGTTGTAATGCGGCAAGATCATCCACGGATGCCTGCTCAAAATGAATTAATAATTGCTGTAACCATAAATCACGATGTTCTGCATCTAACAAACCATACTGAGTGGTCTGCAAAAATAACCACGGTTCTTGTAGCGCCAGTTTGCCCCACAATGCAGTAATACGTTGTTGATACGCCGTTTCTATTTCAACTAGCCATGGAGAAAGCTGATGCTGCGCCAAAAATTCTAAATGTGTCAGCGCTTTCTCGGTTTCTTTTTGCTCAAGGAAAATATCAATGCGTTGCAATTCAGCCAATTCAAAAGCCATCGGTGCAGATTTATCCAGACTTTGCAAGGCGGCTGCATAATCGCCATTTTGATAATCAAATTGTGCATCAATAATATTGCTGAGCAAACCAGACTGGGTGAATACCCGCTCAATAAAAACCTGCTGATCTTTTGAAGCGTCTAACAACCAGACAATGCCGAGCTGCTCATAAGGATGTAATTCCTTAAAGTGCAGGATCGTTTCTTTTTTTCTTTGCTCACGGGTGAAATACCGTTTAGCAATTAACCAGCACAATTGCGAGAACAGACTAATTGCAATAAACAGTGCAATCAGCCCCCAAACACTGCTCTGGAACTGCCATTCTCGCCAGTAGATATAAACATAGCCATTTCCATAGCCATAACTCAACACAGAAAATAATGCGAAAAGCACCAAAGCCGAGAGAAAATAAATCAACATTAATTGCTTCATGACAGATTATCCCAACAAACCTAAGCTTGTTAATTTCGGTGTTGGCACTGCTTGCTGGTTTAAGATTTTCTCTAAGCGCAGTTTCATTTTCTGGCTATTTTGATCAGGTAACTCGGCAAGTAACTGGATCACTTCCTGAACCGATTTCTGATATTCAGTAAATTGACCTTCATGTAATGCTTGAGATGCCAGCAATAAACGCAACTGTGCTTCTTTCAAAGTAATATTGCGGCTCATTAAATCAGGCGATGAGCGTTGAACTTTTTCCAGTTTAAACCAGTGCCACCATGTCGCACTTTCACCTTTTTCAATGGATACTTTCGGGTTTTGAAGATCTTGCGCAATCTTTTGATCCAGTTGCTGCAATAATTGATCAAGCTGCTGCTGTTGCTGGGTTTGATTTAAAACAAATTGCTGGATCGCCTGTTTATCCTGCTCTATCGATTTGATCAGGCTATCTTGTAACGCGGGTGAAACTGCATATTGCACCACGTGTTGCTGTGCCTGATTCAGTTGTTCCAACGCATAGATAAACTGCTGCTGATCCAGCGCAAACTGCACCAGTTGCATTTGCTGCTTAATCAGGATAATCGGTGAAATGCCCTCAACCGTCATCGAGATTGAACTATTATCTGTAGGCTCAACCACACGATTATTCTGCAACTGACGTTGGACCGCGACAAATTGATCATTCAATAATGCATAACGCTGTTCAGTCTGGGTAAGCTGCTGTTGAAGCTGGGGAACCGTTTGAGAATATTGTGCAACATCGTAACTGAGTTTAGCCAACCACAATAAACTCAGCCCTAATATTAAATAACCAATTTTTCTCATACATGTCCTTGCCAGTCTCTCATGCGTTGAATGATCTCTGATGCAGATAAATTTTCAAGCTGAATAATGTTAAATGCTTTGTTTGTCTGTGTTCTGGTTTTTTCTAATAGTTGTGCCAGCCTTTCCCCCAGTACTAAATAAATCCATGCTCGGGGTGGCTGTTGTTGTTCACACATCTGCTGCCAGTAATTCCAGCTCGCTTCGCTACTAATCAGTACCGTAACAGGCTGTTGAGGGTTTATCTGGTTTAGAATCTCAGGAAATAGCGCAAAACTCTGTTGGGGACATTGACGGCGATAAAGGACAAAATTGAGTACTTCAATCCCCTGCTGCTGCAATTGTTGCATCATGAATTGTCGTCCACCTAGCCCCCGCCAGAACGCAATTTTCTTTAAATTTTTCTGCTGTTTTAAAATAGGTAAATCCAGCATGCCTTCTGAGTTTTCGACCTCAGGCACATCACTTTGAATATTAAATCGTGCCAGCGCCTGTGCAGTGGTTTGCCCCACTGCAATCCATCGAACATGTTGCAACTGTTCAAGTGTGACACCTGCTTGCTGCAAATATTGCATTCCCACTTCAACAGCGGTTGGGCTGACCACCACAATTGCCTGAACCTGATCAAGCTGCTGATAGAGCTGCTGCAAGCCTTGCGAAAAAGGCTCCGCAACCAGTTCAAGTAAAGGTAAACCCACAACCTGATAACCCACCTCGGACAATGCCTGTGTTAGAGCACCCGCACGGTCTTCAGGACGTGTATTGATAAACAGCATTAATACAACGCTTTTAGCAACTCACCCGCACCTTGCGCCAATAAGCGTTGTGCCAGTTGCTCACCCAGTTGCTCAGCCTCGGCTGGTGCGCCAACCAGTTGTTCTTTTAATAAAGTATGTCCGTCGACACTGCCCACGCGCCCTTCAATCTGAAGCTGATCATTGGCTAAAGTGGCATAGCCTGCGATGGGAACCTGACAGCCACCTTCAAGATAAGCATTGAAAGCACGTTCTGCACGAACACAAATCGAGGTTTCTTCATGTTGTAAGGGCTGGATCAGTTTTAACAATGCATCATCATTTGCACGGCATTCCAATCCCAGCGCACCTTGTCCAACTGCTGGCAAACTAAGTACAGGTGCCAGACAATGACGAATACGTTCTGACAAACCTAAACGTTTCAGACCCGCACTCGCCAAGATGATTGCGTCATACAGACCATCATCCAGTTTGGATAAACGGGTACCGACATTACCACGTAGATCAATAATTTCCAGATCTGGGCGTTGCTGTAAAATCTGGCATTTACGACGTAGGCTCGAAGTACCGACTTTTGCACCTTGCGGTAACTCATCAAAATGCTGGTATTGATTTGAAACGAATGCATCCAGCGGATCTTCACGCTCACAAATTACCGCTAAGGTTAGGCCTTCAGGCAAATGCATCGGTACATCTTTCATGGAATGGACGGCTAAATCTGCGCGACCATCGAGCAATGCAGCTTCCAGTTCTTTAACAAACAACCCTTTACCACCAATTTTTGCCAGTGGTGTATCAAGAATTTTGTCACCCTGCGTCACAAACTTGACCAGCTCAACCGTTAAATCTGGATAAAGCGCATTTAAACGAGAACGGATATGCTCGGCCTGCCAAAGTGCAAGCGGGCTTTGTCGGGTCGCAATTTTTAAGGTTTTCATAAATTCAAGTGAAGTATTGATCAAAGCAATTGCTCCCAACTTAACTTGATCACCCGAAATTGCAAGTAAAAAATCATAAAGTGATCATTCATTCAGCTGAAAAGTCGCATTTACAATTGATGCATACACTCTCTTAAACTTGGCAAATGACGGCGGCTCACAGATAAACGCTCATCCAGCTCACGTAACCGAACCTGATATTGTCCTGCTGCAACCAGTTCCAGACCTTCAAGATAGTCTAAAGACACCAGTGCATTACGGTGAATACGGATAAAGCGGTCTGCGAACTCCAACTCCAGATCCTTGAGTGTTTCATCAATCAGTACGCTGCCATTTTTATGGCGAACCGTGACATATTTTTGATCCGCTAAAAAATAATATACATTTTCTAATGGAATCAGCTCTACCCCGCGATAAGTCTTCGCAGCAATTTGTTGGCGTTGGGTTTTAGTATCGTACATATCATCTTGTTGTTGTAAGCCAGTCATCTGTGCTTGTGTAAGTTGAGTTAAATGATTAAATACCTGCTGTAGATCTTGTTGTGCAACAGGTTTCAGTAAATATCCTTGTGCTTGAAATTTAAATGCTTCCAATGCATGTTGATCGTATGCTGTACAGAAAATAATGGCCGGACGAGGATTGAGCTGGCTGAGCTGTTCAGCACATTCCAGACCATTCATCCCGGGCATTTGAATATCCAGTAAAACAACATCCGGTGAGTCATTTTCAATATGATTTAACACATCCTGTCCATGATGCGCTGTCGCAATGACTTCATGCCCCATTTGAGTCACTAAACGTGACAAACGCTCTACAGCAAGGGGTTCATCATCAGCAATCAGAACTCTCATCCTTTTCTCCTTGTCACCGTTAACTTCATATCCATCATTTTTATGGTTAACTCGACTTATTATTTTACTTGATCGTGGTAATTTACCACCGTCGTATATAACGACGCTCCCCCGTAAATCTGAAACTTCACCGTTTGCCCATAATAAGCTTTCAGGCGCTGCTTCACATTTTCAATCGCTATACCATTTCCTTTTCTCGATTTTATTGTATCGTGAGAATAAGGGTTAGTAATGACTATAGTGACTTGATTTTGCAATATTTCAACCAATACGCTGATGGTTGATGGCTGCAAAACTTTTTCTACCCCATGAAAAATACTATTCTCCAGCAAAGGTTGCAACGTTAATAACGGGATGGTGACCCGTTTTAATTCAGTTGGCGTTGCCTGTATGTTCCATTCTACATTCAAACGCTCCCCCAAACGCATCTTTTCAATACTTAAATAGTGCTGGCATAAGTCAATTTCTTCCGCCAGACTCACCAGCTTCAGCTCCTGAAAGCTGGCACGGAATAATCTGGACAAATTAATCAGCATATTTTCCGCTTTATCAGGATCAATCGCGATCAGACTCACCACACTATTCAGACTATTAAATAAGAAATGTGGATGAATGCGTGCCTGCATGGCCTGAATACGAGCATTCAATTCACTGTATTGCTGATTCATCCATTGTTCGCGCATGTACAAATAGCGCATGCAGAAAGCACCCAGCAACACCCCATAACCTAAGTGCAAGCTGGTTCCGTGGAATAAAATCTCTTCGGAAAATGACCCAGAACGTGTAGCCCAATATTGCAGAACATTCACAACACAAGTGGTAATCAGGACAATCATTTGCAGCAGGATAAAGCCCAGAACCAGTGCGACCTTTTGACTAAATTTGGCAAAAAAATCCTGAAAATAATCCACCAACGCCGAAAAAGACAAAATTACCCAGTTAATGAAAAACATATATTGTAGGACACGAATGCCCTCCAAAGCCTGCCATGACCGAGCTTCAGCCAAAGCCAGCACCATCGCCAGCACATTACTTGCTACAATTAATTCTAATAAGTGTTGCCATTGCCCAATTTTCGTAAAAAAATAGGAGCCTGATGGATTTCCCCCCTGACGAGTTTGCGATAACTTCTTACGTCGAGTTTCGGCAACTGTGTTTGGATTTGCTATACTCTTTTTTATTTTACTGAGCCGCCATGACCACATCTTCTCAATCCTCTTCTTCAGCCAGCCCGAATCAAACCTCTGGAATGTGGGGCGGTCGCTTCTCTGAAGCAACTGATGCTTTTGTTGCAGAATTTACCGCATCTGTGCAATTTGACCAACGTTTTTATAAACAAGATATCGCAGGTTCAATTGCGCATGCCACCATGCTTGCGAAAGTAGGTGTACTGACTGAAGCTGAACGTGACGACATTATCCAAGGTTTAAGCACAATTAAAGCTGAAATCGAAGCGGGTAACTTTGAATGGCGTATTGATTTAGAAGATGTTCACATGAACATTGAGTCTCGTTTGACTCAACGTATCGGCATCACCGGTAAAAAACTCCATACGGGCCGTAGTCGTAATGATCAGGTGGCAACTGACATCCGTTTATATTTGCGTGATGAAATCGATGACATCTTAGGCTTATTACTTCGTTTACAAAAAGGTCTCCTCAGTCTCGCAAGTCAAAATACCAATACCATCATGCCTGGCTTTACACATCTACAAACTGCTCAGCCAGTGACATTTGGTCACCACTTACTGGCATGGTTTGAAATGCTGGTACGTGACACAGAGCGTCTGCAAGACTGCCGTAAACGTGTCAATCGCATGCCATTAGGTTCTGCTGCCTTGGCAGGTACGACCTATCCAATTGACCGTGCTTATACTGCTGAATTACTTGGTTTCGAAGCTGTTTCAGAAAACTCTTTAGATGCGGTTTCTGATCGTGATTTTGCCATTGAATTTAATGCGGCGGCATCGTTAATCATGATGCATTTGTCACGTATGTCAGAAGAACTGATTTTATGGACTTCTGCACAATTCAAGTTTGTGAATATTCCTGACCGCTTCTGCACAGGCTCTTCAATCATGCCGCAGAAGAAAAACCCAGATGTACCTGAATTGGTCCGTGGTAAATCAGGTCGTGTCTTTGGTGACTTGATCAGCTTATTGACCCTGATGAAAGGTCAGCCATTGGCATATAACAAAGACAACCAAGAAGATAAAGAACCATTATTTGATGCGATTGATACCGTGCGCGGTTCGCTCATGGCTTTCGCAGACATGGTTCCAGCGCTTGTTCCAAATATCGAAATTATGCGTGAAGCAGCACTTCGTGGCTTTTCTACCGCAACCGATCTTGCTGACTACCTTGTGAAAAAAGGCGTAGCATTCCGCGATGCACATGAAATCGTCGGTAAAGCAGTGGCTTTAGGTGTTGCAGAAGAAAAAGATTTATCAGAATTGACGCTTGAACAGTTACAACAATTCTCTGACTTGATCACCGCAGATGTATTTGATAAAGCATTGACTTTAGAAGCTTCTGTGAATGCTCGTGACCATATTGGTGGGACTTCACCAAAACAGGTTGAAGCTGCGATTGCGCGTGCGCACACTCGCCTAGAACAGTTATATTAATCTCCCTATATCCCTCTTTTACAAAGAGGGGCTTTCACTGGATGCCATAATGACTAGACAAGTATTTTGCCGCAAATATAAACAAGAGCTTGAAGGCTTGGACTTCGCACCATTTCCAGGTGCTAAAGGTCAGGAATTCTTTGAAACTGTTTCAAAGCAGGCATGGCAGGAATGGTTAAAACACCAAACCACGCTTATTAATGAAAAGCGTTTGAATGTGTTTGAACCTGATGCAAAGAAGTTTCTTGAAGAACAGCGTGAAAAGTTCTTCAATAACGATGAAAGTGTAGAAAAAGCAGAGGGTTGGACTGAGCAAAAGTAAGTCATTTTGTCTGATTCTGCGATAAAAAGAGAGCTGTTTTTAGCTCTCTTTTTACGTGACATTTACATAAGTAATAAAGCCTTACAGAGTATACACAGTTGTCTACATGACACCTCAGACGCCTCCGCTTATAGTTGTATTCAGAAGGACAAAGAGATACGTTGATATCTCACGTAACGCATGATATTTCTCTCCCAGACTTTTCCCCCGAAGTCTGGGATTTTTTTATTTATACAACCTAAAAATTAAAAACCGCTCATGATCGAGCGGTTTAAAGTTATTTCATTTTTACACTTATTTCTGATGTACTTTCTGTTCGATTTCTTCAATGCTGGTATGACGCACATCCATACCTTTTGCCATGTAAATTACCTGTTCTGAAATATTACGCGCGTGATCACCAATACGCTCTAATGAACGCAATACCCACATCACATTAATTACACGTGAAATATGACGCGGATCTTCAATCATATAGGTCATTAAAGTACGTGTCGCAGATTGATATTCACGGTCAATGTCGACATCAGCCATCACCACTTTCAAGGCCTGCTCCACATCTAAACGAGCAAATGCATCCAGAGCATCATGAATCATGACACGCACCTGATTACCAATATGACGTGTTTCCATATAACCACGTGGTGACTCACCTTCTTCACACAAGTTTTGTGCAATACGGGCAATCTTTGCAGCTTCATCACCAATACGCTCTAAATCGGTATTGGCCTTACTCATGGCAATCACCATACGCAAGTCGATCGCAGCGGGATGACGGCGAGCAAGAATCAGGGTTAAACCTTCATCAATATCACGTTCAAACTGGTTAACGGCATTGTCTTTGAATTGCACATCAATGGCTAAATTCGCATCTGTATCCAATAAAGCATGAATTGAGTTAGCAACTTGTTGCTCCACCAATCCGCCCATGGTCATAAACTTGGTATGCACATCTTGCAAGTCTTCATTAAATTGTGAAGAAATATGATGACTTAACACAGGATTGCTTGGGCTCACAGTATGCCTCCACTAGACACATGGAAAAATTGATTGGTGATTAGAACATAGAAATGATGAAAGTTTTATGACAATAGCATGGATTTACGCATTGTAAATTGGTGTGAATTGATACAACAAAAATTTTAAAATCTGTTACGCTAAACGCGTCGCTTGACGGAGCGCAGTTAACAAACTGCTGAGATTGTCTTAATCACAGAATTTAAAGGCAAGTACCGTTGAACCTGATCAGGTTAACACCTGCGTAGGAATCAAGCCCAGCAAAAACTTAGCCTTTATTTATCATAGAGATAAATCCGCCATTGTTTTTGGTCGTGCTTGATTCGTTAATGCCATACATAAGGATCATGCCATGAACCAGTTAACGAATCTTTCCCCTGCTGATATTTCTGCTCAACATGAGCAAGACGCTAAAGATTTAACCCGTATCCTACCTGCTTCAAGAAAAGTTTATGTCGAAGGCTCTCGCCCAGACATCCAGGTGCCTTTCCGTGAAATCAGCTTAACAGAAACACCGACAGGTTTAGGCGGTGAACACAACCCACCTGTGATGGTCTATGACACCTCTGGCGTGTATACCGATCCCAATGTAAAAATCGATTTGAATAAAGGTTTACCACTGGTGCGCCAAGCGTGGATTGATGAACGTCAGGATAGTGACATTCTTTCAGGCCTCAGCTCAGCATTCGGTCAGGCCCGTTTAAAAGATATTCGTACTGCCGACATCCGCTTCGCCCATATTCAAAACCCACGTCGTGCCCAAGCAGGGAAAAATGTCACGCAAATGCACTATGCCAAGCAAGGCATAATTACCCCTGAAATGGAATATATCGCTATTCGTGAAAACCAGCGTCAACGTGAAGGCGTCGATATGCGTCAGCATGCTGGACAAAACTTTGGTGCGCAAAATTTAAAAGAGATTACGCCTGAGTTTGTACGTCAGGAAGTCGCAGCGGGTCGTGCCATTATCCCAGCCAATATTAATCACCCAGAATGCGAACCGATGATTATTGGTCGTAACTTCTTGGTGAAAATTAATGCCAATATTGGTAACTCGGCCCTCGGCTCATCCATTGATGAAGAAGTGGCGAAAATGACATGGGCAACCCGTTGGGGTGCCGACACAATCATGGACTTATCGACAGGTAAGAACATCCATGAAACCCGTGAATGGATTATCCGCAATTCACCTGTGCCTATTGGTACTGTACCCATCTATCAAGCACTGGAAAAAGTCGATGGTGTGGCTGAAGATTTAACTTGGGAAATCTTTAAAGACACCCTGATTGAACAAGCTGAGCAAGGCGTGGACTATTTCACCATTCATGCAGGTGTATTATTGCGCTACGTACCAATGACAGCGAATCGCCTGACAGGTATCGTGTCTCGTGGTGGTTCAATCATGGCACAATGGTGCTTGGCGCACCATGAAGAAAACTTTTTATATACGCATTTCGACGAAATTTGCGAAATCATGAAAGCCTATGACGTATCATTTAGCTTAGGCGATGGCCTTCGTCCAGGTTGCGTACAAGATGCCAATGATGAAGCCCAATTTAGCGAGCTGAAAACTTTGGGTGAACTCACCCATCGTGCTTGGGAACATGATGTGCAAGTGATGATTGAAGGGCCTGGTCATGTGCCAATGCATATGATTAAGGAAAATATGGATCTACAGCTTGAAGTCTGTAAGGAAGCCCCATTCTATACGCTTGGGCCACTCACAACAGATATCGCGCCAGGCTATGACCATATCACCTCTGCGATTGGTGCAGCGATGATTGGCTGGTATGGCACCGCAATGCTGTGCTATGTGACACCAAAAGAACACTTGGGCTTACCGAACAAGAAAGATGTTAAAGACGGCATCATCACCTATAAGATTGCAGCCCATGCGGCAGATCTGGCTAAAGGTCATCCAGGTGCGCAAGTTCGTGATAATGCGTTATCAAAAGCGCGTTTTGAATTCCGTTGGGATGATCAGTTCAATTTAAGTCTAGACCCTGATACCGCGCGCAGTATGCATGATGAAACACTTCCAAAAGAAGCGCATAAATCAGCCCACTTCTGCTCAATGTGTGGTCCAAAATTCTGTTCGATGAAAATCACCCAAAATGTGCGAGATTATGCGCAAAATCAACACAATGCCAAGCAGTCAAATGATGCGGAAACAGAAGTTGAAGCAGGTCTCAATGCCATGAAAACCGCTTATCAGGAACATGGTCAAAAATTGTACCACAAAGTGTAAATCGACTAAAAAAAGATTTGCCTGCGAATCATTCTCGGTTAGGATGAGATATGTACAATCTCATCCTGATTGAAGATGAATATTCTTGACCACGCCAGCTATTCAGCCACCGACGTTACGATAGAATCTCGAACACCATTGTTTCGAGGGTTCATTCAAGTTGAGAAAGTGAGCTTAAAACATCGGTTATTTCACCGAAAAGATTACTCGTCCTTGATTCAACGTGAATTGGTTCATCGTCCTGAGGCGGCTGGCGTTTTGCTTTATAGCGACCAGCAACAACGCTTTGCATTGATTGAACAGTTCCGTGTAGGGGCCGTCAATGATCCTGTTTCACCTTGGCAACTCGAAGTTATTGCGGGTGTACTTGATGGAGATGAGTCTCCAGAAAGCTGTATCCGTCGTGAAAGCTTAGAAGAGTCTGGGTGCGAGATCACTGAATTAAAACATTTATTTAGCTTCTACCCTTCTGCTGGTGCCTGCTCCGAATTTTTCCATTTATATGTTGCAGACGTTCATCTTCCAGAAGATGGGGGTGTTTTTGGGATGCCAGATGAAGGTGAAAACATTCAACTTCATTTGTTTGATTATTCCCAATTAGAAGCATTATTTCATAACGGGCGGTTGAGAAACGCACCTGTGATCATGGCATTACAGTGGCTGGCTCAACACATACAACAAAGATAAGAATCTGAAGGGGCTAACGACGGTGACTTTCAAGGTCTCATCATTATCACAGCAAGATTTTGTGATGATACAGATTACCGATACACATTTATTAGAGTATCCCCACCTCGAATTTGTCGGCATGCAACCCGAGCAAAGTTTTCATGCAGTCATCGACATGATGCGCCAGCAACATCCTCATATCGATCTGATCATACACACAGGTGATCTGGCCCAGTCGCCAACACCTTTAACGTATAAACGCTATGTACAACACATGCAAACACTGGGAATTCCTTTTTTTCATACCCCGGGCAATCATGATGACGTCACGCATTTTCCATTTCATGAGGAAGATCAAACCCAGCCGACCGTCGTCGAGTTAGGACAATGGAGCATTATCTTATTGAATAGTGCCCAGCCTCAGCGTATTGATGGAAAAATTAGCGATATACAGTTACAGCGTTTAACCACCTTACTCCATCAATTGCATGATCGTCATGTGATTATTGCCTGCCATCACCATCCTTTTGCAATGCAGTCAGCATGGATTGATCAGCACAAATTAAAGAATTCATCTGACCTGCTGGAAACCATTAAGCCTTTTTCCAATGTAAAGGCGATCATCTGTGGGCATGTGCATCAGGATTCAATCAATACCTGGCAAGGCATTGAGTTTTTATCCACCCCATCGACCTGTATTCAGTTCAAACCTAAAAGCGAGAAATTCGCACTCGATGAGGAGCATCCAGGCTACCGTTTAATCCGCCTGAAAGCCAATGGAGAACTGGAAACTCAAGTCTATCGACTCCCCACTTCGCAGCGAATGAGTAGTTCTGAAGTGCTGGGATATGATTAAACTTTTGATTACAAATTACATTGACGAATTCACACAAAATCTGGACGGGAATGACTACCATCTTGTCCAAAAACTCTATATGATGTCGACCCTTGATGGAAAAAACCATCTTAGGTTTCTATAAAAACACTTGCATATCACCATATTTTTTGCGTATAGATAGTACGTGTAAGATGAGGAATGCCCTATATGGCGAATGACAACCAAAATCAAGTCTTGGACGAACAGACAGAAGTGATCGACGATCAAAAATCGGCGAAGCGCGTACGTAAAACCAAACCGAAAGCTTCAGAAGGTGGTACAACTGCGAGCTTATTTGGTATTGCGCCTTATCAGCCGAAGAAAAATGAAGAATATATGTCTGAAGGACAACTTGTGCATTTCCGCCAAATTTTGAACGCATGGAAAGCAGAGTTAATGTCTGAAGTTGATCGTACCTTGAACACCATGCAAGACGAATCAAGCGCACTTCCTGACGTAAATGACCGAGCAACTCAAGAAGAAGAGTTTGCGATTGAACTACGCACACGTGACCGTGAACGCAAACTCATTCGCAAAATTGAACAGTCTATTGAAGCCATTCAAAACGAAGACTATGGTTTCTGTGAAACCTGTGGTATCGAAATTGGCTTACGTCGTCTAGAAGCTCGCCCAACTGCGACTCTCTGTATCGATTGCAAAACTTTGGCTGAAATCAAAGAAAAGCAAAACAACGGTTAAACCATGCTTGAACATACTGCGGAACAGCAAGCAGCTGTTTCGCCAGAATGCTTCCAACAGCAACCAGATTGTTGTAGCTACGTGGGTCGGTTTGCGCCATCGCCAACTGGCCCATTGCATTTTGGCTCACTGCTCACCGCAGTTGCCAGCTATTGTGATGCCAAAGCCAATCAAGGCAAATGGCTAGTCCGTATTGAAGATACCGACATTCCCCGCATTTATCCCAACAGCGAAACACATATCCTCTCCTGTATCGATGCATTTCAATTTGAACCAGATGCGGAGATTATTTTCCAAAAAGACCGTTTAGATATTTATGAGCAAGTGCTTGAACAACTCAAGCAATCACAAGACATTTACGCTTGCCAATGCACACGGAAAATGTTGGGCTCCAATCACATCTATGCAGGTACCTGTCGCAATCTGAATCTGGATTTTGCCAATCAGGCGATTCGTCTAAAAGTCGCAGATCAATTGATTTGTTTTCAAGACCGTTTACAAGGCCAACAATGTTCTAACTTGCAAAATGAGTTAGGTGATTTTGTCTTGAAGCGTCGTGATGGCATTATCAGCTATCAACTGGCTGTGGTGGTCGATGATTATCTACAAGGCATTACCCATGTGGTGCGTGGTGCAGATCTACTCGACAATACGGCTCGACAAATCTGGCTAGGATCTTTACTCAATTATCCTATCCTAAATTATATGCATCTCCCGCTGGCCATGAATGATCAGGGCCAAAAATTGTCTAAACAGAATCTAGCACAAGCCCTTGATATCAACCAAGCACCCGAACTTCTGCATCAGGCTATTTTAGCTTTGGGGCAAGCTTCTGTTGAACTGGACCAGCCTCGTATCATGCTACAACAAGCCGTGCAGCAGTGGGATGTGAATATGATTCCGAAAGGCATTCATTTAACTGGTACGTATTTATAAGCAATAAAAAAGCCCTGCATTATGACAGGGCTTTTTTATTTGTTTGAATATCCTAGAAATTCGACTCTTCTTTCACAGGGTTCAACTCTTGTGTTGATGCATCAATTTTGAGGATTAAACTGATCATCGCAGCACACATCATCAATGATGTACCACCATAACTAATGAAGGGTAAGGTCAAACCTTTGGTTGGCATTAGCCCCATGTTCATGCCCGCATTTACCAGAATCTGCATCAGGAAAATGATGCTAATACCGTAGGCCAAATAGCCCGCACGCAGATAATTGTGCTGCAAGGCACGATGCCCAATACGAATACAACACGCCAGCATGGTAAATGACAGGATCATCACCACGGACACACCAAAGAAGCCGAATTCTTCTCCTAATACCGCCAACATAAAGTCCGTATGCGCTTCTGGTAAATAAGACAGCTTCTGGACACTATGCCCTAGACCCGTACCAAACCATTCACCACGACCAAAGGCCATCAAGGCATTCGAGAGCTGGTAACCAACACCCAATGGATCTGCCCAAGGGTTAGTGAAGGAAATCAAACGTTGGAAGCGAAATGGCTCGAAGATAATCAACGCACTAACACCCGCAAAGATCGCACCCAGCATGATCAGGAACTGGGTCGCTGGTGCGCCTGCCAAGAAGAACACGCCCACCATCATCAGGACAATAACGACTGTTGCACCCAAGTCTGGCTCAGCGACGATAAAGCCCACGGTTAAAGCCATCACACCACTTAAACGTAGCAAGCCTTTCCAGTGTGTACGGACTTCCTTGGCACGACGTACCACATAATCTGCTGTGAAGATCGCCATGACAATTTTAGCAATCTCGGTTGGCTGTAAGGTAAAGCCGCCAACTTTAATCCAGCGATGCGCACCATTGACTTCGGAACCGACCACCAATACCGCCAAGAGCAGGACAATAGTAATAAGCCATAAAGGGAAAGCATTTTTAAACCAGAGATTCAATGAAACCCGATAGGTTAAAAATGCCACCACCGCAGCAACCACAATCGAAATACCATGACGAATCAAAAAGTAAAAAGGACTCTCATGGATATATTCCGCATACGGCATTGACGCCGATGCAACCATGATTGAACCGAAACATAGCAACGAAATCACACAAAAAATCAGGATATTTCGTGCCGTCATTTCTGCGGGTAGCTTAGGTAAACGATTCAGCAATTGCGAAATCTTCTGTACCGTATTTTGGGCTAAGTCAGCCATAGTTCTGTTCCTAGTTCTTATTTTTCATTCAAGGCATTTACACATGCCACGAATTGATGTCCACGATCATTGTAGCTTTTAAACATGTCAAAGCTCGCGCAAGCAGGTGAAAGTAATACCACATCTTCCGCCTGAGTCGCTTTTTGTGCCATTGCAACGGCGTCCTTCAAACTGGCTGCATGCTGAATCACACTTGTACCTTGAATTGCTTGCTCAATCACCGCAGCATCTTCACCAATGAGAATCACTGATTTCACATATTTTTGAATCGCATCACGTAATGGCTTGAAGTCCTGACCTTTACCTTGACCACCCAAAATCAATGCCAATTTGCCATTTTTCACTTCAATTGCAGCTCCTAAGCCATCAATCGCAGCCAGTGTGGCACCGACATTGGTTCCTTTCGAATCATTGTAATAACGAACACCATCAATACTTTGAACGTACTCACAACGATGTTCAAGACCTTTAAAATGCTTTAAAGTCTCCAGCATCGATGCCATAGGTAAACCAACGGCTTCACCCAATGCCAAACATGCCAACGCATTGGCAACGTTATGCATGCCCTGAATGTACATCTCAGAGGTTTTCAGCAAACGCTCTCTGCCACGTGCCAGCCACATGCTGCCATCTGCATCACGCAACACACCGTATTGATTCAAATCAGGTGCATTCAAGCCAAAGCTCTGCATCGGTGTCACATCAGGCACTAGAGGACGGCTCAGATTATCATCACGGTTATAAACGACTTTTTTCACGCCTTGGAAAATGCGATGTTTGGCCTTGTGATAACCCAGCATATCACCATGACGATCTAGATGATCTTCGCTCATATTCAACACCACAGCAACTTCAGCATTCAAGTGTGATGTCGTTTCAAGCTGGAAGCTCGACAGTTCTAAAATAATTAATTCAGGTTGATCTTTTAATAAATCCAATGCGGGACGGCCCAGATTGCCACCTACAGCAACTTTTTTGCCTGCATCCTCTGCCATCAATCCAATTAAGGTCGTGACTGTACTTTTCGCATTTGATCCTGTAATCGCAACAATCGGCACTTCTGTGGCACGGCGCAATAACTGAATATCACCGACGACTGGAATGCCTTTTTCAATCGCTTGTTGAATTTCTGGAAGTTGAGGTGCCAGCCCTGGACTGAGAATAATTTCTTCTGCTTGTAATAAAAGATCCGTGTCCAGTTGACCAAAACTGGTACGCACACCTGCTGGAATCTGGTCATGTCCTGGCGGGGTTGCGCGCGAGTCTGTTACTGCAACTTGGTAGCCCTGTTCATGTAAAAAATTGACCGCGGATACACCGGAAATTCCCAAGCCAGCTACAACTTTTAATCCACCGCGCTGTATTAACATTTTTGCCCCATTTTTTGCAGATCACAGAATGGCAAAAATGTTAGCACTTTACTGTTTTAAATGCTTTTTCAGTTTTGGTTTTATTCAATCTTTTTTGTGTCAGTGCGTAAAAGCTTAAACCGGTATAAAAAGACTAATCCCCAATAAAGTTAAGATCACAGCACCTAGCCAATCTATAGATTTAAATGCATTAAGCCAAGAGAAGGTTTCTTTATAAATATTCAGACCTTTAGACAAAGCAGAAAGATAAAGGAAGGTCATCACTAGGATAAAGCCCGATAAAATCAATTTATGTTTAGAGCTTAATGATTGCTTTTTATTAATCTGAGTCTGATTCATTTTTCTTGTTCCAAAAAAATACCCATCTTACGATGGGCATTTTGAGTTTTATCAACGCCATTTCACAGTTTGGACGGATTCTGTTTTTTTGCTTTCAGCCTCATCGGTTGAACAGCCACAGCTTCCACCACAACCAGCAACCATTTTAGGTTTTAACCATACTGCCAAACGCTGCCACCCCAAACGCTGACATGCATTGGATAAGGCTAAAAATGCTGAACCCGCTGTTTGAGGAAATACCTTCTTAAAGACCACAACAGCACTCCACAGCACCAATACAGCGACAATCAAGTACTCAAACATAAGCGTCTCTCCAGTGATTCCCTCCCTTTTTCAAGGGAGGTTGAGTAGGATTTCTTAACCCCAGATGCGCGATGCAATCTGGTAGGTAAAGAAAGACATTAAATACGCCAGACCAAACAGGTAGGCAGTCATTATTGATACATGTTTCCATGAACCCGTTTCACGGCGTACAGTTGCCAAGGTCGCTAAACAATGTGGGGCATAAATGAACCACACCAATAAAGACAATCCTGTTGCCAATGACCAGCCAGAACCATCAGCACTGATTAAATGTGAAAGACCTTGCGCAATTGCATCATCATCCGCACCCGATAAAGCATAAACCGTACCTAAAGCCGCAACTACGACTTCACGCGCAGCCATTGCAGGTATTAACGCAACCACGATCTGCCAGTTAAAACCAACAGGCGCAAAGATTGGCTGGAGCAAATGACCCAACATCCCTGCAAAACTATAATCGATGTCAGGTAAAGTTGCCCCTTCTGGTGCTTGCGGGAAAGTACATAAGAACCAAAGTAAAATCGATAGGGCAAAGATAATACCACCCACACGTTTTAAGAAGATCTTACCGCGATCCAGCAAGCCAATCCCAACACTTCTAATATCCGGAATACGGTAGCTCGGTAATTCAAGTAAAAGCGCATGTTGTGACTTATCTTTCTGCAAAAACTTCATCACGATTGCCACACAGAGTGCACTGACAATACCAGACATGTACAAGCCAAATAATACGAGACCTTGCAGGTTAAAAATGCCCCATACCGTTTGACTTGGAATAAAAGCAGCAATCAATAAAGCATAAACAGGCAAACGTGCAGAACAGGTCATCAATGGTGCAACCATAATCGTGGTAAAACGATCACGTGGATCACTGATACTACGGGTGGCCATGATGCCAGGTACCGCACAGGCAAAGCTTGAAAGTAATGGAATAAAGGCACGACCACTTAGGCCTGCTTTAAACATCAATTTATCAAGTAAAAACGCTGCACGGGGTAAATAACCCGATTCTTCTAAAACCAGAATAAAGAAGAATAAAATCAAGATTTGTGGCAAGAACACAACCACACTACCCGCACCTGCGATAATCCCGTCAACCACCAAACTATGTAGCAAAGGCTGAGAAATATGCTCGCCTAATGCTTCACCGAACCATGCAAAGAATTCTTCAATCCCATCCATAAACGGCGCCGCCCAAGCAAACACTGCTTGGAAGACGATAAACATCATGATTGCAAGGCTAAGTAAGCCGAGAACAGGATGTAAGAAAATTTTGTCGAGGAAATCAGTACGTTTGTCTTCCTGATCAACAAAGTTCACCACATCTTTGAAAATAACTTCAATTTTCTGATGGTGAGTCCCAGTTAAACCACTCAGCTCAGTCTGTGGAACAGCATATTTTTCCTGATCCAAGGCATGTAACAGGTTTTCGATACCTGAGTTACGCACCGCGACAGTTTCAACAACGGGAACACCTAAACGCTCAGAAAGCTTTTGTGTATTGATCTGGATGCCACGACGACGCGCTTCATCCATCATGTTTAACACAACGAGAATCGGACGACCCAACTCAATCACTTCAAGTACGAGACCCAAATGCAGTTTTAAGTTCGTCGCATCTACCACACACAAGAAAGCATCTTGCTGACCTTCTTCAGCAATCTTCCCCTGACAAACATCACGGGTAATTTCTTCATCTGGACTCGTAGCTTGTAAACTATAGGTCCCGGGCAAATCCAGCACACGCACGGACTTTCCAGAAGGAAGCTGAAAATGTCCAACCTTACGTTCAACTGTCACACCCGCATAGTTGGCAACTTTTTGGCGTGTTCCAGTTAAATGGTTAAATAAAGATGTCTTACCGCAGTTTGGATTTCCCACAAGGGCAACACGTAACGCATCACTCATGCAGGTGCTCCTTCAAGTTGAATTTCAATTTTATCAGCTTCCGCTTTTCGTAACGCAAAACGCGTAAAACCGAGCTGGATTAGAATCGGATCACCACCAAAAATACCTTTGGTAATCACTTGCACTTGTGTACCAGGCACAAAGCCTAAACTTTCTAAACGAACCGCAACTAAATCTGGCTGTTCTGTCTCATCGACCAAGCGATTCACTTTCGTGATCACCGCTACTTGCTTGACTTTTAATGCTGACAATCGCACCGCTCTAACCCTTTACTCTCTTTATTATAGTATACAAGCAAATGAGAATAATTACCAAAAACAATCTCAATGGCATTTACGCTTTTGACAGATCGACAACAATTCATTTTTCTTTTACAGTGCAAAACAAGAAAGTTCAGTAACTCCATTATGTTAAATAAAAAACCGCGAATTCCTGCAGCCATTAATATTCCAGAACATCTCGGATTTTTACAGGGCTTTCGTGATTATTTAGTTGCTCAAACGGTGAGCCCGCATACCCGTAATGCTTATTTATCTGACCTGATCCAATGTAGTGAATTACATCAAAAAATAGCCTTACCAGAATGGTCCAGTGACGATATTGCAGATGTGCTGATTGCCCTGACCAAAGCTGGTAAAAGTCCCCGCTCCATTGCACGCTGTCTTTCTGCCTTGAGACAATTTTATAAATTTTTACGAGAACAAAAACTCAGGGACGATAATCCCGTTGCGACACATCATTCTCCTAAAATTGGTCGAGCCTTGCCAAAAGATCTGTCTGAGCAAGATGTTGAAGCCTTAATTAATGCACCTGATACCAACACTGCACTCGGTCTACGCGATCGTGCCATGTTCGAAGTACTGTATGCCTGTGGATTACGCGTATCAGAATTACTCAACCTGAAACTTGAACTGATCAATTTAAAACAAGGCTACTTACGGATTACAGGTAAAGGGAATAAAGAACGTCTGGTGCCCTTGGGTCAATTTGCCTGTGACTGGATTGAAAAATATTTGATGGAATCGCGCCCGCAACTGTATAAAAGCAGTACCGATTATTTATTTCTGACTCAACACGGCGGCATCATGAGTCGTCAGAATTTCTGGTATGCGATTAAACGCTATGCCTTACAAGCCAATATTCAAGCCGAGTTATCACCACACACCTTACGCCATGCCTTTGCAACTCATTTACTCAATCACGGGGCCGATTTACGTGTGGTACAGATGTTACTGGGTCATAGCGATCTTTCCACCACACAAATTTATACCCATGTGGCGCAACACCGTATGCAAGAGTTACATGGTAAATACCATCCACGGGGTTAAAACGACCTTCTGTCTTGGATCAGGCTAAAACTTGATTCCGTTCACACAGCATCAGCAAGATTTAACGAAGTGATTCATTTTTTTTGTTATGCTAAAGCCCTTAAATACGTACAAAAAGGTTCTATATGTTGTTTACTCGGTCTCAGCTTGTAATTGCTTGTACATTAGCATCAACATTATTAGTCAGTGCTTGCTCAAAAGAAAATTCAGCACAAAAACAAGATGCACTCACAGCAAGTGCACCTGCGACAGGTGAAGCTTCAACCTTAAATGAACGCAATGCACAGCAGCGTTTAGTGTCTACATTAGAAAAACATTTCAAGACAGCCAACATCAATGCCAAAATTCTTGCAGTCAAAAAAACTGAAGTACCTAACCTGTTCTGGGTAAGTCTGGAAGGGATGGGTTCAGTCTACACCACCGCTGATGGCCAGTACATTATTCAAGGTGATGTGGTGCGTTTAGGTGACAAACAACTGCATAATGTGAGCGATGCATTACAAGCAACAGAAAATAAAAAGCATTTAGCTTCACTCAAAACTGAAGACTTGATCGTTTACCCTGCACAAGGGGGTAAAGCCAAGCACGTGATTTATGTGTTCACCGATTCAAGCTGTCCGTATTGCCATAAACTGCATGAACACTTGGCTGAAATTAATGCCAAAGGAATTGAAGTGCGTTATATCGCATGGCCACGTGGCGAACAATTCATGCCAACTATGCAGGCAATCTGGTGTAGCAAAGATCGTAAGGCGGCATTTGAGCAAGCAACTCAAGGTGTAGCTGTAAATGCAGCAGAATGTAAGAATCCAGTCCGTGATCAATACCAATTGGGTCTGAACATGGGCGTAAATGGCACACCAGCGATTTATAACGTTGAAGGTGAATATTTAGGTGGCTACATGACACCAGAAGAAATTGTTCAACGCTTAAACAAATAAGCTAAAAATCCTTTTCAAAATCACAAAGACTCGGGCGACAGATTAAAGATGATCTTAGCCCTAGTGTCTCTGCATTTTTTTAGCTATGATCAAGCTTCATTAAAATGATTGAATATAATGGAGTGTGACGTGAAACCAGTTCGTCTGGCGATACTCGGTCTTGGTACTGTAGGTGGTGGAGCCCTTAAATTACTACAAGAAAATGCTGCGGAAATTAAACGCCGTACCGGTCGAGAAATTCAAATTACACACGTAGGCACACGCCGTCCACGTCCAGATTTACAACTCGAAGGGATCAAACAAAGTGATGACTTGATGGAGATCGTACGTCAACCTGATGTTGATGTAGTGGTCGAAGTCATGGGTGGTATTCATCCTGCTTATGAAGTCATCATGGAAGCCATTAAACATGGCAAACAGGTCGTGACAGCCAACAAAGCGTTACTTGCTGAACATGGTAATGAGCTATTTAAGGCAGCAGAAGACAACGCTGTGCAGATTGCTTATGAAGCAGCAGTTGCTGGCGGTATCCCAATCATTAAAGTCATCCGTGAAGGTCTTGCAGCCAACCATATCGAATGGCTTGCTGGCATCATTAACGGTACAGGCAACTTCATTCTGACTGAAATGCGTGAAAAAGGTCGTGCCTTTGAAGATGTGTTAAAAGAAGCGCAAGAACTTGGTTATGCTGAAGCTGATCCTACCTTTGATGTTGAAGGCATTGATGCGGCACATAAACTCACCATTTTGGCTTCATGTGCATTTGGTATTCCTTTACAGTTCAATAAGGTCTATACCGAAGGCATCAGCAAAATCACCGCTCAAGATGTGAAATATGCAGAAGAACTTGGTTTCCGTATCAAGCACTTAGGTATTGCACGTCGCGCTGACAAAGGTATTGAGCTACGTGTACACCCAACCTTGATCCCTGCGGAAGAATTGATTGCCAATGTCAATGGCGTGAAAAATGCCGTCTTGGTTCAAGCCAATGCCGTTGGTCCAACACTTTATTATGGTGCTGGCGCAGGTGCAGGCCCGACCGCCTCTGCTGTCGTTGCTGATGTGATTGATATCGTACGTGATATTTCGTATACCGAAGATGGCGCCGGAACAATTCCTCAACTTGCCTTTGAAGCACTCACCAATGTGCCAATCCTCAGTCGCGAAGAAATGACCACGGGTTATTACATTCGCCTGAATGCTGAAGACCAAACGGGTGTATTGGCAGATGTGACTACTATTCTTAGCCGTGCAGGCATCAGTATTGATGCCATCATGCAGCAATCACGCTTAAAAGACCTGATTCCAATCGTGATTTTAACAGATCCGATCGTTGAATCTAAAATGGACGAAGCGCTTGCACAAATTCAAGCATTACCTGCAATTCGTGGCGAAATCGTGAGAATTCGTTTAGAATCGCTCGATAGTTAATCAGTTTAAATCCCCTCACCCTTCTTCACTCAAGAATGGAACTGCTCTCTTTTGAAAGGGAGCTTGTTGAGCGGGATTTTTTCTCTACCTTATATTGGAACACCATCATGTCGAATGCCAATCGTTATACTGGTCTTGTAGATCGTTATCGTGACCGTTTACCTGTGTCTGCAACTACGCGCGCAATTTCTTTAGGTGAAGGTAATACTCCACTGATTAAACTAGAGAACATTCCACGTATTATTGGCAAAAACGTCGAAATCTATGTGAAATACGAAGGTCTGAACCCAACTGGTTCTTTTAAAGACCGTGGTATGACCATGGCGGTGACCAAAGCAGTTGAAGAAGGCTCTAAAGCGATTATCTGTGCATCTACAGGTAATACTTCAGCAGCAGCGGCAGCCTATGCAGCTCGTGCAGGTATCAAAGCATTCGTCTTGATCCCGGAAGGCAAAATTGCGATGGGTAAAATGGCGCAGGCAATGATGTACGGCGCCATCACCATGCAAATTCGTGGTAACTTCGACGATGGTATGCGTTTGGTCAAAGAAGTTGCTGATCAGGCACCTGTAACGATTGTAAACTCGATCAACCCGTATCGTTTGCAAGGTCAAAAAACCATTGCTTATGAAATCGTAGAAGCATTGGGTCGTGCACCTGATTATCACTGCTTGCCTGTCGGTAACGCGGGTAACATCACCGCACACTGGATGGGTTATACCGAAGCTGTAGCAAACCAACCTGCGGATCAGTTCGAACAAGTCATTTATGATGCGGCTACAGATCAGTTCACAGGTCCTAAACCAGAAGGCCTACCAACCATGGTTGGTTACCAAGCTTCTGGCGCTGCACCATTCTTACGTGGTGCACCTGTTGAAAATCCTGAAACAGTTGCAACTGCAATCCGTATCGGTAATCCACAGAGCTGGAACCATGCTAAAGCAGTAGTACGTGACTCTAAAGGCTGGTTCGATGAGCTTCAAGACAGCGAAATCTTGGAAGCACAGCGCTTACTTTCAATGTACGAAGGCGTATTTGTAGAACCTGCTTCTGCCGCTTCAATTGGCGGTGCAATCCGTGACATCAAGGCAGGTAAAATTGCTGAAGGTTCTGTGATTGTATGTACCGTGACAGGTAACGGCTTAAAAGATCCAGATACTGCAATCAAGCAATGTGCTGATGCAGTGATGTTGTCAATTGATGCAACAATGGATCAGGTTAAAGACTCGATTCTTTCAAATATGTAAGCATACATTCTGAAATAAAAAAACCAGTTGCCTGCAACTGGTTTTTTTATGCGTTCATATAAGATAAGTAAATTTTAACGATAAAAAAACGCTTCATTATGAAGCGTTTTTTTACATCAAGTGGGATTAAACACGTTTTGGCAAAGTGCTTAACCAGCTTAATAAATTGGTTGCATCACTATTACGTGCTTGCGAACTTGGCGCACCCAATAACACCACAACCGCTGGACGCGAATTCACAGTCGTATGCATTACGACACAACGACCAGCTTCATTGATATAACCTGTTTTTGACAGGTTAATGTTCCAGCCGCCGTTACGGACTAAAGCATTGGTATTATTTGACTTGAGTACACGGTAGCCTAGATTAAAGTCATAGGTTGGTGTGGTTGAGAATTGACGGATAAGACCGTATTGTGAAGCAGTACTAACTAAAATTCCTAAATCACGTGCAGAAGAGACATTATGTGGATCAAGTCCTGTTGACTCAGCATAACGTGTCGAAGTCATGCCCAATTGCCTCGCTTTGGCATTCATCGCTGCAATAAATGCAGGACGACCACCTGGATAAGTACGCGCCAATGCAGCTGCCGCTGGATTTTCAGACTTCATCAAAGCAAATAACAATGCTTCTGCGCGATTCATCTTATCGCCAGCACGTAAAGTTGAGCTTGAGTTTTTACCACCCGCACCCGCAAAGTCAATTGACTCAAGGGTAATTTCTTCTGACATGTTTAAGCGCGCATCAGCAGTCACTACGGCCGTCATCAATTTGGTAATTGAAGCAATCGGAACCGACATGTTACTGTTTTTGCTGTACAACACCTCACCTGTTTGTGCATCCATGACCAGAGCAGCACGTGCATTCACTGACGGCTGGCTGCTATAGCCAAACGTATCGCGAATCTGTGTCGACTGCTGAGGTGCACTTGATGTAATTGATGCTGAACCACTGTTACGCACTGTTGTGGTCACAGAGGTTGAACCTTGAGGGCCAATCTCTAAGGGTTCATCATCTTCCATTAACTGGCTCGCATCACTTGCAGACCAGTTTAATGTTGCTGAACCACTCGCACGCGAAGAAGCTGGATTGTTATTCACAACCAGTTCAGCAAAACTTGTTGAACTCCACGCCAACAAGATAGACATGCTTAGAACATGCATGATAGATTTTTTAGAATTTTTCACGACACAATACTCAACTCAGGACGCTGCACATTTGCGCTTACCACCATTATGCCTTACATTTGAACAAATCGGGTAAAGCTTTTGTAGACACAATTGTGTACAACTATTCGCTAGAAACGAAGAATAGGATTGCTAATTTTGTCGTTTCATTGCAAGCTAATTTTGCTTTATGTAACAAAAAACCAGTGTTTTTGAAAAAAGGAGGTCTTCTTGATCACTGTTCTCGTTGTTGATGATCATGAACTCGTGCGCACAGGGATTTGCCGTATGCTGGAAGACCACCCCGATGTTGAGGTGATCGGACAAGCTGAGTCTGGAGAAGAAGCGATTGCGCTGGTTCGCCAGAAACATCCCCAAGTGGTATTGCTAGACGTGAATATGCCTGGCATTGGTGGAGTTGAGACAACGCGACGTTTATTGCAGAGTGCGCCTGAAACCAAGGTCATTGCTGTCAGCGGTCTGGCGGAAGAGCCCTACCCATCCCTTTTACTCAAAGCAGGTGCAAAAGGCTATATCACCAAAGGTGCGCCAATTTCTGAAATGGTTCGTGCGATTAATAAAGTCATGCAAGGCGGCAAGTATTTCAGTGCAGATATTGCCGAGCAACTGGCCAGCTCCTATCTTTCTGATACCCAGCAATCTCCTTTTGATGCATTGTCAGAACGTGAAATGCAGGTGGCAATGATGGTGGTCAACTGTATCAGCGCACAGGAAATTGCAGATAAATTATTTGTCAGCGTGAAGACCGTAAATACTTATCGCTATCGTATTTTTGAAAAACTGGCGATTGATAGTGATGTCAAACTGACGCATCTTGCGATACGCTATGGACTGATTAAACCTTAAAATTCTTAAAATAATAGTCAACGCCTATGTTAGGGAAAATTGCATCATCGGTCTCTCAGACCGTCTATCGACTGGGCGTTTGGTATAGCGGCTATCGGCTGATTATCGCCGTTAGCCTGCTGCTGATTTATTTATTGACCGCTGAGCAATTAAGCGCCAATTATATTTATCCAGCTTTATATTTTTATACCCTGATCGCGTATATCACACTAAATATCATTCAGCTTTTTATCTTGCACTTAGTCCCTGTACAAGTGTCCAGACAGCTGATTATTATCTTCCTGATTGATGTCATCTGCTTGAGTTTAATCACATTTTCATCCGGTGGGCCAAACCTGCAACTCAGCTTGCTGTATGTCATCATTATTTTCTCCTCAGCCATTTTATTAAATTCACAGCTATCGCTGATCATTACCCTATTTGCCGTCATCATGGTGGTATACCAGCGCTTTTTAGGTGATTTTTTTGATGCAATCAACTTAACTCATCTTGGCAATAGTGTTTTTCTGGCTTTTTTATTTTTTGTTGTGCATGCCATTGGCCGAATTGCAGTTCAACGTTTTAAAATTTTAGAAACCCTTACTTTCCATCAATCGATTGAAATTCATCAGCTGCAAAATATTAACCGTTATATTCTCGAGCAAATTGAAGACGGTTATTTGGTACTGGATGAAAGTAATCATATTGTCTTGACCAATCCGGCGGCCAATACATTACTGGGTATTTATCTTCCTGTTTCTCTTGAAAAAACACCATTGATCAAGTTGCAGCCAGATCTATTTGAACTGATTAAGTTTAGTGATTTAAAGGACGGTGAAGAGTTTAGTTTTGAATCGCAACAAAGCCCGTATACAGTTCATGTTCGAGTCAAACATTTGATTGTGCCCGAGCAGGCACTGGTCTTGTTGATCTTAAAAGACGCACAAAAATTAACCCAGCAGGTACAGCAACTCAAGTTGGCGGCATTAGGACAACTTTCTGCCAGTATTGCCCATGAAATTCGCAATCCATTGGCCGCAATTGTACAGGCCAATGAACTCCTAAAAGACAGTGATGCACATCAGCAAGAGATGCTGTCACGGATGATTAGCAAGCAAGCCAAACGCATTGATAGCATTGTCCAAGATACTTTGGCGATGGCTCGCAATAGACCGACAGAAGCACAACCCATCCAGCTCACCCCGTTCTTTGAAAGTTTATTGAATGAAGATCTGGCTGACGCAAAACAGATGATCCAGCTAAAACTAGTAGAACAGACTGTGATCATATTTGATGAAAAACAATTACGTCAGGTACTGATTAATCTGATCCGTAATGCGTTACGCCATAACGCAACAGATGCCCCTTTTATCGAAGTGGATGTGCATGAAAAAGAAGGTCGAATCTGCATTGATGTCATCGATTTTGGGATGGGTGTCTCAAAACGGGATATTTCTCAGTTATTCAAACCATTTTTTAGTACCGAAATTAAAGGAACTGGTTTAGGATTGTACTTGTCTCACACATTTTGTGAGGCGAATCATGCAAAGCTCACCTATATAGAGCGACAACAAGGAGCATGTTTCAGGATGGAATGCTCAAAATTCATAGATTAGATTAGGTTTTTCGGGGAAATGGCAACAAAACAACCACTCGTCTTGCTCGTAGACGATGAAGAGGACTTATGTCTTTTAATGCAGATGACGCTTGCGCGCATGGGCATCAAGACACATATCGCTTATCGTGTCGAACAGGCAAAAAAATTCTTTACTGAGTTCCAGTATGATGCATGCTTAACAGATTTAAACCTGCCAGATGGTAACGGTTTAGATTTGGTCAAACATGTGACCCAAAACTATCCCAACACGCCGATTGCCGTTCTAACGGCCTATGGCAACATGGACATTGCAATCGCAGCACTCAAAGCAGGTGCGTTTGATTTTGTCAGCAAACCCGTGAATCAAATGCACTTGGATCAGTTGATCCAGAAAGCTTTGAATCGACCACAGCCTGAACAGGAAGCTGCTGAAACCGCTTTAGAAAATAAGCTTCTGATTGGACGTTCAGCACCAATCCAGCAACTTCGTATTGCGTTAAAGAAGATTGCGCGCTCACAGGCGCCTGTATTCATTACAGGTGAATCAGGCACAGGTAAAGAAGTGGTTGCCAATCTGGTGCATCGTTTAAGTAACCGTAGCGAAGGGCCTTTTATTGCCATTAACTGCGGTGCGATTCCAACTGAATTGATGGAAAGCGAGTTATTTGGACACAAGAAAGGCAGCTTTACTGGTGCAACACAGGATAAGCAAGGCTTAATTCTTTCTGCGCACGGCGGTAGTTTATTTCTAGATGAAATTGCTGAATTGCCTTTAAATATGCAAGTCAAACTACTACGTGCTGTACAGGAAAAGAAAATTCGCCCTGTCGGTTCAGATCAGGAAATTGATGTCGATTTCCGTGTGATTAGTGCCAGCCATCAAGATCTTGAAATGCTCGTCCAACAAGGCCGATTCCGACAAGATTTGTTCTTCCGTATTCATGTCATGGATCTGGTCTTGCCGCCATTACGTGAGCGCGGTCAGGATATTCTGCTACTGGCCAATCATTTTATTCAAAAGATTAGTCAGGAATGGGAAGTCTCTGTTAAGACGCTTTCCTCTCGTGCAGAGCAGTTCTTATTACAGCAATATTTCCCGGGAAATGTGCGTGAACTACGCAATATCATTGAACGTGCAATGACACTAAGCGATGATGAATCGATTGATCTGGCCCATTTGCAAACGGCTCCATTACGCAGCTCAATTGCACATCCAGCACCTTCATTTGCCAATACGACCCCAGAAGAAGTGGAAACCCCACAACATTCTGCTAGCCCAACAATGAGTTCGAAAAAGCTTCCACCTGAAGGCTTAGAACGCTATTTAGAAAATATCGAAAAAGAAATTCTTCTAAATGCGCTGAATCTGACGCATTGGAATCGCACTTTAGCGGCGAAAAAGTTGGGAATGACCTTCCGTTCTTTACGCTATCGCCTGAAAAAATTTGGTTTAGATACCGAAGATGACGAATAATCTTTAAAAATAAAGCTCCTTAAAAAGGAGCTTTATTTTTTAGTATCGGCTTTTTAACACCAGATCAGTGACATGTTCAAGATAAGTATCTTCTTTCATTTCAGGTGCTAAAGGCGAAATCTGATTCGGTTGAATCCCTTGCCCTTCAATCATGTTGCCATTAGGGGTGTAGTAATGCGATACCGTCATTTGCAAGGCAGCGCCGCTCGGTAAAGGAAACAGTTTCTGCACCACACCTTTACCATAACTATTTTCACCCACAACCCAAGCTCGCTTATGTTCTTTCAAGGCAGCGGTAAAAACCTCAGCAGCCGAGGCTGAGCGTTTATTAATTAAAATACCCAGTTTCAGATTTTGAAATTCAAAGGAAGGTAAAGCCTGAAATTGTTGATCGCCTTCCGAACGGCTTTTGGTGGTCACAATCAGTCCCTGATTCAGGAACAAATCCGCTGACTCAACTGCGGCAGACAATAGACCACCGGGATTATTACGTAAATCCAGAACAACGGCCTTAAGTTTGGCTGAACTATATTCTTCGATTAAACGCTTAATTTCATTGGCGGTGTCTTGCTGGAAAACTCTAATTTTAAGTACAAGTACCTGATTATGCATTAAAACAGGTTCAATATCGGTTTCTACTTTCTTGTTTCTGACTAGAATGGTGGTACTGTTATTATTCTCTGGCTGGATCTGTACGGTACTACCAATTGAGCCATACAGCAGGCCTTGCACCTGATCTTTATTGAGATTTTTTAATTCCTGATTGTCCACTTTAACAATGGCTTGTCCATTACGTAAACCCAGCTTACTCGAGTCAGAACCTGCTTTTAAATCCTGAATCTGCCAAGATTTAGAATGCGCATCATAATTTAAATTAAAATCGACAGAGGCCAAATCCCCTTCGGTATATTGAATCAGTTGACGATATTCTTCTGCCGAGAGATAACGGGAATAACGGTCTAAACCACTGACCAACCCTTTGATTGACTGCTGAAATAATGCATCGTCCGACTTCTTATCGACATAGTTATCTTTAACAATACCGTAGATCTGGACAAATTGTTGAATCGATTCAATCGGGACTTCAGCCGTCGGAGGCGCATCTTCCGTCCATCCCGATGAATGCGTAATCGGTGCCGCATAAATACTATGCCCCCAACACATCAACAAACTTGCACATAAGGCTCGGTAAATGTTGTTGTGCTGGGTCATTGCTTCACCTTATTTTAAAGTAATTAAGTTCTTACCCTGCATTTCTGGCGGTACAGGAATGTGCATTAAATGCAGTAATGTTGGTGCCACATCAGCCAATACACCACCTTCCGCAATCGTTGCCTGAGTTGGGCCAACATAAATAAATGGCACCAGCTCAGTGGTGTGTTGGGTATGAACCTGTCCACTGTCATAGTCTTGCATTTGCTCTACATTACCATGATCCGCAGTAATTAACATGTGTCCTTTGTTTGCCATCACGGCATCGTAAACACGACCCAAGCAGGTATCCACCGTTTCAACCGCTTTTACCGCCGCATCAAACACACCCGTATGCCCGACCATATCACCGTTGGCATAGTTCACCACCAACAAGTCAAACTCACCTGAATTAATGGCATTCACCAACTCATCTGTCACTTCATAAGCGCTCATTTCAGGCTTTAAGTCATAAGTTGCAACATTCGGTGATGGAATCAAGATACGCTTTTCACCTGGATATTCATCTTCACGACCGCCGCTGAAGAAGAAAGTCACATGCGCATATTTCTCAGTTTCAGCAATACGCAATTGGGTTTTACCCAAATCAGACAGGTATTCACCAATCGAGTTTTTAAGGCCTTCTGGCATATACGCAACTGGTGCATCAATGCTGGCCTGATAACGCGTCAACATGACAAATTTAGATAAATTCGGCACCACTTTACGTTCAAAACCAGCAAAATCTTTTTCCACAAAAGCGCGGGTGATTTCGCGAGCACGATCGGCACGGAAGTTCATGAAAACAATGCTATCGCCATCTTGAACTTTGACAGTGTCACCAATACGTGTTGCTTTCACAAACTCGTCATTTTCATTGGCTGCATAGGCTTGCTCTAAACCTTCAACTGCTGAATTGGCGACACGTACGGCTTCGCCTTCCGTCATTAAACGATACGCTTGTTCAACGCGATCCCAACGATTGTCACGATCCATCGCGAAATAACGGCCAATCATCGACACAATACGACCTTGATTTGGGTATTGTGCAAATAAGGCATCCAGTTTTTCTAATGAAGGTTGAGCACTACGTGGTGGTGTATCACGGCCGTCAAGGAAAGCATGTAAATACACTTTTGCACCGCGTTTTAACGCCAATTCGCACATTGCGACAATGTGATCTTCATGCGAGTGAACACCGCCTTCTGATAACAAGCCCATCACGTGCACGGCGCCATTCGCTGCTTTAGCCTTTTCAACCGCATCCACCAGAACTTCATGCTCAAAAAAAGCACCCGTACGAATGTCTTTGGTAATACGAGTGAAGTCCTGATACAACACACGACCTGCACCCAGATTCATATGCCCGACTTCAGAGTTGCCCATTTGACCATCAGGCAGGCCCACATCTTCACCTGAGCCAGAAATTAAACTATTCGGATGCTTTGCTTTCATTGCCGTGAGGTTGGGTGTTTTTGCTGCCAGAAAGGCATTGTCATCAACTGCTTCACGATGTCCTACGCCATCCATGATTACGAGAACGTGAGGAATTTTGCCAGCATTTGCATCCGTCATAATGGACTCTCTATTTGTCGATCATTTGATCGGTATATTTTACCGAAGTTTAAGGTATTTCTCTATGACCTCACTCATGGCTTTCATCAATACCGATGATAGAGCCCATGAATGAAAGATCCATTATCTTGCACGATAGAGTAGGTAACTTCCCACCATAAAGATGAGAACTACAGGCATCAGCACAAACCATGCTGGAGATGGTGCATAGACCAAACTTGCATAGCCGAGGAAATCTTGTAAGTAGAAGAAGCCAAGTCCCGTAAATAAGGCAATCACCAGACGGAAGCCCATCGACTGTTGACGTAGTGGTCCAAAAATGAACGAGCAGGCAATTAAAACCAGCGTAATCAAGGCAAACGGCGAGGTCACTTTTTGCCAGAACGCCAGTTCATAGGTTTTCGGTACCTGACTATATTCATCCATATAGCGCATAAAACTAATCAACTGGCTTGGTGATAAATCTTCAGGATCTAATGTCACCATATGCACGTATTTCGGCTGTAATGCCAAGCCCAATGCTTGTTGATCATGATCGGTTTTAATGGCATTACCTTGTGCCAATAAATCAACCTGATGTGACTGCTCTAAAGTCCATTGACCATCTTTAACAAACTGGCCCTTTTCAGCATTCACAAAAGACTGCAAACGGTAGTCCTGATCAAAATCAATCGACTGGATATTACGTAACTGGCCTTTTGAGTTGGCGTAATCAATATAAATAAAACGCTGCCCTTCACGGGTCCAGTAGCCTTTGACTTCACCCAACGCAGCCACACTACGTTGCTTCTTGATACTTTGTGCCTGCTCGTTAGTATAAGGAATCACCCATTCACTTAGAACAAAAGACAATACAATCAATAACAGTGCCGAACGCATTACCCAGCCGACGATTCGCCATAAGCTAATCCCGACAGAACGCATCACGATCAATTCACTGTTTGATGCCAATGCCCCAAGCCCCAGTACGGAACCAATCAAGGCTGCGACAGGAAGGATTTCATATAGATAATGCGGCGCACCCCACATCACGTACAGGAAAGCTTGCCACGCATTATAGTCGGGCTTGAGCGAGCCTAATTCACCTAAGTAGGTAAACAGAACCTGCAAGAAAGATAACACCAGCGTAGTTCCCAGCATGGCCAGGATCGTGGTTTTTGTCACATGTTTGGCGACTATTCGACGTGCTAACATCACAACCCCACTCGCTGAATACTTCTCTTAAATTTTGGTGCCAGTTTTTGTTTTCGCGCAAAAACTGCTGCGGCAATGGCATAAACAAGAAGAACCACTGGATAAGCCCAGATATCAAGCTCTTCCTTACTGATTCGGGTCTTAATCGCAATCAATAATACAATCAAGCTGGCAAAGATAAAGATCGCGGGAATCAAACGGTAGTAACGACCTTGTCGCGGACTCACCTCAGACAATGCGACCGCCAGCATTAAAGCCACGATAATCACAAATGGACCAAACACACGCCAGCCCAGTTCACTACGCACGACAGGATCATCACGTTTTTCCCATAACTTGGACATGGATAATGCTTCAACATCACCACTCTCAAATTTTACGTCTTTGTCATTTTCTAAACGTAAGCGATAAGACTGGAATTCCGCCTGCGTGTAACGTGGTTGATTCGGATAAATCTCGTAACGACGACCTTGAACGAGATCCACTACATTGGCAGTATCATTGGCAACTTCAACTCGTGTTGCTTCTTTTGCCAGAATCATGACATCAGGTTTATCGGGCTGATTGCCTTTCTGATAGAAGAAAATATCTTTTAAGTTCTTACGGTCTTCTGAAAGCGAGCCTGCATAAATGGTGTAAGGTCCCGAAGAAATAAACTCTTTCGGACGCACCAGATCAAATCCAGTCCGCACCGCTTGGGTACTGGTTAATTTTTCAAACTCACGTAAGCCCCATGGCCCCATCCAGACCATTAAGCAGGTCTGTACCACCAGATACACCACGGTCATTGGCAACAATAAACGAGCCAACTGATTCCGACTGACGCCACTGCCATTTAAAACTGCCATTTCATGGTCGACATACAGACGCCCGAATACCAGCATTAATGCAATAAAGAAACCTAAAGGGAGAATCAACGTTAAAAATTCAGGTAAGCGATAGCCGATAATGCTAAATAAGATACCTGCATCCAAACGACCTTGAGCTGCTACGCCAAAATACTTGATCAAACGACCACCCATCATGATCATGGTTAATAAACCAATGACGACGAGAGATGTCGAAACCACCTGTTTGACGAGATAACGCCGAATAATCAAAGTAATACTTCCAAAAGACCAATCGAAGGTAACGCTAGTTTACCCGAATGTTAAAAATATAAAACCTATCGCTTGTTGCGGATTGCAACCTCATATCTGAAAGTGTTTAATGGACTTATCTTTCTTTTTTGCTCATTAGGTTCTATACAAACAATGAAATTTACACTTCAAAACGCATTCCCAACTCAGGCGTCTAGCGAATCTTTGTGGATTTTGGTTGATTCAGAACAATTACAACAGAACTTAAATACTTATCAAATCAACCATCTAGATGACGTCCTTAACGCAACCCAATACAAAGCAGGTTTTAACGATAACTTGGCCTTGCTTGCCAATGTCTCTGTTCAAGCCAACACACAATTATTAGGGCTTGGAAAAAGTGACGAGCTAAAAGCGACAAAATTAGCAAAACTTGCACAAAGCATTATCAAATCATCACAAAATAAATTTAAACAAATTAGTCTCGATCTTTCAGCTCTACCTGCCGATTTACACGCACTATTTGTCTTGAGCCTCACGCAAGCGGCTTATGGCTATGACGAGTTTAAGTCGAAAAAGAATGAGTTCGTGCTAGACACCATTCACCTGATTGCCAGCCAGACCACGTTAGATGAAGCACAGTTAAAGCTGATTCATGCGGTTCAGTCGGGTCAAAACTTTGCGCGTGATCTGGGTAACCGTCCTGGAAATATTTGTTTCCCTGAATATCTCGCAGATCAAGCACTTGCGCTTGCTAAACAATATCCAGACTTATTGAAAGTCACTGTACTGGATGAGCAGCAAATGGCTGATTTGGGCATGTATGCCTTCCTTGCCGTGAGCAAAGGCTCGGATCGTCCGGGTCGTATTGTTACTCTCGAATACAATGCCCAAATTGATCAAGCGCCTGTGGTGCTGGTGGGTAAAGGTGTGACTTTTGATACTGGCGGTATTTCATTAAAACCAGGCTTAGGCATGGATGAAATGAAATTTGATATGTGCGGCGCAGCTTCAGTTCTTGGAACCATTCAGGCTCTCTGTGAAGCACAATTGCCAATTCATGTGGTTGGTGCAATTGCCGCAGCAGAAAATATGCCATCTGCTCATGCGACGCGTCCCGGTGACATCGTAACGACCATGAGCGGGCAAACTGTAGAAATTCTAAATACTGATGCAGAAGGTCGTCTAGTCCTGTGTGATACCTTGACCTATATCAAACGCTTTAACCCAGCCCTTGTGATTGATATTGCAACACTTACAGGTGCATGTGTGGTTGCACTGGGTAAAGTGGTCAGTGGCTTATTTACGCCAGATGATGAACTTGCACAAGACTTGCAACAGGCAGGCGAACAGTCACTTGACCGTGTATGGCGCATGCCCGTGATGGAAGAGTATCAAGAATTACTCGACTCACCTTTTGCCGATATTGCCAATATTGGTGGCCCATACGGCGGTGCAATCACAGCGGCCTGCTTCCTCGAACGTTTCACTCGCGACTACCGTTGGGCGCATCTTGATGTGGCAGGTACGGCGTGGTTATCTGGCGCCACTAAAGGTGCTACGGGTCGTCCAGTGCCATTATTGATGCAATTCTTGGCTAATCGTGTTCAAACGAATGGCTAAAATTAGTTTTTATCTCTTTGAAAACAGTCAGGAACGGCAAGTCGAAAGTGCTTGCCGTTTGTGTCGCAAGATTCTGAACCAGCATCCCCACATCTGGTGGTACTGTGCTGATCCAGACTTGCAAAATGAACTGGATGAGATGCTCTGGAGCTTCGATCCAAAAAGTTTCATTGCGCATGGGATTGACCAGCCGCATAGTCCAGTGTGTATTTCAAAAGACTTACCACCATCCAATGATTGGATCGTGTTTAATTTTAACAATCATGCACTTGAACAAACTCAAGATTTTCGCCACATTATCGAAATTATTGAAAATAATGAAACTGCGAAACAGATTGGGCGGGAAAAATTTAAAATGTATCGACGTTTGGGTATAGAACCTCGTACATTTAAATTATAAATTGGCAATAAAAAACATCATTTTAGGAGTGTCTTGTGGCATTAAATGTAGGTCAGGATTTTAAAAAACGTTGGTTAAATGCACCTGAGGCGGTTCGTCAGACCTATCAGGAAGATTTAGCACGTATCTGTGATCTGTTATTACCACAAACCTCAATTCAAACGTGGACACAGAATGAGGAGAACGCTCAACAGCGTTCTCAACAGCGCATTGATCAAGCCTATGCAGATTTAAAAGCAGAATTGCTGGAACAGGCACGCATTCGCAAACAACTGGCGCTAGAAAAAGCACTGGAAGAAAAACGTGCAGCTGAAGCCGCTTATGCCGCACAACTGCAAGCAGATGAAGCGCGTCAGTTTGAACAACAAACCGAGAATTTACTTGCGCTACGTGGTCATATCGATCAGGAAATTGCGCAACAGACCGAGCGCTACCAGACTAACCCAGAACAGCCAAGTATTGATTATGCACGCGGTCAGCGCATCGCCATTGATGATCAGCAGATTCTGTCTGAGCTGGAAAGTGTCCGTGTCCGACTTGAGCTTGAAGCCGAAGGCCTGATTGAGCAAGCAGTGACGGTATTCCGTGCCAAGCTGCATGCACTGGCACAAGATGAAATTGAATATATTTTGAAGAACAGTGAGTTCTCGGACGAGAAATAATAAAAAGCCCAGTTTAAACTGGGCTTTTTTATACTTTATCTTTTATTTTAAGAAACCGTTTTCAGCTAAAAAAGCCATGCTGATATTCGATTCAGTTTTCTGCTCAGCCGCCTTATCACCTAACAATAAACGCTCGATATAACGTGCCAATACATCAACTTCTAAATTCACTTTGCTTCCCACCTGCCAAGTGCCAATATTGGTACGTTCAGCGGTATGCGGAATCAAATTCAGGCTTAGAATATTGCCACGTAAATGGTTAATGGTGAGGCTAATGCCATCGACCGTAACAGAACCTTTTTCAGCCAGATATTTTGCCAGCTCAACCGGAGCAGTCACTTCAAAGTACAGAGAACGCGCGTCTTCGCGAACCAGCGTAATCTCACCCAGCCCATCAACGTGACCACTAACAATGTGTCCACCAAAACGTGTGGTCGGCAACATCGCTTTTTCAACATTCACCGCCTGTCCGACTTTCCATTGCCCAAGCGTAGTACGGTTCAAGCTTTCACGGGAAACATCTGCCGCATACCAGTTTTCACCCCACTCAATCACAGTCAGGCAAATCCCATTGGTGGCAATCGAATCCCCCAAATGCACATCAGACATGTCCAAATCAGTCTGGATACGTAGACGAACATCACCGCCTACACTTTGTAGGCTCTCAACCTTACCTAAACTTTCAATAATGCCTGTAAACATGGGAGTTTCAACCTATCTTTATTGCAGTGTCTGCCACAGTGAATCAGATACCTTAAAGCAAAGAACCCGAGATAACAAGGCATCCCCAAAGCAAATAAAAAGGGCGGTCATCTGACCACCCTCTTTCTACACATGATTGAATCATGCATTTATTGCATTTCAGAGACTTGCTGTTCTGCTGTGTCTTTGGTTGCAACCTGATTCTTTATCAGAAAATGGCTAAAGAATAATTTATAGCCCAGCACACCTAAGCATGCACCTACGATCGGTGCAATGATGGGTACGATGAAATAAGGAATATCACGGCCACCTGTAAACGCAACTGGTCCCCAGCCTGAGAAATAAGCTACGATTTTCGGGCCAAAATCACGTGCAGGATTCATGGCAAAGCCAGTCAATGGGCCAAAAGAAGCACCAATCACGGCAACCAGCAAACCCACCAGAATCGGCGCCAAAGCACCACGCGGCAAGCCGTTGCTGTCATCACCAATTGCCATAATCAGCCACAACAATAACATGGTAATAAACATCTCGACCATGAAAGCCTGACCAAGCGACAATAGATGATGCGGATAAGTTGAGAAAATTCCCGCCAGCTCCAGACTTTCTACACTGCCACGTACCATGTGATGCGTCTGTTCATAATCTACAAATAAATTGCTATATAGCCCATATACCAGCAGTGCACCTGTCGCAGCACCTGCGACTTGGGCAATGATATAGAACGGGACTTTACGCTTATCAAAACCAGCAAATAGAGCCAAAGCGATGGTCACGGCAGGATTGAGATGTGCCCCAGAAATACCAGCAGACAAATAGACAGCCAATGCAACTGCCAAGCCCCATACAATGCTGATTTCCCACAGACCTAAACTTGCTCCTGCAAGCTTAAGTGCAGCCACCACACCGATACCAAATGATAAAAAAATTGCGGTAGCAAAAAATTCGGCTACACATTGCCCCAATAAGGTGGGTTCCGAGCGACTCATAACAACCTCTCTTGGTCATCGCTGCAAATAGGCAAGACCCTAAATTAAGCTCGGCAAACTATATTTATTTTTGAAACTGGTCAATATTATTTGGTAAATTTTTAAACGATTGATCAAAAGATTTTTCTCTAAAATAGGTGCGTAAAAACAACTAAAAGGGATACAAAAATAGAATTCAATTAATTGTTTTTATTTACCTTTTTTAATTTTCATTATTTTTAATAGCAGATTTAACCAAACTGACCGACACCATAGAAACGACTAAAAAATGTAAGATATTTACTATAAAAACAGACACTTATTACATAAACCGATTTTATTTATCTAATTATCCGATTTAACAAAGAAACTGAATACAAAAACACCACTTTTTAAAAGTGGTGTCCTGTTTTACCAAAGTGCCAGTTGGGTGCTATTCCCTGTAGTATCGACCCCGCCCAGTTCAGCAAAGTGATACAGCTGTCCCAACAACTGTCGTAACGGTGGTCCAGACTTGGCATGCGTATCGGTAATCACAATAAATTCCAGTACACGTGCCCGCTCAGACTGACGCTGTTTACTCACCCGATAACGCGGTACATCCTGGGTCAACAAGGTGACTTTACCGCGCTTTAAATTGGCAGTCAGCAAGTCTTTGGGTTCAATATTTCCGTCGGTCGAGTAGCTGGTCAAAATATAACGTGCATTGATGGTTTCCAATAACTTTTCATAAGCCTCTTTGGCATATTTAGAAGAGTTATAAGGACTTGGACGTTCTTTACGCCAAGCACGATCAATACCGCTTTTAAAACCTTTGGTATCAGGTGAAGGTAAATCGACTTGATCCCATAAGGTCAGCGCATTTAACACATGATAATTACTGCTATACGCATGTTGGTTATACGGCGGATCCAGATAAGCCACATCCACTTCAAAACCACTCATCTGGTTGGCAAGATGCTGGGCATCGACACACCACATTTCTGCCGCAGGACGTTTAGGATCACCGATCTCGCAGAAACGACTTGGTGTCAGCCATAACAATGACTCGATCCGTTCCAGTGCCGTTTGAGTACGTCCGCCCCAGCCCTGATGGAAACTTTTGAAAACGCCACTGGTATTACTGACAAAACTTGCTGAATATAGTAACGGTGCCAATAAAGCACTCATTTCTACATCATTAATTGCACCCTGTGCCTGCCAAGTGGCAATCTGCTGACGAATCGCATCAATACGCATGCCGTTACGGCGTTTGAAGAATAGGCGGTCACGTGCAGGGTCGTACACATCATCATTGCGCGGACATAGATTATGTGTGACCCAGCCTTTGACTTCAGGCAAACGGTTCAGATAATCAATGGCTTTTTGATAGCCACCCAATTCTTTAAATGCAGGTGCATCAACACAAGCCAAAATCGCATGATTCAGCGCATGGCTATACGGCTCCCAGTCATTGGCAATCACACGATAGCCATTTTGACGGGCTAAACGAGAAACCACCCCACTGCCTGCAAAAAAATCCGCAAAAATCGGTGGATTCTTTTTCTTGCTATTCAGCGTTCCTGTAATCTCAAGCGCTTCTAAAATCAAATGTAAAAGTCGACGCTTATTCCCAAGATAAGGAACTAACTGATGAAAAAGATATTCGTCAGTCGTACGGGCCGCATGACGACGCTTGTGATAAACCGATGGTTCTGGATTCATATCAACTCTTGGATAGGGAGCAATCTCAGGCGAATGTCTTGCCCAAGTTGGGTTACATCGACCAACTCAAATCGTCGTTGTTCTGCCATTTTACTAAATTTAGCATTGAACATAGCGCGGGCAGATTGACCAAGTAAAGTTGGTGCAACATAACTAATCATTTCATCAACCAAACCTTGCTGTAAAAAGGCGGTAGATAAAGTTGCACCTGCCTCAACCAATACATCATAAATTTGATACTGTTGAGATAAGGTCTGCAATAATTGATTTAAAGGTTGCGGCGTCAATTGTATCACGCCTAAATCGGCAAGTTCTTGACGAAATGGTGTCATCACCATCACTGTTTCAGGATTTTGTAACATCTTGGCTGACAATGGCAGTTGCCCTTGGCGATCTAACACGATTCGTTTCGGCTGTACCACCGTTGAAACATCAACATCAGTCAAAGCACGAACATTTAACTCGCAATCATCTGCCAGCACCGTTTGAATGCCTGTGATCACGGCGCCTGATATTGCACGCCAATGCTGGACATCCTGACGCGCCTCAGTCCCGGTAATCCATTTGGACTCACCCGAAGCCATTGCTGTACGCCCATCAAGACTCGAGGCCACTTTTAAACGGACATAAGGTAAACCGGTCGACATGGCTTTTAAAAAGCCAAAGTTGAGCGTTTTTGCCTCATCAACACAAATACCCGTTTCAACTTCAATGCCTGCATTCTGCAAGATCTGAACGCCCTTGCCAGCCACTAACGGATTGGGATCCGAGCATGCAACCACAACTTTTTTGACCTGTGCTTTCATCAATGCTTCGGCGCAGGGCGGCGTTCGACCATAATGGGCACACGGTTCCAATGTCACATAAGCAGTTGCATCTTTGGCATGGTCACCCGCCTGACGCAGGGCAAAGACCTCTGCATGGGGCTGACCTGCTTTGGGGTGATACCCTTCCCCGATCAGTTGTCCATCTTTGACAATGACACAACCCACATTTGGATTTGGTTTCGTCGAATATTGTCCAAGTCGCGCCAGTTCAATGGCACGTTGCATCCAGTACTGCTGTTCGGATAAATGATCTTGGGTTAACTCAGACATGATTTCTCTAATTTAGTTGTCATTTTCGCGTTGTTGCATTTGTTCAATTTGATGACGAAAAGCATCGACATCCTGAAAATCCTGATACACAGAAGCAAATCGTACATATGCGACATGATCGAGCGCAAAAAGCGCCTGCATAACGATTTCACCAATCGTTCTGGACTTCACATCCCGTTCACCCAAACGGCGAATATGCGACTGGATATCACTAAGTACGGTTTCAATCTGTTCTTGGGTTACAGGACGTTTCTGTAAAGCATGCATCAATGAGCGACGTAATTTTGCTTCATCAAATGGCTCATTTTTACCATCCGATTTGATAACACGTGGCATCACCACATCATAACTTTCAAATGTTGTAAAACGCTCACCACAAATGACGCACTCACGACGACGACGAATCTGGCACCCTTCGGCGGCCAAACGGGAGTCGATAACTTTACTATCAGCAGCGTTACAAAATGGACAATGCATAGTTGCGCGATTATTTAATCTCTTTGCCTAAGTGTAGCAAAGTTTCTTCAATTGCAGAACCAGCACCCTACAGGCATAAAAAAACAGCCCCATGAGGCTGTTTTTAAATCACATCTTGTCTGTGTTATTCAATACGTTCGCCATGTTGACTCAAGTCAAGACCCATACGCTCATCATCAGCGCTAACACGGATCCCGATCACCAGATCAATCACTTTCAGAATAATGAAGGTCACGATTGCACTGTAAGCCATGGTTGCCAATACACCCTCGATTTGCACCCACAATTGGCCAGCAAAAGTTGGGGCGAGTGCAACGTTCGCTGCTTTGATGATTTCATCGCTATAGAAGATGCCTGTCAGAATCGCACCAACAATACCACCCACCGCATGTAGACCGAATGCATCCAAGGCATCATCCGCTTTAAGCAGGCGTTTCAATGCTGTAATTCCCCAGAAACACACTACACCACCGATAAGACCCATAATCAATGCGCCACCTACACCAACGAAACCAGCAGCAGGTGTAATCACAACCAAACCAGCAACAGCACCTGATGCGCCACCCAGTACGGAAGCTTTACCACGAATCACACGTTCAACAATGAGCCAAGAGAATGCAGCAGCTGCGGCAGCAACTTGTGTTACTAGAATCGCCATACCTGCACGTGCACCAGCACCTAAAGCACTACCACCATTGAAGCCAAACCAGCCAACCCAGATCAAGCTTGCACCAATGACGGTTAAGGTCAGGTTATGTGGCGCCATAGACTCACGGCCTAGACCAGTACGTTTGCCTAACATATACGCTGCAACCAGACCCGCAACACCCGCATTGATATGGACAACGGTACCACCCGCGAAATCTAACGCACCTGCTTTAAATAACCAGCCATCTGCTGCCCAAACCCAGTGTGTAATCGGCGCATAAACCAGAATCACCCAAACTGCGATAAAGGCCATAAATGCAGAATACTTCATACGGTCAGCGATTGAACCACTGATAATTGCAACCGTAATGATGGCAAAGGTCATTTGGAAAATAACGAATAGACTTTCAGGAATGGTGCCTGTCAAGGCACCGAAGGCAACGCCATTCAGCATGGCTTTCGCGAGATCACCAACATAAGCACCTGAACCAGAGAACGCCAGAGAATAACCCACTGTTACCCAGATCAAACTTACAAGAATTGCCGCTGAAAGGCTGAACATCATGGTACTCAGTACGTTTTTCTTACGAACCATACCACCGTAGAATAAAGCTAAGCCCGGAATCGTCATCAACAGCACCAACGCAGTTGAAACAAGAACCCATGCTGTATCACCTGTATCGACCTTTGCTTCCGCAGCAGGTGCTGGTGTTGCTTCCACAGGAGCTGGCGCTTCTGCTGCAACAATTTCTGTTGAGGCAGTTGTAGTGTCAACTGCTACAGCGTGTTCAGTAACAGGCGTTGAAGCAGCATCTTCTGCCCAAACCACCGCTGAACCACCTAAGAGTGCGCCAGATAGACTGAGCGCCATAAGCATTTTTTTCATTCGTGTCCCCCAACCTGATTTCGCAAGCTATTGCTATATTTAATAGCTCAGCAAAGTTTGTGCCAACTTAGACAGCATCTGGCCCAGTCTCGCCCGTACGGATACGGATCACTTGCTCTAAATTGGTCACAAAAATTTTGCCATCACCAATTTTGCCTGTGCTTGCGACACGAGTAATCGACTCAATGACGGCATCAACCATTTCATCGCTAATTGCAATTTCAATCTTTACTTTTGGTAAGAAATCAACCACATACTCAGCACCACGGTACAATTCTGTGTGACCTTTTTGACGTCCGAAACCTTTGACTTCAGTTACGGTAATCCCTTGAACACCAATCTCAGAAAGTGCTTCACGCACATCATCCAATTTGAATGGTTTTACAATTGCAGTTACAAGCTTCATGTTTGTTTTCCTTCGGCTTATTTTCACCAGTAAGGTTTTATGTTCAATTTTCATGCCAATATTTAAAGGTTGGGGGTTTTTAAATATCGGACATAAGCTTTCTTTATAACCTATTTAGCCTTGAAGATGTAGATAGTCCATCGAAAATAAGTATCATTTGCTCCTGTTTCACTGGATTTATAAGTCACTCCTCGTTCTGGCCTTAACTGTGCTAGAGGATTGACACAAGCAGTGATACACTGAGCAGCAAATATACATAACTTATTGAGTACTTTATGATTGAAACTCTTTTACAAGCGATTTTGCAGCAAGTTGACCAGCCGAAAAAAGATTTAGAAAAAAATCTGCGTGCTTTATTAAACGAGAGTATCGAAAAACTGGATTTAGTTTCAAAACAAGAACTTGACCGCCAAAGAACAGCGCTTGAGTTAGCCAACCAACGTTTGACTGAACTTCAGCAACAAATGAAAACACTTGAAGAAGTGATTCAGAACAAAAAATAAGCACCAACTTGGTGCATTTCGCACCTCAGAATGATTAAAAATAAAGCACCACAATGGAACAATAACAAGATGTCTTTTGCCAAGATATATACGAGAGGGCTATTGGGGTTACATGCTCCTCAGATTGAAGTTGAAGTCCACATTAGTTCAGGCCTTCCTTCTTTAACAATTGTTGGCTTAGCTGAAGCCGCTGTCCGTGAAAGTAAAGATCGTGTGCGTTCTGCCATCATCAATAGCGGTTTTCAGTTTCCAACCAAACGCTTAACCATCAATTTAGCACCAGCCGATTTACCCAAAGATGGTTCTCGACTGGACTTACCGATTGCCTTGGGGATTCTGATTGCTTCTGGACAATTACCAGAACACAGTACAGAAGGCTTTGAATTTATAGGAGAACTGGCGCTTGATGGACACTTACGTCCTGTTTCAGGGGCATTAACCATCGCAATGGCCTGCCAACAAGCCAAACATCGCCTTCTACTGCCCACTGAAAATCTGGATGAAGCAAGCCAGCTTCCCGATTTTGAAGTTTATGCAGCGCAGCATTTACAAGAAGTTTGTGCACATTTTTCGGGCAATGCCCAGCTGGCAGCTGCACCACAACGACCAAACGCAGCCGCATCTGCCTATCAATTTGATCTTGCCGATGTCAAAGGTCAATTACGTCCACGCCGAGCGTTAGAAATTGCCGCTGCGGGCGGACATTCTTTATTATTTAAAGGCCCACCTGGCACAGGTAAAACCTTATTGGCTTCTCGCCTGCCATCGATTTTACCGCCGCTCAATGCGCAGGAAAATCTAGAAGTCGCCAGTATTTATTCGGTGGCCAACGCACCGCACAGTTTTGGCCAGCGTCCATTTAGAGCCCCACATCATACAGCTTCAGCAATTGCGTTGGTTGGTGGCGGCTCTCAACCCAAGCCTGGTGAAATCACTTTGGCTCATTTAGGCGTCCTGTTTCTGGATGAATTGCCAGAATTTGATCGCAAAGTACTGGAAGTATTACGTCAACCTTTGGAATCCAAAGAGATTGTGATTTCTCGTGCCGCACGACAAATGACCTTTCCTGCAAATTTCCAGTTTATTGCAGCAATGAACCCCTGCCCATGTGGTTATGCCTTTAATCAGGACAGCCGTTGCCAATGTTCCCCTGAAAGTATTCAGCGCTACCAAAATCGTATCTCAGGCCCATTGCTGGATCGTATTGATTTACATATTGATGTACCACCGTTACAAGCTCAGGAACTACAAGATCGTACGCCAACCGAGAATTCTGCCAGCGTGCGGCAACGTGTGATCACTGCCTACGACAAACAGATCCAAAGACAGCAGTGCTTAAATCAGGCTTTATCACCGAAGTTACTAGAACAGTATGTTCTGCTAGATGACAGTTCGACAAAAATTATTGAGATGGCCCAGCAACGTCTCAACTTGTCTGCACGTGCCTACCATCGTGTATTGCGTGTTGCTCGCACGATTGCCGATTTAGCAGAAAGTGATCTGATCTCAAGTAGTCATTTAACCGAAGCACTATCCTATCGGGGCAACCAAACCTAACAGTTTTTTCTCGAGATTTTCCAACAAAAGAATCCGTCCTAATGCGGATTCTTTTGTTGACCAAGATTTGAAAAAATATATAGAAATAACACCTTAATTATATTGCGCGAACATGCAATTTAAAGGTCGGCACAATTCAATTGAGTTTCGCAAGGCAACAAGTTATGTTGAAAACAGACACCGTTCATTTGTGTTTATAGAGTTTTGATTTCAAAAATAGAAGAATGCTCATTTTTATTGACCAATAAATAAACGATATAAGCTGAATTCATCATGAATAAGCTGGATAAATATTCCGAAAAAATGACCTAACACTTTCAGCCGAATCAACTTTCCCAAAGGTTGGCGATTATGACCTATGACACCGCACTACTCATGTTAGGATTTTTTGCGTTCTGTGGTGGCCTGATTGATGCCGCAGTAGGTGGTGGCGGTTTGGTTCAAATACCTGCGCTATTACATGCTTTGCCACAGCACAGTATTACCACTGTTTTAGGTACCAATAAACTAGCCGTGTGGGCAGGTACCGTTTCCTCTATTTTTAGATATGTAAATAAAATTAAATTTGTCTGGAAGTTGCTCATCCCGACCATGCTTTCAGCATTCATATTTGCCTTTATGGGTGCCATGACAGTTGCACATATTCCCAAGCAATTCATGACCTATCTTGTTTTCTTTTTGCTCATCGTGATGGCGATTTATACCTTTCTCAAGAAGGACTTAGGTGCACATAGCACTTATGTCAAATGTGGGCATAAAGAAATTGTTCTGGGGATCTTTTTTGGCGGTTTGATTGGATTCTATGATGGTGTGTTTGGGCCGGGTAGCGGAAGCTTTCTGCTGTTCTTATTTGTAAAAGTGTTTGGCTTTGATTTTCTCAACGCATCTGCATCAGCGAAAATTGTGAATATTGGTACTTTTAGCTCTGCACTTTTATTCTTTATCCCTACAGGTCATGTGCTGTGGGAAATTGGCTTAATGATCGCCGTCTGTAATGTCATGGGTGCTCTAGTCGGCGTATTTCTGGCACTACGATATGGTAGTCAGTTTATCCGGATATTTTTTTTGTTCCTTTTAGTCTTTCTGATTATCAGAATGGGATTATCTATATTCTAAATCCATCGCAAGTCATGATTAGATTTGAACGACTTCCCTCAAGCAAATATCTTTCAATATAAAAAAGCCAGCAATAGAGCTGGCTTTTTGTTTATCCAACCAAGCCTAGAATGCTTTGGTCAAGGTAAATACTGCGCCTGTTTCTGTGCCACGTTTATACGGTTGGAAATCTGCATCAATATTGGTTCCTACAGCAGCAAGTTCAGCCGTTAAACCAGATACTGATTTTACGCTATATGTCACACCGACTTTCCAGTCGACATAATTATCGTCTTCGCCACCTGTATCACTAAAGTCATAGTTATCCACTTTAGTGTAACCGACACTTGCTACGCCACCAAAGCCAGTATCTGCAAACGGAATGTTATAGGTTGCGTTCACATACCAGCCATTCTCATCTGTACCAGCAAAGTCATTGGTGTAGTTCAAACTACCTAATAGGCTATCACCTGATGCTAATACATTTTTAAAGCCTAGTTTTGCGTAAAGTTCTAACCAGTTCAGGTCAGATGCACTTGGATAACCGTAGTACCATAAACCGACATCTAAAGTCGGCTTACCTGCAAATGGTAACTCAGTCGCATAGCCCACATAAGGATCTAGCTCAAGATGAGGATCAGCCCCACCAAAGTTAACGTTTGAACCCCATACCCCAGCATAAAGACCTGATGAATGTGTTAATGCAAAACCACCTTGTACCGCAGGATCAGATTGAGTTTGTGTGATACCACGATAACGATAATCAGTCGTTAACGCAGCCGTTCCTGAAAAACTCAGGCCGTATTGAGATAGTGTATTTGTTTCTTCTGCCATCGCAAAAGTTGAAGTCACTGCACAAATACTCAACGCGATTGCTTTACATGCAAATTTCATCATCTTGATCTCCCCCATGATGGATATTCGACTGATTTAAATTTTAAATTGCATCGCAAAGTAATTAGCAATTGCTGTGCCAACTTCAGCTAAACCATATTTCATCGTGGTCTTAATGAGTAAATTCGTCTTACTCAAATTTTTAATGATTCTGAATTAAGGCCGATCGAGCATCCTTATATTTTTTTGAGCGATTTAGACGCACCAACCGATTCAAGATTATTTTTTGCACAAAAAAGAGGCATTTTGTCAGGATTGAGGAAGTGCAAAATGCTTTCAAATTAAGCTTAAATCAGCAGAAAACAGAAATGTTCCATAAAAGTGCACGGCAAAAAAACTTAAAATGCGCTTAAAAAATATTCTTTTTAGGACAATCCCTTTCGTCATTCGTCGGGATGTTCTTTTGGCAGTAAACAATTGAACACTTTTCACACAAAGAAAAAATAAATATTTAAAATAAAAGAAAAAATACCTCAATAAATCACATAGTTTTATTCGAATAAAACAAAAAACAACCTGTTTACTTTACATCCAAAATAAACAACATTATGACTAACAATCAAACACTTGATCTTAAAATGTATACTTTTTAAACGAGAAACAAATCATAAAATTTTATAAGTATTTTATTTAAAAATAATTAAAAAATTTTAATAAAAATCTATCTTTTTTATGCATAACTTATACAATTGATCAAAATTTCGGTTTTATCCCAAATTTATTATTTCTAATGAGGCGAGCTATGCCAAAGGCAAAGAAACTTACTTTAGCGGTTTTGATTAATGCCGCGTTAATTACCTCAACATATGCAAGCGAACAAAGCGAAGCAAAAGGACTTGTTGAAGATGCCAAAGGGGATATTTTATTCCGTACTGGTTATTTAAATCGTGACAAAAAGAATGGTGTCGAAGACACTAGCTCATATGCTCAGACGGCAATGGTGAAACTGGAAACTGGTTTTACTCAAGGTTTAGTTGGCTTTGGCGCTGGTGTGATCGGCGATGGCTCTTTTAAATTAGGCTCAAACAATAATGCTGGTAACGGCATGATCCCACGCGAACGCCTAAATGGTGTAGATGGTAAAGGTGACACATATGATCACTGGGCACGTGGCGGCGGTTTTGTTAAAGCACGTATCTCGAATACAACTGTGACTTATGGTACACAAGTTCTCGATATTCCTGTTTTAGCAAGTAACACAGCGCGTTTAGTACCTGAATATTTTGAAGGTGTATTGGCAACTAGCCGTGAAATTGATGGCTTAGAGTTAACTGCCGGTAAATTCACTAAAGATCAGTACTCTGACCAAATCAATACTGATGGCCGCAAACTTGATCGTGCTGTCGTTTGGGGCGCAAAATACAAATTTGATGACAACTTAAATGCGGCGTACTTTGGCTTGGATAGCAAAGATAAGCTAGATCGTCATTATATCAATGTGAACTATAAGCAGCCGTTAGATAAAGACAGTGGTTTAACATATGACTTAAGTGCTTACCACACTAAATGGGATGAAAAGGCAAGTACGTATTCAAGTACAACTGACGACCTGTCTAATCGTAAAAATACCATTTGGGCACTTTCTACGACTTATAACACAGGTCCACATAGCGTGATGCTGGCTTACCAACAAAATAATGGTAATACAGGTTATGACTACGGCGAGAACGCTGATGGCGCTCAAAGTATCTATTTGCCAAACTCTTACCTATCTGACTTTATTGGTAACAGCGAAAAATCTGCACAGTTGCAATATAACGTCGACTTTGGTGGTTATGGCGTACCAGGCTTAAGTTGGACCACCGCCTATGTCTATGGTTGGGATATCAAAGTCAAGAATTTGACTGATAATGCACATGAACGTGAATTCTTTAACCAAGTGAAATACACGGTTCAATCTGGTTTTGCCAAAGATGCGAGCTTACGTTTACGTCACTCGTATTACCGTGCAAGTGATGAATATCAAACAAATGCCTACATTGGCGATACCAACGAATGGCGTATCTGGCTTGATATTCCTGTGAAATTATTCTAATTCACAGCTGATCAAGCAATAAAAAACTCCATTCAAATGAATGGAGTTTTTTTATGACCAGATTTTAAATTTTTTAAAATCTGGTCGAGCATCTCAAAGTTACTTTTTAGCCGCTTCGATTGCTTTAAGTACTTCAGCTTTCGCAACATCAGCACCTTCCCAACCACTGATTTTTACCCATTTACCAGGCTCTAAATCTTTATAGTGTGCAAAGAAGTGCTCAACTTGGCTGATCAATAATGGCGGAAGATCCGTATATTCTTGAACATCTTTATAAAGTGGAGATAGTTTTTCGTGTGGAACAGCGATCAGTTTCGCATCAATACCACCATCATCTTCCATTTTTAATTTGCCCACTGGACGGCAACGAATCACAGAACCAGCAGCAACAGGATGTGGAGTTACAACAAGTACGTCTAATGGATCACCATCTTCAGACAATGTATTTGGAACATAGCCATAGTTTGCTGGGTAGAACATTGCTGTACCCATGAAACGGTCTACAAATAACGCATCTGAATCTTTGTCGATTTCGTATTTGATTGGGGCTGCATTTGCAGGAATTTCGATAATGACATAGATGTCATTTGGTGCGTCTTTACCCGCAGGAATATTGCTATAACTCATATCAACACTCGTTTATATTGTGAAGTAGATGTAAATCGGACAGATTATAACGTGAATACAGCGAAAATGATGCTAGATATGTAGCGAGCTGGCGAATTTTATAGCCAGCTGTCATCAGGTCATTTTGACCGTAATCACGAACAGTAAAATTGGACAAAGTAGAGAGAAAAACCAGATGATAGAACGTAACGTGGCGAGATTGGCCAGATAGCAGATGCCATAAATGACGCGAAATACGATATAAGCCCAGCCCAAAGTCAAAATGAAATACTCTGGCACCACCATATACTCTGCCATCAACATCGCAGCAATAAACAAAGGTAAGCTCTCAAAACTGTTTTGTTGCACAGCATTTGCCCGTGCAGATAGTCCCGTTGTTTTGGCTAAAAAGTCACGAGGATTCTGATTATCTTTTGCTTGAAAACCACCTTTTGATTTTGCAATCAAGGTAAATACATAAGGCAACAAACATGCGACTATAATAATCAATATAATGCCGCTAATACCTTGCATGCTGACATCCATCATTTGAAGTTCTTCTGATCATGCTATCATAACTTATAATTTATTGAACTTTCATGTGTGCTTGTTCAACAAGCGTTTCTTTTACACACATTGTTTGTGTAAAAGTTGTGTTTTTTCATACTGTTTTAAGGTCAACCTATGCCGCAACCAGATCAAAAAGAAATGTTTGAGGTGCTTGCTCAACAACGCCAGCATCAAATTTTAGTTGATCGAGTACTTAAAGTTGTACTCCCGATCATGGCATTTCTACTCAGTGTGATTTGTGCAAATCTAAACTGGCAATCGACACTTGGTACTTTTGTGATTCTGACAGTGGCCTTTTATGCAGTCGGTATTTATCGCCTGACACTCTGGCACTGGCTGACCGCCATTGTGCTCTATGCAGTTGCCGATAATTATTTTAGTTTTAATGGCATTGATCCGACACGATTACGTTTCCAGCTCGCGACCATGGTCGTTTTTGTGGGCATCGTTGGTATTGGCCGACCTTATATTGACCGCTGGTTAATGAAATCAAAAGGTTCAAAATGAACCCAATAAAAAAACGCCGCAATTGCGGCGTTTTTTTATGCTTCCTTATTTGAGAAGCCTAAAAACTTTAAGCTGGTTTACGTAAATCTTTACGTAAGATCTTACCCACGTTTGATTTCGGTAATTCTTCCATAAACTCAACATAACGTGGGCACTTGTAGCCAGTTAAGTTTTGTTTTGCATAAGCAATGACTTCTTCTGTGGTTAAAGAAGGGTCTTTTTTCACGATGAATAACTTCGGCACTTCACCTGATTTTTCATCTGGAACACCAATCGCAGCCACTTCCAATACTTTTGGATGTTTCGCAATAACTTCTTCAATTTCACTTGGGTAAACGTTAAAGCCTGACACCAAGATCATGTCTTTCTTACGGTCAACGATCTTCACATAACCACGCGAATCCATCACACCGATATCACCGGTACGGAAGAAGTTATCAGCCGTCATTACTTTTGCAGTTTCGTCTGGACGGTTCCAGTAACCTTTCATGACTTGTGGACCACGGATCGAAATCTCACCTTGTTCACCCAGCGCAACTTCTTTACCGTCATCATCCAGAATCGCAACTTCAGTTAATGGCAATGGAATACCAATCGTGCCGCTGAATTCAGTTGTAGCAGGAGGATTCGCAGTTGCAACAGGTGAAGTTTCAGATAAACCATAACCTTCAATAATGGTGGTACCTGTGATTTTCTTCCATGCTGCTGCTGTTGATGGCAACACCGCCATACCACCGCCCATTGCCATCTTAAGATTGCTATGGTCAAGCTGTTTGAATTCTTCGTTATTCACCAACGCGTTAAATAAAGTATTTACTGCTGGGAAGAATGAAGGTTGATATTTACGTAATTCACCCACCACCGCAGGCAAGTCACGTGGATTTGGAATCAGGATATTGGCCTGACCTTTATACATGCCGTAAAGTGCACACACCATGAATGCAAAGATGTGATACAGCGGTAATGCACATACGATGCGATCACCTTTAGCACTATCAGAACCGCCAAACTTACTTGAGAAAATCGCTTCACATTGGAGTAAGTTTGCAACAAGATTACGATGCGTTAATTCAGCGCCTTTAGAAACACCTGTTGTACCACCCGTATATTGAAGTACTGCGGTATCGCTTAAGGTCAAGCTTGGACGCTTATAATTGCTTGGGTTGGCTTTGTTTAAGGCCGCGTTGAATTTAGTATGGCCTGGAATATTCCACGCTGGAATTTGCTTACGTACTTTACGTAAAACGAAATTCACAATCGTACCTTTCAACGTACCTAACATATCACCCACAGAAGCCACCACAACATGCTTCACAGGTGTTTTACCAATAATGTTTTGATAAACATTGGCAAAGTTTTCAATAATCACTAAGACTTCAGCACCAGAGTCATTCAACTGATGCTCAAGTTCACGTGCTGTATATAATGGATTGACGTTTACAAGCACCAGACCTGCACGAAAAACCCCTAACGCAACAACTGGATATTGGAAAACGTTCGGCATCATCACCGCAACGCGCGAGCCTTTTGCTAAACCTAAAGTTTGTAAATAAGCTGCAAATTTACGGCTAGCGACTTCTAATTCATTAAACGTTAAAACTTTATCCATAAAGATAAAGGCATCACGTGAACCAAATTTTTGGAAATTGCGTTCAAAAATATCAACAAGTGAGGTGTTTTCAGCAGGCAGTTCAACTGTTTCTGGAATTCCTGTCTTTTGGTATTCAGCAAACCAAATCTTTTCCATAATGCCCTTATCTCCGAGTGGTAATCCTTAAAAATGTAACAACGTTACTTTCCATGGCAAAACATTTTTTTTAAATTTTTGAATTGCCCTGTCAATCTATCCAAATAATCTGAATACATTGTCATATATAACGTATTTGTATCACAGAATACTAGCCTTATCTCTGAATGAAGAGTCTATTTGCTTTTTGATATCCACGTGGTAAAAGTTGCCCCTTTGTTGCTCTTTTTCCTAGATATTTTTGAAGATCATCCCCTTTCAATTTCAGATGCTGTTGTCCTGCATCGATTTGGATTATTTCATCTAACGTCAGGGTTGTCATGGATAAAATTTGCTCTTTTTCATCAAGTTGTATCAACTTGTTACCCTTACCTTTATTGAGAACTGGCAGGTCAGCTAAATCAATAATCAGTAAACGTCCTGATGAACTCAGAATGGCAACATGAGTGGCTTGCTGAATTGGCAATAGCGGTAAAGCCGTTGCTTTGTCTGCAACCGTCAGGAAGGCTTTCCCAGCTTTTGCATTGGTATCTAGTTGTGCTGCCTGACTCTTAAAGCCGTAACCATTTGAACTGGTTGCAATCAGCTCGCTGCTCTCCTCATCAATAAAGACTTGGATAAATGACACACCACTGGCTGGTGAAAGTTTTGAACTGAGCGGTTCACCCAAGCCACGTGCCGAAGGCAGACTGCTAATTGGCAAGGCATAACTACGTCCTGTCTCGTCAAGGAAATAGACACGCTGGTTGGTTTTACCCACTGCATGACTGAGATACTGGTCACCCGCACGATAATTCAGATTTGCTGCATCGACTTCTGCCCCTTTGGCAGCGCGCACCCAACCTGCCTCGGACAATACGACAGTCACAGGCTCAGCAGGCATTAAATCTTGTTCTTTAATCTGGACGGCATCCGCGCGCGCAACGATTGGTGAACGACGGTCATCACCGAACTTTTTCGCATCTTCTTTTAATTCATTAATGATCAGGTTTTTTAATGATTCTGGATTTGCCAATTGCTCACGAATAATCGCAGCTTTCGCTTCCAGTTCTTCTTGCTCACGGCGAATTTCCATTTCTTCAAGCTTGGCCAAATGACGAAGTTTAAGTTCGAGGATCGCTTCAGCCTGAATGTCATCAATACCAAAATGCTGCATCAATACAGGTTTTGGCTGATCTTCTTCACGGATAATCCGAATCACGGTATCAATATCCAAGTAAGCAATTAAAAGACCTGCCAGGATATGCAAACGTTTTTCGATTTTATTCAAATGGTATTGCAAACGACGGGTCACGGTTTGCTTACGAATCTCGATCCATTCCAATAAAATACGGCGAATCGATTTCACCTGCGGACGACCATCCGCGCCAATCATGTTCAGATTGACACGATAGCTTGACTCTAGATCCGTAGTTGCAAATAAGTGACTCATTACCGTTTCTGCATCGACGCGATTTGAACGCAATACAATCACCAAACGGGTTGGATTGGCGTGATCCGATTCATCACGTACATCGCTGACCAATGGCAATTTTTTGGCAATCATCTGATCTGCGATCTGGGTAATGACTTTTGAACCCGAAACCTGATACGGCAGTTCAGTAATCACAATCTCATTTTTGTCGACCGCATATACCGCCCGCATGCGATAACTACCACGACCTGTGGTTTGAATTTTGAGTAATTCTTCTGGCGGGGTAATGATTTCAGCTTTGGTAGGTAAATCTGGCGCAGGAATATATTCTGCCAGTTTCGCATCTGAAGTTTCAGGATTACGAATTAAGGCGATTGTTCCTTTCACCACTTCACGCAAGTTATGTGGCGGGATATCTGTTGCCATCCCCACCGCGATACCCGTGGTACCATTTAACAAAATATTCGGAACGCGTGCAGGCAAAGTGATTGGCTCTTTCATTGAACCATCAAAGTTGTCTTGCCATTCACTGGTGCCTTGGCCCAATTCGCTCAGTAATAATTCACTATAAGCAGAAAGTTTGGCTTCGGTATAACGCATCGCCGCAAATGATTTCGGGTCATCTGGTGAACCCCAGTTGCCCTGACCTTCAACCAGTGGGTAACGATAGCTAAATGGCTGTGCCATCAACACCATCGCTTCATAACAGGCTGAGTCACCATGCGGATGATATTTACCGAGCACATCACCGACGGTACGTGCCGATTTTTTCGGCTTCCCCGTCGATTTCAGGCCAAGCTCGCTCATCGCATAAACAATACGGCGCTGTACAGGTTTTAAACCATCACTGATATGGGGCAATGCACGATCCATAATCACGTACATGGCATAGTTTAGGTAAGCCTGCTCAGTGAATTCGGCTACGGAACGGTTTTCTGTTGCATGATGTGCAAGGCTGGTCATTTCAGCGAGTCATCCAAAATCATTTATTATCGTCAATGCTTTGTATGCTATGTGGATGAAGGCGTTGTGACAAGCCCTTGTTGTTGTTTAAACGTCAAATGGTGTCTCAGGAAGATTGCAAGACCTCAAAAGTTAAACATTCTTCATGATTGACCAGCCGATAAGCGGCATAAAGCCGCAATCCAGACCAGCATCTTTTATTGTATAAAGTCGCTTATTATCGCGTATTTTTCTTTTTTAATTGAACCAGATCAATGCTCATCTGTTGAGGAAGCAGACTCGGCATCATCTTCTTGATAAATAAATTTCGGCATTTCCAGACCAAAATAAATCGCGATCAACCGTAAGGTAAAACCAAATACCAAAGTAAAAATTACAGTGAGATCGTGCGGCAGACCAACTTCCAGACACACCCAATAACAAATCACGGCAACAAAGGAAATACTGGCATACAACTCACGACGGAACACTAAAGGTACGTCATTACACAGAATATCACGCAGAATACCACCCGACACGCCTGTTAATACGCCTGCCACTGCAGACACCACAAAACCATGCCCCATCGATAGGGCAATCTGACAACCAATGATGGTAAAGCCAATTAGACCTAGAGCATCCAGTACCAGGAAGATATTGCGTAGATGACGCATCCATTTGGCAATAATGATGGTGACAAAAGCCGCAGCGCAGGTCAGCACTAAATATTCAGGATGTTTGACCCAAGTTAAAGGATAATGCCCGAGTAACACGTCACGCACTGAGCCGCCGCCCAATGCCGTTACGCAGGCAATCAGTACCACACCAAACCAGTCCATACTACGTCGACCCGCTGACAACGCGCCCGTCATCGCTTCCGCAGTAATGGCAATAATATAAATTACGGTGAGTAACATCTGCCTACATCCCTAAATCAGGCGTAAAAGTGTGCGCTATTCTAAGACAAAGTTAGATGAATTGTGCACAACATTGTTTAAATTTTTTCCCCGAGCCACAAATGCAGGGTTGTTTCATGGTGATTTGCATGTCCAGTGTGGGATCAAGGAAATACCATTGCTGTTGATGCAAGACAAAATGTGAAATTTCATGATGAACATGCGCTTGTTTGCCATCATGATAATGTGCCTTGAACTCAACCAATGCATGGGTTTTATCCAGCTTGGGCTGATGTTGTACCACTTCTAGTTTCAGCCATTGATTGGATTGACTCCAGTCGGCAATCGCGGCACGATCCAAAGCGGACTGTTGTCCTAAAGCTGTTGTTTCCAGAATATAATCAATCTGTTGCAAAGCAAAAGCGCTATAACGCGAGCGCATGAGTTGCTCTGCACTTTGAGCTGTCTGTTGTTTCAAATGCAAGGGCTGACAACATTCAGCATAAGGTCCATGTCCACAAGGACAATTCTTTGACAAAATCATTTTGAATTCTCAAATAAAAATAGCCCGAGTAAAACCATTGCATCACAACGGTCAAACTCAAGGCTATTCAGAATAATACAGCTTTGTTATTTCTCGACAGGCTTCTCTTTGGCAATAATGCGCACTTTTTCAATTTTGTGCCCATCCATTGTTACCACTTCAAAGCGATAGCCATCAACTTCAACCGTGTCACCATTTTCAGGTAAACGGCCAAGGTGGAACAAGATATAGCCTGACAAAGTTGAATATTCCTCACTTTCGTCCACTAAATCTTTGCCCAATAACAAAGACACATGGCGAATGTCAGTTGAACCTTCCAGCAACATCGAACCATCATCAAGACTTTCTGCCGCTGCTTCTAGCTCGTCTTCATCAGGGAATTCACCAGCAATCGCCTCTAATACATCAATCGGCGTTGCAATCCCTTCGATCGAACCATATTCGTTCAGGACAATTGCCATTTGCAACGGTGCCTGACGTAACTGTTCCATGACCATCAATACTTGCGCATTTTCATGCACAATCACAGGTTCACGTAGATGTTTACTGAAATCAATCGCGCCCGTTTCAATGTATTCATTCAACACTTTATGGGTGAGTACAATACCTTCAATATTGTCCAGCTCACCACGTGCAACAATCAAACGTGAATGAGTCATTGCCATTAAACGTTCTTTTAGCTCAGCTGGATCATCGTCCAGATCTAACCATTCCAACTCTGGACGTGGTGTCATCACGGACTTGACTGGACGCTCAGATAAACCAAGTACACCTTGTACCAAAACACTGTGATACACACCATTGTCTTCATCAAAGACTTCTTTGGCATACGCTTGCGTCGCTAATACATCTTCAGCTTCATTGCTCTGGCTTTCATTGCCATTGCCTTTATTGCCTAACATACGCAATACGGCAGAAGCGGTGCGATAACGTAAATCTGTTGTCGTCACCATCTTCTCTTGGTTACGACGCATGGTCTGATTGACTACTTCAACCAACACCGAGAAACCAATCGCTGCGTATAAGTAGCCTTTTGGAATATGGAAACCAAAACCTTCCACCACCAATGAGAAACCGATCATCATCAGGAAGCCAAGACACAGGATCACCACTGTTGGATGCTTATTGACGAAATCCATCAGTGGTTTTGATGCCCAAAGCATGATACCAACAGCAATAATCATTGCCAGCATCATTACACTTTGATGCTTCACCATACCGACAGCCGTGATCACACTATCTAAAGAAAAGACGGCATCCAAAACTACAATCTGAACAATAACCATCCAGAAAGTAGCATGTACTGGGCTTTCTTCTTTCAGCGCTTGCTTACCTTCAATTCGTTCATGCAGTTCCATGGTGCCCTTAAATAATAAGAACACGCCACCAAACAGCAAAATCAGGTCACGACCAGAAAAAGGATGATCAAAAATATGAAACAGTGGTTCAGTTAGTGTCACCACCCATGCAATTGCCGCAAGCAATCCCAAACGCATCAGTAAGGCGAGAATCAAACCAACTCTACGAGCAGCGTTACGTTGTTCAGGCGGTAATTTTTCTGCCAAAATTGCAATAAAAACAAGGTTATCGATACCTAGTACAATTTCGAGCACCACCAATGTTGCTAAACCAACCCATGCAGCGGGGTCAGACATCCATTCCAGAATCATTGACGTGACTCCTCTGCAAAATCAGCAATATTGTTATGAAGTTGAATTTTTAAAAGGTCGGCACGATGAGCCAAAACATTTTTTGTAGGAAATAAGAACAATGCGGAGCGACAACAACCACTACTCATAGAGGGACATAAATTAATAAAAGGATTTTCAGTATAGGCAAGATTTAACTGAAATTCATCTTTTTTATGTTGATGTTGTTTGCAAATTCTTTCTAAGCGTTACAAAACAGCTTTGTATGTAAAATGTGCATAAAACTGTCATAAACCTCAATTAGCCTAGACAAGCACAACGAAAATGATAAGGTGAAAATAAACGAATGAATAGTGTTCTAATAATGACTGAAAAGAAAAGCATTACCCCTACTCCCATAAAAACCACTCAATCTCTCATTGCCCTTTATTGCGGCTCACGTACCGGCAACAAGCCCATCTATCGTGATAAGGCCATCGAACTGGCCCAGCATATTGCTACTCAAGGTTTTGGTATTGTTTATGGCGGCGCCAGCATTGGTCTGATGGGACAAGTCGCCGATACCGTGCTTGAACATAGCGGTGAAGTCGTTGGTGTCATTCCTGAGTTCATGCTGGACTATGAGATTGCCCATCATCGATTGACTGAGCTACATATTGTTCAGACCATGCATGAGCGTAAGGCGCTTATGGCTGAACGTGCCAGCGCATTTATTGCTTTACCAGGTGGTTTAGGCACTTTTGAAGAAATTCTGGAAATTGCGACATGGGGACAACTCAACCAGCACCAGAAACCCATGATTATCTATAACGTTAACCGTTTTTACGATGCACTGATTGCACAACTAGATCATGCTGTTGAAGAAGGCTTTTTACCGCCTCAACATCGTGCCAAAGTGATTGTTTGTGAAACGCTTGAACACATCTCAAGCGTCATTAAAAACTTGAATGCACCTAGCCATATTGAAGTTTAAGACTTGAATATAAAAAAAGCGGATCGATTTGATCCGCTTTTTTATGGTTAGCGTTTAGTGCACATTGACTTGATACACTGCGGTGGAACCACTCACTTCATTCCCCACCACAAGCAAAGGCTTACCATTTGGTGAATCTTTTGCAGCAATAAAGATCAGACCTTCTGGCCCTAAATCACCCTGTTTTGCAGTCTCGGTTTCAGTAAAATTACGCGTGGTAAAATATTCAATAAATTTCGGTTTATTTGGCGTGCTAATGTCATAGACCATAATGCCACTCATTCGCTCTAGTCCAATAAAGGCAAAAGTTTTTTGACCAATGGTACCGACAGTAATCCCTTCTGGTTCAGGCCCTTTATTATCACTACGATCATCAAACGCAACTGCTTCATGGTCACTATTAAAATAATCAGGAAACAACTCAGCCGTTTTCTTTTCAAACTCGCTACCCGAATCCCAGACCAATTGACCTTGGGTATTCCAGATACTGAATGAACGTGCGCCATATGCATAAAGCTTGTCATAAGTCAGCAGACCATTGGCATCCAGTTTCGGAGAACCATCCGCATTGGTCTGATAACCCATATTCCATGCAATATTCAGGCGACCTAATTGCGCATCATCACGGCATCCACCTACACCTGTTTCTGTTGCACCACAATAGGCAAAAGTGACTGGATTGAGCTTGGCACCTTTCACGCCGACTGCCAGCTTTTGCAGATGCGCAGGATAGTCGCCTCCTGTATTGAAGCCCTTACTGTTAAATAAATGCTTCATCCGAATATTTTCAACAAAACCTTGACGGGTATTACCCGCATAATACGCTTTGGAATCTTTTAACCATTCACGGCTATCACCTTCATTGGCAGTCACTAAATAGGTTTGACCATTGGCTTGATAATTGGCAATCGAGTCAGGTTGATACATCCCCACTAGGCCAGCCCATGTTTTGATATCAATTTTCTTGTCCTTATCACTGACATCCAGCTCATTTCCCACAACACCGTGATCTTTATAGCCCAATGGATAAATATCAGTGACCTTCTGCTGAGCAATATCAATCCGTGCAATGGCATTATTTTCTTGTAATGTGACCCATGCAGTTTTGCTGTCCGCCGAAATCGTAATATATTCAGGCTCCAAGTCTTGAGCGACACTCGCATTTGGCCCAAAAATACGTACTCCTTTTGCCAATAGATCAGCTTTTTGCGTGTTCCATGCTTTGAAGTCTGCCACACTGGCCTTAGGTTGCTTGATATTACTAATATCGATAATGCTGACAGAGCCCTCTGGATCAACTGAATAATCATCATTCGGCTCACCTTCGTTAGCCACCAAAACGGTTTTACCATCAGGGCTAAAAGTCAGCATATCGGGTAAAGCACCCACACTGACTTTGCTGATAAAGCTTAAATCTTTGGCATTAAAAAATACCACGATTCCCGTATCCGTTTTCTGCTCAGCCTGAACCGCAAGTGCAACAATGCCATTTTTCACCGCAACACTATTCACTTCCGAATTGACCAGATAAGTACGTGCAGATAGCTCGGCAATATGTATTGGCTTTTCAGGTTTAGATGCATCTAGTACATCAACTAGCCCCTTTTGTGCGTTGACAACAAATAGACGTTTGGTTTCAGCATCATAGGCTGGAATTTCAGCCGCACTTTGGGCAAAAATATTGGTTTCGTAGCGCCCCAACAAGCTCAGCTTAATTGTTTCTGGTGTCGGTTCAACGATTTCTGGTGTTGGCGTTGTGTTGTCGTTATCATCATTACACGCCACTAACCCCACCGACAGTAACGCTGTCAATAAAACTGAAATTTTAAATTTCATGATCAAATTCCATACAATTTATTTTGTATGGCTAATCTAGTATCAGGTGATGCAAATTCGATGACATTTTAATGTCAGTTTCATGACCGCTATTTGACAATTTTTGTCTTTATTTCACGCCTATTTGCATTAAACTAAAGCTGAATTTTTACTCATCAAGGCTCATGACAACCACAACACATCAAGCAGTCCAGCCCGAATTTCGATTATTGGTCCTTCTAGTTTCCATTGGCTTTTTTATGCAGGCACTGGACACCACGATCGTCAATACCGCAATTCCAGCAATGGCTGTTCAGCTCAATGAAAATCCCTTGCAAATGCACGGCGTTATTGTGGCCTATGTGTTGTCCGTTGCAGCTTGTATCCCCCTAAGTGGCTGGCTGGCAGACCGCTTTGGTATCCGTAATATTTATCTCAGTTCCATGATCATTTTCAGCTTGGCATCGCTCGGCTGTGGCTTATCCCAGAACTTAGAACAACTGTTATTTTTCCGTGTGATTCAAGGCATCGGCGGCGCACTGCTCATGCCTGTAGGACGCTTGGCCCTGTTAAAGCTGATTCCACGTTCACAATTCCTTTCTGCGATGAGCCTGATGAGTCTTGCTGGATTGGTTGGCCCTTTAATGGGCCCAACTTTAGGGGGCTGGCTAGTCGAAGTCACCACGTGGCACTGGATTTTCCTGATTAATATTCCGATGGGTATTTTGGGTATGATCATGACCCTTAAAGTCATGCCTAACCAGAAAGAACCGACGGTAAAATCATTTGATTTGAGCGGTTTTATCTTATTGATGGTGGCAATGGTCGGATTCGCTTTGGGAATCGAAAATATCGCAGCACCACAATATCCACGTTTGGTGAGTCTCGGTTTATTGACGACTGGAATGATTGCTGCGGTGGGATATGCCTATCATGCGCATAACCATCAAAACGCGCTATTTCATGGGCGATTATTTCGCTACAAGATTTTCTCAATCGGGGTTCTGGGTAATTTCTTTGCCCGTTTGGGTAGTAATGCAATTCCATTTATTTTACCGCTCATGCTACAGGTCGCATTTGGTTTCGAACCCTTCATCACAGGCTTGATGATGATTCCAATGGTATTAGGTTCATTATTTTCCAAGCCCATTGTACGTCCATTGATTCAACGGGTCGGATATCGCCGTTTCCTGCTGACCAATACCGTTTTAGTCGGTCTATGTATCGCCAGTTTTTCCCTGATGACGGCGGCAACACCCCTGTGGCTAAAAATCCTGCATCTCTTTATCTTTGGTACACTGAATTCACTCCAGTTTGTTGGTATGAATACCTTAACTTTAAAAGACTTGCCTCAACAGGATGCCAGCAGCGGTAACAGCTTCTTATCGATGATTATGATGCTTTCCATGAGTATTGGTGTGGCGCTGGCAGGTACCTTGATCAATGTCTTTGGACAATATTTCTCGACCGCATCTATTAGTACTGCATTCCATGCCACCTTGATTGCTTTGGGTTGTATCAATATCCTGACCGCATGGGTGTTTTGGCAGATTCCAAAAGAAACCACCGAATAAAGGCTTTGTGATTAAAACCAATTAAAAATAATAAGGAAAATATTCAATGATTATTCCCCAGTACTGGGCTGAAGCCAAAATAAAAACTAGCATTGCAGGACGTCCTTACACGCTTAAGCGTTTTGGCTGGTCTGATCAAAGTGCAGAGGCAGCACATGTCCATGCGGAACAACGTGTTGCCGAGGCAATTGAGAAAATCAAATCTGGCGAACATATCCGTCGAATTGAGCATAAAGTCCCCTATAACGGTGCCGAAGGTCTGCCAATTCGTGAAGAAATTATTGCTCAGCATGATGATGTAATTATTACGCGTAATGGCTATGGTGCCTTGTGTTTAAATACCCCTGATGTGCTTTTTGCTGATATCGACTTTGCAGAGTCCTCTCATTTGACTGTTCATTTTGCTGCTTTTTTCTTGCTATTGTTACTTTCAATCACTGTGGCTGCTTATTTTATGTCATGGATGATTTTGGTCATTGGACTGATTATTTCATTGCTATTCACCCGTATTTTTGCCAAAAGCTTATCCAGACTGCAACAACGTTTTACAACGACACCTGAACAGCGCTCACTCGCCTTGATCCGAAATTTTTCTCAACAGCATCCTCACTGGCATTTGCGTGTTTACCGCACGCCTAAGGGTTATCGTATTCTGGCAATGCATCAAACTTTTGAAGCCAATGGAAAGGATGCTCAATTACTGTTTAATGCCATTCAGGCTGATCCTAACTATGTACGGATGTGTAAAAACCAGAACTGTTTTCGAGCCCGAATTAGTCCAAAACCGTGGCGCATTGGAATGAACAGATTGCGTCTCGGTGTATGGCCTGTGGATTCTCAAGGTTTGGCAATCAGGGAAGCTTGGGTGCGTGATTATCAGCAACGTGCAGAACCTTATGCTTCCTGTAGATTTGTGGAACAATTTGGTAGTCAGATGGTCAATGCCAAGGCGAAACGGGTACAATCACTACATGATCAATACTGCAAATCTGGCACTCATCTCGACCTCGCATAATCACTGATAATATGGCAAAGAAATCCGTAGCTTCTTCCTTCTCTCAACACTATCCGACCTATGCCAGTGTCGGTTTAGCTGTCATGCTGGGTGTGGTGAGTTATTTCGGACTGTTCTACCAACAGAAAGCTGTTGCGCAAGACTATGCCATTCGTGGTTTTGATGTTTCGCATCATCAAGGTGAGATCAACTGGAAAAAAATCTCTCCGATGCAGTATCAATTCGTCTATCTCAAAGCCACCGAAGGTGGTGATTTTCGTGATAGTAATTTTCAGCAAAATTGGCTCAAGGCCCGTGAACAAGGCTTACATGTCGGTGCCTATCATTTCTACCGTCTGTGTCGTGATGGCAAGGTACAAGCTGAAAACTTTATCGCGACCGTACCTAAAAAAGCGGATGCCTTACCGCCTGCCATTGATCTTGAGTATGACAGTAATTGCATTAACACCTATACCAAAGAGCAATTACTGAAAGAAATTCAGGTCATGCACGACCAACTACACAAGCATTATGGCAAACAGCCAATCTTTTATATCTCGAAAAGCTTCTACCATATTGTATTGATGGGGAATTTCACTGAAACGCCGCTTTGGGTTAGAGATTATGACGGCAAACCTGAGCTCAAAGATGACCGCCAATGGACGTTTTGGCAACATAGCAGTCAGGGAAAAATTGCAGGTATTCCCAAAGCTGTGGATTTAAACGTTTATGCCGAATCGCCTAAACAATGGCGGATTTTTCTGAAACAGCAAGGCATTCAAGATGCCAAATGAATTACGAAAAATCATCCATATTGACATGGATGCCTTTTATGCATCAGTCGAGCTGAGAGAACGCCCTGATCTCAAAGATTTACCTGTCGTGGTATCTTCACACCATCCGCGTGCCGTCATTGCTGCCGCCTCCTATCCTGCCCGTGTCTTTGGACTTCGCTCTGCCATGTCGATGGGACAAGCCAGAAAACTCTGCCCACATGTGGTGGTGATTGAACCAAACTTTGAAAAATATCGTGAAGTTTCAGCCCAAATCCATCATATTTTTCAGCAATATACACCTTTGATTGAACCTTTATCTTTAGATGAAGCCTATCTGGATGTGACTGAAAATCTAAAGAATATTCCGAGTGCGACCGAAGTGGCGGCGCAAATCCGTGCCGATATTTTTGCAACCACAGGACTGACGGCCTCTGCGGGTGTGGCGCCCAACAAGTTTCTGGCAAAAATCGCATCGGACTGGAATAAACCCAATGGCTTATTTGTGATTAAACCACATCAAGTATTGAAATTTATTCAGGATTTAGCCTTAAACAAAATTCCCGGTGTCGGTAAAGTCACTCAGGAAAGATTAAGCCAGCTCAATTTACATACACTGGGTGATCTGCAAAAAATCGAAGAGAATATCCTGATTCATCATTTTGGGAAATATGGCAAACAGCTCTATTTATATGCGCAGGGAATTGACCATCGACCTGTGAAAGCGGAACGCGAACGCCAGCAAATTTCCAAAGAAATTACCTTTGATGATGACTATACACTCGAACAATGTCGCCATGCATGGCAGCCTCTTGCTGAGCAAGTTTGGCGGAGTCTGAATAAAAAACAACTGACCGCACGCGGGGTCAATGTAAAACTTAAACTCAAGAATTTTCAGGTTTTGCAGCACAGTAAAAGCTTTAAACAGGCCTTACAATCACAACAGGATTTAGGGCAAGTGGTTTTACAGTTACTCAATGAAATGCATATCGATCCAGCGTTTCAATTCCGTCTGGTCGGGGTAGGTGTTTACCAGCTTCAAACGGCACAAGACGAATCACAGCTTTCTTTATGGTAATGCTGTTTTTTTATACAAAAGCGTGATTATTGCTCAAATTTATGTTTGCTTTTTATGCAATTTTCAGTACTCTAAACAACGCAGTAACATTATCCATGTTATGTGCCTTGCTAAAGAAAACCTCGCTTTTAGCATCTGCTCCTGTGGTTGGCGTGACGATCAAATCCGAAGATTACAGGGCACTTCCGATGTTCTTTAGTTGCTTATTTTTCCAATCAAAATCCCTCATCTTCAGCTCTCCATTTCTTCTTCACCTACTGATATTTTAATGGAAATAGAAACTTTTTTAGCCTGATTTATACAAAATTACACTGCTGTTCAATCGCATCAAGTACAATCCAGTCAGTATATGATTGATTAAGGAATAGCTATGTCTGTGCAACGACTTCATGTCACTTCACGTTTTTGCGAAGTCGCAATTTCAGGAAATCTTGTTCATCTCGCAGGCCAATTGGCAGATGACACCAGTGTCGACGTAAGTGCACAAACACAGCAAACTTTAGATAATATTGATCGTTTTCTGGCAGATGCGGGTACAGACAAGACTCATATTTTATCGATTACGATCTTTTTAAAAGATATCGAACGAGATTATGCAGCCATGAATGCCGTATGGGATGCGTGGATTGCTGAGGGACATCCCCCAGCACGTACCTGTGTAGAATCTAAACTCTATGCACCTGATGTTTTGGTTGAAATGACAGTAACCGCTGTTCGCCCTGATTAATACGATTTCACGGCGAATTCATTATATTTCATCATCCGCTCCATCTTAGGCATTGAGGTTGATGTCACTGTGGTGGGAATTGTCATCGGTTCAAACAAATCCGGCACCAGATCTTCTCTCAATTCCTGCTCGGTCGGAATGCTGCTATAGCGCAATACGCGATAGCCTGCTAACTCAAGCAAACTGTCCTGATAATGTTTCTGATGCAGACGATTCACATAAGACTCGTCTGCAATCTCAATAATCGCGAGTACTTGATGTTGCTGGTCTAGCACCACAAAATCAGCCACTAAACCTTGATATTTACGGCGCGTATGCGCAAATTTGGTTGTTAATAGGGCGTCAAAAGACACATGTGCCAATACGGTATGACGCGGTAAAACGGCTTGTAAACGCATTAGGGTAATCTGCTCGGCAATATTTAAAATACCGCGGCGTTTTAATGGACTATCTTGGCGCCTGTTTTGTTGTAGGCGGCGAAGTGCGAGTGCTGTGATCAACAGCAACCCAACTATTGTTATGAAATAATACATTACTAACCAATCCCTTTAGATTTTTTATAATCATTTTTGGCTTTAAGCCAATTTTTTTAATCAATAACAGCGATAGCAAATTCATTTTGCAGTGCAAACTTAAGTTTTTTAATCGTGTTTTCCCAGACGACCAAAGTCGTAACTGCCCTCTGCTCTTTATTTATAATCATTACGCTTTGATTATTCAAGTCGTTATTGTCAGTTTATGTTTCGAATACAGCGCGTTTTGTGGTCAAATTATAAACATTTACCCAATATGTAAATAAAAAAGGCATGAAATATCATGCCTTTTTTGCCATCAAATTAACGATGGGCTTTTGCTTTAGACTTTGGCTTGCCCGAAAAAGGTCTTTTCTCACCTGTTTCACGCGGTGGTAAACCATTGTGCTGGGTTAATACCTGACCTTTTTGCGGATGTTTCTGACCCGACTGTGAACGAGATTGTCCTTGACCACGTTTTGCCGAATCTCCTGCAACAGAAGAATTCTTTTTACGGGCAGACTTATATTCACCTTCAGCCGTACCTTGTGGCTGATAAGTCGGAATCAAATGCTGTTTTGAATTTCCGATTAAATCTACACGCCCCATGTCTTTCAAGGCTTCACGTAATAGAGGCCAGTTGTTTGGATCATGGTAACGCAAGAACGCTTTGTGTAAGCGACGACGCTTTTCACCTTTAACAATATCCACATTTTCCGTATAACGCGCCACTTTAGACAATGGGTTTTTGCCCGAGTAATACATTGTGGTCGCGGTTGCCATTGGTGATGGATAGAAGGTCTGTACCTGATCGGCACGGAAGCCATTCTTCTTCAACCAGATCGCCAGATTCATCATGTCGTAATCAGTGGTACCCGGATGCGCAGCAATAAAGTACGGAATTAAATATTGTTCCTTACCTGCTTCCTTACTGAAACGCTCAAACATCTGTTTAAAACGGTCATAGGTGCCTATACCAGGCTTCATCATCTTCGATAACGGGCCATTTTCGGTATGCTCAGGCGCAATTTTCAGATAACCGCCGACATGGTGTTGAACCAGCTCTTTCACATATTCAGGGTTTAATACCGCAAGGTCATAACGCAGACCTGAGCCAATCAGAATCTTCTTCACACCCTTGATGTCACGCGCCTTACGATAAAGCTGAACCAACGGTGCGTGATCGGTATGCAGGTTTTGACACACCCCTGGGTAAACACAAGATGGTTTACGGCAATTCTTTTCAATTTCAGGATCATTACAGTGCAAACGGTACATGTTTGCAGTTGGGCCACCCAAGTCTGAAATAATGCCAGTGAAATTTGGTGCGGTATCACGGATTTTTTCAATTTCACGCAAAATTGAATCTTCCGAACGGTTTTGAATAATACGACCTTCATGTTCTGTAATCGAACAGAAAGTACAACCGCCGAAGCAGCCACGCATGATATTCACAGAGAATTTGATCATATCGAATGCAGGGAAACGCGCATTGCCATAAGCAGGATGCGGTAAACGTGCATAAGGTAAATCAAAAACGTAGTCCATTTCCTCAGTAGTTAAAGGAATTGGTGGTGGGTTGATCCAGACATCACGTTCGCCATGACGTTGTACCAAGGCACGGGCATTACCCGGATTGGTTTCAAGATGCAAAATACGGTTGGCATGTGCATACAGAACCTGATCATTGGCGACTTCTTCATAAGAAGGCAAACGGATCACAGCAAGTTCACGTGGCGGTAATTTATGTTTAATCGCTTTCGATGGTGCAGGCTTAAGCTGTACGATCTGGGTATCTGGATCTAGATTGTCGCCTTCACGGACAATTGGGTTGGCAACGAATTCTTTCTGGAAGTTCTGGTATTGAGCCAGTGAGTTGCCTTTTTCTTTTTCAACTTCACAGCCGTCAATATCTTCAGTCATCACATAAGGGTTGATGATCTGATCAACACGGCCAATCGTATCGACATCGTTACTTGCGATCTCAACGAATTTAGCTTTCGATTGTTTGTTATGTTTATTGATAATAAATGCGGTACCGCGAACATCGGTAATCTCGTGAACTTTTTCACCTTTGGCTAAACGATGCATCACATCGATAATGGCACGCTCACCATTACCATACATCAATAAATCAGCCTTCGAATCCATCAAGATAGAACGACGGACTTTATCTGACCAGTAATCGTAATGTGCGATACGACGTAAGCTGCCTTCGATCCCGCCAAGCAAGACAGGCACATCAGGGAAAGCTTCACGACAACGCTGGCAATACACTGTTGCTGCACGGTCTGGACGCTTGTTCGGTTCATTATTTGGTGAATACGCATCATCAGAACGGATTTTACGATCTGCCGTATAACGGTTAATCATCGAATCCATATTTCCAGCGGTCACACCCCATGCAATGGTCGGTTTACCTAAAACACGGAAACTCTCGACATTGGTCCAGTCTGGCTGAGCAATGATGCCGACACGGAAGCCTTGTGCTTCAAGCACACGCCCAATCACACCCGATACAAATGAAGGATGGTCAATATAGGCATCCCCACACACCAAGATAAAGTCACATGCATCCCAGCCGAGCAGATCCATTTCTTCTCGTGACATCGGCAAAAATGGTGCGGGTTCAAAACACGACGCCCAATATTTGTCGTAATCAAACAGCGCTTTTGGCGCAGTCTGCGTGGTATAGGCAGTAGACATAGCTTGCGAATCTCGGCTAGCAGATGGAGGAGAGACATCTAAAGATGAAAGCCGATCATTTTAACATGAATTTCATTCATTTTCCCTGTTTATAAAATATTCAAGAACAAGGAGATAACAAATTATTTGTATAAAGTTTAAACAAAATATAAATATTCCCAAGAAATTTTATAATACCTACACAAAATTCATAGAGGGCTGAAAATACCACCCCTCTATGATTCAAACGATTTTAAAACTTAGCGCGGAGGGTTAACTTCATGTTCCGTGGATCGCCATAACGATTCGAGTCTGTTGTTAAATATGAATAATATTTTTTATCCAAGACATTATTGGCATTAACAGCAATCGTAATATTTTCACTCAATGGATAGCTTGCCATCAAGTTAACCAGTGCATAGCCTTCCTGTTTTGCAGGTTTAGAGCCATAACGTCCGATTAACCACTCACTTTGATAATTTACTCCACCACCCACAGTTAAGTTGTTGGGTAACTTATACGTCGCAAATAAACGAGCAATATGTTCAGGTGTAGTTTCATTGAAAGTTTGGCCCTGCTTGGCGATATCTTTTTTATATTCTGTTGTATTGTAGGTATAACCTGCTGAAAGATTTAAATTTGGTAATACTTCTCCACGTAATTCGGTTTCAATCCCTTCACTGATCACCTCGCCAGCAGAGGTATTACAATATCCTTCTCCACCATTAAAGGCACACTGCCCTTTACTACTCTGATCCTGAATAGCTCGATTAATTTGATTTGTTCTAAAAGCTGCAATTGATGCGATCAGTTTATCGTCATTAAAGCTTCCTTTCACCCCAATTTCGTAGACATTACCCTGAACTGGATCAAGCAATTTTTCATTACGATCTTTGACATTCTGCACAACGAATGTATCTGTGAAACTCGCATACCCCGTATAGGTATCATTAAAATCATAAGTTAAGCCGACATAAGGTGTCCAAATATTATCTTTTTTATAATGAACAGCACGACTGTCGACAAATTTACCCGTCACATTACTTTGATATTCTGAATCATATTTAAAATTACTTTCTCGGACACCCGTAATCAACTTGAGTGAATCAGCCAAGTTCCAACGTGTCGTCAGATAAAGGCCAGTTTGCTCAGTTTGTACATACGAACGGCCGCCATCTTGATCATAACGTGGCGCGGCATAAGGTAGACCATAAGGATCAAAGTCAAACACATTTACTTGCATTTGCTCAACACCAACAGGTTTGGTATTGGCTTGACGATCCCACAATGAACCATCCGCCATCATGGTATCCCAGCTGGTCCATTGTCCAGGTATATCACTTTTCTGATGATTGATCCCCGCAACTAACTCATGTTCACGGCCTAACAAGTTAAATGTACCTTTAGTAAAGAAATCAAACACATCAAGTTGCTGATTATAACGATAGCCATATTTGTTGATCGTTGCCTTTGGATTACTCTTATCAATCGCACCTGTGCTAGCAAAGGCAAGGCTGGTAAAGGCCATGTCCATATCAATATCAGCTCTTAAATAACTTCCCTTCACCATCCATCCATTTTCGAACTGGTGGGTCAAATCAATAAAAGCCTGGCTATTTTTCTTATCCCAAAAGTCTCGGTAATCACAACCACAGTTATCTCGATCCAGTCCAATATCAGATCCATCTGAATAACGAGGCAAACTGTTCACTGGCACCGCATGTTCTTTCTGTTGGGAATAGCCAAAATTAAGTAAAGTATTTTTTGTCAGGTCCGCGCTGATAATTCCGTAAAGTAAATTACTGTCGCGCGTAACGGCTTTCATCCATGAATCACCATCTTGATAAGCTAAAACCAGTCGCCCTCTTACTGTTCCTGATTCATTTAAACGGTTGGAAACATCGACTTCCCCACGGACTGTATTCCATGATCCATAACTCACTGCACCGCTAGCATGAAAATCAGCCGTTGGCTTTTTACGAATCAGATTCACCGTGCCTGCGGGTTCTCCTGAACCTTGCAACAAACCCGCTGCCCCACGTAATACTTCAACGCTTTCCAACATAGCCATATCGGGTTTTGACGAAGCGACATTGGTTGCATTGACAGCCACTCCATCGTACTGCATCAAATTAGAGTTCCAGCCATCCCCCATGTTGAACCCACGTATCGAGAAGTTGGTTCGTTCAGTATTGTCCCCCGTTAGAATAATCCCTGTAGTATTTAATAAAGCTTCCCCTAGATTCGTTGCCCCCATATCTTCCATTTGTTTTTGTGTAATCACCGAGACCGACTGAGGGGTTTCCTTAACGCTTAAATTGAGCTTGGTCGAAGTACTGGCATTTTTCTTGGTGTAATTATTTTCCAATGAATCATCTGCTGTAACTACAATTGTAGGCAAAATATTGGTCTGTGCTGTTGCCGCCTCCGTGGCAGCATAGGCTGTTCCAACCCAACACGTATAAAGCGCCAGATAAATTGCACTTTTTGGAAAAATTCGATATTGAGAGATAGAACGATGCATAAGACTCTCCACATAAAATGAGAATCATTATCTTTATATTTTACACTTATACAACGATTATGTTCATATTTTATGCATTATTTTCTGCTTTACCTTATCAATACTTTCAATAAAGGAAGTATCAACTTTTGTTCAGACATCACGATCAGAGTTAAAAACCTTGAATCAATAATAAAATCGGCACTTCCCTTGTTATTCTGAAACAGCCCTAGACTTCAATCTTAATGCCAGCAAAAGACCAAAGATTAAAAACACCGCAACCATAAAAGTGATGCCCGTCCAGCCAAAATTTTCCCAGACCAACCCACCGCTACTGCCCAATAAACTTGAACCGATGTAATAGCAGAGTAAATACAGCGAGGACGCGACTGCACGGTATTGCACAGCCTGCACCGAGACCCAGCTACTTGCGGTGGAATGCGCGGCAAAAAATGAAAAAGTAAAAATAATCAGCCCAAGCAGAATCGTCCAGAGAGAAGGAATTAAAGTAATCAGTAACCCTAGCATCATCGTCAATAACAAGACTGGCAATACCTTATCGCGCCCATATTTAAAGCCCCATTGCGCAGCTTTAGGTGAACTGTAAATTCCTGCCAGATAAGCAATCGAAATCAGACCAATCCATGTTTGTGAAAGATTGAAAGGTGCTTCCAGCAAGTGATAACTAATATAGTTAAATACAGTCACCAGACAACCCATTAAAATAAATCCTTGGGCAAATAAAATACGTAATTTTGGATCTTTTAAATTCTGCTCAAAAGCTGCCTTAAAACGGGAAAAGCGGAATGGATAGGGTTTGAAATGCTGTGATTTTGGTAATAACAAATAAAATAGACAGGCGATAATGAAATTGATAAAACCAATCGCATAGGTCGCTGCTTGCCAAGAGATAAAATCAACCAGCACCCCTGCAATCAAACGTCCGCCCATGCCACCAATCGCAGTGCCTGAAATATATAGTCCCATCGCAAAACCAATATCTTTTTGCGCAATTTCTTCACCGATATAAGTCATCGCTACCGCAGCAACGCCGCTAACAGCCAAACCAATAAAAACACGGGTGGTCAGGAAAATTTCCCAAACAGGAAAAGAAGCGCTCACCAGCAATAAAATTGAGACCAAGAATAAGGCAAAGACCATGATCGGCTTACGGCCAAAACGATCAGAAATAAAACCTGTAAATAGCAGACCAATCGCAAGCGCAACGGTTGAAAAAGATAACGGGAAACTACTGTGAGTGGGTGTCACATGAAAGAATTCTGCAAAGATCGGCATCATTGGCTGGACACAGTACAACGATGAAAATGACGCAAAACCGGCAAAGAACAAGGACCATAAAATCGCAGTAAACGATTTTGAACCATACTCGATATGGGTTGGGCGCAACACTGATTCAGACATGAGGACTCCTTATGCCCAATCAGTATACGCCTTCAGCCGAAATGCGGAATGATCATTTCGGCGATTTTTACCTATTGTTTAAAATAATGCTTTGGGTAAACGAATCTGGATAATTTCATTATCATCAGCTTCTTTGGCATTGCGTCCCGATGAACCAGGGAAATTATTGTCATTCAATACGGTCAGGGTCGTACCATCTTCAATAATCACATCTTCAATGGTCTCAAACGGGAAAGCAAAAACTTTACCTGTACCAATATCCCCTACTCGCGCTGTGCCGTACAGCGCATCTGGATTGGCAATTTTCATCAAGTCGACCAGATCTTCACGCGCTACCGTTTGTTTCGGTTCATTGAACTTAATCCGAATCAGCTTTTTATGTCCGCCGAGATTATTCTGGCTGGCATCACGCTCAATGATAATGCCTTCTTTATCATTAAAGAGTTGAAAATCACCAATATTGGTAGCTTTACTGTCCAGCTCAAACCAATAATAAAGACCTGTATAAGCTTTTTTCTGAATATCAAATTGGGAAATTAACAAGCGTCCAGTCGAGTCATTGAGCAATGGCTTTTCCAGTAATGGATATAAATACTTGCCATCAGGTGAAATTGCCATCCCTTCAAAACCACTACTCCGTCCAACCAATGGCTCAACATAATTGATATTGGCCTTATTGAGCTGGTTTTGTGGTGAACGTAATTCTTGTGTCGGATTCAATGGATTCGGCAATCCAATCGGCGCATCTAGCAACACACCGTCTGCCGAGAAATGCAGCAGATAAGGGCCAAACTCATCACCAATCCAGTACGTTCCATCTGCGCCACGTTGCATAGATTCTGGATCAAAATCCGCGCCAGTCAATAAACGGTCAGTGGTATTGCCATTGATGATTTCAAAAGGAGTCAACTTATTCGGATCACGTAATTGAATAAGATCTTGCACAGTCACTTGTCCTGTACCTTTGCTCTTGGTTTTAAAGTCTGCTTTGATTTTATAAATACGCAATAAGAAATCGGCTGAATTGTCTTGCGTGCCGAAACCATTATCTGCCATCGCCATATAACTGCCGTCATCATTTTTTAAAGCAGCAGAAAAACCTTGTACGGGTTGCCCTTTAAATGGCGGATAAATCCCATTGGCACCACTCACAGCTTTACCCGAGTCTGGGCCAGCTGTATAAGTTTTTACAGGAAGTTTGGCAAAAGAGACTAAGGTAGGCTCGGTCACTTTTTCTGTGGGTGTGGTCTGATCTTGCTTATTATCATCATTACAGGCAACCAGCCCAAAAGCTGTGCAGCACATCACAGCCAAAAAGGTTTTCTTGTTCATCATTTTATTCGTTTGGTAAAAAAATCATGCAAATTTAAGCAAGCTTTGATGACGTTTTTACTGCAATAGCATGAATTCTTTATGGCGGAAAAATGACAACTCATCCAGAACAAACGCCAACCGAAAACTAATGTAAGTTAAAACGTACAATACTTGGGGTGATTGGCGAATATACACATTGTGCGCTATCCACTAATATTTGAAGCATAGAGAGACAGGATGTCTCATTCAGAAGAATAAGAACACAGGATGTGGTCGTTGACAGGAGTTGGCGGCAAGAAACCAAATATGAAAAGCCTCGACAGGATGTCGGGGCTTTTTTATTGTCCTAGCATTTTTCTTAAGACATAAAACTAAACGATTTAACTTACTATTCTGCATTGACTCTCAACGACTTGCTACCTACTATCCGCATGTTTTATATATGATGGTCAGTCTTTTTTTACGATGATAATTTACAACAAATTTAGCTTTTCTCGGTTTCAAATTACTTTTGTCAAATTGAGTATTATCCTTTTCAGTACTTATTTAACCGTTGCGTGTACCAGTACTCAAGGCCCTTCGGTACGTCAGTCTCAACAGTTTGCAACGGGCATTCAGAACGCTTATTCCGTTCCACCCACCACTGCGAATCGCGTTGCCCCCATCATTCTAAAAACAGCAGAAAAACATAATATTTCACCCCATTTACTAGCTGCACTGATTCGTCAGGAATCTAGCTATAGAACTTTTGCACGATCTTCTGCTGATGCGGTTGGTTTAACTCAGGTTCGTCCAAAATTCTGGCAGCAATTTTGCCCAGGCGATTTGTATGACGAACACGTCAATATTAATTGTGGCGCCTATATTTTAGCGAATTACTATCAATCGACTGGAGATTGGGCAAAAGCCTTGGGTTATTACAATGTTGGACCGACAGGCTATCGAAGAAGCCCATATATGCGCCAACAAGCCGAACGTTATGCCAGTTCAGTCAAACGACATGAACAATCGTTAAAAGAAGCTTTATAAAATTTGTCAGTAAAAACCTACATCGGTTGGGGTGATTGGCGAATATCCAGTTCGTTTTCCATTCATTAATATATGAATCATACAGAGACAGGATGTCTCATTCAGAATAACAAGAACACAGGATGTGGTCGTCGACAGGAGTTGGCGGCAAGAAACCAAATATGAAAAGCCTCAACAGGACGTTGGGGCTTTTTTATATGACCTTTAAAAGAATAAATACGGTAAAACAACTGCTATTGACTCACCTAAACCGAGTGCATACCATCCTAATAATTTTATTTTGTCTCGGGTCTTGGTTTTGCAAATCGTCTCTACATCATCGAATCAAGGTATTGCTTCTAACGCACTCGGCTCAATATTTTTAAAGCTTAGTCTTATCATCATCGCGGTGAGCCTTTCTGCGTGTAGCAGCTTAAGTGGATCATTTGCAAATCGCTCGAATCAACTCTCGTCTGGTTTACAAACTGCTTATTCTGTTTCCCCAAACACGGCAAATCGTTTATCACCCATGATTATCCAGAGTGCTGAACGTTACGATGTTTCACCAACTTTACTGGCTGCCCTGATTCGTCAGGAATCCAATTACAATAGCGCTGCCCGCTCACCAACGGGTGCTATTGGGTTAACACAAATCATTTCCAGTCATTGGCGCCAGTCTTGCCCAGGCGATCTTTATGATGAAAATGTCAATATTAACTGTGGCGCGCATGTCCTCTCAACCTACTATCGATCAGCGGGTAGCTGGTCTAAAGCTGTAGCTTATTACAATGTCGGCCCTACAGGATATCAACGTAGTTTCTGGACGCGCCATAAAGGGAAAAAGTATGCTCGCTCGGTTAAACATCACGAAAAAACCTTGAAAAAAGCACTTTAAAAATAATCAAAAATAAAAAACCATGCGTAAATAGCATGGTTTTTTTTATTGGCTAAATAATGGAATTAAGCTTCCTCAAATAAACCTTCAAATAAAACTGAAGATAAATAACGCTCTCCACTATCAGGCAAGATCACCACAATGGTTTTGCCTGCATTTTCAGGACGCTCTGCAATCTGTGCTGCTACAGCCAATGCTGCGCCACTCGAAATACCGACCAAGATCCCTTCTTGAGTTGCACATTTTCTTGCCCACTCAATTGCATCAGTGCTATTCACTGGTAACACTTCATCCACCAAATCCAAGTCCAGATTCTTAGGAATAAAGTTTGCGCCAATGCCCTGAATTTTGTGCGGTGCAGGTGTAATGCTCTCACCACGTTTGGTTTGGGTAATGATCGGCGATTCAGCAGGTTCAACTGCAACTGAATACAGTGGTTTATTCTGAACCTGTTCAAAATAACGTGAAATCCCAGTAATGGTCCCGCCCGTACCAACACCTGCTACTAGAATATCCACTTGACCATTGGTTGCCTGCCAAATTTCAGGGCCAGTGGTGTCTGTATGAATCTGTGGATTGGCTGGATTCTCAAATTGTTGCGGTAAGAAATATTGTTCAGGATTTTCAGTAGCTAAACGAACAGCCTCATCCACCGCACCTTTCATCCCTTTTGCCGGATCCGTCAGTACTAGATTTGCACCTAATGCTTTTAATACTTTTCGACGTTCCAAACTCATACTTGCAGGCATGGTCAAGGTAATTGGATAACCTTTTGCCGCTGCCACAAATGCTAAGGCAATCCCTGTATTACCACTGGTTGGTTCAACAATATGCATGCCAGCTTTCAGTACACCGCGTTTTTCCGCATCCGCAATCAAAGCAGCACCAATACGACATTTCACTGAAAATGCAGGATTACGGCTTTCAACCTTTGCTAAGACAGTTGCACCCGTTTTAATAAGACGGTTGATACGCACTAAAGGTGTATTACCAATCGCTTCCGCATTATTTGAGTAAACCGCGATACCTAAGTTAGTAGGTGTTGGAAATTGCTGATCAGTTGACATGTTATTTCCTTATTAGATTTAAAATGATTCTCAATCATTATAGGCTTGTGAATCTATGAAGAAAGTAGAAAAATAAAAATTATAAAAAAGAAATATTTTTCAAATGGTTAAATAGGAAAAGTTTTAACTACTGTTCCAAAATTTGCGTTACTCTCTTTTGATAATTATTGAGAAAGTCCTTTGTTACCCGAAAATGTTCCGTTTCTTCATAGCTCACTTGTCTAATTCCCGATTCCGAAAACTGGTAAATCTTTGCATTTGGATAAGCCAGAAGAATGGGAGAATGTGTTGCAATAATAAATTGAGAGTGTGCCTGACATAAACGGTCGATTACCGATAACGTTGTCATCAACATGGTAGGAGAAAGAGCTGCCTCAGGCTCATCTAGAAGATATAATCCATTCCCTTTCAGTTTCATCGTTAAGAGTTTTAAGAAAGCCTCTCCATGAGAGCGACGATGAATATCTCCTCCATATTCAACTAGATAATCAATCTCTTTCATGTAAGTTGCTACGTTATAAAAGCTTTCAGCACGCAAAAAATAATAATCCTGAGGCTTTTTATAACTTTTTATTGTGCGTAGAGATTGATGTAAAACCGAGCTGGTCGTTGCCGTATTAAGTTGAACATTACGTGTACCCCCTTCTTCTGAAAAGCCCAATGCTAGTGCCAGTGCTTCAAGAATAGTAGACTTTCCCGAACCATTTTCTCCAACAAAAAATGTAACTTCTGGATGAAATTCAATAGTTTCCAGATCATTCACTGCTGGAATAACATAGGGATAACTGGCCCAATCCAAGCTCTCAGGAGCTTTCAACTTTACAGATCTGTATAGGGTCTTTCTTGCATAATGCCATTAAAAATCTCTTTTCTATAGCATGCTGGATTTTGAGTAGCAATAACAGACTCGTCCGACTCTTAACGTCTTGGTTTGACGCTCTTCTTATTTATAAAAATTCCACGCAATAAAAAACACCCCTAACCGTTTAGTTAGGGGTGTTTCTAATTTAAAAGCTGGCGATGACTTACTCTCACATGGCAAGTGCCACACTACCATCAGCGCTAAGAGGTTTCACTTC
>NZ_JSZD01000017.1:0-150112 GCF_000788125.1 Acinetobacter sp. neg1 | reverse complement strand
ATCAAGCTAGGTCGGCTATATTACTCTAAATTTCTTCAAAGTCAACAGGTAATTTCGATATTTTTAAAACTTATCAATCAACCCAAGAATCCAACCTATTTAGCCAAATCCTTGTTTCTCAACAAGTTTTTATCTGCATCACCGCCGATGGATGTGCATTCTACAGCATTCCCAACCCAATGCAACACCCTTTTCCAAATTTATTGGAATTATTTGATCGAGTGTTTATTTTTAGAGCAAAATTACATTTTTTCTTATATTTTTCGACCGAATTTGTTTTAATACGATAAGAACAATTAAACTGTACTCTTGATATCTATGTTTTGCGTTAAGTGACGCAATCATTTTAATGACTGTATTTCGCTCTCACAGCGATTAAGGACTTATATGCATTACTCGAATTTTATCTTGCTTGGGTTGTTAACTGCTGGAGCTTGTTCATCAGTATTCGCTCAAGAGACTCCAAATGAGTCTGCCGCTCAATCTGCTACGCCGCAACCACAGGTTATGGCTGAGCAAAAGGTTTCAACGATTCAAGCAATAAAAGATTTAAAACATCTCACCAAGAATGATTTAAAAGTAAATGCTAATGCTGCACAACCTGATGCAGTTAAAGATCCTTTACAGCCATTGAATCGCCAGATTTATGCATTTAATGACATGTTAGATCGTAACTTATTAAAGCCAGTTGCAATTCAATATGTCGCAAAAGTTCCTGAACCTGTTCGTAGCCCCTACCGTCAGTTCCGCAAAAACCTCGGTGAGCCATGGAATGCAGTTAACCAGCTGATTCAGGGTCGTCCAGCACGTGCTGCTCAAACTTTAGGACGTTTTACTTTAAATACCCTTACAACTTTAGGTTTTGCAGATCCTGCACGTCGTTTAGGATTGTCAACTGAAGAAGAAAGCTTTGGTGTGACACTGGGTTATTACGGTGTACCTTCTGGCCCTTATGTAATGTTGCCATTCTTTGGTCCAAGTACGTTCCGTGATGGTTTTGGTTTAGCGGCAGATAGTTTTGGGCGTCCACAGAAATATTTACTGGATGATCAGGAAGGTATTTACTGGTCAACCAATGTCTTGCAAGCAGTTGATGCACGTTCACAAATTCTGGATATTGAAGAAAGTCTAAAAGGTGATAAATATTCAATGATCCGTGACTTCTATTTACAACGTAAGGCTTTCCAGATCGCAGAGAAGCGTGGCGACTCTGATGATGTTTCTTTTGTTGGTGATGAAGATGATGTTGATGACTCATCTTCTGATGAAAAGTGATCACATTAAAATAATGTTTTACAAACTTATGTATTGTCAGAGAATTTAAACTCTGGCAATACTATGTTATAGATCATCTTTCATCTACGATGAATCAAAAATGATCATACAAAGGATTGACTATTCATCTATGTATTTCATTCAACCCACACGCTCCATACCCTGTTTAGATCAAGCTTTAACTGAGTTACCAAGTTTGCAGATCATTCAAGTTGATGATCTGGATTTGTATGATCAAACAATTATTGCGATTGCCGATGTACAAGATTTCTTAAAATATCAATGGAAACTGCCGACTGTTGTGCTTGCATTTGAGCACGAAGGCGCAGCTTTGGCTCAGGCATGGGAATTAGGCGCTTTAGCGGGCTGGATTTGGGATAGCTTGCCAAAAAATCCAATTCATTCTTTATTCAAAATCGATGCGCAATATAAACGTAATCAAGATAGTCGCGATTTGCCATCTGCGGCCGAATTACAAAAACGTTTGTTGCCGAACCCGATTGAGCTCCCCAACTATCAGTTTGAATCGTTCTTTCAACCCTCGGCTTATTTGTCGGGTGACTGGTATGACTATTGGCGTTTAAATGATGAAGAGGTTTTATTCTATCTTGCGGATGTGTCAGGACATGGTGTCACCAGTAGTCTACTCACATCTTGGATGGCAGCTTTTCATGGTCGCTCAAAAACACCAGGGCAATTAATTCAAAAACTGAATGCAATGTTGGTACAAGAGAATATTGAAAAGCACATCACCATGGTGGCTGGTATTTTAAATCTGGCAACACATGAAGTACGTTGGTCTAGTGCAGGACATTACCCCCCTCCAATCATTTTTGAACCGAACCAGCCTCCACAGATTTTAACTACAAGTAGCTTTCCTTTAGGACTCACAGAAGAACTGGAAGTTGAAGAACATCGTTGTGTATTAAGTCGCCATGCGCGGTTTATTGTTTGTTCAGATGGTGCGCTTGAACCCTTCGATGGTGGCCTGAATGATCAATTCAATCAACTGGTGGAACACTTGCAAAATGATTCCTTTAAAGCCCCAGATCACGTGGCTGATGACATTGCTATTCTAAGCCTCCGCCGAATGAATTAATTTAAATATCAAAAACTTAATTAAATCTAGACCTCCGACCACTTGTGTCTGGAATATCACTATGGGATAATTTTATATCCTTTCTCTGAAAATGGCATTTATATGTCAACAGGTCATGTTGAATATGCAAGTTTGAACGGAACGCATATTTTCAAGCTTATTGGCGAAGTGCGTGCTCACTCTTGTATAAGTCTAGACAAACTGCTCAACCGAATTGAACAACAGCAAAATGTTGTTGGTGCAATCGTTGACTTAACTGAAACCACGTTTATTGACAGTACCGTTTTAGGCATTCTGGCAAAACTGGGTTTAAAGCTAAAGCAAGTTCATCAGATCCAAGCAGTCATGCTGTCAACAAATCCAGATATTACAACCTTAGCCAACAGTATGGGGCTAGGACAGGTATTTGTGATTTTAAATTACTGTGGTGATCCGAGTGTATGTACTTTGGAGCTTACCGATGAACATGTCACTCATAGTGCCATGCTCAATACTGTGCTCGATGCACATAAAACGTTGATGCGTTTAAACGAAAATAACCAGAATATGTTTGAACCTCTGGTTAAACAATTGCAAAAAGAACAAGATTGCCTCAATCTCGATGCACATAAACAAAACGCTTGATCACTCAACCTGATATCGCGGCGCCTATATGACTTTACTTTCTGTTGCACAAATGAACTCCCAAAATGATATCGAAGCAAATTTCGATGTCATTGAATCATTAATTCAACAGAGTAAAGCTCAGGCTGCTGAGCTCATCGTGTTACCTGAAAACTTTGTCTGCTTTGCTGCGGGTAAACAACGTGAAACCGCAGCTCAATTCGAGAGTATTCAAAAACGATTAGAGCAACTGGCGCATCGCTATCAAATATGGATAATTGCGGGCACGCTCCCATGCCCTTTCCGTCCAGATGGTTCAATCATTCAGGATGGTCGGGTTCGAACCGTCAGTTTATGTATTAGTCCTGAAGGGACAGAAGCTCGCTACGACAAAATTCATTTATTTGATGTGCAAGTCAGTGATGCAGTCGGCGGTTATCAGGAGTCTAAATTCTTTGAACCTGGTGATCAGGTCGTCGTTGCCAAAACACCTTTTGGTAACATCGGTCTGATGGTCTGCTATGACTTACGCTTTCCAGAACTGGCTTTAACCTTACGTCAGCAAGGTGCCAATATTTTAACGGCCCCTGCCGCATTTACCTATACAACAGGACAGCTTCATTGGCAGTTGCTGCTACAAGCACGTGCCATGGATAGCCAATGTTATGTTTTAGGTGCTGCCCAGCAAGGCTGGCATGGTGAAAAACGTCAAACTTGGGGACATGCAGGAATCACAGATAGTCGTGGACAACTGCTTCAAATGATCGAAACTGAGGGTCATGGTCTAATCACCAGTGCATTTGATCTTGAAGAACAAAATGCAATTCGTGCCTCTATGCCACTGATGCAACATCGCAAGCTCATCAATTATTAAAAATGAAACGCTATCAGCTTTTTTAATCGCAATTTTGCACAAAATATCAGCAATAGAATATATTCTGACCGTCTTGGTCAATTTTTACCAATGTACCATTTCTAGATTCATGATTTAATACAATTTATTGATCATCATAGAGCAAAGTCGAATGATTTTGGGATATGCATGATGTAACATCATCAACTCATTCTTATTAAGCTTTGTTCATGTTTAGATTTATCGCTGCTTTGTTTTTTTTGGGGGCCACCGTACCACTTCACGCCACAACCGTTGATGCAAATACGGATGAATCGGCCACTTCAACAACAGTGTTATCTACACCACAAAATTTATCCCTGAATGCTTTTGGTCAATGGATTATTGGCTGGGGAACAGGCCCAGAAGGTGCCAGACAACGTCTCGATAATATTCGACGCGAAGATGTTGCAGTGATTAAGCAAAAAGGCACAACCCTAGACATGATTCAGGCTTGGCAGAAGCATTTTGAACTTGAAGCAGAAAATAACCTCGGCAATCCGACAGCGCGTTATCGTGCCCGTCTCATGAAAAAAATTGCTGATCTCTGGTAACAGACACATTAAATTTATTATCTAGCATTAGCATAAGTCTTATCACTTATGTTTTTTGTTTTGGGCACACAATAAAAATGAGATCTGCCAGATTAATTTATTACCCCAAATAGCCAACCTTTATGATTCAAGCGATTCGTATTTATGTCCCTTTAACAATGTGAATTGGCATAACTAATCATGCCCTACACTCATATATAAAACACCTACAAAACATAGAAACTCCCCTACACATATCACGACCAAAGATGGCAGGATCTATAACGTTTGCTGACTTGTATTTTAATTTAGATCCAGTACGATCAAATTGCATTCAATAATCTTCAGGAAGAATAATCATGTCATTAGAAAAAGTGGTTTATCGTGCAAAAGCAAAAGCAACAGGCGGTCGAGATGGCCGTGCAACCTCTTCTGACGGCGTTTTAGATGTAAAACTCGGTGTACCTAAAGAAATGGGCGGTGCTGGCGGTGCAGTGACCAACCCAGAACAACTCTTTGCTGCTGGCTATTCTGCATGCTTCTTGGGCGCAATGAAGTTTGTTGCGAACCGCGATAAGTTCAATATCAGCAAAGATGCCTATGTAGAAGGTGAAGTCGGAATTGGTCCAATTCCAACGGGTTTTGGTATTGAAGTCACTTTAAATATTTATCTGATCGGAATGGAACAAGCTGAAGCAGAACAATTGGTTGCTGCTGCACATATTGTTTGCCCTTATTCAAATGCGACCCGCAACAATATTGATGTGAATTTTAATATTGTGACTGCTGAATAATTTTAGTAATCATAAAAAAACAGCATGCGATCTGCATGCTGTTTTTTATTTCAAGGCTTAAATTTATTCTTCCGCAGCTTCATTGGTGACACGAAGTACTTCTTCCAATGTCGTTTTGCCAGCTAAAACTTTCAATAAACCATCATCTCGAATTGAAGCCGCATGACGGCGCGCATGATTTTCCAATTCATACTCCGCCGCATTGCCATGAATCAAACGGCGCATCGACTCATCGACTGGCACGATTTCATAAATTGCAGTTCGACCGCTAAAGCCTACATGTGAACATTTTTCACAGCCCTGTGGTTCAGGCAGCTGCATATATTCATCAACTTTCAGATGCTGGAAAACCTGACGCTCAAAATCATCTGCCTGACGCCATGTCACACAATGCGGACATAAAGTACGAACCAGACGCTGTGCAATCACGCCGATTAAAGAGCTCGCCAAGAGGAAAGGCTCGATTCCCATATCTTTTAAACGTGTTACCGCACCAATTGCAGTATTGGTATGCAGTGTGGAAAGTACCAAGTGACCCGTTAACGAAGCTTGAACTGCAATTTCAGCAGTTTCCAAGTCACGAATCTCACCGACCATTACTACATCCGGATCTTGACGCAACATCGCCTTCAACGCACGCGCAAAGGTCATATCTACTTTGGTATTGACCTGAGTTTGTCCAATCCCTTCCAGTTGATATTCAATTGGATCTTCGGCTGTCAGAATATTACGGGTATTGTCATTCAGATCAGACAAGGCGGCATACAAGGTGGTGGTTTTACCCGAACCTGTTGGGCCAGTCACAAGAATAATGCCATGTGGGCGATGGACCAGTTGAGTTAAGCGCTCATAGTCATTTTTCATCAAGCCTAAATGGGTCATGTTTAAACGCCCTGCCTGCTTGTCCAGCAAACGCATCACCACACGCTCGCCATGCGAAGAAGGCAAAGTCGAAACACGTACATCCACTTCGCGTCCAGCAAGGCGTAATGAAATACGACCATCTTGTGGAATTCGCTTTTCGGCAATATCCAGTTTCGCCATGACCTTGATACGAGATACCAAGAGCGGTGCCAGCTCACGACGTGGCTGCACAATCTCACGCAATTGACCATCAACACGCAAACGTACTGACAGTTTTTTCTCAAAGGCTTCAATATGAATATCTGAGGCGCTGACGCGAATCGCTTCTGACAATAAGGCATTAATCAAACGAACAATCGGTGCATCATCTTCCTGATCCATTAGGTCTTCGGCTTCAGGCACCTGATCGGCCAGACTCAGTAAATCGGGATGATCTTCCAGTCCTGCTGCAACTTGCTGCGACTCGCCTGTATCGCCCGCATAACTGGAACTGAGTAAGGCATGAAACTCCTGATCACTACACAATTGATCGTGAGCAGATTTCCCCAGAATTCGACGCGCTTCCTGCAACGCAATACGCGCAGTGTCCTTGCGTCGTACAATAAAAATTTGATCACCTTCATAGCGCAATAAAACGCCATGTCGCTTCGCAAAACTATAAGGAATTTGTATTTGTTTAAGTATTTGCATCACACAAATAATGATAAGAGAAAGTATTGAGTGTACTCTAAGCAGATTACAGCGTGAAGTCTGTTTAGCATACTCACAAAGGAATTTTGCATCTTGTCTCAAAATAATCAATTTGAAGTACCACCTTCCAATACGTTGAAATGGTGGGGTGAACAACAATTCGAACTTCAACAGGCCAAAGCTTGGCAATTCGGTTCATTGCTCTTTCGTCTAACTCGCGGCATTAAAGAATGGCGTCTGGAATATCATCGCCCTCAATTTCAGTATGACTACGAACAACAGTGGCGAATATTGAACGATATTGAATTTGCCATGCCGCCTCCAGCAAAAATTGAACGCTACATGTTTCATAAAACCAATAGTACGTTTCATTTAATGCCGCGTCTGGCTGATCGTTCAGTGGTGATTCGTCCTGTGGATCCGATTTATATTCCAGCGGGTCAGCGTGGAACCTTATATATCAGCACACCATTGTGGATCGCAGGTCTGGTGGATGGGCTTTCTGAACCGCTTTTTGATATTCCCGTGATTCAACCGAAAGACACATGGTTTGGTAAAGACCCACAAAATGGTGAGATTTGCTACGCCACTTCAGTCGACGGTCGTATCGATTTGAATCTCCTTAAACCACGTGCTTTCCGAGCGGTCACGCCAATTGAGTTTCACAATACCAGTCATCATCAATTGCGCTTTGACCGTATGAATGTGCCTGTGCCTGCCCTACCATTATTTTATAGTGAAAGTACAGGGCGCTTATGGACCTCACAAATCAAGGTCTATTACGAAGGCACAGATCATCCGGCAAGAATTCGCATTGAAAACAAAACCCCGACTCAGGCAGGTGAAGTCACCTATGTACATCCCCCTCGAGCCCCTGGTAGCACCTTATTCAATATGTTTGATTCATTCTTCTAAGGGGTTGCCATGCCGAATTCAAATATTCCAAAAGATGTTGCTGGCAGCCTGACCAGTGTTTTTACCAACATTAATTTTGAGCGCCTCAGCGAAATCGTGGTCGCCATTATTTTATGTTTTATCGGCTTCCTGATTGCGCGACTGGTCTCCAATGCCTTTATCCGCACCATTGGTAGCCGTTTTAATGCACATCAACGCTTATTATGGCGTCGAGGTATTTTTTATTTTATTTTCTTGCTGTTCATCATGACCAGTTTAAGGGAAGCGGGTTTTAAACTGAGTGTCTTTCTCGGTGCAGCAGGGATCTTGACGGTCGCTTTGGGTTTCGCCTCTCAGACTTCTGCAACCAACTTGATCAGTGGTTTGTTCCTGATTGGTGAAGGCTCCTTTGAAGTCGGTGATACCATTCAAATTACCTTGATTCGGGGTCAAACCATTGAGGGTGAAGTCATTTCAATTGACTTACTCTCAGTCAAACTTTTGACGCTGGATAATGTTTATATTCGCTTGCCGAACGAACAACTGATTCGAACGCCCGTGATGAATTTATCCAAATATCCAATACGGCGTATTCCGATTACACTCGCCATTAATTTCCATGAAGATATCATCAAAGTTCGCCAAGTCTTGTTAGATGTGGCAGCGAAATATCCACTGGTGATGGATGACCCGAAAGCAACAGTCACTGTTACTGCATTTAGGGAATCTTCAATTGAGTTGTTATTTGCGGTGTGGTGCCGTCAGGAAAACTCACTTAAAGTCCGCGATGAAATGCAGGAACGGATTCGTAATGGCTTTCTGGAAAATGAGATCGAAATTCCAGTACCGAAGATGGGCCTGATTGATCGACCTCTACCTTTGGAAAATGATGAAATCGATCAATATGCCAATCAGAAAGAACTGAAAAAAGACGAGAAAGAAAGATAATTAGCTTTCTTTCTTGGTCTCACTTAGCGCAGGTGGCAACGGAGCTAAATAAGCAATCACCAGCATCACCGCTCCCGAACCGATAAATGAAATCACACGGGTTAAAGTGCCACTTTGCGATAAGTCCAATAACAATAACTTCATGACCACGATTCCCAATAAAGCCGCACCGACAAACCAGATTTGGCGGATGTGGCGGCGACTGGAAAAAGTCATGAGAACGAAGGCTAAAATAACCCACAGCAGCGTTAAACTAAGTTGTACATCGCCATTCGACCAGATTGCTGTCCCCCAGAATGGTGTTCCTAGATAATGATGCATGGCACGCACCACCACACTACTCAGCACCAATAGACCAATCAAAATCGTGGTCACTTTAAAGCCCCATTCTATCGAACGCTCGGCACTAAAGTCATGATGGTAAATAATCCAGATCAGACCGAAGAACATCAATAAAGACAGGATATCCGTTAGGTTAAGCAGCGGTAGAACATAATATTGCTGTGCAGAATATAGATCTAGACTGACCAATACCAGCCAGACTAAGGTTAGGCACCAGATCGGAACCTGATGGAGCAACTGGGTTTTATTCGATATAAATCGCCAGATACTATAAATGGCTGGGACAATCGCAAGCGCGACAAGTGGCATGATGGGGAAAATAGCCAATCCAATACTGGCAAGACTGAGCCAAAGCAAAGCTGACCACAACATGAGCGACGCTTTAGATGTGTGAGCACTCAAGCTGGTCAGTATTAACATCATCGTAATCGAAGCTACAGCAAAGCTGATCTGATTTAAGCTACTCGACCAGTGCCAAACGACATACACATTTTGAGCAAAACTTTCCGCATAGAGCAAAGCTAATAAGCCGGCCAATAAGATCAGTTGTACATTGCCCCACTGCAATCGTGATTTAACATGTACCGCCAAACTAAACAGTGCCAGTAATATTGCCGCAATCGCAAGGTAAGGACTTAGCCCATGCTGTTGCCATTGCATCAATTCAACAGCCGCAATTGCTCCAGAATATAAACCAAGCGCTAAAAACACGCCGCTCAGCATCCGCGCACTAAAGTACTTTTCGACTTCCTGATAATGCAACAAGTAAAAAGCCGAAATAAATTGCGCTAAAGCAAAAATTGCGGTGCTTAAAATCGGGAAATGATCATTTGACCAGACCTGAAACAGTAATGCTACCGAACTGAGCAAGACCAGTGCGACACCCACATAACGACTTAAACGGTATCGCTCAGTGACGCCCCAAACGATTAATGCCGTGCCTTGAATCACCCAGCCAGTTGAAGTCCAATGTGCACCTTTGGCCAATGGGAAAATCAATGCAACAAACACCACCGCAAGGATAAAGAAACTTTTGGCCAAGATTGATAATTGTGGATGCTGACGTTTAATCCAGAGATTTAAAGCAATATAAGTCGTGGCAAGTGCAACAGCCCCCCAAGTGAGTGCTGAGGTTGAGTTATGCATTAAATAGGCATGCAAGGAAAAGCCCAAGACAGGCACACTAAAGATCAGACCGACATCTAAAATCGGCTGTAAGCGCTCAGATGACTGATGTGTTTGTTGCTGCTGGTTTTGAGCACGTAGCATCAATTGGCTATAACGAATACTGAGCCAGATGAATAAAGCCATATGCAACCACAGAATCATATCCAAGGTATTAAACTGCGCTGAATTTGCATAAATTCCGATGGTCGAACCACCAATAAACATGGTGGCAAAGAACGCAATTTGATGCAGGATTTTCCAGGGTTGAATAAAGTTCAGCGCCGCCACAGCCAAGTTAATCACAAAATAATAGCCAAACAGGAAAATCACATCTGGATGATTTTGAGGAATCACCAGTGGAGCTAGATAGGCCATGGTCAAGGCCAACATAGCCAAATACAAGGCCTGTTGCTTTAAGCTCAGATAGACCGTTGCCAATAATAAAAATACAAACAGCATACTGGCGGTGCTTAAGTTGGCAATCACTGCAAAATGATGTGAGAAAATCAGCGTCAAGAAAATGACAGCTAGCCCTACGCCTTGTAGCGCAACTGCGAATAATTGATTTTTCTTTTGCAGTAAATAACCTGCAACCGTCGTCACTGCCCCCGCGCTGGCAATAAAACCCAACTTCACGCCAAGACTGAGTTGCCAATGTTCACTAGCAAAACGTAATAATAAAACCACACCGACCATTAACACGGCGACAGCAACACGAAGAATTGGATTGCCGTGCATCATCCAGTCCAATGCAGGCTGCCACCAACTCGGTGTTTTAGGCTCAACAGCTTGAGTAACTGAAGTCTGGGTCTGTCCAAATGCTTCTTGAGCTGATGAAGTCTCTTGATGCATCCATGCTGGGGGCTGCTCGGGTTGAACAGAATGTGAGGAAACTGTAGCTGTTTGAATCGTTTCAATCTTCTGATCAGGATGGCTCTGCTGTGAGTGATCAAAGCTCCCCATCCCAACCTGATGTCGCTGAATCGCGTCATGCTCCAAATGCAACAGACGGGTTTGAAAGGCACTAATCGTTTGGATCAGGCACAACAGTAATACCAATAAAGCGCCGCCAGCCAGCCACATCCAAGTATTGGCATAGGCAAATAGCGCGACAAGCGCCGCACCATATATCACAACTTTCTGTACATCAATACCCGCTATCTGTGCAAAATTATTCGGCGTTGCCTGTTCAAGTTGCAGCAAGCGCTGATGAATCTCAGATAGAATGTGCACAATAACAACGGTCAGCCCGATCGTCGCTGCGATAACAGTCGCATGCCATTTAAATGCAACCGCACAAGCAAGCAGCACCGTCAAAGCAATCAGGACAAAAACCATTCCCTGTTTGTCTTTTTTATACATAGACTTATATCAATTATGACAGCTTCATTGCTGGTATCTTACTTGATCACTGCATAAGCAGGTATTTTCACATACAAAATACTGCAAATCTTAAACGACAAATCCAGCCGTACTCATCCGCGTTCAGATAAGACAGCCACGGCTTTTTCACGTAAAATACCGACTAATTTATAATTAGGATTTGCGCAATGCCACCTTTTGTCTTGGTTGACGGGTCTTATTTCTTATTTCGTGCTTTTCACGCTTTACCGCCATTAACGACGTCTACTGGCTTACATACCAATGCAATACGTGGTGCAATTTCAGCAATCCAGAAATTGATGCGTCGTACCCAACCGACTCACATGGCTGTCATTTTCGATACGCCAGAGCCAACTTTCCGTCATAAGTTATCACCGATCTATAAAGGTGATCGTCCAAGTATGCCTGAGGAGCTATCTCAGCAAATTCCTTATTTACATGCTTTGATCAGAGCACAAGGTATTCCGTTGTATAGTCTTCCCGGTGCGGAAGCAGATGACATTATTGGAACATTAACCAAACGCGCTTTGGCAGAAGGTCATCATGTCCTGATTTCGACCGGTGACAAGGACATGGCACAGCTGGTCAATGAGCACGTCAAACTGGAAGATAGTTTTAAAGAACGTGTTTTAGATGAAGCGGGTGTTTTTGAGAAATTCGGGGTACATCCCAATCAGATCATCGATTACCTGACCCTGATGGGCGATGCTTCTGACGGAATTATGGGCGTTCCAGGAGTCGGCGCGAAAACAGCGGCGAAACTGTTGAATGAATACGGTACATTGAGCAATATCATTGCTAATGCCGATCAGTTGAAAAGCAAAATCAGCCAGAACATTAAAGATAACGTAGAGAACATCAAAATTGACCATCAATTGGCAAGTATTGTTTGTGATCTTGATCTGGCTTTAGATTGGCATGATCTTAAACTCACCAATCCAAATGTAGATCAGTTACGTAATCTCTATACTGAGCTCGAATTCCGTAACCAGTTACAATCGCTGGATCATCCAAATAATCCAAACAGTTCAGCTTATCAACAGACATCTCAAAGTATTGCCAAAGCTGAGCAAAAAACTGAGCAAGTGGTTGTTGAAGATCATGCCAGTCTGTCTAGTCAGGATGATCAACTCGGTACAGCAACTTACCATACAGTGCTGAGCCAACAGGACTGGGATGCGTTATTGCAACGTATGCAGCAAGCAGATCATTTTGCGATTGATACAGAAACCACCAATCTGGATTACCGCTTTGCTGAGCTGGTCGGTTTCTCGGTCGCATTTGATGCCAATGATGCTTACTATGTTCCTGTCGCACATGATTATGAAGGTGCACCAGAACAACTGAATCGTGAACAGGTTCTAGCTCAGATCAAACCGATCCTTGAAAATGAACAAGTGAAGAAAATTGGTCATCATTTAAAATATGATGCTCATATCTTTGCCAATCACGGTATCACTATTCAAGGCTGGTATTTCGATACCATGCTTGCTTCATATGTGTTGAATGCTGCTGCAACACGACATGGCATGGATGATGTTGCCCGTCTTTATCTCAGCCATTTGACCACGACTTTTGAGCAAATCGCAGGTAAAGGTGCTAAACAAAAAACCTTTAATCAGATCGAACTTGAAGTGGCAGCCCATTATGCTGCTGAAGATGCGCATGTTACCTATCGTTTATATGAAGTGCTCGCAGCAAAACTGAAAGCCCATCCTGAACTGGTAAATATCCTGCATAACATTGAGATGCCAGTTGCTCGCGTGCTCACAGGCATGGAAGAAGATGGTATTAAGCTGGATCATCAATTCCTCGATCAACTCAGTGTTGAGTTTTCAGAAACGATTCAAACGCTTGAAGCTCAAGCAGCAGAACTGGCGGGCGAAGCTTTTAATGTGGCATCACCTAAACAGGTTGGTGAAGTCCTGTTTGAAAAGCTTGGACTCAAAGGTGGTAAGAAAACAGCCACAGGTCAATACAGCACCAGCGAAAGTATCCTTGAGAAAATTGAGCATCCTTTAGCAGAAGTGATTTTGGAACATCGCAGTTTAGCGAAACTCAAAAACACCTATACGGATCGCCTGATCGTACAGTCGAATGATACCACCCATCGTGTGCATACCAGCTATCATCAAGCCTTGACAGCGACAGGTCGTTTGTCTTCAACCGATCCAAACCTGCAAAACATTCCAATCCGTACCCCGATTGGTCGTCAGATTCGTAAAGCATTTATTGCACCTGAAGGTCGAGTATTATTGGCAGCCGATTACTCGCAAATCGAATTGCGTTTGATGGCACATTTCTCTCAAGATGATGCATTAGTTCATGCCTTCCAGCAAGGTCAGGACGTGCACCGTCGTACTGCTTCCGAAGTATTGGGTATTGATATTGAAGATGTCACCAATGATCAACGTCGCCAAGCCAAAGCGGTCAACTTTGGTCTGCTGTACGGGATGTCTGAATTTGGTTTAACCCGTCAGCTTGGCTTTACCCGTGAAGAATCTCGTAGCTATATCGCACGTTACTTCCAGCGTTATCCAGGCGTACTGGACTATATGGAACGTACCCGCCAGATCGCGCGCGAACAAGGCTTTGTCGAGACGATTCTCGGCCGTCGTTTGTATACGCCAGACATTATGGCAACCAATAAAATGATTAAGCAGGCAGCCGAACGTGCAGCAATTAATGCGCCGTTACAAGGTAGTGCAGCAGATATTATCAAGCTTGCCATGATTGCAGTCGATAAAATGTTGCCGAAAGATCAAGCTAAGCTGTTATTACAGGTACACGATGAACTTGTGTTTGAAGCGGATGCAGCAATTGCAGATGAACTTTCAAAACAAATTGCGGAAGTAATGCAATCTGTCTTGCAAATTTCTGTGCCATTTGTGGTTGAAGTAGGTCAAGGACTAAACTGGGACGCTGCGCACTAAGCCAGCCCCCAGCTCATAAAAACATAATGTTTCTTGCAGACAGGGGATCAACTCCCCTGCGCTACAAGAACACGAATAATAAAGAATACCCGATAAAAATTAATCCGCATAGGAGAAAGGAATGCAATATGTCCTTTAATCAAGTTCAATTTAACCGTTACCATTCCATTGATTCATTAAGCTTTATTTCCATCTTTCTGGTATTACTCCATCACTTTAATATTCCTTATAAATTGTTTGATACTTCCATCAATTTTCAAATTTTTGGAGAGAATATCACCACGCTTTTGGCCCGGAATGGAAATTATGGCGTCACCATGTTCTTTGTCATCTCAGGCTACCTGATCACCTCACATAGCCTTAAACGTTGGGGATCTCTAGCCCAGATCAATATTCGGGATTTCTATATTTCAAGATTCTCTCGCATTATGCCCACCATGATTTTACTCATCTGTCTGGTGAATCTTCTCGGTGCGTTTGAGCTAAAACCCTTTATGACCCAAGCGCCTAATGAGATTGTCGTTGCGCAATCCACTGTCAATCTAGCAGCCCTCACCTTTTGGATGAATATCCTGATTATTGAAAATGGCTGGGTCAACTATGTACTGGGCGTATTATGGTCGTTATCGGTTGAAGAAGTCTTTTATTTAAGCTTCCCACTGGCTGCATTGTTCTTCAGAAAACAAAGTTTATTTGTCGTGGTCTGTATCGGTCTGATTCTATTCGCGCCATATTTTAGGTTCTTACATTATGGTGAAGAAAGTGGGGCTTATTTATACCATTACTTTTCCAGCTTTGATGGCATTGCTTTTGGCTGTCTCGCTGCCCTTACCCCGAAGCTGATCCTTCAGCCTAAAGTCTGGTCAGCACTAAAAACGATTGCAATTGCAGTTATGCTGTTCATCTACTTTTCAGGATCGATTAAAGAAAATTGCATCTGGGGAATCAGCTTATTTGCATTTTCTACCGTGATCGTGATTCTGGCAAATGTCGCCAATGAACGGGCAGATTCAGTATCTTCACATTTTGATTGGATCAGAAATATCGGTAAGAATAGTTATGAGATTTATCTATTTCATCTCATCATTCTGGGTTTCTTTAAATTGTTTTATACACCAGCCTTGACTGAAGGTAATAAGCTCTTGTTATTGTTGATTTACTTTATTCTGGCAATTGTCCTAGGGGGTTGGATTGCACGCTACTTTTCCAATCCACTCAACCAAAGCATAAGACAACGCTTGATCAAGAAATAAAAAATGGGCATTACGCCCATTTTTTATTGAATCAAACTTGCTTAAAGACCTGTTAACAGAACTTTAGCTGCTTCATTCATCAAGATCTCAGCAACATATAAAGCCAAGAACGCCAAAATTGGAGAAAGATCAATCATTCCCATATTCGGCATGATACGACGGAAAGGTGCAAGCAATGGTTCAGCCAGCTCCTGAATCACTTCAATATAGGGTGAACGTGTCTGTGTAAACATCACCACCCAGCTTAAAATGATGGTGGCAAAAATCAAATAACGACAGAAACGGATCAAGTCCTGAATCATGGTCACAAATGTCGTGATCACCAGATACACTGCGCTATGTGGCATCTGTCCAGATAAATACATCAAACCGAACATTTTCAGTAAATACAGTACCACCAACAAAGCTACTGCCGCTAAATTGACACGCCCCTTGCCGACTGTTGGGAAAATACGACTAAAAATATCTACAATCTTGGTTGCTTTCACTGTCGAAAGTACCACTGGATTGTATGGACTCACTGCCGCCAATTGCATTAAAAAACGGAAAAAGACCAATAAAATTGCAACATTGATCAAAACACCAAAAATTAGCGCAGAACTTGCACCCATAATTGTCTTATCCTACTTAAACCGATTTAGTCTTGTCACTCAGCTCTTGCGCAAGCTCTTGGCTACGCTTTTGAGCTGCTGCAAGCGCTGCTTGAATATTTTGTGAAATCTGCGCACGATCAAACACCTCTAAAGCTGCTTGTGTGGTGCCATTTGGAGAGGTCACATTTTTACGTAATTCTGCTGGAGAATTTGAGCTGGTAATTGCCATTTGCGCCGCACCTAATGCAGTTTGCAAGGTCAATGCAGTTGCAACTTTTTCATCCAACCCCAAGTTTTTACCTGCACGAATCATACTTTCCATCAAATAGAAGAAATATGCAGGACCAGAACCCGATACTGCAGTTACTGCATCAATTTGTGCTTCATTTTCTACCCAGATGGTTAAACCTGTCGCTGCAAGAATCTGACTGGTTAATTCACGGTCTTGTGCATCAACAGCTTCAGAGGCATAAATACCATGCGCACCTGTTTGAACCAAGGCTGGCGTATTTGGCATAACACGGACAATACGCTGACTGCCACCAATCAAATCTGAAATGGTCTGAATCTCAGCACCCGCAATAATCGAGATCACAAGTTTATCTGACAACAAACCATTTAATGGTTGTAATACCGTTGCCAACACTTGCGGTTTTACTGCCAATACGACGACATCTGCATTCTTGATTGCTTCCACATTATCTGTGGTGGTCTGAATCCCTTTTTCTTCTAATACGTGACGAATTTGCTCTACTGGGTCAGAAACAGTAATACGTGTCGTAGGTAATCCACGAGAAAGTAAGCCGCCAATCAAGGCTTGCGCCATATTACCGCCGCCAATAAAACAAATATTTTTATTCAATGCTGTCGCCATGTCCTACTCGTCATATCAAAAAGACTGCTGAAAAGTACAGTCAGAAATTAAACTTGGTTGCCAACCACCCTGCTCTAAATACTCAGATTGCGCCAACCAAAAACCTTTTGGGCTAAGAACCCCAAGCATAACATTATCCACGACTAATATTTGAATTGTATGACGTAACCAAGGCAAAATCTGTGCTTCTTGAATGGCTTTTTTGAGAGGCCAATGTCCAACACGACCATAAAGATGAATTTTTTCTCCACCCTGACGTTTGAGTAGCTTCAACTCACGCCCTAACAGTTGTGCAGAAAGGCCCATGGCTTGCGATTCAATCTTAAATTGTCCAGCAGCAACCTGAATCACTTGTCCCATTTCATACTGTTGAGAAATAATATTCGGAAAGCTTGTTTGCTGTTCCGCATACAATTCATCATGGCTTAAACGGTATAATTTTTTCTGATAACGCGCATAGTAATGCGGGTGAATATGCAAACTTGCCTGCGCATCAGGTTTTGCCCAAATGACTTCATTCTGTAGGCGCTGTACCATATCGTAACTTGGGCGATATTGGTCTTTACCTTTAATCCAGACGGATAACAGTTGTCGTTGCCGCGCTGTTGAAAGCTCAGCCAATTTCGTTAAATCCAACTCACGATCCGTTGCACAATGCTGCCAGTCCTGTTTCAACACATCATTTAAGATTTCCGCTGCATCTTGCATCAGATAACTGCTTCGTGCCACAGCCGACTGCATTTTAGGGAAACGGTTTTCTAGCAGCGGCCATAATTGTTCTCGGCACCATGCCCGATCATAATGTGTATCGTGATTGGTCGGATCGGTGACATAGTTCAAAGCCAGTTGTTGTGACCACTGTTCAATCTGTTCCCGACTCAAATCTAAAAATGGTCGCCAGATGGTCATATCCTCACGGATATCAAGCTGTTGCATGGCAGCGAGTCCATTGACTCCCGCCCCAGAAAATAGACGCAATAAGAACGTTTCAGCCTGATCTTGCTGATGATGTGCTAAGACAAGAATTTCATTGGATTGTAAGTGTTGCTGATAAGCATGATAACGGGCTCGTCGCGCTTGCTGCTCCAGATTGCCAGTTTCAACAGTGACTTTTTGCAGAATGACAGGAATATTAAATGCTTCAGCTTGCTGTTGGACAAACAATCCCCAGCCAGCACTCAGCGTTTGCAGCTGGTGATCGACATAAATGGCACGAATTCGATTTGGAAAAAGTTCAGACATCAGATACAGCAACAGCATGGAATCCATGCCGCCGCTACACCCAATCAAGAATTGAGTTTGTTCAGAAAAATGCTGTGTTTGTCCTAAGACGCGATGCCTAAATTGCTGCTGCCAAACTTCATTAAACGTTGATAACGTGCGTCGCATCGTTCTTGGGCATCCATCGGTTGCAATTCATCTAAAGCTTGCTTTAACACATCTTTCAAATCATGCATGACTTTTTCAGGTTGCAAGTGTGCACCTTCACCTTCGTCCACGACATATTCAACGATGCCTAAAGCTTGGAGTTTATCGGCAGTTAATGCCAGTGCTTCACTTGCTTGTGCGGCTTTTTCTGCGGTTTTCCATAAAATAGAAGCACAACCTTCAGGTGAAATCACTGAATAGATACTATGCGATAGCATAATCACACGATCTGCTACGCCAATACCTAAAGCACCACCAGAACCACCTTCGCCAAGTACAGTCGCAATCACTGGAACCTTCAAACTTGAAAGTTGCGCCAAGCTGGTTGCAATCGCTTCAGCCTGACCACGCTCTTCTGCACCTACACCTGGGTAAGCCCCCATGGTATCGACAAACGTAAATACTGGTAAATTGAAGCGCTCAGCCATATCAAGTAAGCGCTGTGATTTACGATAACCTTCTGGGTTACACATCCCAAAGTTATGCTGTAACTTTTCACGGGTACTGCGGCCACGGTGCTGACCGACAACCATCACAGGTTGCCCATCAAAACGTGCCAGACCACCAATCATGGCACCGTCATCACCAAATAAACGGTCACCATGAAGTGCATCAAATTCAGTAAAGATTTCACTGACATAATCTAGAAATTGCGGACGTTCAGGATGTCGTGCAATTTGAACCGTAGCCCAAGCCTTGGACTGAGTCGCTTTATTTTTCATAAGTCAAGAATGATCCATAATAATATGGTTAATCAACAAATTTGTCTGACTGAATATTTAACTCAATGTCCCAATGCTTAAACTGCAATTGTTCATCATGCAGGTCAGCAACTAATAAAGGCCATTGTTTAGCATCGCCAGATACGCTTAGTTGCCATTGTTGATCATTTACAACACTGAGTTCAATGGCAGGAAGCATCTGATCACTACGACTATGGTTCAGCAAAACAGCCAGACGAAGCAATAAACAAAGATAAAGTAAATGGCTACCACCGACCTTTAAAACGTCATTTTTTGCATCTGCACGCAACTTGCGACGGTGATGTGAAACCAGATGAGACAAATGGTTTTGATCAATTTGTGAGAAACCAGGAATATCCGAATGCTGCAATAAATACGCGCCATGACGATGATAACCAGCATGACTAATCGCCAGACCAATTTCATGTAAATAAGCCGCACGACGCAGTAAGTCACTGTCTTCAGTGGTTAAATTCAGACTTTCAGCCACTCCGTCAAACAATTGCTGAGCAGTGCTGACCACACGTTCTGCCTGTTTCGGATCCGCATTGTAGCGACCCATTAAGGCTTGCACACTACGGTCACGAATATCTTCATGCTTGAAACGTCCAAGCAGGTCATACATGACGCCTTCACGTAACGCACCATCAGAATATGCCAATTTATCGATATCTAAAACTTCAAAAATGGCAAATAAAATCGCAACGCCAGCTGGCAAAACTGCTCGACGATCTTCCCGTAGACCTTCAAAATCAATTTCAGAGATATGTTTAAATTTAAGTAAACGATCTTTTAACTTATATAAGCCATCACGGGTCAGATTCTCCTGTTCATCACTCAGACCAAGATTAACCGCAATCTGACGACAGGCTTTGATGGTTCCACTTGAACCGACAACGGTATCCCAACCCACTGATTTATAGGTATTGGCAATACCTGACATTTCTTTACGGGCTGCTACTACAGCTTTATCAAATGCTTTGCTGGTAATCTCGCCATCAGAGAAAAAAGTTTTGCTATAAGCCACACAACCCATCTGTAAAGATTCGGTATGCAGTGGCTCAAACTCTTCACCAATAATAAACTCTGTTGATCCACCACCAATATCAACAACTAGACGACGACCGCCATTGGCCATGGTATGGGAAACACCCAAGTAAATCAGGCGTGCTTCTTCACGACCTGCAATAATTTCAATCGGTTTTGGTAAAATTTCTGCAGCTTTCTGAATAAATTCGTGACCATTTTTCGCTTGTCTTAATGCGTTGGTCGCCACAATTCTTAAACGATTCGGTTGTACCGAACTTAAACGTCCCACAAAACGGGCTAAACAAGCCAGTCCGCGCTGTTGTGCTGCTTCTGTTAAATTCTTATTTTCATCAAGCCCAGCTGCTAACTGTACTTTTTCTGACATTGAAGCGACTTTCTTAACCTCACCGTGATCAACACGTGCAATTGCAAGATGGAAACTGTTTGATCCCATATCAATCGCAGCAAGTAACTCTTCATCAATCAGAAAATCAGACATTATTCATATAAACCCATGCTCAATTCACGCATTAGAGTAATTCACATGCTTACAATTTTAAAGTCATTTTAATCAATAAAAGTTACCTATTTCTGCTTTTAATGCATAAATCATTGTAGAAGTCGATGATCAACATCGTGAGCATCCATTAGACTTTTCATTTTCAAACTTGAATAATCGGAACAAACCCTTACATTGAGTAAAGTAGCAATGTAATATTCATCGTGATGATGAACTAATTCGCACTTTATTTCTTAAATTTGGAGCAACCTTATGTCTGCGACTATTGTTAATACAACTGATGAAAACTTCCAAGCAGATGTTTTAGATGCTGAAACGCCTGTACTTGTTGACTTCTGGGCTGGCTGGTGTGCACCATGTAAAGCAATTGCACCTGTACTTGAAGAACTTTCAAACGAATACGCAGGTAAAGTTAAAATCGTTAAAGTTGACGTTACTTCATGCGAAGACACTGCTGTGAAATACAACATCCGTAATATTCCAGCATTATTGATGTTTAAAGATGGTGAAGTTGTTGCTCAACAAGTTGGTGCAGCGCCACGTTCAAAACTTGCAGCATTTATTGACCAAAACATCTAATACGACTGTTGAATTGTCAGTGCTAGAAATACGCTATTAAATGAATAGTGTATTTCTAGTTAAAAATTGACAAATCCCCTGATTTCATCTATATTTCTGGATCAAGAAGCTTTGAATGGAATCTACTTCATTGCGCTTCTTACAAGACACAAAACATAAGATCGCCGCTCGGCAATAAACAATTGTTTTCACATTTCTCTCTGAAACAATGAACCAGACTACTGAATTGTGGTTGTGTAAATACAATTACATCAGCATGTATGTATGCGGTCGATTTTTATTCTTTCCCTAACGTAGTCCTCCACTTATTCCATTCTGTCTGACCACTTATGAACTTAACTGAACTCAAGAAAAAACCCATTGGCGAACTCATTAAAATTGCGGAGTTTATGGGCCTTGAAGGCATGGCACGTAACCGTAAACAAGATATTATTTTTGCCATTTTAAAGCGCCATGCCATGAATGGCGAAGAAATCTTTGGTGATGGTGTTCTCGAAATTCTTTCTGATGGTTTTGGCTTCCTACGCTCTGCGGCTGGTTCATATTTAGCTGGACCAGATGACATCTATGTCAGTCCATCACAGATTCGCCGTTTTAACTTACGTACGGGTGACACCATTACAGGTACAATTCGTCCACCTAAAGAAGGTGAGCGTTATTTTGCCCTATTAAAAGTTAACCAAATTAACTATGACACCCCAGAAAACTCACGTAATAAAATTTTATTTGAAAACTTAACCCCACTCTTCCCGACAGAACAGCTGATTATGGAACTCGGGAATGGTACAACTGAAGATTTAACAGCACGTGTTGTTGATCTTGTTGCACCGATTGGTAAAGGTCAACGTTCAATCATTGTTGCACCGCCGAAAGCGGGTAAAACAATGTTATTGCAAAATATCGCGCAATCCATTGTCCGCAACAACCCTGAAGTATTCCTAATCGTCCTTCTTATTGACGAACGTCCGGAAGAAGTAACCGAGATGGAACGTACTGTTCGTGGTGAAGTTGTTGCATCAACATTCGATGAAGCACCTGCCCGCCATGTTCAAGTGGCTGAAATGGTCATTGAAAAGGCTAAGCGTCTTGTTGAGCACAAAAAAGATGTCGTGATTCTGCTGGATTCGATTACCCGTCTTGCGCGTGCTTACAACACTGTCATTCCTTCATCAGGTAAAGTATTGACAGGTGGTGTGGATGCGCATGCTTTAGAACGTCCAAAACGTTTCTTCGGTGCAGCACGTAATATTGAAGAAGGTGGTTCACTCACCATTATCTCAACTGCTTTGATTGAAACAGGCAGTAAGATGGATGACGTGATCTACGAAGAATTCAAAGGTACAGGTAACCAAGAGATTACTCTTGATCGTCGTATCGCCGAGAAACGTGTATTCCCGGCAATGAATATCAAGAAATCGGGTACTCGCCGCGAAGAACGCCTCATGAGTGAAGAAAATCTACGTAAAGTCTGGATTCTTCGTAAGCTTCTTCATCCAATGGATGAGCTTGCGGCAATGGAATTCTTATTGGATCGTATGAAAGAAACCAAGACCAACGATGATTTCTTTGATCAAATGAAAAGAAAAGCATCGACCTAAAGTCGGATAAAAAAGCTACCTTAATGGTAGCTTTTTTTATTTAGTTGACATACTTACATAATATTTACATTTTTTTAAAAAAGTTACCAAAAACACTATTTCATTGATTTATTTATATATTTATAAAATAACTTATTTAATTTCCGCAACTTACCGATTTAGAATTTATAATCCATAGTTATTTTCTATCAAAAAACAGCCGAATTTTGCCCATTTTTGTCGTTTTGTTGGACAGAACAGTAGTAATTCACGAATTGCTTTGATACGATAGCGTCAGACCAGTTAGGCTGCTCCCTGCGTTGTTACCTAAAGCGTTTAGGAATAATAAAAGCACAAACAGACTAACTTAAGGTTTTTTTTAATCTCACAAATTTATGAGAGTGATGCCATGTTATTCAAAAAATTCGCTGTTGTTGCTGCTATTGCTACTACTTTAGCTTTCGTTGGTTGCTCTAAGAAAGAAGAAGCGCCAGCTGCTGACGCTAAAGCTGCTGCTTCTGAAGCTGTAGTTGCTGCTTCTGAAGCTACTACTGCTGCTTCTGCTGCTACTGCTGCGGCGGCTGCTGCTCCAGTTGCTGCTGCTTCTGAAGTTGCTGCTCCAGCTTCTGCTCCAGCTGCACCAGCTTCTGCTGCTAAATAATCTAGTTTTTAGATTATCGAAAAAAGAGAACCTTACGGTTCTCTTTTTTTATGCCCTAATTATTTAGAATTCAATCAAAATAAAATATAAAAAAAAGCAGATCAATCGATCTGCTCATTTCCAACACGCTGTCTAAATTTCTGACCCGCTCGGAACGTTACCACGCGACGGGCAGAGATCGGAATCTCTTCACCTGTCTTAGGATTACGTCCTGGACGTTCACGTTTGTCACGCAACTCAAAATTACCGAACCCAGAAAGTTTGACTTGCTCACCCGCAATCAGTGCTTGGCTGATTTCGTCAAAAAACAACTCGACCATTTGTTTTGCTTCGCGGCGATTTAAGCTAGTAAGCTCACTTAAATGGTCCGCCATATCTGCTTTTGTTAATGCTGTCATGAGGCCCTCAATGTCGCTTGGTAAGTGTCTTCCAACACTTGAATAATGTTATCCATACCAGATTTAATTTCAGCATCTTCAAGCGTACGAGTTGGATGTTGCCATAACACTGCAAAAGCGAGAGAGCGTTTGCCTTGTTCAACTCCTTGCCCCGTATACACATCGAACAACCATGTCGAGTCGAGTAACTCTCCACCAGTTTGCTCAATTAACCGCTGAATATCTCTTACCTCAATATTATCAGAGATTAAAAGCGCAATATCACGTCTAACTGATGGAAAACGTGATAATTCTGTAAAATTAGATACATAAGATTGCAAAACAGCCTGTTGATCCAGCTCTGCGACCCAAGTTGTGCCCAAATCTAGTTCATTTTCCAAAGATGGATGTAAACGACCGAGATAACCAATCGATTGTCCATCTACCAAAATTTCCGCAGATTGACCTGGATGTAACCATGCACGTTCAGTACGAACAAACTCAACAGCAATACGACCTGCTGCAAGAATCTCTTCAACCTCACCTTTAAAGTCAAAGAAATCCATAGCCTGAGGTTTTGCATGCCAAGATTCAGGTGTACGTGAACCGACAGCAATCAATGCCAGCGTTGGGATCTGTTTAAGGTCATGAATACTTTGTGCATTCTGATAATCAAAACGTAAACCAAGCTCAAAGAAACGTACACGTTGCTGTTGACGGTTTAAGTTGTACTGTACACAAGGAATCAAGCTTGATAACAAGGTACTACGCATCGCAGCCAAGTCACTTGAAATTGGATTCGCCAACATCAATGGCTGTACTGCTGGATTCAGCTGCTTTTCAAGTTTTGCATCAGCAAAGCTAAAGCTGATGGCTTCTTGATAACCTAATGTTGCAATCGTTTGACGTAATTGTGCAACCTCAAAGCGGTCTTGGTATTTTTCTAATTTCACATCAATTTTTGGCAAACTGATTTGAATATTGTCATACCCGTCGATACGTACAACTTCTTCAATCAAATCTTGATAAATCGCCATATCATAACGATGCGAAGGAGGAACAACACTCCACTCGCCTTCAGCGATTGCGGTAACCACACAACCTAGGCGTGTTAATGCATCAGCAATAAAATCACCCGCTACTTGGTATCCAAGTAACTGATCAACTTGCGCCTGTTTCAATACAATCGCTTCACGTTTTGGCAATAAAGTCGTTTGTTCAGCCACTGTGATTGGGCCAAACTCACCACCAGCAAATGCTTGAATCAATTCAGAAGCACGATGCATTGCAATCATTGGCAATTCAAAATCGACGCCACGTTCATAACGTTGAGATGAATCCGTATGTAAACCAAAACGGCGCGCACGACCAGCAATGGCTAAAGGCGCAAAGAATGCACTTTCAAGAAAAATATCTTGCGTATCATCGGTGACAGATGATGCCAAACCACCCATGATACCTGCAATAGCTAATGCTTTTTGATCATCAGCAATCACCATCATGTCATCTTGCAGCTCAACTTCCTGATCATTAAGCAACACTAATTTTTCTTTAGGTTGCGCTTGACGGACGTGAATTGAACCTTCGATTTTCGCCAAATCAAAAGCATGCATAGGTTGACCTAACTCAAGCAATACGTAGTTAGTAATATCAACCAGAATGCTATGGGTACGGATACCTGAACGTGCTAATGCTTGCTCCATCCAATCTGGTGTTGCTGCTTTAACATTTACATTTTTAACAATACGCCCCAAGTAACGTGGCGTACCTTCAGTCGTGATGGTCACTGCTTTTTCATCAGTAATAGTTGCAGGAACAGACTGAATCTCAGGCTCATTCATCGTTAACTGATTGATCACTGCAATTTCACGTGCAATACCACGGATACTAAAACAGTCACCGCGGTTTGGCGTAATACTGATATCAATCACGTTGTCATCAAGTTTTAAATATTCACGGATATTGATCCCAACTGGTGCATCAGCGGGTAATTCCAATAAACCGTCAATCTTATCTTCTAAATCAATTTCAGAAGCGCCGCACAACATGCCATGTGATTCAACACCACGCAGTTTGCCTTTTTTAATTTTAAAGTCACCAGGCAATACCGCACCCACTGTTGCAACAGGCGCTTTCATACCCACACGTACATTTGGTGCACCACAAACGATTTGTAATGGCTCACCAGAACCAATATTCACAGTGGTCACACGTAACCGATCTGCATCTGGGTGCTGTTCAACGGTGAGTACTTCACCCACAACCACACCTGTAAATGGTTTTGCCACAGGCGCCAAATCATCAACTTCCAAACCGAGCATGGTTAATTGATCAGACAATGTATCGCTATCAATGGCTGGGTTCACCCACGTGCGTAACCAATTTTCACTAATTTTCATTTGTATAAACCTTATCTAATCCTGAAAAAATGCTTAGGCAAACTGGCGTAAGAAACGCACATCATTTTGATAGAACATACGCAAATCATTGATGCCATAACGCAACATTGCAAAACGCTCTACCCCTAAACCAAAAGCAAAGCCTTTGTATTTATCAGGATCAATACCTGCAGCACGAAGTACATTGGGATGCACCATGCCACAACCTAAAACCTCTAACCAACGACCACGTTCATCCATGATATCCACTTCTGCACTTGGCTCTGTGAATGGGAAGTAAGACGGACGGAAACGTACTTTCAAATCTTTTTCAAAGAATTCATTGAGCAAGTTAATCAATAACCCTTTTAACTCGGCAAAGCTGGTGTTCTCTGCAACATATAAACCTTCGATCTGATGGAACATCGGTGAATGTGTTTGATCCGAGTCACAACGATAAACACGGCCTGGGCACACAATACGAATCGGTGGCTGGCTGGTTTCCATAGTACGGATTTGGACACCCGAAGTATGCGTACGCAATAAATGTGTCGCATCAAAATAGAAGGTATCGTGCATGGCACGCGCCGGGTGATGTCCCGGAATATTTAAGGCTTCGAAGTTGTGATAGTCATCTTCGACCTCAGGACCATGCGCAACCTGAAATCCCGCCTTGGTAAAAAATTGGCAAATACGCTCTTGTACTTGAGTAACAGGATGAATACTTCCCATGCGCTGACCGCGACCTGGCAAAGTAATATCAATGGTTTCACTTGCCAGTTTCTTCGCAAGTTCAGCTTGTTGTAATGACTGTTGACGCTCGGTCAAAGCTGCATTGATTGCTTCACGAACAGCATGGATGGCAGCACCTTGTACTTTTCGTTCTTCAGGATCCATTTTTCCAAGTGCTTTCGACTGCTCTGCAAGCTGGCTTTTTTTCCCTGTAAATTGCACACGTACTTGATCGAGTGCAGCAAGGTCTTGAGCCGCTGCAATGGCAGCAAGCGCTTCAGTGGTCAGGGCTTCCAGTGACATAGTAACTCTCAAAGCAACAAAATATAGAAATATAAGAAAACGCTATAGTTTATCAGCTTTTTACCCATTTTATGAAGCAAAACCCAGCTTTAAATCATCTAGTTTTTCTGCATAAACTTAGGAATAAAACAATAGCAGAATGAAAGAGATCCATTATTTTTTTGAAAAAAATGATCAATAATTGAATAAAATGGATAAGATACTAGGGTCTATTGACATTTCAACCATGCATTGCGTTATCGGCTAAAACGACATAAACAAGGCATGAAACGCAGACAATGGCGAACCCCTTGCCAAGTTTCATAACACAGTTTAGGGAAGTTTTAGCCATAACCCTATGGGACAGGGACATTTTTTGCAGCTACTGTGTTATGTCTTATTTATTTAGAATGACTAAATTACATAAGACAGGCCTTGTAGCATCAAAAAAATGTCCGCTGTCGCAAGCATCTGTGAAATATCAATAAACCCTAATTCGTCAATGAGAAATAACAACGATGGCGCTTGATCAAATCTGGAAACAGCAGCTTACCCTTGTCACCTATGGCAATGAATACCTTGCGGGAAATCTTAATTTTAGTCGCTGGATCGAACATCCAGTTTTTGATCAGAATCGTCTGATCTTCAGAGATTTACTTTCTCAGCATCTACTGGCTCAACATTTCCAGATTTGGCTTGAAGGTTTAAAAAAACAAGGTGTAAAAAAGCTGAGTTTACATTTGTCCAGCGTACTCAATGATGAGCAGAATCCGAATGCCAATGTTGAACTGCTTCCCTTTGCACATTTTATCGTAAGTCATCAAGGCAACAAAAAAACGGCCTGGATCTGTGGACATGAGCTTGATGAATGGGACAATAGCGATAGTGAATTTCAAGCGCCCGTTTCTCAGCAATCGGTTCTACGTCAAGAAGATCTTTGGCGTTACGAGTTAAATGATAAATTTGCCAAGAAAATCGATGCCGATCTAAAAAAAGTGAATTGGAATGAAGTTGCTATTTTTCTGGAAAGAGAACTGTTTGACAGCAAATATGCGGACAACTTTATAGAACCCGAACAGCAGGATTTTCCTTTCTACGGTTATGAAATCGATCCTGACGACCTTTCAAATCGGCAACTGGCTTTAATCCCAACCGACTATCCAGCTGACTGTGCACACCGCTTATTACATCGCACCCAAGCATTAGTGGATCATTTAGAACAGCAAAAGAAGCATCCTTACACTGCGGCCGGCGAATTACTTAGTCCTGAGGAGCAAATTAACCTGCGTAACTTTTTGCAAAAAGCAGATGATCTATTTGCCAAGCTAATTGTGAAAACCGCCAATCATTACCAAACGGCGCAACTAACAGCAGAGGAACCAGAAATCATTGATCGAACCATGGAAATTCCACAACAACGTAACCCAACCCAACAGCACCACAAAGTTGGCGCTTCAGGTGTGATTAAATTAATTCTCCTCACCATTATCATCTGTGTTTGTGCATATTATTTTGGTTTATAACAACAGGCTAAATAAAAAAACCTAGATCACTTCATCTAGGTTTTTTGTTTAATTTAAAAAGTAGGTCTGATTTTGATAATGATTTTATGACCGCCATCATGCTGATTGACAATGTGATGGATATTTTCAATTTCACCCTCCACTTCCGCATCTGGGCCATAAAAGATCCGAATAGTTTCGCCCTTTCTTGGCAAGATACTTAATTCTGTTTCAATCGCGCCTTGTTCTAAACCTTCTACACTCACTCGCATATTTTTTATCCCAATCTTGTTTTCTTTACTGTAAAAAGATTCAGGAAGAAAAGTCTATTGCAACATGTTTGGGTTATGTAATCTCTAATTAAATCAAAAGATTGGTTTATTCATCATAATCCAGTTCATCTTCATCCACATTGATAAAATCTGGTTCTGGCGTTTGTGCAAATTGCACAGCAAAAATATCGTCATGTTTCAATAAACTTGCTTTGGCAACACGATGCATACCGTCCATCACCCGTCCTTCAGCACATAAAATAATGGGATAACTCAGATCAGCAGCTTCAACCAATTGAAAATGTTCAATGATTTGCTGTGTCGTCGGAGATTGATTTGGAAACCAATAAGCTTCGTTGAGTTCTCGAATATCAGCAAGTGCCACTTTCTTAATCACAAAAGTTTTGGTTAGCTCAACCAGATGATGTACATCCCAGATATGAGTATCTTGACCCACTTGTCTAAAGTGATATTGTTTTCTCATGCGTTTTTGTTCAATCTACCTGTTATTTAAAACGATTATAATAGGAAGAACAGCATATATGTATTTACCAAGAATATATCGTCAAATAGCATTAGTCAGTTATGGAAACGAATTTTTAACGGGAGCTGTAGATTCCGAACTTTTAGACCGTCATCCCTTACTCTTTACTCACTTTCCTATTTTAAGAAATATTGATCAAGGTAATTTACTCGCAGGCTCTGCTTCACATTTTTTAAGTTATCTTAAACTACAAGGCCTGGAGAAAATCAGTTTACATTCAACCTCAATACTTGCGAATTATCTCGGAGAATCAGAACTTTTTAATTTCTTTCAAGCTGAAGATGAGTTTTGCATTATCTGCCATTTTTCCCAACAACAATTCAAAGTGCTCCTACACTGTGAAGAAAAACCACTTTGGCAAAGCTATGACAACGATGGATATCCATTGTATTCAGATTATAATAATTATCACGATAGTGTTGAAAACTATGTATTGAAAGATCTTCCCGTAGAGGCTGTACCTTGTATTACTGAAGACTTAAAAGCGATCTCTTGGCAAAGCTTTTTCAATGAATATCAAGAAAAAATTTATTATTTTGCTGTAGCCCAACGCTTCGGTAACTATCCTATTTCATTAACTGATAATAATTGTTATGAAGGTGACATGTATAAACTGGAAGAACAGTTTCCAGTATTGCCTTATAACCTCAAAAAAAATTATGCCAGCATACTAATGCTCAATGCTGCTCGTTTAAAAAATCAATTGGATAACGAATCCCATATTAAAAATGATAATGGTGATTACTGGCAAATGACTGAGGATGAAAGACTAGAATTTGACACTGTACGTAATATGCTCGACGAATTCCATGTACTTATCCTAAAATACGCTGCCAATCAATATCAAAGCTCTAATATCAATCATCATCAAGAACAACATACTTCTTTTAAATTCACTCCAAAAACCCAAAACTCAGCCGATTTCTCCCCTATCACTACTCCACTAGCCGAGTATGAAACCACCTCACCTATTGAACCTCAACCACACTTTCGTTGGTTTGGGATCGTAAAATTTTTATGGTCAATATTATGGTGCTATTGTGCTTTATGGACCTTAGCTTATTTTGCAGTTCATTGGGGCAATCTTTTTATCCTGATTCTTGCACTGTTTTATGCAATATATAAAGCACTTAAAAACTTAGCTGATAAAGAAGCCAATAAATAGTAACCCCTAGATCATTACTTCTATCAACCACTCAAACACCTATAGGAGAAATAGAAGCAAATTCCTGTTTCTAATTATTGATAAAAGTTTTAAAAATAAAAAAGACCGCTAAAAAGCGGCCTTCTTTGAATCTCTAAGCTTATGCAGCTAATGCGCCTTTAGCTTTTTCAGCTAAAGCAGCAAATGCAATTGCATCATGCATAGCGATGTCAGCTAATACGCGACGGTCGATGATCACTTGAGCTTTTTTCAAGCCATCGATCATACGGCTGTATGATAAACCGTTTTGACGAGCACCAGCATTGATACGCGCAATCCATAAAGCACGGAATTGACGTTTCTTTTGACGGCGGTCACGGTATGCGTATTGACCAGCTTTGATTACCGCTTGGAACGCTACGCGATAAACGCGTGAACGAGCACCATAGTAACCTTTAGCGCGAGCAAGAATTTTTTTGTGACGACGATGAGCCACTACACCACGTTTTACACGAGCCATTTATAATCTCCTTAGATGTATGGGCACATAGCACGAACTGATGCAACGTCACTTACGTGAACCATTACACAACCGCGCAATTGACGGATACGCTTAGCAGATTTTTTGGTCAAAATGTGGCGCTTGAATGCTTGTTTGCGCTTGAAACCGTTTGCAGTCGCTTTAAAGCGTTTAGCTGCACCACGGCGAGTTTTTAACTTAGCCATAGTAACCTCTTTTGGGCACCTGTTCGGCACGTTTGCACTATTGCAAATCGACCTGCAGGTAAGGAAGGCAGTATGATATAGCATCTATCGCTAAAACAAAAGTAAAATGCTCATTTTTTGATAGAAATAGACGTGTTTTCCCCAAACGTTATTTTCCATAATTAATTCTCAAATTATGAGAAACATACACAAAATCAGCGCCTATAATAGAGTCAAATTCTTAAACACCCATCCATATGAATATACAGAATGATGCTTTTGCTGCCTTGCGGTATCGGGATTTCTCTATCGTGACCGTTAATCAGTTCTGCTTAACACTGGCTATCCTGATTCAGGAAATTATCGTTGCCTATTCACTGTATCAAATTACCCGTGATCCACTCACACTCGGCTTTATTGGACTCGCAGAGGCGATACCTTTTATCACTTTGTCTTTATGGGGCGGCTATTTTGCAGATAAGCTGAATAAACAAAGCATCATGAAAGTCTGTTTATTCTTTTCTATTCCATTGCCTTTAGTGCTTTGGGGATTATTCCATTTACATGGCTTAGAAAAAATTGGCATAACAACGCTCTCTTGGGGCATTTATGCAGTCATTTTTGCCTTAGGTACGATTCGAGGCTTTTACAATCCTTCCGCAACATCGCTCAAGCCTTTTTTGATTCCACGTGAACTGTATGCCAATGGCGCAACATGGACCACGATTGGCTGGCAAAGTGGTGTCATCATTGGCCCAATGCTCGGTGGTTTTATGTTGGCGTTTTTGGGACGTGAAACCAGTCTCTTTGCAGTATCTGCATTACTGGCCGTTTGCTTCGTTTTGATTAACTGTCTAGAGAAGCGAACTTTCCCGAAAATGGAAACCGAAAATGTACTGCAAAGCCTGACCGATGGCTTCCGCTTTATCTGGAAAACCAAGATTGTGTTATGGGCGATTTCACTCGATCTGGTTTCTGTACTGTTTGGCGGTGTAATTGCACTATTACCAATTTTTGCCGAGGAAATCTTAAAAGTTGGGCCTGAAGGCTTAGGCTATCTACGTGCCGCCCCTTCAATTGGTGCACTGATCACCATGATTGTCCTAACCAAGTTTCCACCGATGCACCATGCTTGGCGCAATATGCTGCTGGCTGTGGCAGGTTTTGGTATTTTCACTATTCTGTTCGCCTTCTCAAACCATATGTGGCTTTCTCTGTTTGCCCTCGCAATGACAGGTGCTTGTGACAGTGTTTCGGTTGTCGTCCGTCAAACTGTGCTGCAAATTTTCCCACCTGAAAATATGCGTGGCCGAGTGGCTGCGGTAAATGGAATGTTCGTGTCTTCAAGTAATGAATTGGGCGCATTTGAATCAGGTCTGGCAGCCAAATATCTCGGAACTATCACAGCCACCATTTTCGGAGGTTGTATGACTCTTGCCGTGGTGAGTTACTGCTGGTTTAAAACCAGTGACTTATTCAAGGTCGATATTACCAAAGGCTCTGATCAATAGACCTGAGAGGAAGAATTTGTCCTTCCTCTTTATTTTTAAAAGATGCCGAGATATAAAGCATATAAGGTTAAATAACGCCCACCTTTGGCGATTGTGACAATCACCAAGAATCGCCAAAAGTTCTCTTTCATCAAGCCTGCAATCAGGGTAATCGGATCACCAATCACGGGTGTCCAACTCAATAGCAGTGAATAAAAGCCATACTTATGATAAATCTGCTGGGCTTGTTGTAAGCGTTGCTCAGAAACAGGAAACCATTTTTTATCTTTAAAATGTTCGATTTTTAGGCCGAGCCACCAGTTCACACAGGAACCCAAGACATTTCCAATAGTGGCAACCAAAATGAGATAAAAAGGATTAGATAAACCTTGTACCAGCAAGGTCATTAGTACCGCTTCAGACTGTAAGGGTAATAAAGTCGCTGCACCAAAAGCTGAGAGAAATAATAAAAAATAAGACATCAATTTAAAGGGATCACTCAATATCGATCAAAGTATATCAACCTACAGCAATATAACCTGAAATTATTGAGTCCATGCCAGTTTTTCCCAAGCAGCCTGTAATTGTCCATCACAGATATTCATTTGAAAAACGGTCTTAATGGTACGTTCAAACTCATCAAAATTGGTGAACTCTTTTTTATTAGACCCACCTTTGCTATGCGTTCTTAAGACCCTATCTTTTAATGTAATCCGCATTTCGGTATTAGCAGTAGATAACATTAAGTGCTGGGTAAATAAGGATTCTGGAGAGGTCGAAATAAACCAGTTTGCGACCTGTGCATCGGCATGTGCAACCTGTTGCTCTGGATCAATGGCATAGACATTTATCCATTCATTATGGATACAGACCTGCAACATGTATTTCATTCCTGTAAGTACCTCACCACTTAAACCACTTTGAGCCACTTCCACCAACCTAAAGGATTCTAATGGGGTTGTTTGAGCCTCACCAATGCGATTCATCGACAAGATACTCGTCGGTGTCATACCACCAAAACCAGGATCATATAAAAAGAGTTGCTGATCAATACGAACCAGTGTCACTAAATGACTCATTACAGGGGTGGTTACAGGTGTACCCTGATAATACACCCGTCCCAGCACATTATAAGCATCGTACCCTAGTTCATTTAACGCGAGTCTGGTTAAGGTACTATGTTCTAAACAATACCCCCCTTGATCATTTCTTAATAACTTTTGAGCAAGTTGATCAGACGCTAATGAGACTTCCCTTCCCAAGAAAGAAGAAAAATTGCCAAAAGGAATCGACTGAACATGAAGGCTTAATAAGGTTTTTAGATGAGCCAAAGTAGGTGAGAAATCATCTTCAAAGCCAAGTTTGTTTAAATAGTCCGTTGAAATTGTTGATTGCATGATCTTTATTTTTGATGGGCTTAAATCATCGTAACCTGATCATGCCAAGACAAGATGAAAAATTACACAATTATAAAATAGCTTCGCTTATACGGCTGACAGGGAAATTACACCAATGATTTATATTTCGTTTTCAATTTTTTAGATCGAATATAAAAATGTAAAACTGAAAAAAGAAATGGAAAAAGGAATAATATCCAGAATGTAAAATCAGAACTTACAATTTTTTGATACAAGCTTAATTGAATCTCTTCATTTGAAACTGCCACCAAATCCATTGATACCTTATGGTCAAGATAACTACATAAAACTAATGAGAGGCTTAAAAAGCCAGTAAAAAACCACGTGCTCAAATATGAGTTTTTGGTTTCTAGCTGTAGCCAAGAAAAAAGTGTAGAAAATAAAAGGCCTAGAATGGTAATAAAAGTAAAAACTAGACCTGCTAAATGACTTTCTGAATAGAGCGTTTGCAGCTGAGCGCAAAGGATTGCTGTCAACAGCAACAATCCCATCACAATTATCCAATGTTTTAAATAGTACTGCTGCTCAGCCAATAGCCTTATCCCACCTTGATCGACAAGGCTTTCTGTATCGCAGGACGGGCCGTGAGACGTTCAATATAATCTTTTACGTATGGGTAATCTTCAAGTTGAATGCCCTGCCATTCATAACGCAATGCCCACGGTAAGATCGCCATATCTGCAATTGAATATTCGCCTGCCACAAACTTCTGACCAATCAACTGTTTGTTTAAAACACCATAGAGGCGTTTGGTTTCATTGACATAACGCTCAATGGCATAAGGAATACGTTCGGCAGCAAATTTATTGAAATGATGGTTTTGTCCCAACATTGGCCCGAAACCGCCAATCTGCCACATCAACCACTGCTCAACCTCAACCCGTTCCTGCTCATCAGTTGGGTAAAACAAACCCGTTTTTCTACCTAAATATTGCAGGATCGCACCCGACTCAAACACTGAAATCGGTTCACCTCTTGGCCCATTCTGATCAACAATCGCAGGAATTTTATTATTAGGAGAAATTCTCAGAAAGTCAGGCTGGAACTGGTCATTCTCAAGAATATTGATAGGGAAAATTTGATACTCAAGTTGCATTTCTTCTAAAGCAATTGTTATTTTATGTCCATTGGGTGTGCCCCAGTAGTATAAGTCAATCATTTATGTAGTCCTGTTGATCGTTATCTTGACTGTTGTTGCGTTATAGCACACTTCGCCTATATTGATCAGCAAATAGGCACGAAAAGATACAATAGCACCATGTTTTTAAACTAAATATCGGTAAAATTATTTGTGCTTTTCCTGAAATTCTCTAGCTTTTTCACCGACAAATTTACGCCCAGCATTCGTGCCATTAATCCACTCTTCTACAGAGAATAAATCGAACATACCCACCTTAAATAACGTTGGGACAGCTAAGGCTAATTCTTCTTCAACAGCCCCACGCACTCCAGCATTATAAAGATTAATATTGTGTAGCATGGTCGCAACGGTACCTGTTTGTACACGACTGCCATCTTTCAGTTTAACTTGTGGTAGAACCTCTCCTTCTTGCACAACTTTTTGATTAATTTCAGAGAGTTCTTGAGTACCTTTAATTGTAGACATGAATTTTTCCAGTTTTTTAAATTGTGTATTTATCAAGTAATCTTATCATAGCCTGTTTTTATTCTTAGACATCAGATTTAGCACATTTTTAACAAACCATTGCCTGATTTAGACATAAAAAAGCACCGCCTGTTGCGGTGCTTTTTTATCAAGAAAAAATTACTTTTTCTTTTTCGGACCAAGTAACATGCCCATCTGACGGCCTTCCATCTTCGGAGCTTGTTCAACAACACCAAACTCAGCAACGTCAGCTTCAATTTTTTGTAATTGAGCAAGACCAAGCTGTTGATGTGCCATCTCACGACCACGGAAACGCAAGGTAATTTTCACTTTGTTCCCTTCTTCAAGGAAACGTAAAATTGCACGCAATTTTACCTGATAATCACCTACATCCGTCGCAGGACGTAACTTGATTTCTTTCACTTGCACTTGATGCTGTTTTTTCTTCGCATCTTTTTGCTTTTGTTTCAAGTCAAATAAGTGCTTGTTGTAGTCCATGATTTTACAAACAGGCGGTTCTGCATTAGCAACAATCTCAACAAGGTCAAGATTGGCTTCTTCTGCAGCACGTAATGCTTCATTTAATGAAACAACACCTTTTTGCTCCCCATCTGCAGCGACGAGGCGTACTTCTTTCGCACGGATCTCATCGTTGATTGCAGGACGGTTACTTTTAGCACCTTGTTGTTGGTTACGGTCAGGCTGTTTAATCTTTATTACTCCACAATGTACCGGCCACGTTCGGCAACGGCAGATTTCACTAAGTCAATAAATGCATCTACTGACATAGTACCTAAATTTTTTCCTGAGCGAGTACGCACATTAACTGTACCTTCTTCAACTTCTCGGTCACCGAGAACTAGAAGGTAAGGAATACGCTCTAGGGTACGCTCACGAATCTTAAATCCGATTTTTTCATTTCTCAAGTCAGAAATAGCACGAAGGCCATTTTCTTTGAGTTTTGCGACCACTTGTTCACTTGCTTCTGCTTGTGAATCAGTAATGTTCATGACGCACGCTTGAATTGGTGTAAGCCAAGGTGGCATGAAACCCGCATAGTGTTCAATTAGTATACCAATAAAACGCTCAAAACTGCCAAGAATTGCACGATGAAGCATAACAGGTTGGTCACGCTCATTGTCTTCTGTAACATAAGAAGCATCTAAACGGATTGGCAAGTTGAAGTCACATTGAATCGTACCGCACTGCCAGATACGGCCTAAACAGTCTTTCAATGAAAATTCAATTTTCGGACCATAGAACGCACCTTCACCAGGTTGCAAGTCCCATGCCAAGCCAGCATCATCAAGCGCATCTGCCAAAGATTTTTCAGCCAGATCCCAAAGTGCATCATCACCCACACGTTTTTCTGGACGTGTAGAGAGCTTCATTTGTACGTCTTCAAAACCAAAGTCTTTATAAACGTCTAAAGTCAGCTTAATGAAATCTGCAACTTCTTTACCAATTTGTTCTTTGGTACAGAAAATATGTGCGTCATCTTGAGTAAAGCCACGAACACGCATAATACCGTGTAAAGAACCTGATGGCTCGTTACGGTGACATGAACCAAACTCAGCTAAACGGATTGGTAAGTCACGGTAAGATTTCAAACCTTGGTTAAAGACCTGTACGTGACATGGGCAATTCATCGGCTTCACTGCATAGTTACGACTTTCAGAATGGGTCGTAAACATGTTTTCAGCATAGTTTGCCGCATGACCAGACTTTTCCCAAAGCGTAAAGTCTACGATTTGTGGTGTCTTGATTTCCTGATAACCATTTTCTTGCTGAACTTTACGCATGTATTGTTCAAGCACTTGATAAATCGTCCAGCCGTTCGGATGCCAGAACACCATACCTGGTGCTTCTTCTTGCATGTGGAACAAGTCTAGCGCTTTACCAATTTTACGGTGATCACGCTTTTCAGCTTCTTCAATACGTTTGATATAAGCCGCTAACTGTTTTTTGTCAGCCCAAGCTGTACCATAAATACGTTGTAATTGTTCATTTTTCGCATCACCACGCCAGTATGCACCAGAGATTTTAGTGAGCTTGAATGATTTTAAGAATTTAGTATTAGGTACGTGTGGACCACGACACATATCTAAATAATCTTGATGATAGTACAAGCCCATTTGTGTTTCATTCGGCATGTCTGCAATCAAGCGTAACTTATATTCTTCGCCACGTGCTGTGAATTCTGCAATCACATCTTCACGAGGTGTCATCTTTTTGATGACATCATAATCCTGATCGATAAGCTTTTTCATGCGCTCTTCGATCGCAGCCATATCGTCCAGCGTAAACGGACGTGGCATCCAGATGTCGTAGTAGAAACCTTCTTCGATCACAGGACCGATCACCATTTTCGCCTCTGGGAACAATTGCTTAACCGCATGCCCTACCAAGTGCGCACATGAGTGACGAATGATTTCTAAACCTTCTTCATCTTTCGGGGTAATAATCTGAACTGTCGCATCTTCTGTGATTAAATCACAAGCATCCACCAAGCGATCATTGATACGGCCAGCAACTGTATTTTTTGCAAGACCCGGACCAATGCTTTGAGCAAGTTCCATCACGGAAATTGGCTGATCAAACTGTTTCTGATCACCATTTGGTAAAGTAATGATTGGCATATAAAAAAATCCTTAAGGAGTGATGCCCTATACGAAGGAGCATATCACCGCGAGATTATGTATTGAGGCGAGGCCTCAAAAGATAAAAAACGGCGGATAAAAAAGTATCCAAGATTTTACACGGGTTTAGCTGTGGATGAAACCTCTGAACCAGAAAAACCCGATATCTCTTACGATTCACCTCCGACTAAAGCCTAAATGATTTAGACTCGACGACAGAATAGTTTAATAATGAATGAAAAGAACAGAAATGGAGCAATACACATGGTGAGTGCATACGACGAATTACCAAGAACACCCGCAAATTTTGTTGCTTTGTCCCCGCTACGTTATTTAGAGCGTGCCGCTTATATTTACCCCCAACAAGCTGCAATTATTCATGGCGAACTTCAAATCACATGGCAACAAACCTATCAACGCTGCCGCCAATTTGCATACCAACTGACAAATCTGGGTATTCAAAAAAACGATACCGTTTCAGTATTACTTCCTAATATTCCAGCCATGATCGAAGCACATTTTGCAGTCCCGATGGCAGGTGCGGTACTCAACACCTTAAATACGCGTCTTGATGCCAAAACCATTGCTTTTATGCTGGAACATGCTGAATCCAAAGTACTGCTGGTTGATCCGGAATTTCGAGAGGTCGCAGTAGAAGCACTCAAACTAGTACCTCAAGAGATCGTGGTCATTGACGTATTTGATTCCGAGTTTGAAGGTGAACAGATTGCCATTGGGCAATATGAATATGAGTCATGGATTGCTCAAGGTCATCCTGAATTTGAATGGTTACTCCCACAAGATGAATGGGATGCGATTAGTCTCAACTATACTTCTGGTACGACTGGCAATCCTAAAGGCGTGGTCTACCACCACCGTGGTGCTTATCTCAATGCAGCCAGCAATATTCTGGCATGCGGAATGAAACCACGCGCGGTTTATCTCTGGACACTTCCTCTGTTCCATTGCAATGGTTGGTGTTTTGCATGGTCTATTGCGGCCAGTGGCGGTACCAATATTTGCTTGCGTCGCGTCGACCCGAAACTGGTTTTTAAATATATTGCAGAATATAAGGTTGATTACTTCTGTGGCGCACCGATTGTGCTGTCCATGCTGATCAATGCCCCAACAGAACAGCGAACTTCATTTGATCATCATGTCGAAGTGATGGTTGCGGGTGCTGCTCCGCCAGTTGCAATTATTGAAGGTATGCATCATATCGGGATCAATGTAAATCATGTTTATGGCCTGACTGAAACCTATGGCCCCTCTGCCCTATGTGCCTCACAAGCAGGCTGGAGTGATTTATCCATTCAGGAACAAGCACAACTGCATTCACGACAAGGCGTACCTTATCCCTTACAGGACAGTATGCGGGTACTTAATCCAGAAACCATGCAACCTGTACCCAATGATGGACAAACCATGGGCGAGATCATGTTCCGTGGCAACATTGTCATGAAAGGTTATTTAAAAAATCCCGAAGCGACTCAGGAAGCATTTAAAGGTGGCTGGTTCCATACAGGCGATTTGGCCGTGAGCCATCCCGACGGTTATGCCAAGATTACAGACCGTTCAAAAGATATTATTATTTCAGGGGGAGAAAATATTTCATCCCTAGAAGTTGAAGATGTGCTGTATCGTCATCCTGCTGTCCTGACTGCCGCGGTTGTGGCGAAACCAGATCAACGCTGGCAAGAAGTTCCTTGTGCATTTATTGAACTTAAACAAGGAGCAACTGCCTCACCGGAAGAGATCATTGCGCATTGTCAGCAAGAATTGGCGCGTTTTAAAGTTCCGAAAGATGTGGTGATCGCAGAGATTCCAAAAACCTCGACAGGAAAATTACAGAAATTTATTTTAAGAGAGTGGGCAAAACAAAGAGCCAATGGCGAGTTCGGAAATTAATACAAGAGATAAAAAAAAGAAGTTTCCGTGGAAACTTCTTTTTTTTATTTTTAAGCCTTACTGCTCAGATAACAGTGCGACCTGCTGAACATAATTGACGAACTTACGTTTCGAAGCTTCCAGCTCTTCCTCACTCACTTGCTGCTTCATATCACGATGAATACGTAATACATGCTGACGCAAAGTATGGCGTTCAGAAGCGTTAAACACTTTACTAAACTCATTGATGATTGGGTCGCCTTGATCAATCATACGATCAACCCAACGCATCAACTGCATTTGTTTTTTAGCGCCTTGTTGCGGCGTGAGATAAGATAAAATCGTGCTCTCATCTTCATTACGCAATAACTTACCAACGCGTTGGAACTGACGACGACGCGCTTCAAATGAGCTAATTCTCTGCACTTCAAGCAAAGCATCAATTAAACGCTCATCGACAGGAAGTTTTTGAATCTGCTTTGGATTGAGTTGAGCCAACTGCTCACCCAAAGCGGCCATGCGCTGGACTGCTTTTTTTTGCTCAGTTCGACTCGCACGCCCTTCTAATGACTCAAAATCTTCATCTGTATAACGTTGGGGACCACGTGCCACTATTACTCTGCCTCGTAAAATTTTGCTGCGAACAGCGTTTGAATTTCTTCCAGTGCCTTTTCTTCATCAGCACCATCAATCACCAGTCTTAATGTGGTGCCTTTACCTGCGCCCAACATCAACAATGACATAATATTTTTTGCATCAACTAACTTATCGCCCTTACCAATCTGGATAGAAGAACGAAATTTTGTCGTCACTTCAATCAGTTTACCAGATGCGCGAGCGTGTAAGCCGAGTTTATTAATTACATCAATTGTTGTGTCTATCATGACCAGTGCTTCATTTCTCTATGTAAGATTTGGACAGCCCATTTTGCCTCAAGGGCCTGTTTGAGTCTATCCACGATATAAACCGAACGATGCTGCCCGCCCGTACATCCCACAGAAATGGTCATGTAATGGCGATGTCCTTCGGCAAAAGCAGGTAACCACTTGTTTAGAAAGCCATAGATATCTTCAAACATTTCATTGGTTTGTTGACTGCCTTCCAAAAAGCGGCGCACAGGTTCATCTAAACCTGAAAAACGGCGTAATTCTAAGTCCCAATGTGGATTTGGTAAATGCCGTACGTCAAATACATAATCCGCATCGAGTGGAATACCGTGCTTATAGCCAAAAGACTGTAAAATTACAATTAAGTTATCCGACTGTCCCAGTTTAGACAATAGGATATGTTTTAAATCATGGACACTTTTATCCGTGGTATCAATATGTACTGTAGAACGGAACTGGATCGGAATGAGCAGTTGTTTCTCTTCCTGAATACATTGCAACAGGCTATTAAAGCGACTGGCCAACGGATGTGGACGACGTGATGCACTAAAACGTGCAATCAAATCCTGATCCTGCGTGGTCAGATAAATAATATCAACCGAACCATGGCGTTGTAATTGCTCAAACACATGATCAAACTCTTGCATATCAGCACGGGTACTGCGGATGTCCACGCCCAGTGCCAACTGTTCAAGATTATTCTCATGATCCAGTTTTGCCACAATTTCAGGCAATAATGCCAAAGGTAAGTTATCTATACAATAATAGCCCAAGTCTTCAAGCACTTGTAATGCAGATGATTTGCCTGAGCCTGATTGTCCTGTCACGATAAGAATACGCTTCATGGCATTTTGCCCTTCATTTTTTATGTTTTAAAATCAACTTGTAGGTTATCAATCAAACGGGTTGCACCCAGTTTTGCAGCAACAAAAAGAACAAGATTTTGATCAAATTGCGCAATCGGTTGCAGGTTGGTCTGACGAGCTTCCACATAATCCACAACAAAACCAGCTTGTGTCAATTGAGCAGAGATATTTGCTAACACTTGGTTAAGCGCCTGCCCTTCACGCAACTGCTGTTCAGCCTGTTTGAGCGATTGATAAATGGTTGGTGCAATTGCCCGTTGCTCTTCGGTTAAATAACCATTACGAGAACTTAAAGCCAAACCATCTTCGGCCCGTACAATCGGCACGCCAATCACTTCAAGTGGCATATTCAAGTCTTGGACTAACTGGCGAATCACTGCTAATTGCTGGTAGTCTTTTTGACCAAAGAATGCGAAATCAGGCTGTACGATATTGAACAGCTTGGTCACTACAACTGCGACACCGTCGAAATGACCCGGTCGTGATTTTCCACATAGGTCATCGGTAATCTCGCCCACACTGATATTGGTCAGACGTGGCTGAGTACCATACATTTGCTCTACTGTAGGCGCAAAAATAATGTCGCAATCCGCATCTGCCAATAAACGGCTATCTTGTTCCAACGTACGTGGATAACTTTCGAAATCTTCACCAACACCGAACTGGATCGGATTCACGAAAATACTCACCACCACCACATCACAGATTTTTTTGGCAGCACGCACCAAAGTCAAATGACCTTCATGCAGATTGCCCATGGTCGGTACAAAACCAATCAGTTTTTTTGAACTACGTGCAGGAGAAAGTGACGCAGTTAAGCCTTGTATCGTTGTTTCAGTTTTCATGAATTAAAGCTCAACCTGAAAAGTATGTTCTTTGGCGGGGAAAGACTGATCCTGAACGGCAGCATGATACGATTTAAATGCATCTACGATTGCAGTTTCACCCGCTTGCTCTTTCATGAAGTTACGTACGAAACGCGCAACACGACCAAAGGTCAGACCAAGCATGTCCTGAACGACCAATACCTGACCATCCGTTTCATTACCCGCACCAATCCCAATCACTGGTGTATTCGGGAACAATTCTGCAATTTCTTTACCCAATTGTGCAGGAACACATTCAAGTAATAACACCGCTGCACCAGCATCGACCACGGCCTGACAATCTGCAATCAACTGATCCGCTGCTTCACGTGTTTTTGCTTGCAACTTATAGCCACCTAATACATGTACAGATTGTGGCGTTAAGCCTAAATGTACACACACTGGAATACCATTACGGGTCAATACCGTCACCAGTTCGCTAAGCCAAGCACCACCTTCGATCTTGACCATTTGTGCGCCAGCTTGCATGACAGTTCTTGCATTTTTTAAACCATCTTCAAGCATTGCATAGCTCATAAATGGCAGATCCGTCATAATCAGGGCATGTGCATTACCACGACGTACAGCAGCAGTATGGTAAGCCATGTCTTCCACAGTGACAGGAAGTGTAGAATCTCTGCCTTGAATCGCCATTCCAAGAGAGTCACCGATTAAAATCGTATCAATTTCAGCCAACTCCATCCCTTTAGCCATACTTGCATCGTAACAAGTAAGACATGAGAACTTGCGTCCTTCAGCTTTAAACTTTCTTAAGTCACTTAGACTAATCATGATGATGTCCTCTACAGGCGTTTCCAGAACGAAACAGTCTTAGACGGTTGCCCAAGACTGGTCTGCTATTACAGTCAAGTTTGCTTGCTGTACCAGTTCTAAATCTTTTAAAGAATGACCATTTAATTGTAAATGAGCATCTAAATCTAATAAGGGAATAACGACGAAATCACGCTCTAAAATACCAATATGTGGCACCGTTAAACGTTCATTCTGGATCTGTTCCTGACCATAGATCAGCAAATCCAGATCAAGCGTCCGCTCACCCCAACGTCGTAAACGGACACGTCCTGCTTCTTGCTCAAATTGTTGTAATTGATCTAACAGAGCAAGCGGTGCAAGGTCGGTATCCAGTTGAACAACTGCATTGAGATAATTGGGCTGATCTTGTGGCCCCATCGGTGGACTTTGATAAAGTCGAGAAACCTGTACAGCGCCGAGCGTTGCCAGCTTCGCAACAGCTTCACTCAGAATCTGCTGCGAATCGCCTAAATTACTGCCAAGACCGATATAGGTACAAATCGTCATTGCGTTGGCCCAAAAACCACTTGGCTTAAGTCACGTTGTACACGTTTACGCTTAAGAATCGGATGATCCGCATGAACCTGTCCTGAATTGCCAGCCGCTTTTTCAATAAAACGACTCGCTGACTCATCAGCTCTGACACGTTCTTTTTTACCACGACGACTTCTTGGCTCAGGTACATTGACCAAAGGCTCAATTTCAGTCGTTTTCGGTTCATCCGCTTCAACCGCCTTACGACGTGTCTTGCTGCGTTGACGATTGTACTGACGAATTGCCGCTTCTTTTTGGTCAGTGGTCATTTCCTGATAGGTTTCCCACCAAGTGCCCATGCCTTCTGTACTGCTGTCGCCTGATTTTTCACGTAACAGCAAGAAGTCAAAGCCTGCACGGAAACGGGCATGCCCAGCCAAAGCCTCAATCTGTTGTGGTTTTGGATTCAGCAAACGCGTCTGCATTTCCCAAACTTCACGAATAAAGGTTTCAGCAAAACGTGGAATAATGGTACGAGTGGCCTGACGTTTCAACACATCAAGTCCAGCTTGTGCACGCGCTTCTGCAGGTACAACACCTTTATTCAAATAGTAGTCACAACGTTCTAAAAATGGTTTCCATAACAATACCGCATAGAAAAATGCAGGATTGATGGTTTTACCCACTTGAATACGCTGATCGGTATTTCGTGCGGCACGCTCAATAAAAGCGGTAATATTCGGCGGGATTTCGGCGAAAAGCTGTTTCCATACACCAAACTCGATCAACATTGGCAAGACACGCGTCAAATGCCCCATGGTGAACAGTTTTTGTGATTCATCATATAAACGATGTGGCGAAACATCACGCAATAATTGCGTCATTTCAGCACTAAAAACATCGAGAATGGATTGATCAATCTGGAAGTTTAATTTTGCAGCAAAACGCAATGCACGTAACATACGTACAGGATCTTCTTCAAAACGCTGTGCAGGTTCACCAAGAAAACGTAAAGTACGCGTCTTGATGTCATCTACCGCATGGCAGAAATCAAGTACGATGCCTTTCCGTGGCTGGTAATACAAGGTATTGATGGAAAAATCTCGACGAGCAAAGTCTTGCTCAATCGTTCCCCAGTTATTATCACGAAGAATCATACCAGAGGCACTGGTGACGGCTTTTTTCGGCGGGGCACGGAATGTCGCAACTTCAATCAGTTCACGACCAGAATACACATGTGCTAACTCAAAACGTCGTCCGATAATTCGGCAACGTCGACCAAAAACTTCTTTCACCTGAGCTGGTGTAGCATTAGTAACCGCGTCAAAATCCTTTGGATTAAGACCTAACATCATATCTCGAACACCACCGCCCACAATATATGCCTCGTAGCCTGCTTTAGTCAGACTATCAATCACATCTAGAATTGAGGAAGGAAGTTGAGTTGTGGACAAACCACATTTTGACGCACGCAAAGTTTGCAAAAGACACTGTCTCCTACGTCAGGACGTAAATAACAATTTGTCGCTAATCATAGCTCTAACACACACAAAGGGCAATTTATTCTGTTGGAAGTTTCAACAGATCAGTCTGCCTATTCCATCACATTATTACAATTCTGAGCTTATAACATCAGCCTTGCTTTGTTTTTTTCAAACAATTTTGGCCCGATTCCCTTGATATTCATCAGCTCATCTACACTTTTAAAACCACCATTCTTTTGACGATATTCCATAATCGCCTGAGCTTTTTTCTCACCAACCCCATTCAGTGTCTGCAATTGCTGTAAATTTGCCTGATTTAAACTGATTTTATCGCCTTGAATATTAAGAGAAGATGAAACCTGTTTTATATTTTGTTGGGAAGCGGGTCGGGATAAATAATAATTATTGTTGGCCTGATTCGCCAACTGCTGGTCACGTGCTTGCTGCTGAGCTTTCCATTGTTGATAGGACTGATCAAACTGTTGGGCGTTGAGATGCGAAATACATCCCACGCACAAGATCATCCATAAAAAAAGTCTATGTTTGCTGCTCGCTTGTCGAAAAATCATGGTTCCCCTCCCCAGATTTTAATTGAATTTTGGCTTGCTCCCAGAGTTCATCCATTTCTGCCAAACTCATTTTTTGCAAGTCTTTGTGTTGTTGTTGCGCCTGTTGTTCTATATAAGCAAAGCGGCTTCTAAACTTATGAATGGTCGCCAATAGCGATGCTTCACTCGATACCCCCAGCTTTCGTCCCACATTAATTAATGAAAATAGACAATCCCCAAACTCTTCCTCGATCTCATCCGCGCTTTGATGCTTGATTGCGGACTGCAACTCTCCTAATTCTTCGTCCAGCTTCGCGTAAGCATCATCTACCGTTTCAAAATCGAAACCCAGTTGTGCCGCTTTTTTTTGAATTTCATGCGCTTGTACTAAAGCAGGTGCATGCTTCACCTCATCAAGACGCGATTGTACTTTACCTTGTTTTTCTTGCAGTTTGATTTGTTTCCATAACTCACTCACTTGCTCAGGCGTTAAATTTTGATATTTTTCTGCCTCAAAAACATGCGGATGACGGCGAACTAACTTTTCACTGATCGCATTCACAACATCCTGAAAATTAAATAATCCTTTTTCATCAAACATTTGTGATTGAAAAACCACTTGCAGCAATAAATCACCGAGTTCATTACGAATCTCATCGATATCACCCGAACGAATTGCATCCTCAACTTCATACGCCTCTTCAATGGCATAACAGGTTAAACTCTCAGGTGTTTGTTGTTGATCCCACGGACATTTTTCTCTTAACTCTTGCATAATTGCCAATAATTTTTCCATGATGATCTCCAAACCAGATGCAGCCAAATTGTTGCAGCTTAAACACGCTTATGCGTAATATACAGGCACGCAAAATATCAATATAAAGCAAGGGAAAGCAATGCAAAATAGTGTTTTTATTAGCGGGGCTGCACAAGGGATTGGTGCTGAAATCGCTCGCCTCTTCTACCAACATGGTTTCAAAGTTGGAATCTACGACATCAATACCGAACAGGCTCAACATCTGGCACAACAACTGGGTGTGAATGCCAAAGCGGGTTATCTGGATGTCAGCGACTATCAGCAATGGCAAACTGCACTACAAGAATTTACGCTTTGGGCTGGCCAACTGAATATTCTGGTTAACAATGCAGGCATTCTTTATTCGGGCGCATTCGAAAACACCGAGATCCAATCACACCATCGCATCATGGATATTAATGTCAAAGGTGTACTCAATGGCTGCCATGCCGCTTTAGCACATCTACAACAGGCCCGTTTTGCCCGTGTCATTAATTTATCTTCGGCCTCTGCGATTTATGGGCAGGCTGATTTGGCTTGCTACTCTGCCAGCAAGTTTGCTGTGCGAGGTTTAACTGAAGCCTTAGATGTGGAGTGGCAAAAATACAAGATTCGCGTTCTGGATGTCATGCCACTCTTTGTGCAAACCAATATGGTGAAAGACATGGATGCAGGTAGTATTCAACATATGGGCGTAAACCTCACAGCTTCAGATGTTGCTCAACAGGTTTTACAACTGGCACAACAAAAAGATCATGCCCTACTTGCAACCCATACCCCTGTGGGGATGAAAACTAAACTCATATATCAGCTCTCTCATTTGAGTCCACAATTTTTAAATCGAATAACCAATATATTATTATCAAGAAAAAAATAATTTTTAACGCCTTTGATATTATAAAAACATCAAAGGCATTTTTAAAAACACTAAAATAAAAAATAAACGGGCCAACATTAAAATCTAACTTTAAACACACATTTAAAACAAGAAAACACCTAAAAATCACAACAAAACGCCAAAAACCTTAAAAAACATTCAGATTGTCAATTATTAAGGTTTTTAATGGTAAAACTTAATCGTATTTTTTTTTATTATGCAACCCTTCTTTTCGAGGGATTTAATAATGAAAAAATTACTAGTTTTAACTTTAGCGGCAACATTTTCTTTTTCAGCTTTTGCTGCAAGCGAAAATGCAGACAAACCATTTTCAACCACTGAATTAAAAGCAATGAGCTGTGCTGATCTTTCTGTTGAACAAGCAAATGCTAAACGTGAACTTGCTGAAGCAGACAAGAACATTGCAAATATTAATGCAAATGCACAAGCACCGGGTAAAGCCGTGAGTAAATGGGCTGGTCTTGCAAGTGGTGCATTAAGTACTTTCGCAGGTAATTCAGAGAAAGCGGCTAAAGTGAGTCAAATTGCCAATAATCTTGCGGGTGAAGAAGATACTTCTGATGCGGCTAATTTAACCTTACAGCAAGCGATTAAAACAAAGGCACAAACCAACATTGATAACATGACTATTTATCAAAAAAGTAAAAAGTGCAAAATGTAATTTCTAAATTAGACATTATTATTAAAACCCAACATAGGTTCTAATAATAAAAAATAAAACCTGCAATATTGCAGGTTTTATTTCTCAACTTAGATCAATTAACTTCCTTGAACTAAACGTCTTGCACTAATAATTCCAGGCTGCTGCTCTAAACGTGCCAGCAAACGAGATAATTGAGCCAATCCTTTTACTTCAATCAACAACTTCATATTGGCAATACCATCTGCCTCAGAAATTGTATTGACCTGACGAATATTAATTTGATCCGAGAAAATAACCTGTGTCAGATCTTTGAGCAGACCACGGCGATCATAAGCTTCCACCACGATCTGAACACTCTGACCACGCGTTGGCTGCATTTCCCAATCGGCTTCAACAGCACGTTCAGGTTCTTGTGTCGTCATGCGAATATAGTCTGGACATGCAACTTTATGAATACTCACACCACGATTCAAGGTGATATAACCACCAATCGATTCACCATGTACAGGCTGACAACACTGTGCAATGTGCAGTTCAACGTTGTCCAGACCATCAATCAAGATGCCGTGTGCAGATAAAGTATGGCTAGCACGCGGATTCAATGCAGGTTTTAACACCAGTTCAGGCTCATCCTGATCCAGATGCATTTGACGGTTCACCTGATTCATCAAGGCATGCAGACTGATATCGCCACTCACCAATGCAACCAAGATATCATCACCTGCCTTCAGATTGAAATGCGATGAATAATCCTTAAGGTCGATACTCTTTGGATGGATCGCTAAACGCGCCAGCTCTTTATTGAGTAACTCGCGTCCAACTTCGACATTCTTACTACGATCTTGCTGTCTAAACCAATGGCGTAACTTGTCACGCGCACGTGCAGTCTTGATATAACCCAGCGAGTTCACCAACCAGTCACGGTTCGGTTCACGATCTTTTTTGGTTAAAATCTCAACCTGCTCACCCGTCTTTAACATATAGGTTAAAGGCACATAACGCTGGTTTACACGTGCGGCATAGCACTTGTTTCCAACCTCGGTATGCACATGGTAAGCAAAATCCAGAACGGTTGAACCACGAGGTAACTCTTTGATGTCACCATCACGACTAAACACATAGATCTTTTCAAAATTTTCAAAATCCTGAATCTGATCAATGCCGTTCGATTCTTCATCTTCACCATGCGGCGTGGTTTCGGTACGTTCCTGATAGTGTTCAAGTACCGCACGTAAAGAATGCAAACGATCATTAAAGGAATGATCGGTATTCTTGGCGCCTTCTTTGTAGTTAAAGTGCGAACACACCCCAAGCTCAGCTTCGTTATGCATTTCAAAAGTACGAATTTGTACTTCCAGTGATTTGTTCTCTGCAATCACCGCTGTATGCAATGAACGATAGCCGTTGGCTTTTGGATTGGTGACATAGTCATCGAACTGGTTCGGAATATGACGCCAGATTTGATGAACAATGCCCAAGGCATGGTAGCAATCAGGCACATTTTTCACTAACACACGCACTGCACGGATGTCATAAAGCTGATCAAAGCTGAGGTTCTTGCTTTTCATTTTTCGATAAATCGAATAAATGTGCTTCACACGCCCAGTAATTTCCGCATGGATATCATATGCAGCCAATTCAGTTTTCAGTTTATCAATCACAAACTGAATATACTGCTCACGCTCCAAACGCTTTTCATTCAATAAAGACGCAATTTCTTTATAACGTTCTGGGGCCAAATAACGAAAGGCAAGGTCTTCCAGTTCCCACTTTAGCTGTGCAATACCGAGACGATGCGCCAACGGCGAGTAAATGGTGAGAATTTCGCGTGCTACACGTTCCTGACGTTCTTTACTTGCTGTTGCCAGTTCACGCAAAGCATAAGTACGCTCTGCCAGCTTGATGAGTACAACCCGAACATCTTCCGTTACTGAGATCAGCATTTTATAAATGCCATTTAGATGTTCGCGTTGATTATTATTAAAATGGTCTTCTAAACGCTTATTCTTTTCAATCAACTCCGACAGTTTACCCATTGCAAGAGTGCCTTGAACCAAAGCTAGAACCTGATCGCCAAACTGTTGTTGAATGTCCTCTAAAGTAATGAGACCTTCACGTACACTACGATATAACACTGCCGCTGAAAGCGTGTCTTCGTCGACATGCAAATGGGCCAAAATATCTGCCATACCAATCCCTGTACTAAAGGTATTGATACGATGATCCGTCGCTTGTAACTCTTTTGCTAAGGTAAGCTCGGCAACTTTTTGAAGTTGTTTTAGCTCAGCCCCATCCAAAATACCACGCACTCGATCTAGCCAAGAGACTAGACTACTTTGCGCTTCAGCGGCATGTTCTACAGTCGCTTCCTCAGACAACTCTTGGAGTCGTCCAGGTAACTGTTCACGTACTGTGACCATACCTTTCTCCTCTGGATATGTAACTCATTTTTTAATCGTTTATCTCTTCGATTTTTTCAAGCTTCTCAATCTTTTCAAACAGGGCAATCGATTCAACATGTTCAGTATGCGTAAACATGTCCATCACCGCAGCTTTTTTCAACTGATAGCCATATTGTGCCAGTACACCTGCATCCCTTGCCAGTGTTGATGGGTTACATGATACATAAACGATTCTTTTCGCTCCAAAATTAGGTACATATTGCATAACCTCAAACGCACCTGATCGTGGAGGATCAATTAATAATGCATCAAATCCCTGTTTCGCCCAAGAATGATGCGAAAAGTCTTTTGTTAAATCTTGTGAAAAGAATAGCGCTTGTGACAATTGATTCGCTTTCGCATTTTCAGTTGCCCGTTGCACCATCTCATCACTCGCTTCAACACCGACCACCTGACCAGTCTCACCCACACGACGTGCAATCGGGAGAGAGAAATTGCCTAATCCACAGAATAGGTCAAGCACTCTTTCCCCTTCCTGTAATTGAAGCAATTCACATGCCAAGTGAATCATTTGTGCATTTACACCACTATTCACTTGGGTAAAGTCTAAAGGTGAAAATGCAAATTTGACTGCAAAATCATCCAGACTGTAATGCAAACGCATCGGTGCCTGTGAATCATCTACGCGATGTAAACTATCGCCCCCTTTGGGCTGCAAATACAACTGCCATCCTTTGAGTAACGTAAACTGACGTAATTGGTTGACATCCGACGCATTTAATTCATCCAGATGACGAATCAGCAATGCCACCTCAGTATCGCCCATGGCCAATTCTATATGACCAATATGAGCTTTGCCTGTAAGACTTTCGAGTAACTTCTTAAGTTCAGGCAAGGTTGCGGATAAAGTTTGATCCAATACATTGCACTGCTGGATAACGGTGAGATGATTACTATGATGCTCACGGAAACCCATCACCAAACGGTTCTGCTTGGCAATGTAGCGCACACCGATACGGGCACGACGACGATAATCTGTTTTTACCGAACGGATCGGTGCCAACCATTGCTCAGGCGCTAAACCCGCAAAATGTTGTAAATGTGACTTCAACACATTCTGTTTCAACAAAATCTGTTCGTCAGGATGAATATGTTGCAGGCTACAGCCACCACATACCCCAAAATGAGGGCAGATCGGATCAACACGACCTTCAGCCGCCTCGCCTTCCAGCTTGATCATGTCAGCTTCTTCAAGACGAGAAGTCTGGTTGGTAATCTTTGCCTGCACCGTTTCACCAACGAGGCCATAGCGAATAAATACCTTCTTGCCATGCTTTTCTTTAGGATGGTCAGGATGCGTTCCATAATGCGCGATGCCACGCCCTTCATGAGAAAACGCTTCGATTTGAAAGGTATATGTTGGATATTGGGCTGGGCGATGTTTCGCTTTGTGTTTCAAAAGATGAACCTAATTTTTTGGCGCAAAAGTGGGGGCGGTAAATACAGTATATTGCGATGTTTGTTGCCATACCTGTAAAAATTCTGTTTGTTGCGTTTGAGTTTGTAAATAATCAATCGTCGCTTGAGTCAACTGTTGATGATCTTTTTGATTCAACTGACCTTTTAGCAACAACCAGCGGATATAGACCAACCATGTATTCAGCACATCGCCTTCACAATAACTGGTCAATTTTAACCATTGTTCATTGCGTACATAATCTGGCACATGATAGCCCGTCTCACCACGTTTACCTGGGAAACCCAGCAAACAGGCAATATCATCCAGCTTCTGGAAATTACGACCATTAAACATGGCCATCACATCCATCAGGTCAACATGACGATGATGATAACGGTTCTGATAATTGTTGTAACGCTTCTGCTGATCAATTTCACCCTGATCAAATAAGCTTGGTGCAGAAAGCCCATGATACATGGCGCGGAACAAAATCACTGGCAAGTCAAATTGCAAACCATTCCAGCTCACCAGTGTCGGCTGTTTCTTATCAAAAATAGACAAGAACTTAGCCAGCATTTCTGCTTCGCTATTCTGTTCCTGACTGAATGAAAACAGGCGGAAACCTTTTTCATCAATCCATAAACCAGAAATACAAACAATCTCATGCAACGGTAGACGTTGAAAATCGACACCTGATTCTTGACGGCGAATCTTGGTCAGTGCCTGTTCCACATCCGCTTCTGGCAAGTCCAGATCATAGAGATGGGCCCCTGCCTTTATATCGGTCAGCGTTTCAATATCAAAAACTAAAATCGGAAAGCGTAAATTCATTTCAGAATTCCCTTACGGAGCGAAACAGCTCCCTTGAACCAAGGGTGAGCTGTCATTATAACAGCGCCCGACGGGAGATTAGTCTTCATCTTGAACTGAAAATAAACCTGTTGATAAATAACGGTCACCGCGGTCACAGATAATGCAGACAATCACGGCATCAGGTGTTTCTTCGGCAATTTTAATCGATGCCCAAACTGCACCACCTGAAGATGTACCTGCACTGATGCCTTCAGTACGTGCCAGCTTACGCATGGTTTTTTCAGCTTCAATCTGGGGAATATCAATAATACGGTCGACACGACGACGATCAAAAATAGTTGGCAGATATTCTTCAGGCCAGCGGCGAATCCCCGCGATGCTTGAACCATCTGAAGGTTGTAAACCGACAATTTGAATATCTGGGTTTTGTTCTTTCAAATATTTAGAAACACCCATGATGGTACCTGTGGTGCCCATCGAGCTGACAAAATGGGTAATCTTGCCACCTGTTTGCTTCCAGATTTCAGGCCCTGTAGTTAGATAATGCGCTTCAACATTATCAGGGTTACCAAACTGATTCAGAACAAAGCCCTTACCTTCTGCCTGCATTTGCATAGCGAGGTCACGTGCGCCTTCCATCCCTTGCTGCTGAGTCACTTCAATCAACTCTGCACCATAAGCCAGCATGGCATCTTTACGTTCCTGACTCATGTTGTTTGGCATGATCAGCTTCATTTTATAACCGCGCATTGCCGCAACCATTGCCAAAGCAATACCTGTATTGCCACTGGTGGCTTCAATCAAGGTATCGCCTGGCTGAATCTGCCCACGTTTTTCTGCCTGTACAATCATGTTATAAGCAGGACGATCCTTGACTGAACCTGCTGGATTGTTACCTTCTAATTTGGCTAATACCGTGGCCTGGGTATGACACGCTAAACGCTGCAAACGTACTAAAGGGGTTTTACCGACATAATAATCAAGTAAAAATTCATCTGCTAAAAAATCAGTTTGCGTATTCGTCATGATCGACACCGATATTAAGGTGGCGACTATTGTATGAAAAAAACAGAAATACTGCACCATTTCACTCTGCTTTTTATTGGCAAGCAGATGTCTGCGCTTATCAGAAAGCATGCTAAGATATTGCGCAGAATGATAAATCTGACCGAACTATGTCAAATTTCAATAAGACCATATCGAAACGTTTACGCCTCAATCATGCTTATGGGCAGTTGATTGCACTTATTCTTGTGCCAATTGCGATTTTGACAAGTGTAGGAATTCTTTGGGTTTTAGCCGAAACGACCAACTCAGCCAAGCAACAACAGCGCTCAGATGCTTCTGCGATTTTGGCACGCTATCATCAAACGGCTAATGATTTATTAAAGCTGGTTCAAGAGCAACCCGATCAATATGATCGCGCGCAAAACATCATGCAAAAAATGTTTGATGAAAAGAATTTACAACGTGCGGTGCTGATTGATAACAAAGGACAGACCTATTTAAGTGTCGGTTATCAAAACAACCGCTTCTGGCCTAATTTCCCCAATAACAGTAATTTTTTTGGCCCTATTTCGCATAATCACAACAACATTTACGGCGCAAAACTCGACAGCGGCAATCCTGATTCTGTCTGGCTGATGATTGAGCTGGATAATCAACCGCTGGAACTGGCTCGTTATAAAGTTTTACTTTCATTGGTGGTCACAGGCTTATTGACCATTCTGATTTTACTGTTCTGCCTGAATGTGTTCTCCCGTCGTTGGCTCGCACCGATCTATGAGATTCGTATGCAGATGCAACGTCTCAACGCGGATACGCTCGATCAGCACATTGTCGTAAACAGTACCGGTGAACTGCGTTTACTCCAGCGAGACATTGCCAACGTGGTGAAACGCTTGCACTTTAGCTTTCTCGAATTAAAAGAACATACCGAACAAACAGAAGAAGATTTACGTAGAACCTTAGATACCTTAGAAGTTCAGAACATTACCTATCGTCAGGCGCGTGACCAGGCGATTTCATCGAATCAGTCCAAGTCTGTTTTCCTGGCCAATATCAGTCATGAGCTCAGAACACCACTGAACAGTATTGATGGCTTTATTCATTTGTTGCTGCGTCAGCAAAACCTGAGCAATGAACAAAATCTCTATCTGCAAACGATTCGAAAATCCTCTGCCCACCTATTGGCACTGATTAATGATGTACTGGACTTTTCTAAAATTGATGCGGGCAAATTAGAACTCGAAACCGCCCCGTTTGACCTTGAAGAAGCCATCTTCGATGTGATGGATATGCTCTCGCCGCTGGCGGCACAAAAGCATATCAATATGGCCTTCTATTATGCTGAAAACATTCCTCAGCATGTGGTCGGTGATGCGCTACGCTTTAAACAGATTCTGACCAACCTGATTTCCAATGCGATCAAATTTACCCCTGACGGCGAGATTATCGTGCGGGTGCGTATGGAAGATGATGAGATTGGACAATGTCTATTGCATTTCAGCGTACAGGACAGCGGTATTGGCTTAAGCGGTACTGACCGTAAAAAATTATTTGAATCCTTTTCTCAAGGGGATGCCTCGGTTACCCGTCAATTTGGTGGTACTGGACTCGGTCTGGCTATTTCCAAGCAGCTCGTACATTTGATGCATGGTCAGATTGGCTTTGAGGATAATCAGGAACGCGCGCCAACAGAAAAAGGTTCGACCTTCTGGTTTACGGCGTCCTTTAAAGTGGAAGAACAAGATGAGTTTGTGGAACATCCTCATTTTGACCATTTGCAAGTGGTATCTTATCTGGCTCATCCTGCAACAGCCAGCGTCCTGCGTTCATATCTGGAAAATTATCGTGTTTCACATATCGAAACCCAATCTATTCTGGATTTATTCAGTCGTTTAAATCATCTCAACCAGCAAGAAAGCACTTGGCTGATTGTTGATCACAGCGGTGATACCGAAGCATTACTAAAAGAAATCCGTCAGCGTTATCACGGCAATCTTGCGGTTTATGGCTACCAGATGAGCCTTGATCCGAATATGCTTAATGAATATCGCGCACGTCCGCTCTATCAACCGCTCAGTCGTCGCGAACTGGTTCAGTTGCTCGGCAACCAGCCTATTTTTGAACAAGAACCTGAAGACTTTAATGGTCAAGGTCTACACGTACTAGCAGTCGATGATCATCTACCGAACCTGATTGTGCTTGAAGCTTTACTGGGTGAACTCAATGTCACCACCACCAAAGCATTAAGTGGGCAGAAAGCCATCGACATTATTCAGGAACGTATTGAACAAAAATCACCACCATTCGATCTGGTGTTTATGGATATTCAAATGCCTGTGATGTCAGGTATTGATACGACCCGTGCGATTCGCTCTTTAGAATCAACACTGGATAATGGCATGCAACTGCCAATCATTGCCCTCACCGCACATGCACTGGCAGACGAAAAGCAGAAGTTACTCAAAGTCGGTATGAACGATTACGTAACCAAACCGATTCAGATGGAACAGATCATTCAAATCCTGACGCATTGGACCAAAAATAACTTTAGTGCCCAACCAGTCAATATTGAACAAAAGCGTCCAATCGAATCGATTGATCCAAACATTCTCAACTGGCAACAAAGTATTCAGCTGGCTGCCAATAAAGAAGATCTGGCTCAAGACCTGTTAGGCATGCTGGTCGATAGTTTTGATACTGAACTTGCTGAAATGCAGCAGTTGATTGAAATGGAAGACTTTCCACAACTCGAGCATGTGCTGCATCGTTTATATGGCGCAACGCGTTATGTCGGCACGCCAAACCTGCAACAGGTTTCAGGTGAATTTGAACAATTTGTCTCGACCTTACGTAAAGAGCGTCGCAAAGCAGATGATCAATTTATTCGTGAAACCAATCATCGTTTCAGTGAGCTAAATACTGCCATTGAACAAGTCAGACAGGCAGCAAATTTAATCTTGCATGCGCACGACAGTTAACGTGACTGGGGTGTCATGTTTCAACTCTGACACTCATGCTATGCTGCCTCATCGAACACAATAAGAGTAAGACAGATGGCACTTTTACGCGTTGAAAAGAACAATGGAATTGCGACCGTTTCTTTAAACCGACCAGACAAACGTAATGCAATGAGCTTTGCCTTGTTAAAAGAACTGGTTGCAACCGCAAAAAAAATTGAAAAAGACCGTTCAATCCGTTGTGTCATCTTAACGGGTGAAGCCAATGTATTTAGTGCTGGCATCGACCTGTCTGATCTAAATAATCCGAAGAATACAGCATTTGCAGCATGGGAATTGATCAAGCCTGGACAAAGCCTGTTTCAAAAAGCATTTTTAATCTGGCAGAACCTGCCGATCCCTGTGATTGCAGCCATTGAAGGCTATTGCTTTGGCGCGGGCATGCAACTGGCACTTGCAGCGGACATTCGCATTGCAACACCAACCACTAAAATGTCAATTATGGAAAGCCGCTGGGGCCTCGTCCCAGATATGGGACTGACCCGTTCGCTCAAAGGTCTGATTGGCGTTGATCTTGCCAAAGAACTTACCTTGACTGCGCGTATTTTTGATGCTGAATACGCCAAAGAAATTGGTCTAGTGACACATTTAGACAATGATCCATTGGCAAAGGCAAATCTCATTGCGGAAGAGATTTTACAGCGTTCACCAGATGCGATTATGGCAGCAAAACGCGTTCTGGATGCAATGGAACACCAGCCAGAAAAAGCATTACGCCTAGAAAAGCTTTGGCAACTTAAACTACTATTAGGTAAAAATAGCAGTCTTGCGCGTAAGAAAGACAAAAATCCAGAGGTTGAGTTCCTGCCTCGTCAATATAAATAACCACAACCAGAGTACATTCACATGCATGTTAATCAACAAACACCAATCGCATTTCTAGGTATGGGTTTAATGGGGACACGTATGGCGAGCAGGCTGCTGCAAGCGGGTTATCGCGTGGCGGTCTGGAACCGTAGCCCACATGCATGTGAAGCACTGATCCAACAAGGTGCTCAAAGTCTAGAATTGAAAGAAATTGGAAATTATCCCGTCATTCTGACTTGTCTTGCAGATGATCAGGCAGTTCAAAGTGTCTTTTCCCAGATTCAACCCGAGCTAAAAGCTCAACAAATCATTGTTGACTTTTCTAGCTTGTCCGTTGCCGCTACGCTAAACCTCGCACAAACAGCACAGCAACAGGGTGTGACATGGATTGACTCTCCTGTATCAGGCGGAACTATGGGCGCTGAACAAGGAACCTTAGTCATTTTTGCAGGTGGAGATGCAGCAACCATCCAGCAACTTGGTCCAATTTATCAAGTTCTTTCTCAACGGGTGACCCATATGGGTGAATCTGGCACAGGACAGGCCACCAAGATTTGTAATCAACTGATTGTGGCTGCCAACAGCACTTTAATTGCTGAAGCGGTGGCACTGGCAGATCAGGCAGGCGTCGACACCACACTACTGGCACCCGCCCTTGCAGGCGGCTTTGCCGACTCGAAACCGTTCCAGATTCTTGCCCCTCGTATGGCGACTGATACCTTTGAACCTGTGCAATGGAAAGTGCAAACTTTGTCAAAAGACCTCAACAATGCACTACAACTCGCACAAAGTTTTAACTTAAAGATACCTGTGGCACAAAAAGCTCTACTACAGTTACAAGCCCACCAAGAAAATGGCTTTGCCGAGAAGGATTTAGCTACTATTATCAAAGTTATAGAACAATAAACAGGGTCTATTGATTCAGGGAGTCAGAATATGAGCCATCTCGCAGTCAATTTATCAATGATTTTTACGGAAGTCCCTTTAATTGAGCGTTTTGCTTTAGCCCATGCACACGGATTTCAACAGGTTGAAATTCAATTTCCTTATGAATTAGACATTATTGATATCCGTACCCAACTCGAACAATATAATCTTTCTTTATGCCTGATCAATGTCCCTGCTGGCGATCTGATGCAAGGCGGTAATGGGCTTACAGGGATTCCCGGCCGTGAAATTGAATTCCATCAAGCACTTGAACTGGCGATTCGTTACGCCAATGCACTCAATGTCCCGCGGGTCAATATTCTGGCAGGAAAACAACCGCTGGATGCAGATCTGCTGCCTTGCCTCAACACACTGGCCAGCAACCTGAAGCTTGCTTGCCACATGTTCACCGAGCAAGGAATTGAGCCTGTTTTTGAGATGATCAATGGTACGGATATGCCACGCTTTTTGATCCAGAACATTGCACAAGGTCAGGAAATGCTGGAAGCCGTCCACCACCCTGCCTTGAAAATGCAATATGACTGCTACCATATGGCGATGATGGGTGAAGATGTTTTAGCTGGTCTACAAGAAAATCTACACCAGATTGGACATATCCAATTTGCCGACTGTCCCGGCCGCCATGAGCCAGATACAGGAAATATCCCGTACAAACAGATCTTTGACTGGTTGCTACAAAGTGACTATCGAGGTCTCATTGCGGCAGAATATCGACCAAAAACCCAGTCAGATCAATCTTTTGCATGGAAAAAGAAGTACTTTTCCAATGATGTGAATACATAAACTGTTACTGCTAAAATTTGAACTTTTTAGAGAAAAACGGTATATTTGACAATGAGCAATTGTCAGGAAAATATACCCTCTATGAATTTAGAACCATCGCCCAGCGCTTCTAATTCTCACGACCTAAAAATCAAAACAGCGAACAAAGATGTACAGGCTTGCCTTAAAGTTGTACATGAAGCTCTCACTGATGTAAAAGCCAAAGATATTCTTGAACTTGACGTAAGTACGATCAGCAATGTTGCCGATGCAATTGTAATTGCAAGCGGTACATCGACTCGTCATGTTAAAGCCCTTGCAGATAATGTTGCTGATGAAGCACGTAAAGCAGGTTTCCGCCCAATCGGTGTCGAAGGTGAACGCGATGCTGAATGGATCTTAATCGATCTCGGTTTCGTTGTGGTACATGTGATGTTACCAACCGCGCGTAAGTTCTATGACCTAGAAAGCTTATGGCGTGCACCCGAATCTGTAGCGTAAAGCTCTCCAAAAAAGCGACCGAATCGGTCGCTTTTTTTATATTTAGATCACCCACGAGAATCTCTTTCACACTGTCTTTATTATTTCCTTCTCCAGCTTCACAAATCTTTCTTCTGATTGCCAATCAACACAACAATGCTAGTATAAATACACCCATCACCAATTAAATCTAAAACCATATGAAAGATTCAACTGAATGGATTGAAACACTCAATAAAATTACTGGACTCGCGCAAACAGGTTTGTACTACTCAAAAGATGTCTATGACAAAGAACGTTATGACCAAATTATCAGTTATGTCCGCACGTTAATTGATTTAAAAGAAATAGACACGACAGACTTTATTGCAAATGTGCTTCAGGATGTCGGATATGCAACACCTAAAATAGATGTACGTGCAGTTGTATTTAAAGACAATAAACTCTTATTAGCCAAAGAAACACAGGACGGCTTATGGTCTATTCCAGGCGGCTGGGCTGATATTGGCTACTCAGCAGCAGAGAATGCTGAAAAAGAAGTGTTAGAGGAAACAGGTTTAGAAGTGAAAGTAACAAGACTTCTCTCCCTGACAGATCGGAGAAAACACCCTCATCCAGCCATGTTTTTACATGTGTATAAGGCTTTCTTTTGGTGTGAACTCATTGGAGGTGAGTTAAAACCAAGTATTGAAACATCTGAAGTTGGATTCTTTGGTAGAAATGAATTACCTCCTATTTCGACAGCTCGTGTTACAGAAACACAAATCCACCAATTTTTTGAGTTACTACAAGAACTACCTGAGAGTACTTATTTCGACTAACGTTCAATTCTGAAACTCATCAAAAAATATAATCCCAAAAAACAATATCTTTGCCATCTTGAGGACCAGCAAATACCAGTTATCACCCACAACCAATTTTGACATGACAAATTGTCAAAATTCCAGCACTATACAGATTCTTGCAATCCCACCAATAAATAGCATAACTGGAGTACAGGAAGTGAAAATACTGATTACAGGTGCCAATACTGGCATTGGTTTTGCCACGGCAGAACAGTTGGTTAAACAAGGGCAACACGTGATTCTCGCATGCAGAAACCCACAAAAGGCGCAAGAAGCACAAAGCAAGTTACGCGCACTCGACCAAGGACAAGTCGATCTTATCTCCCTCGACCTCAACAGCCTTGAATTTACCCGAAAAGCAGCCGATGAAATCGCAGATCGTTACGGCAAGCTGGATGTGTTAATCAACAATGCGGGCTTATTTGCCAAGACCAAACAGCTGACAGCCGATGGCTTCGAGCAACAATTTGGTGTCAATTATCTGGGTCATTTTTTATTGACGCAAAAACTGCTTCCTGTTTTAAAACAATCTCCTCAAGCACGGATTGTCCATTTAGCCTCGATTGCACACTGGGCAGGTTCAATCAAACCGAATAAATTCCGCGCAGAAGGTTTTTACAACCCTTTGTTTTATTATGGGCAATCCAAGCTGGCGAATTTATTGCTGAGTAATGCCCTCGCAGAACAACTAGTAGATAGCTCAATCACCAATAATGCGCTACACCCCGGGGGTGTCGCTTCCGATATCTATCGCGACCTACCTAAACCTGTTTATGCCGCGATGAAATTAGGTCTAGTTCCAACCTCTGTGCCTGCAAAACTGATTACCCAAATGGCGATTGGAGATGAATGGGCAAAACGCAATGGAGAATATGTCAGTGCACATATGCCTGACTGGAAATCTTCACATGCCAAAAATCAGCAACTGGCACGTGACCTATATCAACGGTCTATGAACCTTGTTGAAAAGTTTATTTAAACAAAAATAACTTCAAATAAAAAAAGCCACCCAAGGGTGGCTTTTACAATCTTGATTGAAGTCAGATTAGTGACCACCACCATTGATTGCTTTCGTCATATCTTCCACAACTTTCTTGGCATCACCAAAGATCATCATGGTTTTTTCATTGTAGAACAAATCATTGTCTAGGCCAGCATAACCTGTCGCCATAGAGCGTTTGATCACCATGATGGTACGTGCTTTATGCGCTTCAAGGATCGGCATACCATAAATTGGTGAACTTGGATCATCTTTCGCTGCAGGGTTAACAACGTCGTTCGCACCAATCACAAGTACCACGTCTGTTGCAGGGAAGTCTGAGTTGATCTCATCCATTTCCAAGATGTCTTCATACGCAACATCTGCTTCTGCCAACAATACGTTCATGTGACCAGGCATACGGCCCGCAACTGGGTGAATCGCAAAGCGAACTTTTACACCCTGCTCTTTCAAGATTTCACACAACTCTTTAACAGCATTCTGTGCACGACCTTGCGCCATACCGTAACCCGGTACAATCACAACGCTGTCTGCATTTGACATCAGGAAGCCTGCATCATCTGCTGAACCAGAACGGTGGTTACGTTGAACTTGCTCACCCTTGTCTGCTGACGCAACAGCTGCACCGCCCATTGCACCACCAAACAATACGTTGATGATTGAACGGTTCATCGCCTTACACATGATGTAAGAAAGAATCGCACCAGAAGAACCAACCAGTGAACCCGCAACGATCAACATATTGTTTTCAAGTGTGAAACCAATACCTGCCGCGGCCCAACCAGAGAATGAGTTCAACAGTGATACCACAACTGGCATATCACCACCACCCACTGGCGCAATCCATACCCAGCCAAATGCAAGTGCAAGTGCTGTCATTGCCCAGAACGCAGTCATGTTACCTGTGGTAAAGAAGTAGAAACCACACGCCAGCATTGCAATAAAGATGATGGCCTGAACAGGTTTAACCCATGCACCAGAGATTGTTTTTGCCCATTTCTTTGCAGCCAATTTACCGTAAGCAAATACAGATGCAGTGAATGTAATCGCACCAACGAAGCAACCTACGAACAATTCAAATAAATGAACTGAACTCATATGTGCATGTTGAACACCCGCAGCCGTTAAAGCAGCTTCATTTTGCGCAAACAATGTAGTGAGCTGGTTGTTATGCAAGATCGCAGCAATCGCAATCAATACCGCAGCCAAACCGACCAAAGAGTGCATCAATGCTACAGTTTCAGGCATTTGTGTCATTGGAACAGTTTTCGCACGTGCGATACCAACCACAGCACCTAACACCATTGCACCGCCAATCATCCAAACCACTGGATGTTCAGCAACAAAGAAAGTCGTCACAACAGCAATCGCCATTGCGATCATACCGTAACGGTTACCCGCAATTGCAGTCTTAGGGCCAGACAAACCACGTAAGGTTAAGATAAAGAGGACAGCACCAATCAGGTAGAACCAATCCGCATAGTCTCGAATGAATTCCATCGCTTAGCCCTCTTTTTTCTTTTGCTTCGGCTTGAACATTTCAAGCATACGAGCAGTTACAGCAAAGCCACCGAAGATGTTAATGCTTGCCAAGAACACAGCAATCGCACCAAGCACACTCACCACATTGACACTTTGGAATGCAACATTTGCATCAACACCAATCGCAGGCATACCCACAGTCTGGATCATCGCGCCAACCACAATAATTGAAGACAACGCGTTGGTTACCGCCATTAAAGGGGTATGCAATGCAGGTGTTACGCCCCACACCACGTAATAACCTACGAAGATGGCAAGGACGAAAATTGTAATCGTTTCAACCATGAGAACTCTCCTTAACCGCGCTTGAGCAGTACTTGACCGCCATGTGCCACAAGTAACGCTTTCTGGATTTCATCTTCCTGATTAATCGCAAAGCCTTTCTCTTTGTCGAATAATGTCTCAAGGAAGTTAAAAACGTTACGCGCATACAATGCCGATGCTTCTGTTGCAACCGTTCCAGGAATGTTTGGGATACCCAAAATTTTCACACCATTTTCAGTTGTTACAGTTTCGCCTTCTTTAGAACCTTCAACGTTACCACCCGTCTCAACTGCCATATCTAAAATGACAGAACCCGGTTTCATTTTGGCAACGGTTTCAGCTTTAATTAAACGCGGAGCATTACGACCTGGAATCAATGCAGTAGTGATTACGATGTCAGCATTTGATACCGCTTTATCTACAATCGCAGCTTGATCTTTGATGTATTGCTCACCCGGCTGCCAACCATAACCGCTTTTCGCAGCTTCAGCAGCACGTTGTTTCTCTTCATCGGACATTGGCACGTCTAGCCATTTGCCGCCTAAAGATTCAACTTGCTCTTTTGCGGTCGGACGTAAGTCTGTTGCTTCCACAACAGCACCCAAACGTTTCGCAGTTGCAATCGCCTGAAGACCAGCAACACCAACACCCATAATCACAACACGTGCAGGTTTTACTGTACCTGCTGCCGTCATTAACATTGGGAACATACGTTGATATTCAGCCGCTGCTAACAATACAGACTTATAGCCTGCCAAGTTTGCCTGAGAAGAAAGTACATCCATGTTTTGTGCGCGTGACAGCGTACGTGGAAGCAGTTCTAAAGCAAAAGCAGACACTTGCTGAGTAGCAAACTGGTCTAATTCTGGATTGCGGTAAGGGTCAAACATTGCAACCACAGTCGTATTCGCCGCAAGTTTTTGAATTTCATCGCCTTTAGGGGCACGTACTTTCAAAATAATTTGGCTGCCTGTATATGCATCGTCCGTAATGGTTGCGCCAACTTGTTCATAAGCACTGTCAATATACGCAGCTTTAACACCAGCACCACGTTCAATGACAACGCTATGACCTGCGTTAATCAACTTCTTTACTGTTTCCGGTGTAGCCGCTACACGACTTTCACCAGCGACAGTTTCGGTTGGGATTCCGATCTGCATGAGCGTCCCTCAAGCTAGTTTTTCTTAAGTAAACATCGCAAATTGCAATGTTTCCCCCAGGAGTATTCTTTGTAGAAATTTGGATTCTAATGGAAGTTTTTTAAATTTCCACCCAATATTTATTTAATAAATACCCATATTTTGAACTGATGATTCACATTTATATTGAAAACTTGTATGCTTAGTATGTTTGACTTTTTGTAAATCAAACCTCTCCATTCATATATTCTCAATATGAAATTTTGATCAGTATTAATCATCATCTGTTCAGTTTTAAGCGCAGTATTCCGTATTAAAAGGCATGTCTACGCTGTATTTATTCAATAAATCCACACATCATCTGTATCTTGAACAGCCTTGAACCAAGTTCCGTTTATAGCGCTTTGCTCTTTATTCTGGTTGTTCAAAAATAATGGGTTGAATCAGCATCATAGACATGCTGGTAGAGAGTGGGATTGGCTTATCTCCGTTTTCTCTTGGTCGTTTCGGCGACTTCTTTATGAATGTATCAACAATACTTGCTGGATGACTTGTGATGAAATGACAAATTCCCTTATCAATAAATCTGAATTGAATTGATATGAACCCTCAGAAAAACCAAAAAGAAATGTAAAAACTTGAGTAGTCATTTTTTCAAGTGATATTTGTATCGTTTTGTCTAGCAAAAGCCGCATTTTTGCACAGTATTGGTGCAAAAATTAAACAGTTAAATTATCTGCTTCATCATTCTGGTTCAGCAACAGTAAAATTTCCTGAAAATGTGCCCCCATCGCCTCTTCTGCGAGACAATCTTCTGGGTTTCGTAGCGGACATTGCTCCAAAGACAGGCAGCCACAGCCAATACATTGATCCAGTTGTTGGCGTAGCTGTAGCAACATCATAATTTGCTGATCGAGTTGTCCCTGCCATTGTTGTGACATGATTTGCCAATCTTTTCTTGTGGCAACTTGCTGCTTAGGTAGGGTCGCAAAGGTCTCTTTAATCTGTTGCAAGCTAATCCCAACTTGCTGGGCTGCTTTAATAATTGCAATCCTTCTCAACATGGCCCGTTGATAACGGCGTTGATTGCCTGCTGTTCGCGTGCCCCATATCAATTCTTTTTCTTCATAAAAACGAATGGTTGGCACTGAAACACCACTTCTTTTCGCCAGTTCGCCAATACTCAGCCAAGTCTGTAATTGTTCTTTCAAAATTTGCTTGACCTCTAGTTAACTTGAGCTTTGATACTAACATACCACAGCAACCAGAATGAGTTTTAGCCATGAATCAGCCCCATACAGATGCATTTCAATTGATCAATCCCGATGCGCTCTATGACCCGCGTAGCAATGGCTATAGTCACGTTGCGATTGTAAAGCCCAATATGCGTATTATTCATATTGCAGGTCAGGGTGGAGAAAATAAAAATGGCGAGCTTTCTGAATATTTTGACCAACAGGTACAACAAGTCTTCTATAATATTCAGCAGGCATTAGCTTCAGCCCAAGCGCAACTGTCAGATATTGCCGTGCTACGTATTCTGGTCGTCGATCATGATGCTGATAAGCTTCAGGCGCTGGTAGCTATCATGCAAAGCTTATGGAAAGATCAAGCATTTCCGGCCTGCACCCTGATTCCTGTACCTGCGCTAGCCCTAGAAAACATGCAAGTCGAAATCGAAGCCACCGCTTATACCGCATAAATCAGAATAGAGAATCCTATGTCTATCCCCCAAGAAGATATCAGTCAAAATAAAACTTTACTTTGGTTTATGGCGGCAGCGTGCGGTTTATGTGCGGGTGCCAACTATTATAGTCAGCCTTTGATCCATTCGATTCAACAATACTTTTCTGTTACCGAAGGTCAAGCTGCCCTGACCGTAACCTTTGCTCAAGTGTCGTATGCACTCGGTCTTTTGTTCATTGTTCCAATGGGCGATGTGGTCAATAAAACCCGATTTATTCCTTTACTCATGGGGTTATGTGCTATTGGCTTATTCATCAGTGCCTTTTCAGTAAATTTACCTATGTTATGGCTTGGCACAGTGATGGCGGGTCTATTTTCAGTAGCAGCTCAAGTACTAATTCCTCTTGCGACCATGACAGTAAAACCTGAAAAAACAGGAGAAGTGATTGGCTTTTTAATGAGTGGTTTACTGGTCGGTATCTTGCTTTCAACCAGTCTCGCAGGCTTGTTTTCCAACCTGTTTCACTGGAAAGTCATCTATGTGGTGAGTGGCATTCTAATGCTGATTCTGGCCTATGCCTTAAAAAGCCGTCTACCGTATGTCATGCGTATGAAGCTGAATTATGGTCAGGTTTTTGTCTCCATGGCACAACTGCTTAAACAGGAAAAGCGCTTGTTGTTACGCGCACTTGCGGGTGGTTTTGCCTTTGCAGCAGTTAGTATTTTATATTCAACCATCGCCCTATTATTGACGTCAGCCCATCATCTACAAGATCTGCTGATTGGTATGGTGCCGCTGGTCGGTATTTTTGGGGCGCTTTCTACCCAATATATTGGTAAATATGCAGATCAGGGCTATACCAGCCGACTGACTTGGATCGGTTGTGCCTTATTCATTCTCAGCTGGATATTTTTCTATTTCGGTCAAACGGCTTTAGTGAGTTATATTCTTGGTTTTGCATTGATCCAGTTAGCTTTAGCATTAGTCCATACCAGTAACCAGAGTATTATTTTCCGTTTACGTCCCGATGCCAAATCACGGATTAATGCCATTTATATGACAGCCTACTTCACTGGCGGCGCTGGCGGTTCAGCTTTGGGGATTTTTGCATGGAATCATGGCGGCTGGAGTGCAACCTGTCTGGCAGGCTTCAGTCTGGTCTTTGCCTGCATGCTATTTAGTTTTATCGATTATCTTGCGACCAAGCAAAACAAGATTATAGCGTCTTGAATCTTCCTGTTGATGCTTAAAAATTGAAGTGATCGGGATGAGCATTGGTGAAATTTTCTTAAAACTCGTATAATGCTGCCCTTTCTTTTCTTGTCCACATCCGAGAGCCCTTTATGCAATCACTAGAATCATTAAAGCCACGTATTTCCGTTGCGCCAATGATGGATTGGACAACAAAAGACTATCGTTTCTTTGCACGCCTGTTTAATCCCAATGTAGTGCTCTATACCGAAATGGTGACAACGGGTGCGATTATTTACGGCGGCGCCAATCGTCATCTTGACTTCAACAAAGAAGAACACCCAATCGTGTTACAGCTAGGTGGTTCAAATCCACAAGAACTCGCAACCTGTACCAAAATGGCAGAGGACTGGGGTTATGATGAAGTCAACTTAAATGTCGGCTGTCCAAGTGATCGCGTTCAGAATAATAAAATTGGTGCATGCTTAATGGCGGAACCTAATCTGGTCGCCGAATGTATTCATAGCATGCAAAAAGCCGTATCGATTCCTGTGACGGTCAAACATCGTATCGGAATTGATGACATGCAGTCTTATGAAGAAATGCTGCATTTTGTTGATACTGTAGCGGCAACGGGTTGTACACATTTTATCGTGCATGCGCGTATTGCGATCTTGCAAGGTCTCTCACCGAAAGAAAACCGTGATGTACCCCCTTTACGTTATGAAGATGTGTATCGCCTGAAACTGGAACGTCCTCACCTGACCATTGAAATCAATGGCGGCATTAAAACCTTTGAAGAAACCCAACAACATTTACAGCATGTTGATGGGGTGATGATTGGCCGTGAAGCCTATCACAACCCGTACTTGCTCGCAGAAATGGGACAACTCTGGAATCTAGAGGCGCCTGATCGTTTCGAAATCATGCAACAGATGATGCCGTACATTCATCAACGTGTTGCAGAGGGTGCACCATTATCCATTATCACACGCCATATTTTAGGTCTATTCCAGAACTTGCCTGGTGCAAGAAAATGGCGTCAGGCGCTCAGTGGTGGCAATGCAAAAACCATTGGTGATATTGAAAATGCCATTCAAAATATTCAGGCCGCCATGCAACGTACCGAAGACTACCTTAAAGAGCATCAATCCTGATTGATGCTTTAAAAAATGCCAACTTAATCACACTGTGAAATATGATTTTACAAATCTGAAATTTTTTCTGAGGTCGAACTTAACTTCCTTATAATTAAGGTAATCTTCAAAAAATCTTCATTAAGATTTCATTATAAATCGCAAAAATTGTTATATTATTACATTACATTTTGGTTTTTTTGAGTTTTATCGCTTACTATGTGCCGCGTAATAGATTCTGGCACACGTTCAGTTGTTTTGAAAATGCGGTAGAGATTCACAATGATTTATGATGTACCTTCAGTTGATCACAGTATGATTCACCCACCCTCGCAACAGGTGGTTATTCCTTATCGAGAAATGCCGAAGCCCCCATCAATAGTAGGGATTGATGTAGATAAATTCTCTCAAAAGCTCGCTAAAAGAGCATCGTATCGCAGCTCATCTCAATGTGCCAAATTCGTCAGAATCGCTTTACAATCTGCAGGGGCTAAAATCGTACAACACCCTGTCGCAGCTTCAGACTGGGGTGGCACCTTAAAACAAATCGGCTATCAACAAATTACGCCTGATTTTAACAACCCTCAGCCAGGTGATATTTATATTATTCACCGCACCAAAAAACATCGTTACGGCCATATTGCAGGCTTCACAGGTTCACAATGGGTGTCTGACTATAAGCAACGCAGCTATGACGTTTATAAAGATCCAAATGTCACTTACAGCTATTACCGCTTAGCACCGCAATATCCACAAGCTTAATCGTTCAGAAGATTTAAGTCCTGAGCTTATCCAGTTTTTTCAGGACTTCCGCAACGGCAACCATCGCAAAGCTTGATGTCACCACCACTGCAGAACCATAGCCACCACAACGTAGACCCGCACTTGGACACACCTCTGCGCTCGAAAATGGATTATCGATCGAATAAACGCAAGTGATACCAAATTTCTCTTTTGGCTTTTTACAAATCCCCATTGAACGAAGTTGAGTACGCAACTTTGCCAACATCGGATCTTGCTCGGTCTTCGACAAATCTGCGACACGAATTTTCAGTGGGTCCAGCTTACCACCTGCACCGCCCGAAACAATCAAGGGAATCTTGTTAAAGCGACAATGCAACATCAAGGCAAGCTTGGCTTTGACGTCATCAATACAATCTAAAATAATCGTCGGAACTGGATCTAATATTTCTTTGACATTTTCTGGTGTGAGATAGTCATCAATCACATTCACTTTCATGCGTGGATTAATCTGACGGCAACGTTCAGCCATCACTTCAATTTTCTCTTGTCCCAGTGTCGAACTCATTGCAGGCAATTGACGGTTAATATTCGATGCTGCCACGACATCCATATCCACCAGAGTGAGCTCACCAATTCCCGTACGTGCCAGTGCTTCAACTGCCCAACTTCCTACACCACCAATCCCGATGACCATGACATGGCTTTGCTCATAATGAGCAAATGCACTTTCTCCATAAATTTTGGCAACACCAGCAAAACGGCGGTCATATTCATCATTTACAGGTACATCGGTCATAACAGTGGTGATCTATATATTTCAGCAAAGCACTATTTTAACGTGTTTCACGCGGTTTGGGTTAGGAAGATGAGACTTTGCCCGTGAATTGGTGGCGTCGGCTTAACATCAGCAAGACCACAAAAATAGCAGCACTCAACAATAGCGCCAGCAGATTGGCATTCACCCAGCCCAACTGAGTCAAAATCGGTGCTGGCAGAAAAGCGCCTAAAGTTGCGCATAAGGCAATGATTGTTTCATTCATACCTTGTACACGATGCTTTTGCTGTTCATTTAATCCAGCTAATAAGGTAGATGCACCAGAATATGCAAAGTTCCAGCCCACCCCCAACACAATCAGGGCAGCATTAATATAAAGCCCCTCTTGTCCAAGCATTGGAATCAAAGAGGACAACATCAGTAAAATAAAACCCGCATAGATCGTGCGATGTGTTCCCCAGCGTTGAATCAGCTTAGATACAAAGAAAGAAGGTATAAACATAGCCAAGACATGGAGTTGGATAGAGATCGAAGCGTAATGAAATGAATGATGCTCCTTTAAATGTAAAGAAGACATAATCATCATGACATTCATCACATAATAGGCAAATGCCCCACTGATCACAGCCGAGATAATCAGATTAATCGGTAATTTAGCGCGCTGTATCGAATCCACCACAACTTGCTGTGCCTGCTGTAATTTAAATTTCTGATTCCATAAATACAAAATTGGCGATAACAACACAGCCAGTACACTGAAAATTAAATAGATCGCAGTAAAATCAGGTAAGCCTTGTACCTGTTGAAACTGAATCGCTAACATCGGTGCAATCACAGCGGCAACCACACCACCAGAAATAACCATCGCCGTCGCTTTTGGGATTAAATCCGATGACAGACGATCCGAGGCAGCAAAGCGGTAAAAGTTAGCTGTAGAAATGAATAAACCAAGTGAAAAATGACTGAGACACAATAAATAAAACTGTTCAGTCTGTAAGGCAAGATAACCAAACACACCTGCCAAAAGCAGACAAATGCATCCCAACTGAAACACCAGATGTCGCCCTAGCTTTTTCATTAAAAATGAAAAGATAAAGGTGGTCATTAATATCGCTAAAAACTGCAAACCATAGGGCACTGTCGCCAAGGCCTGTGTGGGTGCAAGTTTTAAACCCACAATCGCTGAAACCGTTACTGATAATACTGCTGCAATTAAATTAAATGCTTGTGCAACCAATAAATAATAAACATATCGTGGCAGCTGATTCAAAGCCATCATCCTTAATGATTAATTAAAAACACCTTAACTCTGAACCGCTAAAATTTAAACAAAAAAATAAGGAAATTAACCTTTCATTTTTTAACTCTTATTTTAGAGATTAATCCTCTCCTAGCTATATCTTAGTATAAGAACTTAATACAAAAGAGATTTTATTAAAAAAGTAACTAGCCCAACAACCTAACTCAAGTTATTAGAATCCATTGCATCGTAAATAAAAAAGGAAACTAGCAAGTATTATTGTATGATTAAAAAAATAATTCATTCGAAAATATGATTATGAATAAACAAGATCAACAAAATATTATCCTATGTATTCCTGGTATCTGGAAAAATCATCAAGACTTATTACATGCTCTCCTTACTCATGACACAGGATATATTTATGCAGGCGTAATTATTAAATCTTTAACCAGTGATTATTTTGCTGAAATTGAAGAATATCAAAATGATCCTAACGTCAGTCAGGTATTTAGGCAGCAGAGTATGAATCGTTTTTCAGAGCGAGAATTACAAGAAATCGAACAACATCATATGGTCATTTATGTGATTTGCGAAGCTGGATCAATAGCGTTAGCACAACAAGCTTTATTATTGGGTCAGGCTCTACTCAAAGCGGGTGGCTTAGCCATTAAAATTGAAACATCTGGAATAACTCATCTTCGATCTGATTGGCTAAAGTTCGATACAGAGAATCTATTTGATTTATATAAAGCATTTATTCCAACTGTTTATGATCAGGACTCCCTTTATTCTTGTGGCATGCATCAATTTGGAAAATCTGATGGATGTATAGATTTAAAAGTAGAACATGCCTCATATATTTTGAATCAGTTTTTACTCTATCTCCTTATAGAAAACCCAACACTTTTAGAGAAACAAACTTTTTCTGTAGAAGAAGGCGCTGAAGTATTAAAACTTCATAGAAAAGAATCAAGTGATTTCTTCGAGAAGGACTCACTATATTTTAATCGATGGGGTGTTTGGTCGTTAAAGCAGAACTTTAGCTTAAAGAAGTTATTCAGATTTAGCTAAATTTGATGTGAAAAAAGCCCTGTAAATTTACAGGGCCATATCAAACTAAGCAGCAATTAAATTGCGTAATACATAATGCAAGATACCGCCTGCCTTAAAGTACTCCACCTCATTCAAGGTATCGATTCGACAGAGCACTTTAAATTTGGCCTGACTGCCATCTTCCCGAACCACTTCAACATCGAGTGTCTGATGCGGTTGGATATCATCGGACAAGCCATGAATAGAAATAACTTCATGCCCAGTTAAGTTTAAGGATTGACGAGTTTGTCCATCTACAAATTGCAATGGCAACACGCCCATTCCCACCAGATTCGAGCGGTGGATCCGTTCAAAACTTTCTGCGATAACGGCTTTAACGCCAAGTAGGTTGGTTCCTTTGGCAGCCCAATCCCGTGAAGAACCCGTACCATATTCCTTACCGGCAATAATGATCAATGGTGTTTGCTGCTGCTGATAACGCATAGCGGCATCATAAATCGCCATCTTTTCGCCTGTTGGGATATAAAGCGTATTACCGCCCTCTTCTCCCCCAAGCATCTCATTTTTAATCCGGATATTGGCAAAGGTACCGCGCATCATCACTTCATGGTTACCACGTCGTGATCCATAAGAGTTAAAGTCTTTCGGCTCAACGCCCTGATCCTGTAAATAACGTCCAGCAGGACTATCTTTCTTGATATTACCCGCAGGTGAGATATGGTCCGTTGTAACCGAGTCTCCCAGCACAGCCAGAATATTCGCCTGTTCAATATTGCGGATGGCTTTCGGCGGCTGGTTAATTTCCTCAAAAAATGGAGGATGGCGAATATAGGTTGAGTTGTTTTGCCAAGCATAAGTCTGGCTCTGTGGAATCTGGATCGCTTGCCATGTCGCATCTCCATCAAAGACCGCAGCATATTCTTTATGGAACATGTCGGTATTCACTTTCTGTAATACCGCATCAATTTCAGATTGGCTTGGCCAAATATCTTTGAGATAAACATCTTGCCCATCTTTGCCTTGTCCAATCGGCTGAGTGGTTAAATCAGTACGGATATTGCCTGTTAGGCCATAAGCAACGACTAATGGTGGCGATGCTAACCAGTTGGTTTTCACCAATGGATGCACACGCCCTTCAAAGTTACGGTTTCCTGAAAGTACCGATGCCACATTTAAGTCATGACATTGAATAGCTGCTTCAATCGGTTCAGGTAACGGCCCCGAGTTGCCGATACAGGTGGTACACCCATAACCCACCAGGTTATAGCCCAATTGATCCAGATAAGGCGTTAAACCAGCTGCTGCCAGATAATCCGTCACCACTTTAGAGCCTGGCGCAAGTGAGCTTTTGACCCAAGGTTTACGCTGCAAGCCTTTCTCAATCGCTTTTTTAGCCAGTAAACCCGCAGCCAGCATCACGCTTGGGTTTGAGGTATTGGTACAAGAGGTGATCGCAGAAATGACGACATCACCATCATTTAAAGGATAAGATTTTCCATCAATGGTACAAGAAGGTTCTTCATGCGCAAGATTGGCTTTCTTGGCCTCTACTGCCGTACCGCCACCGCCTTCATTTTCCAGACGCTCTTTGGCTTCTTTGGCGGGTTTCAGGTTCAGCTCCATTAAGGCATTAAAGGTTTTTGGTACATCAGACAACAACACCCGATCTTGAGGACGTTTCGGCCCTGCCAGACTGGCTTGCACCGTGCCCATATCCAGACTCAAAGTGTCGGTAAAAACAGGCTCATCGCCTGCATTACGCCACAGCCCCTGAGCTTTACTATACGCTTCCACCAAATCAATACGTTCTTGCTGGCGACCTGTCAGAGCTAAATAGCCGAGTGTGACTTCATCGATTGGGAAGAAACCACAGGTCGCACCATACTCTGGTGCCATATTGGCAATCGTGGCACGGTCTGCCAACGGTAAATCAGCCAGACCATCGCCATAGAACTCAACAAATTTTCCCACCACACCTTTTTGACGTAGCATTTGGGTAATGGTCAATACCAGATCGGTTGCAGTAATGCCTTCATTCAATTTACCCGTCAATTTGAAACCAATCACTTCTGGAATCAACATCGATACAGGCTGTCCCAGCATTGCCGCTTCAGCTTCAATCCCACCCACACCCCAACCAAGTACACCCAATCCATTAATCATGGTGGTATGTGAGTCTGTGCCGACCAAGGTATCTGGAAAAGCAAAGTTTTGCCCTTCATCTTCTCCCAGCCATACCGCTTGCGCCAGATACTCCAGATTGACCTGATGGCAAATCCCTGTACCTGGGGGAACAACACTAAAGTTATTAAATGCAGACTGTCCCCAACGCAGGAATTGGTAGCGCTCACCATTACGCTGCATTTCAATTTCAACGTTCTCGGCAAAAGCCTGATCATTGGCGAAATAATCCACCATCACCGAATGGTCAATAATTAGATCCACTGGCGAAAGCGGGTTAATACGGTTCGGATCGCCCCCTGCTTGCGCCATTGCTGCACGCATGGCAGCTAGATCAACGACAGCAGGAACACCAGTGAAATCCTGCATCAATACGCGGGCAGGACGATATTGAATTTCCTGATCGGAGCGTTTGCTTTTCTGCCAGTCTACCAACGCCTGAATATGCTCGACTTTTACACTTTTTCCATCTTCAAAGCGCAGTAAATTTTCTAGCAAAACCTTGAGTGATTTGGGTAAACGGTCAATATTACCCAGTGTCTGCGCGGCTCGGGTGAGGTTAAAAATTTGATAGGATTTCGAACCGACTGTTAGTGTTTGTAATGCATTGAAACTATTGATTTTGCTATATCTGGCCATAAGGTTACCCTCCCAGTATTGGCTGATTGTTTATTATGAAGTTCTTTCTTTAATGTAACCCTGTTTGAAAAAGGATGTGTTCCCTTTTAGTTACCTTATTTTTAACGGGATTATTATTGTGATCCGAGATGTAAGGCGGCACATGAGTTTTGCCAGAGTTGCTGGGCAAGTTGTGCTTGAGGTCGCTCAAGTATTTGCGCCAGACTGTCTAAAACATAAGGTAAATTGACAGGCGTATTGCGGGTTCGATGTTCTGTTGACGTCTGACAGCACAACGGCGTCATATCTGGACAGTCGGTTTCAATAACCAGATGCTCCGAACCAATAGCATGAACCACCTGATGTAGTTTTTTGGCATTTGGATTGGTAATTTGCCCTGTGATGCCAATTTTAAAACCCAGCTTGATCATGGCTTTGGCTTCTTCAACACCGCCGCTGAAGGCATGCGCAATCCCACCCAATTTGAATTTTTGAGCTTTTAAAATTGCAATCGTATCAGCATGGGCTTTACGAATATGTAATAACACGGGTTTCTGATATTGCTTGGCAAGTTGTAATTGCTCAATAAAATAATGCTGTTGTTTGGCAAAGAGTTCTGGCTGTTTATGTTCTTTTAAAAAAGTATCCAGACCAATTTCACCCACTGCCACACAGTCATGCTGCTGCAAAATCTGTTCTAAGCTTTCTAAATGTTCTGGCTGATGCTGCTCGATATAAAATGGATGTAATCCGGGTGCAAGATAAGATTGCGGCACATTCTCCCAGCTTTGTAATTGCTGATGTGTCTGGATCAGGTCATTAAATCGTGACTGTAGAAAACCGATTAATACCAATGCATCGACCCCAACCCGCTTGGCCTGCTCAGCCAGATGCTGCCGATCATGATCGAAATCGGCAACATCAAAATGGGTATGGGTATCGAACAGTTGCATTAGGGCTTACTTTTTCTCATTTGCGACAGGTGTAGATGCAGCTGGCGCGTCCACTTTTGGTAAATATTCAGGTTTTAATACCCCTTGTAATTCACTAAATGGAATCACCAGACGCGGTAAACCCACCACATAAGGGCCAATGTCATATTCACCATATTGCAGGATCAAGCCCTGTTCGCCCAATAAGAAATTATCTGTCAGCTGAAATGGCCAAGCCTGCTCATATTCTTTAGGATCAGTAGCCAGCTTTGAATCCACAATCCATGTTTTAAATGCTTCATGTGCCAGCTTCTCTAAAGTCGCTTTTTGTTTTGGCAATAGCAGATCATGCAACTGAACCTGTTTCTGATTTGCCAAATCAAAGTTGTAATAACGTTGTGAGGTTGCGCCATGCGCTCCACCTAAATAACTGCTGCTATTGAGCACCACTGTTGCTAGCTTACCTTTTGGCTGTAAGATCTTCGGCTTGATCATTAAGCTGATTTGATGGCTACTACTTAAGGCTTTCAGCTCTTCATCAATTTTGACAAATGAATCTGCATATAACTGCGCCTGACTGTCCAGATCTGATTTGGATTCAGTGTTTTTGGGTGTTGAAGCCGTAGGTGTATCTGCATCAACCACCTCTAGCATCCGACCAAGCTGGTTAAGAATTTGTTGATCCAGTAATTGATCGATAAATGGGAAATTACTTTGCAAGCGTTCAACAGTAAAATCTGGGCAGGTATTGCCTTTGCATTCAGGTAATTTCACCTGAATCTTAACCGTTTCCCCTTGTAAAACAGGTTCAGCCTGCTGCTGCACCGCAGGTGGATTTTGCGGCTTATCCTGTGATTCTTTTGGCTCTGATTTCGGCTGGCATGCTGCAAGCAAAACCGCACATGCAAGAACGCTATATTTATAAAATGTTTTCATCTGAGACCTATAAGCATTGTTATTACACAAGATTTTTAAATGCTATCGAAGTTAGTGCAAAACTGCTAGAAGCACATGCAATTTCTATACGAAACTTAAAACTCTAAATTATTTTGATAGAAAATCTAACTCATCTTCACTATTAACTAAAAAATCAATTTCGAAATCACTGTCTTGACTAAATAAAGAATGTAAATCCGCTGGCTGGCCAATTGCTCTCTTTAGCATTTCAACTGCAATCTTTAAATAGCCTTGCTGATTTGCATATAATGCAACCTCACCAAAACTTCTAAATTTAGCAATTGCTTCATCTTCAAGTATTGATGCCTCAATGCGTCGAATTACTTCTAAAACCTCTTGATCTGTCATGTTACCCCACGATTTAAAACATGCGTTGATAAATTTCAGCTTGCAGCATTTTTTGAGTCTGTTCAGTGGTTAAATAAATATCCAGTTGTGGGGCGTCTTTACTAATTTCATTGGCACGATAATGTAAGCCAATGCCTTCCCCGTCAAAGAACCAGTCTGCTTGTCCCCAATACAGTTTTTTCGGTACCTGTTTTTTTACTTCTGCAGATTGTTTTGCAATCCATTGTTGATAATGCACCTGAACAATTTCGTTTAATGCATTTTGCTGGTCTTTCTGGATCACATCTAGCACGCTGAGACTCTTCTGCAACTTACGATCTGCAACAAAGAAATAGAAGCGATCTTTCACTGCCATATCTTCTTGCTGGGCATTGACCCCAACTTGTAACAGTACATATTGATTGCGCTGTGAAGCAATTCGGGTATTCAGGTGCAGCTCATAAGCCTTATTTTTTGAATACTTGTCCTGCCACTCATCTGACTTTTTCACATAAGCATTAATGGCTTGTTGCAAGGTCAGATTTTTATCCAGTTCAATTTGTTGCTGGATCACTTTGGACTGATTTTTTGCAATCCATGCATTTAGCCATTCGTCCTGAGTTTTTACCGTCTGGATATCGACATCAATACAGTTTTTCTTTTCACAAAATGGCAAAGCATAGTCTGCCTTGGCCTCTTTCATATTTAAGTAAGGCAGGACTTCAGCTTTTTCGACGGGCGCCGTAGCCTGTTTGCTTTCGGCGGTATCAGCTTTATTTTTATCTGGATGATCACATGCGGTTAAAGCCATCATTCCAATCAAGACACTGACAGCAAAAAGTGGTTTTAAAGCATTCATTTCATCATCCTTTATTTTTAGATCGTTCAATTAAAAACAGCCTCTGATTAGAAGCTGTTTTTATGCAATTTAGTGTTCTCGTGTGTTACGGAACTGGATATCAGGCCAACGTTCTTGCATCAACTGCAAGTTTACACGGCTTGGTGCCAAATAAGTTAGGTGACCGCCACCATCAACAGAAAGCTGATCGTGCGCCTTTTTCTTAAACTCATTCAAGATTTTGTCATCATCACAGTGAATCCAGCGTACCGTATGAACACTCACAGGCTCATAAATACAGTCCACTTTATATTCTTCTTTTAAGCGATATGCGACCACATCAAACTGTAACACACCGACTGCACCAACAATCAGGTCATTACTGATTTGTGGCATAAACACCTGTGTTGCACCTTCTTCAGATAACTCTTTCAAACCTTTTTGCAATTGCTTCGATTTCAAAGGATCTTTTAAGCGTACACGGCGGAACATTTCAGGTGCGAAGTGTGGAATACCGGTAAAGTGTAAGTTTTCACCGCTGGTAAAGGTATCACCAATCTGAATCGTACCGTGGTTGTGCAAACCAATGATATCACCTGGCCAAGCTTCTTCCAGATGCTCACGTTCACCCGCAAGGAAAGTCAATGCATCACTAATACGCACGTCTTTACCGATACGTACATGATTCATTTTCAAGCCTTTTTCATATTTACCTGAGCAAATACGCATGAAGGCAATACGGTCACGGTGTTTCGGGTCCATATTGGCCTGAATCTTAAAGACAAAGCCAGTAAAACCTTCTTCTTTCGCTTCAACCACACGTTCTTGGGTTGGATGCGCTTTTGGTTCTGGTGCCCAGTTAATAAAGGTATCCAAAACATGGTCAACCGCGAAGTTACCCAATGCGGTACCAAAAAGCACAGGTGTTTGTTTGCCTTGTAAGAATAATTCACGGTCTAGTGGTTCATTGGCCATTTGAACCAGCTCAAGAGATTCTTCAAAAGAAGCCCATGCCAACTCACCCACTTTTTCACGGATATCTGGATGATCATAACCATCACGCACATCGATATCGGTAATGGTTGAACCAAAACCAGCCTTATAGACATAAAGCTTGTCTTCAAGCAGGTTATATACACCTGCAAAGTCACGTCCCATACCTAAAGGCCATGTGATTGGTACACAACGGATGTTTAGAACATTTTCAATTTCATCCAGTAACTCTAATGGCTCACGGATTTCACGGTCCATTTTGTTCACGAATGAAATGATTGGCGTGTCGCGCATACGACACACTTCCATCAATTTAATGGTACGTTCTTCGACACCTTTTGCACCGTCGATCACCATCAATGCAGAGTCAACCGCCGTTAAGGTACGGTATGTATCTTCCGAGAAGTCTTCATGTCCCGGCGTATCCAGCAAGTTGATCGTGTGCTTTTTATAAGGAAACTGCATCACTGACGTGGTAATCGAGATGCCACGCTCTTTTTCCATTTCCATCCAGTCGGATGTGGCAGAACGGTCAGACTTACGGCTTTTTACCATACCCGCAACCTGAATTGCCTTACCCCATAACAACAGTTTTTCTGTCATGGTGGTTTTACCCGCATCGGGGTGGGAAATGATCGCAAAAGTCCTGCGGCTCGCGACTTCTTTAGCTAATTGCTCTTTAAACATAGGGAAAATCTTCAATATGTACACAGTTATGTACACATTTATAAATATGTACTTGAACTGAAAAAGTGGTAATTCAAAATTGGCGCAATTGTAGCAGATTTAGAGAAGATATTGATTGATTGTTGATAGATCTTGAGTTATCCACATCACAGTTAAAATCCACCTTATTTATTAACCTTTTATGACAATCTCATCATCAAAAGCTCACTTTATATTCAGCAGAATTTTTTAGTCATATACTCCCTTTGCCTAAAAATCTTTAAGGACATAAGAGTGAGTAAATCAGTACTTTTAGCTGAGCTAAATGCGATGATTGACCATTATTTTATAAGAAATGGCTCTCAACCGACTCAAATCCTACTTGGCTATAAAGCCTATACAGAGCTGATGCAAGATCAAAGTTTTGCAAATGAAATCAAAAACTCAGCCCTTGATCCCAATAAACGTAAGTATAAAAAACTAAAAATTAAAGTGACCAAAGACGATCATCAACTGGAACTCGAGTAACCCTATACCTATCGCTCTAAGCGGAGCACCATAAACTCAATCCTGAGCTAACATTCTCCAAGTTGCTCACTCTATCGATTTAGATAATACTGAATAAAATAAGTAAGACCTCAATCCAATGAATCAAAAAAGCATATCCATTGTGCTCATTCCCGGCTTTATGTTAGACGAATCACTTTGGGATGAACTTGCTCCACTGCTCCCGGAAACATGGAATATCAGGAGAGCCAATTTATTACAGGGTGAGACAATTACTGAAATTGCTCAGAACATTGCAAAAGATGCGCCTAAGGAATTTATACTCGTCGGGTTTTCATTAGGCGGTTATATTGCCCGATCTTTAACTGAACAATTTCCAGAGAAAGTTTCTAGCTTAATTCTTATTGCCTCATCTTTACGACCTGACACAAAAGAACAAAAACAACAAAAGCTCACCGCGATTCGACTCAGCACCAAAGAAAAATTTCATGGTTTGAGTTCAATTTCTATCGCCAAAACCCTCCATCCAGCGGATGCACAAAATAAGCTGCTCATCAAACGTATTCAAAAAATGGGGATCAACCTTGGTTATGAGGCTTTCGTAAGGCAATCTCTATTAAACAGAAAATGTCGAGATATCAATAAAATAAGCTGCCCAACACTTATTATCTCTGCTGCTCAAGATCAACTCCGCTCAAAAGAAGAAGCACTGGAGCTTTCTCATAAAATTCGTGATTCAAAATTAGCAGTAATCGAAAATTCTGGACATATGATCCCCCTTGAGCAGCCTGAACAATTGGCTCAGATCATTTCAGAATGGATCAACCAATAAATACAAATAACTCTCATCAGTTTAAGTCTGAATTTCTAAACCAATTTTTCCATGAACTGGTATAGCGGGTTTCAATTGAAATCGCTGGGATCAATTTGCTTCTTAAAACCTCGGTTTGATCTATGCTTTTTGCCAATCGGGCTTTGACCGAATGGATACATTCACGATCCCCAAATTCACATCGGTCTAAGGTTGTGCCTCCACATGGACCATTGGCGAGACCTTTAGGGCAGGTTTCAGGGCAGATATAAAGCGTGTCATCCAGTCGACAGTGACCACAGCTTTCGCAACCCACCAGCTGTTGTTTGCTCCAATGTTCCATTTTCAATAAAAGATGCTGCGGTCGCGGTTTATTCCAGAAATTGGCTTTAAAAATAAAACGTCCAACGCCTAAGGCAGCCTGAGAAGCAAAAAAAATGTGGTGCATTAAATGCATTTTCTTATATTTAAGGATTTGGATCTGGGAAACAGGTTTTGAAAAAGTGGACAGCTCAGGTTTAAGCTCAAGCCCTGAATCCATTTTCCACAGCTCTTTCCATGCTTTTTCACAAGCTTCTAAAGACCAGTTTTCAAATTGCTTTAAAAACTGTTCCAGTTTCTGTTGTTCTTGTGGCTTATGACAAGCCGATAAATGTACACCAACATAACCGAGATGTTTACAGATCAGGATCTGCAATGCACAACGCGCGTAGACATTTGCTTCCGCCTGAACAGGATCCGCCGCATACTCACGCTCAAGAACATCCACAATATGTGGAGCAATCACCAGTCCAGCAACCTGATTTTTCACCATAAATTGCGCACGTTTTAAGGTCAGTGGCATCACGCAGGCAATTAAAGGAAATTGTTTATAATTCTGAGAGATAAAGGATTGGCTGTGCTGAAGACAATCCAGATCAAATCCAAGCTGAGTAATCAGAAAATCTGCACCCGCTTTTATCTTTTTATGCAGTTTTAGATATTGGGCATCCCGCTCAGCCTCAGTATATTTAAATGGATTAAAAGCCACTCCAATATTAAACACATGCCGTTGTTTAGCTGCCATCACAGCACTCACAGACTCTAAATAACGAGAGCGTTGTGTAGGAATTTCCCGCCCAAAATTATGGTTCTTCAGTTTATCTCCAGTTAATAAAAGAAGATTGTGATATCCCTGCTGCTCGGCCTGATCGAGAAAGTGTTCAAATTCTTTAATATCCCGCCCTTTACCTGAAAAATGTAGAAGTTTTTCAATCTCAAAAGAATATCTTTGTGCCAATTCTAATGGCGCTGGATCTTCGTCACTGTGCACGCGATCGGCCAAAGTCATCATTGCCGGAAAGCCAGCCAGACTTTGTGTTACAGCCAAGGTATCACGCTTAGAGCAAAGATATTCCACCAGAATACAGAATCGTTTCTGCTCTAAACACTGAGAAAATAAAGACATAATGAAAGAGATTTAAAAAGGAAGAAGTCAGGCAAATACTGCTGGCCTGAAATTATAAGTGATACGCTTTGAAAGTAAACCTTAGAATAATTTTGGGTTCAATGGCTTCAAATTATGGGCACGCTATCGTCGTGAAATGCCCGCTACGCTTAATGAAACACACAAACATGAATTTTACTCACTTTTCATTGAAACAAAATCATTTTTATTCATGTCATGTTTCAAGTATAAATTAGCTCATGCTCTTCATACGAGACAATCTGAGGGTTGATTCTGATGGAACTGCTTCGGCAAACATCAGAACAGACTGAAAATCCGATTGACTGGGAAGATCCAAAAAATTGGAACATCCAGAAAGGGCAACACAGAAATAAGGTTTTATCTCAGAAATTAGGGTATCAGATCATCATGAGCAAAGAGTTTACATTTACGATTAAGCGCATTAGTTTCGATGAAAACTATCAGCCCTCAGACAATACGCGTATCACCACCAACTTTGCCAATCTGGCGAGAGGTGAAAGTCGTCAAGAGAATCTGCGCAATACCTTAAAGATGATTAACAATCGTTTTAATAGTCTGGCGCATTGGGATAACCCGACAGCAGACCGTTATTCTGTTGAGCTTGAAATTATTTCAGTTGATATTGATGTTGAAGGCAAAGGTGAGACCTTCCCTACCATTGAAATCCTGAAAACAAATATTGTTGATCATAAAAACAATCAACGCATTGATGGCATCGTAGGAAACAATTTTTCCTCATATGTCCGTGATTATGATTTTAGCGTATTACTGCTAGAACATAATAAAGATAAACCGCAATTTAGCCTTCCAGAAAACTATGGCGAGCTACATGGGAAAATCTTTAAATCATTCTTGGACTCAAAAACGTATAGCAGTAATTTCCAGAAATCTCCTGTAATTTGCCTGAGCGTTTCGAGCAGTAAGACTTATCATCAAACTGCAAATCAGCATCCTGTCTTGGGAGTTGAATATCAACAAGATGAATATTCTTTAACGGATCAATATTTCGAGAAAATGGGCTTGAAGGTTCGCTATTTCATGCCGCCAAATAGCGTTGCACCGTTAGCGTTTTATCATCGCGGGGATCTGCTTGATGATTACACCGATCTTGAACTGATCGGCACCATTAGTACGATGGAAACTTTCCAGAAAATTTATCGTCCAGAAATCTATAACGCGAATTCGGCAGCAGGAAAAACCTACCAGCCAAGCTTAAAGCATCAGGACTATTCATTAACACGTATTGTTTATGACCGGGAAGAACGCAGCCAGTTGGCGATTAAACAAGGCAAATTTACTGAAGAACAGTTCATCAAGCCTTATCAAACGATTCTTCAGCAATGGGCTGCAAACTAATTACTTTATTCACCTAGATAAACAAGATTATTGATTATGAAAATATTATTACCGACTTCAACTGCTGGCAGCTTACCGAAACCTTCTTGGCTGGCAGAGCCAGAAAAACTTTGGTCACCTTGGAAATTGCAAGATGAGCAATTAATTGAAGGCAAACAGGATGCATTGCGTCTGTCCTTACAAGAACAACGCCATGCAGGGATTGATATTGTCAGCGATGGCGAGCAAACCCGCCAACATTTTGTTACCACCTTCATTGAACATCTTGATGGGGTCGACTTTGAAAAACGCGAAACAGTCCGAATCCGTAACCGCTATGATGCAAGCGTGCCATCCGTCGTCGGTGCCGTATCTCGTCAAAAACCAGTGTTTGTTGAAGATGCCAAGTTTTTACGCCAGCAAACCAATCAACCGATCAAATGGGCACTGCCTGGCCCAATGACCATGATTGATACACTTTATGATGGTCACTATAAAAGCCGTGAAAAACTGGCTTGGGAATTTGCCAAAATCCTAAATCAGGAAGCAAGAGAACTAGAAGCTGCTGGCGTCGATATTATTCAATTTGATGAGCCTGCATTTAATGTATTTTTTGATGAAGTAAATGACTGGGGTGTGGCGACTTTAGAGCGCGCACTGGAAGGGCTGAAATGTGAAACGGCCGTACACATTTGCTACGGTTACGGCATCAAAGCCAATACCGACTGGAAAAAAACACTCGGTTCAGAATGGCGCCAATACGAAGAAGCCTTTCCGAAGTTACAACAATCTAAAATCGATATCATCTCACTCGAGTGTCAGAACTCGCGTGTGCCAATGGATCTGATTGAACTGATTCGCGGCAAAAAAGTGATGGTCGGTGCGATTGATGTTGCAACCAATCAGATTGAAACACCTGAAGAAGTTGCCAATACACTCCGCAAAGCACTTCAGTTTGTTGATGCAGACAAGCTCTACCCTTCAACTAACTGTGGTATGGCACCTTTATCACGTCGCGTCGCGACAGGTAAACTGCATGCCTTAAGTGCAGGTGCAGAAATCGTTCGAAAAGAGCTATCAGCTTAATATTTACCAATCTCTTGATGGCTAAAGGGTTACATCAGCTAGCCCTTGGCTTCTTCAAAAGATTAGGTTCAATTTGGGAATAAAGTGATGATTGAAGCGACAGACTTTAGAAATGCAATGTCTTTATTAACCAGTGCCGTCAATGTCATTACCACGGCTGGCCTGTCTGGTCGTTATGGATTCACGGCCTCTGCTGTGTGTAGCGTTACCGACACGCCACCGACATTATTGGTCTGCATGAATAAAGCATCGAGTTCCCATACACATTTTGTGGAAAATAAAATCCTCACCGTAAATGTGTTAAGCGCTCAGCATGAACATATTTCTAAAGCGTTTTCATCCCGATTAAGCCCAGAAGAAAGATTCAAACATGGTATCTGGACAGAATTAGAAACAGGTGCACCAGTCTTAGAAGATGCGCTGGTCAATTTTGATTGTGAAATCGAGCAGATTCAAGAAGTCGGAACCCATACCATCTTTATTTGTCGTATTGTGGCGATTCAGAAAAGTCATCATGATCAAAGTCTGGTTTATTTTAATCGTGCTTATCATCAAGTGGGGCTGACGGAAATCGCTTAACTTCACCTTTTATATCAATCCTATTTCCGCCTTAAATTAAAATCTTCTATTTAGCACTCCATCCAATGTGGATATGTCTTCATTTATCCACAAGTGTACCCCTGCTGATCTTCAATGGCTCATCATCTTCTTTGCAGAATATCTATCATCTAACTTGAGAATCCTCAGTCAAACACGATGACTTTAGCTTATCGCCTGATTCAGTTAGGATGAAGTAGGTTTCGAAACATCATCTCTTCTGTTGCATTCTTAAAAGAGTAAAAAATATGTCACAACAAGATTTTGAAAATGGATTAAAAGTTCGTACTGAAGTTATGGGCGAATCATTTGTAAAGCGTGCACAGGACAATACCGTACCTTTCACACAACCGTTACAAGACTGGATTAATGAACATGCTTGGGGATCAACTTGGCAACGCGAAGGTGTATTACCACGTAAATATCGCTCTCTGGTGACAATCGCTTTTTTAACCGCACTGAAAAGTCCAACTGAACTCAAAGGACATATTCGTGGAGCTTTAAACAATGGCGCCAGTGTTGAGGAAATTCAGGAAGTCTTGTTACATAGCCTGCCATATTGCGGCGCACCTGCAACTCAGGAAGCCTTTAGAGCAGCACTTGAAGTGATTAATGACTATCAAAAGGATCTTTAAGGAATTTTTTATTATCTTTTTAATAGAATATAACGTTATTTTCTAAAAAAAAGCCCTTATACATTAAGGGCTTTTTAAATATGTTGTGTAAACTTTAAAAGATGATGCTATTCCAGAATAATGGCTTGTTTTAGCGATGGATAACGTAATCAGTCTCTTAGGTATACTTTTATACCGTTTACTTAATTATCATTAAAATAATGTTTTTTAATGATTTTAATAAAAGAATCGGCTTGATCAATGCCTATATACTGAGAGATCACGACACCAACATTTAAATGTAGAGAAAAATCATTTAACTCAATAACTTCTAAATCACTATTTTCTAATGCGAATTTGTCGAAAAAAGGTTTAGGAAAGACACCTAAGCCTTCACCTTTCAAAATACTTTGTAATTGAAATTCAACGCCAAAGATTTCTTTGTTGATATAAAATCCTAACTGCTTATCGTATAAAACTTTAGCCAAACTTTCTCTGAAGCAACATCCTTCTGGATGTAAAATCCAACCTTTTTTACTACATTTTTCCAAACTATTATATTTATAAGCTTCTCCTTTTTTACCCACAATCACAAAAGGAAGTGTTCCAATCTTTGAGAAATTTATATTTTCCGGAAGCTGGAGATTTGATGGAATCATCAATGCAGCCAGATCAATTTCACCCTCGTGAATTTGTTGAACCAGACTACGTCCCCAACCACTCGAAATATCAATTTCAGAGAGATGAGTCACCTGTTTCGACTCATAGATAACGGTATCTAATAAATCATCAATCAGTGTTTGTGGTATTCCAATCTTTACTACTTTTTCAAAAATTTCATTGTTTTCATAGTGAAAACTTTTGAGTAATTCTAATTGCTTTAAGATAAAGCATCCTTTGAAGTAAACTTTTTCCCCTAACCGTGTCAACTGCAGGGGGCGCGTTTTTCTATTTAGTAGCGCACCTTTTACTTTTCCTTCAACATTATAAATGCGCTTGGTGACTGTTGATTGCTTCACGCCTAACTTCTCTGAAGCAATCGTTATTGATTGATTATCAACAACGTATATAAAAGCTTTTAGATCCCTAATATCCAAATTTATACACCTCACAATAGTTACCTGAAATACTTTCTAAATTGGCCAGGTGAGCACCCTGTCCAACCCCTAAAAGCACGTGTAAATGCGCTGTGCTCTGTGTAACCTAACGTATAAGCGATATCAGATAGGCTCACATCTTTATCTTGCAGTAAAATTAATGCTTTTTCATATCTTTTTTGTTTGACGAGCGCTTTAAATTCTTCGCCCTCAGTGATTATTTTTTTAGATAACACTCGTGGTGTTAATCTCATTTTTTTTGCAACTTTGAATAGATAAGGCTCTCCTTCTGACAATGTCTCATTGATTTGTTCATTTACCTTTTCAATAAAACCAACAGAGTCTTTGTGTCCTCGTGGATATAATCTAAAAAAATCCTCGATACTGAACTCATTAAAGGTTTTACAAACCGTCGTAAAATCAAATATCTGCCTTGAGCACAATGAAGTTTTATAAATATCATCAAGACCTGACTCTAGAATACAATGCGTACTTTCCATATTGAGATGATCAAGTAAATATTTAATGCTTTTTTCAAATTCCTTAAGTAAAAACTCCCGACTTAACACATCACATCGATAGATCAATACCACTCTAAAATAATCTAAAGATAATTTATTAATTATAGAAAAAAAGGTCTCCACCTCTAATAGAAAAAAGATAACTGCATGTTTTAGCTCTTTATTTCCAATTTCAATAATATGCAGCTTTATATTTTTTTCACTATGTGAAAAAGTATGAAACATATTATTTATCTCATTTTCATCTCTTACTAAAGCGTAACAGACTTTTAAAATCGATCTTAAACAGTTTAGAACAACAGAACAAACATTTTAGGAAAATTAAATAAAAATATAATGAACTGTACATTCACTTTCATGTAGAACAAAACGATGATAAATATATTTAATTTATATAATTCAGATTCTTATTAAAATAAATCCTCAACACTTATGGCTTATTGATATAAAAGCGCAATCTTATTGGCCTGTCTTGTTTCAATAAACCATAAGCAATGTATTCAACTGAATTAAAAATACTAACTCATCACCCCTTGACACCCATCTTCTTTCCAAGATAGACGCTCAGCAATATATTCTTTATTAAAATCAATACGTAATTCACACCGTTTATAATCCTGTGTATTCGGTACACGAATATCCAACACGTAATTCCATGTTTTAACAGCAAACAATCCTTCATTAAAATGAGGATTTCCAAGCAGATGGCGAAGCTGATCCTTATTCAGTCCGACATCTAAACGAGCAACATCGTTATATTCATAACGTTTCACCTGTTTCAGATAACTCTTGTTTATTTCTGGGAAAGTGATTTCCTGAGATTGTTCCAGCTCAACTTGAGCTTCTGTATTTGCCTGACTATTAAATGCAATGCACGCATAAGCCATCGCCATCTACTCGGGTATCGCCAGCAGTAATGCTGTCCACTTCCATATCTGGGGAAGTCGATACTTCGTAGTTGGTGCTGCCGTCATCATTGGTACTTTCTTTCACCACAATGTTTTTGCCTTCACTCACCGTCGATTTGGCTTTTTCTGCTGCATCGCGAACTGAGTCAATCGCATCATGAACGTTATCTTTGCCTGTGTTACCCACATTGCCTGTCGTAATCGTGCCATCGTCATTGACTTTAGTATTGCCTCCGATTGCATCCCGAACGCTGTCCGATACGCCTCTGAGTTGTCCACCGTTAATCGCGTCTTGGGAATCCGCGGCAACTCGGCCTGCTGCGACACCACCAATCACGGTATTGCCTGCATTAATGCCGCCTGCAGTAATGCTTGGTCCGATGTTGTTGCCCATTGGATCAACGAAGCTGAGACCTCCTTGATTCAGAATCGTGCCATTGCCGTCTTTGTCTTGAAGGGTGATGCCTTTGGCTCCGTATTCTGCTTCGTTACCTTCGCCATCTTTGACTTGGGTGCCTTTGGCAGTGAGGACGGTTTCGTTGCCTTCGTCATCGGTTGAGGTCACGCTGTCGAACTTCACGTCTTTGGCAGTGGCAACTTCATAGTTGGTGCTGCCATCGGCATTTTTGGTTTCGCTGACAACGATGTTGTCGCCTTCGGTCACTGTGGTTTTCGCTGCTTTCGCTGCATCACCCACTGCGCCAATGGCATCATTGATGTTGTCTTTGCCTGTACCACCGATGTTCGGGTTGGTGTAGCGACCGGTGTTCGGATCATAGGTGGTGTTCCCACCAATGATGTTTTTCACACCTTCACCTTGGGCATGAAGCTGGCTGCCGTTGATGGCATCGGTTGAGTCTGGGCTCACTGTCCCTGGGGCAACATTGGTGAGTTTTTTACCGCCTGCATCAATGCCCTCTTTGGTCACGCTTGGACCACCTGCAATGGTTAGTCCATCGGTATTAACAACGGTATCGCCTGCAGTGACGCTGTCCACTTTCAGATCGCGGTTTAGGCTGTACTTGATGTCATTGCCTTCTTTGCTGACCTGTAAGTTTTCTTCGCCATCTGCTGTACCGATATCAACGGTATCGCCTGCTTTCACCGCAGCTGCATTTTCACCATTGCTTTGGAGTGTCCAGCCTTTGTCTAATGCCGTAATCGCATCGCCAACATTATTAACACTGTCACCATTCACGGTGTAGTTCGGTGCAGTCACTGTTCCATCTGGATTTACAGTTGAACCACCGCCCAATGCATCCGATACGCTTTGTGCTGTACCTGCCAATTGGCTACCGTTGATGGCATCAGTTGAATCTGGATTTACATCACCTGCTGCAACACCTGTGATTTTCTTATCGCCAGCATTGATACCTTCTTTGGTCACACTTGGGCCACCCGCAATGGTTAGACCATCTGTATTAACAACGGTATCGCCCGCAGTCACACTATCTACAACCAAGTCTTTTGCAGTTGCAACTTCATAGTTGGTGCTGCCATCAGCATTGGTTGATTCAGTCACAACAATGTTGTCACCTTCGGTCACTGTGGTTTTCGCTTTCGTTGCAGCAGCACCGACGGCACCAATCGCATCATTGATGTTGTCTTTACCTGTACCGCCGATGTCTGGATTGGTGTAACGACCTGTGTTTGGATCATAAGCAGTGTCACCACCGATAATGTCTTTCACACCTTCGCCTTGTGCGTGTAATTGACTACCGTTGATCGCGTCAGTTGAATCTGCACTCACCGTGCCCGCAGTCACACCACTGATTTTTCCTGTTGCGCCATCAATGTTCACGTCGCCAACTTTAACCGAATCAAACTCAACATCATCCGCTGTCGCAACGGTATAAATGGTTTGTCCATTTGCACCTGTTTCGCTTTCAACGGTCATGTTTTTACCAGCTTCAACCTCGGTTTTTGCTGCCGCGGTTTCACCTTCAATCGCATCTGCAACGTTGGCATAGCCATTATCATTGACTGTGAATGGACCATTCAGCTTACCGCCTTCATTGGTTACACCTCCACCAAGCATGTCACCGACTGAGCCCACGCTGTCATTGAGCTGACCGCCATTGACTGCATCTTTAGAACCCGCAGCAACTTCACCATCAGCCACATTAGTAATTTTCTCACCACCCGCATCGATACCTGTACGGCTCACACTTGGCCCAACTGGTGCACCTGATGCATCTGTAAATGCCAGACCAGTACCATTCAGAATCGTACTATTACCTTGAGCATCTTTGATGGTCGTGCCAGCAGCTGTCGTTGCCGTGCTGTTGCCTTGTGCATCTTTAACGATAGTGCCACCAGCCACCATCGTGGTTGAATTACCCACAGCATCTTTCACTTCAACACCACTGTTATCCAGACGGGTATTGCCTGCAGTTACGCTGTCTACTTTCAAATCACGGTTCAGACTGTACTTAATGTCATTACCATCTTTAGTGACTTGTAGGTTTTCTTCGCCATCTGCTGTACCAATATCAACGGTATCACCCGCTTTTACTGCTCCTGCATTTGCACCATTGCTTTGTAGTGTCCAGCCTTTGTCTAATGCGGTGATCGCGTCACCCACATTGTTGACATCACTACCATTCACCGTATAGTTCGGTGCAGTCACTGTGCCATCTGGATTGACAGTTGAACCACCGCCCAATGCATCGGATACGCTTTGCGCTGTACCAGCCAATTGACTACCGTTAATGGCATCAGTTGAGTCTGGATTGACATCACCTGCTGTCACGCCACTGATCTTGCCTGTCGCACCATCAATGTTCACGTCACCCACTTGCACCGAATCAAAGTTCACATCACGTGCTGTCGCAACTTCATAGTTGGTACTGCCATCAGCATTCTTAGACTCAGTAACAACAATGTTTTCACCTTCTGAAACCGTTGTTTTCGCTTCACGTGCTGCTTGTCCGATAGAACCAATCGCATCATTGATGTTGTCTTGACCTGTACCACCGATGTTCGGGTTGGTGTAACGACCTGTCTCTGGATCATAAACAGTGTCACCACCGATAATGTCTCTCACACCTTCGCCTTGTGCGTTTAACTGACTACCATTAATCGCGTCAGTTGAGTCTGGGCTAACAGCGCCTGGTGCAACATTAGTGATCTTATTACCACCAGCATCAATGCCATCTTTAGTGACGCTTGGGCCACCAGCAATGGTCATACCATCTGTGTTCATCACGGTATCGCCAGCAGTCACGCTATCCACTTTCAGGTCACGGTTCAGGCTGTACTTGATGTCATTGCCTTCTTTCGCGACTTGTAAGTTTTCTTCGCCATCTGCTGTACCAATATCAACGGTATCGCCAGCTTTAACCGCAGCTGCATTTTCACCATTGCTTTGTAATGTCCAGCCTTTGTCTAATGCAGTGATTGCATCACCGACATTATTAACACTGTCACCATTTACTGTGTAGTTCGGTGCAGTCACTGTGCCGTCAGGATTCACGGTTGAACCACCGCCCAAGGCATCCGATACGCTTTGTGCTGTACCTGCCAATTGACTACCGTTAATGGCATCAGTTGAATCAGGATTGACATCACCTGCTGTCACACCTGTGATTTTGCCTGTCGCACCATCAATGCTCACGTCACCAACTTTAACTGTATTGAACTCAACATCATCCGCTGTTGCAACGGTATAAATGGTTTGTCCATTGGCACCCGTTTCACTTTCAACGGTCATGTTTTTGCCAGCTTCAACCTCGGTTTTCGCTGCTGCTGTTTCACCTTCAATTGCATCTGCAACGTTGGCATAGCCATTGTCATTCACAGTGAATGGACCGTTTAGCTTACCGCCTTCATTGGTTACACCTCCACCAAGCATGTCACCAACTGAACCCACGCTGTCATTGAGCTGACCGCCATTGACAGCATCTTTAGAACCAGCAGCAACTTCGCCATCAGCCACATTGGTGATTTTATTACCCGCTGCATCAATGCCATCTTTAGTGACACTTGGACCACCCGCAATGGTTAGTCCATCTGTGTTCATCACGCTATCGCCAGCTGTTACGCTATCTACGTTCAGGTCACGGTTTAGGCTGTATTTGATGTCATTGCCATCTTTTGTAACCTGTAAGTTTTCTTCGCCATCTGCTGTGCCAATGTCAACAGTATCGCCAGCCTTCACTGCAGCTGCATTTTCACCATTGCTTTGTAGTGTCCAGCCTTTGTCCAACTCGGCAATCGCATCACCAACATTGTTCACGTCAGTGCCATTCACCATGTAGTTCGGTGCAGTCACTGTGCCGTCAGGATTTACCGTTGAACCACCGCCCAAGGCATCTGATACGCTTTGCGCTGTACCTGCCAATTGACTTCCGTTGATCGCATCAGTTGAATCAGGATTGACATCACCTGCAGTCACGCCAGTGATTTTGCCTGTTGCACCATCAATGCTGACATCGCCAACTTTAACCGAATCAAACTCAACATCATCCGCTGTCGCAACGGTATAAATGGTTTGTCCATTTGCACCTGTTTCACTTTCAACGGTCATGTTTTTGCCAGCTTCAACCTCGGTTTTTGCTGCTGCTGTTTCACCTTCAATCGCATCTGCAACGTTGGCATAGCCATTGTCATTCACTGTGAATGGACCGTTTAGCTTACCGCCTTCATTGGTTACACCTCCACCAAGCATGTCACCGACAGAACCCACGCTGTCATTGAGCTGACCACCATTGACTGCATCTTTAGAACCAGCTGCCACTTCACCATCAGCCACATTGGTAATTTTATTACCTGCTGCATCAATGCCGTCTTTGGTCACGCTTGGACCACCCGCAATGGTTAATCCTTCGTTGTTGATGACCGTATCGCCAGCAGTCACGCTATCCACTTTTAGATCACGGTTCAGGCTGTACTTAATGTTGTTGCCTTCTTTCGCAACCTGTAGATTTTCTTCACCGTCGGCTGTACCGATATCAACGGTATCGCCTGCTTTCACCGCAGCTGCATTTTCACCATTGCTTTGTAATGTCCAGCCTTTGTCCAACTCCGCAATCGCATCACCGACATTGTTCACATCAGTGCCATTTACACTGTAGTTCGGTGCAGTCACTGTACCGTCTGGATTTACAGTTGACCCACCACCCAAGGCATCTGATACGCTTTGCGCTGTACCTGCCAATTGGCTACCGTTAATCGCATCGGTTGAGTCTGGATTGACATCACCAGCAGTCACACCTGTGATTTTGCCTGTTGCACCATCAATGCTCACATCACCGACTTTGACTGAATCGAACTCAACATCATCAGCTGTTGCAACGGTATAAATGGTTTGTCCATCGGCACCCGTTTCGCTTTCAACAGTCATGTTTTTGCCAGCTTCAACCTCGGTTTTCGCTGCTGCCGTTTCACGATCTAACTGGTCTTTGTTAACAGCATCTGTGCCTTCTGTTCCTTCTGCAACATTGGTAATTTTATTACCACCTGCATCAATACCAGACTTGGTCACACTTGGACCACCTGCGATGGTCATACCATCTGTGTTCATCACAGTATCGCCTGCAGTCACGCTATCCACTTTCAGATCACGGTTCAGGCTGTACTTGATGTCATTGCCTTCTTTTGTAACTTGTAAGTTTTCTTCACCATCTGCTGTACCGATATCAACGGTATCACCTGCTTTTATTGCATCGGCGTTTTCACCGTTGCTTTGTAATGTCCAGCCTTTGTCCAACTCAGCTAAAGCATCGCCGACATTGTTCACGTCAGTGCCATTGATATTGTAATTTGGTGCAGTCACTGTACCGTCTGGGTTTACAGTTGAACCACCACCCAAGGCATCCGATACGCTTTGTGCTGTACCTGCCAATTGGCTACCGTTAATCGCATCGGTTGAGTCTGGATTGACATCACCAGCAGTCACACCTGTGATTTTGCCTGTTGCACCATCAATGCTAACATCACCAACTTTGACTGAATCGAACTCAACATCATCAGCTGTCGCAACGGTATAAATGGTTTGTCCATCAGCACCCGTTTCACTTTCAACAGTCATATTTTTGCCAGCTTCAACTTCAGTTTTTGCTGCCGTTGTTGCACTGTCTAACTGGTCTTTGTTAACTGCATCTGTGCCTTCTGTTCCTTCTGCAACATTGGTAATTTTGTTACCACCTGCATCGATACCTGACTTAGTGACACTTGGGCCGCCCGCAATGGTCATACCGTCTGTGTTCATTACGGTATCGCCAGCAGTCACGCTATCCACTTTCAGGTCACGATTCAGGCTGTACTTAATGTTGTTGCCTTCTTTCTCAACCTGTAAGTTTTCTTCTCCATCTGCGGTACCAATATCAACAGTATCGCCAGCTTTTATTGCATCGGCATTTTCACCATTGCTTTGTAATGTCCAGCCTTTATCCAACTCAGCTAAAGCATCACCGACATTATTCATGTCGTTGCCATTAATATTATAATTTGGGTTTGAAACGGCCCCTGTTTCAGGGTCATAAGTAGAACCACCACCTAACGCATTGGCTGTGCTTTCACCCTGTTCATCCACCACGCCTTTCACATGTTTTAATTGACGAACGTTTACGGCATCAGTGTCTTCTGCACCATCAGAAAGATGTTGAATACGACGTTCATTGCCTGCCGATCCAACAGAAACCACAGAGCTTGGTGCGGCTATTCCAGTTAAGAAACTGTCACCTGTTGCTGTAGAAGTAACGCTACCTGCACCTAAAGCAACATCATCCGCATTAGTCGCAACAGCATTTGAACCTAAAGCAATGCCTCGCGCTGCTTGTGCATTTGCTGAGTCACCTAAGGCAATTGCACCTGCTTCTGCTGCTGTAGATGCGTTACCCAAGGCAACTGAACCTTGACCAATCGCCTTGTTTTCATTACCAATTGCAATCGCGCCATTTGCAGCTTCTGTCGCATCATCATTACCTGCCGCAGTATTATTTCGACCGAGTGCAACTGCACCATTACCATTGGCATTGTTCGGATCACCAATCGCAACTGCACCATCACCACGTGCGACCTGATCACGACCAATTGCAACTGCGCCACCTTCTGAAGAAGCCGCATTGGCACTGGTTGTGCCTGAACCCATTGCCACATTTTGGCCTGTGTCTCCTGTAGTCACACCATGACCAATCGCGATGTTGTCAGTTGTGCCACTTGACGTTGCAGCATCACGACCGATTGCAATGTCATTCTCACCTTGCGCTTGAGCATTATTCCCTGTTGCAATCGTTGAATCACCTATTGCTTGAGCGTTTGGACCTGTCGCAACGGAGTCAGCACCAGAAGCTGTTGCAACATGCCCCACAGCAGTTGAACGAAGACCGGTTGATTTTGCACCATTACCCAATGCTGTCGATTGAATACCAGAAGCCTCTGCTAAATTACCGTAGGCACTTGAGTAGTCGGCAGTTGCTTTAGCCCGGTTACCACTTGCAACTGACTGTAGGCCCGCAGCTTCTGAGAAATTACCAAATGCACTTGAGAAATCACCTGATGCTTTGGCTGAGTTACCTACTGCCATTGCATTTTGAGCTGATGCTTGGGCAAAGTTACCGAAAGCACCTGCATAATTGGCGGTTGCTTTTGCGCTATTTCCGACAGCTAAAGCATCCTCACCTTCTGCATGTGAGTTACGACCTACTGCTGTGGCTGATAAATTATTAGGGCCTTTTGCATATGCATTTGTACCAATTGCAACATCACCATTTCCTTCCGCTTTCGCTTTATCACCCATTGCGGTTGAACTTTCACCAGAAGCAATCGCTTGACGCCCAACAGCCGTTGAACCATCTCCTGTACCTTTTGCGCCAGTACCAATCGCAACCGAATCAGCACCATCGGCATTTGCTGCTGTGGTGGCATCGTAGTTTGCACCACCCGTCCCACTACCAATCGCAATACCACGCACACCTTTGGTGGTCGCAGCATTACCCATCGCGATACCACCGGTAGCACCTGCTGCTACAGTTGCAGTGTTCCCCTGTGCAATCGCAAAGTCTGCCTCAGCATACGTCTGACGCCCTAGTGCAATCGCAGTATTACCACGCGCGCGGTTAGCGACACCAATCGCAACGTTGGAGCTTCCATCTGTTAAGTTACCAATACCCAATGCAGTACCAAAACCGCCACCAATCGCACGGTTACCCTGACCAATCGCAACGTTGGCGAAAGTTGCGTTCGATTCATTAGCATTACCAATAGCAACACCGCCACCCGCTCCTGTCACATTTTTATTGCCGATTGCTACTGCGCTTGGAACATGATTCGCCGTGCCATCAGGGTATGGTTCACTGGATCCACCACCGCGACGTTGTGCAATACCCTGTACCTGATTATTGGTTTGGTTAACGCGCGAACCACAACCAATCGCGACGCTGTTTGGCATACCATTGACAGTCGCCTGTCCAGCACTACCACATTGGTCATTGGTCGGTGAAATCGCAGTACTGGAGCCTTGGTTGGATGTACCCCCACCCATATTCGCTCCTGCAAAGGCACCAGTACTCAAAAACACTGTACTGATGGTCAGTGCAATTAAGCTTGGCTTAAGCTTCAAGAGTTTATTATTTTGTTGAAGAGATGAGGACGTGAGTTCCGTAACTGTTTGAATTGTAGTCACATTACGTTTTTTTGTGACGCCTCGTGCATTTTCAGAAACAACGGTCCATAAACTTAGACTTTTATTCCAGACTAAACGGTATATTTTATTCATAATTATGTGCCTTAAAAGGGATCAAGCACATATAAATCTAATGAAATACAACCTATACACATTTAACAATTAATACACCGTTTTAACAATTAAGACATTTTTTTATCATTTTTCGTCCATTATTCCTCAAAGGAATATTAATAAACATTAAAAACCTCAGGAATTAACAAAACAGGTCTTTGTTTTATAAAAGCATAAAAAATATAATAACCTAATGTATAAGGATTTTTAGGTCAATATCTTCTTTTTGCTATGAAAAAACAGTTACTTAATGTTCATAATGATTATCTAAAAATCCTTGTCGACACAGCTTCTAGATTTGGAATCCCTAAAGGGGAAATCATCAGATATTGTCAAATTCCTCTATCTTTGCTAACTGACGTCAATCAGAATGAACGCATGAGTTTCAATCAATGGATTGATATTGTGATTCGCCTGTTAGAGCTCCTACCAGAAAAAGGTTTAGGTTATCAGTTAGGTTTTAACTGTAAGCTTACAACTCATGGTGCTTTGGGCTTTGCCTTACTGACCAACAATACCATTGGAAAAGTTTTAGTTGACTTGCAAAAATATTATAATATGCGTCTTCACAAAATGGATTTATCCATTTTAAATAAAAATAATAAAATTATTATTCGACTCAACCCACTCTACCAACTACCTAACCACTTAAATGAAAGCAAAAAAAATATTGTTAATAAGTTTTTTATTGAAAGTGCATTAATTGATATTGTGAATAACCTTCAACTCATCACCAACTACAATTTAACAGGCATAAATATTAATGTCACTTGGGATCAAGCCGATTATCATCAATTCTATGAAAAGCGCTTACCAATTATTCATTTTAACGAAGAATATAACCAGATCAGTTTTGATACCAAGTGTTTGGATTTACCCCTAACATTTAGCTCACCTAGTGCTTATATGATTGCAATGGAACTGGTCAATAAAGAATACCTTTTCTATCAAGATCAAGACAACAAGATTATTTTAAAAGTAAATCAACAACTTAAATTCATACCTGGTTTTGGCTTTCCAAGCTTAACGGATGTCGCGACCAAGTTAAAAATTTCTGAAAGAACATTAAAGCGAGAACTATCAAGCGCCAATACAACATTCTCATCGTTACTACAATCCAAAAAATTTGAGTTAGCTAAAAAGTTAATTAACTCGAACAGAAATATTCAGGAAATATCAGATTTATTGGGTTATAGCCATATTAGTGCTTTTTCAAGAGCATTCATCGGCTGGACAGGAAAAAAACCCAGTGATTATATCCGTGAACAAAGAGTCTCTTTTAAAGACTATTATCTAAAACAGTCTAAAAAAATTTCCTGATTAAAACAGAAGCAAAATTTAAGACAAAAAATTAAAAACACTTTTGCTTCTAAAAACAAACACATTATGCTTTTATAACCCAAAACCCTTTAATTAAAAAATAAATAGCAATATAATTATGATGCAACCTCCTTTTCACCTCAGCATTTTTCGTTAGCTGAGGTTTTTTTATGGCTAAAGTATTTGTATGAAATTCATACATGCTAGATAAAAATTTTAAACAATCTCAATATTCATCAATCAAATTAAGAAATCTATTTTATTCTTCTTTTTCAGCTTTTATTTTTACACCATGATTTTAGATCTTTTATTCTCTTAATTAATTAAAGAAAAATTTCCAATATTTCTCCTACAATCTACTAAATTCAAAAATATTAAATTAGATCGATAGAACCGAAAAGAACAGAGAAAATCTTATTAATATTTTACAATTGTTTAATTTAACCATTTGGTAAAATAAAAACCAAGATTATAAACCAGACAGATTATTCCCATTTCGGTTTATCAAACTTTAAATTCGATAAAAAATGATAAACCCAACTTTAACACTCTTATATTTGAAGTTAAAAATCAATAAGTATGATTTGCTTTGAAACGTATTGCCCCCTCAATATAATCTTTCAAATATTTACCAATCAATCGATGATCTTTCACATTGGTTGGCCAGAAATGTTCAAGCCCAATGTCACTAATAATATTTAAGATTGTATTGAAGGTGAACAACACTTTGAGCGATAGCGCATCCTGCTCTGCTTCAGGTAAAGCAAGCATTAAAAGTTCAACTGCTTTATTTGAAATGGGTACCAGTGTCTTGGCAACAATCATTCGCCCCTCATCTCCAGCACTGATTGTCTTGGAGAAGAATTTCAAATAATGAATACCATTTTCCTGTAAAAGGATGTTGACCATGGGTTTCATGAGCGCATCGACAACATCTGAGACTTGTACCTGTTCTGGCTGGATTGTATTGAGCAGAGCCAAGCTATCATTGACGTAAGGTTGCATCACATGTGCCAATGCAGCTTCGACCAATCCCCACTTATTTTTGAAGTGATAATAAAGTGCAGATTTATTTGCAACCCCAGCAGTTTCATTTATTTTCTGAACAGAAAGCGTTTCAACATTGTTCTGTGAAAAAAGAACAATAGCTGCTTCGATCAGCTTCTCTTTCGTTTGATTGGTCATGCTATTTCACAGGGAAAGATTTGAATCGAGTGCTTTTATATCACAATGCATTAAAATTAAACCAATCTTTCAACAAGATTGGTTTAATGCGTGAGGTAGATGTAACAGCTTAAACACAGCCTTTATCTTCAAAAGCAGCTTTAGAGGTATAACGGATATCTGGTAAATAACCTCCCATTACCGCTTTCTCTTCCCCCATCGCTTTGACATTTTGTACGGCGTGCTTAAATGCAGGGTCAGGCAGTAAATTACGCATGATCAATAGACCAAAATCAGTGTGTCCAAATGCTTTTCCATCTTCTGCAGTATAACCAGAACCTCTTGGACTTAACTCTAGGAAATATACACCACATTCTTCACGTGCATTTGCAGGTCTATCTTCGGCTAAAGATGCGACAATGGTATAGAACCCATCTTTATCAACTTTCTGAATATTTTCATCATACAGGCAATAGTTGGTTGCTGTGGTAATCACTTCATTGGTACAAATCGACCAATAACGTACATCCGTTTTTTTCACAAACTGATCATTATTAAAGGTTTTTTCTGTAGTTGGCATTTTAGCCCGTAGCTCAATTACTTCACCCAATCGTCTACTGGTCGCAGCATAGACATATTCATTGTCAGGAGTTGCCCAATAACCCAACTTTGGTGTGACCGCCATCCCTTCGCATTTATCGATTGGTGTTTTAGTGATTGGATCAATTTTATAAATACATTTGAAGCTATCTAACGCACTAAAGGCTTTATACCATTTTGGTTCTTGTTGTGCCGGGAAACCTTCATAACGATTTTGATTGAATGCAGCTAAAGTCGCTTGTAAAGGCAATGTTGTTGTACGATCAATCGGTCCTTGTTTGACCAGTAAAAGATTACAAACCTCATTGCCCTTTTTCACCTCACCATTGGCAAGCTGAACTTTAAAACGTGGAAAACTTACATTGCCTTTCTCATTCATATTTTTGTTAGGAACATAGACACGATATAAAATGGCAACTTTATTATCTGCTGTTTTGGGTGCATAAAGCGTATTTTTGGCTGGTGTAGCAGGTAAGTCTGCCAGTTGTAGTTGTGCTGAATATGCGCGGTCTTTTCCTAAACGATTATTGCCTACTACAAAAGGATTGGTCGCCCCTTGATTTGGTTCAATCGCCCGATCAAGCAATGAATTGACCCGCTCTCCTTTTGCGGTATAGCTGACCAGAGAAAAATGACGAGAATAAGGATAATCTCCATCAATCATCACTTTGGCACCCTCAGGTACCGTAAACTCAGATGACCAGTAATTTACATTGGTATCTGGAAATGCAAAATTAAGTGGATCTTCACCAGTATGTGATTTACTGGTAACCGAGTTTTGCCACATACAATCAGTGAGTTCAGTCACTGGAGGTGGCGGATTGCTGGCCGAACTTGAATGATCATCGTCATTGCATGCAGTTAGCCCAGCAGAACCCATCACCGTTAAAAAAATTGCCGTTTTTACTTTATTGCGTTTTTCCATAAATTTTTCCTTTTTAATCAATTTCTAATCAACCTATCCACTGGTTTCATACTTATGATTTTGGATTTTGTTCACTTAAGATCTAATCCATCTAGATTAAAATAATAATCCAAATGGATTAAATTTCAAGCGATTTACAATTTATGTCAAAAATAAAACTTAGCCGATTGAATTTTTTAACTTTTTTAATATTTCTTTTAGCCTCTTGATTGAGGAAATAATCTCTTTCTCAACCACAAAGACACACTGACTAATGCAATCAACACAGGAACTTCAACCAATGGGCCAATCACTGTTGTAAAAGCCACTGGTGAAGCCAAGCCAAATGTTGCAATCGCAACAGCAAGGGCCAGTTCGAAATTATTCCCCGCAGCGGTAAAAGATATTGCTGTTGTTTTAGGATAATCATTCCTCATCCATTTGCTCATAAAAAAGCTAATGAAGAACATTACAACAAAGTAAATTGTCAGCGGAATCGCAATACGGATCACATCTAAAGGCAGGCTAATCACCTCACCACCTTTCAGGCTAAACATAGCGACAATCGTGAACAGCAAAGCCAATAAACTAAATGGACTAATCTTGGGAATAAAATGATGCTGATACCATTCCAGCCCTTTAGTTTTCACCAAAACCAAACGAGTCATAAATCCAAGAAAAAATGGAATCCCTAAATAAACCAGCACAGCATGGGTAATTGTCCAGAAATCGACATGGATCACTTGTCCTGCAATACCAAAATACGGCGGTAAGACACTCAGAAATAACCAGGCATAGGTACTAAAAAATAGAATCTGAAACACACTATTAAAGGCCACAAGGGCAGCGACATACTGGTTGTCACCACAGGCCAAGTCATTCCAGACCAAAACCATCGCAATACAACGCGCCAAACCAATAAGAATGAGCCCCGTCATATATTCAGGATAATGATGCAAAAAAATAATCGCCAGACCAAACATCAAGCTTGGTGCAATCAGCCAGTTCTGTATCAAAGATAAGCTCAGCGTCTTTTTATCTTTAAAGACCTCGGGCAGGCTTGCATAGTCCACTTTTGCCAAAGGAGGATACATCATCAAAATCAGCCCGATTGCAATCGGAATATTGACCGAATCAACATGCATCCGATCCAAAGCAATAGAGGCTTGTGGGAAAAATACGCCTATTGCAACGCCTAAGCCCATTGCAAGAAAAATCCACACGGTCAGATGACGATCTAAAAAGGATAACTTTTTCATAGGTTTTATTCGCAACAGCTTTTGCGATCTAAGCGGTGTAATTGAGGGTAAATTGTTGTGTTCTGCAACTTTAAAACGTCGAAGATTTCATTACACCAACTTGGTAAATGGGCCACAATACTGTAGTACACCCATTGTCCTTGACGGCGATCTTGTAATATTCCACTTGCACGTAATAAAGCTAAATGGCGAGAAATTTTTGGCTGACTTAATTGTAATTTTTCAGTTAAATCACAGACGCATAATTCTTTATGCTCCGCAACGAGCATCACAATACTCAGCCTTGTTTCATCCGATAAACATTTAAAAAAATTGACGGCATCCATCTCTATCTCCGACTTAAATTATTCATTTCATTCAACAGGGTTTACTGGATACGCTGTCCATTTTCATCAATGATCTGCTCACCATCTTCTTTATAGAAAGCACCTTTTTGAGCAAGCACTAAAATGTCGAGTACAACTTCTGACGGACGACAAAGGCGGGTTCCCGTTGAGGTCACTACAAAAGGGCGATTGATCAGAATTGGATGCTCAAGCATAAACTGGATCAGTTGTTCATCCGTCCAGTCATCACGATCCAAGTTCAGCGCATGATAGGGCTCGACATTTTTTCGAATCGCTTCTCGTACAGTTAACTGCGCATCCTGAATCAGTTGTACCAATTCATTTTGTGTCGGGGGATGAATTAAATATTCAATGATGGTGGGTTCAACTCCAGTATTTCGAATCAACGCCAAGGTATTACGTGAGGTTCCACAAGCAGGATTATGATAAATCTTGATTTCTGCCATTAGAAAGACATCCAAAGAATAATATAATCTTTATATATGATTATTCATATATATGCAATTTCATATATCTTAAATTCTATTATTTCTAATCAAATCAATCCTCCTCACCTTTTTGGGCCAGACGCTTTATAGAAAATTGATCATTTTGGAATATAAGTTAAGCAAATGAGTCACTGAGCTGCCGCACTTTTTCTTCTAATATGCCGCTACTGAATAGTAATAGCTTAACGTTTTAGGTTCACAATGACTCAATTGCCAAAAGCGAAACGTACTTTGTTGAGTACACAAACGGCGAAAAGAATTTTGCATAGCCGTAAAAGCCACCAAGTACGTCATATCTTTGCCAATGCTGTAGATCGTGTCTTTCGTGGACAACAGCTTGCCCTTTCAGGCAAGACACCTTTTGACATCGTCTATCAACGTGAAATTATCAGCTTGCGTCACTACACCACGGATCATACGACAGCAAAACATCGAATTCCTCTCGTCATTGTGCCTCCCCTTGCAGCCAACATGCTGATCTATGATTTATTTCCAAATCGTAGTTTAGTCCGTTATTTTCTTGCACAAGGTTTTGATGTTTATTTAATTGATTGGGGTACACCGAGTCTGCGACAGGCAAAATATAATCTCGGTACTTATGTCAAAACCTTTATGCCAGATTTTATTGAACAGATCCGCCAGCATAGCGGTCAACAACAACTTTCACTCTACGGATGGAGTTTAGGTGGCGCACTTTCGCTTTGCTACACTTCTCTCTTTAAAGATAAAAATATTCAAAATATCGTGATTCTGGCATCACCCATTAATACGCATAAATCAGGTTATATGGGCAAGTTTTATCAAAAACTGACTGCACCCGCGCAATGGATTCGTAGCAATACCAAGTTCCGTATCTATCAGGTGCCTAGTCGCGTCTTCCATATCCACGGCTGGCAAAATACCTTGGGATTTAAACTGACCGATCCGATTGGAAACTTTAAGAATTACTGGGAACTAGTTAAGAATCTGAATGACCGTCAGTTTGTGATTAATCACGCGACTTCCAGCTCTTTTGTCGACAATATGCTGGCTTACCCTGGGGGCGTCATGCGCGATATCATTTTACGTTTCTGGATTGATAATGAACTTTCCACTGGAACGGTTAAATTCGGCGAGCAAACTGCGAATCTAAAAGATATTGATTGTTCGGTACTGGCAGTAGGTGGCAGCACCGATATTATCGTGACTGCTGAGGCGGTACGTCCGCTGATGGATTTAATTAGCAGTACCGATAAACAGTTTGAAATCGTCCCTGGCGGACATATGGGACTGGTCTCAGGTAATCAGGCACCCCATTCCGTTTGGCCCGTGGTGACCAAGTGGCTGGCACAACGTTCTGATTAATCATTTCAGCGAGATCAGGCTGTAAGGTTTAAATAAACCGAGCAGCCTATATAGATAACTCAGGCAAAATGCTGCTGGCGATGCAGTACCAGACTTTCAACATTTACAGGTGTTCCCAACAGATAGCCTTGCAACTGATTGCAGCCTAAACTGGTCAAGATATCAGCCTGTTGTTGCGTTTCTACGCCTTCCGCGGTCACAGTCAAACCCAGCTTTGCTGCTAAATGGATAATGCTTTCTAAAATCGCTTCTTCTTTTGAATTCGGCTGCAAGTCAATCAAAAAGCCCCGATCAATTTTAAGTTCATCCACAGGTAAATCTTTTAAATACAGGAAACTCGAATAACCTGTCCCAAAATCATCAATAGCAATACGAATCCCTAACTTCCGCAAGCGTTCCAGCGTACGGATACTGGAATCAATATGATGCATCGCTGTTGATTCGGTAATTTCAAGAATTAAATGATGTGGCTGGATTTGATATTGCTCCAGCAGTTGTTCCAGTACGCTAAATAACTTTTTATTTTCAAACTGAAGGGCCGACAGGTTGACTGCTATCGGGTAAAATGCACTGTTATTTCGTTCCCATTTCTGGATCTGCTGACAGGCTTGCTCGAGTGCCCAGTATCCCATTGGAATAATCAAACCGGTTTTTTCTGCCCCTTCGATAAACATTTGCGGCGTTAACAATCCTAAACTTGGATGTTTCCAGCGAATCAAGGCTTCGACACCACAAACTTCATAGTTAGCCGTAAATTTAGGCTGGTAAAATAAAACAAATTGCTGCTCATCGACCGCTTTATATAAATCATTAATCAACTTGGACTGACTGCGGACATCGTGCTGGTCAGACATTGAATGGAACATGGTATAGGTATTGCGGCCCTGCTCTTTGGAGATCAGCATCGCGACATCAGCATTAATTAAAATGTCCTGCACATTTGTGGCATGTTCAGGATACATGGCAATCCCGACACTGGCAGAGATATTGATATCTTTGGTCGCAATTAAATAGGTTTCCTGAATGTAATGCAGAATATTTTCTGCAAGCTGCATCGCTTCATTGATATCCGTATTTTCGGCAATTAAGACAAACTCATCACCACCAATCCGAAACAGCTTATGGCGGCTATTGTCTAATTTATTATGCAAACGGTTCGCCATCTGAATCAGAAGCTGATCACCGATATGATGCCCGAAAGCATCATTCACCGACTTGAAACGGTCTAGATCGATATATAAAAAAGCCGCTTTTTGTTCATGCAGACGATGGTGACTAAATACGACTTCAGCATAATCGGTTAGGAATAAACGATTAGGTAATTTTGTCAGTGCATCATGTAATGACTGTGTAGCCAACTCTTTATTAATTTTTGTGAGCTGTTCATTGCGTTCTTCCAGACGGGCTTCCAACACGGCGACTGCAAAACCTGCAACAAAAACCAGACTGGTAATAAAAATAATGGTAAATAGTAAAACGCTTTGTTCGGTCTGATCCGAGGTCAGGATTTGAGCCAGACTTTCATCAAAGTAGGTGGCTGCCATGCCCGTATAATGCATGCCAACAATACTAAATGCCATCAGGACAGCGATGATTGCTTTAAGTAAAGTTCGATATTTAACAGCGCTTTTATATTTGAAAATGAAAAAGAAACTTAAACCAGAACCACTAATCGCAATGAGTACCGAACAAATCACCAACAGTGGATCATAATGCATGCGGTGGTGTTCAACCGTTAACGCCAGCATGCCGGTGTAATGCATACCCGATATTCCAAGGCCCATAAAAACGGCACCGAGAATCAAACGGGGCAACGGTAACGTGGGTCGTGAGGTTAACCATACTGCAAAAATGGAAGCCACCGCACCCACCAGATAAGACAGTACGGTTAAATTAACATCAAAATGATACCCTTCTGGCAAATGGCTAGCCAGCATTCCCACAAAGTGCATTGACCATATGGCTAATCCCAAGATTAACCCACTCGCCACTAAAATGCTTTTTTCAAATTTTTTATAAGCAACTTTAAAAACGAGTTCTTCCATTGAAACTGCAGCATAGCATGTCGCTATTGCAACCAAAATGGAAACGATGACCAATGTGCTATCGTAATCAACGTGAACCATAAAGGACTTCCATGATTATTCAGTACTTTTTTTTATTTGATGAGCAAAAATGCTCGAAATCCGAACGACCTTCCACACCCCAAAAAGCAATGAATCTGTGATTCATAAACTTTCCTTAACAATAGCATCATCTCACATAAGGTCAAGTCCTTTTCACTTTATAAATCAATAGAATAAAAGCAAATGTTAAATTCAAGCCGATGAAAAACCTTATTTTTTTATTTCAACTATTTCCTAGAGACCCATTTATCTTTATCAGCGTTTATTTAATTTTCACTTTATTGATTTTTATTTGTTTTGAATCGCAGCTCTACGCAAAAATCATAGCGCATTGTTATTCTCAATCAGAGATCAATCTCTCATAAAAAAGCTTAAAACTTAAACAATACTAATCTGATTTTTTTGCCCATATTGTTATAACTCTGTATCCAATCACAAAAAAAGCCCTTGCATAAACAAGGGCTTTTTAAAGATTAAACCAAAACTTAGTTTTTCTCTTTATCTACGATTTTGTTCGCTTGAATCCAAGGTACGAAAAAAGATGAAAGCACTGCTTTCATCTTTTTGAGGCATGTAAAGATAAACATAAAAAACCCACTCAAATAGAGTGGGTCTTCGCATTCAAATCAATTGATTCGAGAAATTAGTTTTTCTCTTTATCAACAATCTTGTTTACTTGAATCCAAGGCATGAGCAGGGAAAAAGAAAAGCGGCGCTTTTCCCCTGCGCAAGAGTGAAGCTATGCTTCACTAACGCACGTAATAGTAGAATTATCCAAAAAAAGCCCTTGCATAAACAAGGGCTTTTTTAAAGATCAAACTAAAACTTAGTTCTTCTCTTTATCTACGATTTTGTTCGCTTGAATCCAAGGTACGAAAAAAGATGAAAGCACTGCTTTCATCTTTTTGAGGCACGTAAAGATAATCATAAAAAACCCACTCAAATAGAGTGGGTCTTCGCATTCAAATCAATTGATTCGAGAAATTAATTTTTCTCTTTATCTACGATTTTGTTTGCTTGAATCCAAGGCATCATCGCACGTAATTTAGCACCAGTTACTTCGATGCCATGCGCTGCGTTTTGACGACGACGAGCAGTCATTGATGGATAGTTCAATGCGCCTTCCTGAATGAACATCTTCGCATATTCACCAGACTGGATACGTTTCAATGCATTACGCATTGCTTCACGAGACTGTTCGTTGATGACTTCAACGCCAGTTACGTATTCGCCATATTCAGCATTGTTCGATACTGAATAGTTCATGTCAGCGATACCGCCTTCGAACATCAAGTCAACGATTAATTTAAGTTCGTGTAAGCATTCGAAGTAAGCCATTTCTGGTGCATAACCAGCTTCAACCAAAGTTTCGAAGCCCATTTTAACCAATTCAACAGCACCACCACAAAGAACTGCTTGCTCACCAAATAAGTCAGTTTCAGTTTCTTCACGGAAAGAAGTTTCGATAATACCGGTACGGCCGCCACCTACGCCAGAAGCATAAGAAAGAGCAACGTTACGTGCATTACCAGAAGCATCTTGATGGATTGCGATAAGATCAGGAACACCTGAACCACGTTGGTATTCTGAACGAACTGTATGACCTGGTGCTTTCGGTGCAACCATGATCACGTCTAGATCTTTACGTGGAACGACTTGGTTATAAAGAATAGAGAAACCATGAGCAAATGCTAAAGTTGCACCTTCTTTGATGTTCGGTTCAATAACGTCACGATAAAGTTGAGATTGGAATTCATCTGGAGTCAAGATCATGACTAAGTCAGCTTGCGCTACAGCAGCTGGAACTTCAGATACTTTAAGACCAGAATTTTCAGCTTTTTTCCAAGATGCTGAACCAGCACGTAAACCAACAGTTACGTCTACGCCAGAGTCTTTCAAGTTAAGTGCGTGTGCATGACCTTGTGAACCATAACCAATGATTGCAACTTTCTTGCCTTGGATGATAGATAAGTCACAGTCTTTATCGTAAAAAATTTGCATCTGTTTACTCCGCTAAAATTGTTGTCATTTCCCTTGTTCTGCAAGGACAGATCTTTTGTTGGTTCCCCCAGGATTACCGTTCTGGATGATCCCCCTCTTTACAAAGAGGGGTTGGGGGAGATTTTTAAATTGTTAAAACTTTTTCGCCGCGCGCGATACCTGATACACCAGAGCGAACCACTTCAAGAATGGTATTTTCTGCGAGTGCATCAATAAAACCATCAATCTTTTCAGTCGTACCCGCAATCTGAATCGTATAGGTCGTCGGTGTAACATCTACGATTTGCGCACGGAAGATGTCAGCAGTACGTTTGATTTCCGCACGCGCTGCACCTAATGCCTTGACTTTAATCAGCATTAATTCACGTTCAATGTGTGAACCTTCTGAAAGGTCAACCACTTTTACAACTTCAACCAGTTTGTTGAGCTGTTTGGTGATTTGCTCGATTTTATGATCGTCACCATACGTGGTTAAAGTCAGACGAGATAAAGTTTCATCTTCAGTTGGCGCAACATTGAGGGTTTCAATGTTGTAGCCACGTTGGCTGAAAAGACCAACAAGACGAGAAAGCGCACCAGCCTCGTTTTCAACGAGTACAGAAATAATATGTCTCATTATGTACGCTCCCCTTTACCTAACCACATATCCTTCATGGACTGACCAGCAACTAGCATTGGGTATACATGTTCAGTACGGTCAACCATGACATTAATGAATACACATTTATCATTAATTGCCATCGCTTCAGCTAATTTAGATTCCAGCTCATCTGCGTGGTTAATCTGAATGCCAACGTGACCATAAGCTTCCATTAACTTGGCAAAGTCAGGTAATGAATCTACATAAGAACTTGAATGACGTCCTTCATAGTTCATGTCCTGCCACTGTTTCACCATGCCCAGCGCCTGGTTATTCAAGCAGAGAATTTTCACATTCAAGCCGTATTGCTTACATGTTGATAATTCTTGAATACACATCTGGATCGATGCTTCACCAGTAATACAAACCACTTGCTGGTCAGGGAATGCAAGCTTTGCAGCCATCGCATACGGTAAACCAACACCCATGGTGCCCAAGCCGCCAGAGTTGATCCATTGGCGTGGACGTTTGTATTTGTAGTAATTGGCACCGAACATTTGATGCTGGCCTACGTCAGAAGTAATAATCGCTTCACCATTGGTCACACGATCAAGTGCTTCAACCACTTGTTGCGGCTTCATCACACCATTTTGGCCTGCTTCGTAACGTAAACCATGTACTTTGCGCCACTCATTAATCTGAGACCACCATTCTGCAATTGCTTCAGGGTTTGGCTTCGATACATTCATCTGTTTCAGCTGCGCTAACATTTCTTGAAGCACTGGCTCTACTGCACCCACGATCGGGATGTGCGCCATAATGGTTTTCGAAATTGCTGCTGGGTCTACATCAATATGAATGACTTTTGCATTGGTACAGAATTTTGCAGGGTTATTGGTTACACGGTCATCGAAACGTGCGCCAATTGCCAGAATTACATCTGCATTATGCATCGCCATATTGGCTTCATAGGTACCATGCATCCCTAACATACCCACGAACTGTGGATCATTGCCCGGGAAAGCACCTAAGCCCATTAAGGTATTTGTTACTGGATAGCCAAGTAAATGTGCCAGCTCAGTCAATAAGCCAGAAGCATTGCCCTGAACAACACCACCACCAGTATAAATGATCGGGCGTTTTGCAGAAATCAGTTCATCAATCGCTTTACGAATTTGACCTGAATGACCACGTGAAGGCGGTTGATATGAGCGCATCTTCACTTTTTCAGGGTATTCGTAGGCAAATTTTTCTGCCGGATTGGTTGCATCCTTTGGAATATCCACCACAACTGGACCTGGACGGCCAGATGCAGCAATATAGAATGCTTTCTTGATAATTGCAGGAATTTCGCTAGCGTGACGCACCTGGAAACTATGTTTTACGATTGGACGAGAAATACCAACCATATCTGTTTCTTGGAACGCATCTTCACCAATCAGATGGCTTGCAACCTGACCAGACAAAATCACCATTGGGATTGAGTCCATGTAGGCTGTAGCAATTGGAGTGACGGTATTGGTCGCGCCTGGTCCTGAGGTGACCAGTACTACACCAGTTTTACCCGTTACGCGTGAGTACGCATCTGCCATATGACCAGCAGCTTGCTCATGACGCACGAGGTAATGGTTAATTTTGTCTTGTTGAAATAGCGCATCGTAAATATGTAATACAGCGCCGCCTGGATACCCAAAAACATGCTCTACGCCTTCGTCCGCGAGGGCACGAACGAGCATTTCACCACCAGATAAAAGTTCCAACGTGATTCACCCTAGTGTTAGCACAATTTATGGGAGACATAAATTGTGTGTTATTCATTAACTTTTGCACTTCTTATAAGTGTGCGTATTCTACTCGTTTTTGCTGTAATAGGAAAAATTTTCTGAGACTCATCAGCCGTATAAACTTGATGACATCTCGAATCAAAATATGCTGGGATAAGCACATTTCAAAAAATCATTCTCTCGGCTAGAAAGAATGTCCATTACAAGCCATGACATTTATTCGAAGGGTGATCAAATAAGCGCATATAAAACTTAAGAATGCATTCTTGTTTCTTTCATAAGCAAAGTCAAGAACAAAGAAAAGGTTTTTAACGAATATTTTTTAGCTGTTGTTTTTTTAAACACATTTCACGGAATAATTTGGTCTTTTTAAACGTCCTTTTGTCAAAAAACTGTTTTCTTTTTAAGTAAAAATAGGCATTGTAAACGACTCAATTCAGCATTTTGATCGAATATAAACAGCATTCTCTTGGGGAGATCAAATATGAAATCATCTTATTTAAAATCAAGCTTATACACATTAGCAACAACAGCAATATTATTGTGTTCAAGCCAAAACCATGCACAGCAATATTATAAATGGATGGATGCCAATGGCTCGACCCATTACACCACGACACCACCACCAAAAGGTGCCAAAAGACTGGATAAAGTTTCGACTTATGGCAGCAGTCATCAAGTGAAACAAAATCCTTCTCAGCAGGATAATGCAGCGACTAGCTCGAATACTGCCCCCCAAGTACCTCAAGTTGAACCTGAAGTGCCAGCAAATACGGTCAAACCACAAACTCCACCTGCAAACACACCACAATCTGTTCATTAAACCGTGTACTGATCTGCAAGCGACTTTTAAGACAGGTGAGCTTGCAGATAAAATCCCGATCTAAAAACTGACATTTCCTGCAATTTTGCGCTATGCTGTGCAGCAATCTTAACTTTACTTTTTTGTTGTATCGCATATCCCTATGACGACTTCTCACATTGACTCCGAATATCAAGCAAGTGCCATTGAGCCTCAAGTTCAACAAGACTGGGACAATCGCAAAGTTTTTAAAGTTGCAGACACTGTAGAGGGTAAACATCGCTATATCCTGTCGATGTTCCCTTATCCAAGTGGCAAGCTGCACATGGGGCATGTGCGTAACTATACAATTGGCGACGTCATCAGCCGTTTTTATCGTTTAAAAGGCGAGACTGTCCTACAGCCAATGGGTTGGGATGCTTTCGGTTTACCTGCTGAAAATGCAGCGATTGCACATCAGGTTGCACCTGCCAAATGGACATTTGAAAACATCGCTTATATGCGTGACCAATTAAAAAAATTGGGCTTGTCTGTCGATTGGGATCGTGAATTTGCAACCTGTACACCAGAGTACTATCACTGGGAACAATGGTTATTCGTACAGCTTTATAAAAAAGGCTTGATCTATCGTAAGCTTTCAACAGTGAACTGGGATCCTGTAGACCAGACTGTTTTAGCCAATGAACAAGTTGAAAATGGTCGTGGCTGGCGTTCAGGTGCATTGGTCGAAAAACGTGATATTCCAATGTACTACTTCCGCATCACGGACTATGCACAAGAATTATTAGATGACCTAGATACCTTACAAGACGGCTGGCCTCAACAAGTGTTGACCATGCAACGTAACTGGATCGGTCGTTCAACAGGCATGGAAATCACCTTCCCTTCTGCCAATTCAGCAATCTATGCTGATGGCTTAACTGTTTATACCACGCGTGCTGACACACTTATGGGTGTGACATACGTTGCAGTTGCAGCAGAACACCCGCTCGCGCTTAAAGCTGCTGAAAATAACCCTGAATTGGCTGCATTTATTGAAGAATGTCGCATGGGTTCAGTCGCAGAAGCGGATTTAGCCACTGCTGAAAAGAAAGGCATGGCAACAGGTTTGTTCGTAAAACACCCTGTAACGGGTGAAGAGCTTCCAGTCTGGATCGCAAACTACGTATTAATGTCTTATGGTTCTGGCGCTGTAATGGCGGTTCCAGCACATGACGAACGTGACTTTGAATTTGCAAACAAGTTCAATTTGCCAATCAAGCAAGTGATTGATGCCAAAGGTGCTGACGATGCAGATTATTCTGCAACTGAATGGCAAGAATGGTATGGCTCGAAAGAAGGTAAATTGGTCAATTCTGGTGAGTTTGACGGTTTAGCATTCCAAGCGGCTTTCGATGCATTCCTTGCAAAACTAGAACCACAAGCTTTGGCAAACGCTAAAGTTCAATTCCGTCTACGTGACTGGGGTGTTTCTCGTCAACGTTACTGGGGTTGTCCGATCCCGATGATCAACTGTAACAGTTGTGGTCAGGTGCCAGTTCCAGAAGATCAATTGCCAGTGGTATTACCGACAGATGTCGTTCCAGATGGTTCTGGTAACCCATTGAATAAAATGCCTGAGTTCTATGAAACCAAATGTCCAAGCTGTGGCGGCGATGCACGTCGTGAAACAGATACATTGGATACTTTCGTAGAATCATCTTGGTACTATGCACGCTACGCCTCTCCAGACTTTACTGGCGGTATGGTCAAACCTGAAGCAGCTCAAAACTGGCTTCCTGTGAACCAATATATTGGCGGTGTAGAGCACGCAATTCTGCACTTACTTTATGCACGTTTCTTCCATAAATTGATGCGTGATGAAGGCGTGGTACAAGGTAACGAACCATTTACCAACTTACTCACTCAAGGCATGGTCTTGGCAGACACCTTCTACCGTGAAGCAGAAAATGGTAAGAAAACCTGGTTCAACCCTGCTGACATCGAATTAGAACGCGATGAGAAAGGTCGTATCCTGTCTGCAAAATATTCAGGTGATGGTCAGGAAGTTGTGATCGGCGGACAAGAAAAAATGTCTAAGTCGAAAAACAATGGTATTGATCCACAAGCGATTATTGATCAATACGGTGCAGATACAGCACGTGTCTTCATGATGTTTGCTGCACCGCCAGATCAATCATTGGAATGGTCAGATGCAGGTGTAGAAGGCGCAAACCGTTTCTTGAAGCGTGTATGGCGTTTAGCGGCAGGTTTCCTTGAAAAAGGCAATCAAGCGACTGCGATTGATACTGCAAATCTTTCTAAAGACGCGCAAGATTTACGTCGTAAAACCCATGAAACCATCCAGAAAGTGGGTGATGACATCGAACGTCGTCACGCCTTCAACACCGCAATTGCAGCATTGATGGAATTACTCAATGCCAGCAACAAGTTTGAAGCAAAAGATGATAATGATGCTGCTGTCGCACGTGAAGCGATCACGACGCTTCTTACCTTGCTTGCACCATTTGCACCACATTTAAGTCAAACTTTATTAACTCAGTTTGGTCTGGAACTCACTACAGTTGAATTCCCGCAAGTCGATGAGTCTGCATTAACACGTAATACACAAACGATTGTTGTACAAGTGAATGGTAAACTTCGTGGTAAGTTAGACGTCGCAGTTGATATGTCTAAAGATGACTTATTGGCTCTGGCAAAAGCTTTACCAGAAGTTCAACAATTCTTGACTGGCCCGACCAAGAAAGAAATTGTGGTACCAAATAAACTCGTTAATTTAGTTGTTTGATAGTCCCTTTCAACCTCTCTTTCACTAAAAAAGAGAGGTTCCCTCAATTGAACAAAGAGGGCTTGGGGAAGATGAATAAATAGAGGAATAAATATGCACTTAGCGCAACGTGCAGCTGCTATCGTTCTCACTTTAGGCCTAAGTGCAGGCTTAGTCGGCTGCGGCTTTCATTTGAAAGGAAGTAACCCAACAGCAGCACCATTGGTGTATAACAAGCTGTCTTTAGCTTTACCTGGCAACACGGGTGAGCTTGAAAACCGACTTAGCATTTACCTCAGTGCAACCGGCGTACAACTCAGCAATGCCAATGATGCCTATGTCCTTCGCATTCTGGATTACACCCCTCGCCGTCAACTCCTCAACGGTAAATTAACCGAAGTATTACTCCGTTTAACCGTGACGTTCCAAATCGAAGATCGTCAGGGCCGCAAGATTACTGAACCGCGTACACTCACCGCTTCTCGTACTTACCAATACGATGTGGCAACGGTAAACACCGATAACCAGCAAGAAGCGTATCTGAACCGTATTGTGATTGATGATGTGGCGCAGCAGATCACACGTCAAATTGCTGCCAACCGTTTACCTAAAGCTCAGCCATAATCACGTATTATGAAACTGGATTATGTTCAAGCCTTAAAACGTGTCAATGAAGCTCGCGGTGCATGGATCATGCATGGACAAGAGCCTCTGCTTGAACAAAACTTGCTTGATGCATTTCGTAAAAGCTGGCAACAACAAGAAGTTGAACGCCAGCGCTACGATATTAGTAGCGTAAATGACTGGAAAAATGTCTTTAATGCGCTGAATAGCCTGTCCTTGTTTTCTCAACAACTTGCGATTGAAGTACATGGCAATATCAAGCCTGATGCCAATGGCTTGAAACAACTGAAAAGCTATATTCAGCATAATGAACATAACCTGCTGTTGATCGTTCTGCCGAAACAAGACAGTAGCAGTTTAAAGTCAGCTTTTTTTCAGGTCGTTGAAGCCAACGGCGTGGTTGTGCCACTGACTGCAACCTATCCGCAAGATCGACAGCGTATCCTCGCCATCGAAGCAGAAAAGCTAAAAATCCAGCTCAATAATGATGCTTGGCAATGGCTCATGCAACATCATGAACATAATTTGCTGGCTGCCAAAAACAGCTTGATGCGAGTTGCAGATACGTTCCCCGACATTCAACAGATTCAGATTGAACAGCTTTATGCCTGCTTACAAGACCAGTCCCGCTATACCACTTATGATTTAAGTGATGCGGTACTTGCAGGAAATCTGGCCCAATCCGTGAAGATTTATCAGTACCTGATTGCTGCGGGCGAACCTGACAGCCTGATTTTGTGGACACTGAGCAAAGAAATGCGCTTATTGATGCAACTGTTTGAGCAACCACACAATGCGATTCAACTCGGTATCTGGAAAACCAAAGTTTCGCAATATCAACAGGCCTTACGTCGCTTGAATCCAAGACAGTTCTTAAACTGGCCTGATTTATTATTGCGAATTGATGCATCGATTAAAGGTATGTCGAAAGAGAATGCTGAACACCTGATGTTACAGGCGTTGAGTGAATTGTGTGGAACCACGCTATTTGCCCAACCCGCTTAAAACCAGATAATCCATCTCATCATAATAACAACAGGCATTCACATGTCTTTCCATCTAGATCCCCATCAAACTGAACAAATAAAGAATCTGTTTAAATCAGCGGATAGCCTGATCATCAGCGCTGGTGCAGGCATGGGTGTCGATTCAGGTCTACCCGACTTTCGCGGTAATCAGGGCATGTGGCAAGCTTATCCTGAACTCGGCAAACAGCGCCTTGATTTTACCGAAATCGCAAATCCAGCCGCTTTTAAACAACAACCACATCTGGCTTGGGGATTTTATGGACATCGCTTGGCATTGTATCGGCAGACTATTCCACATGCTGGATTTCATGCACTAAGGCAATTGGCTGAACGCTTGAAACTGCCCTATTTTGTCTTTACGTCCAATGTAGATGGACAATTTCAAAAAGCAGGTTTTGATCCACAATACATTTATGAATGTCATGGCTCAATTCATCATCTACAATGTCTTACAGCCTGTGAATCCGATATCTGGCCAGCAGATGAATTAACACCAGCAATTGATCATCAGCATTGCCAATGGCAGGGACAACTTCCACGATGTCCTCACTGCGGCAATCTGGCTCGCCCAAATATCTTGATGTTTGATGATTATACGTGGCTCAGTCAGCGTCAAAAACAACAGATGCATCGTCTCACTACTTTTTTAGAAGACCATCATCAGCCTGTTGTCATCGAATTGGGTGCAGGTACGGCGATACCAACCGTGCGTTATTTTAGCGAGCGTTTTGCCCCTAATCTGATTCGAATTAACCCGCGAGAATTTGCACTGCCATCAAAAGGTGGCATGGCCCTTCCCACCCGTGCTGAACAAGGCGCACGCAGTATTTATCAGATTTTTATAGAATAACTTAGTAGGAAAATAGAAAATAATTCTCATTCTAGATTAAAAATATTCACGCTTTATCCTTATTTCAATTTTATACTACGTTCAGTTTCTCACTTTTGACCTGCTGCCATGCCAAAAACAACCACTAAAAAAATCCAACCTCGCAAACTCATTATGATTGCTCTCGGTGTGCTTATCATCGCAGCACTCGGATGGATGTTCTTTAAACCTAAAGCCCAAGCACCGCAATATATCAGTGCTGAAGTTTCTCGTGGAGATATTGAAGACTCGGTATTGGCAACAGGTGTACTGGAAGCCACCAAAATGGTGAGTGTGGGTGCGCAGGTATCAGGTCAGGTGAAAAAGATGTATGTCCAGTTAGGCGATCAGGTTAAACAAGGTCAGCTAATTGCACAGATTGATTCGATTCGTCAGGAAAACGAAAAGAAAACAGCCGATGCCAATATTAAAAACCAACAGGCGCAATTGGCAGTACAGCAAGCCAATCTAGCCAAAGTAGAAGCTGAATATAAGCGCCAACAGGCCATGTACAGCCAAGATGCAACCTCTCGTGCAGAACTGGAAGCGGCTTTAGCAAACTTTAAAACGGCACAAGCTCAAATTGCATCGATCAACGCACAGATTGAACAATCTCGCTTAACGCTTGCAACAGCTAAAGAAGATTTAGGCTACACCCGTATTGTTGCGCCAATGGACGGTACCATCGTCGCAATCGTGACCGAAGAAGGCCAGACTGTAAACGCCAATCAAACAGCACCAACCATTGTGAAACTGGCAAAGCTCGATACCATGACCATCAAGGCACAGATTTCTGAAGCCGATGTGATGAAGGTAGAAAAAGGCCAAACCGTTTATTTCACTACCCTAGGTAACAGCGACAAGAAACATTACGCGAAATTGCGTCAGGTTGAACCAGCACCAAACTCAATCAATACTGAAACCACCAGCAGTAACAGTTCATCGACGTCGAATGCAGCGGTGTACTACAACGCCTTATTTGATGTACCGAATGAAGATGGCAAACTTCGTATTGATATGACGGCACAGGTTTACATCGTACTTGCTGATGCCAAAAATGCATTAACCATTCCAGCAGCAGCAATCCAGACTCAACGCGGTAATCGTAGTGCCAAGGGCGGTCAAGGTAATCGATCAGCAGAACAAGCGAAAAAATCGGATAGTGACAAAGCTCAACGTCCAAAACGCCTAGAGCTGAGTGAAGAAGAAAAAGCGCTTGTTGCACAAGGTAAAGCCTCTACAGGTATGGTACGTGTCTTACAGGCTGATGGTTCAGCACAACCACAACCTGTATTAATTGGTTTAAACAACCGTGTTACTGCACAAGTACTTAAAGGCTTGAAACAAGGTGATCAAGTGGTGATTGCCGATGCCTCTGACAGCTCAAATGAAGCTGCAAAACGTAGCAACCAACGTGCAATGAGAATGTAATATGACTCAACATCAAACACATTCATCACAGCCATTGCTTGAGGTCAGTAACCTCACCCGTGAGTTTCCTGCGGGTGAAGGTACTGTCCAGATCCTGAAAGGAATTGACCTCAAGATTTATGCAGGTGAACTGGTTGCGATCGTCGGGCAGTCTGGTTCTGGTAAGTCAACCCTGATGAATATTCTGGGCTGTCTCGATAAACCTACTGCGGGCAGCTATCAGGTTAATGGTCGTGAAACACGTCAGCTAGAGCCTGATGAACTGGCCCAATTACGCCGTGAATATTTTGGTTTTATTTTCCAGCGCTATCATTTACTTGGTGATTTAAGTGCCTCAGGTAACGTTGAAGTCCCTGCGATTTATGCGGGTGTCGACAGTCATCTGCGTCAGGAACGTTCTGCTAAATTATTATCAGAACTCGGACTGGAAGAACGTTTACATCATCGCCCAAGCCAGCTTTCAGGTGGTCAGCAACAACGTGTATCCATCGCTCGTGCCTTAATGAACGGTGGTGATGTCATCCTTGCCGATGAGCCGACAGGTGCACTAGATAAGAATAGTGGTATTGAAGTGATGCGCATTTTGCGTGAGCTGAATGCCAAAGGCCATACCATTATTCTGGTCACACACGATCTGAATGTTGCGAAAAATGCGACCCGTATTATCGAAATCAGTGACGGTAATATTATTTCAGACCGTGCCAATGTGCCTGAAAATGAAGATAACGATTTAGAACATCAAACGCTGCAACGGACTCCACAGAAAAAAACCTCCGCTTGGCGTTCTTTCTTTGATCGCCTTGGTGAAGCATTCCGTATGGCCTTGCTAGCGATGAATGCGCATCGAATGCGAACCTTCCTGACCATGCTCGGGATCATTATCGGGATCGCCTCAGTCGTTTCAGTCGTGGCGCTGGGGAATGGTTCGCAAAAGCAGATTCTGGAAAATATCAGTAGTCTGGGCACCAACACCATTACCGTTTATCAAGGGCGTGGTTTTGGTGATAACTCACGTACCTCACAAGCAAAAACGCTGATCCCTGCTGATGCCGAAGCATTGGCAGAACAGCCTTATGTGGATGGGGTCAGTCCTTCAGCCAATACCAGTCTTACGCTGCGTTATAAAGATACTGAAGCCGCAGCGACTGTAAATGGCGTCAGCTCAGATTTCTTCTATGTGCGCGGTATGACCTTTAAGTCAGGCCAGCCTTTTGATAAGGCCAGCGTGACACAACGTGCCCAAGATGTAGTGATTGATACCAACACAGAAAAGACCTTCTTTGCTGATGGTACCAATCCTGTCGGTCAGGTGCTGTTATTAGGTAGTGTGCCGAGCCGTATTATTGGTGTGATTGATGCACAGCAAGGCTTTATGGGAAGTTCTGACAGCCTGAATGTTTACCTGCCCTACTCAACCGTGATGAGTCGTATGTTGGGTCAGTCCAATGTTCGTAGCATCATTGTGCGTATTAAAGATGAATATCCAAGTAGTGCTGCTGAAAATGCAATTCTGACATTACTGGAACAGCGTCACGGCGCACAGGATGTATTTACCCAGAACTCTGACAGTATTCGTGAAACCATTCAACAGACTACGGCCACCATGACCTTGCTAATTTCTGCAATTGCCGTGATTTCGCTCGTGGTTGGGGGAATTGGGGTAATGAATATTATGCTGGTTTCTGTAACCGAACGTACTCAGGAAATTGGGGTGCGTATGGCAGTGGGTGCTCGTCAAAGCGATATTTTGCAACAATTCCTGATCGAGGCCATTCTGGTCTGTTTATTGGGTGGTGTGCTGGGCGTGCTGCTCTCTTTAGGGATTGGGCAAATTATTGGTCACTTCGCCAAAGGTGTGATTGAAATGAGTTATTCAACCACCTCGATTGTGGCAGCGTTTGTCTGCTCAAGTCTGATTGGTATTGTATTTGGCTTCTTGCCAGCAAGAAATGCGGCACAACTCGACCCAGTTGCTGCTTTAGCGAGAGAGTAAGGAATTTGAGTATGTCTTTTCAATTCACAAAATTAGGACTTGCACTGGTACTCACTGGCTCCTTGGCTGGCTGTTCTGCAGTCGTCAAAACACCCTACAATGCCCCTGCTGTACAAGTACCACAACAGTTCCAGTACGATGCACAAAAAAATAGAAATGTGAATCTGACCGATCAATGGTGGACCCTGTTTAATGATGCCCAGTTGAATCAACTAGTCGATCAGGTACTGGCAAAAAATAGTGATTTAAGCGTCGCAGGCATCACTTTGAAACAAGCCCGCTTACAAGCGGATTTGACTGAAAATAAACAAGGCCTGCGTACCAGCTCTACAGTTTCCACTGGTCATAGTTATGACCTACGTTCAGGTAATGGCTCTGATCGTGGTTTAACCACCAGCGCTGGGGTCAGCTATGAACTTGATCTATTTGGCAAGCTGGCCAGCCAAACAGAAGCCAGCCGCTGGGAAGCTTTAGCTAGTGAACAAGACTTGCAAGCTACTGCTCAAAGTATGGTTGGTACAACGGCGAAACTGTATTGGCAACTGGGTTATCTGAATGAACGTTATCAAACTGTTCAACAGAACTTGGCTTCGACTCAAAAAACCTATTCTCTAGTGCAGTCGCAATACAAAGCGGGTGCCGTTTCTGGTCTGGATCTCACTCAAGCAGAGCAATCGGTACAAAGCCAGAAAGCCAGTTTAAGTCAGATTGAACAGCAACGTGTTGAAACCCGTACTGCCCTTGCCGTTTTACTACATGAGCCAGTGCAACAATTGAATATCAAGGAACCTGCACAATTACCGCGCAATGCTTTGCCAAGTATCGCGACAGGCTTACCTGCTGATATTTTATCGCGCCGTCCAGACTTGCAGGCTTCGGAATTACGCTTACGTAAGACCTTAGCCACTAAAGATGCAACTAAAGCCAGCTATTATCCATCAATTAGTCTCACTGGAAGTCTCGGCTCTACAAGTACATCATTAACTCAGTTATTGAAGAACCCTGCTCTAACCTTGGGTGCGAGCTTAAGCCTACCTTTTCTTCAATATAATGATATGAAGAAAGATATTGCGATCAGTGATCTTGAGTATGAAAAAGCCATCACTCAATATCGTCAAACACTGTATCAGGCTTTTGCTGATGTGGAAAATGCCTTATCCAATCGCACTCAATTAAATCAACAGGTTCAATTGCAACAACGTAATGTCGAGCTAGCAGATAAAACTGAACGCTTAACTGAAGTGCGTTATCGCAATGGTGCAATTGCCTTAAAAAATTTACTGGATGCACAGGAAACTACACGTAATGCCCGACTCAGCTTGGTAGAAACCAAGCAGAATCAATACAATGCGTATGTCACCTTGATGCAAGCACTTGGTGGAAGCCCTGTAAAAGAATTACCAAAACAATAGCCCTAGCGCTATTGTTTGGCACGCTTATTCTTTCACCAGATCTGGATTATTCTGGATCTGTTGAATACGTTTAATCTTGTCCTGATCATCAAAAACAACTTCATACGAGAGTTTCTGACCATTAAAATACATCTCGGTCGGTGAGCCAATCACTTCCCATAGACCAATGGTGGCAATATCCGCAGTCGTGTGCCATAGCGTACGGCTGATTCTGGCTGCTTTTGAGTAGCCTTGCTGGAAGGTATAAATTTCTTTACGTTCGCCATTCACGGTTTCTGAAGTGACGGGTGCGCCTAATTCAGAAATTACATAATTTCGATGTTTACCCACTTCTAAAACCGTCATATTCTTTTTATGTGGCTGGTTACTTGCCATCACTGCGGCACAACCTTGAAGTGAAAGAAGAGTGACTAATCCCAAAACAACAGCTATTTTCTTCACGTTTTAACCTACCCCGAAAGCTAAAAAATAATATGTTTATCGTCATTCTCTTTAGAATTTTAGATTAAACAAAAAACCAGCATTAATTAGCATATAAAGTAATAGATGACAAATGATTCCTTATTCTTTTAATTTGATTCATAGCTAACTTGAATATCACATTAGAACTTATGAGGTGATCTTCCGTATAAGTTGTATCTTGACGCAGACACCACTGTTTCATATGCTGATTAAGATAAGTCAAAATAAGATAGAAAATCTAATTGGTTATACGTCGTATAAATTTAGCCATATACTTAGGAAGTAAAATAAAATGCTTAGAAAATTAGGGGATTTTCCGAATCGAAATACGGTAGAGTATGCGACCTTACGTGTTTATATAAAAAACAAGTTTTTACCGAAAAATCTTCGCTCATATCACTGGGAACATGATGAAAACTCAATAATCATTGTAGGTGTTTCACCAAATGGACGATTATGCCGGAAAAGTGTTTACCTTGATTCATTGGAATTAGCCGAAGATTTTTCTACCTACTTGCATGGGCTATTTAAAAAAAGAAAATATAATTCAGATTACAGAATTGAATTACTTGTTGAGACTACTTCTAGCGGTAAAACTGTATCTCGCTGGAAAGAAATTGACTCCCAAAATGTAAGAGAAGTACTTTCGTTATAAATACTTATAAAAACAATATATTTAAGTGAAATTTGACACGCTTAGCGTTAGCTCAAAAATTGGATAAGAGAAAATCCTATGGCAGCATGGCAATTTACAGTTTGTTTGATCCCTAAATACTGATTTGATATAAATGCAAAAGAGATAACTAAATTTTATGATGAAGAAGGTAATTATGATGTCTCTTTTACTTGGAAAGACATAAAAACAAATGATGCAAAACATGAAATTATAAAATATTACACCTTATCTAAATCATGGCATGAAGACTTAATTAGTTTTGGTTATGAACAAAAAACTGATGCTCAAGTATGGTATGCAGAAGGTGAATTAGAAAACATTCAGTTCCGAATAGATATGCGTGGCAATTTTGTTTTAGATATTGAAAAAATCGTTACTATTGCACAAAAGCTTTCTTGCGTATTCTTCCTACCTGAGCAAAAGTGTATAGCTGAGGCAAATGTATTTGAAATAATAAGTTACGCCAAAACATCAAATGCATATTTATTTGCTAAAGATCCTGAATAATGGCATAGCGGTATAAAAACATGATAACCAATGACTAAAAATCGATCTAATTTTAAAATCTCAAACTCTATTTTCTAATAAACAAAGCCGCTATAAAAGCGGCTTTATCAAATAATTTAGATCAATCTAATTATTCATCATCCATCATGCTTTGACTCATACCAACCGTATTAAAACCGCCATCAACATACATGATTTCACCCGTAATACCCGAAGCCCATGGCGAGCACAGGAACAATGCAGCATTGCCCACTTCTTCAATGGTCACATTACGTTTTAATGGCGCAATTTTTTCATTGGCATCTAACATTTTACGGAAAGACTTGATGCCTGATGCTGCTAAAGTACGGATTGGACCAGCAGAAATTGCATTCACGCGAATACCATCTACACCCAAACTTGATGCTAAATAACGAACGCCTGCTTCTAACGATGCTTTCGCCATACCCATCACGTTATAGTTCGGCATCACACGCTCAGAACCTTGATAAGTCAAAGTCAATAAACAACCTTGGCGCGCTTGCAGTAATGGTTTAGCCGCACGAGCCATCGCGATAAAGCTATATGCACTAATGTCATGTGCAATTTTAAAACCGTCACGATCGGTTACGTCAGTAAAGTCACCATCAAGCGTATGCGCTGGCGCAAAACCAATTGAATGCACCACACCATCCAAACCATCCCAGTGTTTTGCCAACTCGACAAAGGCATTGTCAATTTCTTGATCAACAGCAACATCACAAGGGAAAACCAAAGTTGAACCAAACTGTGCTGCAAAATCATCAACACGTTTTTTCAGCTTTTCATTTGGATAAGTAAACGCGAGCTCTGCACCTTCACGGTGTAACGCTGCGGCAATACCGTAAGCAATTGATAATTTACTTGCAATACCGGCAATTAAAAAACGTTTACCAGCTAAAAGTCCTTGTGACATCTTATTCTCACTCGAAAAATTTTCACCACATGATGCCAAGATTCCAGCGCTTGCGGAATTGCATAATCCACCTTTTTTACAATCTTGCATAAAAAAATCGCCTTCACTAGAAGACGATTTGTATTTTTAGTTAAATCAGAACTTAATCATCGCCACGAAGCAGACTCAATAAACGCAGGAATGAGTAATACATCCACACCAAAGTTGCCAATAAGGCAATGGCACAGATCCATTCAAATGCTTTTGGGGCACGTTGAGCAGCGGCATTTTCGATTAGATCAAAGTCCAGAATCAGGTTTAATGAAGCAATCACAGCCACAAAAGCAGCAAAGCCAATACCTAACCAGTTACTTTCAAAGATATAAGGAATGCTTGAACCAAAAGCTAAACGCAAGATAATCTGCACCACAAACACCAGTGCAATGGCGATGGAAGCAGAAATGACAATTGCCTTAAATTTTTCAGTGGCACGAATGATCTGAAATTTATATAAAGCAAATAGCACTAAAGTGGTCACGAATGTTGCCAATAATGCCTGTAATGGAACACCTGGATATTTCAACTGGAAAATAAACGAGACGCCACCTAAAAAAGCCCCTTCAAATAAAGCATAAGGAATAGCTAAAGCTGGTGCGGTATTCGATTTAAATGTGGTAATGAGTGCAAGAATAAGACCACCGACTGCACCAATAATCGTTGCAGCATAAGCAATCGACAGATTCGCTGTCATCGCACAGTAGAAAAATAAGCCCATCCCTAAAACAGCAGCAATCACCGTTAAAAGTACAGATTTTTGAATCGCACCCTGAATGGTCATTGGCTCAGCCAAATCTTGATAGGTTTCTACCCGCGTTAAAATGGGGTTAGTACTTTGCATGTACGCTCTCTTTTTTATAGTTTGCAATTAAAATCCGAGTTTAAGCGATTTTTTGATCAATCCCAACTATTTTTAGCGCATTAAAAAAGGAGCCAAAGCTCCTTTTATGTATCATTCAATAATCGATTACTTATCGTTATTCATGATAAAAAAGTATTCACGATAATATTTTAATTCTGCGATCGAATCACGGATGTCATCCATTGCCAAATGCGATGCATTTTTCTTTAAACCGCTCATAATTTCAGGTCTCCAGCGTTTAGCCAGCTCTTTTACAGAAGACACATCCAGATTGCGATAATGGAAGAATTGTTCCAGTTCAGGCATCAAACGATGCAAGAAACGGCGGTCTTGGCAAATTGAGTTACCGCACATCGGAGAAGATTTTGGATTGACCCATTTTTTCAAAAATTCGAGAGTTTGCTGTTCTGCATCTTGTGCAGTCAGTTTACTACGGCGAACACGCTCGATCAGACCAGACTGACCATGTTGCTTGGTATTCCACTCATCCATTGCATTTAGAATCAAATCAGATTGATGTACCGCTAAAACAGGCCCTTCAGCCAAGATATTTAAATGATCATCTGTAATAATTGTTGCAATTTCAATGATCTTGTCATTATCGGTATCAAGTCCGGTCATTTCCAGATCGATCCAAATTAATCGTGTATCAGGGGTGCTGCTCATGGATGGCAATTCTAAAGTGCTTAAAAACATTAATAGTAGCAAATTAATTACATCTTGGCTGTAATTCTATAGCGGCTTCATGCTATTTTTGCGGTCTTCAAAGTGTGGATTTTTTGGGATATGAATGGCTTTAATTCGTAAGCGTCGTTTAACCGAACAACAGCAGCGTCGTATTGAGAAACAGCATAAATCGCGTCAAGACGACATTGACACGTCACAAGATTTAGATGGACTGGTTGTTCAGCATTATGGTCGTCAACTCGAAGTACAAGCCTTGTCTGTGCCTGAACAGCATCCTGAAAAACCACAAGTGGCCGATGGTGAACCAGAACCATTCTGGAAACCGATTGAATTGGACAGTATCTGGCGTTGCCATACCCGTACCAACCTCGAATTACTGGTCACAGGCGATCGGGTGAAATGGCAAGCCGATCCAATTACTGGCTTAGGCATTATCACCGCGATTTATCCAAGACAATCGCTCCTGACCCGCCCCGACCGCTATCACAAGGTTAAACCTGTCGCAGCCAATATTAGTCTCATTGTCATCGTGTTTGCGCCATTACCAGAACCCGCACCGACATTGATCGACCGCTATCTGGTGGCCTGTGCCGATGCCAATATTCCAGCGCTGTTAGTGTTGAATAAATCCGACTTGCTGACTGAAAATGATCCGATTCTGACCCTGCTCAGTGAATATGAAGCATTAGGCTATGAAACCCTGATTTGCCATTCACGTGGTGATCTCTCTGAACTGTCAGCACGTTTGGACAATGAAACCGTTGCTTTCGTTGGACAGTCTGGTGTGGGTAAAAGCTCGCTGATTAATACCATCGTTCCAGATGCGGCACAGAAAACCAATGTAATTTCAGAAAACTCGGCACTTGGTCAACACACTACTACATCGACCAGATTGATCAAATTTGGAACAAACGGTGCGCTTATTGATTCTCCAGGAATCCGTGAATTCGGTCTATGGCATCTCAGTCTGGAAAAGGTACGTAGCGGTTTTCCCGAGATTGAAACACATCTAGGGCTTTGCCAGTTCCGTAATTGCACTCATACCCATGAGAAAAATTGCGCACTGAAACAAGCGGTTGAGGCTGGTGAAATTTTGCCAAGACGCTTGGACAGTTATCTGCGTTTAATGGATGAAATTCAGGAAGCCCAGCAAAAAAGTTAATTTTGTTGGACTTTGCCCCTTGAACTAACATTTTTGATCACCATAGAGATAAGTTATACTCAGGATCAATTTTGTATTTTAATTTTTAGGTGACTTGTGGAACGCTGGTTAGAGTTTATGGGGAATCACCCCTTCTTATTTGGTACGCTCGGCGTGTTAATCGTGTTGTTCTTTATTTTAGAAGGACAACGCAATGGTCGTAAAATTTCACCACAATCACTTGGTATCTTGGTCAAGGCAAAAAATGCCATCTTGATCGACTTACGTGATGGAAAAGATTTCCGTGATGGTCACATTAGCGGTAGCCGTAACATTCCATATAGCCAGATCACCAGTCATGTTGATGAATTAAAAGCAAGTGATCGTCCATTGGTCTTCATTTGTAACTTAGGGCAAGTTGCAGGCTCAGCACTACAAAAAGTAGGTCATGCTGACAGCTACCGTTTAGACGGTGGTATTAGCAACTGGAAAGCGCAAGGCTTACCTTTAGTTAAAAGCAAAACCAAAGCTTAAGGAGAGATAACATGACAACGCCAAACGTCACCATCTATTCAACCCTTTCTTGCCCGTACTGTGTGCGTGCAAAACAATTACTTGAGCGTAAAGGTGTTGCTTTTAAAGAAATTAATCTTTCCAATGAAGCGCCAGAAGTTCGTATTGAATTGATGCAACGTACCAATCACCGTACAGTGCCACAAATTTTTATTAAAGATCAGTTTATCGGTGGTTTTGATCAACTTTATGCTTTAGAGCGTGAAGGTAAACTCGACCAATTATTAGCTTAACAACACATCCGAGATTTAAGGAAAAACAATGAGCGAAGAACAAGTTCAACCACAACTCGCGTTAGAACGTATTTATACCAAAGACATCTCTTTTGAAGTTCCTGGTGCACAAGTATTTACTAAACAATGGCAACCAGAACTCAACATCAATTTATCTTCTGCTGCAGAAAAAATTGATCCAACACACTATGAAGTGTCTTTGAAAGTTGTGGTTCAAGCGAACAACGAAAATGAAACTGCGTTCATCGTTGATGTCACTCAATCAGGTATCTTCTTGGTTGATGGTGTAGAAGAAGATCGTCTTCCATACATCTTAGGTGCATACTGCCCAAATATCCTGTTCCCGTTCTTGCGTGAAGCAGTAAATGATCTAGTAACAAAGGGTAGCTTCCCTCAATTGTTACTTACACCGATTAACTTCGATGCTGAATTCGAAGCAAACATGCAACGCCTTCAAGCGGATGCTGATGCACAAGGTCAAGCATAAGACTTTTGTGAATGAATCAAAAAAACCACAGCACTTGCTGTGGTTTTTTTATAATAATAAGAAGCATGTTATGAGTAAAACGAGAATAAGACATGACCACAGCGCTCTATCCACTTTGCCAACAGGTCTTTCCTGAGCTGACACAAGTTCCATATCCCCTTCATCCACACGAGTTTCATCAATTTATCAATTGGGCCAATACCCTGCACTCAAACATCCAGTATGTAGAATTAAAAGAATATTATGACAATGGCTCTGACCAGTGTTATCAACTGCAACAAACCCAAATCGATATTGAGCAGCTGAATAATCGTATTGAAAGTGAAGTCGAACAGCTTTTCGCTGAATATGCTGATGCAACACAGGATGAGCAGAACGGGATTGATTTTGCCGAGCATATCTACGCGATTTTATTTGACCATCTTTATGCGGTTGCACAACAGCATGATTTAGCGTTAATACTGATCTCGAATGAAAATCCGTACTGGATGCTGGTGCCAGATCAGGCCGAACAGATTAAACAACTCATTGAAGCATTTAATAGCACATTTTCTGATGTGGAGCTTTATCACTATGTCTAAGCGAGGATCGAGTTATTCCACAATAGTTCTAAAAGTCAGATTAATCCGTGCTGTATTGACTTTCTTGGTGGGCGGCAAGCGGTGTAACCAGTAAGTTTGCGTGGTATCTTTCATGACCAACAAACTGCCATGCTCTAAATACAGTTCTACTTTTTCTTTGCTTTGTTTATGTTTAAATGCAAATTTCCGTTCTGCGCCAAAGCTTAAAGAAGCAATTGCACCATCCTTTTTCAGATCCGTTTCAGCATCACTATGCCATGCCATCCCTTCATCACCACTATGATAAAGATTAAGCAAGCAGGAATTAAAGGTTTCTCCTGTCAGCCGCTCGGTTAATTGTTTTAATTCCAGCAACTCCTTTGTCCACGGCAAGGCATATTTATTCATATTGGAATAAGTATATTCAAAGCGCCGATCCCCATACCACGCCACTTTACGTTTAGTGGTTAACAGCTTGCCAAAAATCAATGCCTGATCATTTTCCCAGGCAATCGTCTGCATCAACTGCTCAAAATAATGATCTGCGGCAGCGCCATGCACGATTTTGCCGTAGTACTGCACCGTGCCGTCATAAGGCAAATGATTCTGTTCTGGATCAGCTTCAATATCAAATAGTTGCATCTTTCCACTTCTTATAGGCTGGCTTCATACAATGTCCACAAGGCCGATAACCTTGTGTAATTGCCTCCTGCTCATTGACAAAAAATACCCGATTACTTTTTAGCATGCGCTTACCAGAGCCACAGGTCAATCTGCCGTAGATTTTAAGCTGAGCATTGCCTGCAAACAGAATTTCATGCTGTTTCAGCTTCTGGTGTAATTCGCCAGATTCTAATTCACGATGTCGCCACATCAGCCTAACTCACAGCATCATGGAAAATAATACCGAGGCTATAACGTTCACCTTGCAAGATCGGACTGATGCCATGCTTGATATTGACCCGATAATAGCCCTGACTGCCTTTTTCTGGCTTAAATTGTGTGGTGAAAATCAGTATATCGCCTTGCTGTGGCTGTATAACGACCGCCTTGGACTGTGCCCGTGGATTTTGTTGGCTTAAGACAAATTCACCCCCACTAAAATCCCTGTTCGGCTGGCTCAGTACAATCACCAATTGCAGTGGAAAATAAACTTCTCCATATAAATCCTGATGCAAGGTATTAAATCCACCCGGCCCATATTTCAGGATCAATGGCGTTGCCTGCATTTGACCATGCTGTTGGCATTGCTGTAAAAATTCGGGATGTGCAGATGGAAATGTTCGCTCTATCTTCAGAACCCGAAACCATGCATTGGCAATCGGTGCCAAACGTGAATAGATCTCATGGCGTATCTGCTCAATCAAATTCGGCAATGGATAATTAAAGTATTTATATTCACCCAGACCAAAGCGATAACGCTGCATTTCAACAGTTTTACGATAAAGTTCAGCGTGTGGATACAATTGCTGTAATTGTTCACATTGTTGTGGCGAAAGCACCTGCCTGATCAGGGCAAAACCCTGCTGATGCATCTGCTCTGTGATTCCGTCCCAATCGGCTGACTGGATCTGATCAATTGCCGTCTGGATCTGCTCTTGTTCAGATTGCGGCATGGCTTTGCACACCTTCCCAACCAATGATCGCTGTTTTCCGCACGCTGCCCCATTCATAACCACCAAACAGGCCACTCGACTGAATCACCCGATGACAAGGAATCAAAAATGCCACAGGATTACTACCAATCGCGGTGCCTACCGCACGCGCAGCTTTAGGATGTTCAATGGTTCTGGCAAGTTCACCATAAGTGGCAAGTTGTCCCATCGGAATTTTCAGCAAACTTTGCCACACCTTGAGCTGAAATTCGGTGCCTTTCAAATGCAGTTTAATCTCAGCCAGTTGCTGCGGGTCTTTCTGAAATAAAGCCAAGGCACTCTGTTGAAAATTATCTACTTGTTCAATAAACATCGCTTGAGGAAATTGTGCATTTAACTGGGCAAAAGCCTCCGCCCGATTATCGACAAAACTTAGTGCACAGATCCCTTTGTGTGTAGATGCAATCAGCACTTCACCAAATAAGGTATCTGCAAATTGATAATGAATCGTCAGACTCTGCCCACCATTTTTATATTCAGCTGGGGTCATGCCTTCAATCTGAATAAATAAATCATGCAAACGGCTGGTGCTAGACAATCCTGTTGCAAAGGTAGCGTCAAAAATACTGCCCTGCTCTTGCTTCAAAATCTGTTTGGCATATTCGACACTAATATACTGTAAAAATTTTTTAGGACTGGTGCCCACCCAATCAGTAAATAAACGCTGAAAATGGGCAGGACTTAAATGTATATGCGCTGCCACTTCATCCAGCTGGGGTTGCTGCTGAAAATTCTGCTGGATATAAGTAATTGCTTGTGCAATGCGTTCATAATTACGTTGCTGTGAGAACATATCCATCACCTCTCATCCTTCATGACTTCACTGTAGCAACTTTAAATTTTTATGAAAATCTGAATCATGCTCAGTTTAGGTTTTGGGATGCTTTTCTGAGATCCCAATAAAAAAGCTGCACTCTCTGGAGTACAGCTTCAGCTTTGCAATCCGATCGTCCATCTCTTAATGGGTATAATATTTATGCCCCTGATCACGCAACTCAGCGATCTTTTTGCCTTGCTTTTTCGCTTCATCCAGTTTACCAGCCTGTACCAGTAATTTGGCTTTATCAATTTCCCCAACAATCTGATCAAATAGCGCTGGTGAAGCAGGTACTTTATCCTGTGTATTGGCAGCCAGATGATATTGTTTTGAGTGTACCGCAGCAGTACGCATATTATTTAACGCTGCAGTGGCAGCCTGCGAGTTATCAGCTTGGTTAAACGCTTTGTAATTCTTGCCTAGCGTTTTCATATCATCTTCTAAACCTGCTGCACTCGCATTATGACTCAATGCGAAAGCAGACAACATGACAACGGTGGCTAAAGTTTTTTTAATCATCAGGATATCCTATCAAAACTGTGGCTATGCTTTATTTCCAACGGCAAGACACCTTGTATCCTGAAGCCAGCATACAAAGAAAATTGCTGATTTAGCATACATAAAAAATGCAACGAAATCGTTGCATTTTGATAAAAAAAGATCGCGTTTATCGTTTATAAACGACGGCGTAAAGCATCCGCAATTGACTCAACCAGTTGCTGTGAAATCTCTTGTTTCGACGCTTTTTCCAGTTCACGTTTTTTCATGTGATAAGACTGGGCAAAGAACACGGTCATGGCATTTTGATCTGAAGCGAAACCGATATCTGGACGTGATACATCATTACACGCAATCATATCCAGTTTCTTCGCCACCAGTTTTCCTGCGGCATATTCTTCAACGTTTTGGGTTTCAGCGGCAAAGCCGACCATAAATGGACGCTCTTCCTGCTGCGCAATCGTTGCCACAATATCTGGGTTTTTTACTAATGCGACCGCAAGTTCATCACCTGCTTTTTTAATCTTATGCTCAGCCACTTGTGCCACGCGATAATCTGCCACTGCTGCCGTTGCAATAAAGATGTCACAGCCTTCTTTCAGCTGATTCATGCTGACATCCAGCATTTGCATGGCAGAACTGACATTAATACGTTGCACACCATTCGGTGTATCCAGACTGACAGGCCCAGCCACCAGCGTAACTTTCGCACCTGCGGCATAACATGCTGCTGCCAAAGCGAAGCCCATTTTGCCCGTACTGTGGTTAGAAATATAACGGACTGGATCAATCGCTTCACGCGTTGGGCCAGCGGTAATGGTCACTCGCTTGCCTGCCAATAAACCAAACTTTTCAGCAAGCGCGCGTTGTGCCTTATGGAAATAGGCCGCAACTTGACGAGCCAAGTCTTCTGGTTCAGGCATCCGCCCTAGACCAACATCGCCACAAGCCTGCTCACCAGCATCGGGCATAATCACATGAACGCCATCTTCTACCAACGTTTGCAAATTACGTTGCGTCGCTTTCGCTGCCCACATTTGCTGATTCATCGCAGGTGCAACCCAGACAGGGGCTTTGGTTGCCAAATATAACGTACTGAGCAAATCATCTGCCAAACCATTGGCAAATTTTGCAATCGTGTCGCAGCTGGCTGGAGCAACTAAAACCAGATCGGCCCAACGCGCCAATTCGATATGCCCCATCCCAGCTTCCGCTTCAGGATCAAGTAATTCGGTATGTACAGGATTTCCAGACAATGCCTGAAAAGTTAAAGGGGTAATAAATGCTTGTGCGCCATGTGTCATGACCACGCGGACATCAAAACCAAAGTCTTTTAAACGGCGTACCAAGATGGCACTTTTATAGGCAGCAATACCGCCTGTAACCGCTAATATAATGTTTTTATGGGGAATAACACTTAGATCGAAGCTCACAAACAGGATACCTTACTGTTGCAGTGGCGCTCACAATAGCATTAAATAAGTTCATACCCAAGTGGGACGATAAAGATTTCAATGGATCAAACGACAGAAAATATCATTGGGATCCTAAACAGTTAAGAGAAAATGTGACGATTTATTTTTGCTTATAAAAATAATAAAGGCAATAAAATCAATGGGGAATAAACAGTTGAATCAATCCATCAAAACATGGCCCGAGCAAGAACGCCCTCGGGAACGCTTATTATCACAAGGCCCCCAAAGCCTATCTGATGCGGAACTGCTAGCAATTTTTCTCCGTTCTGGTTCAAAACGGCATTCTGCTGTCGAACTTGCCCGCATTCTGATTCAACATTTTGGCGGCCTTAATTTGATCTTTGATGCCAATCTTGAGGACCTATCACAATTTAATGGCATTGCTTCGACCAAATATGCCCAGCTCATGGCAGTAAAAGAACTGGGACGGCGCTACCTCAACAATCATTTTCATCAGCAACGACTATGTCTGGACACGTCTACTCTCGTACTCGACTATTTACGTTATGAGCTGCTGGGCGAAAAACAGGAAGTCTTTGCGGTGCTGTGTCTAGATGCAGAACTACGGAAATTGCACTTTAAAAAACTATTTTTCGGCTCGCATCATTCCTGTAGTGTTTCCCTCAACCAGACCTTACGTTATGCATTACAACAGCAAGCCTGCCAGATCGTAGTTGCGCATAATCATCCCTATGGCATTGCCCAACCGTCAACAGAAGATATTTATCTGACCCAGCAACTGAAACAGGCCTGTAAACTACTGGAAATACAGCTGATCGATCACTTTATTATTTCACCTGAAGGACATTTTTCATTTTCTGAACAACAACTACTCAACCCTACTAAAATCAAGCAATCTGGTCTTGACAAAGCTTGAATCTGGCATGAACATCAACACATAAAATTAATGATTCATATAACATGATTGTCCGTGACCAGCCGAGTATTTTTAAAGTTTTATTCTCATGGCGAGGGACGATTTTACCCAAAATTTTACCTTCTCTCGGCTTCGTAATGCTCATCTCCGCCATTATTGGTGGTGTTGAATATGTGGGCCTTTATCGCTTCCCTGAAATTCCACTGGTTGGCTTCACCCTGATTGGTGTCGTGCTGTCTATTTTTCTTGGATTCAAGAATACCGCCTGTTATGACCGCTGGTGGGAAGCCCGTAAACTCTGGGGCGTTTTGATCGCCACGGCTCGACATTTTGACCGTGACTGTCGTGTTCTCACACAAGCGCGTCGAGAACGTATCGTTCAGAATGTGATTATTTTTGCCAATGTCCTGCGTGACCGCTTACGTCATCAAACAGCGAATCCAACCGAACTCACTGAAACCAGTGGCTTAAGTCAGCAAGCTTTGACCCAGCTTTACCAACAGCACAATGCCCCACAATACACTCTAAGCCTGATTCAATGGGAACTGTTGCAAGCCATGAAAGAAGGTGAAATCTCGGATATTATTTATACCCAGATGAACCGTCACGTGGCGGCTTTAAGTGAAATGCAAACGGGTTGTGACCGCATTGCCAACACACCCATTCCATTTGCCTATTCGGTTTTGCTGAATCGTACCGTGTACTTCTTTTGCTTTATGTTGCCTTTCAGCTTAGGTTCTTTATTGGGCCTGGCTACCCCGTTACTGGTTGGGATTCTGGCCTATACCTTTCTCGGTTTAGATGCACTCAGTACTGAAATTGAAGAACCGTTTGGCACACAAAGTAACGATCTACCACTGGATGCCATGGTGCGTTCAATTGAAATCGAATTACTGGGAACTTTAGGCCGCCCAACACCGCCACCGATTCAGGCACAAGATCACAACCTGCTGTAATTGCCATTTCCCTCAGCAAACGTTGGGGGAAATGATTCATCCATCAAATAAACTGTGATGTCACCAGTGCTTTAAAACGTTCTGTAAATTGTCCATTCCAATAGGGATAATAAGGATACGGCGGATAAACTGCACTGGCCTGATTCAACTGCCTGATCTGTTCAGCCGACAGTTGAATATCTTTTGCTTTTAAATTTTCTTGTAGTTGCGTTTGATTACGGGCACCAATCAAGACACTTGCAACCGTCGGACGTTGTAACAACCAGTTCAGCGCAATTTGAGGAATGGAATAACCTGTTTCCTGTGCAATCTGTTTTAATGCATCAATGACTCGATAAAGATGTTCCTCATTCACTGGAGGCGCAAACTGGGCTGTATCGTGCAAACGGCTCTCGGCTGGAATCGGATTTTCCCGATCAAACTTACCTGTTAAGCGTCCCCAACCCAAAGGACTCCACACCACCGCGCCCATCTGTTGATCATCATTTAAAGGCATCAACTCCCACTCATAATCGCGCCCAATTAAAGAATAGTAAACCTGATTGACCACAAATTTTTCATAACCATATTGCTCCGCAATGGCCTGTGCTTTCATCAATTGCCAGCCCGCAAAATTGGATACGCCGATATAACGGACTTTACCGCTTCGCACCAGTTCATCCAATGTTTTCATCAATTGATGCAAAGAGGTAAAGCTATCAAACTGGTGCAATTGCAACACATCAATATAATCGGTTCCTAATCGTGTCAGGGATTGCTCCACGGCAGAGAGTAAATAGTCGCGACTAAATCCCGCAGCGTTCAGATGATCCGAGCTACGAATACCAACTTTGGTGGAAATAACCGCTTGCTGTCTTTTCGCAGCTAAAGCCTTGCCTAGCATCCGTTCAGACTCTCCATCCGAATAAACATCTGCGGTGTCAAAGTAATTAATCCCCGCATCCAGACCCGCCTGAATCATTTGGTTGGCTTCCGTTTGGCTCGCTTGTCCCCAAGCAGAAAAAATTTGTCCCTGTCCGCCTAAAGTGCCAGCACCAAATCCCAATTCCGAGACTTTTAAACCCGAGTTTCCTAGAAAATGATATTTCATGATTTTCTCTCCAATACATAATTGCTTAGAGACAAAATAGCGCTATGGGTTTATTTAAAAAACCACGATAATCAGGAAATACTTTTCTGGTTTTATGGATAATGAATACAGAAGATTTTCAATTTTTTATTCGGGTGGCTGATTTAGGCTCAATCAGCAAAGCCGCACAGGATGCCAATATTTCGGTTTCAGTCGCCAGCCAAAAGTTGCAACGTCTGGAACAACAGCTACAACTGCGTTTATTTCATCGCACTACCCGTAAGCTGACCTTAACCGAAGAAGGCCGCACGCTACTGACGCGTGGACGCGGCTGGATGGCTGATTTTGTCAATTTACACGAGTCGTTAAAAGTCAAAGATCAGAGGCTTTCAGGGACATTGCGCATAACCGCATCCGCCATCTTTGGTACCAAGGTTTTAATGCCCCTAATTGCCGAGTTCTCCAAATTACATCCTGAGCTAAATATCCATCTCGATCTCAATGATCAAAACATCGACTTAATTCAACAAGGTATGGATCTTGCGATTCGTATTGGACAATTAAAAAGCTCTAGTCTGATTGCCAGAAAATTAGCTTCCAATCCACGGTTATTGTGCGCCTCACCGGCCTACTTGCAACAATATGGGATTCCAGAACGCTTATCTGATCTCAAATCTCATCGCTGTATTTTGCAACAGCATGCCAATGGTCTAACCAACCAGTGGTATTTTCTAAATAAAGCAGGTGAAACTGAACAGATCCGCGTAGAAGGTTACTTTAGTACCAATTCGGGTGAAGCCGTTCGACAAGCCGCTTTACAAGGTTTAGGCATTTCCAATCATTCGTTCTGGCATGTTGCAGAAGATTTAGACACAGGCAAACTGGTACAGATCTTGCCAGATTATCCAGTCGAGGCCACTGCAATTTATGCGGTCTTTCCACATCGAGAATTACTACCGCCTAAGGTGCAATGCTTTTTAGATTATTTATCAGATTACTTCCTGCATCATGATCACTGGCGGTCTGAAAATTGAGTTTTTTCAAAGCCCCGCAAAACCATGAAACATCCATTGAATGCCCCATAACAGCAAAAGCATCAGAAAAAAGAAAATAATCAGGCAAAGTTCTAATTTTTTCATAGATCCGTTTATCTAAAACGTTCCCAAATTCCGCTCTGACCTTCATTGACCCGTGGCGTTTGCCCCAGTTTAATCCATGGCATATTGTCACCATGAAAATCGCTGCCAATCGAAACTGCCAGATCAAATTGCTGAATCATCCGATCGACCATTTGTCGGGTTGAAGCAGGTTCTATACTGGGCGGTAACTCAACGGCGTCCCCCCCAGATTCAGCGAACAGTTCGATCAGGTAACGAATATTGGTTGCTGATAAATCATAACGGGTAGGATGAGCCAGAACAGCCAAACCGCCACTGGCATGAATAATCTCGATGGTTTCTTTCAGCCCCACGCCTTCAAATTTGACAAAGGCTTTCTTACCCTCTTTCAGAAAACGATCAAATGCCTGCTGCGGACGACTGACAATCTCTTTTTCAACTAAAGTCTTTGCAATATGGGTTCGGGTGACCCGATCTGCATAACCATCAACTTTGGCAACGACATCAGGGTAAATATCAAAATTGATACATTTTTCCAGTAACTGACAAATCACTTTTGCCCGTTCCGCACGGATTTTCTTCTGATTTTCCAGCATCGCCTTGATGGGTACTTCATCTTGCATATTTAAAGCCACGATATGCACGCCATAGCTTTTTTTGGTATTCGGTCTCGACCACTGGCTAGAAACTTCTACACCAGAAATAATTTGAATATCATGGTCTTGTGCATAATTCTGTGCCCGTTCCAGTCCATCCATGGTGTCATGATCAGTCAGCGCCAGCATCTGTATTTTTAAGTCAACAGCAGCCTGTACCAGTTGCTCAGGAGAGAAGGTACCGTCGGAAATGAGAGTATGTGTATGTAAATCGACACCGAACATGGTTTGTATTATGCTATCTGACCTATTTCATCATCGTACTGTAACATGAAAGCGTTGCTCGACTATCTTCCGATTATTATCTTCTTTTATTTTTATAAAACCACCGATCCTAAAGATAGTCACCATCCTTTGTTGCAGTTGGTGGGCAGCGCAGGAAATACCGACCAGAACCATATCCTTGTTGCGACCTGTGCCCTGCTGATCTCGACACTTGTCGTCTATGGTTGCCTGTTCTTTTTCCAGAAATTTAAACTGGAAAAAATGCAGTGGTTTATCGTAGTCATGTCGGTTATTTTTGGTGGAATTACGCTAATTTTTAGCGATGTCACCTATATCAAAATGAAGGCCATTATTATCAATATCGGGATTGGTCTCGGCTTTTTGGTGACACCTTTATTTAATAAAGAACGCATGCCGATTATCCAGAAATTGTTAGGTTCACTGTTAGAACTCAGTCCAAGAGGCTGGATCAAATTGAACTGGGCTTGGTGTGGTCAATTCTTTTTGCTTGCTGCTTTGCATTTCTTCTTTGGTTTTGTCTATATGCAAGGAAAATATTGGGGCGAATTCACCGCTTTTGGCGATATTATCGTTTCTATCAGTTACCTTGCTGCTATACTATTTTTCTTACGAAAACATTTCAAAACCACTGAATAGATTTTAAATCATCGAGCTACTGCCATGCCATATTTTGTGCTGACCTGTACTGATCGCGAAGGTACTCTGGAAAAACGTTTAGCCACCCGTCCGCAACATATTGAACGACTACAAAAGTTAGATGATGAAGGCCGTTTAATTGCTGCTGGTGCGCATCCTAAAGATCCCAATGATCCACAGGCAGGCTTTTTTGGCAGTACCATGATTGTTGAATTTGATAGTCGCGAAGCACTGGATGCATGGATTCAGGAAGAGCCATTTTTAAAAGAAGGGATCTACTCAGATATTGAAGTTAGACCTTTCAACAAAGCTTTTCCAAAAGGGTAAATCATGCATATTGCAGTCAAAAGCTTTTTCGTTTTAAGTTTACTCAGTTCTACTGCATGGGCGGTAGAACCTGCAACACCAACTGCTGCCCCAACAGCAGTTGCTCCAGCGACACAAGCAAAAACCACCACAACGACGCCAGCCAATACCATCGCCACTGCTACTAAACCGCTTACAGCAGAACAGATTGTTAAAGCCAAACAACAGCAAGATGCAAAAGTTAAAGCCATGATTCAGGATCAGGCGAGCCGTTTAAAGCAACTTGAACATGCCAATCTTGAAGCGCTTGCGCAGAATCAGGAATTACAGTTAAAAAATGATAATTTAACGGTTCAGGTTCAGGTGTTACAAAGCGAACGTAGTGCACAAATGTTTTTATACGGCGCAATGACAATTGCTGTCGGTGTTATTCTCGGTTTCTTTATTGCAAGTTATGTTTACACTAAACGTCGTCGTCAGTGGTAAAACATACACCTTTATTTATGTCTCTCTCATCAAAACTACAAACAGCTGATTTAGACTGGGAACTCGTCGATGGTATTGAAGTTCCCATTTCTAAACAATTCGGCGATGTCTATTTTTCCAAAGATAACGGTTTACTCGAAACACGCCATGTGTTTTTAAATGGCAATGATTTAACTGAACGTCTTTCCCAATTACATGATTATCAGTATTTCTGTGTGGGTGAAACAGGTTTTGGCACAGGGTTAAATATTTTGACCTTATGGCAACTCTGGCAACAGGTTCGTCCAGATAACCATAGCCATCTGCATGCCATCAGTGTAGAAAAATTTCCGCTCAGCAAAGCCGATCTGATTCGTGCACTGAATGTCTGGCCTGAACTTCAGCCACTTGCAGAACAGCTCATTCAGCAATATCCCTTGCCAATCGCTGGCTGTCATCGTCTCAGTTTTCCAGAGCAACGCTTTAGCATTGATTTATGGCTTGGTGATGCTCAGGATATTTTCCCCGTTATTCCCAAAACACAAGCGGTCAATGCATGGTTTCTTGATGGCTTCGCTCCGTCTTGTAACCCGGATATGTGGCAAGAGAATGTGCTGAATCACATTGTACGTTTGTCGGAGTTTGGAACCACCTTCGCATCCTTTAGCGTGGCTGGAGTACTGAAACGCGGGCTTAAACAACATGGCATCCAGATTAGCCGTCCGCGTGGTTTTGGTCATAAACGAGAAATGCTCAAAGCGATCTGGCAGGACACTGTAGCACCTGAAACAGGCTCAATGGCTTCAGAACAGAACGATGCAACCTCGCAACCTGAAACGAAAACAACGATAGAGCATACTGGACCACGCCAAATTGCGATTATTGGCGCTGGAATCGCGGGTTTAAGCTCAGCGTGGGCATTTGCTCAGCGTGGGCATCAAGTCACCGTATACGAGCAAAATGAGCCCCTTTCAGGCGCATCTGGTAATCCGCTGGCACTGCTCAATCCCAAACTATGCCCGATTGATCAGGCATCCGAACATCTGATGACCTTGAGTTGGCAACATGCGCTAAACTTTTATACACGCTTTAATGCATTCAGGCCGATTCAGGTCCAACAATTGGCATTGAAAAATGCGGATGAATTACTGGCTTTAGCAGCACAGTATCCTGAAGGTGTCTTATCAGCACAATCAGAACAGCAACAATCCCCGAAGACAGACTTGCCGAGTTTGACGCTACATCATGCAGGTGCAGTTTCTCCACACCAATTACGCGATGAAATTTTACAACATCCGAATATCACGATAAAAACAGCCAGAATTTCCCGCTTAAATTCGCTCGAAACACAAACTGAACTTTGGCAAGATCAACAACGAATTGCCACGGCAGATCATGTTATCGTCTGTTGCGCGAAACAAAGTGCTGAACTCTTTGAAAACTATCCTGTCTTAAAGCCAATTCGGGGACAAGTCAGCTGGGTTGAGAATAGCCAGCAGCCTTTGGCACTGGATCAAGCTTATGGTTATGGGGGCTATTGCATGCAACTGGATGCTTCACAGTTAGTTCTCGGCGCATCTTTTTATCCCAATCGGGATGATGCAGATGTACTAACTGAAGACCATGTGCATAACTACGAACTTATCCACAGTGTCTTTCCTGAATATGCACAACAGTTGCCTGCTGTAAAGAATTGGCAAGGTCGAGCCTCTGTCCGTGCGCAGAGTCTGGACTACTTTCCTTTGGTCGGCAAAGTCCACAACCATGAGCAAAACTATAGCTTTGCAGGTTTAGGGTCGAAAGGTTTCTTGTTTGCGCCACTGTGTAGTGAAATCTTGGCAGCATTGATCTTAGGTGAGCTTTGTCCAGTGCCACAGCAGTTACTGGATAAATTGAATCCGCAGCGCTTCCAGAAGAAAGTGAAAGCTAAAAAACCGTATTATTCAGGTTAAGTGTTTGGACTTTTGAATCTTTATTATTTTTGAATTAGCCAAAATACCCGAGTATTTTGGCTAATTCTTTGAGTGTTTTAAGCGCCTTGTTCCAAAGCTAAGCCTGCATCACGCGCTGCGCGTGTGCCACCCATCAATACAACATACTCACGAGAACTATCAATACCGTCTAAAAGCTCTGCTGCACGCGGTGCTTTACTACCGCCACCACACAGAATGTAAATCGGTTGATCCGCTGCCACTTGAGTCAAACTATCCGCAGTTAATTCAGCAATTGGACGATTCACCGCCCCTTTGACATGAGCCTCTGTATACGCTTTGGTATCTCGGACATCCCAGATGACTGCGCCTTCTGGGAACTCAAATGTTGTAATTTCTTGTTTACGGATCATTGTGCACTCCTTTGATGTAAACAACACTTGGCAAATGAAGAAAACCCCCTTAGCATCTCAAATATTCTTTCCCTTTGTAAAGGTCTAACTATGCCTTCTTTTGATATTGTTTCTGAATTAGAGTTATTTGAAGTCAATCATGCGGTACAAAACACGCAAAAAGAAATTGCTACACGTTTTGACTTCCGTGGGCAAGATGTTTCAATTGAGCTAAATGAAAAAAATAAAGAAATCAAAATCTCAACTGAAAGTGATTTCCAATGTGAACAAGTCTATACCATGCTGGAAAACCATTTCTATAAACGCAAAGTCGACGTTCAAGCACTTGATCCACAAAAAGCAACTGCTTCAGGTAAAAATGTCGTGCAAGTGATCAAGCTCAAAGATGGACTTGACTCAGATACCGCAAAAAAAATTAATAAAGCCATTAAAGAAAGTGGCATCAAGGCGCAATCTTCTATCCAAGGAGACAAAATCCGTGTCACGGACAAAAAGCGCGATACTTTGCAACAAGTGATGAACTTTTTACGTGAACAACAATTTGGTCTGCCGCTCCAATTTAATAACTTCAAAGATTAATTAATAGGTTCACCATGGCAAAAGATAACCGTCTTTATAAGCTGGTTAAAACCACCTCTAAATTTCCGAAAGGCATTCGTAGCACGCTCTGGAGCAAAGCTTTTGGTCGTGTTGTTCCCATGGTTGGAACTGCGAATATCCGTTATTTAGAAGTGGATAAAGACCACGTGACTGTTCGTATTGAAAACCAGCGCAATATGCAAAACCATATTAAAGGAGTTCATGCCGCTGCGATGGCATTACTTGCGGAAACTGCGACTGGTTTTTTAACAGGTTTACATGTTCCAGATGATCGTATCTTGTTGATCAAATCACTCCATGTAGATTATTTAAAAGTTGCCCAAGGTGGTTTAACTGCGACAGCAAGCTTATCAACTGATCAGCAGAAGTTTATTGCTGAGAATGAAAAAGGCGAGTTATTGATTCCTGTGAATGTTACTGATGATTCAGGCAATGAACCGATCCAGTGCCAAATGCTGTGGGCCTGGTTGCCGAAACGCAAAAAATAGTTCTGAATCAAACAATAAAGCCCAAAATGATTTGGGCTTTATTTTTAGGTTTTGAATTAAATAAATTTTTCGATCACGCTCATCAACTGCTTGAGATATTCAGCGTCAATCTCATCAAACTGATTTAATTCATCACTATCAATATCTAGCACGCCAACACATTCACCATTTTTCATGATGGGTAACACAATTTCCGATTTAGAGTCAGAGCTACAGGCAATATGCCCTGGAAACTGATCCACATCAGGCACCACGATCACTTGTTGTTGTTGCCATGCTGAACCACACACACCACGACCTTTGGCAATACGGGTACAGGCAATTGGACCCTGAAATGGGCCTAATACCAGCTCATTCCCTTTCACCAGATAAAAGCCAATCCAGAACCAGCCGAATTGCTGTTTAAGTGCGGCACAGATATTGGCCAGATTGGCGATCACATCCGACTCATCCTCAACAATGGCCTGAATCTGTGGAAGGATACTTTGATATTGCTCAACTTTATGGCCATGTTGTAAAACCAGTTCTTCAGCCATCTGTATATTCTCGATTAAAAAAGTAGTGTTAAAACATCAATCTGTTCTGATAAATGTAGACCTTAAAAAGGCTTACTTAAGCTGACTGTGAGGCTAAAAAGGACTGTTTAATTTCATCTGTAATTAAACGTTTATTTCCATTTACATCCACCGCTACGAAAGTAAAGACCCCTTCTGTGATACGCACAGGTTCACGTGAATCGTCGTGGCTATTCCACACTTCAATTTGAACCTGTACCGAGCTGCTACCTACTTTCAGAATTTTGGTATAACAACTAATCACATTCCCTACCTTCACAGGAACAAGGAAAGTCATTTGATTAATAGCTATCGTAGCGCAACGGCCTTTACTAAAACGTTCAACATGAATCGCTCCAGCTAAATCCATCTGAGAAACAATCCAACCTCCAAAAACATCACCGCTCCAGTTAGTATCGGCTGGCATGGCAATGTTTTGTAGAGATAAAATCCCCTCTGGATGCTTTGGGCGTTCGCTCATGTTAATTTCCTTGATGTTGCTGTAATTGCTGGTCTAACCACTGCTGTAATTCAGGCGTACGTAATGCACCGCTGATTCTCGCCACTTCTGTGGTTTTATTCATAAGAACCAAGGTTGGGATACTACGGACATTAAATGCTGCACTTAAACGAGGATTTGCTTCAGTATCAATTTTTGCAAAAACCACATAAGGATTTTGCTTTGCGACCTGAGCAAAATGTGGTGCCATCATTTTACATGGACCGCACCATTCCGCCCATAGGTCAATCAGCACAGGTAAATCACTATTGCTAATGAAATTGCTAAAGTTTTGTTCATTTAACTCAATAGGTTCTAATGGCAATAAGGCTTTATGACATTGACCACAGTTAGGATGAACTGCCAGTTTTTCTTCAGGTACACGGTTTTTTGCACCACATGATGCACAGACAATAATCATTTACATCACTCCGATATGTTGATGTAAAAATTCTAATTGGGTTGTGACTGCTTTTTCAAACCAAGAATCGTGATAAATATCGAAATGCTTCATTTCCCATTCATGATAGCTCACAAATGGCGCAATATTGGTGGCCGCTTCGCGACTGGATGCAATCGGAATCAAGCTGTCATATTTCGCAGCAATAAATAAAACGGGAATATTAATCTTACGTACAAACTGGATCGGCCGGTAACGCATTAAATTAAAAAATACTCGGGCAGGAACTTCGCCACTCCAGTAATAATCAGGATTTACAATCGAATGATAACCGTAATAACTATCTGAAGTAGGTAAGAAACAAAGCTTATATTGATCGACTACTGGTAAGGTTTTAGGTGCCATTCCCATCTTGGAACCCATATAGTCCTGACTTGAACGTTTTAATGCTTCAGGATAGCGTTGTAGTGGATACAACTTTGCTGTCTCTGCTCCATCTACATATGGTACTTGCACCATCACTGCCTGAATATTTTTAAGATCGGTGGCCAAACTAAGGGCATAACCACCACTGAGTGAAGTGCCCCATAAAATAATTCGGCGGCTATCAATCGACTTACAGTTTGAGGCATATTGAACAATGCTTTTCCAGTCATCCAATTGTGCACTTAAAGACACCAGCTCTCGTGGTTTTCCTGTACTTCCGCCCCAATAACGATAGTCGAATAAAATCACGGCATAGCCTGCATGGGCAAACCGCTGCGCATACTGAACCAATTTAAACTGACGCAATCCAGCAAAACCATGTGCCATGACAATCACAGCAGGCTTGATATTGGTTTTGGGAAGATAGAAATCGGCAGCGATCGTTTCATCACCACTAGGAACATACAACGGTTCAACTGTATAAGTATGCATGCGCGCTCCATTGCGTATCTTATTCGTTATCATCGTTTATTTAATATAGACATTTAAACTCAAGATAGAGCTTAATGCTATGATAGAGCATAAAATGTTTTGTTTGTTTTTGGAGTGACAAGATGTCAGAAAATATAGGTTTTGCAGGTCAAATCGGCCCAGAGCATGTAAGCCAAGTTGTCGAAAAAGGTTTCAAATCGATTATTAATAATCGTCCAGATATGGAAGGTGGACCTGATCAACCGACAAGTGCACAAATCGAAGAATCTGCACGCAGCGCAGGTTTAGATTACGTTTATCAGCCTGTCGTGGCGGGTCAGATTACTGAACTTGATGTCCGTACTTTTGCAAATCATTATAACGAATTGCCAAAACCTATTTTAATGTTCTGCCGTACAGGTAACCGTTCGAATAATTTATATCAGTTAGCAAAACAAATGGACTTGCTGGACGATTAAATTCATTACATTTAATTACCTGATCAAAATAGTTAAATGCTGTTATTTATAAGAAGATGGTTCTTTTTCATCAGATGAAGAACCATGCCAAAACTAGCTATTATCCTATTATGTGTTTTCGCCATCTCGGCTTGTAGCTCAATGCAAGTTAGTCCGACTGCCTCAGTCAGTGTAGGGACAGGGCTATAAAAAACAGCACCGAAGTGCTGTTTTTTATAGGAAACATTTTCGTTTATTTATAAGTAGCAAAAACTGTTGAAACTTTACCATCAGGAGCCGCTACTGAGATTTTAAAGGTATCTCCTTTAGCACATTCTTTCAAACGATAGCCATAAAAAGCTTGTGTACTATTTTTAAAACTTGTCGGTGTTAAAAGATTAAATACATTGGCTACAGGTGAGCTACCTTGTACTAATTCAGCGGTACAAGATAAATTATTATCTTTGGTATTATCTTCTGGTGTAACACTTATCGTAGAACCTGTAGGCATAGGAACACCTTGCATACTATTTCCATATAAACTGAAAGATAATAGATCACCACTTGCATTAATATTGGTAAATGTTGCTGTATTTTCTGAAAATGCAAATATTAATTGCTGACGTAGAATGGCATCTAAATTATCGTCACAAGTATCAGCAATATTCGGCTGACTGATGGTTGAAGATGCACATACAGTCTTGTTGCCTACAATTTTTCGATTGTAAAGAAACTCTCCAATACCATAGTCATTATCGTATTGATTATTTTCATTATCATCGCGGAAGAAGCTACCAATATTGCTAAGAAGCTTATCTACACCTTTCGTGTAAAGATTATCACCATCTAAATCAGTAAAGCTCTTATCCCCTTCAACATACGCCAGAACAGTAACACGATTATCTAAAGGTCGTGGGTCTTGAACAGATAAAGTAACTGCACAACGACCAGCGTTAGTCGAACAGTTAGGCGTCACTACACCGCCTTCGCTAATAAAACTCACAACGGTTCCATTAGGTACAGGATTACCCGTACGGTCTCTTAACATGACATTAATCGTTGCGCTATCACCATCAACCCTATTTTGTAAGGCATTTTTACTTACAGATAAACTGAAGCCATCTTGAGTTGCGCGTCCAGTGGATACAGAAACATTTTTAGACAACGCTGAAACAGCACTGTTAGAAACTAAGGTTGCTTTGATTTCAACAGGCCCCGGTTTGTCTCCTGGATATAAAGTTACGATAACCTTACCATTTGGGTCACTTTTCACAGTTTTAGGATTTTGATTACCTAAGGAGATAAAACTTAAATCTTCTGGAGCACGAACCAATTCAATATTTACATCTTTATTTGCAGCAGGCGTACCATTCGCATATAAAGTAAATTCAATTTGGCCTGATGCAGCAGTACCGCTACTTCTGATACCCAAAGTCACTGGACTTGATGTTGTATATTTTAAAGAATTGGCTTCAATGGCAGCGATATTCACAGTAACTTTGGATTCAGGAATATTTGAACCAGATGCAAGAATCGTTTGCTCACCTTCACACAACTTCCCATCAGCCCCAATTGCTTTATAAGATGTTGTTACATCCCCTTGATTCGAAGACACAACACTTGCTGGTTCAAAGGTACCGCAAGTAGCATTGAAGCTGACAGTAACGTTGTTTTGGTTTACCTTGGTACTTGAATCTTGTGTCTTTAAAGTAATATTGGTTGATGCACCGGACTCTAATTGAGTTGTGGCAGCAGTCATCCCAACTAAAACAATATTTGCAGCTTGGAGTACAAAACTATAAGGACTGGTTGTTGCAGATGTACCATTATAATTCGCCGTCGCAGAAATTTGATACGCACCTGTGGCATTTAAATCTTGGGGTTTTACAGAGATACTAGCTTCACCTTCTGCATTCGTCAGGACAGCACCATTGGTCGTACCCAAAGTCACGCCTTCCCCACCAAACGTAACGATCGCGCCACTAATTCCCTTTCCTGAGGAATCAGTCACTTTGACTTTAGCGGTGACACCTGCTGCAGTAATTGAATTTGTAGCCGTATTATTGGCATCATATAACGTAATATTTGTAATATTTACTGCTGTAACTGGTGTTTGGCCATTTCCACCTGAAGAGTTATTATCATTTGAACCATAATAACCACCTCCGCCTCCACCACAACTTGCTAACAAAACAGAGACAGCAATCGCCGACAACTTTAAAGTAAGTTGTTTTTTATTCATGATCATTCCTTTTTATCCCCGATCAAATCCCCAAATGGAATTAGACTTTTCATTATAAAAATATGCCTAATGTAACCATAATACGGTTTTTATGTAAATATAGTTTATCTTCAAGTAAAGATTATTAAAGTGAAACGAATCAAACTATTCTTAGAAATCGAGATTTTTGTTGAAACTTTTAACAAATAAAATAACGAGAAAAATTTAATCGTTAGATGAAAAGTAATTTTAAATTTATAGAGAATGATATCTAGAAAATTTCCACAACATAATAAATATATAATAAAAAACACCCCTAACCGTAAGGTTAGGGGTGTTTAGATTTAAAAGCTGGCGATGACTTACTCTCACATGGCAAGTGCCACACTACCATCAGCGCTAAGAGGTTTCACTTCTGAGTTCGGGAAGGGATCAGGTGGT